>NZ_VWSF01000003.1:0-154269 GCF_008629685.1 Adhaeribacter rhizoryzae | reverse complement strand
TAATAGCATTAACTGGAGCCAGTGTAACAGGTGGTGCTACTACCGGTACCTGGTCTATCGTTTCTTCTAACCCGGCTGGAGCAAATACTTTAACAAATACAACATTAGCTGCCGGTAGCTTAACTGTAGCCGCTAATTATACTGGTACCATTACTTTGCAATTAGCTAGTCCTGACCCCGAAGGTCCTTGCCCTGCCATAACGGATACCAGAATTATTAACATTAGCCCGGCTGCCACTGTCGAAGCAGGTGAACCAATCAGTGTTTGTCAGTCTGCTTCTGCCCAAAGTGTAGCTTTAACCGGCGCAAGTGCAACCGGCGGTACTGCTACCTGGTCTGTTGTTTCGTCTAATCCGGTTAATGCGGGTATTACCTTGTCTAACAATACTCTTGCCAGCGGAAGCCTGAGTGTACCGGCAAATTATACCGGTTCCGTTGTAGTAAGATTATCCGTTGCGGACCCAGATGGCGCTGGCCCTTGCCAAGCCGTAAGTGATGAGAGAACCATCACTATTTATCCTGGTGTTACTGTAGAAGCCGGCGGACCGAATGATGTTTGTCAATCTGCTAATCCTGCACCAATTACTTTAACGGGAGCAACCATTGGTGGTGGCGCCACAACCGGTGCCTGGTCTATTGTTTCTGGTGGTGGTACCTTAAGTACTACAGCCCAGGTTGCCAACCCGGCTACTGTAACCTACACACCGGCACCCAACTTTACAGGTATGGTAACGCTGCGGCTAACAACCAACGATCCTAGTGGTCCATGCGGTGCCAATAATGACACCAGGATAATTAATGTTTATCCTGCTGCTACTTTGAATGCCGGTGGTCCTTACGTAGTGCCGTGTGCAATTAATGGCGGTGTTCGTCAGGTTACCTTAGCACCTGCTTTTGGTGGAGGAGCAACCTCTGTTACCTGGAGTGTTCCTGCTGGAATGGGTACTGTAGTAAATAATGTTTATACGCCAAGTGCAACTGCCCTAGCAGCTGGTACACCGGTTATATTAACAGCTATGACTAATGACCCTGCCGGACCTTGCCCTGTCGTAAGTGCCCAAGTAACAGTAACGTTTGCAGTTTGCAATCCACCTCAAGGCTGTACATTAGGTTACTGGAAAAACCATACTGACCGGTGGTGCAGCAGTTATACACCTAACACCTTGTATAGGAATGTGTTTGTAAATGCCCCAGCAGAGTTTTATAACCTGACCTTATTACAAGCGTTGAATTTAGGTGGCGGCGGTATCTATAACTTAGCTCGTCAATCAGTAGCTGCTTTACTCAATATTTGCAGCAGCGGTGCAAACGATATAAACTATAATCCAGCATTCCCAACTATAACTTCTTTGGTTACTGCTGTAAACACAGCTTATAGAACTGGAGGAACTGCACCCGGTACGTTGGCATCTACATTAGATACCTATAACAACGCCGGCTGTCCATTGGCCGGTTCTCCTGCAACTACAAAAGCTTACGATAAATCGCCAACCGGTGATGATTTATTAGCCGCTGGTTCTGGTACTGAGCTCAGTGCTTATCCGAACCCATACACTAATAAAGCTACCATCGAGTTTACCTTAAAAGAAGGTGGTGATTATACCTTGGTACTGCACGACATAAGAGGTGCGGTAGTGAAAAGCATTAGTGCTGGCAAAGCTGAATCTGGTAAAAAATACAGCTTCGAAATCGGTAACGAGAACATGGCTGAGGGTATTTACCTGGCCCGCTTAAGTACTAAGAAGGGCAACACCGTATACAGAATAAGCCTGAGAAGGTAAACTTTAATAAAGTAACTTGGAAAAGCCGGAGCATATGTTCCGGCTTTTTTTATGTGCGCTGGTTTACTTGATGCTGATAAAAAAAATGCCTTCCCCAAATATTGGCAGAAGGCATTATTGTTGATTAATACTAAAACACAACCACAGAGATTGCAGCGCAAAAAGCTGTACTTTCAGGCGGTTGGAGGTTACTTAAAAAAGGCTACTTTTATTTAGCATCCGGCTTAGGCGGGTTAATCATAATATGGGCGCCGTGGGTGCCGGGGTGCATGATCCAGGGCATGGCCGGACCTTCAGGTTTCAGGGGTAAGCCGGTACTTTCGGCGGTAGCATAAGGTATGTAAACTACATAGCGCAAGTAACCGTTTTTAACTTCACCGGTAGTAGGGTTGTAATTTTCTTCTGGTGCCGAGAGCACAAAAAGGGTAGAAGGTTGCTTGGGCATAGCCAGTTTACCGGCTTTAGTTTCCTGCTCGCGGGCATCAAATATTTCCTGACTTTTTTTACCTTCTTTTCGCAACTCCTGCCCGCGTGTCATGAAAGGGTGTAAATCTTTATGGTAGCAGGATGCGGAGAAGCCGGGCTCGGTGGGGTTATCGGCAATACAAATAAGCTCATTGGTACCTTTGCGCAAAACTGCCATGCCTTTGGGCGTATACCCGTATACGGTCGCTCCGGCTCTTTTATCGGCAGGCGCTGCCAGTATTGCCGATTTTATTTGCAGTTCCGGGGTAGGAGTAGTAGTTTGGGCTTGGGTAGGATAGCCCGCCAGACCCAATAAGGCCAAAGTTAATATCTTTTTCATAGGTTTTGGGTTTAGCTTAAAAGGTAATGAATTATCCTTAAAATATAACCAAAATCAGTAATATTTAAACTGCGGTTATATTTCTTCTACTTCTTGCATAATGGCGCTGGGATTATCCTGAAATTCGCCTTCCCAGCGGGCCACAATAGCCGAAGCCAGGCAATTACCAATTACATTTACCGCTGTGCGGGCCATGTCCATTAGTTCATCAATACCCAAAATAATAAAAATAGGTTCTACGGGCAGGTTAAAAGAAGCAGCCGTACCTAATAATATTACCAGCGAAGCCCGGGGTACTCCGGCTACCCCTTTACTCGTGAGCATTAACGTGAAAACCATTAATAATTGTTGCTCCCAGGGCATGTGAATACCGGCTGCCTGCGCCACAAAAACGGAGGCCAGCGATAAATAAAGCGTGGTGCCATCCAAGTTAAAGCTATAACCCATAGGCATTACAAAGGCTACTACTTTCCGCGGCACGCCTATTTTTTCCATGGCTTCCATGGCGCGGGGCAAAGCGGCTTCGGAACTGGTGGTGGCAAAAGCAATCGAAACCGGTTCGGCAATGGCCTGCACAAAGCGCTTGAGTGGTATCCGGAACATTAAAGCTGCCGGCAACAACACCAGCAAAATAAAAGCCAGTAGCGCTACGTACAGGGTAGCTAATAATTTAAACAAGTTTACCAGAATGCCAAAGCCCATGTGCCCTACGGTATAAGCAATAGCCGCACCTACCGCCACCGGGGCAAACAACATAATAATATTCGTAAACTTAAACATGGTTTCGGCCAGGCTTTCGGTTACTTCTAACAAAGGCCGGCGGCGGTTTTCGGCCAGCATAGCTAACCCTATTCCGAATAAAATACTGAATACCACAATTTGCAGTACTTGCCCCTCGGCTACTGATTTAGCAATATTTTCTGGGAAAATATGCAGAATAATATCACTTACAGTTTGTTTTTCGGGGGCTTTTATCTCTGCTGATTCCGCACCGCGCAGCACAATGCCTTCGCCGGCCCGGCTTAAATTAATGGCCGCCAGTCCAATAAATAAAGCAATGGTGGTTACTACCTCAAAATAAATCAGGGCTTTTAAGCCCATGCTGCCAACCTGTTTTAAGTTAGAATGACCTGCAATGCCAACTACCAGCGTCGCGAAAATGAGCGGTGCTATAATGGTTTTTATCAGGCGCAGGAATATTTTACTCAGCACATTCAGGTTCTGGGCAAAATCCGGAAAACTGTAACCAATCTCGGCCCCAATAACCATACTAGCCAGAATCCAGGTGGTAAGCGATTTTTTTTGTGTAGCATAAAATACCAGCAAAGCAATGCCCACCCACCGGAGCACACTTAAGGCAACCGGCGATAGCTGAACAAAACCATAATTATGCAGCACGGTTAAAACAGCAGCCAGGGTTAATACAAGTAAGGTAAAGAGTAAAATTCGCGATTTTCGCATGTTGTAATGGCGTATAAAAAAAGATTTAACTTATCTGCTGCAAACAAAACCAGTTTTACCAGTAAAACCTCTTTGTACTTAATTAAGCACCTGATAAATTGTTTAAATAAAATAGCTGCGCATGTAAATCTAAGAGAGCAACTGTAAGCCGGGTGCGTTTAACAGCTATTAAAATAAATCTTTTAAGTCTTGGGTAAATATTTTGGATTAAAAAAGGTACAAATATATTACTTTCTTTTAGATATTCAGGCGGCTTTAACCAGGGCGGTTTAGGAGAAAGTGGGGGAGGTAGCCGGAAAAATTAATCTTTGTTTGTTGATTTATTTAAAGTAAATAGCTAAATCTGCAATATTCACTACAGCCCTTATAGCACCGGCTTTAAATTACTTACATGCTTCGTTGGCACCTTGAGTCAAAAAAACTGCAGTTACGGTATACCTGGAAAATTTCCCGGAACAGCTCGGACGAAAAAACAAATTTATTTATCCGGGTGGCCGACCGGCGTTTCGTGGGTATAGGCGAAGCAGCTCCCAACATCCGGTACGGAGAAACGGCCGAAGCATTAACGCACCAGTACGAATTGCTGGTAGAAAATGGCCTGGAATTAATCCGGTCGCTGGAAGATTTGCAGGTGCTGCTTTCCTTGTATCCGCCGGCTAACTCCCTGCGCTTTGCCATTGAATCGGCTTATATTCATTATTACTGCCAGAAAAAAAGCATTTCGGTAGTCGAGTTTTTAGGCGTTAACCTGCCTGCTTCAGTGGCTACGGCATTTACGTTACCCATTATGAACCCCGAACTGGTAGCTAATTTTATCCGCGATAACAACCTGAACCGCTTTGCCAACCTGAAGGTGAAAGTAAACCAGGAAGATGGCTTAAACCTGGTAAAACAGGTAGCATCGGTTAATAACCGGCCGCTGATAGTAGATGCCAACGAAGCCTGGACCGACCCGGATAAACTGCTGATTTTTCTGGAGCAACTAAAGCCTTACCAAATTGCTTTTATTGAACAGCCCATGCCTGCTACCGAAATAGAGGCTTATAAATATTTGCGCCAGCAGACGCCCTACGATATTTTTGCCGATGAATCGGTTACGGACCACGCCGATTTTGAGGCGCTACAGCAGCAGTTTCACGGGGTAAACATGAAATTAATGAAAGCGGGCGGCTATTTAAATGGCTTGCAAATATTAGAACAAACCCGGCAGCATGGACTCAAAACCATGGTGGGCTGTATGGTCGAAACTTCTTTAGGCATTTGGTCGGCGATGCAACTCTGCCAGGGTGTGTACCAAGCCGATTTAGATGGCTTTTTAATATTAAAAGACGAACCTTTCGGGATTGTAGAAGAAAGAAACGGTGAATTATTTATTTCCTAAAGGTGGCTTAAGGCGCATCTTGTCTTTTGGTTTTAAGCAAACCCGCAATAATTAAGGAAAATAAACTACCGGCCGCTACGTAACCGCCAAAAGCCCGTAAAGCCTGCGGCAAAGGCTGAAATAATTCGCGGGTAACAATTTCGTTCGACTGCACCTGCACATCGGTAGCGCCATGTTGCTCCAAGGTTTGGCGGTTAAGGTTTACCATGTAATCCACAAAGTCCGGATTAATGTAGCTAAAGTAAACAAACGTAAATATAGCTGTAATTAAACCGGCAAACACCGATATAACCACACCTGCTAATACCCCTTGCCAGAAATTCATTTGGCCGGCCCGCTCTTTAATGCGGTAAGCCCTTATGCCGAAAAATATTCCCAGGATGGTAAAAATTAGGGCCGCAAAACCCGTGTAGCGGCCAACAGCGGAGCCATGAAAACCCGCCAGAAATTCCAGATACATCCAACCCGAAATAACCAGCCCAGTTATTATACCCGAAATAGCAAGTGTTTTCATAAGAAGGCAGATACGTTAGGCCGATTACTTTGGTTAATAGCCTAACTAGCCGCAAACTAAAAATATACTGGTTAATAAAAAAAGCTAACCATAAAATATGATTAGCTTTTTAGGATTATTATGAAAAAACTAAGGAAGAAACCTTATAAAAATTACCAGCAACGGCTCCCGGATTAATTTAATACCTTGTCCGGTTGGCTGCTTGTTAACTCCTTGGGGCTTTTTTACGAAAACAAGGCTAGGTTAATAATTATTTAAATACTTAAAAATTCACCGGTAAATACTGAAATTAGCTTTTGAGTACCAGAATAGCTTAGCCACTATGTTATTGCTTGCGTTGTAAAGCCATAAAATAAAATGGCATATTGTGCCATCTGAGAGCCAGCGGCAATATTATTAAAGCTGGAACTAAAATAATATTAAATAATGTTGCAACATTAAATGTATATACATAAATTTGTATCAAAATCGGAATAGAACTTAAGTATGCGCATAGAAGAAGAAATTAAACAGCCGGTTTTTAAAGATATTTACCAGAAAGCCTATATTAATTTGGTTTACACCGCCGGTTGGGTAGAACAGCGGCAAGCCGAATTATTGCGGATATACGGGCTGACTTTACCACAGTACAATATTTTACGCATTTTACGCGGGCAACACCCGAAACCCGCCACGGTAAATCTATTAATCGAGCGCATGTTAGATAAAACTTCTAATGCTTCGCGGATTGTAGATAAACTGGTGGCTAAAGAATTGGTAAGCCGTACGCAATGCGAGCACGACCGCCGCACCGTAGATGTGCTTATAACACAGGGCGGATTGGATTTACTTAAACGCATTGACGACGAAAGTAAAAATTTGCATGCTGGTGTTCAAAGCCTAACCGAAGACGAAGCTGAGATCCTAAACCAGTTACTTGATAAAATTCGCCTTTAATATTTCAATATTAATAATTACAGTTAAACCCTTTTTTCTTTAAAAATTATTTAAACCATGAAAAAAACTATTTTTTCAGCTTTATTTCTTGCCAGCATATTATTTTCAGGTACCAGTAATGCTCAAACTTTAGCTTCTGCCGCCAAGGTAAATACCACCAAAGAAACTAAAAGCAAAACTGCTACCGCCTATAAAATTGATCCGGCCCAAAGCACCATGACCTGGAACGGTAAAAAAGTAACCGGCGAACACAACGGTACCGTTAAAATTGCCAGTGGTGAGCTGCAGGCCGATAAAAACAAAGTGGTAGCAGGCAATGTGGTTATTGATATGAACAGCATTGTAAACCTGGACGTAACCGACAAAGATTACAACCAGAAGCTGGTAGGTCACTTAAAATCCGATGATTTCTTTTCAACGGAGAAACACCCGAACGCTACTTTTAAAATATCGAATATTACCCCGGTAAAAGCGGCCAAAGCCGGTGCTCCTAACGCAACGGTAAACGGTGTATTAACCATTAAAGGCATTGCCCAGCCAGTTAGCTTCCCGGCGGTGGTAAATGTACAAGGCAACACCATTACGGCTAAGTCCGATGCTGTAACCTTAGACCGCACTAAGTGGGATATTCGCTACGGTTCTAAAAGCTTTTTTGCCAATATCGGCGACAAAGCCATTCACGATGATTTTACCGTACAGTTTAACCTGGTAGCTAAAAAATAAGTTAACTTTTTCTGCGTTTTAATAGTAATCTGCTTCGCGGTTGTACCCACAACTGCGAAGCAGATTTGTTTTTACAGGAATACTCCGGAACTTTGCCGCCGAAAAAATAAGGAAATAGCGCTTTAATGTTTAAACCCTTGACTTTAGCCAAACAACCAACGCTGCCGCACCCGGCTTATAAAGGCCTGAAATCTACCCTGGTAAGTATTCTGGTTAGCATGGGCTTGGTAATTATTAAAGGTACGGCCGGTATTTTGGGCAATTCTTACGCCCTCATTGCCGATGCCATCGAGTCAGCTTCGGATGTTTTTAGCTCTTTAATATTATTTGCCGGCTTGCGAATTGCGGCCAAAGCGCCGGATAAAGATCACCCGTACGGGCACGGCAAAGCCGAGCCGCTGGCTGCTACCATTATTGCCCTTACCATGGCTGCTGCCGCTGTTTTAATTGTGGTAGAAAGTTTCAGCAATATTTTAACGCCGCACGAAGTACCTAAAACTTTTACCTTATGGGTGCTGGGCATTGTAATATTGGTAAAAGAAGTTTTATTCCGGTTTATCATAAAAGTAGGGGAGGAGGCCGACAGCACCGCCGTAAAAGCCGATGCCTGGCACCATAGGAGCGATGCCATTACCTCAGCGGCGGCTTTTATTGGTATTGCGGTTGCCATTATCGGGGGCAAGGGCTACGAAGTGGCTGACGATTACGCTGCCCTCATTGCCGCCGGCATTATTTTCATTAATGCATACCGGGTATTCCGGCCCGCATTAAACGAAGTGATGGATGCTGCCCCTTCCGCCGATATTATTCAGGAAGTAAAATTACTGGCTAACAATGTGCCTGGCGTGAAAGGCTTAGAAAAATGCTTTGTCCGGAAAATGGGTTTTGAGTTATTCGTGGATTTACACGTGCTCGTCGACGGTGATTTATCGGTAAGAGAAGGCCACGATATTGCCCATGCCGTTAAAGCGGTAATTCTGGATGCTAACCCCCGCATTTACGATGTACTTATTCACGTTGAGCCGGTTGATGCCATCCACGAACCGTATTTTTAATATTTCGGTAGTGGCTTAAATATTCAGCCAGGCTCCGGAATTAAATCGCAGAACCAAAATCTGGTATCATAAGCCTGGGTGGTGTTAGTTCCGCATTCCGCATCTTTATCAGTTGCCGGGGCATAATCCCGCATTATTATTTCGCCGGTTGTAAAGCTTACCGGTGTTTTAAATATTGGCCCATCGTAAACAAAAGAATGATATTCGCCGTTTTCACCGGCCGGGTCAACTTGCGGTGGTAAATCCTGTAATAAGCTAGCATCCAACGCACGACCTATAAACGAACGCCCCAATCGTTGGTCACTCACGCAAACCAGCTTAGCCCGAAAGCCGGATTTAATAAATGTTTGCACCAAGTAAGTTGTATTTTCGCCCCAAAGCGGGAAAGCCGTTTGCAAACCCACTTGGTTTAATTTGGCCTCGCGGTATTGGCGTAAATCTTCTAGAAAAATATCTCCGAAAATACCAATTGCAATTCCTTCGGCTTTAAAGGAAAGCATTGCTTCCGCCATCAGGGCTTCGTACTCGGCCATACTGGGAGTTTCGGGTACCCAAACAATTTTTAACGGAATGCCAATGGCGTGCGCCTGCTGTTCCAAGAGGGATAATCGTACGCCGTGCATCGAAACGCGCTGGTGCGCTTCGTTTACGGTAGTTAATAAATATTTAACCAGGTATTGCTGCTGCTGTAAAACCCGGTATAAACCAAGCGCCGAATCTTTACCGCCACTCCAGGCAAAAAAAGCGTCTTTCATGTTTAGGTATGAGTAAATATTTAAGAGGTGATTGCCTGAATATTTTATTCTTTATTAGCAGGCGTAAAATAAATTAATCAACCTCAAATTCCCGGGGCACCTCAAAAGTAAGATGAATCCGCTGGCTACGGCTATGAATTTGGTCCAGGAAATTATCCAAGTCAGCTTTGTACTCCAGGTGGTAATCTTCGTGCAGGTTTTTCCGGATGAGCTTGGTGGTGCGCAGCAGCAAACGGGCGGTACCCACAAAAAAACTCTTGTAGCGGCTCTCGAACTGGCCGGTAAAATTATCGAATATCAGCTTGAGTAAATATAAATGTAAATCAATTTCGGCTTTGGCATCTTTGGTAATGCGCTTAAAACGGGCAATCTCTTTTATTGATTTCCGCAGAGAGCGATTAATATTTTTGCTCAGGTTACGGCCGCTAACCCCGTACATGTGCTCGTGAATTATTTCGGAAGTTTCTTCGGTTACCAACTCCAACGTGCGGTCGGGTAATAATTCGTAAGCCAGCAAATCATACAGTTCGGCATCGCGCCTCGCCGCCCGCAGAATGATGGCTTCTTTTTCTTTATCGGTTAAATTTTTTAAGGCTTTTTTAAAATCGGCAGAGGGTACGGGCATAAGTAAAATAAAAGAGAATGGTTATTATGTAAGCTTTAAAACAATTGGTAGCCGGCTTTAGTTTTTATTTTCTTTTTAGGACCAAGCGACTGTTTAATAGAATATAACAACTTTTTGTAACCATTCGGGAAACAGGAAAAGTATAATACAAAGTGGGGCGAAAGTTAAACAGAATTAAGCAGTTTTCTTTTAAAAGACCGCTTATTTTCGTAAATTTGTAACTATGAGGACAGAGACCGAAATAGCATTTCAGGAAGATGTATTGCTTCTGGAAGAAGTAATAGACCTGAAAAATCTGGTCGTGTATAACGACGATTTCAATACTTTTGAGCACGTTATTCAAACGTTAATAGAAGTATGCAAGCATGCGCCGGAACAAGCCGAGCAATGTACCTACTTAATTCATTACAAAGGTAAATGCACCGTTAAAGTAGGTACTTTCGAAGAGTTGGAAGCCATGTGTTCGGCTATTCACGACCGGGGCATTTCGGCAGATATTGTATAACCCTAAATCCTGAATGAATTTTCCGTCAAAGTTAATAGAGAATGCAGTTGATGAGTTGGCAAAACTTCCGGGAATTGGCCGAAAAACGGCGTTGCGGCTGGTGCTGCATTTGTTAAAAGAAGAAACCACCGAAACACAATCATTATCGGCCGCGCTGGTAAAAATGCGCGAAGACATTACCTATTGTAAAAATTGCCATAATATTTCGGACACCGAAATTTGTAATATTTGCGCTAATCCGCTCCGCGACCGCAGTTTGGTGTGTGTGGTAAGTGACATCCGGGATGTAATTGCCATTGAAAATACGGGGCAGTATAAAGGTTTGTACCACGTACTGGGCGGCGTTATTTCACCCATCGAAGGCATTGGCCCTTCTGATTTAACTATTGGTTCGCTGGTTGAGCGTTTAACCGATGCAGAAGTAAAAGAAGTATTGCTGGCCATTAGCCCGACTATGGAAGGCGACACCACGGCTTTTTATATTACCCGCAAACTACGTGATTTTAAAGTCCGGATTACCACCATTGCCCGGGGTGTACCCGTGGGTGGCGAATTGGAATATACCGATGAAATTACTTTAGGCCGCAGTATAATCGAACGAACTTCCTACAGCAAATAATATCAAACAGTTAAGTTTAAAGTGAAACTCCTGGAAAGCTACTGAATTACGCAGTAGCTTTTTTATTTCGTTTGTAATTATCTAAAATATTCTCTTAACCTACCTTAGGCAGTTAATTTGTGAGAATAATTATACTGTGGTTAAATATTTTCTGGTAAGGCCAGTAAAGGTAATGTAGGCTGATAAACAAGTTCTTTGCTAATGCTGCTTTTAAAAATGTCTTCAAAAAAGCCCTGATTAGGAACAGGTATTGCCAGTAAATCTATCTGGTTGATGTGTACAAAAGCTTGAATATTGGTAATAACATCAGCCTCATTTAGCTGCACCAAGGTATAATTTGCTTTTGGGAATTCGTTTGCATTAAACGGCAGGCTTTGGTCCCAAACTTCCTTATTTAAGTGGGTGTCTGGTTTTGCATCGAGGATATAAACCTGGGAAGGGAAAGACTGGGTAAACTTGAAAAGCTGTTGCAGGAATATTGTATTGTCGCGGTTAAAATCTGTTGCGTAGGCAAGGTGTTTAATATTTGAATATTGCGCACCGCCCGGAATAATTAATACCGGACAAACGGCAACTTTAATAAATTCGGAGGTATTGGTGCCCACTACTTTATTTAGAAAATTGGTAGCCCCTTTTGTACCCATTATTACTAAATCTACTTGTTGGTCCGGAATAAATTGGTTCAAGCTTTCCTGAAAAGAGCCGTACGCATATTGGTCAATTACGGCAACTTCACAAGCAATATTTTTCTTCCGTATAACAGCGGCAAATTCGTTTAATGCTTCGTAGTACTGCAAATCGGTATCTTCGGTGAGGCTAACTAATTTACCGCTTCTGACTGGTATAACTATAAAGTTTACCACGTGCACAATTATTATTTTACCATTTACCTGGCTGGCTAAAGATACCGCATAATTTAATGCGTTGGTGGCGTTTTCAGAAAAATCGGTAGGAACCAGAAATGTTTTCATAAAATTTAACTTTAGCCTGAAACTTAATTTTGTTCAGGGGTAGGAGTAGCTTTTATACACCATCATTTTTGTTTTGTAAAACTAATATTTGGTATTACCAGTTTAGTTAACCTACCCTGTAAGATGGTGGGCTGCAACTCCTATAGTGCTGAATTGTCTGTTAAGAATTATTTGAAAAAAAGGGAGAACAAGGTTCTCCCCCGTATTTATTGGTTAGTGTTTACTTTTAAATAAAAGTGTTATTGCCTGAAAATCAGGTGAATTATTCGTATATGTGCCCTTCTGATTGGGGCTGATAGATGACTTCTTCTACTTTATAGATGCGGGTACCATCCGGCACGGGCCATTCTATTTCATCGCCCGCCTGGCAGCCAATAACCGCGGTGCCAACCGGAGCCAGCACCGATACTTTTTGGGTACGCAAATCAGCATCCTTCGGGTAAACAATGGTTATTTCCATTTCGGTAGAACTTTTCATTTCTTTTAGGCGCACCTTAGAATTCATGGTTATTACATTTGGCGGAATTTCTAAGGATGATACTACCTGTGCCCGTTCTAATTCTTTGCCTAATGTTTCTACTACTTGCGGCCGGTTAGTTGAACGTTGTGCCTGCACCATGTTGTGCAGCCGGTGATAATCTTTCTCGGTTAAATAAATTGGTTTCATATTAATTTAGATTTATTGTATAATTAGGTTCTTTCGTTTTTTTGGTGGTGGCGGTATTAAAATATATTTCGCGGAAGCTTTTGGTGCTTACTTGGTCCAGTCGCCTGAATATTTTATCCGGGGTAATATCGGCTGTGCTGGCAAAGCCGCAGGCCTCCATCAATTCTTTTACTGCCAGCAGCGTATGGCCATGAAAATTAGCTACCCGTACTTTCTTATCCTGCACATCAAGCCCTTTAAACAAGCTTTCGTCCTGGGTGGCAATACCAACGGGGCACCTACCCGAATCACATTGCAGCGCCTGCAAGCAGCCCAGCGCGAACATCATACCCCGGGCACTGTAACAGGCATCTGCTCCCAGGGCAACGGCTTTAATAATATCTAAGCCCGTAATAATTTTTCCGGCAGCCATTATTTTAATTTCTTGGCGTAGGCCATATTGTAGCAACATCCGGTGCACAAACGATAAGGCATCGTAAAGGGGCATACCCACACTATCGGCAAATTCAAGCGGTGCGGCACCCGTACCACCTTCGGCACCATCAACGGTTATAAAGTCCGGGTATATTTGCTGTTGTTGCATTTGCCGGCAGAGTTTCTCAAATTCCTGCCGGTCGCCGATACACACTTTAATGCCAATTGGTTTGCCTGCGGCTAAGGTTCTTAATATTTGAATAAAGTGCAGCAAAGATGCCTGATCGTGAAAAGCAGCATGACCGGATGGTGACACAACCGTGGTATAGGGTAACACCCGGCGGATAGCGGCAATTTCGGGTGTATTTTTAGCTGCCGGCAAAATGCCGCCTAAGCCCGGTTTAGCACCTTGCGAAAGCTTTAGCTCAATCATTTTAATGTGCGGGTGCGCTGCCTGCTCTTGAAATAGCGAAGGACTAAATGCACCAAAAGCATCGCGACAACCGAAATAACCGGTACCTATCTGCCAAATCAAGTCACCTCCCTCCGCCAAATGATAAGGGCTTACGCCTCCTTCGCCGGTGTTATGCGCAAAGCCGCCCAGCCGGGCACCACCATTAAGTGCTTCAATGGCAGTTTTACTAAGCGCACCGTAGCTCATGGCGGCAATATTGTAAATGCTGGCGCTATAAGGTTGCCGGCACTGGCTGCTGCCTATGCATACGCGTAAGTTTTCTTCTTTTACCTGCGCCGGAAACATAGTATGCGCTACCCATTCGTAACCAGTTTGCTGGCTGTTTTGCTGCATACCAAAAGGTACAGTTTGGCGCACGTTTTTAGCGCGTTGGTAAACAATAGAGCGCTGCCGCCGGCTAAAAGGCTTGCCGTTTAAATCCGATTCAAAAAAATATTGGCGCAATTCCGGCCTGATACTTTCCAAGAAATACCGCAGGTAGCCCAGTAGCGGAAAATTTCGGAGTACCGTATGTTTCCGCTGGCGGATGTTTTGCAGATAAATCAGGTGCAAAGGCACAATTAGCAAGAGTACCCAAAGTATTTTTATTTGGTAAAAGGCAATAATGGCTATTAGGGTGTATGCTAATACAAAGGCCAGGGCAAAAGTTTGCCTTACGCTAATATTACTAGTCATGGGAATAATTATTTACAACAGAAAAACTTTAAGACGGATGTAGAAAGCTGTTATACCCGGTGGGTTCGAAACCAACGGATTAGTTTAACAGCTAAAGCCGGAAGCACCCGGCTCCCGGCTTAATTAATAAAGTCTTTAGGCGTTGTAAAAAAAGGTAGGCAATAACCGGTCAGCACATCACTTAAAGAGAGGTGATGTGAGGCTGCAATTAAGCCGGTAAGTGGCTTATGCGTAAACACAATTTTGTTGTTTGGCAGCACGGTTAAAGTTAATTTTAAATACAAATATAAGCATTTTTCCTCAGATAAACAACTTAACCCCAGTAACCTGTATAACAAGTGCCCAGCAATCTCTTATTGTGAGCACAATAATTTTCTTCATTAAAGAATAGGATAGGGCTTCAGCTTAAGAAAGTATTTGTTCTTACCAATGCTTTACTTTAATTACCCTTAGGCTTTATTGTAGTTCAATAGGAAATACTGATTATCAAATATTTACAAAACAGTTTGCCGGTTAGAGAAGAATAATCGTATAAGAAGTAATATTCTCCCCGCTTTCTCGTAATTTTATTAAACAAATTATTTTTTATTTCCGGCTAGCTAACATTTTAAGTTTTAAATCTTTATTTTTGGCCGCAAAATTTCCAATAATCATGCAATCAACAGAACAGGAAACCAGTTTTTTATCCGACAGAATTTTGGCGCTGGCCGAATCCCAGACTATCGCAATGGCCAAAAAAGCCCGCGAACTGGCTGCCCAAGGACATGATGTTATTAACCTGAGCTTTGGCGAACCTGATTTTCAGACGCCGCAGTACATTAAAGACGCTGCTAAAAAGGCCCTCGACGATGGTTTTACGTTTTACACTCCGGTGCCGGGTTATTTAGACCTGCGCCAGGAAATTGTAGCTAAACTGAAACGGGATAATAACCTGGATTATAAACCCGAAAATATTGTGGTATCTACCGGTGCCAAACAATCTATTGCCAACGTGGTAATGAGTTTGGTAAACCCCGGCGACGAAGTAATTATTTTCTCGCCGTACTGGGTGTCTTACGAAGAAGTTGTTAAGCTGGCCGAAGGTATTCCGGTGCAGGTAAAAGGCAACATCGAGCATAATTTTGTGATTACGCCCCAGCAACTCGAAGATGCCATCACCAGCAATACCAAACTGGTCATGTATTCTTCGCCTTGTAACCCAACCGGCTCCGTTTTCTCGAAAGACGAGTTATTAGCCTTTGCCCGGGTACTGGAGAAACATCCGCAAATTTATGTATTAGCCGACGAAATATACGAGTACATTAATTTCACTGGCGAGCACGCCAGCATGGCGCAGTTCGATTTTATTAAAGACCGCGTAATAACCGTAAATGGTTTCTCAAAAGGCTATGCCATGACCGGCTGGCGCGTAGGATATATTGCGGCCTGCAAAGAAATTGCCGATGCCTGCGATAAAATGCAAAGCCAGATTACTTCCGGTACTTGCTCTATCGCGCAAAAAGCGGCTGTTGCGGCTTTAAAAGGAGGTAAAGGATCGGCCGAAGAAATGGCAGCCGCTTACCTGCGTCGCCGCGACCTGGTATTGGATATTATGAAAAGAGATATTCCGGGCTTTAAAACGTATGTGCCGCAGGGTGCTTTTTACATTTTCCCGGAGGTAAGTTCATACTTTGGTAAAACTACGCCCGAAGGTAAAGTAATTAATAACTCTTTCGACCTGAGCATGTTTTTGCTGAACGATGCCTATGTAGCGGCAGTGAGCGGCGAAGCTTTTGGCGCGGAAGAGTGTATCCGGTTCTCTTTTGCGGCTTCGGATGCCAAGCTTGAAGAAGCCATGGGCCGTATTAAAGAAAGTCTGGCTAAATTAAAATAAGTCCTGGCTTTGCGTTCATTGGAGTCCTTGTTTTCGGCGTTCGACCAGCTCACGGTTTTAATTGTGGGCGATGTGATGGTAGATTCTTATTTGTGGGGTAAGTCGACGCGGTTATCGCCGGAAGCGCCGGTTCCTATTGTAAACGTTTTAAGCAGCGAAAAAAGATTAGGTGGTGCCGCCAATGTAGCCCTGAATGTACAGGCGCTTGGCGCCACCACCTTGCTTTGTTCGGTAATAGGCACCGATAAAGACGGCAGCGATTTTATTGCTTTACTCGAGGAGAACAATCTTTCCACCGAAGGCATTATCCAGAGCCCGGACCGGGTAACGACGGTTAAACAACGCATTTTGTCGGGTGGCCAGCAGTTGCTCCGCCTCGATTCCGAAATTGAAACAGATTTATTGACCCACGAAAACCAGCACTTGCTGGCGCGTTTTGAGGAATTACTGGTACGCGCCGATGTAGTTATTTTCCAGGATTACGACAAAGGCGTTTTAAGCGAGCAAAATATTGCCCAATTAATTGCGCTGGCTCAGCACAAAAATATTCCAACGGTAGTAGACCCAAAGAAGAAGAATTTTTTGCGCTACAAAGGTTGCGCTCTGTTTAAACCCAATTTAAAAGAATTAAAAGAAGGCCTGAAAGTAGAATTTGCCGATGCTAATCTGGCTGCTTTTGAACAAGCTGTTGCCAACCTGCAAAACCTATTAGAAACTGAGAATATTTTAGTAACCCTTTCGGAAAGAGGCGTATTTTGTGCGGCCGGTAAAAATAAAACTTATATCGATGCCCATTTGCGTACCATCTCGGATGTGTCCGGGGCAGGCGATACCGTAATTAGTATTGCGGCGGTTTGCATGGCGCTTAATTTACCTCTGCCTTTACTGGCTGAGCTTTCTAATTTAGGTGGGGGGCTGGTTTGCGAAGAAATAGGTGTAGTGCCCATTGATAAAGTTAAACTGTACCAGGAGGCAAAAGAAAATAAAATTTTAGCTAATTATCCTGCTTTAACGGTTTAAAGCAGGATAATTAGTTTTTAGAGAAGCCTAATTATTTACAATTTCGGGGTTTTCGATAAAAGCATAACAAACCAGGTGGCAAACGCCCATATGGGCATCTTCTACGCGGCCAAAATGCTCCGAATCAATGGTAATATTAAAATCTACCAAACTGGCTAATTTGCCGCGCTGCCCACCAGTTAAACCAATCGTGTAAAGACCATTTTCTTTCGCCCATTCAATTGCTTTTACCACGTTTGGCGAGTTTCCACTCACACTCATCGCCATTACCAAATCGCCCGGTCGGGCATAATTACGGAGTTGGCCCACATACACCTCGTCGTAAGCATAATCGTTGCCTAAAGCAGTTATCCAACTCACGTTATCGTTTAAGGAAAGGCAGCGGAAGCGTTTAGAAAGTTTATCGGAACCACTTTTACCTAAATCGGTAACAAAATGAGAAGCGTTGGTCGCGCTGCCGCCGTTGCCAAACACAAAAATTTGCCTGTCTTCTCGCCAGGCTTTTTTAAATATTTCAATTAAGTTATTAACCGCGTCCGGCGAAATAGAATCTAAAGCTTTTTTTTGGCCATTTAGGTATTCAGAAATAAAATTTTGCATGGGATAGTGTTGGGTGGATAATAATTTAAGCCAATTAGGAATAGGCAGTGCAGAATTAATAAAAGCTTGCTTTCAAAACTAGTACCGCTTACCAGAAGGTGTATGCGCTTAATTTATTGTGGTCATATTGAGCTTGTCGAAATATCCATTTCTACTCTACTATGTTGTTATAGATCCTTCGACTGGCTCAGGATGACCAATAATGTATGCTTAAGCGCAGTTTCAATTTATTAAGGGTATAAAATAACGTCTTAGTATTATTGCCGGAAATTAACAAACAAAAATTAAATAGCTACCGCCTTTGTTTTAGAAATTTGCTGGTGAATTAACTCTAAAGCACCTATAGGTACCGTATTTTCGGCTAATTGGGCTATGGCAATAGGAGGAATAGGTAAAAAAGCTTTCATGGTGTAAGTCCGTAAGGCTTCTTCGGCCGGAACACGCAGAAAATCGCCTAAAAAAGAAAGACCGCCACCCAAAATAATTATGTCCGGATGAAATAAATGTACCACGTGCGATAAACCAAAGCCCAGCGTATCAGCGGTTTCTTTCATAATGGCTAAGGCTGTTTTATCACCTTGCTCCAGGGCATCTTTCAAAAACCGGGCTTCGCCGCTGCGATTAGGCCCAGCCAATTGGCGCAGAATACCCGTTGGTTCGGTGCGTACGGCTTTCCAGACTTTCCGGTCCACGGCCCAGCCGGAGCAACAATCTTCTACTGTTAACCCGGTGCGGTCTACCAGCAAATGGCCCACTTCGGCTTCGCCAGGGTTAGCCCCGTGAAAAAGCTGGTTATCTATTACCAATCCACCGCCTACGCCACTGCCCAACGTAATATAAAAAACCGAGCGGTAACCCTGGCCGGCACCCCGGCGGGCCTCACCCAAAGCAGCGGCATTGGCATCGTTTTCTACGGCAACCGGTACTCCTGTTAGTTCCTGCAGCCATTCTTTAATGTTAAACCCATTCCACCCCTCAATTTGGTGCGATACAATTACCTGGCCTTTTTCCCAATCCAATGGTCCGCCAAAGCCTACCCCAATACCCGAGAGGTCCGTTTCCTGTTGTACTTCTTTTACCACATTGGCTATTTTCTGCCTGATTTCGTGGGCGCTGTCGCCTTTTTCTACCCAGGCCCGGTATTTTTGAATAATATTCAGGTCCTGATCGGCCAGGATTAATTGCAGTTTAGTGCCGCCAATTTCAATGCCCAGGTATTTGTTTTCCATGCGTAAAAAAGAATAAGTGGTGTTTATTTAGGTTTAGGATTAACGTAATGGTTTTGGTATTACCGGTAAACTCTCGTGCCCTTCGGCATCAACGGCTTGTACCGCAAAAAAATAATTGTCTTTGGAGTAAGGCAAAACGGTTGTAGTACCGGTAACAAATATTTTTTTCTCCCACATAGGGGCCGATGTTTCGCGCATTAAAATATAATAACCCGCCGGCTTTTTCCCTTTCTTCGGTGCCTCCCACCGTAATTCGGTTTTATTTGTCAGGTTACTGGTTACAACGCCCACATTTTCGGGGGTGTAAGGTGCAGAAGCCAGGTTGGCCAGGGTGGCCGCATTTAAAGCGGTATTTTTACGCAAATATTCAAAATCTACGTGTTCCGGAAAATCGCCGTACCGGATGTTATTTTCGGTGCGCACATTCTGGTGCTGGTACCGGTAATTCTCGTTCATTTCGCAAAGGCGCACCGCCGTAAAACCAGCCTGGCTGAATGGCGTATGGTCGCCGCCGCGCAAAAAGCGGTCGGTGCGGTAATTTAGCACTACTTGCAGTTGCGGAATATAGCGCTCGCCGGTTTCTTTTATGTAGCGGGCCAACTGCCGGCTACGGCTATCGTTTTCGCCGCCTGTGCTTTTACGTAAAGCCGTCATTTCTTCGGTTTCTACCGCAGGTACCCCTTCACTAAATATTCTAACCCGGGTATTATCCCGCAGGTTAGTTTCGTCGGAAAAAGAGTTGCCAATCATGTCGTTGTTCAGCATGGCTACTAAATTCCAGTTTTCCTGTTTGGCGCGTTGGGCTAAATGGCGGGCACCGTATAAACCTTGCTCTTCGCCCTGTACGGCTACAAAAATAATGGTGGCCGGAAATTGCCGCGAAGCCATTACGCGGGCTAACTCCAGCACCGCGGCTGTACCGGAACCATCGTCGTTAGCACCGGGGGCTAAGCCTTTAACATCCATTACATCGGTATTGCGGCTGTCAATGTGCCCCGATACAATAAATACCCGGTCATCGTTGGGGTCGGTTCCTTTAAGCGTGGCCATTACGTTCGCCATTTCCACATCGGCGGGAATGCGGCGGCCATCGGCTTTTACCACATAGCGATCCTGCATAACAGTCATCCGGCCACCCGATGCAGCCGCATATTTTTCCAGCTCGGCTTGTGCCCAGTTGCGAGCCGCTCCAATTCCTTTTTTCTTGTCTGCAGTGGTGCTCAGCGAGTGCCGGGTTTCAAAAGATACGAGTTTACGAACCAAGTTTTCTAAATGCTGCGCGGAAATTTCTTCGGTAATTTTTAATATTTTTTCATCCTGCCGCAGCGCCGTTTGCGCAGAGATTGAAATTGGAAGTATAAGCGTTAAAAGAATTAAATTTATGATTGCTACCTGACGTTGCATGAAAATTAAACCAAGGTTTATAGAAAAGCAGAAAAGGAAATTATTCCTGAAATCTAAATTTAGGAATATTAAAAAAATCTACCTCATTCTATATAAAATAAATATTGGTACTGGCTTTGGACAATTTTTTATTTGAAGTAAAATATTAAATTAATTTTTTGAGTTAAACATTTTTTAATCCTTTTTCAAAACAACTTTAAATGACAGTTCTTTTTTGATTAAAAGGAAAGTAAGTAACTGGTATTTTTCGCATTAACTATTCGAATAACAATTCCCAAAATAAATCAGAAAAAAATCCGGCCCGAGCGTTAAATTTGCTTTATGTATAAGTCACTGCTGCGCCCGCTACTTTTTCAGATAGATCCCGAAACCATTCATACGCTTTCTTATTCTGTTCTGAAAACAGGCTTTCGGTTGCCCTTAGCTAAAAAATTAGGAGACCAAGCGTTTCGTGTATCTGATTCCCGGCTGGAGCGTAAGGTTTTCGGACTTACTTTTCCCAACCCCATTGGTTTAGCCGCCGGTTTCGACAAAAATGCTTTACTCGTAGATGAAATTGCCCAGTTGGGGTTTGGTTTTATTGAAATTGGCACCGTAACCCCCCGGCCGCAACCTGGCAACGACAAACCGCGCTTGTTCCGGTTACCCACCGACCAGGCCTTAATTAACCGCATGGGGTTTAACAACCAGGGCGTTGAAGTGGCCGCGGCCCGGCTGAAGAACCGGAAAAGCAATATTATTGTGGGCGGCAATATTGGCAAAAATAAAATTACGCCCAACGAAGAAGCCCTCCGGGATTACCAATATTGCTTTGATGCGTTGTTCGACGTGGTAGATTATTTTGTGGTGAATGTAAGCTCACCCAATACCCCGGATTTACGGGCTTTGCAAGACAAAGAACCCTTGCGGATGCTGCTGGCCGCTTTACAGCGGCAGAATTCGGCCCGGCCGGTACGCAAACCTTTACTTCTGAAAATAGCGCCGGACTTAAACCAGAGCCAGCTCGACGATATTATCGAAATTGCCGTGGAAACTAACCTGGACGGCCTGGTAGCTACCAATACAACCATTAACCGTGAAGGATTAAAAACAAATAATGCCAACTTAGCGGCCATTGGCGCGGGTGGTTTAAGCGGCAAGCCCTTGCGCAACCAGGCCACCGACATAATCCGGTACCTGCGCCAGCACTTGCCCGAAAATATTCGCATCATAGGAGTGGGCGGCATCATGACCCCGGAAGATGCCCTGGAAAAGCTGGCGGCCGGTGCCGACCTCGTGCAGCTTTATACCGGATTTATTTATGAAGGGCCATCGTTGGTAAAACGGATAAATAAGTTAATTTTAAAATCTTAAAATTATCCGCAGTAAAATTGAAGCGGCTATTTGCCCAATAATTGTAGATTAGAGATTAGATTGAAGTATGGCAAACAACTCGTACAAAAAAGAGATGGAATCGGTGCCGCGGGCTAAAAATGTGCCACGGGGGAATAGCGAGCCGGTTAAAGAAAAAAATACCAGGATTGTCCGGAAAGAGAAAATTAGTGAAGGGGCGCGGAAGCTTAAGTTTAGCTGGTCTTTTCTGAGTTTTTTCCGGGATCGCCGATTTCATTTGTTTATTGGTTTCTTTTTTATTTTGGGTTCGCTTTACGTAAGCGTTGCTTTTATTTCGTATTTATTTACCGGTCCCGCCGACCAAAGCGTGGTAGAAGCTTTACCAACCACTAATTTAAAAGAAGCCGGCGTAGAATCGGAAAACTGGCTGGGGCTATTGGGTGCCTGGATATCGAATTATTTAATATACGAAGGGTTTGGGGTAGCCGCCTTTTTTGTAGTGCCGGTTTTATTTTTTATCGGGTACAAAATTGTTTTCCGCAGCCGCTATATTTCCTTGTCGTATATTTTTACCATTTGCCTTTTTGCGCTGTGCTGGTTTTGCGTTATGTTGGGGTACCTGGTGCATGCTACCCAAACCGTTGAGTCGAACAGTTTGCTGAGCGGCGCCATTGGTTTTGAAACGGCTTATTGGCTCGATAGCCTGATTGGGTGGGGCACTATTCCGCTGCTGGCGTTCTTTCTATTAACTTTTATTATTTTCTTCTTTAATGTAACCAGCCTGGCTACGGGTAAAAAAGCAGTAGCTGCCGCGGCTGCCTCCGCGGCCAATACGTTTGCCGCCGATGCGGCAGTGGCCGTAGAACCTACTTACGAGCAAACCTCTTCCGGCTTAAACCAATACAGCAACCCCACAGCCGCGCTGGATAAAAATGAAGATCTGGATGAGGATGAATTGGATGATGACGGGTTAGATGATGACGGGGGAGATGATAACAATCCGGTAGATTTAATGGAGGAAGATTTATTCGAAGGTGATTCCCGGCAATTAAATTTAAGCACCGCCCCAACGCCCATAGCAGCTAAACCTAAAGTTAGTATGGGGCTGGCCTTAGATATTGCCAATAATTCGCAAGGCTCCATAGTAGTAGACGAAGATGATCTGGACGAGGACTTATTTGAAGAAGAAAAACCTGCTCCTAAAGTTAAGCTCGCGGTAAAAGAACAACCCGAAGAGGAAACCGCAGTATTTACCGAGAATTACGATCCGACGCTGGATTTAGCGCGTTACCAGTATCCAACCTTAGATTTATTAAACGATTATAGTGCGGCTAAAATTCAGGTATCGAAAGAGGAACTGGAAGCCAACAAAGACCGTATTGTTGAAACCTTGGGTAATTACAGCATTGGCATTGCCAGCATTAAAGCTACCATTGGGCCAACCGTAACCCTCTACGAAATTGTGCCGGATGCCGGCGTACGGATTTCGAAAATCAAAAACCTGGAAGATGATATTGCCTTGAGTTTATCGGCTTTGGGGATCCGGATTATTGCGCCTATTCCGGGCAAAGGAACCATTGGTATTGAAGTACCGAATAAAAAGAAGGAAATGGTTTCGATTAAATCCATTGTTTCAACGGAAAAATTCCTGAAGAGCGAAATGGACCTGCCGATTGCTTTTGGTAAAACCATTACGAACGAAGTATTTATTACCGACTTAGCCAAAATGCCGCACTTGCTCATGGCGGGTGCTACGGGTCAGGGTAAATCAGTAGGTTTAAATGCGATCCTAACTTCCTTAATTTACAAGAAGCACCCGTCGCAGTTGAAGTTTGTGCTCGTAGACCCGAAAAAGGTGGAGCTATCGCTCTTTAACAAAATTGAGCGTCATTTCCTGGCCAAGCTGCCCGATGCGGAAGAAGCCATTATTACCGATACTAAAAAGGTTATTAATACCCTAAACTCGTTGTGCATGGAAATGGACATGCGCTACGATTTGCTCAAAGATGCCGGCTGCCGCAACCTGAAAGAATATAACCTGAAGTTTGTGGAGCGCCGCCTGAATCCGAAAAAGGGACACCGGTTTATGCCTTTTATTGTGCTGGTGATAGATGAGTTAGCCGACTTAATGATGACGGCCGGTAAAGAAGTAGAAACCCCAATTGCGCGCCTAGCCCAGTTGGCCCGGGCCATTGGGATTCACCTGGTTGTAGCTACACAGCGGCCATCAGTAAACGTAATTACCGGTATTATTAAGGCCAACTTCCCGTGCCGGATTTCCTTTAAAGTTACTTCTAAAATAGATTCGCGTACCATTCTGGACACCGGCGGAGCCGACCAGTTAATCGGGCAGGGCGATATGTTGTTCTCGGTAGGTTCTGATTTAATTCGCTTGCAGTGCGCCTTTGTAGATACCCCCGAGGTAGACCGGATTTGCGACTTTATCGGTGACCAGCAGGGCTACGATGATGCTTATTTATTGCCGGAGTTTATTGGGGATGAAAGCGGTACTGAAAAATCAGATTTCGACCCATCTACCCGCGATTCTTTGTTTGAAGAAGCCGCCCGCATTATTGTAACACACCAGCAGGGCAGTACGTCTTTGCTGCAGCGTAGGCTTAAATTAGGGTATAACCGGGCTGGCCGTTTAATCGACCAACTGGAATCGGCGGGCGTGGTTGGGCCGTTTGAAGGCAGCAAAGCCCGCGAAGTTTTAATTCCGGACGAATACAGTTTGGAACAGTTATTGAATACTATGGATAAGAACTAAATTAAATAGTATTCCGAGAAACAGCTATATGAAAAAAACTATTCCGTTCCTGCTCGCATTATTTTTAACCATATCTTTTGCCCAGGCGCAACAAGATCCGCGGGCAGAGAAAATATTGAACGCAATGAGCCAGAAATACCAGACCTTAAAAGCCTTTAACGTGGCTTTTACCCAAACCCTGGAAAATTCTTCGAGCAAAATAAAAGAAACCATGCAAGGTGATATTACCGTGAGTGGTAATAAATTCCGGCTTAAACTGAAAGATCAGGAAATAATTAATAACGGCAACACCATCTGGACTTACATGAAATCGGATAACGAAGTGAATATTTCGGAAAACGATCCGGATGATCAGCAAATGTCGCCGAACGCTATTTTTACGTTGTACCAGAAAGGGTATAATTACACTTTTGTAGAAGAAATGCGGGAAGGCGGCCAAGCCTATAATATTATTGAATTATCACCGCTCGATAAAAACAATTCGGTTTACAAAGTTCGTCTGCAAATTAACAAGCGCGATAATTCTGTAAAAACCTGGAAAATGTTCCGTAACAACGGCAACCGCTATACCTACACTATTAAATCATTTAACCCAAGCCCGGTAGTAGATGCTAATTATTTTGCCTTTGATAAATCGCAGTACAAAGGTGTTAAGGTAATTGATTTGCGTTAAAATATTACTTGCAAGGTCTTTATAGCAAAAGAGCTGATTCCGTAAGAATCAGCTCTTTTGCTTTTTAGAGGCTTTTTATTTTGGGCGATTGGTAATGATAATCAGTAATATTTATTTCTTCGTCGCAGAAGCTGTATTCGTGCGCAACATTAGAAGAAACAATAACCAGGCGGTCTTTCCGGTTTTGGCTCACGTGCTCTAAATACCAGTTAATTCCCTCCTGATCCAGGTTGGTAGTTGGTTCATCCAGTAAGAGCAGGGGAGCATCGGTATAAATAGCTAAACCTAACTTTAAACGCTGCTTCATGCCCGACGAAAAATCTTTTACAAATTTATCTTTGGCTTTGGTTAAATAAAGCCGGTCTATTAAATCGGTTGTTGAGGTAGTGCGCATGGCCCGGAACCGCGCGTGAAATTGGACGGTTTCGGTTAAAGTATATTCTTCAATTAATTCCAGGTAAGGCGCCGTAAAGGAAAGATGCTGGTATAATTCCTCCAACGAGAGCGTTTTTTGCGCATACGTATGGCTGATGGTACCTTCGCTGGGGCTCACATAACCCGAAATCATGTTGAGCAGCGTTGATTTGCCGGAACCATTATGCCCCAGAATGGCATAAGCGGTATTGGGTAAAAAAGAATAATCCAGGTTCCGGAATATCCACTCGTAATTATAGCGTTTGCCGAAGCCGCTAAGCTTAATTTGCATCAATAGATGAAGAGTAACCCTTAATAACGCCCCGCTCGGAGTTCCGGAAGAAATTTAAAATATCGTCGCGTTCGGCACTCGGTGCCATATCTAATTCAATTTTATCGAGGGCAGCCGTATAATTTAAACCACTCAAAAATAAAGTGCGGTAAATCTGCTGGATTTCGGCAATTTTATCATTGTTAAAACCACGGCGGCGCAACCCAATAGAGTTAATGCCGGCATAGGAAAGCGGTTCGCGGGCGGCTTTTACAAACGGCGGTACATCCTTACGCACGAGTGAACCACCCGAAACCATGGCGTGCGCCCCAATTTTTACAAACTGATGTACCGCAGAAGTTCCTCCTATAAAAACATAATCCTGAATTTCGATGTGGCCGGCCAATTGTACCGCGTTTGCAATAATTACATTATTACCAATAACGCAATCGTGAGCCACGTGTACGTAAGCCATTATCAGGCAATCTTCGCCAATAGCGGTATTATTTTTATCGAGGGCGGTGCCCCGGTTTAAGGTTACGCATTCCCGGATAACCGAATTATTGCCAATGGTAACAGTGGTCGCTTCGCCCTTATATTTTAAATCCTGCGGCGCTGCCGAAATAACCGCACCCGGAAAAATCTTGCAATTTTTACCAATGCGGGCACCTTCCATAATGGTTACATTGGGCCCAATCCAGGTTCCTTCGCCTATCTCAACGTTTTTGTAAATCGTACTAAAGGGCTCTACTACCACATTCTGGGCTATCTTAGCTTCAGGATGTATATATGCTAAGGGTTGATTCATTTGCCAAAATTAAAGATTATGAATTAAAAACTAGAAATTATTCCTACGGGTATAACTGCTTTAAATAAAAAAAGTAAAAGTCTAGTCATGCCAGAATAACCAATGCAAAGGATGGAGCGGGTAAAACTTCTAATTTTAATTGCATATACTTTAATTCTTAATTTGGATTAAACGTTGTCTTTCCGGATAATGCTGGCCGACATTTCGGCTTCCATTACTACTTTGCCGTTTACAAAAGCTTGCCCCTGCATTTTGGCAATACCGCGTTTAATAGGCGCTAATAACCAGCACTTAAAAATAATGGTATCGCCCGGAATTACTTTTTTCCGGAATCGGCATTTATCAATGCCTAAAAAGTAAGTCCAGTAGTTTTCCGGGTCGGGCACGGTGTTTAGCACCAGAATACCGCCGGTCTGGGCCATAGATTCTATCTGGTAAACGCCAGGATAAACCGGATTGCCCGGAAAATGCCCCTCGAACTGGTGTTCGTTCATGGTAACATTTTTTACCCCAATTACCGTGCTTTCATCCAAATAAATAATTTTATCTATTAGCACAAACGGAAAACGATGCGGCAATATTTGCGTGATGCGGTTAATATCCATTACCGGCTCCTTCGTAGGGTCGTAAACCGGTACGTTCTGGATGGCCGCTTCCTGCATTACCTTTTTAATCTTTTTGGCGAAAGCCACGTTGGCCGCGTGGCCGGGACGGGCTGCCAATATCTGCCCCTTCAGCGGGCGACCAATTAAAGCTAAATCCCCGATTAAATCCAGGAGTTTATGCCGGGCTGGTTCATTTTTATAACGCAGGTCTACGTTGTTTAAAATACCTTCCTTTTTAACCTCCACCTTGGGTTTTCTCAAAAGGGTAGCCAGTTCTGATAATTCTTCTTCCGATACTACGCGGTCTACCACCACAATGGCGTTGTTCAAGTCGCCGCCTTTAATCAGGTTTTGCTTGTATAACGTTTCGAGTTCGTGCAAAAAGCAGAAAGTACGGCAAGAAGCTATTTCGGTCGGGAACTGGTTAATATTAGTAATAGAAGCGTGCTGGCTGCCCAATACCGGCGATTGGTAATCTACCATAACGGTAACCCGGTAATCGTTCAGGGGCAAAGCGGCCATTTCTACTTCGCGCTCGCCGTTTTTATAAAATATTCCTTCCGGAATTTCAAAAAAATTGCGTAAGGCATTTTGTTCTTCCAGACCTACCTCTTGTAAGGACTCAACAAAAGCAATAGAACTGCCATCCATAATAGGCGGTTCCGGGCCATCTAGCTGAATAAGTACATTATCTATTTCCAGCCCCACCAGCGCAGCCAGCGTATGCTCCACAGTATTTACCCGGGCGCCGTTTTGCTCAATAGTAGTTCCGCGCGATAAATCTACAACGTTGTCCACGTCGGCATCTACAATGGGTTGGCCGGGTAAATCTATGCGCTGAAATTTATAGCCATGATTCGCCGGCGCCGGTAAAAAGGTCATATTCGCCATCACGCCGGTATGCAGGCCAATGCCCGAAACGGTTACCGGAGCTTTGATGGTATGCTGTTTTTCATTCATGCTGATGCGTATTTAGTAGCGCGAATTTATATTTTTTCTTTTAGTTCGTTCAGTTGTTTCTCCAGTTCGGGCAGGCGCCGGAATACGGCAATGCACCGCAAATTTTGTTTGTAATCGAAAGCCGGCGACCCCTGAATAATAGTGCCGGATTCCGAAATGGTTTTGGATACACCTGATTGCGCGCCCACCGTGGTTTTATCGGCGAGGCTAATGTGCCCTACAATGCCTACTTGCCCCGCAATGGTGCAGTAATTGCCTATTTTGGTAGAACCCGAAATACCGGTCTGTGAAGCAATTACCGTATGTTTGCCAATTTCTACGTTATGCGCTATTTGTACCAGGTTATCTATTTTGGTGCCTTCGTGCACAATAGTTGAGCCTAAAGTGGCACAATCGATGGTTGTGTTGGCCCCAATATTTACATTATCTTCTAGTACCACGTTGCCGGTTTGCGGAATATCGCGGTACGTACCATCTTTCTGGGGCGCAAAGCCAAAGCCCGGGCTGCCAATAACGGCCCCGGCATGAACAGTACAATTATTACCAATTACAGTGTTGCTGTAAATTTTAGCGCCGGCAAAAATAGTGGTATTATCGCCTACCTGTACATTATCGCCCAAATACGCTTGTGGGTATATTTTTACATTAGCTCCCAACTTACAGTTATGGCCAATGTACGAGAAAGCACCCCGGTAATGGTTTTCACCAATGTTAGAATTATTGCCAATAAAAGCCGGTTGTTCTACGCCGGTTTTAAGGGCGGCTACGGCTTTCTGGTATTCTTCGAGTAAGCGCGAAAAACTGGAATAAGGATCTTCTACCCGGATTAAAGCTGCTGGAACCGGCTGCTTTGGGGTGAAATTTTTAGCCACAATAACCGCCGTAGCGCCCGTAGCGTAAAGAAAATGCTCGTATTTAAGATTAGATAAAAAAGCCAGTGCGCCAGAACCGGCTTCTTCTATTTTTGCTAATTCACGGATTTTGGCAGTTGCATCACCCTCCACTTGGCCGTCCAGCAACTGGGCTATTTGTCCGACAGTAAATTCCATGCTGTAAAAGTAATAAACAAATTAATTAAACCGTGATTTCTTTCGGATAGCAAACGTAATACTTTTCCACTTTGGTACTCAAGGCCCGAATATTGGGCAGGTCCGAAGCCTCGGCTACATCAATAATCTGGCCGATTTTAGTCATAATATCAATAGACTGGCCTTTGGCTTCGTAAGCATTGTTGCTGATTTTTCCGGTAAGCATTAAATATTTCACTTCTTCCGAATCTACTTTAAAATATTCCTGCACCAGTTCGGTAATGCCTAATATTATTTCTTCGTCGGGGGGCGTTGCCGAAATAATTACTTTAAATAATTTGCGCTGCAGCAAGCCTTCGGCTAAAAAAGAAAGAATTTTATCGGGGTGGCCGCACCAGGTTTTAATGCCTTGCCACACATCGTAGTCATCTAAAGAAATAAATCTTTTCAGAATATTTTCGTCTTCTTTAAAATGCGCCATGGTAATATTATGATGCAGAAAATATTCTAAGGGCTCAGAGGCTGCTACCGGAATGCCAGACTGGGAAAGTTCACGGGCGCGCTCTATGAGCCGGATAAGCATGTTTTCGGCGCTGATAACAGTTTTGTGTAAGTAAACCTGCCAGTACATTACCCGCCGCGACACCAGAAAATTTTCGATGCTGTAAATGGCTTTTTCTTCAATTACCAGCTTGTCGTCGGAAATATTCAGCATTTTTAACAAGCGGTTGGCCCCAATCTTACCCTCTGAAACTCCCGTATAAAAACTATCGCGGTTCAGGTAATCCAGCCGGTCTACGTCTAGTTGGCTCGAAACCAACTGGTGAAAAAAAGGCCGGTGATAGGTGCCGTTAAATATTTGAATAGCCAGATCCAGCCGGTTACCAAAGTGGTTATTTAGCTGGTGCATCAGGTGCAAAGACAATTCTTCGTGGTGTACGCCGTTAAAGATAGATGTTTCTAAAGCATGCGAAAAAGGACCGTGGCCCACATCGTGCAACAAGATAGCCAGCAACGAAGCTTCGCACTCTTTGTCGGATATTTGGTTATTTTTGCTGCGCAAGGTGTGCAGCGCCTGGTCCATGAGGTGCATGGCGCCCAAAGCATGGTGAAAACGGGTGTGCAGGGCACCGGGGTAAACAAAATCGGTTAAACCAAGTTGTTTAATACGCCGAAGCCGCTGAAAATAAGGATGTTCGATAACATCAAATAATAACTCCGACGGAACGGTAATAAACCCGTAAACTGGATCATTAAAGATTTTTTTCTTATTCAAGGTATAACCTAGTTGTCTGTTGTTCGTTGTCGGTAAATATACGTATATCGCATCCGTAACCATTGCCAGGTAACATAACCTACTGGCAGATGCAATTTACACCCGATAAAAGGTTCTGAATTTAAAGTAAACTCACAACCGACAACTAGCTACTTTTAAACAAATTTAATTTATGCAAAGATATAATATTTTATGGGCCGATGATGAGATTGACTTACTGAAACCCCATATTCTGTTTCTGGAAGACAAAGGCTACGACATTACGCCGGTTTGCAGCGGAGCCGATGCCATCGAAAAATTTCAGGAAAATAATTACGATGTGGTTTTTCTCGACGAAAATATGCCGGGTATTTCGGGCCTCGAAACCCTGAACGAGATTAAAACGGTGCGGCCGAATATTCCGGTAGTAATGATTACTAAAAGCGAGGAAGAACACATTATGGAAGAAGCCATTGGTTCTAAAATCGCCGATTATTTAATTAAGCCGCTCAACCCCAACCAGATTTTATTATCGGTAAAGAAAATATTAGATAACAAACGCCTGGTTTCCGAAAAAACCAACAGCTCGTACCAACGTGATTTCCGGACTTTGGGTATGGCTTTTGGCGAGCGCCTGAGCCATCAGGAATGGGCCGAGAACTATAAAAAACTGGTGCGTTGGGAATTAGAAATAGACGAAACCGAAGGTAAAAGCATGGCCGACGTAATTAACATGCAAAAGGACGAAGCCAATTCTAACTTTGCCCGGTTTATCATGGATAATTACGAAGAATGGATAAACAACGAGTCGGACGATAAGCCGTTAATGTCGCACGAAATATTTAAGGAGCGGGTATTCCCGATGATGAAGGAAAGCGACCAGACGGTATATTTTGTGCTGATTGATAATTTACGTTACGACCAGTGGAAAGTGCTGGAACCCATTATCAGCGATTATTTTACCGTAGAGAACGAAGAACTTTATTATTCTATATTACCAACTACCACGGCTTACGCCCGCAATGCCATATTTTCGGGTATGTTGCCGGCCGAAATCCAGAAGAAATACCCCAATATGTGGGTGTCTGATGAAGACGAAGAAGGTAAAAACCTGCACGAAGCTGAATTTGTAGATATTCAGTTTCAGAAAAATAAGATTAACGAGAAGTACAGTTACAACAAAGTAACGAACAACGCCATTGGCCGCGACTTGGTAAACAAGTTTAACAATTTAGAAAATAATAAACTAAATGTAATTGTTTACAATTTTGTAGATATGCTGTCGCATGCCCGCACCGATAGCAACATGGTGCGCGAACTGGCCCCCGACGAATCGGCTTACCGCTCTATTACCCGTTCCTGGTTTTTGCATTCGCCGTTATTTGAGACTTTAAAATTAATATCGGAGAAGAAAGGCCGCTTAATTATTACCACCGACCACGGTACCATCCGGTGCAAGCGGCCCTTTAAAATTATTGGCGACCGCAATACCAACACCAATCTGCGCTACAAGCACGGTAAAAATTTAGGCTTTACCGAAAAAGATGTGTTTGTGGTGCGTAAGCCGGAGCGTATTCATTTGCCCAAAGAAAATATTTCTACGGCTTATGTATTTGCCCTCGAAGATTATTTCTTTGCTTACCCCAATAACTTTAATTATTACGTAAACTATTATAAAGATACGTTTCAGCACGGCGGGGTATCGCTGGAAGAAATAATAATACCTTTTGTAACGCTGCAGCCTAAAGCCTGATAATTTGGCATGAACGAGAAAGTAGTGGAAATTCCCGCACTGGCTCAGTTGCCGGTGGCAGCCGCAGCCGTGTGGGATTTTGCAAAAGATGAGAATATTTTGTTATTTGAGGGCGAAATGGCGGCGGGGAAAACAACTCTAATAAAAGAAATCTGTCGGCAGGCCGGGGTAGAAGAACCCGTTAGCAGCCCAACTTACGCCTTAGTAAACGAATACGCAAGCAACCGCGGGGAAGTGTTTTACCACTTTGATTTTTACCGGATAAATGACCCGCGCGAAGCGCTGGACATGGGCGCAACCGAATATTTTTATTCGGGTAATAAATGCCTGATTGAGTGGCCTTCGCTGGTGCAGGATTTATTACCCGAACATTTTGTAACCGTTACCATAGCTAAAGGTGCAGGAGAGGCCCGTACCATTACGTTGAAAAAATACTAATATGAACGAAAACATTCCTTCGGGCTTTGAATCGTTGGCTGCAACCAGCCGCGCTCTCTTTCCGAAAGAATCGATGTTGGCGATTGAAACCCGAAAAAAGCGCCTTTTTATTGGCATTCCCAAAGAATCTTCTTTACAGGAAAACCGCATTGGCCTGACACCCGAAGCCGTGCGGCTGTTAACCGATAATGGCCACGAAATCTGGATTGAAGCGGGGGCGGGCAGCCCTTCTAAATACGCCGACCATGAATTTTCGGAAGCCGGTGCCCGCATTGTTTATTCTACCAAAGAAGTATACGAGGCCGATATTATTTTAAAAATTGCCCCGCCTACTTACGAAGAAATAGAATATTTACGAAACAGCCAGACCTTAATATCGGCTTTGCAATTTGGCAGCCTCACTGGCGATTATATTGGCGCTCTTTGCCGGAAAAAAATAAACGCTATTTCTTTTGAGTTGTTAAAAGATAAATCCGATACCAAGCCGGTGGTGCGGGCTATGAGCGAAATTGCAGGCAGTACCGTAATGCTTATTGCCGCCGAATACCTGAGTTCAAGTGCTGGTGGTAAGGGTATTATTTTGGGCGGTATAACTGGGGTGCCGCCTTCGCGGGTAGTTATTTTGGGAGCCGGAACCGTAGCCGAATATGCCACGCGGGCCGCTATTGGTTTAGGAGCCGAAGTAAAAGTTTTCGACGATCATATCTATAAATTACGCCGCCTGAAGCAAAATATTGGCCCGTACCTGTTTACTTCTACCATGGATGGCGCTTTACTCAGTCAGGAACTAAAACTGGCTGATGTGGTAATTGGTGCTTTGTCGGATAGGGAAGGTCGCACCACTTCTATGATTTCGGAAAATATTGTGGCGCAAATGAACCCGGGTTCCGTAATTATTGATGTGTGCATTGACCAGGGTGGCTGTTTCGAAACTTCGGAGCTAACCACCTTAAGCAGGCCGGTTTACCGTAAATACGATATTATTCATTACTGTGTGCCCAATATCGCTTCCCGGGTACCACGCACCGCCACCAACGCGCTCAGCAATATTTTTACCCCAATTTTCATGGATATTTCGAAGCACGGCGGCATTAACGAAGTATTATTTACCCACGAACATTACCGGAGTAGCGTTTATATTTACAAAGGCAGCCTCACCAATGCCGGCATTGCCAAAAAGTTTAACATGCGCTACAAAGAACTTAGCTTAATGATTGCGGTGCGGAATTAAATAAGTTAAAGGTTGGAAGGTTCGAAAGTTAAAGGTTGAAAGTACTTTGGGGACCTAATGCCTAAATCAAACAGGAATAGCGCTTTAAAACAATAAAATAATTACAAGCAAATATCCACTCACCGGGGTCATTCTGGAAGAATCTTATTGGCTACCTGCTAATAAGATTCTTCCAGAATGACCCCGGTGGGAGGTATAGCCTTAGCTTTATTTAAAAGCGCAGTATACATTTAATAAGGGTATAAGCTTTAACTTTCAATATTTTAACTTTTAACCTTTTAACCATTCCCTTACTGCGGTGATCCGTCGGTTTTACTCCATTGGATGGCTACTTTACCAATTCCCTGCCCGCAGATTAGACCGGCCTCATTGTCGAAGCGATAGTGAATGCCGCCGTATAAACGCGATAAAGCAGCTTCTTCTGCTTGTTTTTGCAAATGCGCTTTATCCTCCGGAAAAATATGCCCAAGTACCGAGGCAGCAGCTCCCGAAAAAGTGGCGTGACCAGAAGTATAAGAGGGAAAATTAGGAATGCCGGTAGCGGTTTTTATTTTGGGGTCCATTTGGGAAGGCCGGGGTATAAAATAAGTATACTTCGTGCGCCAGCAGCAAATAGCCGCATCAAACAACGATCGGTTCAGCAGGGCAAAGGTACGGGCAATACGTATTTCGCTGTATTGTTTTTTACGAATTAAACTGGCAGCAATCTGGTTCCAATGGCCCGGCGGCGTTGGCGTACCGGCACCGTCAGCCCAAAAATCAGCAATGCGCCATTGTTCCCGGGTGCGGTTATCGGCAATCTTCCGGACTTCGGCTAAATCTCTATTAAATTCGGCGCTGCCTACCGCTGGGGGTGGGCCGGGCAAACCAGCCATCAAGGCAGTAGAGTCGTACCAGGTTTTTACGTTGCCAGCCAGCGGTAACATCGGGCCGCGTACCGGAACCTCTAAACTTACCCATTTTACCGGCACAACTGCTTGTTGCCAGGTATTTTTCGCATCTCCTGCCTGGTTCATCCGGTCTTTGCGGGCGTAATCCAGTACTTTAAGCGCCACTTCTTTGCCAAGGGCGGCACCCGCAGTTAAATCGCTGCGCACGTTGGCTCCGGCGAGCAGTCTTGATTCCTGGTGTTCGGTAGCTTTTTTGTTTAAGAACTCAACTTCTTTCGGAAAAATGAATTTTAATATTTCTACCGAGGCGGCGGCAACTACGGCATCTTCGGAAGGGTAAGAGGATAAATTACTGGCTGGGATTAGTAGTTTAACCTGATTATCAGTTTTTGCGGGTGCCTGCCGGTTGAATTGTGATTTGTGGTGCCAAGCCGAAACCAGGGCATCGTATTGAGCTACACTTAACAAAGCATAAATGCGAGCGGCTACCACGGGGTTCGCAAACGGTGATTGTGGGTCGGGGGCTGCGCCAACTACGGGCGCTACATTATACTTAGATACCAACTGCTGGCAGATTTCGTTCCAGCGCAAAGTTGCGCCAGAAGCCCAATAGCTAATATTTTCCCGCTGCGAACTACTAAGTTGCGCTTGTAAGCCTTTAATTTCGCTTAATTCCTGCTGGTACGCAGGGCTGGAGGTAGCTGCGGGTACTGCAACCGGAATTACTGAGCTGGAATTCAGAACAATGGTTTTCCAGGTTCCGCCGGTTAAATCCTGGTCCTGCGGGTTGGCCGCTTCGTAATGCGGGTTAGATAGGTCAGCCTTTTCGCAGCTGCTTAGGCCGACCAGGGTAAGCCCGGTGAACAGCAAAGAAATAAATTGTAATCGAAGGGGTTGCCGAAACTTTTTGAGGTACTGCATTGGGAATAATATTTGCAATAAATGGTTAATTTAAATTTGTTTTTTTTGCCAGGAAGGCAAGTTGTAAACCAAGCTGCCGGAGAAGCGGGTAGCCTTGCCTACGTTTTTCCCGTTTAAGGTAAAACTGCTGCCACCACCCAGGCCTACAGCCGGATAAAAGGGCAGCGGTACAAATAAGTTAAAACCGGTACGGGTATAAGAAACCGCATTGCTTGGGAAAGGAATGCCGGGGCCAATATTGGTTCCTTTACTGGCCTCTTGTTTGTGGAGCCAGGCATCGGCGTAAACCAAAGACGATGCAAAACCTAACTTGGCCGAATAATCAAAAGAATTAGGCACGTGGCTTGTGTGTCTGTTGTAATAAGGGCTGTTGCCCGATTCAGGCAAGGGAACAGCATCGCGGTCTAGTTTAACATCAGACCTATAAATATAACCGCCCTGCGCACTCAGAAAAAAACCATAATTGCTTTTGAGTTGCGTAATTAAACGACCGTCTAAATTAGTAGAGTGGTGGCCAATGGCTACTGGGGCATCGGCAATATAATTACTAAAAGGCGTAGCTATACCGCCGGCTACCATTACAGATAAACTGCCCAGGTTACCTAATTTTTGTTCCAGCGCATTATATTTCAGGTAAAAAGCGGCGTCTTGTAACCCTTTCTGATCTTGCCAGAACCCCTGGTTGGCAGTAGCTTTAATATAGGGCAGCGAAACAATCGCATCCAGCTTGTCTGTTAATCCGGCTACGCCATATATGCTTAGGCTGCGGGTAGCAATAGTACCTAAATTGGGATTTTGGGTAGTGGTGCCGCCTACAAAATAAGTGTCGTAGCTTTCGTAGGAGTAAGAAAGGGCTACGGAACTGTTGCCTTTGCCTTTCATAAAGCCATCGACCATGCCTTGAGAAAAACCAATATTGCTTGTAGCTAGCAAAAGAAGGAGCGTGAATAATTTACAACGGGTAAAGTTTTGAACCATATAAATAAAGTAATTACCTAATAGTCAATTAAATAAAATTAAAGCTTCAATATACAAAAGTTCCGGCTAAATGCTGAAATATTTTTTTACTGATACTTCTTTAAAGCTGGAATGAAGTATTCTGGTTAAATATATGAATTTTTACATATAATTTTTAATTTATTATATTAAAAAGTAACGATACCGCTTCTTCGTAAAATTTAACTTGCGTAGTTTGTTCTTTAATTTTATTAAGTCGGCTTGTAGCTATTCGTACGCTGCGGCATATTTTACAAGAATATTGTAGGTATGATTTTGGGCAAATTAATGCTGCTTCGGTGTTGGTTCAGAAATTTGCCAGGTTTACCATCGGGCCAGATCACTTTTGTCTTAGTAGTTGTTCTGGCGAATGGCGCGCAGCAAATGGTCGAAGTTGATTGCTAATTTAAGTTACAGTTTGGTAACTGGAATAAGCTTGGGTTTACTTTACCGTGTGTATGTTGCGTCCTGGCCAAGGCAACGGACCGGGTGGCAATTACACCTAGAGCTAGTTTTGTAACTGCCCCGAATCTAAATCTTTCATTGGTAAAAGCCTTATTAACTCTAATTAAAGTATATATTTTAAAGTTTGCAGTTTATAATCTTGAGCCTGCTACTTTTTTAATATTCGCATTAAAGCATCTAAGTAATATTTAAATACTTAAGTTAAATGACTTACAAAGTAGGCAATATTTTATTCCGGACCTCGCCAAAACCTACCCGAATACCGTTGCGTTCGGCGTAACCTTTAAAAATTACGGTATCGCCATCTTCTAAAAATGTGCGGGTAGCCCCATTTGGTAGCGTAAGCGGTTTAGATCCTTGCCAGGTTAATTCCAGCATAGAGCCATAAGAACCCGGTTCGGAGCCACTAATGGTGCCCGAAGCGTATAAATCGCCTACTTCGAGGTTACAGCCATTGCTGGTTTGGTGAGCCAGTTGCTGGTTCATGTTCCAGTACAGGTGGCGCGTATTTGATTGGGAGATTAGCGCCGGGTCTTCGCCATCGGGTTGCAAATATACTTTCAGGTTTATGTCCAGGTGTTTGTAGCCTTCGTATTCCAGGTAAGGTAAAACCGGTGGTTCCTGCGTTGGTCCTGGTACCCGGAAAGGCTCCAGGGCATCTAACGTAACTACCCACGGAGAAATAGTCGAGACAAAGCTTTTACCCAAAAACGGCCCTAGCGGCACGTATTCCCAGCGCTGAATATCCCGCGCTGACCAATCGTTGAATAACACCAGGCCAAAAATATAATCTTCGGCTTCATCGGTCATCACATAACTACCTAAATCGGTGGCGCGGCCGGTTATAAAAGCTACTTCCAGTTCAAAATCCAATTCGCGGGTTGGTCCAAAAATAGGCAATTCGGTATCAGCGGCTTTAGTTTGGCCCTGCGGCCGGAAAACAGGATGGCCGGATGCCACAATAGAAGAAGCCCGGCCGTGGTAACCCACCGGTAAATGTTTCCAATTAGGCAACAAAGGGCTCTCGGGATTGCGAAACATCAAACCCACGTTGGTGGCGTGTTCCAGGCTCGAATAAAAATCGGTGTAATTACCTATTTTAACCGGCAAGTGCATCGTTGCTTCCTGGCATTTAACGAGGCAGGCTTTCATTACCTCGTGGTTATCCCGAATCTCGGCATTATTGTTCCGCAGCAACTCCGATACTCTTTCGCGTACCTCTCGCCACATTGGTTTACCCAAAGAAATAAACGGGTTCAGGGTTTCCGCATGAAAAACCGAAGGATCTTCCAGTGACAATAAATCAAACAAGCCTTCCTGGCATACTGCGTACAAATCCAGAATATAATCGCCAATGGCTACGCCCACGCGTGGGTCGCGGGTAGGGGTGCTGAAAATACCAAAAGGCAGATTCTGAATGGGAAAGTCGCTGTTGGGAGAAATCTGAATCCAGGAATGCAGGTGCGGGTCGTTGGCTCGAATCATAAAGCGGAAGTTATACCTTAAAAGTAAAGGTACAAAAAAATAAAAACCGGAGTCAGGCTTAGCTAACTTCGGTTTTTATTGGGTAAAAAAAAGGAGATATATTTTAAAGTTCGGGTGGCGTTAAGTTTACAGCCACCACCGATTTTATTTCGGGTACTTCGCGCTTAATGGTTTGTTCAATACCGGCCCGCATGGTCATAACCGACATCGAGCAGGAACCACAGGCACCCAGCAGTTCCAGTTTCAAAACCATCTCATCCGATAATTCCAATATTTTTACGTTCCCACCGTCGGCTTCCAGATAAGGTCGTATCTGGTCCAAGGCTCTTTCAATTCGCTCAAATAGTAATTCTTCTGTGTTGGTCGCTACCATTTTATCAGGTGTTAATAGGTACTATTTTTGTTTTCGCCAACCCGGCATTTCGCACCGAAACTTGTTGGGCTACGGCCTGGGCCACTTCTTCAAACACTTTACCAGCCGGCGAATCCACTTTTATTACTTCAGGCATTCCTTCGTCGCCGCTTTCCCGGATACTTTGTACCAGTGGTATTTGTCCTAACAACGGAACGCCCCATTTAGTTGCCAATTGCTGGCCGCCGCCTTCGCCAAATATATAATATTTATTTTGCGGCAGCTCGGCGGGTGTAAAGTAAGCCATATTTTCAATAACTCCGAGCACCGGCACGTTAATCTGCGGTTGCCGGAACATTTGCAAACCTTTCTGCGCATCGGCCAAGGCTACTTTTTGCGGGGTAGTTACAATAATAGCCCCGGTTACCGGCACGGTTTGTACCAAAGTTAAGTGAATATCGCTGGTACCGGGCGGTAAGTCAATTAATAAATAATCAAGTTCGCCCCAGTCTACATCCGAAATAAATTGCTTTAAAGCCGAGCTGGCCATGGGGCCGCGCCAAACTACTGCATTTTCGGCAGGAGCCAGGAAACCGATAGAAATAATTTTAATGCCGTAGCGTTCAATGGGCTCAATCAGGTTACGGCCTTCGGGCGTCCGGAATACCTGGGGGCGTTCTTCTTCGGCATTAAACATCAGCGGCATACTTGGTCCCGAAATATCGGCATCAATTAAACCTACCTTGGCGCCACTTTGCGATAAAGCAATAGCCAGGTTTGCTGTTACCGTAGATTTACCTACGCCGCCTTTACCCGAAGCAATGGCAATAATATTTTTAACGTCTTTTAAAATAGCCGAATTCGTATCGCGGGCAGTAGTAACGCGGCTGGTGAGGTTAACCGTTACGTTAGCCTCCTTATCTACCATGGTATGAATGGCCCGGATACAGGCGTTCTGAATCAGTTCTTTCAGGGGGCAGGCCGGGGTGGTAAGAATAACAGTAAATGCAATATTTTTACCGTCTATCTGAATATTTTCGATCATGTTCAGGGTTACCAAATCTTTGCCAAGATCCGGTTCCTCTACATAACTTAAGGCTTTTAATATATCTTGTTGCGTAATAGCCATCTTATTCTTTAGCTAATATAATTATTTACAAAAGTACAAAAATTAGTTCAGATATACCCCGATTTACCGGAATATTAGCCGGTTTTAGCTGAGAAGTAGCTCTGTAATAGTTTTTTTTTAGAACAACGAAAATCTTATGCTGAAGCTCAGAACAAGACCGCCGGATACAATGACTCTGTTCTTGAACAGTAAACCTGTTGTGGTTGAAAATGCCCTATTTGTCTTTAAACCATAGCAAGCCAATATTTATAAATAACCTGTTGTTTGTGGCGTTGTCGCGCGTGGCTCAGATTAGCAGTTAAATAAATTATTACTAAATTGGTTTTTTATTTATTGCAAATGCCCCACTTACGAAGATATTATTTTACTGCTTTTTTACTGGCCGGACTGGCTGCTTGCCAAACGCAACCCGAAAAGAAAAATTCTAAAACCAGCGAAGTATCGGCCCAGCCGGCATTAACCCAAGTAACCGATACCATTCCGGCTAAAATGGTTTGGATATCCGCTGGTAAGTTCCAAATGGGTTCCGATGACAGCAGTTTTCCGGATGCGCAGCCTATTCACGAAGTAGAAATAAGCGGGTTTTGGATGGATGAGCACGAAGTGACCAATGCAGAATTTGCCCAATTTATAAAAGCTACGGGCTACGTAACTGTGGCCGAACGAGCTCTTAATCCGGCCGATTTCCCTGGCGTGCCAGTTGATAAACTGGTGCCGGGCTCGGGCGTTTTTACGCCGCCGGCCCAGGAAGTAAGCCTCGATAATCCGTTGCAGTGGTGGCAATACGTACCTGGCGCCAGTTGGCGGCATCCGCAAGGGCCTAATAGTTCTATAACAAACAAACCCAACGACCCCGTAGTGCAGGTGTGTTACGAAGATGCCGCCGCTTATGCCAGGTGGGCCGGTAAGCGTTTGCCCACCGAAGCCGAATGGGAATATGCTGCGCAGGGTGGTAAAGGTCGCCGCAAATTTTACTGGGGCGAAGAACTAAAACCCGAAGGCAAATGGGTAGCTAATATTTACCAGGGAAATTTTCCGGAAAAAAACAGTGGCGAAGATGGCTTTATCACGGTTGCACCGGTTAAATCTTTTCCGGCTAACGGCTTCGGCCTTTACGACCTGGATGGCAATGTATGGGAGTGGTGTCAGGATTTTTACCGCCCCGATTATTACCAGCACAGCGCCAAACAAAATCCCAAAGGTCCAGCCGATAGCTTTGACCCAGATGAACCCGGCTCGATAAAACGGGTACAACGCGGTGGCTCTTTCCTGTGCTCCGACGAATATTGCATTCGCTACCGCCCCGGCAGTCGCGGCAAAGGCGAAATAAGCAGCGCCTCCAATAATTTAGGTTTCCGGTGTGTGAAAGATGGGGAGCCGGCTAACAAAGGATCATAATATAGCTGTGGTAGAAAGATTTAGCTAATTTAATATAAATATGAAATTGGCTAAGTTCTGAAACGATTTATACTTTTTTGCTAGTTCAAATTTAGATACTTTATTATAATATTCTTTTGAAAGCTGAAGTAATGACCTTATATGAAGAATATGTGTATTACTGGAAAGATTTTGAAAGTAAAATTTTGGCTTTCGATTTTCAAACTAGAGAAAAAATTAAGAAGAATTTAATTAAAGAAAAGAATAGGACTACTTTTTATTCAAAGATTACTGAAATAAATTTTGGGTTATTTTTTGCTAATAATGGGGCACAAACAGAATATGAAAAAAAATATAAGTTTCAAAGTAAAAACTTAGAACCAGATTGGACATTGACATTGAATGGACAGAAGATACTGAATGAAGTTTCAAGATTGAACCCTACCAGAAAAGACCAGATTAGAAACGATTTTGAAAGTGAGCTCTTAGAACGATTATCAATATTAGAAGGTAGTTGCTACTTAAAAGTTAATTTTGAAAATGAATATTTTGACCCTTCGGAGTATGATCTTGATGAAATCACACATCAATTAAGATCATGGCTTTCTCATGAAAGGGCACTTTTTGAGCAAATTACTTTATTTAAAAATATTTCTTTTAAGATAAAAGCTGTCGACTCTACTCTTAAGAATATAATTGTTATTGGAAATAATAACTCTGTAGATATTGATCTAAGAAGATTAATATCAAACGGAAGCGAGTTTATAAAAAAGGTTAATAAGTACGCAGATTTTATCGAAGAAACAAAAATGCCATTTATTATTAGCCTTTACTCAGATGTTTTGAATGGAATTGATGAGCTTGACTTATTTCATTTTTTATATGGAAGCTCAATTGATGATCGAAGAACCTACTCCGTTTATTCTAATCTTGATTCAGGCTTATTTTACAACAACAATTTAGTCAGGAAATATTTAAGCGGAGTTTTGCTTAAGCGCGAGAATACCGTTACGTTTTTCTATAATTATTATAAAAGTAATTTATTAAACGAAATGAATGTACACTTTTTGAAGAAATACCAATTTACTAGTCAGTAATTTATTTTATGATTATTTTATAAAAATTAGCTGTCATTTTTTAGCTTCTACCCATTCTTTGCCGCCGCAGAGCTCACATTTACTTACTTTTTGGCCTTGCTCTAAATTTTTAACGTTGCCGCAATCTAAGCAGCAGTAAAGGCCGGCGGTTGGTATGGGCATCGGCGCTTTCAGGATTGTTTCCGGTTTTAATTCGTTTTCGGGTATTAAACTCAAACCCGGTTTAACTTTTTTCGGCGACCGAAACATTATCGAAATCTGACCCGATGTTTCAAAAAATGCTTTTTCAATCTCGCCTAAATGCTCCACGTCTTTACTACGCAACGACCGGAATAAATCTTCTTTAGATAAATTATCTCGGGTGAGGCAATCCCATTTTATTACGCCCTTGTCTACTACTAAATTGGCTTCGCCTTCCAGAATAGCTTCTACTTTTTTGTTTTTATTTACTAAACGTTCCAAACCAATCTGGAATAAAGTAACTACCGTAACTGCCACCATGCCGTGCACTATGGGTAAATCTGCATTAACCATGGGGTCGCCAATGGCCGAGCCAAAGGCAATAATAATGGCCAGTTCGAGCATAGAAAGTTGACCCATTCCTCTTTTGCCTAAAATGCGCAATAAAAAAATACTGTAGCTATACATTATCAGCGTCCGGAAAACAATTTCCAGCAAAAAAATCAGAGGTGTATTTCCAAAGAAGATTCGGTGAAAATCAAAAACCTCAAACTCATTATTCATAAAGGAGTTGTAAAAATTAGGTTTGCGGTATAAAATTTAAAAAAATAGTGCGAATAATATTAGCAGACAGGCAGAATTATTTTCCGGTAGAATGCGGTTGTTTTTAGAACTGGTTGGTAAATACTAACTAAAGTTAGCCATTGGCTTAAAGCATACTTTACAATATTTCCTGCGTACGCACCAGTTTGCAGTTAAAGCTACTAATTATTTCCAGCTTCTAATTTCCTGCCAATTGAAAACTAGCAATTATTTTAGGTTCAAGTAATTATTATTACCAGAATATGAAAGGCTACAAAAACAAAACCCCACTAACCAGAGCGGGGCGGTTCATTTTTTTGGTGCTTTTTTTAGGGTAGGGGCAAATATTTTCAGCAGGCGTAAAATGGTCATCCAAAACTAAAACAGGAGCTAGTTTAAAGTTGGGTTAAACAGCTTTGAAAAGATTTGAGGTAAAAAATACACCGGATTCTACATTACGTAAATCCAGATTAGTATTTTTCCGGGAATGATACACAGTTTGTTTTATTCAGCAGAAAATTATTGCTGAATTGCCAACTACTTTAAATCCTAATTTGTAGAGGTGTGCTAAATACTATCGGGTTGTGGTAGTAATTTTCTGACCTGGTTTTAAAATCCAGCTGCCTACGGTGGCTAATTTTTTTGAATTTTCTTTGCTTTTCATGGGGCTAAGCTTTTGTATGGTAAAATATATCTGGTTGTTTAACTTGGGCAAATCTAAGTAAAATAATATTTAATAAAAATTATTTAAGTTTTTTATTTATATTTTTTTAAGAAGGTTTTAATAGACTTCTCGCGTGAGTTAAATAATTGTTAAATCTAAAAAGTATAAGGTAATAAGCTTTATTTCAAGCTATATATATTTATTACTGGTATAAATGTTTTGTATAACTGTTTGTAAATAGTAGCCTAAATATATCTGAAAAATTTAATTTAATAAAGATAACCTTAAGGCAAGCGCATGCTTAGTTCTGGTTAATTTTAAAAAGTAAACTGTTTAGTAAAAATCAACTGCCAATAAACCAGTCTTCACCGCTCTTTAGCATTTTGCCGGCCTTAGCTAAATTTGCCTCGGGTGTTTTTTTGCCTGCCCATAATGCTAAAGCCAGTTGGCTTACCAGCAAAATCATAGATAGTGGTAGTAACTTTTTCATGGAATAGTTATCCGTTTATTAACCTGCACTAAATTAATGAAAGTTTAAATATTAAAAAACATTAATATTTAATTTTTTTAATTTTTGCTGTAAAATTTTCGGCTAGCATCTTCTCAAGGTTTATTCTGGCCTTTTATTTTGGCCAATGCAGCAATATTCTGGCGCTAAAAAATCTTTCCGGATAAAGCAATTCACAATCAGGGAGGTTTATAAAAGCTGAAGGCGCCAGGCAAAAGAATGAATTTCTTTTATGTCCGGGTTTTCTATCTTTGTAAAAGCACCCAGCTTCTAAATTATGTTTCGCATACCCCAGGAAACCGTCGACCAGATTATTCAGCAAGCCGATATTGTGGAGGTGGTCGGGGATTTTGTAACCCTGAAGAAAAAAGGCCAGAACATGTGGGCACCGTGCCCGTTTCACCACGAAAAATCGCCTTCGTTTTCGGTGTCGCCGGCTAAGGGTATTTATAAGTGTTTTGGGTGCGGCAAAGCGGGTAATTCTATTCAGTTTATAATGGATATTGAAGGCCTGGGCTACGTAGATGCCCTGAAATACCTGGCCCGAAAATACGCCATTGCCATTGAAGAAGAAGTTACCCCGGAACTTACCCAGGCGCAGAGCGAAAAAGAAAGCCAATATATATTATCGAACTTCGCCAAAGATTATTTCCATGATATGTTGCTGAACCACGAGCAGGGTAAAAGTATTGGCTTGCCTTACTTTAAAGACCGCGGTTTATCTATGCCAACTATTCAGAAGTTTGAGCTGGGTTATAGCCTCGAAGCCTGGGATGGTTTAACGTCTAAAGCGCTGGCGCAAGGGTTTAAGCTGGAATTTTTAGAGAGTACCGGCCTGACCATTGTTAAAGAAGATAAAAAATACGACCGGTTCCGGGCGCGGGTCATGTTCCCCATCCATAACATATCGGGGAGGGTAGTGGGTTTTGGTGGCCGCACGCTTAAGTCTAATGACAAAACACCCAAGTACGTTAATTCGCCGGAGTCCGAAATATATCACAAAAGCGATGTGCTCTACGGGCTGTACCAAGCCAAACAAGGCATCCGGAGCCAGGATTTATGTTATTTGGTAGAAGGTTATTTAGATGTACTCTCTTTAAGTCAGGGCGGTATCGAGAACGTGGTGGCTTCGTCGGGAACATCGCTCACCGAAGGCCAGATTAAATTAATTGGGCGGTATACCAAAAATATTACGGTGCTCTACGACGGCGATGCGGCCGGAATTAAAGCATCGTTGCGGGGCATTGACTTAATTCTGGAAGGTGGCCTGAACGTAAACGTGGTCTTGTTTCCGGATAAAGAAGACCCCGACAGTTACATCCGGAAAGTAGGCGACACGGCTTTTAAGCAATATATTAATACCAACGCCAAAGATTTTATATCTTTTAAAACCGAGCTGTTAAGCCAGGAGGCCGAGCACAACCCGGTTAAAAAAGCCGAAGCCATCCGGGAAATTATTTCTAGCATTGCTAAAATTCCGGATTCTATTAAGCGGGCAGTATTTTTACAGCGGTGCAGTGTAATATTTGGTATAGAAGAGCAGGTACTGTTAACCGAGTACAATAAACTTATGAAGCAGGAGCGGCAGAAACCCGCTGCTCCGGAAATGCCGGTAAATGCGCCTAATCCTGAACTAACGCCCCAACCCGAAGATAAAGTTGCCGCTGATGATGCCATTCTATTGCACCACGAGCGAGAAGTCTTACGCCTGCTGTTGAATTATTCGGCGCATAAACTACCCGAAGGTGAACCTTTTTTGCCTTACCTGCTGACGCAACTCGAAGACATTGAATTTAAAATACCTATTTATGCCCGGCTGGTAGCTTTGTTTCAGGAAGTAGCAAAGCAGGCGCCCCTGGTTTCGCCGGATTATTTTATTAATTACCCCGATGGCGAAATTCGGCAGGAAGCGGTTAGTTTACTGACCGATAAATTTGAACTAAGCGAAAACTGGGAAACGCACCAGATATTTGTGCCCCGCGAAACCGATATGCTGCAGTTTGCCGCCGATACCGCCGTGCTGCGGCTTAAGTGGCGCAACGTACAGCAAATGATTAAAGAAAACTCGGAGCTGCTTAAAACTGAGAAGGATTTTACCGAAATAATGAAAATAATGACCTTAATTAAAACCCTGCAGCAGTACGAAGTAGAAATTGGTGCTCAGTTAGGCGTAGTGGTGGTGCGCTAAATATTCATTATTACTTGTTGTTTTTATCTGCAATATATAGGAGTTAGGTTGAATTAAAATATTCATCCTGTTTTACAGGAAGCATATTACGATGAGCTTAAAACCTTACTTATTTTAAGTAGCCTTTAATATTATAGCATTATTGCGGAAAATGCGACCTAACTTAAAAGTATCCGGTCAAACATCCTTTATTTGCTCACTATACAAACCCGGTTAGCGGTGTTACAGCCCTTGCCTTTCTTAAAACTTATATTTCCTTACCTTTGTTCTAAGAACAGCAACCTCGGTTTGCTAATATATTAAAGTTTGTACTCCCATGTTTGATACAATAGAAGATGCCATTGCCGATATAAAGGCGGGCAAAGTAGTAATAGTAGTAGACGATGAGGACCGGGAAAATGAAGGCGATTTTATTTGTGCCGCTAGTACCATAACCCCCGAAATCGTGAATTTTATGGCAACCCATGGCCGGGGCCTTATTTGTGTGCCTTTGCTGGAAGATCGTTGCGATGAACTAGGCCTGGAACCCATGGTTGGCCGTAACACGGCCCTGCACGAAACCGCATTTACCGTTTCCGTGGATTTATTAGGTCATGGCTGTACCACCGGTATTTCGGCCAGCGACCGTGCCAAAACTATTCTGGCTTTAGTTGACCCCAAAACCGATCCGGCCGATTTAGGAAAACCCGGCCATATATTTCCGTTGCGAGCCCGCAAAGAAGGTGTTTTGCGCCGCACCGGCCACACCGAAGCAGCCGTAGACTTAGCCCGTTTGGCTGGTTTAGAGCCCGCCGGCGTATTGGTCGAAATAATGAACGAAGATGGCTCAATGGCGCGCCTGCCCGATTTGGAACTGGTAGCCAAAAGATTTAATCTGAAGCTGGTTACGATTAAAGACCTAATTAAATACCGGTTGGTGGCCGAAAGCCTGATTACCCGTGAAATTGCCGTTGAAATGCCTACGCAATACGGTAATTTCGATTTATACGCTTTTACCCAGCGCAGCAACGGCGCGAAACATCTGGCACTGGTAAAAGGTACGTGGCAGGAAGATGAACCTGTTTTGGTGCGGGTGCATTCGTCGTGCGTTACCGGCGATATTTTTGGTTCGTGCCGCTGCGATTGTGGTCCGCAGTTACACAAAGCCATGGAAATGATAGAGCAGGAAGGCAAAGGTGTAATTGTTTACATGAACCAGGAAGGCCGCGGAATTGGCTTGCTTAATAAATTAAAAGCTTATAAATTACAAGAACAGGGCCGCGATACCGTAGAAGCAAACCTAGAACTTGGGTTTGGGATGGATGAACGCGACTATGGTGTTGGTGCTCAGATACTTCGGGACTTAGGCGTTACCAAAATGCGGCTTGTATCTAATAACCCGAAAAAACGTACTGGATTAATAGGCTACGGCTTGGAAGTAGTAGAAAATGTACCGATTGAAATTACCCCCAATCAGCACAATAAAAATTACCTGACTACTAAACGCGACAAGCTGGGTCATCAGATTTTAAAAGAATAATATATGCAGCGTCCTCTCTTCTTCCGGCTGATTTTATTGTTAGTTGTGTTGTTTTCTGCCCAATTTCCGGTTTCGGCCCAGCGGGTCGATATTCAGGAATGGCCGAAAGGACGCATTGTACTAACGAGTGGCGATACCCTGATGGGGCCTGTTACTTATCACCGGTCAGAAGATATTATTCGGGTTACGTTGCCGGATGGTTCTATACAAGCTTATGCGCCCGTAAATGTAAGCAGCTTTACGGTAACCGACGAGCGCAGCCGGGTGTGGCAAACGTTTAAGCCATACCTCTGGAACCGGGGCAACGATTATTCTGATTACAAAGTGCCGGCTTTTTTTGAGTTGCTCAGCGAAGGAAAATATACCTTGGTAAAGCGCGAAATATTAACCACCCGGAGCCAAAACTACGGACCCATGTACGCGGGTTACGGCCGGTATTATGATCCTTATGGGTATGGTTACGGTAATTCGCGCCAGCAAACGGTAATACAGGATTTATTTTACATTTATAACCCCAAAGGCGAAATTATTGCGTTGCGTAACCCCAAGCGCGATTTAGATGATTTATTTGGTAATAAAGACCGGGAAATGAAAGATTTTGTAAAACGAAATAACCTGGAGTACGATAATGCCCGCGATTTAGCCCGGATAGTTGGGCATTTTAATAGTTTACCGTAATATTTTATGCCTTTAAGCTATTGAAATAATAGCAGCATTCTAGCAGAAAAGCAGCAGGCCCGGATTTATCCGGGCCTGCTGCTTTTCTGCTAGAATATCTTATAAATCTCTTACTTTTAAAACCAGGTAAGCCAGCGCATAAAACAAGCCAATGTATAAGATAGCCGGCAAAACAGCTTGTTGCGGATTTAGCGCCGAAGTTGGTCCGGTTAAAACATCCAATACTTCCTGGCCCGGCATTGGCGTTAAACTGCTTAAAACTTTCATCGGAAAATATTGATCTAAGTTATCGTTGAGGCGCCAGTGAATAAGCGGCTCTACAATTTTAGTATAACCCAGGAAAGAAATAATGGCTAACCCGTTTTTCCGGATCAGAAACCCAAATAACACCGCAATACTCATGTAACCAATGGCCTGCACCAGATAATAAACTACATGCATCGAACCGGAAAATAGCAGACCCGGCGTAATATGCTGGTTATAAGTAATGCCAAATACCAGCCCAATTAAAGTTAAAATGGTGGTTGCAATTAGCCCAACTAATAATATTACCAAATATTTACTTGCCACTAAATCTTTCCGGAACAAGCCATCGATTACGTGCTGTCGGAAAGTGCGGAAGGCGTATTCATCGGTAATTAATATTATCAGCAATATTCCCAACAGCAAATTAAAATAACTGGCTACATAGGAAAGCTTCATCCAGATGCCCGGGAATTGATAAATCTGGGAACCGGACTGCTGCCCATTAATGGTAATATGGCTGCTGGCGTAAGCAAACAATAACAGGAAGGCGCTGTAAATAAACAATATTACCCAGAAAGTGCGGTAGGGCAATAATTTTTGAAGTTCGATCTGTAGTAATTTGCTCATTGGTTTGTGGTGGTATTGGTAATAATATCCAAAAACTGCGCTTCCAGGCTTTTCTTACGCACCGTTAATTCCGATAAAATAATACCCTGCTGGAAAAAGGCTTGATTCAGGTCGGTGCTGGTAAAGTTATTTGCCAGGGTAAGTACCAGGCTATTATTATCCTGCCGGAAGTTACTAACCTGCGGTAATTGGGGTAAAAGCGCTAGAGCAGCTGCCAGGTTTTCGGCCCGGATAATTACCTGATCTTGGTGGGCCAGAATTGCATCTACGCGGCCGGCAATTTTTAGCTTACCAGCCTGCAATACGGCCATGTGGGTGCAAACTTTTTGTACCTCATCTAGTAAGTGGCTGGCCAGAATAATGGTTTTGCCTTGTCCGGCTACCTGCTTTATTATTTCGCGTACTTCGGCTATACCTTGCGGATCCAGGCCGTTGGTGGGTTCATCGAGTACCAGTACCTGGGGATTGCCCAGCAGAGCGGCGGCCAAAGCTAAGCGTTGTTTCATGCCCAGCGAAAACTCTTTGTAGGCTGAGTTTCGCCGCTGCAGTAAGCCAACTGTTCTTAAAACCGGTTCTATTTCCTGGTGGCCGGTATTTTTAATATTGGCTATAATTTTCAGGTTCTGGGTGGCGCTCAAGTACGGGTAAAAATTAGGAGTTTCCAGAATAGCCCCAATGCGCCGCTTGGTTTCTTTACTTAGGGGCAAACCAAACCAGTTAAACGACCCTTGATCGGCCCTAAGTACATCCAGCACAATGCCTAGCGTAGTGGTTTTACCGCTGCCATTCGGGCCTAATAATCCGTAAATACTTCCTTCTGCCACTTCCAGCGTCAGGGCATTGAGGGCCTGAACCCCGCCGGGATATTTTTTGGAAAGATTTAGAATTTCTAAAACGTTGGCCAATATGAATTATGAATTATGAATTATGAATTATGAATTATGAATTATGAATTATGAATTATGAATTATGAATTATGAATTATTTTTTCCTTGGTAGCTCATTTTTAAAGTATTTGGGCGAAGGTATAGCGCAGATGGGTTGGTGCGTAATGCTTTGAGTGGCAGTTAATAAAATCTAACCGGCTTGCGGCAATTTTGCGCCCGCTAATATTTCCCGGTATTCTAAAATATTGTTAAGCAACTAACTTTTGTTATTTCCCAAGGCCAAAGCTTTTTCTAAATCTTCGGGCGTGTCGATGCCAATATTTTCCTGGGTAGTTAGGGCGGTGGCAATTCGGAAACCATTCTGCAGCCAGCGTAATTGTTCCAGCGATTCGCTCAGTTCCAGACTAGAGGGAGCCAGTTGGGTAATTTGTTCCAGAATATCGGCCCGGTAACCGTAAATGCCAATGTGCTTGTAAAAAGTGTGTTTTTCCAGCCATTGGTCCGGCTCAGCCCCGCGCACGTACGGAATAGGGTGGCGACTAAAATAAATAGCCTGTTGCCGGTTATCCAGAATTACTTTGGGCATATTGGGGTTAAATAATTCGGACTGATTATTTATTTGTTTAACCAAGGTACCCAGTTGGGTGGCCGGCGACGAAAATAAATCAATAACCAAGTTTATCTGTTCGGGTTGGATAAAAGGTTCGTCGCCCTGAATATTTATAATAAATTCGCAGGGCTGGTTAAACAACGTGTACGCTTCAAAACACCGGTCGGTACCACTCTGGTGGTTAGTACCCGTTAACACCACATTGCCACCAAATTTTTGTACTTCGGCCAAAATACGCTCATCGTCGGTGGCTACCAACACGTGCTGCAACCGCGCCTGGCTGGCCTGTTCGTAAACCCGCTGAATCATGGATTTGCCGTTTATCTGTACCAAAGGTTTACCCGGAAAGCGGGTAGAAGCATAACGCGCCGGTATAATGCCGATACTATTCATAATTAATATCCAAAGTTTAAATTAATATATCCGGGCCAGGATGTTCCGCCAAATCAATCCAAAATAAAATTAAACATTCTTGCTCCAATTTGCTTGGTCTGGAGCCTTGTGGCTTAATCTTTGTGCCTTTAACCCGGAAGCGGCAACTTAATTAATTTTAACAGCATCCGGTGTATTTCTTTCCGAAATTTTTAAATAGTTGGGCGGCTAGGCAATTGTTTTTAAATTTGCAGGCAGATGAAGGCGGCAGGAGAAAGCTTAATTAATGACGCTGGTAAAATAGCTCCGGCTTATAAACTCGAATGGGAGTACCCAGTTTGGCAACTTCGGTTCGATGCGAAAGCCGGCTTAATAGCCATAGAATGCTGCGATGCCGATACCTTGCAAACTTTTTTTGGGGTATTTGCTGGTAAAACCGGAGCCTTTATAATGCAGGATTACCGGCCTGCTAAAGCCTGGTGGCAAAATTTAGCGGCCATTCAGAACGGAATTATGTACCTGCAAGGCGTTGCGGCCAAAGGTGTGGGTAGGTCGGTTGGCATAACGGCGGTAAATGTTGAGAAGGCACAAGTGCAGTGGCAGCGGCCGGAGTTTAGCTTTTACGGTTTAACCGCTACTGCCGTGCTGGCACTGCCGGCTACTGGCGAGCTGACCGAGTTAATTGGCCTGAACCCTGCCACTGGCGAGGAGCTAGAGGTAGCCGGAAATATTGCCACCGGACCGGTTAAATTAGGTTCTTGGCACGCAGACGAAAATCAGGTATTGGCAGTACCGCAGCATTATCCGGCAGGGAATGAGTATTTCGCTGATTTAGAATTATTTATAAAAGAAAAAACCGGTTGTAATGCGTTGTTTGCCATTGATTATTTAGAGTATAAAAATATTATAGCGCTGGGATTTTATTTGTCTCAGCAAGATGGCCGGCAAACATATCGGTTGGCAATATTTTCGTTAGCCGGTGAACTTTATCTGCAGGAAGACCTGGGAAAAGATTTAACCGGAATCGGGATAGATAATTTTTTTATTTTCCAGGATACATTAATTTTAGTAAAAAATAAAAAAGCTCTGTTGGGTTACGAGGTCTAGTTGATTTATAGTTATGTTAAAAAAAGTCTTTTGTGTAGCGGCGCTCTTTACCCTTTTGCAAGAAGGATCTGCTTTGGCGGCTGGTATGCCGGTCGATTCGGTTGGTTTGGAGAAGCGAAACGGTAAAAATTTTGTGGTGCATAAAGTAGTTCCCAAAGAAACTTTATTTGCCTTGTCCCGGAAATACAATGTGCCGGTTAACCAGATTGTAGATGCCAACCCGAATATTCAAAGCGGATTAACTATTGGGCAGATTGTGTACATTCCCAGCAAGGCACCTTTAAAAAGCCCGGAACCAGTAGCCCCCATTCTTAAAAATTCGACGCCCTCTACGCCGTATACTTATGTAATAGATGCCAAAGGCAATAAAGTACACCAAGTGGTACCCAAACAAACTTTGTACTCCATTGCCCGCATGTATAATATTACCATGGCCGATATCCGGAAGTGGAATAATTTAACCTCTGATAACTTAACCGTAGGCGCTGACCTGATAGTGGGCATGGGCAACAAACCCACGCCTAATAATAATCCGCAATACGTTGGCGAAATAGACGATACTGTAGAGAAAAGCAAAACCCCTACGGCTACCAAACCACCAGTAAAGCCGGCCGAAGAAATAGTAGTTAAAACCAATGAGCCCGTCCGGACGGCGGAACCGGTGCGAACCGCCGAGCCGGTTGTGCGGCGGGAAACCGAAGAAAGCCTGGATCGCGAGGAAAACACCGGGGCAAGCGAAAGTGTAAGTAAAGTTACCGAGAGCGGCCTGGCCGAAGTAATTGAAGGCAATAACAATAACAATAAATATCTGGCCTTGCACAAATCTGCCCCGGTGGGTTCTATTTTGCAGGTAAAAAATATTATGAACGGCCAAAGTGTTTACGTGCGGGTTATTGGCAAATTACCCGAAACCGGCAACAACGATAAGGTAGTTGTAAAAATCTCCAAAAGAGCTTTCCAACGCTTGGCTTCTTTGGATAATAGGTTCCGGGTAGAAGTTTCTTATATGCCGTAAACCCAGTTCTAAATTATTGTAAAACCCACTTGTCCGGCAACTCATGGGCAAGTGGGTTTTGTTTTATAAGTATTTTTAAATCAATGTATTATAAAGATAATATTAAAATATTACTAGAAGATAGATTTCAGCAATATAACCAGCCAACTTTTATACCTAATGACCCGATTGTCATTCCGCACAGCTTCACCCAAAAGCAGGATATTGAGATAGCCGGCCTGTTTGCGGCCATGCTGGCTTGGGGCCAACGGGTAACCATTATAAAGAAGTGCCGGGAGTTAATGGCCCGGATGGATAATGCACCCTATCGTTTCATTCTACAGCACCAGGAAGAAGATTTAAAAGCTTTGTTGGGTTTTAAGCACCGGACCTTTAACGATACCGATTTGTTATATCTGGTTTACTTCTTACAGCAATATTACCAAACCCACGAATCGCTGGAAGATGCTTTTACCGCCCAAGGCACCATAACCAATCAGAAGCAGCGTTTGGAGAACTTTTTTAATACGGTTTTTAGCCTGCCAGAAGCCCCCAACCGGACGCGCAAACATATTTCTACCCCGGCCCGCAAATCGGCGTGTAAGCGCATTAATATGTATTTACGCTGGATGGTACGACAAGATGAGCAAGGCGTGGATTTTGGCATTTGGAAAACCATGCAGCCCGCCGATTTAATTTGCCCTTGTGATGTACACGTGGGGCGGGTGGCCCGCAAACTAGGCTTAATAACCCGGCCTCAAACCGATTGGGAAACAGCTACGGAACTTACCCAGCACTTACGGGAGTTTGACCCCACCGACCCGATAAAATATGATTTTGCTTTATTTGGCCTCGGAATAGAAGAGAAATTTTAAAAGTACACCCGAAATTAGTTTTATAAATACTTTTTAATATTTATTATTTCTAGTTGATAATCAGTTTAATATGTATGATATAATGAAGTAATATTTTCAAGTAAGAATAATTGTTTTGGTTTTGCAATAGAAGAATTATTGCTTACTACCTTACCCGCAATATTTAAAGATTTTTTTCGGAATATTAAATTTATTTTTGTTCCGGAATGTTATACCATACTATTATCATTCGTAGAATGAACAAACATTTTTTACCTGAATTGATCTAAGCTTAAAACCTTGATATATCCACAAAATTTTGAAAATAAAATTGGGTTTAACCAAATCCGAGAAAGCCTTATTTCGCTTTGTTTGAGTCCGCTGGGGCAATATTTTGTAAACCGCATGCAGTACCTGACCCGTTTCGATTTGGTTCAGAAACTCTTGCATCAAACGCACGAATTCCGGGGATTAATGACATCTGGCGCAGATTTCCCAACCCAGCACTACTTTGATGTTACCGAGCACCTGAACCGGGCCGCTATAGAAGGTTCTTTCCTGGATGTAAGGGCGTTTTACGAAATCAAAATGTCGTTGCGGACCATCCGGCAAGCGCTTACTTTTTTCTCGCAGGCCGAAGAAACCTTGTATCCTAATTTGCGGGCGCTGGGCGAGGCCATTCAGGTAGACCGGCACTTGCTTTCGGCTATGGATAAGGTAGTAGACGATAACGGAACTGTACGGGACAATGCATCGCCGGAATTGGCTCGCCTTAAAGCAGATTTAATTCACCAGCAAGCTTTACTGCGCAAACAAATTCAGGCCGTACTGCGGCACGCCAAAGCCTCCGGCTGGACCAACGCCGATGCCGAACCAACTGTACGCGGTGGCCGCATTGTTATTCCGGTTTTAGCCGAATATAAGCGCCGTTTAAAAGGGTTAATTCATGATGAATCTACGAGCGGGCAAACAGTTTATATTGAGCCAGATACGGTATTTGAATTAAACAACGACATTAAAGACCTGGAGAATGCTTACCACCGGGAATTAATTCGGATACTTACCGCTTTAACCAACCAGTTGCGGCCGGCTGTAATGGATTTACGCAAGGCTTACCAATATTTAGGGCTGCTCGATTTTATCCGGGCCAAAGCTATTTATGCCTCCCGCATCGAAGCAACTTTGCCAAACTTGCATAAAACCCCGGCGGTAAAATGGCATAATGCCCGCCATCCGTTGCTCTACCTGAACTTTAAAAGCCAGGATAGGGAAGTGGTACCTTTATCGTTGGCGCTGGACAAAGAACAACGCATCTTACTCATATCCGGACCAAATGCCGGCGGTAAATCAGTTACTTTAAAAATAGTGGGCTTGCTGCAATATATGCTGCAATGCGGCTTACTTATTCCGGTAGCCGAGGGTTCTGAGGCCGGTATGTTCGAAGATATTTTTATTGATATCGGCGACGAGCAATCCTTGGAAAATGACCTGAGTACTTACAGTTCGCACTTACAAAACATGAAGCAGTTTGTGGTGTTGGCGGGCAAAAAAAGTCTGGTTTTAATAGATGAATTTGGCACCGGTACCGAACCACAACTGGGCGGCGCCATTGCCGAGGCCGTGCTGGAGAAGCTGAACCAGCAGGGCGTGTTTGGGGTAATTACCACCCACTATACCAACCTGAAAAACTTTGCCCAGCGTACGCCCGGTATTGTAAACGGGGCCATGCGTTACGACCACAAAGAATTAAAACCATTGTACCAGTTGGTAATTGGTAAGCCCGGTAGTTCGTTTGCTATTGAGATTGCCCGTAAAATTGGTTTGCCACAGGAAATTGTAAACAAAGCCAGTAATTTGGCCGGTCGCGATAAAATTCGCTACGATCGCTTACTGGAAGAACTTGAAGCCGAGAAAGCGGAAGTAGAAAAACGTAACCGTGAGTTAGCCTCGCAGGAGAAAAAAATGCGGCAATCGGCTAAAGAATATTCCGATATGAAGCAATTGCTGGAGGAAAGCAAAGCCGATATTATTTCGGAAGCGAAGCAAAAAGCCAAGCTCTTACTCCGCGATACGAACCAGCAAATTGAAGCCACCATTCAGCAAATCCGGCAAAGTCAGGCCGATAAAGAACAAACCAAGCAGGCCCGGCAGGCACTGGAAACTTTTACCCAGGAGAAAATTAAAGTAGAGCACCGCCCAGCCAAAAAGCTGAGTACGGCTAAAGGCGCGTTGGTGCCCGGCGATTTAGTTTCGTTGGTGGGGCAGGATTCGGTGGGGCAAATTGTTTCGTTAAAAGGAAAAACCGCCGAAGTGCTGTTTGGCAATATTAAAACCATTGTTAAAACCGAAAACCTGGAGCGGGTAGAAGGGCAATTACCGAAAGTTAAGAAAGAAGCGTCGGAACCATCCCGTCAGGGCATGAACCTAACCAAGCGCATGGCCAATTTTAGTCCGACGATGGATGTGCGGGGCCAAAGGGCCGAAGATGCCTTAACCCAGCTTATGGCTTTTGTAGACGATGCCATTATGCTCGGTATTCCGGAAATAAAAATTATTCACGGCCGGGGCAATGGCATCTTAAAGCAAGTGCTTCGGGATTACTTACGCAGCGTGAAAGAAGTAGCCAGCATCAGCAATGAGCACGTTGAACGCGGCGGTGACGGCGTTTCGCTGGTAGTACTTAAATAAAATAGCTAAATTGGTTAAGCCCGCTCGGAATTTGCCAATTGCTGCTAACTATTGCTAATTTTTAACACGCTTTAAAATAAATGGCTTCCTTGATTATTAGGGAAGCCATTTATTTTATACCTTCTTTCTGAGGAATATTTTTAGCTGGCGCAAGTTTAGCGAAGCGTAACTTGTGCCTATTAATAATGGCCAGTTTTAAACTGGCCGGAAGTGGAAACTTCCTTTCATCAAACACACCAGTTACAAACTGGCGCGCAAATGAGACTTGGTAAAACAGTTTAAGAGGCAATATTGCTTAAATAATATTTACTTCGGGGTGCAGCGTTATGTTAAATTTTTGCTTTACCGATTCTATTATTTCGTAAGCCAGCGCCCGAATTTGGTTGCCTTCGGCACCGCCGTAATTTACCAGTACCAGGGCCTGATCTTTATGCACGCCGTAATTATTTATTATTTTCCCTTTCCAGCCGCATTGCTCAATCAGCCAGCCGGCTGGTACTTTAATATTGCCGTGGGCCGCCGGGTAACTCGGAATATTGGGGTATTGTGCTTGTAAAGCCGCAAACTGGTCGGGCGATATTTCCGGGTTTTTAAAAAAAGAGCCGGCATTGCCAATAACCACCGGGTTAGGTAGTTTGCTTTGCCGGATAGCAATAACGGCATCGCTCAAGGCTTTAAGCGTAATTTCTTTTACCTGCATGGCCTCTAACGTGCTCTTAATGGCGCCGTAAGTAGTATTAAAAACCGGCTTTTTGCTTAACTGCAAGGTAACATGCGTAACAATATATTTTCCTTTAAGCTCTCTTTTAAATATACTTTCGCGGTAACCAAAGCCACATTTTTCGGCATCAAAGGTAGTTACGGCTCCCGTACTTATTTCTACCGCTTCTAAACTCTGAAATACATCTTTTAACTCTACGCCGTACGCACCAATATTTTGCAAAGGTGCTGCCCCAACCGTACCCGGTATTAGCGAAAGATTCTCAAGGCCACCCAAATTTTTATCAATCGAAAACAAAACCAAATCGTGCCAGCTTACGCCACCACCAGCTTCTACCAAAGCATCTTCGTCGGTTTCTGAAATAATATGTATGCCCCCGATTAAGTTTTGCAGCACCGTGCCGTCGTAATTTTGGGTAAATAAAACGTTGCTGCCGCCGCCCAGTACCAATAAATTATTTTTATCTATTTCGGGGTTATTAAGCAATTCCTGCAACTCGGCTACATTCTTAAAGCTGGCAAATTGCCGGGCAACCACATCTATGCCAAACGTATTCAGGTTTTTAAGCGAATAATTAAGTTGTAAATTCATCTGGTGGTTTTTACCTAAACACAAAAATAAGCACAAAACCTGCCAGTAGGGTTAAATTATTTAAATATTAACGGCTGCTTTGGCGCACCTGGCGTTAAGATAAATATTTAAATTTTATTCCGAATAAGAGGAAATTTAAATATATGCGTAATCACAATTTTGCTTTAAGTTTGAACCACAAATATTAACCGCATCTGTACCGGAACAGCATGAAAAACAATTTTTTTGAAATTATTGCTACTACACAATTTGGCCTGGAAGAAATATTGGCCGAAGAACTCCGGCAGCTAGGCGCCCAAAACGTAAAAGTTGCAACCCGGGCCGTGGAGTTTACCGGTGATAAGCGGTTGTTGTACGCGGCCAATATTTGGTGCCGTACGGCTATCCGGCTATTGGTACCTTTTGCTTCTTTTTACGTGCGCGATGAAGAAGATTTATACCGCAAAGTAAGCCGCATCCGGTGGCAGGATTATTTAAGCCTGGATCAGACTTTTGCCATAAACGCCGTTGTGAGCAAATCAACTTTTCAGCATTCTTTGTTTTTGTCGCAGCTTACCAAAGATGCCATTGTCGATCAGTTTCGGCATAAAACCGGACGGCGGCCCGACATAGATGTTACCCGGCCCGATATCCGGCTGAACCTGCACATGCACGAAAACCAATTAACGTTGGCCCTCGATGCTTCCGGCGACTCGCTGCACCGGCGGGGTTACCGCATTCAAACCAACGTGGCACCCCTGAACGAAGTATTGGCAGCGGGTTTAATATTATTATCCGGCTGGGATCGGCAGTCGCCTTTTATAGATCCCATGTGCGGTTCGGGTACTTTGTTAATAGAAGCAGCTATGATTGCCTATAATATTGCACCCGGCTTATACCGGCAAAATAGTTTTGGCTTTAGCCAGTGGCCCGATTTTGACCAAAACCTATACGATGCTTTAGTTGCCGAGGCCCAAGCCAAGCGTTTGCCCGAAGCAGATCTGGAAATAATTGGCTCTGATATAGACAAAGATTACATTGAAGCTGCCCGCAACAATATTACCCAGGCCAGATTGGAAGACGAAATACGGGTGCGCGTGCGCGATTTTCGCGAAGCCCAAGCCATTGGCGACAGGGGCGTAGTAATGCTAAACCCACCCTACGGCGAACGTTTGGGAACCGATGAAGCAAGCATCAATCAATTATATAAAACTATAGGCGATACCTTTAAATCAAATTTTTCGGGTTACGATGCTTATGTGTTTACCGGCAACCTGGAGGCCGCCAAACATATTGGCCTGCGCACTTCGCGCCGTATTCCGTTGTATAATGGCGCCATTGAATGTCGGCTCTTAAAATTTGAATTGTATAGGGGCAGTAAAAAGCAATAAATAGGTAATTAGCAGCAAAGCGCGCTTTGGTATTGGTATCCGTAAAATATTATTAAAGCCCAATTCTTAGTAAAACAGCTCTGGTTTTCGCCGCAGCGCGTTTAAGTAAACTTAATTTATAATTGGCATAAAGTTTTAACACCAGTTAAAACTAAATAGCTGGAAAAACTTAACTTTTCTATATATTTAGAAGGGCCGGAGCTGTTTACTTAATCCGGATATTAACAACGGTATATTTCCTAAATCCTGCTTTATGGCTTTATCAAACCAACGATTTACAGCCCTGGATGTATTCCGCGGCATGACGGTTTGCTTTATGATTATTGTAAATACGCCTGGTAATGGTGCTACCACTTTTGGCCCGTTGCATCACGCGAAGTGGCACGGTTTTACGCCCACCGATTTGGTATTTCCGTCGTTTTTATTTGCGGTTGGCAATGCCATGAGCTTTGTGATGCCTCGTTTACAGGCGCTTAACCAAACCCAGGTATTAGGTAAAATATTTAAACGTACTTTTATTATTTTTTTACTGGGTTACCTGATGTATTGGTTTCCGTTTGTGCATTGGGAGCAGCAACAATTAGTTTTTAACCCTATTGGCACTACCCGCATTTTTGGCGTTTTGCAACGAATTGCTTTGGCTTACGGCATTGCTGCACTTCTGATTTATTACCTCAACTGGAAAAGAGCTTTGATTGTATCGGTAGTTGGGTTGTTCCTGTACTGGGTTTTGCTGTTACTATTTGGTGAGCCGGGAGCCCAATTAACCTTGCACGGTAATGCCGTACTAAAACTCGATACCTGGCTGGTAGGGGCAGAGCATTTATACATGGGCGAAGGAGTACCTTTTGATCCGGAAGGCTTGTTAAGTACCTTGCCGGCGGTAGCCAACGTAACGGCCGGATTCGCGATTGGCTATTTTTTACAAAAGCAAGGAAGTACGTTTGAGGCCTTAGCCAAATTGCTGCTCATTGGCTGTCTGTTACTGGCAGTGTCTTACGCCTGGGACTTAATATTTCCGGTAAACAAAAAGTTATGGACCAGTTCTTTTGTAACCTTAACGGTTGGCTTAGATTGCATATTATTAGGCATATTGGTGTACGTAATAGAAATGCTGCATAAAACCAACTGGACTTACTTTTTTAAAGTGTTTGGCCGTAATCCATTATTTATTTATTTGTTGTCGGAGGTTGGGGCTATCTTAATGCATTTCTTTCGGGTAGGAGATATAAGCTTGTATGAAGCTACTTACCGGCGTTTATTTATGCCGCTAGGAAATCATATTGGCTCATTCTTATTTGCCATAGCTTTTATGTTGTGCTGTTGGCTGGTTGGTTATCTGCTCGATAAAAAGAAAATTTATGTGCGGGTATAAAATATGGGCAATTAACCAGCACCGGTAGCTATTTTGTATAAATATTGCGAGGCAAGAAGCAATTGAAATCATGACCAATCCGCAATTTAAAAGCAAAAAGCACCCGAAACGCAGATGCTCTTTAAATGAATTTTGTAGACAGTAATTTAAGGTTGAATCAACCTACAGGTGAGGAGTATTAATTACCGAAAATCTGGACTTCTTAAATTTAAGGTAAAGCGTTACCAGCAATGTAATTAACAAAGCAATAGGCCATAGTTGTATAAGTAATATTAAAGCCGCTACCGTACCATCCCAACCAGCTATCAGGGCTTGCAAAATTCTTTTTGTCAAGCTGTTGTCCGGAGAGATGGTTGGGGAAGTAGTCTGGAAATAATCCAGGGTAATTGTGCTAAAGGCTACTTGGTTTTGTAAATACTGCTGTTTGGCTGCTGCTGCGTCAATTTCTTCCTGAATAGTTCTAAGTTCTGATTCTATGGCCAAAATCTCTTTTACGTTTTTGGCCCTGGCTAGTAATGCCAGGTAACGCTCCTCTACTTTTTTCCGGCTATTTAGTCGCGTATCATTATCTAACCATTCTTCCGTAACGTCTTTAGAGGTTATTGTTTTTTGTTCCAGGTAATCGCTTTCCTTTAGTAAATCCTGCACCAATGGTTCGAAGTTGTCGTCGGTTACTCTTATGGTTAAACTGTTTTCTAAAGTACCACTAGCTCTATCTTCTTCAGCGTTTGAAATAAAGGCTTTCCAGTGCGCAATGTAGTTGTTTAAGGCTTTGGTGCTAGCAGCATAATCTTTTACTTGCAGGCGCAAATAAGCGTGGCGAATTACTTTTGCCGGAAATAGAGATGGTTCCGCTAATTCAACTTTGTATGTTTCCGCATCGTACCTTGGGCTCGAAGCCACCATTTCAGATTGTTCTTCCTGGTTTTTAGGTCTATGTGGCGGAGAAGGAAATATTATATCAGTGGTTTTGTACTGTCCTTCAGAAGGAGGTTCTGGTTTGGCTTGGCAGCGGCAGAACAAGGAAAGTATAGCGGCGAAAATAATAAGCAGTTTCATTACCTTAGGATTTTAAAGTGAATATTTTAGCAGAGCGTACTGGCCAGGATGCGCTATACTAGAAAGACGCAGATTTAGGTAAAATCCATAAAGAAAATTATATATTTATTCGGAAAACAGAACAGAAGACCACTTTAAAATGAAAAACGCCTGGTTATTTATACCAGGCGTTTTTAAATATTCTTTAAGCTAATAAAAACTATAGCCTTTTAATATCAGCGCCAATGGCATTCAGGCGTTTATCTATGTACTGGTAACCACGGTCTATCTGCTCTACATTCTCGATGATGCTGCGGCCTTCCGCAGAAAGAGCGGCAATTAATAAAGCTACCCCGGCGCGAATATCCGGCGAAGTCATGCTGATGCCCCGCAACGGTACCTGGCGGTTTTGGCCAATAACGGTAGCGCGGTGCGGGTCGCAGAGAATAATCTGAGCTCCCATGTCAATCAGTTTATCTACAAAGAACAAGCGGCTTTCAAACATTTTCTGATGAATGAGTACGGTGCCTTTGGCCTGGGTAGCCGTTACCAGCGCCACACTAATCAGGTCGGGGGTAAAGCCTGGCCAGATTTGGTCCGCAATGGTCAGGATGCTGCCATCAATGTAGGTGTCAATTTCGTAATGGTCCTGGGCCGGTAAATAAATATCATCGCCGTGAAATTCCATTTTAACCCCCAAGCTCCGGAAAGTGTCCGGAATAATACCTAACTCGTGAATCTGAGCATTTTTGATAGTTATTTCGGAGCCAGTCATGGCAGCCAGGCCCATAAAAGATCCAATCTCAATCATATCCGGGAGCATCCGGTGTTCAGTACCGCCCAGTTTTTCAACGCCTTCAATGGTTAATAAATTAGACCCAACCCCGCTTATTTTAGCACCCATGCGGCAAAGCATTTTGCAAAGTTGTTGCAGGTAAGGTTCGCAGGCTGCATTGTAAATGGTCGTAATGCCTTCGGCCAGAACAGCGCCCATCACAATATTGGCTGTACCCGTTACGGAAGCTTCATCCAGCAACATGTACGTGCCTTTCAATTTGTTTGGGGCTTGGATATGGAAAAAACTATCCTGGGAATCGTAGGTAAAAGTGGCACCTAGTTTCTGTAAGCCAATAAAATGGGTATCCATGCGCCGCCGGCCAATTTTATCGCCGCCGGGTTTAGGCAACATGCAGGTGCCAAAACGGGCTAATAATGGTCCCATAATCATAACCGAACCCCGAATGGCACGCCCCTGCGCCACGTAAGAATCTGTTTTCAGGTAATCCAGGTTAATATCGTCGGCCTGAAAGGTGTAAGTATCGGGTGACTCGCGGGTAACTTTAACCCCCAAATCGGCTAATAATTCAATTAATTTGTTTACGTCCCGGATGTCGGGAATATTAGAAATGGTAACGGGTTCTGCAGTAAGTAAAACGGCACAAAGAATTTGTAAAGCTTCGTTTTTGGCACCCTGTGGGTGAATATCGCCTTTTAATTTATTGCCGCCTATAACTTCAAAAGAGGCCATTCAATACGATTTAAGTTCTAAATAATAATTTTAAGTTAAAGCAATGCCCCGAACTAATTTTAGTTCTTGCTTTTGCTTTAAAGTAGCGTTTTGTGCCAGAAGAAAAATTGCGGAGAAGCCGGCTTTAATAAACAGAAACTTATTTTACCAGCCGTAAAAACCTACTGTTTCCGGCGCTGGTTCTGATTCTGATTCTGGTTTTGCTTTTTGCGCTGCATATTCTGCTGGTTATTCTGTTGATTAGAATAATTGCCTGAGCCGCCAGCTTTTACATTAGAATCGAACAAGTTGTTGGCCTCTACGTAAGCCAAATCCATATCCAATTTACCTTTCGATAATTCCCGTAAGTTGTTCAGAATAATTTCGTCGGTAATATTATCGCGGTTGTAAGTCTTGTACAACGTTTTCATGAGCTTGCCAATCGAAATAATGGCGTTCTCGCGTTCCTGGGGATTTTCGAGTAGCACTGCCCGCTGAATAAGATGCTCTACATTTTTGCCGTAATGCTTGTAGCTGGGAACCTGGGTTGGCAATTCCATGCGCTGAGGCTTTTCGTTCAGGTACTCCATCGCGCTCAACGGAAAAGGGCTGTCCACATCCAGTTTCGCATCCGACATTACGTATAAGTGATTCCAGAATTTCTGCTGTGAATCCTGTATTTCGCGCATACTCGGGTTGAGCTTAGCCATCAGGTTAACCAGCAAATGCGCCAAGCGGGTGCGGTCGGCTTTATCGGGAACGGTTAAAATGTATTTTACTATATTTTGTACATTGATGCCGTACTCGCGCAGCAACAATTCCTGTTTAAAAGATGAATTAGCAACCATATAGAGGTAGTTTAACGATCAAAGGTAAGAAAAATTTTGGTATCAGGTAGTTGGTAGCAGGTATCTGATAAAAAGCATTTTCTGGCAGATTATTATAGGCCAGGGTTAACTAATTTTATATTATAGTTAAGTAAGCTGAAAATCCTGCTACCTGCTACCAAATACTTGCTACTAACTGTGTATCCGGAGTTTGGCAAAACTGAGGAGCAGGGTTTTTTCGCCGGCTTCTTCAAAATCGATGATGGCTTTGGTACTGTTGCCCTGGGTATCCATTTTAGCCACTACACCAAACCCAAACTTGGGATGCTCTACGCGCATACCGGCCTGTAGGTTGGATGTATCGCTGGGTACAAAGTCGGTGGGCGGTATATAATTGCTGGCACTTACTTTTTTAGGAGCGGGCGCAACCAGGTTGCTCTTTTTCTTTAATACCTTATCAAAAGCGCTTGCTGCCTCGCCGTATTGAAAGTTAAGGAAAGTAGGTTCAATTTCATCAATAAACCGGCTTTTTTCGCAGGCTCTCAGGTTTCCCCATTGGTAACGGCTGGTAGCGTAGGAGAGGGTTAATTTCTTTTCGGCCCGGGTTATAGCCACGTAAAACAAGCGGCGTTCTTCTTCTAAATCGGCGCGGGAAGTGAGCATCATCTGGCTGGGGAATAAATTTTCTTCCATGCCCACGATAAACACGTTTCGGAACTCTAAACCTTTGGCCGAGTGAATGGTCATGAGCGTAACAAACTCGCCATTATCATCTTTCTTGGTGTCGGCATCCGTAACCAGGGCAATATCCTGTAAAAAGGCGCCTAAGCTTTTATCTTCTTTCTCGGGGTCGTCAACGTATTCTTTTATACCGTTGAGTAATTCCTGAATATTCTCGTAACGTGCTACGCCTTCAATAGATTTATCGGCGTACAAATCTTCGATAATGCCCGACTGTTTGGCAATATGCTTGGCGGCTTCAAAGGCATCGTTGGTTTCGGCAATAACAGTAAAGCTTTTAATCTTGGTGGCAAAATCCTCAATAGGAGCGGCAACCCGCCCGGTTAAAAAGCTCTTGGCATTGCTTACCACTTCCCAAATGGTATGGTTCGATTCGTCGGCCGAAACAATAATTTTCTCGATGGTTGTATCGCCAATACCGCGTTTAGGATAATTTATTACCCGCCGCAAAGCTTGTTCGTCGTTGTGGTTAACCGTTAAACGCAGGTACGAAATTAAATCTTTAATTTCTTTGCGCTGGTAGAACGATAAGCCCCCCACAATTCGGTACTTAATATTCATGCGCCGCAAGGCTTCTTCCATGGCCCGGCTTTGCGCATTGGTGCGGTACAGAATGGCAAAATCTTCGTAAGAAAGATGGTTGTTCATCTTTTCTTCAAAAATGGAATTGGCCACCAGCTTGCCTTCTTCGTTGTCGGAGTTGGCCTTAATTACTTCAATCAGCGGACCTTCTTCGTTGTCGGTGTAAACGTCTTTGCGAAGCTGGGCTTTGTTGTTTTTAATAACCGAATTGGCCGCATGCACAATATTTTTAGTGGAGCGGTAATTTTGTTCCAGTTTAAAAACCTGCAACTCCGGGTAATCGCGTTCAAAATTTAAAATATTCTGAATATCGGCCCCCCGGAAAGCATAAATACTCTGGGCATCGTCGCCGACCACGCAAATATTACGGTCTTTGGCCGCCAGCTTACGCGTTATTAAATATTGCGAGTAGTTGGTATCCTGGTACTCATCTACCATCACGTATTTAAATATATGCTGGTATTTATTCAGGGCATCTATGTGGTCGCGGAAAAGCACATTGGTGTTAAACAGCAAATCGTCGAAATCCATGGCCCCAGCTTTAAAGCAGCGGTTCTGGTACGTTTCGTAAATTTTACCAATTTTCGGGCGCAAGGCTGCTTCGTCGTCGGCCTGAATGGTAGGATCTTGCTTGTACTGCTGCCACGAAATGAGTTTATTTTTAGCCGCCGAAATCCGGCCCAGTACCATACCGGGTTTGTATAATTTATCGTCCAAATCCATTTCCTTTACAATATTCCGGATCAGGGTTTTGGAGTCGTCGGTGTCGTAAATGGTAAAGCTGCTGGGGTAGCCAATTTTAGGCGCTTCGGCCCGTAAAATGCGCGCAAATACCGAGTGGAAAGTGCCCATCCAGATATTCTTGGCTTCGCCGCCCACCACCTTTTCTATCCGCTGGCGCATTTCTTTCGCCGCTTTATTCGTAAAGGTTAACGATAATATATTAAAAGGATCTACGCCTTTGTTAATCAGGTGGGCAATCCGGTAGGTAAGTACCCGGGTTTTGCCGGAACCGGCGCCCGCAATTATCATAACTGGGCCATCGGTTTGCTCTACGGCCTGTCTTTGAGAGTCGTTCAGTAATTTAAGGTAATCCATCGCTGCTAAGCTTTCTTAAAAAAAGAGAGAACAAAGTTAAGTATTTTTATACGCATCTCCTGCTATATCTAACACCTAAAAGCACCGAATCGTTTTGCGGGTTTATCAATAACCTATTTAGATAGTTTAGAAAAAAAACAAACGAATATTTCGTAATTCTACGAAATATTCGTAACTATACGATTGATTCGTAGTATAAGGTAGTATATAAGTCATAAAGATAAAATATGGAAAAGTTGACGCCACCGGAAGAACAAGCCATGCAGGCCATCTGGAAAACAGGTGAAGGCCACGTGAAATTATTTCTGGAAAATATTCCGGAACCCAAGCCTCCTTATACCACGCTGGCATCTACAGTTAAAAACCTGGAAAAGAAAGGCTACTTAACCAGTCGCTTAATAGGCAATGCTTACCTGTACCAGCCTGCCGTTTCGGAAGAAGAATACAAGCAAAAATTTATGAGCGGGGTAGTCCGGAATTATTTCGCAAACTCTTATAAAGAGTTGGTAAACTTTTTTGTGGAGCAGAAAAAGCTTTCGGCCGATGAATTGAAGGAGATTATTAATCTGATTGAAGGCAAAGATAAAAAATAAAGATATGGCGGCTTTCTTTCTATATAATATCAAGCTTTCGGTTTGCCTGGGTGTAATATACTTGTTTTACTACCTGGCTTTACGCAACCTTACTTTCTACAACTGGAATCGCTTTTTTTTCTTGTTAGGAACGGCCTTATGTTTTTTGTTGCCGCTAATTAATGTAGGTCCTTTTCTGATGATTCAGGAAGCTGAAAACCTAAGAATAATAAAAGAGATACCCAATATGGGTAATTTATATACGCCAATGTTGCATACCGAAAGGGTTGCTGAACCAGCCTATCCTATCTTCCAATTTATTCTTGTTCTTTTTGGGCTGGGATTATTGGTGCAGGGAGGCAAATTGCTCATCCAATTTGTGTCTTTCTTCCGCCTCCGTCGGTCTGCCACCCGGTTACAACATGGGGCGTTAAATATTTACCAGGTAGATAAAGATATTGCCCCGTTCTCGTTTGGGAATGCCATTTTCCTGAATAAAAATCTGCTGCAGCCAGCAGAACTGCACGAAATTATCCGGCATGAGCAGGTACATATAAACCAGAAACATACCCTGGATGTACTTTGGCTCGAATTATTAACCCTGGTTAACTGGTACAATCCATTTGTTTGGCTGTTAAAGCGGGCAATAAGGCAAAACCTGGAATTTATAGCCGATAGGGAAATTTTGCTGATGCCTCATTCAGACAAAAAATATTACCAGTACTTATTATTAAAGGTAATTGGGCTACCTGATTTTACAATTGCCAATCAGTTTAATATTTCTTCACTTAAAACCAGAATTAATATGATGAACAGAATGCCGAGTAAGCAACGGGAATCAGGCAGATTTCTGTTGGTAATACCAATGCTGGCCTTTTTATTATGGGCCTGCCAGGATAAAGCCGAAACTGCTTTTAAAGATTTGCCCAACACCGAGGCAAATAAATCAGAAGTACAGGCTGGATCTGTTCCGGAAGCACCACCTCCGCCACCGGCTCCCCCCGCACCGTTACCAGAAACTACCGTAGATATAATGAACGGAAAAAAGGATGAACCTATTACTTTAGAAGCTTTCTTTAAAAGAAATCCAAACATTAAAAATTTCACTCCTATCCTGAAAAATAATACCATTGTTTCGGCTGTAGTGGAGTTAAAGTCGGGGAAAAAAGAAAACTATAATTTTAAAAATGCAGGTGAGTTAGCTCAGTTTCATCAACGATACGGGTATTTCCCCATTCACAATCCGCCCCCGCCTCCTGCACCTGTCGTTAGAAAAATGGATTCGGATCACGTATCCTTTATGAAACGCAATCAGCAAGTGGCTATGTTAGGTTGGCAGGGTAATGAAACAATGGTTGTGTTTTTGAAGTCTGGAGAGCGGGAAGAGTACGACTTGAAAAATAAGGAAAGAAGGGCAGTGGCACAAAGTAAATTTGGTAAACTACCCCAGGCACCTCCGCAACCTCCTGATAGCAAATTTTAAATGTGCAAAGTATTGATAAAGAGTGGAAAACTGCCAGTTGCCCACTCTTTACTTTTCAGGCTGGAGCATTCTTTGTAATACTCAATTTAAGGAATTATATAAGCTAAAAAGGAAAAGCGCCTGCCTTATTTTTAGAATTGTATTATTTTAAATAAGTCGTACTGTTTAGGGTATTTCCGTTAATAGAGAACAATTTATATCTTTTAAGATAGGATTATATTGATTTATTGATTACGTATTTACACTGAATTAAATAAGTGTTTATTCTGGGAAGATTGGTAAACTACTAATTTTTAATGCCGTTTAAGCTAAGGAATGTTTTAGTATACACGCTAAAAGTTAAACAAATTAAAGGTTAGTAAATTATGAACAAGTTACTTGTAAAAGGAAAAATTTTAATGTTGATGCTGGCTACACTAGGAATTGCCACTTCTTGCGACGACGATGATGACAATAACGATCCCAGATTAACGGTGCAAGAGTTTATACAGCAGGCAGCAGCCAGCGATATATTTGAAATTACAACCGGCGGTTTAGCTGCTCAAAAAGGAGTAATGACTGATGTGAAAACTTTTGGCGCTATGCTGGTGGCAGATCATACCCAATCCAGTACCGAATTAAAAGCATTGGCAACGCAGAAAAACGTTACTTTACCTAATCCGGTAACTCTACCAGCCGACAAACAGCAGAAAGTAACTACTTTACAAAACCAGAACGGAACAGAGTTTGATCGGCAGTTTGCCAAAATGCAGGTAGATGCGCACCAGGAAGCAATAGATTTATTCGAAGATGCTGATGAAGATATTGCCGATGCCCAGGTGCAGGCTTTTGTAGATAAAACCTTGCCGGTGTTGCGCATGCACTTACAAGAGGCCAAAGAATTGGAAGATATGACGGATTAAATATTCTTAATATATTTAAATAAAAAGACGCGGGCTTACACAAGTCCGCGTCTTTTTATTTATATAGTTAATTATTTATTAATTTTTGTTTAAAAAATGTAGTAGAATATTCTACAAAACACAAGTTCAATCCTTTACGGGTAATTTATAGTTTGCTCACATATTTAACCAGCGTACGTTTGGCAATTGGAAGCAACGACTGATCGAAAGAGCAGGGTACTTTGGCAACAATTACAAAGGTGGCTGGGTTTGGTAATTTTTTACGTTGTTTTACCAGGTTTACCTTCAGGTTTTCGTAGGTATTAATCAAACTCCGCCTAACCGATTCAATATAATGGGTATTAATTCCTCGATAAGTTTCGTAGGCATTTTCAAAAATGGTCATCTGGTATTCATATACGCGAGTTTCCTTACCAGTAAATTCATCCAAGAATAAATAGCCTGCATCGCGGTAGAGCGGGGTAATACCAACGGGACTTATTTCCAGGTTGCTTTCAATATAATCGTATATTTCTTTGCCGTTCTGTAAGGCATGATTAAACTTGGGTGCGGCAAACTGAACAATTTCTTCAATTTCGCGCATGGTTTCATCGTCTTCTACAATTTTCTGGTAAACTATTTCGAGTTTATGAAAATCGGCCCGGCTAATACGTTGCGGAAACTGTTCGTACACTAATTTTTTGTGTTCTTTTACTTGCATTATATTATTGTAATGCATAATCAAATCTGAAAAAACCGGGTACAAGCGTTTAGCCCCAAATTCTTCTTTTACGCCTTCGAGGTAAGCCAATAACAGGTACTTTTTATATTCAAAATCAATCAGGCCATCGGTTAGCCAGTTGGTTTGCAGCTTTTTCATAAGCAAATAGTTAATCTGGTAATGAAATATAATAAAATTAGGCGGTATTTACAAGGTAAGTTCCAGCCTTATTAAAGTGCAAACAAGGTACTTGTGCCATATTTAACCATGGATTTTTATATCGAAAAATGTAAGAATTGGTTATACTGGCGTTTTTCTAAACCGATATTTAACTTTAATTATTGCCAGGGCAAGAAGCGCACATTTAAACCACACAATCTCTTTTTTTGTGCCGAACCAAATTAGCCGTACTTTTGTCTTTCTTTTAAATAAATTAGCATGATAGTATTGCAGCATACGGTTATTAGCGACGATATTAAAGATAAATTCTTTGTCTGTAACCTCGAAAAATGTAAAGGCGCTTGTTGTATAGAAGGCGATTTGGGCGCTCCTTTAGCAGAAGATGAGCTGCAAATATTAGCCGATAATTACGATAAAATTAAGCCTTACCTCTCAGATGCCGGCGTAAAAGCCATTGAGGAACAGGGTTTGTATATTAAGGATTGGGAAGACGATTTTTCTACTACTACTATCAACGACCGGGAATGCGCCTACGCCATTTACGACGAAAATTTAACTTTGAAGTGCGGTATTGAGCAGGCTTATCTCGATGGAAAAATAGACTGGAAAAAACCCATATCCTGCCATTTATATCCCATCCGTATTACTAAGTACGACGGCTTTGAAGCGTTAAATTACGATAAGTGGCAAATCTGTAGTCCGGCTTGTAGTTTTGGCGCTGACTTAGGAGTACGCGTTTATCAGTTTTTAAAGGAGCCGCTTATCCGGAAATACGGCAGCGAATGGTACCAGGAACTGGAAAATATTATTGCGGAAGAAGAGGCCGTGCAGCAATAAAAAAATAATCGTTTACGCACAAACCTACCTATTAACTTATAAGTATAAAGTGTAAGTGGGGGCTACTGAATATTTATCCTTGTCAGTAAATTATTATAAGCAGCTATTTAACAGAAAAGCCCCGGCAAATGCCAGGGCTTTTTATTTTTATGCAAGTTGTTCTTACAAATCGCTGAAATCGTAGGTGTCGAGGTATTTGGTGGTAAAATTACCGGATTTAAAATTTTCGTCGTCCATCATCTTCAGGTGGAACGGAATAGTAGTTTTTACGCCTTCTACCACAAATTCGCTTAAAGCCCGCTTCATTTTTACGATTGATTCTTCCCGGCTTTGGGCGCAAACAATTAGTTTAGCAATCATCGAATCGTAGTTGGGCGGAATGGTATAGCCGGCATAAACGTGCGTATCTACCCGCACGCCGTGGCCACCTGGTATATGCAGGGTAGTTATTTTACCCGGAGACGGCCGGAACCCGTTGCCAGGATCTTCGGCATTAATACGGCACTCAATCGCATGCATTTGCGGGTAATAATTTTTTCCCGAAATAGGAATGCCGGCCGCTACTTTTATTTGTTCTTTAATTAAATCGTAATTAATAACTTCTTCGGTTATGGGGTGTTCCACCTGAATCCGGGTGTTCATCTCCATAAAGTAGAAGTCTTTGTTCTTATCAACCAAAAACTCAATAGTACCTACGCCTTCGTATTGAATAGCATTAGCGCCGGCTACCGCCGCTTTGCCCATGGCATCGCGCAGTTTTTCATCAATAAAAGGGGAGGGGGTTTCTTCAATTAATTTCTGGTGCCGCCGCTGAATACTGCAATCCCGCTCCGATAAGTGGCAAGCCTTGCCGTACTGGTCGCCGACTAACTGAATTTCGATGTGACGCGGTTCTTCTACAAATTTTTCCAGGTACATGCCATCGTCGCCGAAAGCAGCTTTTGCTTCGGTGCGGGCGCTGTGCCAGGCTTTCTCAAATTCGTCGTCGGAATTAATAATTCGCATACCGCGGCCACCGCCGCCGGCTGTAGCTTTAATAATTACCGGATATTTAATTTTGTGGGCAATTTTAATACCTTCTTCCACCGACTTTAATAAGCCTTCGGAACCTGGAATAGTAGGTACGCCGGCTTTTTTCATGGTGGCTTTGGCCGAAGATTTATCGCCCATCGAGTTAATCATTTCAGGGGTCGCGCCAATAAATTTAATGCCGTTTTCCTGGCAAATACGCGAGAACTCGGCATTTTCTGATAAAAAGCCATAGCCCGGATGAATGGCATCGGCATTGGTAATTTCGGCCGCCGATATTATACTCGGAATATTCAGGTAAGAAGCCGAACTGGCTGCCGGACCAATACAAACAGCTTCATCGGCAAAGCGTACGTGCAGGCTTTCTTTATCGGCGGTAGAATAAACGGCTACCGTTTTAATTCCCATTTCCTTACAAGTACGAATAATTCGTAGGGCAATTTCGCCCCGGTTGGCAATTAATATTTTTTTAAACATAGTGTAGTTCTAAAATTTAATAACCGGGAAATCTAAATGCTTAGAGAAGGAAAATGGAGACGTGTTTACATCTCCATTCTCTTTTTTCGGTATTTAGTTTTCCAAATTAGCTGGGATCAACCAGGAACAAAGGCTGGTCATATTCTACCGGCGAGGCATTCTCTACCAATACTTTTACTACTTTGCCCGAAACTTCGGCTTCAATTTCGTTGAAAAGCTTCATGGCTTCGATAATACAAATTACCTGACCTTTTTTAATTTCGTCGCCTACGTTTACAAACGCCGGAGAATCGGGCGTTGAAGACCGGTATAGCGTACCAATCATAGGTGCCTTTATGGTAATGTAGTGGCTTTCGTCGCTGTTAGTTGCGGGTTTAGAAGCTGCCGGTGGCGCAATAATGCTGGCCGGATCGCTTGGCATATTAAGCGCAGGAGCTGCCTGGGGCAAAGCCGTGGGTGCCGGGGCACTAGGTGCTTCCGATATGTAACGGATTTTAGGCGTATCAGCATCCCGTTTTACAGATAGTTTAAAATCTTCTGTTTCAATATCAACTTTATTCAGGCCTGATTTGGCAATAAAGTCAATTAATTCTTGTAGTTCCTTCGGTTTCATAAGCTATTTAACACGTTCGGCGTAAGTATAGGTACGAGTATCTACTTTTATCAATTCATCCTGCTCGATAAAAAGAGGTACCTGAATGGTGGCACCGGTTTCAACGATGGCGGCTTTAGAAGCATTGGTGGCGGTATCGCCTTTAATGCCCGGTTCGGTATAGGTAATCCGTAATTCTACGAAAGGTGGTATTTCGCAGGTAAGCGGGGTTTCGGTTTCGGCGTGGAATAAAATAGTTACTTCCTGACCATCTTTTAGTAAATCAGCAAAAGGTACCATTTTCTCTTCCAACACTACCTGCTCAAAGGTATTGTTATCCATAAAGGTATAGCCGTAATCGTCTTTATATAAAAACTGGTGCGGACGCTGTTCTACCCGGGCCGTGGTAACTTTTACGCCGGCATTAAAAGTATTATCGAGTACTTTGCCGGTTTTAATATTTTTTAATTTGGTTCTTACAAAAGCCGGGCCTTTACCTGGTTTTACGTGCTGAAATTCGGTGATTACGTATAAGTCGCCGTTGTATTCCAGGCAAAGTCCGTTTTTAAAATCCGCAGTGGTTGCCATTTTTTTAAAGCTATATTTTTACTGATGTACAGTAATTAATTTTTTATTTAGTTTACCCAAAGCAGGGTTTTAAAATTCGGGAATAAAAGATAAAAACAAATAACCTGACTTAATTTTTATTTAAATCAGGTTAGGCAGTAATTAATTTTGTACGGTATCGTAGGCCCATTTCAGGTAAATAGAGCCCCAGGTAAATCCGCCGCCAAAAGCTGCCAGCACAATATTATCGCCTTTTTTCATTTGCGATTCGTAGTCCCACAAACAGAGCGGAATGGTACCGCTGGTAGTATTGCCGTAACGATCAATATTCATCATTACTTTATCGCTGCCCACGCTCATGCGCGAAGCGGTAGCATCAATAATACGTTTGTTAGCTTGGTGCGGTACCAGCCAGGCAATATCGTCGCCGGTTAAATTATTGCGTTCCATTACTTCGGCTGCCACATCGGCCATGCCTTTTACAGCAAACTTAAACACGGTGGTGCCTTCCTGGTAAACCGAGTGCTCGTTGCGGGCTACGGTTTCGGCCGAGGCTGGGTAACGGCTGCCGCCGGCTTTCATATTCAGGTAAGCTGCACCCGATCCGTCCGATTTTAAAATATCATCCAGAATACCTAAACCTTCGGTGTTAGGCTCCAGCATAACCGCGCCGCCGCCATCACCAAAAATAATGCAGGTAGTCCGGTCTTTGTAATTAATAATCGACGACATTTTATCGGCGCCCACAATAATTACTTTTTTGTAACGGCCCGATTCTATGAAACGCGCCCCGGTGGCTAAAGCAAAAATAAAGCCGGAGCAAGCCGCCTGTAAATCGTAGCCAAAAGCATTAACAGCCCCCACAGCTTCAGAAATAATATTGGCCGTAGCCGGAAAAACCATGTCGGGGGTAGTGGTGGCGCAAATTAAAAGATCTACTTCTTCGGGGCGGGTGTTGGTTTTTGCCAGTAAGTCCTGCACGGCTTTAATGCCAATAAAAGAAGTGCCAATGCCTTCTCCTTTTAAGATGCGTCTTTCTCTGATGCCCGTCCGGGAAACGATCCATTCATCGTTGGTTTCTACCATGGTCTCCAGTTCTTTGTTCGTCAGAACATAGTCCGGCACGTATCCGCTAACCCCGGTAATTGCAGCAGTAATTTTGGTCATATAAAAAGCAAAAGCCTAAACCGGTTGGTTTAGGCGCTATAAATTTCTTTGAAATGTTCTGAAATATTTGCCCGAACCAGGCTGGAAGCCAGGTTAAGCATATTGGCAATAGCCAACGGACTGGAAACACCGTGGCCAATAACCACGTTGCCATTCACGCCCAAAATAGGGCTGCCACCTACTGCTTCGTAATTAAAGCGGTCGAAAAAAGGATCGGACATATTCTTACTGGCCATAATATCGTAGACAGACTCGGCCATTTTTAAAATAACATTGCCGGTAAAGCCGTCACAAACGACCACATCAGCTTTGTCGTTAAATAAATCGCGGCCTTCTACGTTGCCAATAAAATTAATATTCTTGTTGCCTTTTAACAATTGAAAAGCGGCCTGGGTCAGAACGGTACCTTTACCTTCTTCTTCGCCCAAGTTCATGAGGCCCACTTTGGGGTTTTTGATGCCCAATACGTACTTGGCGTAAGTATACCCAATTTCACCAAATTGCTCCAGCACTTCGGGCTTGCAATCGGCGTTGGCACCTACATCCAGGAAAATACCGGTACTGCCATTTAGTTTAGGGAGTAAGTTCGCAATGCAGGGCCTCATTACGCCTTCCACTGCTTTTACGCTAAACATGGCACCTACCATCATAGCGCCGGTATTACCGGCGCTACAAAAGGCATCAGCTTCTTTTGTTTTTAGTAAATAATACCCAACGCTAATGCTAGAGTTTGGTTTTTGCGTTAAGGCTTTGGTGGGGTGTTCGCCCATCGAAATTACCTCATCGGCATGAACAATAGCAAGTCTAGAAGAACTAAAATCTTTCTTCTTTAAATATGACTGAATAACGTCTTTTTTCCCAACCAGAACAATTGTAATATCCTCTTTTAAACGTTGAGTAGCCAGAATAGCACCATCAATGATAGCCTCAGGCGCAAAGTCGCCGCCCATAGCGTCCAGGGCAATTCTCATATTTAAGCCGCTACTTCTTTCTCTATTGCCAGCTTGCCACGGTAATAACCGCACTCCGAACACACACGGTGATACAGAACAGGCGAGCCGCAATTAGAGCATTCAGCATGCGTACTTGGCGTCAGTTTATAATGAGTTCTTCTTTTATCTCTTCTGGTGCTGGAAATTCTACGTTTAGGATGTGCCATTTTTGTAAACTAATAATCGATTTTATATTTTAATTCTTACTTAAGTTCTTTAGTATATCCCACCGGGGATCATTGTTTTCTTCTTGTGCACCAGCCTCATTTTCGGTTTCACCGGTTTCTTTAGCCGTAGAGTAAATGAGTATATCGCCTTCTTCGGCTTCGTCTGCTACAAAGCGCGGATGCAATTTCTTCATCGGAATAGCTAGCCCAATAAAATCGAACAGGTGCTGGGCTATATTAAATTTCTGGGCACCATGGGTAATCTGCAAAACGTTTTCATCCAGTTCCACTTCTTCCTCCCCAAACTTTATCAGCAGGTTCTGGTGTATTTCTACCGGATAATCAAATTCTTCCAGGCTACGGTCGCAGGTTAAATTAACCACTCCCTTAATGCTAATATCAAAATTTAGCAACAACGGCGATTTGTCCATTTCTACGTGGGCGGTTAATTGGCCCCCGTTTACCAGGTTTTGCTCAAATATTTCGAAAAAACCATTATCCAGCACAAAGTCGTACTCGTGTTTCTTGTCTTTGAGGCCAACTAAGTTTATATCAAATTCCTTTAGCTTCTTCACAGTCCGTTTTTTCTAAGCAAAGCGCAAAATTACTAAAACAATCTTAATTATAAAAATTATAACTAAATATTAAATAGGACTAACCGGCACCATCCGGCGTTTCCGGATTATGTCGCAAGCCAGGAACAAGGCTTCGCGAAAAGAGGTTTCCCGTGCCTGATTTTTTCCGGCAATATCGTAAGCTGTACCATGGTCGGGTGAAGTGCGCACAATGGGCAAACCGGCCGTAAAATTAACGCCGGTTTCAAAGGCCAACGTCTTAAACGGTATTAAACCTTGGTCGTGGTACATGGCTAATACGGCATCAACCTGGTGGTAGTTGGCCATGCCAAAAAAGCCATCGGCCGGAAAAGGACCAAATACCAGGTGCCCTTTGTTTTTTAACTGATTAATAGCCGGTATAATAATTTCTTCTTCTTCGCGGCCCAGCAAACCTTTTTCGCCGGCGTGCGGGTTTAAGCCCAGCACGGCAATCCGGGGTTTTAGAATGCCAAAATCTTTTTGCAACGAATTTAATAACAGCGAAAGTTTTACAATTAATAGTTCTTGGGTGAGTTTTTGCGGCACATCTTTTATAGGCAGGTGCCCGGTTACGGTGGCTACCCGCAATTTTTCACTCACCAAAAACATTAAACTTTCCGGCGAATCAAAGTAAGACGTTAAATATTCGGTGTGGCCCGGAAATTTAAATTCATCAGCCTGAATATTGTCTTTATCAATAGGGGCGGTTACCAAACCATCAATCAAGCCGCTTTTTAAATCCTGGCAGGCCGCTTGTAAAGAACGGAGCGCAGCCCGGCCCGACTCCGGCGTTGGTTTGCCCAGGGTGAGTTCGTAGTCTTCGTCCCAGCAATTAACTACATTTACCCGTTTATTTTCTACGGCTTCGGCGGTTTTGTATTGCTGAAAAGAAAAATTTTCTAGCGCCAGACTTTTGCGCATTTTATTTACAATCTGCCCGGACCCGTAAATAATGGGGTTGCAAAAATTTAAGATGCGGTTATCGGCCAGGGTTTTAAGAATTACTTCGGGACCAATGCCATTAAAATCGCCGAGGCTGATGCCTATTTTTATTTTGGTTTTTGTTTCCACTGTGTAAGGTCAGGAACGCTATATGTTATACGTAAGCGTAAAGGAGAGAAATAAATATTTAAGCTAATAAAGAAGTTAGGTAAGTATAAAGCAATCTTACGCCGCTGCCGGTACCGTTTTTACCCCGGTAATTATCGCCGGTGGGGATGTAAGCCGTGCCGGCAATATCCAAATGGATCCAGGGGTAATCGGTAAAATATTCGAGGAACTTACCGGCTGAGATTGCACCGGCATCGGCACCACCCAGGTTCTTAATATCCGCAATATCCGATTCCAGGTGTTTCTGGTATTCGTCCCACAGCGGAAATTCTACTAGGCGCTCGTGTACTTTGTCGCCGGCTTTTTTAAAGGCTTGTACGGTTTCTTCCGGCGCATTGCTCATCATAACCAAACCTTCTTTGCCTATTGCCCGGGCAGCAGATCCGGTTAAAGTAGCTAAATCTATTACCAGTTCGGGGTTATATTTTTGGGCAAAAGCCAACGCATCGCCTAATATTAAGCGGCCTTCGGCGTCGGTGTTCAGCACTTCAACAGTTTTCTGGTTGAACATGGTAATTACGTCGCCGGGGGCAAAAGCGCGCCCGCCGGGCCGGTTATCCGTAGCCGGAATTAAGCCGATGACGTGCAACGGAATATTATTCTTGGCCAAAGCATAAAAAGCACCAATTACGGCCGCAGCCCCCGCCATGTCGGATTTCATCCAATCCATGCTGTTGGGGGTGGGTTTTAAACTCAGGCCGCCCGTATCGTACACCACGCCTTTGCCAACCAATATATATGGCTTGGTATTTTTAGCGTTTTCGGGTTTGTACTCTAATATATTAAAAGTTGCGGGGTCGAGGCTGCCTTGGTTTACCGCCAGCAAACCACCCATTTTTAAAGCCTGAATTTGCAGTTGGTTCAGCACTTCGGTACTAAAGCCGGCTTCTTCGCCAATGGCTACAATGCGTTCGCTAAACTGTTCGGCCGATTGGAAGTTGTGCGGTTCGTTTACCAAATCGCGGGCCAGGCAAACACCGCTTAATATTTCCTGTAATTCTAGTACTTCTTTCTCCGAAATGGTGCCGTCCGTGAGCGTTATGGTGTGCAGCGGCGATGCTTCAGATTTATCAGTTTTATGTTTATTAAATTCGTAGTTACTTAAAAATAAGCCTTCGGCCAGGTAATAAGCGGCTTTGCTAAAGGTACGATCTGCTAGTTGAATTTCAACTACTTTACCTTCTTTCAGGTGCTTTTGCAGCGTATAGCCGGCTTTTCGTAAATCTTCGTGGTAGAGCGCCACATTTGGTTTAGCTGCTACTACTACCAGGTACAGCCGGTGCGTGTAGCGGTTTAGCAATATTAATTTACTTTTGTGGGTTAGTTGCTGCCCAATATATTCTTTTTCTGCCGGGCTAAATTCTTCTGCCGGGGCTTCATAATCCGGACCAATAATTATAGCTGTATCTATATTTTTACTTAATCTTGTATTGTATTTCAGCTGGGTTGGCATAGGAATCGTATCTTTAACCCGCAAGTTAATAAAGTTTGGCAAACACAAAGCAGGATTCGTAAAGTTGCGTTTTTATATACGTTAACTAGCAGGCAACAGCCATTTAGTAAATATCTAAAGTACAATAGCATACGTTTTAAACTAAGGGAACCGTAACCGCACATGCAAAAGGTAAGACCAAAAAAACATTTGGGGCAACATTTTTTAACCGATCAGCAGATTGCCCGGAATATTGTGGACCTGTTGCAATTGCCGCAAGCAACCCGCGATGTGCTGGAAATTGGCCCTGGTATGGGCGTGCTCACGCAATATTTAATTCCCAATAAAAACCTGAACCTGACCGTAATTGATATTGATGCCGAATCGATCCAATATTTGAAAGAGCATTTTCCGGCTTTGCGGGGCAAAATTATTCAGGCTGATTTTCTGAGAACGGACTTGGGCGGCATTTTCCCAGGGAACTTAAGCGTTATTGGTAATTTCCCTTATAATATTTCGAGCCAGATATTTTTTAAAGTGTTGGAACACCGGCATTTGGTAACCGAAGTTGTAGGCATGCTGCAGAAAGAAGTAGCCGAAAGACTGGCCGCACCGCCGGGTTCTAAAGTTTATGGCATATTAAGTGTGCTGCTGCAAGCTTATTATACCATTAAATACGAGTTTACCGTGCCGCCGCACGTATTCGAGCCGCCGCCCAAAGTGCAATCGGCGGTAATTAGGCTGGAACGCAACAACACCGAATATTTGGGTTGTGACGAAAAGAAGTTTTTTGAAGTGGTAAAATTAAGTTTTGGTACACGCCGCAAAACCTTACGCAATTGCCTGAAACCGTATAAACTGCCCGAAAGCGTAACCAGCCTGCCGGTATTTGATCAGCGGGCCGAGCAGTTATCGGTGGCCGATTTTGTGGAACTGACCAAACTTGTAGAAGCCAATGTCTGAGTTTATGCCAGTAGAAATCACCCGCGAATATATCGACCAGGTAGAGGAGGCCATTGAGCAGCAAAATGCCGAATTTCTTACTTCGAGCATGGCAGATATGTACCCGGCCGATATTACCACGGTTTTGTACGAACTGGATACTGCCCAATCGAAATACGTGCTCGATTTGCTGGACCCCGAAGTTGGTGCCGAAATATTGAGCGGCCTGGATGCCGACGTGCGTACCAATTTCCTCAAATCGTTTACCTCCGAAGAAGTTGCCCGCTACGTAAACCTGATGGATTCGGATGATGCGGTAGATATTCTGAACGAGCAGAAAGTGCAATCCAGGGAAGAAATTATTTCTTTCCTGGACAACGAAGAGAAAGCCGCTGACATTATTGACCTGCTCCATTACGAAGAAGATTCGGCGGGCGGGCTCATGGCCAAAGAGCTGATTAAAGTAAACGTAAACTGGGAGGTGCGGCAATGCATCGAAGAAATCCGGAGGCAGGCCGAAGCGGTAGAGCAGGTTTACGCCATTTACGTGGTAGACGACCGCGACCGGCTGATTGGCCGCATCGCCATGAAAACCTTAATTCTTTCGAACGACGACACGCCCATTTCGGAATTATTCGACGAAGACGTAATCTCAATAGAAACTTACCGTAAAGACACCGAAGTGGTAGATATTATGCAACGCTACGATCTGGAAGCTATTCCTGTAGTCGATTCGCAGGGCAAATTAATGGGCCGCATCACCATCGACGACGTGGTAGATGTAATTCAGGAGCAAGCCGAAACCAGTATCCAGCTCATGTCGGGTATTACCGAAGACGTAGAAGAAGACGATAGCGTGCTGCGGTTGTCGCGGGCCCGCTTGCCCTGGTTGCTGGTAGCTATGGTGGGGGGCTTATTAGGTGCCGAATTTATTCAAATATTCGATTCCGAAATAATGCTGGTGCCGGCCATGGCCGGATTTATACCAATTATTACGGCCACCGGCGGCAACGTGGGTATCCAATCTTCTTCCTTAATTATTCAAACCCTAGCCAGTAAGCAAATTATTTTCGATAACCTGACGCAGCGTTTATTTAAAGTGTTGCTCGTGGCTTTAATTAATGCTTTAATTATTTCGTCGCTGGTAATGGGCTTTAATTTAATGTTTAACGATAACCCGCGGCTTTCCATCGTAGTATCCATTGCTTTATTCAGCGTGGTTATGCTTTCGTCGCTGATGGGGACTATAACGCCCATGATCCTGGACCGGTTTGGGATTAACCCCGCGGTGGCAGCCGGGCCTTTTATTACTACTGCCAACGATTTGCTGGGTTTGGGGGTTTACTTTTTTGTCGCCCACCTGCTGTTACATCTTTAAATAAGTTTTATGACGCCACCAAAGTTTTCCTGCCTGATTATTGACCTAATGCACCCCACCATTGAGCCCATGCTCGAAGCAATTGGCGTTGCAGTAGATTACCGGCCGGAAATTAAAAAAGACGAAATAAAAGAAATATTGCCCGCTTACGATGGCTTGCTGGTGCGCAGCAAAATAAAAGTAAACGCCGAAATCTTAGCAAACGCCGACCGCTTAAAATTTGTAGCCCGCGCCGGCGCCGGCGTAGATAATATTGACGAAGCCTCGCTGGCGCAAAAGAATATTGCTTTAATAAATGCGCCCGAAGGAAATAAAGATGCCGTTGGCGAATTTACGCTTGGGTTATTGCTGGCCTTGTTCCGGAACGTGGTAAAAGCCGATAAAGAAGTGCGGGCTTACCAATGGCTGCGCGAAGCCAACCGCGGCGAAGAAATAATGGGCAAAACCATTGGCCTAATCGGATACGGGCACATGGGCCGCGCCTTTGCCCGGCGGCTGGCTGGTTTTAACTGCGAGGTGTTGGCCTACGACAAAGACGACGGTTTGGCTGCCGATGAATTTGCCCGCTTGGTTCCTTTAACCGAAATTTTTGCCAAAGCCGATGTAGTAAGTTTGCATATTCCATATATTCCGGAAAACAAACATTTCGCCAACGAAGCATTTTTTAATTCTTTTTCCAAGAAAATCTGGCTAATAAATACCGCACGCGGCGAAATAATAAACCAGACCGATTTAGTTAAATATTTAAATACAGGAAAAGTAAGAGGCGCGGCGCTGGATGTACTGGAAAACGAAAAATTACTAACCTTAACCGAAACGCAAAAAAGAAATTTCGATTTTCTGGCGGCAGCCGATAATGTAATATTAACCCCGCACATTGGCGGCTGGTCGCATCAATCTTACGTGAAAATAAACGAGGTGCTGGTGCAGAAAATTAAAGAATTGTTGCAGCAAACAGACGCAGATTAATTATTTTAAAGTACAAAAACGACCTAAATTAAAAAGTATGCAGTAAACACCGGCGAATAATTTCTGCCGCTATAAATATTTACCCGATAGAATATTTTTCGTATCTTGCACTAGGAACGGTCTGTGGCAGACCGTTCTTTTTATTTTACCAGATGTTAATAAACGTATTATAATTATGGGAACTGTTTCTTATTACACCGCTGAGGGCTTGCAAAAGCTAAAAGATGAACTGGCAGAACTAAAAACAAAAGGACGGGCTGAAGTAGCCCGGCAATTGGCGGAAGCACGCGACAAAGGCGATTTAAGTGAAAATGCCGAATACGACGCTGCCAAAGATGCCCAAGGTCATTTGGAGTTAAAAATTGCGAAGCTGGAAGAAGTAGTAGGTAATGCCCGCCTGATCGACGACTCAAACCTGGATATGAGTAAGGCTCTTATTTTATCGAAGGTTAAAATTAAAAACCTGAACAACGGCATGGTAATGGATTATTGTTTGGTTTCGGAAGAAGAAGCCAATTTGGCCGCCGGTAAAATATCGGTAAAATCACCTATTGGCAAAGGCTTACTGGGTAAATCAGTCGGCGATGTAGCCGAAATTATTATTCCGGCCGGTAAAATTAAATTCGAAATATTAGAAATATCGCGGTAGCAGCCATGGAAACAATCTTCTCCAAAATAGTAAGAGGCGAAATTCCTGCCTACAAAGTTGCCGAAGATGATCGTTTTCTGGCTTTTTTAGATGTTTACCCCTTGCAGAAAGGCCACACCTTGGTAATACCTAAAGCCCAAATTGATTATATTTTTGATTTGGAAGATCAGTTGTTAGGCGATATGCAAATATTTGCCAAAAAAGTAGCCCACGCTATTAAACAAGCAACTGGTTGTACGCGGGTTGGCGTGGCGGTTATTGGTTTGGAAGTGCCCCATGCGCACGTGCATCTTATTCCAATTAACCAAATGAACGATATGAATTTTTCGCAACCAAAAAAGCAATTTCCGGCGGAAGAAATGGAAGCAATAGCGGCTAAAATAAAATCGTATTTATAAACTTAAATATTTAAGAAAAGACCTTATCGATGCATTTCGGTAAGGTCTTTTTTATTTGGCAGCGGATTAATAGATTTAAAAACTTTAAATATTCAGACCTAATTTATGCAGGCCCTAAATAATCCAATCTGGTTAATGAGTTCGGCTTTTGATAAACTGAAGCTGCCGGAATTAATTTCCCGCGCCCAAAATATTGGGGTGCAAGGCATTGATTTGTGTGTTTTCCGCCGCGACGGCACCCGCCAGGACCACGTAGCCACGCACCTGGATTATGAAGCATTTACCCTGGAAGATGCCAAACGCACCTTGGCTACTTTTAACGAAGCCGGTTTAAAATTATCAATCGGCGCTTTCGAGAACTTAATTGGCGGTCCCGAAACGGAACGCCGCAAAAACCAGGATCATCTGCTGCGACTCATCCGGATTGCGCATTTATTGGGTGGCGATGCGAACGACGTAAAAGTTGGGACTTTTGTGGGCTACAACCACGAACTGGGCAACCAGGAAAACGGATTTCAGAAGAACCTTGACGAATACGCGCGGGTGTTTACGCCCATAATTAAATACGCCGAAGATTTAGGCGTAACGGTGCTCTACGAAAATTGCCCGATGGAAGGCTGGCGTTCGGCTTCCTACACTACTACCTTCAATAATTTAACCGGCGTACTGGCGGCCCGCAAACTGATGTATGCCTTAATACCAAGTAAAGCCCACGGCGAAATTTACGACCCGTCGCATGATGTTTGGCAGCACGTAGATCCGGTAGCGGTAATGCAGGAGACGGATTTTTCGAGGTTGCACCGCATACACGTAAAAGCCACCCGCAATTTACAAAACCGCGTACGCGCCCACTGGGGCAGCATGTACCCCATGCAAACGGTAGATAGAGCGTTGGCCGAAAAAGCGGGTGTACCTATTCCTGCGCACGACTGGGACCGCCATAACTACGAAGCCATGCTCCCCGGCTTCGGTGGCTCCGATAGTATGGATTGGCGGGCTTTTGTTGATGTTATAAAAGCTAAAGGTTTTACTGGCCCTTTCGAAATTGAAAACGAAGCCAAAAACTCGAAAGATACCGGCAATTTAGAAGCCATTACCCAGGGTTTTAAAGGGGCCATTTATTCGTTAATGCCCATGTTGTGGCCGCTTGGTAAAGCTGGTTACCAGTATGATAAAAGCAATCAAAAACCTTTAGCTGAAATTGCTACGAAAGATATTCCGGTGGTTACGATGGAAGAACTGGGTTTGTAGCCGAGGTGATATTTAGTGCTAAACTTTAAAACCAGGATATTAATTTATCCTGGTTGCTGGCGCGAGCGTCCCGCTCGTGCCTTTTTTATTCAGGCCTCTGGCCTGTGTAAACCTGCCTTAAACTAATTATTTCAGCTATTAGTTAATGCGGCCAGAGGCCGGATGAAAACATCATGGGCAAGACGCCCGCGATAGTGTTGCCTTTTTCAGAATAGGAAATAAAATAAATATTTATATCGGCCAGAGGCCGGAGGGAATATTCACGAGCGGGACGCTCGCGAAAGCAGAAAACTTTATATTTCTTTATTTATCTAGTGCTATAAATATTACTTAATCCTATCCGGGTTATCGGTGAGGAAGCTTTTCCAGGATTTGGTGCCGGCCTGGGTATTTACGCCTTTCTGGTAGTGATGGCACAAAGCTACAGCCAGCGCATCGGTGGCATCAAATAATTTAGGAACATCGGTTAATTTTAAAATTTGCCCCAGCATGTGCGCTACCTGTTCTTTGGAGGCATTCCCGTTACCCGTAATAGATTGTTTAATACGTTTAGGTGCGTACTCCACGTAAGGAATATCGCGCGACAAAGCGGCGGCAATAGCCACGCCCTGGGCCCGGCCGAGTTTTAGCATCGACTGCACGTTGTTGGAATAGAACTGCGCTTCAATGGCCATTTCATCGGGCAAATATTGGTTAATCAGTTCTATGGTGCCGTCGTAAATGCGCTTGAGTTTAACGGCGTGGTTGGTTACCCGCTTTAAGTTGATGGTATCGTAAGTAAGTACTTTTACTTTGGACCCCGTTACTTCTATAAGGGCAAAGCCCATAATGGTGGTGCCGGGGTCTACGCCCAGAATCAGCTTATTGGTTAAAAGGGTAGGGGTTGCTCTTATCATGAATATACAAAGCTACGAACATTACCGAAGCTTCTAAAATTCACGGCGGGCTAATTAATATTAACCTAAAACCTATACCTTTAAGGGCTAAAAAAGAATATTTACATGATTGCCGATCAAAACCGCTTCCAGGAGGCCATACGCCGGTTCGACGAAGTAAACAGCGAAGACCCGCATGTGGAAATAGCCGACGGTATTTCGTACCCCAAAGAGGTGCTGTATGCCCAGCGCATGACAGAATGCCTAAATAGGGTTGCGCCGGATGCTTCGGAAGCGCTGCAACTAGCCGTACGTTGTCAGCACATTCGGCGGTGGGCCATTGCGCGCAAAGACTTTCCGATGGATGTGCAGGGCTACAACAAATGGCGCAACAGCCTGAAAAAATACCACGCCGAAGTAGCCGGACAAATATTAACCGAAGTAGGGTACGAACCCGAAATAATTGAGCGGGTACAGTTTCTGGTGCAAAAGCGACAGCTTAAAATAGATCCCGAAGTGCAGTTGCTGGAAGATGTTATTTGTTTGGTTTTCCTGGAATATTATTTCCAGGATTTTGCCCGCCAGCACGATGAAGCTAAAGTGATTGATATTGTGCAGAAAACCTGGCGCAAAATGACGCCGGAAGGTCACCAACTGGCCCTGCAACTGAGCTTGCCAACTGAGGCGCAGGAATTAATAGGTAAGGCGCTGGCTTAATGTTGAATAATTGATATAGCTAAATATGAAAAAAAACCGGGTTTTATTCGCCGGCTTGTTTGCGGCAAGTGTATTGGTTTCGGGGTTTACGGTGCCGCTACTCCGGCCCGAACCTCCTAAAAATATTGTAGCCGCTGCCGCCACCAACCTGACTATGTATTGGATTGATACCGAAGGCGGCGCAGCTACCCTGATTGTAACCCCAGCCGGCGAATCAATTTTGATTGATGCCGGCAATCCTGGTGGCCGTGATTCAGAACGCATATTCCAGGTGGCCCGTAATGTGGCCGGCTTGAAACAAATTGACCACCTGGTAACTACGCACTGGCACATCGATCATTATGGCGGAGCCGCCGAATTAGCCGCAAAAATACCCATTGTGGAAGTAATCGATAAAGGTGTTCCGGCCAGTTTAACCGAGGATAGAAACTTTGCGCAGAATATTCAGCCTTATAAAGATATGGCCGTAAAAAAGCGATCTTTAATTAAACCCAACGGAACAATACCGTTGCAAAAACTGGCGAAAGGCTTACCAAATTTAACCATAAAGTTTGTAGGGGTAGACAAACAGTTTGTAACGGTTGCTAAAAACATTAAAAACCCCGACGGCTGCGAAACCACCACCGATAAAGCAACCGATACTTCCGACAACGCCAATAGCATGGTGCTGGTAATGGATTACGGGCCGTTCCGGTTTTTCGATGGCGGCGACCTGACCTGGAATATTGAGAAAAACCTGGTATGCCCCACCAACCTGGTTGGCACCGTAGATGTGTTCCAGGTAAACCACCACGGCCTCGACCAAAGCAATAACCCGGTGCTGATTAAAAATTTAGCGCCTACGGTTAGCATCATGAACAACGGCACCCGCAAAGGCTGCGGCCCCGAAACCGTCACCACTTTGCGCAACACGCCCAGCATCCAGGCCGCTTACCAATTGCACAAAAATATCCGGCAAGATTCGGAGTTTAACACCCAGGAAGGTTATATTGCTAACCTGGAAGAAAACTGTAAAGCTAATTTTATAAAATTAACCGTGGCACCCGATGGTAAAAAATATGCCGTTAGCATTCCGGCCACCAAACACGAGAAAACTTTTATCACCAAAACTATTCACTAACTATATTAATCGCCTAAGTTTACATGAGAAAAAGATTTTATTTTTTGTTAGTCGCCTTGCTTTGGTGCGGCGCCATAACTTCCGCCATGAGTCAAAATAAAACTAAAGCCCAGCCTAAGCCTACAACTATGAAGCAGAACGATGAAAAATTATTGCGCCACGTGGTTATATTTAAATTTAAAGATTCTGCTACGCCCGCGCAGGTAAAAGAAGTAGAACAAGCTTTCTCAGCGTTGCCGAGCAAAATTCCTACTATTATTGGTTACGAGTGGGGTACCAACGTAAGTCCCGAAAACTTAGCGCAGGGCTACACGCATTGCTTTTTGGTAACCTTTAAAAATGCCGCCGACCGCGATGCTTATTTGCCACACCCGGCGCATAAAGAGTTTGGTAAAATATTAGGTCCGCACTTAGATAAAGTGTTGGTGATTGATTTCTTCGGGGCGAAGAATTAAATATTTTTCAACCTACTTCTAAGTAGATTTTCTTAATAAAAAGCCTTGTAAGTATTTTGCTTGCAAGGCTTTTTGTTTCAAAGGATTTCCATAAACTTATTAATTCACATAAATAGGGCCTTCTCGCCGTGTCTGGTGTTATCACCTGACACTTACTTTCCGCATAATTTCTTATAAATTCCTATTCCTATATCATGAATGTGGGTGGGCATAATACATGAAATATTTAGGATGTTCTGTAAGCATAGGCTGGATAAAGTTAGTGTCAGGTGATAACACCTGACACGGCAAAATAATGTATCTCTTAGTCTTCATGCTTATGGTGGCAACCCCAATCGTTATAAGTGGCGTAGAACAGCAACGGCTTTTAGTTAAACTAAAAGCCGTTGCTGGTTTATAGATGTTAAGACCTAAATGAATATAAATTTAACTTACTTAAACCGGCAAGACAGCAACGTAATATCATCCTGAAAAGAGGTACTGCCCTGGTTGTGGTTTTTAATTTCTTCTAATAATTCTTCGTGCAGTTTAGGTAAGCTCAGGTAGCGGGAGTTCTTTAGGAAATTAATGGTGTTCTCCAGGCCAAACTCGTCTTCTTCTAGGTTAAAAACTTCCGTTAAGCCATCGGTATAGCAGAGCAGTAGGGTTTTATTCGGCACCTGTAATTTACTCACCGATATAAATGGCAGCTCTTCAAAAATACCCAGCATGGTGCAGCCTTCGGTTAATAATTGGCACGAATTATCTTCGTAGAGCATAACCGGGGCGTTGTGGCCGGCATTTACGTATTGCAGTTCGCGGGTTTTGCGGTTGTATATTCCTAAAAAAGAGGTTATAAATTTTTCGGCGATGGCGTTGTTGTAAATGAGGTGGTTTAGTTCTTTTACTACTTTCACCAGGTCATCGGATTGGCGCACAATGGTGCGTAAACCCGCCTGAAAGTTAGACATGAGCAAGGAAGCCGGTACACCTTTACCCGAAACATCGGCTACGCAAAACAAAAACCGGTCTTGGTCTATTTCCACGCAATCGTAATAATCGCCGCCAATAGAAGAATGCGGAATATAGCTGGCGTGCACCACTACATCCTGGTTATTGGGCAAAGCCTTTGGGAAGAGCATGGTTTGCACTTCGCGGGCAATTTTTATTTCGTTCCGGATGGCTTCTTCGGCTAAGCGCTGGCGGGCCAACTTGCGGTTCTGCATGGCCACAATAATAATATTGCTAATGGTTTGCACGAAAGAGAGCGCCGCAATATCGGAATAATAGGCCTGCGAGTTACCAATCAGCACGAAAGCCAATATTTTATTATTCTGGAAAACCGGTATAACCGTTTCGAACTCCTGCCACTTGGCATCGAGGTTTAAATCCGAAATCAAGGTTATTTCGGAAATTTCTTTAATGGCTTCGGGTAACTGATCGAGCTTTTTAAAGTTGTAGCTGGTGCCAAAACAAATTTTACACTCCCAATCGTCGTCGACTACAAACAGGGTAAGCCGGTTTATGTGCAACTGGGCTAGTAGCGTAAAGTGAAATATTTTGTACAGGGAGTACTCGGGCAAATTATTATTAATTGCCTGGGTAACTTCCAGCAGAGCCGAAAGCTCCAGCTTTTTCAGGTTTAATTCCTTCTTAATATCCGTGGCATCAGCCAGGGGTATTGGTAAGGAGGATTTTAGGGTCATACGCATCACGAAGCCCGTTTCCGAGCAGATTAAAACTCAACACCAATAAGCTGATGAGAACACTGGGTAGTAAAACAAGGTAGAATCCTGCTTTTGCTCCTATCAACTGAAAACCTTCGCTAACCATCATTCCCCAGGAGGGAGCCGGCGGCTGCACACCCAACCCCAGAAAACTCAGGCCCGCTTCCATTAAAATAGCCGAGGCAAAATTTGCAGTGGCTATTACAATTAGCGGCCCGGTCATGTTGGGCAATAAATGATTTAAAATAATGCGGTGCCGGGGCAAACCCAGAACACGCACAGCTTCAATATACGTTTTTTCTTTTAAACTTAAAAATTGGCCGCGTATTACCCGGGCTACGTCAACCCACATGGTTAAACCCACGGCCACAAACGAAACCCAAATGCCTTTGCTATTCAGGGCCAGCGAGATAGCAATAACCAGCATAATACTCGGCACCGACCAAACCACGGTCATCAGGAACTGCATGAGCCTATCTATGAACCCGCCAAAATACCCGGCTATGGCACCAATAACAATACCCACAAATACCGAAATTAATACCGCCACCAGGCCAATACCGAGTGAAATACGGGTACCCAACAATAATCTACTCAGCACATCCCGTCCGGCATTATCGGTGCCAAGCCAAAAGTGTTTTGTATAAACCACCTGCCCTGGCAATTGTTTGGTAGTATTGGGGATTGTACCCGGGGGTGTTAATGCCGAGATGGCAAATTTTAAATCTTCTTGTGGCAACGCTTTATTTTGTTCGTAAGGCTGGGCTATTACCCAACTGCCGTTTACCTGGTAACTCCGGATGGGGTATTCCTGGTAAGAATCTTCCTGGCCGAACAGCATTTTATAAAATATATTAACCCCAGGCGCGGCCTCGGTATTAACCGGAACGCGTAAAACCTGCACCGCAAAGCCGGGTGTTTTCTTTTGCAACGCTACAAAACTATTGTTGGCATTTGGCGTGGCATCGGGTAAAATTAAATAACCCAAAATAGCAATTACCGTGGCCGCCAAAATAAATAGTAAACCCAGCATAGCCGGTTTGTTGCGCCATAAACGTAACCGGATATAATAAGCGGGTGGCCGCGAAACAGTAACTGGTGCTTGGGTTACAGCCATTTAGCGAGAATTATGCGTAATCAGGCCGGCTTTAGTAGCCAAATAAAAATATTGCCGGTAATTCGCTTGGAATATATTTTCGTCGAAAGCTACTTCGGTATCGGGGTCGGGGTACAAGGTTTTAACATAGCCCTTTTTAGCCAAAGCAGCCAGGTGCCGGCCCAGGTCTTCGTCCGATAGGTTTAAAGTTGCAGCTATGTCTTTGTAAGCTGTTACAAAGTATAGTTCATCAATAATGTCGTACTCAATTTCGTTCATACTAACATTGTTCAGGTACCGCTACTATTCGGTTAAAACTGTTTTTTAGCTGATTTATTATTTTTTCAGTATTATTTTATATTAAATAATTATTCCGAATAAAATTTTAAGGCCTTAAAAGTTTGTGAATAAGCAGTACTATGGTTTTATTTTTCTTCCTTTCCAGTGGTAAGAACCCCGTAAACCAGTTAAAGCCGTTATTACCACGTAGGGCACATAGATAAACTGTAAAGGTAATATAATATAGGAATATTTTAATTTATTAAAGAACTTAAGTACGGGCTTTAAAAACAGAAAATCGATAAGGATTTTAAGGCCAAAGGCTAAGCTTAGCGCAAACCAGGAAAAATTATTCGTTAAGGCCAACAGCAGACCTAAGAACAACATAAAGTTTACGCCAAACACCAGCACCGCCAGCAGTTTTACGCCTATTTGCTGGTAAGCCGGCCATTTGCTGGCCCAACGCACCCGTTGGGCAAAAAAACTGGCTAATGTAGGTTTGGCCTGGGTAAAAACTGTAGCCGCCGAGGCTTTCAGGAAGTAAACCGAGCCTGGATATTGTTGGTGTACTTTGTGCATCAAAAATTCGTCGTCGCCGGAGGGCAGGTGCGCGTTGCCGGCAAAACCATTAACCTGGGTAAATATTTCTTTCGGGTACGCTAAGTTGGCCCCGTTGCACATGTTGGGTTTGCCTAAGGCAATGGAGCTGCCGCCGGTACCAATTAAGCTGGCAAATTCTACCAACTGCATTTTCTCGAAAAACGTAGGCGTAGGCGCGTAACAAACCGGGCCACTAATAAATTTTGCCTCCTTTGTAACGTAACAAAAGGCGAAATAAGTTAGCCAGTTTGGCTGCACCCGGCAATCACCGTCGGTAAAAACCAATAACTCCCCGGTGGCGGCGGCTACCCCCAGCGCTACGGCCGCTTTTTTTCCGGTTTGTTCTGCCAGGTTTAAGCACCGCAAAGTAAAAGGAACCTGCCCGGCTAACTGGTTAACTAATTCTTCTGAATTATCCTCGGAATGATCATTTATCACCAATACTTCGAATAATTGTGCCGGATAGTTTTGGTTGCTTAAATCCTGAAGGAGCCGGGAAATATTCTGTCTTTCGTTGCGGATAGGAATAATTACCGATATTTTGGTTTTTGATTTAAAATCCGGTGGCAGTATTGCGGGTGGCATTTGTTGCCAGGCCCACAGCCGCCGCAGCATAACCCATCCGTATAAAAATATTAATCCTAAAAGCAGTATCAGCATACATAAGCGTTCTGGAAAGTCCTTTACGCTTAGCAAAGGTATCTTAATTCTTACTTTATAAAAAAGCGGCGGGGTAGCAGTTCGTGGCTAATTTTAGATTAGATGTTAGTGAATATTTATTCCAACATAGTTAAAAAATGCCTTAAAAGGTGCATTTTAAATATAAAATTAATACATTAAATCCCGGAAGCGCCCAAAGCAGGAGCGGCTTAACCTTATTATATATTAAAAATATTCATCCACCATGTCAGATAAAAAACCAACGCCCAATAAAGAAGAAAAAAAATCACTAGGAAGACGGGATTTTATTAAAGGAGCCGCCTTAACTGCCGCTTCTTTTTACATTTTTCCGCGTTACGTATTAGGCGGGCCGGGCTTTGTAGCGCCCAGCGATAAATTTAATGTGGCCGGCATCGGCGTAGGCGGTATGGGGAGAGCTAACCTGTTAAACCTGTCGAGCCAGAATATTGTGGCCTTGTGCGATGTAGATAAAGAATATGCGAATAAAGCTTTTACCAAGCTAGACGATGACCTCAGCCGTGCCCAAACCCGCTTAAGTTCAGCTAAAACCGAGCAGGAACGCAAAAGTATAAACGACCAGATTACCAATTTCCGGCAGTTAAAAGAGCAATATCCCAAAGCCAAGCAATTTCAGGATTACCGCGAAATGTTTGATAAAATGAAAAAGGATATTGATGGGGTGGTAATCGCCACGCCTGATCATACCCACGCAGTAATTGCCATGGAAGCCATTCGGCGGAAGAAGCATTTGTACGTGCAAAAACCGCTTACGTATACCGTACACGAAGCCCGCACCTTGGCCGAAGCTGCCCGTAAAGCTAAAATTATTACCCAAATGGGTAACCAGGGCCACTCCAGCGAAGGCGCCCGACTCATAAACGAATGGATTTGGGATGGCGCGATTGGCAGTGTGCATACCGTTTTTGCCTGGACCAACCGGCCCATGGCGTATTGGCCGCAAGGCCAAGCCCGACCTACTAACACGGTGGCGGTACCGGCTACTTTAAACTGGGATTTATTTGTAGGTCCGGCCCCGATGCGGCCTTACCATCCCGATTACCACCCGTTTGCCTGGCGTGGCTGGACCGATTTTGGCGTAGGCGCTTTGGGCGATATGGGCGCGCATTTACTCGATCATCCGAATTGGGCCTTAAAATTAGGTCCGCCGGTTAGCGTAGAAGCCTCTAGTACCCCATGGGGTGGTACCAAAGAAGACCCGCGGGTAAGTTATCCGTTGGCTACCCAAATTACTTATGAGTTTGCGGCCCGTGAAAATATGCCGCCGGTTAAACTTATCTGGACCGATGGGGGTATTATGCCGCCGCGCCCCGAAGAACTGGATATTTCGGAAAATATGAACACTGGGGGTGGCGTGATAATGGTTGGTGATAAAGGCAAACTGATGCACGACACGTACGGCTCTAACCCGCGGTTATTACCCAAAAGCCGCATGGAAAGCTACAAACAACCGGCTAAAACTATTCCGCGGATCGATGTGAGTCACGAAATGGATTGGGTACGCTGCTGCAAAGACGGCAAAAAACAGCCTTCTTCTAACTTCGACTACGCCGGCCCGCTAACCGAAACCATGTTGCTGGGTATGATTGCACCGCGGTTCCCCGGTAAAAAATTATCGTGGGATTCGGCTAACCTTAAATTTACCAATTCGCCGGAAGCTACCCAATTTGTAACCCGCGAATACCGCCAGGGGTGGGGCTTAAATGTTTAAATAATTTGTATGCTCCTAATTAAAACGTAAAACGGGCAGCCTAGCAGGCTGCCCGTTTTAGTTTAGTATTGTTCTTCTTCTTGCAGTACCAAGCTATTAATTTTACTTTTCTTTTTTTTAGTTTTGATTTTCCATTTCAGTCGCCAGATAAATAATAAGCCTACTAAACTTGGAATGCCAATATTTATAAACCATAAACTTAAGCTGGCGCTCATTACCAAAAAACTGCTTTGCCCGAGTAAACTAAAAAAATATATAGCCGATAATTCACGCATCCCTAAATCGGCGAGGGCGCTCACCGATGGTACCACTGATTTTAAGAGAAAAGTGCCGCTTATGCCCAAGGCCATCTGGTACCAGGGCACTTTGACGCCAAAAGCATACAACAACAACATAAATTGCCCCAGAAAAACACCGTAGCGCCAAAACGATAGCCAAAGCAAATGCCGTATTTCGGCCACGGTATAAGTATCTATAATATTTACGTATTGCATAAACCGGTTTAAAATGGGTATAGCGGCGGCGGCCGTTAACAATATGCCAGGCCGGAATAATAACAGGAAAATACCTCCATTAATTAAAAGCAGGGTAGTAGCAACACCGGCCAGAATACCAAAACCAGGATTAAGAAAACTGGCCAGAAAATAAAATATACCAACCGAACCCGTTGCTACCGTAATAATTAGTTGACAAAAACGGCCTAGAAAAATGGCTCCCAGGGCTTCCAGCCGTTGCCGGCTTTGCAGTTCCATAATGCGCCCGGCGTAGTCGCCCATCCGGTTGGGGGTAATAAAGCCCAGGCAAATGCCGACTAATACCGACCGGTAGGCCTGCCAAAAGGTGAGCGGCTCTACTTTAGCCGCCAATTTTTGCCACTTGCGGGCTTCCAGCCCCCAATTTAAAGTAATAAGGCCCAAGGCTAGAAAAATGAAAGCGCCCCGACCTTTTTGTAAGGTGCGCAGCAACTCTAAAAACCAGGTTTCCGGCTTTTGCCCTTCGCCAATAATTGTTTGGTATAAATAATAAAATGTACCCGCCAGAATAAAGAGCTTAAGCAGTAACCAACTTAAGTCTGAAATATTCTTTTTTCTACTGCCCATGTACCTGAAATAAGGGCCGCAATTTACTTATTAAAACCAATACCCAGATTGTAAAATGAAAACTTGCCAGCTTAATGCTAGGTGAAATCTGCAAAAGTATAGCAAAGACAAAAAAGACTGCTTTAAAAATTTAATACAAAACAATCTAAATACTTAAATTAACTTTAAAGGTGGTTAAATTTGAAGGGGTATTTTGAAAAATAAATATTTTTTAGAATGTGTGTTGTTAATTTTAAGGTGTTTGTGTATGTTTGATATATAAAATTCAAACAATTACCTATAATAATGAAGATATTTAAATTGAGTTTTGTAGCCTTAAAAATTAAATCAGTTATACTTTTCTTATCAGATGGTATAAACTAAAAATATTAAGCCCTTTCCTGTGAAAGCTGAGCAGTAGATACGAAATATTATCGTCTAACAAACATAACTGCTATTGCCCAGCTTTCACGGAAAGGCACAAATCAAGTTAATCTGGATGTAAAAAATTATAATATTATAAAATAGCTGCCTTATGAGAATCATGCGTTACCACCAAATCAAAGAAATGGACCCGTATTTATCTACTATCAAAGGCCGCTATAAATTAAATCCAGCTTTTAATCTGCAGAACTGCCAGGGCGAGATTGTGGTGTTAATGGGTGGGCGTAGTAGTTGTGTGGCCTGGCTGCACCAGGTTTTCCAGGAACAGCACGACATTCAAAAAAGAACCTATGCGGGTGGCCGCGCCATTGCTGCCGCCACCAACGAAGCCGAATTTTATTACCGGAATCTTTCACCAGTACACAGTATTTACCACCAGGTTTACCAGGTTATTCATTATTACCAATCTTATTTAGGCGTAAATCAAAAGAAAACCTTAACCGAGCAATATTTAACCGCAGCCGGCTTACAGGCTTACCGCGATTTAACGCCTTTGCAGGTGCCGGGCTTGGTAATTCAGCAAACTAAATTGGCTTTGCGGTTTGCCGCCGGCCACGCGGTGGTACTACTCGATTATTTATTCGATTCGCTGGATGCCTCAGAAAAAGGACTGCTCCACATGAGTTTGTTAAATTTAATGGATTCGGAAGAAAAGCCCCGCACAGTAATATATGCTACGCAGCACCTGGAAGATGCTGTTTTTATGGCCGACCGGATATTAATTATGAACCCGGTTAAGTTAGGGGCAATTGCCGAAAATCTTTCGGTTTGGCTGCCCCGCCCGCGTAACCGCCAAACGTTAAAAAATTTGCCCACCTATAAAGCCTTGTTAAAATTGTTGCATTATTTACTTACCGATGCCTTGGCCGTAGAAGACCAGCATTTATTAAAGCAATTTGCCAACTAAAGCTTTGGTTTATTTAATTACCGCCGTTTGAACCGGAAAAGAAGAGCGTTCGCGTAGGCGCAGATCGGGTACGTTTGCAAGCGTGCCCGATTTTGCTTTATATTGCCACTCTTTTCAAAAACCGGCCACTTATTTCATGCAAGTTCAAAAGCCGAAAGTAACCCTGATTGGCGCAGGCCCGGGAGCTACCGATTTAATTACCTTACGGGGTGCGCAAGCCCTGTCGCAAGCCAACGCGGTTCTTTACGATGCCTTAGTTAACACCGAGTTGCTGGATTTGGCTCCGGCTACCGCTCCCCGCATTTTTGTGGGCAAGCGCTCGGGTAACCACGAATATTCTCAAACCGAAATAAACCAGTTGATTGTATCGTACGCCCAGGATTACGGCCATATTGTGCGCCTGAAGGGCGGCGACCCTTTTGTTTTTGGCCGGGGATACGAAGAAATAGTTTATGCCAGTTCTTTTGGGATAGAAACCGTTGTAATACCGGGTATTAGCAGTGCCGTAGCCGTACCCGAGGCCTTCAATATTCCGCTTACCAGCCGCGGGGTTTCGGAGAGTTTCTGGGTTATTACCGGTGCCACTACCCAAGGTCATATTTCCAGCGATTTACAACTGGCAGCGCAATCTACGGCTACAGTGGTAATATTAATGGGCATGAATAATTTGGGCGAAATTACCAAATTATTTAAAGCCGTGGGCAAAAGCCAAACCCCCGTGGCTGTTATTCAGAACGGTACCCGCCCCAACCAGCGGATGGTAGCGGGTACTGTAGATACCATTGAAGCCCTGGTAAAGGAGCAGCACTTTGGTTCACCGGCTATAATTATAATTGGTAAGGTGGTGGATTTGCAGTTTTAAACCGAATGTATGGCTTACACCATGTGCTGTCTTGTTTTCAATTTTAAGTTGGCTATTATTACTTTTTAGCTGAATAATAGAAATTGAAGTGACTTAATATAAAAAGAGGTTTAAGCAATCCACACTTGTCATTCAGGAGGAACCTATTTGGTTACTTGCTAAATAGGTTCCTCCTGAATGACAAGTGTGGACTGCTTAGTCTTAAAAAAACTGTTTACTGGAAAATTTTGCGTAATATCGGTTAAGCCTGAATGATGCTTGATTTTACATTGCAGTTAATAAGGCAGCTTGTAATATTTAATAATACATCACGGCGGTTTCGCCGGCGTGGTTGGCGTAATAAAGTCTTACCCGCAGTACATACGAGCGGCCTTTGCGTAATCTGGTTTTAATAAGGGCATTCCGGTCTTCCCCGCTGTCGTCATCGCCTTTAAAGTAGCGTAGTTCGCCTTTTACGTTCTCGAAGAGTACAATTACCGTGTCGGAAGAACCAAAAGTCCGGATTTCGTAATTGCGGGAAGCTTTGGGCTTAATAATAAAATCTTTCTGTTCTCCCGGATTTAAGTTTAGCTTAACAGATTCAGCTACTTTTAACTCAATTTCTTTATCAGGTTCTAGGGGCGGGTAAAAGTTTTTAATCCAATTCTGGTCCCGTTCCGAAAGCCCGCCGGCCGGGGTTAAGCCATTGCGGTATTGGGGCGGTTCTTTTATTAAGCCTGGCTCAAACGGATAATGCATCACGGAATCCGGGTCCCAGTTAGAACCCTGTACGGTATCGGCCGCAATCTTGCGAATAATATTGTGGTAAGTTTTGTCGCGGCTCCAGCTGTTAGGTGGCTGCGACAGGGCAGCATAAACGGCTTCTTCGTCCCAGACTATACCCGCGTACGGATTTTGGTGTTCGTGCGGAAACCCCAGGGTATGGCCAATTTCGTGCAAGGCCGTATCGAGTTCGCGTGGGTGGCGGGTTAAATCCCAGCCAAAATTCATGGTGCGATCGTCGCGGCCAATATTTAAATCAATAATATCGCGGCCAATGTACGACCAAGCCCCGTCGCCCCGCATAAAACCAATCCGTATTTCGGCTTCGTCGCGCGACCTTACTTCTTTAAATTCTAACCCAATGCCTAAGTTTTTCCAGGTTGTAAAAGCTTTCCGCACCACCTCTTTTTCGGCTTCGGAAGTGGTAAAGGTTCGCCATTGCTTGGTGCCGTTGGTCAGCATCACATTATTGCCGTCGGTTTCTTTATCGAAGAAATAATAGCGGAGTACCGTGCCGTTTACCCATTTATTACTAAAAAGCAAAATTAAACTAGCGCGGTTTTCATGAATTTCGGGACCCAGTATGCGTTCGGGAGCAACTGGTAAATTGCAGTAAGAATAATGCGTGGTGCCGGCACCATTAGCCGTTACATTGGCGGGGTCTATTGCGGTTGCATTTTCCATAACGTCTGGGTTTAACAGGTTGATAAAGAATAATTTAAATTACAAAATTTATAGATTAAATGCAATAAATATTAGTTAAATATTGCCCTAACCTTTTATCTGCCCGGTTATCTTAAATATTAATGCAATATTGCTTCAGTAAGCAGGATAAAGGAATAGAAAAAATGCCTCAGCCTTATATTTAACAGGTAGTTACTTCTGGCTTACCTTATTAATGGGTGCCTGCTATTAGTACCGTCCTGTTTCGGTAGATTTTTTGGGGTACCAAAATGGAATCACGAAAGCTTCTGTTTATTTCGTTATTTTGCCGCAAATTCAAGCTTAATAAAAATTGCCCGGAAATATTGATTTTATGGTTTGGCTTAACCTGCTGATAAACTCGGAGCTGGTAGTAGAAAACCGGACGCAAAACCAAAGCATGCCATTTTGGGTATATTTCTGACCCCTTCCATGTTGCTCCTAAAAAAGGCAGCAGATTAATTTAAAATATTATTGCATTACCGTTGAAGATAGCCGTAAATACACGCTTTTTATTACCCAACCGGTTAGCAGGCATCGGCAGGTTTACGCACGAAATATTGCGCCGGCTAACGGTGAAATACCCAGAGCACGAGTTCTACTTTTTCTTCGATCGGGCTTACGATAAGCAATTTATTTATAGTGCCAACGTAAAGCCGATAGTTGTGTATCCATCGGCCAGGCACCCATTTTTGTTTTACTGGTGGTATCAGGTAAGTTTAGCCAAAGCCTTAAAAAAGCTGCAGCCCGATATTTTTCTATCCCCGGATGGCATGACTACGCTTAATACGACGGTACCGCGGGTAACCGTTATACACAACCTGGCCTACGAACATTATCCGCAGGATGAAGATTATCTTAACCGGAAATATTTAAATTATTATGGCCCACGCTTTGCCCAAGCCTCAAATAAAATAATTGCGGTATCGGTGTTTACCCGTCAGGATATAATACAGCAATACAATATAAATCCGGATAAAATTAGAGTGGTACATAATGCTGCCGGAGCTAATTTCCGGAAAGTAAATTTTGGCCAGCAAGTAGCCATCCGGCAAAAATACGCGCACGGCGAAGCTTTCTTTATGTTTGTGGGAGGTCTGCAAGCGCGTAAAAATCTAATTAATCTTTTCCAGGCTTTTGATATGTTTAAGCTTAAAACCGGCAGCGAAGTAAAATTGCTCATGGTGGGCGGAAAAAAATGGTCGGGCAAGGGTATAAAGGAAGCTTACAACCAAATGCAGTTTAAATCCGAAGTAATATTTACCGGGCGCGTGAGCGATGCCGAACTAATACAACTTTACGGAGCGGCTGTGGCTAACGTGTACGTGCCTGCGCTAACAGGCTTTGGAATTACCGTTGTGGAAGCGCAGCAATGCGGCTGCCCGATTATTACTGCCAATACCAGTGCGATGCCCGAGGTGGCCGGTAACGGTGCCATGCTGGTTAATCCGTTGGTCGTAGAAGAAATTACGCACGCGCTTATACAAGTGTACCACGACTTAGAAGTGCGGACGCAACTGGTGCAGGCCGGTTTGCAAAATGCCAGTCGGTTTTCGTGGGAGCATAGCGCCGAAAAAGTAATGCGCGTACTCGAAGAAGTTTTAAACACGCAAGCTAAATCCCGTGCGCCTGTTTAGTACGCCCTGGCTGGTAAAAACTTTGCTGCCCGGCTTAACCTGGCACCGGCCTACCTCCGAAAAAATTATTTACCTTACCTTCGACGATGGCCCGGTGCCTGAATTCACGCCTTTTGTACTCGACCAGCTACAGCAATACCAAGCCCAGGCTACTTTTTTCTGCGTTGGTGATAACCTCCGGAAATACCCGGAGCTGGTTATGCAAACTGCCGCCGCCGGCCACACCTTGGCCAACCATACTTACCACCATTTAAAAGGCTGGCAAACCCGATCTGCGGCTTACCTGGCTAATATTGAGCAATGTCAGCAGGAACTGGATAAAATTATTCCGGCAAAAAAAAATAAATTATTCCGGCCGCCATACGGTAAATTTACGCCACAGCAGTATTATTTATTAAAATCAGATTATCAAATAGTTATGTGGGATGTTTTAACCTACGACTTTGATAAAAGTTTAACGCAAGAGGCGTGTTTAAATAAAACAATCAAAAACACGAAACCCGGTTCTATCGTTGTGTTTCACGATAGCCAGAAAGCCAGCCGTAATATGCAATATGTTTTGCCGCGATTACTGGCGCACTTTACCGCTTTGGGTTACCGGTTCAGCGCTTTATGATTGTATCGCTTATTTATTTCAGTATTTTTTTCGGGATATTTATACTCGTGGTGGTGCTGCAAGCGGTTAACCAACCCAAAGCGCCTGCCCCGTTGGGCATACAACCCTACGTTAGTATTTTAATTGCGGTCCGCAACGAAGAGCATACCATTCTAAAATGCCTGGAGGCCATTGGGCGGTTAGATTACCCGCAAAACAAAATTGAAATATTGCTGGGCGATGATGCCTCTACCGATAATACCTACGAAGTAATTCGGCAATATATTAAACACAAGCCCTTTTACCGCTGCGTGCAGATTAAAGAAAACTTAGGACAGGCGAGGGGCAAAGCCAATGTACTGGCCCACCTAACCCGGCTGGCTACTTCGGATATTTATTTTATTACCGATGCCGACATAGAAGTACCCCGTACTTGGATTCGGGATATGTTGGCCGGTACCCGCCAACCCAATATTGGCATAATTACGGGCATTACCACCGTTACCGGCAAAGGCTTGTTTCCGGAACTCCAGGCCATAGATTGGGTAAATGCCCTGGGCCTGATGCAAATAGTAGCAAATTTAAAACTGCCGGTGAGTACCATGGGCAATAACATGCTGGTTACCCGCGCGGCTTACGAAGCTACGGGCGGCTACGAAAACATGCCTTTTTCGGTAACCGAAGATGTGCAGCTATTTAAAGCAGTTACCAAGCAAAAATTTCGCACCCTTAATATTTTCCATCCGGGGGTATTAGCTTTATCGGCCCCGGCCCAAAACCTGGGGCAACTGTTGCACCAGCGCAAACGCTGGATGCAGGGAATCTGGCATTTACCCTGGTACATGAGCCTGGTTTTAGTGATATACGCCTCGTTTTATGCTTTTTGCCTGCCGTTTGTGGCTTATACCTCGGGGTGGGTAGTGCTGGGTATTTTCTTGGCTAAATTATTTCTGCAAACCTGGTTCATTTACAGGTGCTTAGCCAAGCTGGGGTTAAGATACCGGCTGGATAAATTAATTTTATTTGAGTTTTATACGATATTTGTGTCCCTGGTTACCATTTTGTTCTTTCTGTTGCCATTAAAGGTAAACTGGAAAGCGCGAAAATATTAATCTGGAGTAACGTTATGCTGCCGGTATGTCTGTTTTAAATTATATAGATTCGCACGCTCATATTTATTCGGAGCAATTTAAGCCCGACCGGGACGAAACAATCCGGAAAGCTACCGAAGCGGGCGTGGCGCAAATTTTAATGCCCAACGTAGACCATACATCCATTGATGTAATGTTGCAAACCGAAGCCGACCATCCGGCAGTTTGTCTGGCTATGATGGGCTTACACCCGTGTTCGGTACAGAAGCATTTTGAAAAAGAACTCTATACCGTTGAAAACTGGTTGAACCAACGTAAATTTATTGCCATCGGTGAAACCGGCATTGATCTGTACTGGGATAAAACTTTTTTGCCGCAGCAGCAGGAAGCTTTACAAATTCAGGTAGACTGGGCAAAAAAATATAATATTCCGATTGTGCTGCACACCCGCGAAGCTTTTAACGAAGTTTACGAAATAATAGAACGTAGCCAGGATGGTACCTTGCAAGGCGTGTTTCATTGTTTTTCGGGCACCGCCGAAGAAGCACAAAAAGTAATTAAAACCGGTTTTTACCTGGGCATTGGCGGCGTAGCTACCTTTAAAAACGGCGGCTTAGATAAAGTTTTGCCCGAAGTGCCTTTAGAATATTTAATGCTCGAAACGGATTGCCCTTATTTGGCGCCCGTGCCGCACCGGGGTAAACGGAACGAGCCGGCTTACCTGCCTCTGGTGGCTAAACGGGTAGCCGAAATAAAAAACGTGCCGTTAGCGGAGTTGGTAGAGGCGTGTACAGCTAATACTAAAAAACTATTTAATTTGTAGCATGGCCTTACGTAAAGTAAATCTTAATACAGCTTTAACCCTCGAACCTGAAGGCTCGGTGCTGCTCATTTATACCGGTGGTACCATTGGTATGATTTACGACCGGACGGGTAGCCATCTGGTGCCTTTTAATTTCGAAGAAATATTATTCCGGGTACCCGAGCTCCGGCAATTAAATATTGCTTTATCGCTAATCAGTTACGAAGAGCCCATTGATTCTTCTAACGTAACCGACGAAGACTGGATTAAGCTGGCCGCCATTATTCAGGAAAATTACAACGACTACGATGGGTTTGTAATTCTGCACGGCACCGATACCATGGCTTACAGCGCTTCGGCTTTGAGTTATTTGCTCGAAAACCTACAAAAGCCGGTGGTGTTTACGGGGGCGCAGGTACCTATTGGCAAAATGCGCACCGATGCCCGTGAAAACCTGATTACCGCGTTGGAAGTGGCTGTATCTACCCGCAAAGGCCGGTGTATTGTGCCGGAAGTGTGTATTATGTTTGGCCGTTTATTGTTGCGGGGCAATCGCTCTAAAAAAGTAGAAAGCCGGCATTTTAACGCTTTCCGGTCGTCTAATTACCCGCCGCTGGCACACGCCGGGGTAAATATTGAGTATCATTCCATGATGTTGCTGCAATTCCCAACGGGCACCTTTAAAGCGCACCAGAAACTCGAAAAAAATATTGTAAGGTTACGGTTGTTTCCAGGCTTGGCCGAGCGTGTAATCCGGAATTTATTGGTAACCAAAGGGTTGAAAGGCGTAGTGCTGGAAAGTTACGGATCGGGCAATGCCCCAACGGCTCCCTGGTTTTTAAATGCTATTAAGGAAGCCGTAGACCGGGGTACCTTTATTTTAAACGTGAGCCAGTGCGATGGCGGGCGGGTAGAGCAGGGAATGTACCAGACGAGTAAATATTTAAGCGATTTAGGTGTAATTGGCGGTTACGATATTACGAGCGAGGCCGCTGTTACCAAATTAATGTTTGTGCTGGGCCAGGATTTACCTCCGGAACAAAGCCGGAAAATGCTTGAAAGTAATTTGCGCGGCGAGATATCTTTAGAACCTTTGTAAACTAAATGGTTTTAAAATTTAAATATTTGCAAAGTGCGGTATTAATCCTTTAATTTGCAAGCCAATTACAGAGAGGTGTCCGAGTGGTTGAAGGAGCACGCCTGGAAAGTGTGTATACCTCAAAAGGGTATCGTGGGTTCGAATCCCATCCTCTCTGCTGATTGCTTCACCAAAAAGCAGCAAAGGCCTTTAAATCAATGATTTAAAGGCCTTTTTATTTTGCCTGCTCCGCTAAATCATGCATTTAAACACATAATTTACCAGCGTAATTCGTGGCGTCTTTTTAGGTATAAAAAAGACGCTAGAAAATGGTGGTTAGTTGTTGGTATACAGTAGTTCACGGCGTAAACATCTTGTATCAATGGAGCTGTATTCCGAAATTTAATTTAAAATGGAGGAATAAAAATGGAAAAGAGCTTCGGGTTGTTTTTCTTTCTAAAACAACCTAAAAATTACACTACCGGTCCAAAGTACGTTTACCTGCGCCTCACCGTAGATGGTGCTGCCCGAGAAATATCTACCAAAAGATTGTGGGAACCTGCCCGTTGGAGTGCAGAAGCCGGCCGGGCTACCGGCTCGAAAGAGGATGCCAAGTCCCTCAATCAGTACCTGGAAACTTTACGCACCAAAGTGCATGAAGCCCGGAGAACCTTACTGGAAGCGGATAAGCTAATAACGGCAGAAGCTCTCAAGCAGGAACTTACCGGAAAGGAAGAAAATAAAAGGACTGTGCTGGCAGTCTTTCAGCAGCATAATCAGCAAATGAAAGCGCTGGTTGGCCGGGAATTTGCTCCCGGTACCCTAGAGCGTTATCAAACCTCTTTAGCCCATACCCGTTCGTTTATCCAATGGAAATACGGGGTAGCTGATATGGCTATTCAGCAACTTGATTATGAGTTTATATCCGAATATGCTTTCTGGCTCAAAAGTGTACGGCATTGCAGCCACAATACTACCATGAAATATTTAAGTAACTTTAAAAAAGTGATATTACACTGTGTGCGGAATGGCTGGCTTAATCGGGATCCTTTCCTGGGGTTTAAAATGAATAAAAGGGAGGTGGTGCGAACCGCCCTGACGGAAAAGGAACTGCAAATCATTGCGGTCAAATCCTTTACCATCGAAAGGCTGAATCAGGTTAAAGATATTTTTCTGTTCAGTTGTTATACCGGATTGGCCTATGCCGATGTAAAAAAGTTAAAACGCTCGGAGATAGCAGTTGGTATGGATGGTGAGCAGTGGCTGCTGACCATGCGGCAGAAAACTGAAACTGTCTCCCGGATGCCTTTATTACCTATGGCTTTGGAGATTATCAAGCGCTACCAGGACCATCCGCAATGTTGTAATACTGGCAAGGTGTTGCCGGTGTTAAGTAACCAGAAGATGAATGCCTACCTGAAGGAGATTGCTGATGTTTGTGGCATCAACAAAAACTTAACTTTTCACATTGCCCGGCATACCTTTGCCACTACGATTACCCTGAGCAATGGGGTGCCCATGGAAACAGTTTCTAAAATGCTGGGCCATAAATCCATGAAACAGACCCAGCACTACGCTAAAATACTGGACAAAAAGATTAGTGAGGATATGAACCTTCTGAAAAGTAAATTAGCTAAAAAGGTTAGGTAATTTAAAGTCGGTTAACAATAATTAAACTGAGCTTTGGTTTAATCTGGAACTGCTACCAGAAAAACCTGGGTTCCTAAGAAACGATTGTAGGAGGGTACATAACGAATGTACCCAAATTCCTGCAATTGTTTGATGCATTTGTGGTAGGTGGCGATGCTACTGATATGGGCCAGTTTCATGACTTTTTTACGCGTAATATACAACGGGTTTATACCCTTTTTTCGAACCCACAAATACAAGAAGGCTATGTAAATGCTAATATGCCAGACGTTGATGCGCTCATCACGAATTAGGGTGATATAGCCTCTCTTTAGTTCTGTTACCTGCTTCATGGAAACTAGATCATCGGTTATTATCTAATAATCTTTCCACCTCCATACTCCGATAAAAATGAATACTGCCAACCTTGGAAGCCGTTAACTTCCCGCTAATCCGATAGTTTTGCAAGGTACTGGCTGATATTTTCAGCTTCTTCCTAACTTCACTGCTACGCAGCCATTCCGGGGTGGTGGGTTGGTGGGAACGTAATAGTTCTTTCAATTCATTTACGAGTTGTAAACGGAAGGCTTGTAAATCTTCCTTTGTAATCAATTCTACCTGCATAAACTTCGTATTTACAGCGTGTTTTATTTTATACTTTCAAGGGCTAAATCGACCGGGAAATAAATGGTACTGCCTTGGTTCCTTCTCCTGGAAGGTGCATAGCGGATATAGCCAAAGTCACTTAAATCTTTGATGAGTTTGTGGTAGGTGGATTTCCCGGAAATTTTAGCCAACTGCATCAACTCATACCTAAAGGCACATATCGGGTTATCAAAACCATGCTCCAGGCGGAATTGCACCAGGGCGGCATACATCCCGATATGGTTCAGACTGATGCGCGGGTCCCGGGCAATTCTGGTAAAAAACGAGGATAAGACTTCTGCCGATGACATGATGAATTCTCCATTAGTGTAAGGTCGCGCCATTCTTTTTCCCTCTTTTCTGAGCCGGCGTTGTAGATTCACCGGCTGGTTCCTGGACTGGCTTAACATTGGTTTTTTGCATCTCCTGCTTTTCCGAATGCTTAGTGGTTTGACTTTCTGCCTTCAACTGGTTATGATTCAGTCGCTGCAGGTTACCATCATAAAGGTTCATGGTTTTAAACCGGGGATTGGCCTCAATATAATGCTTTTGTTCTCTGCCTTCCTGGATTAAGGTAACCGCCTGGCGGTTACCCTTCTGCAAAGACTCCAGTAAGCGGCTTTTTTCCGGCTCCTCCTTTAATTCTTTGATGTGATATTTAGCCAGTGCTGCTTCCAAATTAAAGCTATAATTCTGGTGAAATTGTTTTATCTTAAAGTTGCCGTTTGGTTCTGTTTGTTTAAAATCAAGTTGTAGCCAGGCATTGTATATCTGGCCCTCTTTATTCAGCAAGTCCTTATTCACCGCCCGGCCGTTCAATAGATTATAAGCTTCCTTGAGGGTGATGTTCTGGCCTTTATGAATATAAAAGGTTTGGTTTATCTGCTGCTGGTCTTGGTCGGGTTTTAAGGTTAGTTGATACCGGTTAAAAAAGTACAGGTCGCTCTGGTCTGATTTTTTAAAGTGCAAAGTTACAGCGGCCATATCCTGACCTATTTTTATGCGGTAGGCGAGCTGGAATTCGGAGGCTTGCTTTTGGAGTTGTTCTTTTAAATCCTTTTCCAGGCCATCCCCAAAACCGGTATATTTTACCTGGTCTTTCAGGTAGTCAAAGTTTTGTTGGTTCATGATTGACAATAGTTAAGGTTATAAAATTATAATGAGGGTAAAGCAGTTTGATTAGTCTATAATAGGCTGGGCTTTAAGCAACGTTGGGTTATGCACCTTTAGCATTAAATGGCGGCCGCCATTTTTCTCCATCAGTTGGATGGCCAGAAATTTCTGGTCCGGAATGGTAAGTTTAGGTAAAGCTAATACCAATACCTGTTGGGATTGACCAGGTATGATAGAAGCATTACCCTTAAGGTGTAAGGGCGTCAGTGGAATTTCCTGACTAGCCGTCCGGCGCGCTTGTTGTTTATCCCGAATAAAAATGCGCAGCAGGTCGGTATCGTACCGGATAGGGGAGTGGTTTTGGATTGCCAACTGGTAGAAAACTACATCGTCCCGGATGTAAAGCCCATTCAACTGAAGCCGGACTTTGTTTTTAGAATTTTTTACCCCCAAGTTCATTTTTTTCTTCTGGGCAATATTTTCTGCTAACTGTTCCAGGATAGCTTTATTCGCGCTTAAAGGGAAATAGGATAGATGGCTTGAGGAACTGGTATCATTGGAAAATGAAAAGGAAAGCGCGGCCGGTTGGCTAACATAAACCACCCGGAAGGAATAAAACCGGCCATCGGTGGTGATAACGCTTAAGTTTGTTTCGGGAAAGTTCAGGCTGCCGGCTTTCACCAGTAAGATGTTATCTACGCCTTTAGCCTTTTCAGCAAGCACTTCCCGGCTCCCCCGGTCCACACTTTTAATCGTATGCGGAAATATCAGGTGGGTTGTTTTTGTTGTAGAAATAGCTAATTGATAAGGTTTTATTATAGTGACAGCGGGAACATCCAGGCTGGCTTGACCCATAGTTAAAATGGTACAGCAGCATAGCAGTAATCCGGTAAGGAGCATGGTACGATTCATTTTCTTAGCTTTTTAAAGTTCAAGTGAGGTTTATTTTACTAATTGGTTTTAAGTTCTGGTGGGGCTGGTGAAGTTCTTTTGCCGGCCATCGCGGAGCAACACTTGGTAACCAGCTTTCACCGTCACTTTAACCTGTTTGGTCTTTTTGCTGAGGAGTGTTTTAGCTGCTTCGATGCCAGCACCAGCGGCCTGGGTGCCAAACGAAGGGTCGTAAGTGGGCAGGCCAATACCTTGTAGTGCCTGATTCGTTGATTGGCGGGCAACTTCCCGGGAAAGGGTGCCGGGCATGTGAATGCCGTTCATCCCATCCAAATCCCACACGGTTAAGTCTACCGGAATTAGAGATTGCTGGTAAGTTATGTGGTTTATCTTAATGTGTAGCCGTTCGTCCTGTAGGGAAGCCGTTCCATAAACCAGCGTGCCGGCCGGAACCGTTACGCCGTTCAGGTATATAACTTCCATTAATCTTAGTTTAACCACCGCTCCCTCTACCAGGGTTTGGGTTTCGTGCAGGACGGCCGGAATAGTATTTTGCTCCGCGTTTAGGCTATTTTTAGGTTCTTCCAGAGACAGGAAGCCTTTGGTGGTTAACGATGCTTTGGCTGAGGCAATCCCCAAATTCCTGACATCAGGAATATTCTCTACTAAAGATATGGGCTCTGCCGGAAGGACACCAGCCGATAAAACCTGCCTTGGGTAATGAGGCTGAGTCAGGAGGACTTTATCCCGTACTCGCTCGGGATGCTGAATAGCCAATATTTTGTCCAGCATGCCACTTATCTGCTTCATTTCTGGGTCTTCATCGGGATTTCCGTTTTTCATCATTCCCATCATTTGTTCCAAGCGGTCCATATCTGCCTGGTTCAGGAAAGTACCCGGGTGATTTAAAAGACCTGTACCAATCTGTGATTTAATATTGGGTTGCTTTTCCGCTTTCTTGAGCGCCGTATTTACCTGTTGCAGCTTTTGGTAAATTTGGGCTTCTTGGGTAGTGACATCATCCGCTGGGTTTAGCAGAGTGGTGTTTAGACTGTTTGAAGTCAGGTGTAATTTTTGTTCGATACCTGCCAGGTCGTTTTCTTCTCCCGTTGGTTTTAGCGGCGGCTGGCAGTTAGGGTCCTTTTTTAAGAGTTTCTCCAGCCGGGCCGAATCCTGGGTTGCTTTTTCGTAATAGCTTAACTTATTTAAGGGTTGCTCTTCTGGCAGGTATGCCGTTGGTAGTTCTAAATTAAACCCTTTATGGGCAGTAGGTGACTGCGCCTGCATTTGGTTGACTTGACCACCACCCAGGAGCCAAAATATCAGCGTGATAAAGGGGATTGTTAACAGGGGGAGAGCCAGAAAAAATTTGCGTTGTTGTAAAAACCGGGGCAAATGATTCGTTTTCATTTTAAAATTGTTTAAGGTAGCTACTTGTTTAAATGGTCGAGTACAGGGTCTAGCGCGATTGGCTTTTCAGGTCTTGGTTCTCCAGGATGGTCCAGCGTTGGATTAAAAAGCCATGAGGATTATTATCCGACCGACTGACATTGCGCAGGTAACCTGCGGTTAAAAGACTTCGAAATACCTGGCTGGTAGTGCGGGTAATGCTTTGGGTAGCATAACAGCGGAAAGCATATGGATATTGGTTCATATCTAGCCAGACACTGTCGATGGTAATATGCTGGCTGATGTTGCCCGATATAATTTCGGCATAAAAACCTTTCTCCTTCAGGTTATCATATACCCGTTTGGCCGAGGCATCTGCCAGGTACAAGGCTTTGTTGATATTGGTTTGGATTACTTTTTCATCCGGGTCCAGTGAGAAAAAGTACTGGTGAAATGTTTTGACATGGTCTCGGGCTTCTACCGGCAGGTTATCTTTTCGGTCAGCCGCATAGGCTTCCAGTACTTTGCCGTTGGCCAAAACAAACACCTTGCTCTGCGCGCCGGCTACCCACTGGTAACTTTTATAGAGCGTGAAGCCGCAAAGCGCTAGGCTACCCGTAACCACCACCAGGGTAAAGCTGCGAACATACCGGAAAGCCGTGTCAATATTTTGCATCTTTTTAAACATAAAACAACTGGTTTAGGATAAGGGATAGCTTTTATTTGCCGGAGAGTTTGTCGGCCATATAGTGGGCGTGGCCTGCCTGGGAGTGGTTTCCGGTTAAACCCTGGTGAATGCGGTCAGCAGCATGGCTGAAGGTATTCGTAACCATTCCGGTACCACCGGCTACGGTGTTGATAGTACCACGGGAAGCATTGCTGAATAGACTGGTTACTTTATAGAGCAGGGTGTTACTACCGCCGGCTTGCACAATGTAATTTGCCACTGAAGGAACCGTACAATACCCGACAATGCCCATGAGCAGAAAGATGAGATAGGCCATATCGGTGGGGCTGAAAAAGGTATCGCCAGTGGATTGTACCTGCTGAATATCCAGATCCAACATTTTCTCCTGCACCTGCCCAATGATAGCGCCAAAAAGATTAGCCACCGGTAGCCAGAGATAAATATTGACATACCGGGCCATCCAAACCGTAAGCGTATGGTGGAAGCCGTCAAAAACTGACAAGCCAAAGACTAGTGGCCCGAGAATGGCCAGCACAATTAACTGGAACGTGCGGATGGTATTGATGCAAAGGGCAGCGGCCTGGTAGAGGACTTGCAGCACTTCGCTTATCCATTCTTTTACCGAGTTACGGAAATTGTAAGAAGCTTTGGCCATGGCAAACTTCAGGTCATTGCCAATACTTTCCATCACTCCTTCATTTTCCGCCGCCGGGTTTTCAGGGTGGGAGTACCGGTACCACCGTTCCTGGTTACCGCTGCCGGATTCCCCGACGTACATTTGCCAGGCACTGGTATTCTTAATAGCCTCTTCTTTTTGCTTCAGCAAGGCCAAAATAGCTTTATCTGAGTTCTGAACCAGGTTAGCCGTGGCAGTAACGGTCGGCTGCATCACCCCATTCATGATGGCCAGCACCGAAGGAAACAGCAGGATGGCCAAACCAATCACAAAGGGCCGGAACAAAGGGTAAAAATCAATGGGTTCGGCATTGGCCAGGTGCCGCCAAACCCGGGCGGCGATATACCAGATTGCCGCAAAACCGGCTATGCCCTGACCTACGCTAATCAGTTTGCTGCACATCGGCAGCATTTCTTCGTAGAGTTGGTTTAAAACGCCTTGCAGGCCCTGAACCTGGTTACCCATACCCTGGGCCAGGGTAAAAAAGGGCCATAACATTCCCACGGCTGCTACAAAAGCAGCTCTTCGCCACATTACCATAATAGTTTATATTAATTTAAGCCATAGATTTTCTGAAGGGTATGCACATCTTTTTGTTCCCGGGCCCGTTGGATGGCCAGCAGGGTGGTGGTGTGATTAAAATGCCGGAGAAAAATTAATTTATCCAGCATGTCCTGGTAAATTCTATCAATAGCATTTAACCTTTCTTCATCGGACATCCGGAGCTGGTTAGCCGTTATAATAGAGGCCAGCTCATCCAGGTTTTGCAGGCTCAATCGAAAGAGGTTGGTGTAAACCCGCTGGAGGTATTTAATTTCTTTAGGGTTAAAGTTTTTATCCTGCCGGAAGCGGTTATAAGCTTTTTTGTACTCTTGCAGGATGAACACCTGGTAATTTATTATGCCCGAAATTTTCTGATAATTGCGAACCGTGGGATTTACGGCCAGCAGCCCATCCAGAAAAGCCTGGTGCAAACGGTAATTGCCTTCGGACAGGTCTTTTATGGTGTTGTAGCCGGTACTAAGAATGGTATATCCTTTTTTCATATCACTTAGTATCTGCTTTAGTTGAGCCAGTTTTTCTACGTTTAGCAGTAGTTGTTGAGCTTCCTGGTTTTGAGCCGATAGGTTGGCCGAAACACCTAGTGGCAGGAAGAGCAGGAAAATAAATTGGGTTTTCATAATTATCTGCTTTCAAAATCCATATAAGGCTCGGCTGGTCTGAATGGATTTCTGCGCCTGGAAATGTTGCATGGCCAGTGTTTTTGCTTCCTTCATCAGGTTTTGGACAAAAGCATATTTATCCAGCATTGTCAAATAAAGGGCATTAATTCGTTGTAGCCGTTCATCATCTTTCATTGCCCAATGGTGGTCCGATATTATCCCTACCAAGGCTTCTGAATCTGCGGCATTTTCCTGCAACAGGTTCTTTAGCGTGCGGGTGAGATAGTCTTTTTCGACCGGGTTCAACTGGCTATTTTGTTGTAGCTCACGGAAGGCACTTTGCCAGGTTTGCATCAGGTTAATCTGGATTGCCAGGATGGCTGCTACACGGGAAGAGTACCTGATTTTTGGATTAACTTTTTCTAATGCCAGAAAATAATCAGCGTGTGATTGTCGCTCCTGATTTTTAAGATGCCCTATGGCACTTAAGCCGCCTTGTGTAATACTATAGCCTTTCTGAACATAGCCCAGGTACACCTGAAAAAGCGCTATCTGCTGGAGCAGGTATTTGGTTTGAGTGCTTTTCTGATTCATCCATTCTTCCGGGGTTTGCGCCTGAACGTACCCACAACCTAACCCGGCTATTAATAGGAGAATTATGCGTTTCATTATTTTCTTATTGAATTCCGTATAACTGTTTTATTACTTCCACTTCCTGCTTACTGCGGGCCCGCTGCAGGCTGAGTAGCATATTTTGCTCATTAAAAGCCTTTAAGTCCCGGTAATTAATTTCTAATTGGTCGGCCGTTGCGTTGATGATGGCCAGGCGCTGGGCATCACTCATCTGGTAAGAAAAAGCATTAATAACCTTTAAAATATAATCCAGATTCTGGGAACTGGCCGCCAAAATACCGGTGTAAACGTTGCTCATGTATTCCAGTTCTTCCGGCGAAAAGTGTTGGTCCTGTTTAAATAAGCCCCAGGCTCTTTTGTATTCCGCCACCAGGCGTACCTGTTGCTGCGTTATATCCCGGATTCGCTGGTAATAAGCAATTATGTTTTTTACCTCCCGGAGTTCCTGGTAATAATCGCTATACAATTGCCGTTGTTTTTCTACCCAATCGGAAATTTCGGTGAGCTTTGCCTGCGACATGGTATTTTCTAATACTTTCTGCGCATTCTGCAGCCAGATGGTGCGGTTTTGTAACCGTTGAATCTGCAAGTCCATGGCTTTAATGGCTTTGATAATGCCTGCCTTGATAATAAGGGTAATGGGATCCTGGGCTTGGGTGGGCGGAACGGGTGTAACCATTACCACCAGTACAATTCCCAATCCGGTAAATAGCTTTTTCATACCGTATATATTTATTTATGCTGCAATCCCTGGGTTTTTATTTCATTAGCCAGCACCGCAATGCCTTTCCGGATATCCCCATAGCGGTCGGCATACTGCAGTACTATCATCTTTTCGGTTTCTTCGGTGGTGTAAGTCAGGTATTCTTCCGGCGATACTTCGGTGCGGTAAACTTTGGCTAAGGTCCCGCCCAAACTGATAAAAACTTCTTTGTACTTAAGGGTGGGGTCGTTGGCTTTATTAACCGATAAGACCAAAGCTTTTTCTTTCTCGGTTAAACCCAGCAACTGCTGAATCTGGTCGAACTTGTTCAGGTACTTGCTTTGGTCTAGCAGTATTTTACAATCGCTGTTATTGATAATGGCTTGTTTTACGATAGGCGAAGAAATAATATCTTCTACCTCCTGGGTAACTACCACGGCTTCTCCATAAAATTTCCGAACTGTCTTAAACAAATACCGAATGTATTCAGCCATGCCTTCTTTGGCAATGGCTTTCCAGGCTTCTTCGATGAGAATCATTTTGCGTACGCCTTTGAGCTTGCGCATTTTGGAAATAAACACCTCCATGATAATGATGGTTACTACCGGAAACAAAATGGGATGGTCTTTGATGTTGTCCAGTTCAAAGACTATGAAACGTTCCTGCAACAAATCTAAATTTTGGGTGGCATTGAGCAGATAATCAAATTCACCGCCCTGATAATAGGGGCGGAGCACGTAGAGAAAATTGTTGATATCAAAATCCTTATTTCTAACGTTATCGGCTGCAAGTGTTTTGGTAAATTGGTCCCGCAGAAACTCATAAAAGCTGTTAAACCCCGGAAATATCTGTTCTTCTTTTGGCAGCCATTCGTAATATAGCTGTAAAGCATTCGACAGGGCCACGTACTCTGAACGGGCGAATGTTTCATGGTCTTTCTTCCAGAGCGCCAGCAACAACGATTTTATGCTTTCTTTTTTTTCGGTGTCCAAGTTATCGCCCGGTCCAATGAAAAAAGGATTAAACCGGATAGGGTGTTGTTCGGAGTAGGTGAAATAATATCCTTTTACTAAATCACACAAGCCTTTATAACTATGACCAACATCTACCAGGACAATGTGGGTACCCTGTTCGTAGTAAGAGCGCACTAGGTGGTTGGTGAAAAAGGATTTGCCACTGCCGCTAGGACCCAGAATAAACTTGTTGCGGTTAGTACAGATACCATTTTTAACCGGTTCATCCGATAAGTCTACGTGCAGGGGCCGGCCGGTTAAACGATCGCCTAAGCGGATGCCCACCGGACTTAAAGAAGATTGGTAGCTGGTTTCCAGGTTTAGAAAGCAGGTAGCCTGTTCGGCGAATGTATCGAAGGTGTCATTCATGGGAAAATCCGCTTCATTGCCCGGAATACCGGCCCAGAAAATTTGCGGGGCCCCAACGGTTTCCTGTTTAGCGGCAGTGTCTAGCTGGGCAAGGGCCGAGGAAACCTTATTCTTTAAATCTTTTTCTTCTTTTTTGTTATCGGTCCAGACCAGCAGGTTAAAATGGGCTTTGACTGGTAAACGTTGGTGCTGGATGGCCTCATTCAGAAAATCATTCGTAGCATCCCGGGCCAAAGTGTTGGAGCGGGAATAGGCCGATAAGGATTGCAGCCGTAGTCTTTTGCGTTCCAGTTGCTGCAGCGTATGTCGGACGTCCTCCAGAAAAATGTACTGGTTGTACAGGTGGTTGCAGGGCAGGAGTTGGCCCAGGATTGCGGCAAAGCCGATGCTGAATTTAGATCGGTCGGTGGAATATTTATCATAATTAATCCGGGAGCCGCATAAAGCCGGCAAATCTTCGGCATCTCCGAGGGTGTAGAGCTGGCAAAGCTGGTCGCCTATCCGGATGCTATCGCCAAAGGTTATATCTTTTACTAAACAGGCATTATCCCGCTCTGCCAAATAGCAATACTGTTCAATAATGCCCAACCGGTGCTGGTGGCTGAGTAAATCCTTCTCCTGTAGTTTTTTTAACTTAACCAGTCCGCTGTCTTCTAGGATACGTTTGAATTGCCCGGCCTGGTCCAGAAAATCTTGCAACAAAAGCGGACTTAACACCTGCTGGGGTACAATCGTGCGGCGCAGCAAATTAGAGAACAAGGACGTGGCAAGCGGTCGGCCCGCGGGTTTTTTGGTGAGCAACACGTAACACCGGTGATCGAGAAAAGGCCGTTCGTTAAAAAAGCGTTCGCTGCAGCGGGAAAGAAAACTAGTATCTTCCCGGGTAAAGTCTGGTTGAAAGTGGTCCTGGATAAACCAATCTTGCTTGTGAAAAACGGTGTGAGAGGGTAGTAATTTAAGAGGTTTTACCCAAGTATGGTGTAACACTTCGTATTCCTGGTCAGATAGGGTAAAGATCTCCGGCAGGTAAATTTGGAATACCACGGTAATATCGCCTTGCTTGGAGAGGATGCAGTCCTGTTCCACCCCCATCAGAGGGAGCAGTTCATCGAGTTGCTTTTCCATGTTCTATGAATTTAGCTTAAAAATTAGCCGGGAATAGGATTTTACAACTAGTGGCACTTGGCGGCGGGCCAGGCTTTTCATCAGGCCGTGTTGACCATATTGGTGACTTAACTGGTAGATTTTTAAAACCAGACCAGCACCCATTACCAGGATTATGCCGGCGCAGCTAAAAGCATCCAGTTCCACCACAATGTAAAGCATAGCGAACAGAAAAAGTAGAGCCACCAAACCGGCACCCAGGTACCAGATGTATTGGGCTTTTAGGCCTTTAAATTCCAGGGGCTTGTTAATTCCTTTGTTCAGGGTGTATACACTGTTTTCCACTGCTTTCTTCTTTTGTAATTAAAATAACCACTCTTATATCCCGAAGAAAGACTTGATAACGGTAACCACCACTACCAGGAAAACACAGCTGCCAAACCAAGCAGCGGCCACTTTGCTCGTATCGGGGTCGCCGGCATTCCATTTTTGGTAAACTTTTACCGCGCCAATAAGACCAAGCAGCGCGCCCACGGCATACATCAGGTCGGTTCCGGAGTCAAAATAGCTCCGTACTTGTTCATTAGCTTCATTAATGCCGGCATTACCATCCTGGGCCCATGCAGCGGGTGCCAGCAAAGCTAAAGCCAGAGTCAGGCTCAGGGTTGAACCTATTCTGCTACCTAATTTTTTAAATTTCAATTGCTTCGTTTTCATACTTCACCTTATTTAGAATTAAACATTAGCATCCTGATTCTTCTGCTGGCCTCTCTGCCAACTGGCAGAGAGGCAGAGAAGCGGCTATTATCTCATTACCTCATCCCATCCCATCTATTGCTCTTCAGCCCCGAGGTAGATACAGCCGTATTTAGAATTTTACATATGTAACTTTTTTAACAATTATTTACTCAACCGGAATACTCTCCTCCGACCGTTCTGCGTCGGAAGGGGTATCCGCTGCCAGCCACAATTCTTCAAAATCTGCTTCGGTAAGTGAAAATGAACTGAATATTTCAGTTTCTGCCATTATCAGGTCTTGAATAGCAGAGCGGAAAGTTGTTACTTTTAAACCCGGATAGGCTACCAGGATCAATTGGATAATTTGAATAAATTCTTCTTTATTTTTTGCCTTTTGGGCAGCTTCGGCAATGGCAAACTTTTGTTCGCTGGATATCCATGTCTCCTTTGTAGGAGGGTTATGTAGCTGGTTTCCGGGAGAGTTAGGGATTTCGAAGGCCTCTGGCCAATCCTCTAGCAATCCACCAGGGGAATGGTTATCTGCCGGAAGACGGGATGTTTTGGTGTGCTCCGGACTAATACTAGGCTTCCGCAAACCGGAAATGAAGGCCTTTAATTCGTAGAAATAAAACCTGAATCCAATTACCAGATAGTAAATTATTAGGAGGAGGGTTACTACCAACAGGTAGTTAGCCCAGGAGATGTTTGTAAACATGGTCTTTTCTTTCCTTTCTTCACGATTTCAGCCGGTCCAGCCACTATTTGCGCCAGAACCAGATTGCTTACAATTACCTCTCAAAGGAATACTTTCAGAATGCGCAATTCAAGTCCAACTTTTGTTGGACCCTTCCTGGACCCCAAAAATGAGGTTTTAAAGTAAGTTCTGAATCTTGGAATTCGTGAAGGAAGTACCGGAAGCCAACCCGGCAATGATTGTTAATTTAGTGAAATACATTAAGGATAAGTTTTGCGGGAGGGAAAAATATTACGGTTGGAACTTGGCCGGAACGTAAAGACCTTTCTGAACAGATTCCAAAAAGGGAGGGTCAATTTATACAAAAGGTTCTGCAGTGGTAAATACTTATAAAATTAGTTAGGCTTTAAACTCTGGCGGCTATACCATAAATAAAGGTGTCCACGTATCCAACCACCTTATCTATTTCCCTTTCTTCGATAGCTTTCCTTCCCGGAGTCTTGGGCTTTTCTTCCAGCATGTCAATCACCTTATCTCTTAAAGCCTTGTGTTCCGAGAAAAGGGAGTAGTCTCAATTATAATTTTATTCTTTAATCCCCTTAACCTATTTGCTTGTTTTTAATACTCCTTTATTTTATTTACCATTTGCTGAAGCGTTTTAATTACAATTTCCTTGTCTTTTTCTTCAACTGTATACGCTTTGCTGCGCATACTATCAAATGAAATGTTTTCTCTAGACAAAGTTGATAAATAGGGTACAATTTGTTTAAAAACCGCATTTAGCGAACGAGCCTTGATAACTCTTAATTCATCAGCTGCCCGTAAAATCAAACTCATTTGGTCGACGGATAAAGTACTGACGATTTTAAGCGATTCTTGAGGTAATTGTTTAGTATTGTTGGCTTCGTTTTTGGGGGAGGTTAACCTTAGTTGGTTTTTCTTTTCCAGGAATTTAATTTCCTGGTTAAACCAGTTACTAATGGTTGTTATTAGATTCTTGCCTTCAACATGTAAAATTATGCCGGGTTTGCTGTTTATCTGGTTAAAGTTTTTTCTTAGAAAAAGTAGTTTTTCCAGTTTTTCTGCCAGTTCAACAATGGCATTAATTTCTTGGGTTATACTAAGGATGTAATAGTTTATATAAGCTTGGCTGTTATAATTTAATTTGATAAGAATTTCATTAAAGCCGGCAACCGGACAGGTAGTGGTACTTGGTTCCGAAAGTTTCTTTAATTCCATCATTAAATCCATTATGTAAGAAACCTCCAGTAAAGAAATTGGATTTTCCTTTTTAATATTGTCAAGCACTGTTTGTAAACCCACGAAAATAATATCCGTCAGGCGCTTTTCACCTACCTTCTTCTCTAAAGTTGGCCATACCGTAGCTAAAAATGATTTTATTTCTTTTTTGAATGCTTTTAACCGAATACCGGAAGCCTCCTGGTTCGGGTTTAAATAATTTGAAAATCGAGCCTCAAGGAAAGAAGTCAATTCCTCTAAACTTAGAATAAGCGCTGAATGAACCTCTTTCAGGAGGGGGTGTTTGAGAATCAGGTTGCCTTTATTATGCCTGGCCTGGTGGTGTAAAAATACCAGGGAAGCATAATACTGATTTATAAGTACCTCAATTTTCTCCTCTTCTAACAGAAGAAATACCTGTTGGTTCAGGAAAGATTGATGCCGGTTCTTCTCTTCTTCAATTTTTGATACCAGGAACCTGATTTGGTCAGGTGCTATTGATTCCGGGGCTAGCTCTGTTTTTGTAAGGTTAAGAGAATTATTTATTAATGATTCCAACCACTCTAAAGTATATCCGCACTGCATTTTAATAATTTGAATATTCTACATATCCAAATTTGACTATCTGAGGGGTTTTTTCATATACTTATTATATACTATTATCCTACGCAAAATTGCGTATAATAAGGCTAAAATGGGTTTTAGGAGTAAATAGAGGCCTATTTTAGGAATTCAGGTCCAGTTTGTTTAACAATTCTACTTTATTCGAGACACCCACTTTTTCAAAGATATTCTGCACGTGTTTGTTAACGGTTCGTTCCGAAATAAATAAACTTTCGGCTATTGTCTTATATTTTGAACCCTGTCGGATAAGTTTTACAATATCAATTTCCCGGTCGGTTAGATTATATAGTTTACAGTTTTGTTCAAAAACGGAAGGAGCATTCTGATTTATAGGATTTTCCTCCGGCAACAGGGATATCTTCAGGTTAGAAATAGCAGCTTGTAGTATGGCGCTTTTTTGCTTTTTTATATTCTGCAGCACTGAGTCAATTTTCTGTATCAGTTCTTCGGAAGAAAAGGGTTTCTGAATCATATCAATAGCGCCTAACCTAAGACCCTTAATTTTGTCAAGCGAAGTTGATTTGGCCGATAAAAAAATTAAGGGAATATGATTAAACAGTTTCTGTTCCGATAAAGCCTTCGCAAAATTAAACCCATCCATTTTGTCCATCATAATATCGGTTAAAATCAGGTCCGGAATTACGGGTAAGTCCTGCAATTTTTTTAAAGCCTGCGCCCCATTTAAAGAACAGAATATGTTGTATTTTAAGCTTAGTTTCTTTATAAGGAAGTTCAACATAGCTTTATTGTCTTCTACAAGTAAGATTGTTTGGCGGTTAGCCATATAAGGGGTGTCATTAATGGTAAAATCCTCCAGGTAATAAGTAGGGGCTCCGGTTTCGGAGGGTGCCGCGGTAATATGACCCGGCACTGAATAATGACGTTGGAGTATGATGCTGATTTTAGTTCCGGGTTCTCTTTCGGGGTTACTGTCAATCAGTATTTGCCCGCCTAAACTATCGGTTACCTTCGCAACGATTGGCAAACCTAGACCCATTCCTTGCAGGCTAGTCGTTTCTCTGTTAATTTGAAAATAAGGTTCAAAAATCTTTTTGTGGAAATGAGTACTAATACCTGGGCCGGTATCCTGAACCGAAAAGAATATTTTATCTTCTATAGTTTTTAAAGTAACTTCTAGCATCCCGCCAGGGTAGGAGAATTTTATTGCATTTTCTATCAGGTTGTATACAATTCTATTAATAGCATTGGGGTCTGCCTTAATGAATACCTCCTCAGTAATATTCTTAATTAAGTTTAAATTGTGTTTTTGGCAGTAAGGTTCGAATAGAATTAAGCTTTCATTCAAAATAGTGCTAAAATTTGAAATCTGGTGGTGATTATAAATGCTAACTCCTTTATTAAACTTTTCAATATCAAAAAGGCTGGTAATATCTTTTGTGAGTTTATGTATCCCTCCTTTAATAATATCCATTTCTTCGCCTGAACCATGCTTATGTAAAAAGTCATCCAGATAATTATTAACTAGGGTGAGCGGTGTTTTAGTCTCATGAACCAAGTTTACAAAATTATGAGTTCTTTGCTCATGCAGGGCTTCCAACTGTTGGGTTCTCTCCTTTACTTTTTCGGAAAGTTTAGTATTTAACTCCTGCAGCTTTCTAAATTCTTCTCTGGACTTATGTATTGATTGCCTGATAAATATAATGGTAATTATAATAAACCCTCCGTTACATACACTTACTTCCAATAGCTGACTGGCGTTAAAATAAGCCATAATGGGCATAGATGCCCATGGAATTACAGCGCAGCAAACTATTACAACTTCTGTTAGATTGCTTTTTGTTGGGTTGCTTTTATATTTTGCCCGAGTAGCTTTTAAAATGCTAAGAAGTAGTACAATGGTGTAGAAAAATGGAATAATAATTCCGTGTTGTCTTGCCAAATCCAGATTACCATTTATGGAATACTCTACTACAAAGAATACCAGAAACGGTAATATCAAGAAAAGGTAAATCCCATATAAGGCATGGAAGCGCAGTTGTTGTAAGTTGAAGGCCTTATAGAAGTAATAAGGAATATAGGAGGCCATTATAAACCCGCTGCCATAGGCCATTATATTTTGGGCAATAATAGGTAGTGGCAAATTTTTATCCGGGAATAAACCGCCGGTTACATTATAAAGAATCAGAAGAAATAGTAATACCAGGTACCAGAATCTGTTTTTTTCCTGAGGCCTGGACAAGAAGTAAATAAACTGAAAAAAGAACATCGCGATTTCTAAAACCAGGAAAACGAATGTTACCAGGTGCATTTCTGTCCCAAATACCAACATCACATCAAAATTTTATAATTTATCTTTTTAGAAAAAATAATTTGTATCCTAAATAAGCTTCATGGTAAACCTGGAAGCCGAACTTTTGGTACCACGGCAAATTTTTTAAGGTGGAGGTCTCTAAATAAATTGGCCTTTTTTTAAGATTGCTATCCTGGATAAGGTCGTTTAGAAGGGAAGTTCCAATGCCCGACTGCTGAAATTTAGGATCGACACCAATAAACCATAAATAATACATGTGTTCTTTTGGCTGAATTCCTTTTATGAGGCTTTCCCGGGAAAGCGTCTTTTTTATATTCTGGAAGCCTACCGTATTAAGAATAAGCTTTACATCTAATAAAACGGTCTTGAAGGTGGTCTTTTTTTTGTCGGGGTACAAAACCAAAGCACAGGCTTTTTTATCTGACGAAAGGAAGACATTACCAAATAAATAACAAACCTCAAAAGAATAATCCATTAAGTATTTAATTCTCTTTAGTCGTTCCTTATCCTGCTTCACGATGTAGTTAACACTTTGGTTAGATTCAAAAGACCTGGTAAGAATATCCACCACCAAATCTTTATCGTTGTAGGTTGCTTTTATCATAGGTGTTCTAATAAAAGTTAAAGAAGTTTTTTCACCGTAGCTTATATCATTAACTACCACACCAAGGCTTTAGGTAAATTACAACGAAGTAAAATTTGCGTTATCATTAGAGTCAGGAAAGCTGGGGTGGTTTATATGTGTTTGGATGACAACTAAATGGCATAAACATTGGTTCCTTTGAAAAATTGGTAACAATCATTTATTTGTTAAAAATTATGATTTTTTTATGATGGTTTAATTATAACAGATTGCAAGAATGTTCATCAGAACAGGTGTACCAGCTGCCAGATAATTTATTAACTATAAAAAGGGCTGGCAGCCCGTACACCTGTAAGGTGGCGCCCCGTCTCATTCCATCCTTCCATTCCATCCTTCCATTTCATTCATCCAATCGACCGGGCGCTGATGGTTTAAGAATCTTAAATGAACTAAAAGTAAACGGTTTTCTCCCTTTTAATCTTTAATGTTTTACAATAAAGTAAAATTTAAGTATTTTAGAATAGAAATCTAAATCCATTTGCTATGAAAAAGGTAACTGCCATGTTGGGGTTAACCTGTTTAATACTAGCAGGTTGTACTTCCAATGAAATAACCTCAGAAAAGGCTTTTCAGTTGGTCCAGCAAGACCAGCAATATCCTAAAGTAATTGACTATGACCTTTACTGCAGCGACCCTCAACATGCCCGAAAGACGATAGAAGCCGGATTGGATAAAGCTGGTGTTGTAATTATAAGCCAAACTCAAAAAATAAGTGAGCTTGGAAAACCTTTGATTAAATTTACTCCCAATGCGCAGCCTTACTTGTTAGAGACCCCGGAAGCCGATAAACACCTTTACATTCAAAAGGTGAAATTAGCAGATGAAGAACTGGTGGAAATAACCTCTTTGAAAACCCAGCCTGATGGAAAAAGTGCTGTAGCAGAATATACAACTGCTTATATAAATCTAACACCCTTTGCCACCCTTCAGCCTACCCGCTTTAACCGGAAACCCACCAATAAAGCTTTTTTTATCCTGGAAGGTAACCAGTGGCAATTAGAGAAAAGAAAGTAGGCTTGCAAACACCGGATTATTATACATTCCCGATTGTAGGGCTTGAATGTTTCCCATCCAACATTTTTAACTTTTCACTAAACTCAGTTAATCCTGCTTTCTTTAAACACTCCTCTGCTAGAGAGGCTAGTTCCTGTAAGGCATCTTGCGGAACCTTATCCAGCAGGTCGGTGGAATCTTCTTCATTATTACTACTCAACCCTCTCTGAATTATCCGATTTAGTAGCAAAGCATTTTTACGGGTAATTTTTAAATCTATTTTTACTTTCTCGTTCATGCCCGGAATACTCAGTATGGTATCATACACCCGGGCTACATCATCAGTGGTTAACATGATTTTCTGCTTTAGATGAATATTAGCTTAATTTTTTGGTTATGAAAATATACGCTCCCGGTAGAAAACAGTCATGGCCAAAATCCGGCCATGATAGGTAAATGTCATAGGCGCTGTTTAACTTCACTGTTGTCTGAGAGCAGGATAAAGTGAAGTTATGGAGACAAGAAAGCAATCGGCTTCCTGCGCGGAAGCCCGGCAGATAGACCTGGTAGGCTATCTGGCTCAATTAGGCCACCACCCGGTAAAAGTAAAGAATCAGGATTACTGGTATCTTTCGCCCTTGCGTGAGGAGAAAACCCCTTCTTTTAAAGTGAACCAAAAGCACAACTGCTGGTACGACCATGGCTTAGGGCAAGGTGGTAACCTGATTGACTTTGCCATTCGTTATCATGGCTGTACCGTAAGTGAATTGTTACACCACTTACCTGGAACCCTCTCTGTTCAAGGACCGGCTATTATCCGGGAAAATGTAAACCGGGAAGCAAATGAACACTCGATTAGCATCTTAAAGGAAAGACCGCTCTGGTCCTTTTTTTTGTGCCGTTACGTTCAGCAACGCTGCATTACCCTGGACCTGGCAAAAAAATATTGCCAGGAAATCAGCTACCAGCTAAAAGATAAAGAATACGTAGCCATTGGGTTTCGAAATGATGCTGGAGGTTATGAATTACGGCATCCTTATTTCAAAATCAGCAGCTCTCCCAAAGGCATTACTACCTTCCAAAACGGTGCCCCGCAAGTGGCGGTTTTCGAAGGTTTTTTCGACTTTCTATCTTACCTGAAAGTACTTTCCCCATCTGCCCAAAGACAAATGGATTTTCTGGTGCTGAATTCGATCTCTTTTTTTGAAAAAGCACGACTTTTCTTGGAGCAGCACCAGACCATTAATCTTTATTTGGACCGGGATGCTGCCGGCCTAAAAATAACGCAAAAAGCTTTAGACATAAGTCTCCAGTACCATGATAAAAGTGCTTTATACCGGCCTTGCAAAGACTTAAATGAATGGTTGATTAACCAGGGTAAAACGCAAAGGAAAAGTCTCAAAAACAACCTGCATTAAAACACCTTTTGTGGAAGGGCGAAGGGCATTACTAAAGCATCGCCGCTTTCTGCTAATTTCCGCTGATAATGCCTGCAGCACCAGTTACGGGCCGAAAGATTGCGGTTTTTGGTGCAATCGGCAAGATGTATGGTTGTATCACCACCAGGAAATTCAGTCCTTTCCTCCAGAGTCGGAGGCGGAGCAGCGCCAAGTATAAAGAAGATTAAAATTGTGAAGAAAGTTAGGTAATGGAAGCGAAAAATGACAACCGTACCAAGTGGCTGCACCTGCGCTTAAAGCCCCAGGAACAGGAGCAAATTTACCGCCACTTTCACCAGACTACTTGCCGGGAAATAAGTGATTACGCCCGCAAAATATTGCTGCAAAAACCAGTTACCATTAATCACCGCAACCAATCGCTGGATGAGTTTATGGCTGAGTTGATAACCCTACGAAAGGAGTTGAACAGCATTGGTAACAACTTCAACCAGGCCGTGAAAAAGCTGCATACTTTGAGCCAGCTACCCGAGTTTCGGAGCTGGCTGCTAACCTGGGAAATGGAGGAAAAATTACTGCAGGAAAAAGTGGCGGAAATCAAAAATAGGATGGCGAAAATAGAAGCAATATGGTTGCAGTAATTCATACCAGCCGCAACCTCCGGCGGGCTTTTAATTATAATGAACAAAAGGTGAAAGAAGGGAAAGCCGAATGTATTTTGGCCGGGAATTATGTGCAGCAGGTGGAAGCCTTAACTATTTCCCAGAAGCTTAACCGATTGCTGAAACAGGCAAGCTTAAACGAAAGGACAAAAGTAAACAGCGTGCATATCTCCCTGAATTTTGACCCCTCTGAACAGCTACCCACCGACAGGTTAAAAGAGATAGCAACGGCTTACCTGGAGAAGATTGGCTTTGGGGAGCAGCCTTTTCTGGTCTACCAGCACCACGATGCAGCGCACCCGCACGTGCACCTGGTAACGACTAATATTCAACCGGATGGCAAACGGATTTCCTTGCATAACCTGGGTAAAAATGTTTCTGAAATAGCCCGCCAAGAAATCGAGCAAAGTTTTGGGCTGGTGAAGGCAAAAGACCATTCAAAAAGGCAGCTTTCTGACCTGGAACCAGTCTCCGTTCAGAAGGTTCAGTACGGCAAATCGGAAACCAGAAGAGCCATTGGCCAAGTGTTAAACAAGGTACTCCAGGAGTATAAATACACCTCCTTGCCGGAGCTCAATGCCGTGCTTAGGCAATACAACGTGGAAGCCGACCGAGGCAGCGAGCATTCCAAAATGTACCAGCACCGGGGCTTGCTGTACCGGCTCCTGGATGAACAGGGAAATAGGGTAGGGGTGCCCATTAAAGCCAGTGCTTTTTACCAGCAACCCACGCTGAAATATTTAGAAAGTAAATTTAAACTGAACCAAACCGCCCGGGAACCAAGTAAAGTCCGGGTGAAAAATGCTGTAGATTTAACTTTTTTAAAGCAACCGAATATTTCGCTGGCTGGTTTAAAGGACCGCCTGAAAAAAGAAGGAATTAGCCTGGTCTTACAACTAAGTAAGGATGGTCGTATCTATGGTATTACGTACGTTGACCACCGCACCAAAGGCGTATACAAGGGCAGCGACCTGGGTAAAAAATATAGTGCGCCCGGTATCCAGGAAAGGTGTGGCATTCAGCTGCCTGCTGCTCCCAATCAAACCTTAAGCCAAGCTGAAAGAATTGGGTCGGAGCAGCCAGAAACTAGGAAAAGAAAATATCAAAAATCATCTTCTCCGCAAGAGGTCATGAAAAGGCAGGAACCTGATAGTAATACCATGTTATCCGAGCTAAACAAAATTCTGGAAGCTTTTCTGCAGCCGGAGCAGACGTTCGACTACGTGCCGCAACAACTGAAAAATTACCGCAAAAAGAAAAGGCAAAGACGCTTAGGTAATCATTAATAAAATCCTGCTATATGGCTATGCAAACCGGAGAGAACGAACAGGCGCTGCGCAAAATTCTGGATATGACCAGAATCATGAGCCTGGCTATTTTAATACTTCATTTTTACTTTTATGGTTATGCTGCTTTTGAGGAGTGGCAACTCACGAGCTTGCTAACGGACCGGTTCTTAGGCATTGTTCAAAACACGCAACTGTTCTCTTTCTTCCAGTTATCCAAGCTGTTGGCTATGGTTTTGTTAAGCATTTCCTTACTGGGAGTGAAAGGTCGTAAAGCGGAAAAACTAAGCTACCAGGTAGCTTTTGCTTACCTGTTTACCGGCTTACTGATATACTATGGTAGCTACCTGGTTTTGCTGTTGGAAATAAAAGATACCCAGGTAGTTATGCTTTATATGGGGCTGGTAGCAGTGGGCTATTTGCTTTTGCTGGCAGGCGGTACCCAGCTTTCCCGAATTATTAAAAACAAACTCCAGAACGACATATTTAACCAGCAGAACGAGACCTTTCCGCAGGAAGAAAGGCAACTGGAAAATGAATATTCCATTAACCTGCCGGGCCTTTACCGGTTGAAAAATAAGGTGCGCCAAAGCTGGGTGAACATCATTAATCCTTTCCGGGGTTTGCTGGTGCTGGGTTCCCCGGGTGCAGGTAAATCTTACTTTGTAATCCGGCATGTTATCACTCAACACATTCAAAAAGGATTTACCATGTTTGTCTACGACTTTAAGTTTGATGACCTGAGCCGGATTGCTTATAATACCTGGTTAAAGCACCGGGACCGGTATGCAATAGAACCCCAATTCTATATTATAAACTTTGATGATTTAAGTCGTAGCCACCGCTGCAATCCGCTGGACCCAATCGCCATGACCGACATTACCGATGCGGCGGAATCGGCTCGAACGATTTTGCTGGGGCTGAACCGGGAGTGGATAAAACGGCAGGGCGATTTCTTTGTGGAATCGCCGATTAACTTTTTAACGGCCATTATTTGGTTCTTGCGGCGGTACCAGAACGGGGAGTATTGCACGCTGCCGCATGTGATAGAATTAATGCAGGTGGAGTATGACACGCTCTTTACCGTACTCCGAACCGAACCCGAAATAGAGGTGCTCATTAATCCGTTTATCACGGCTTACCTGAACGGGGCCATGGAGCAGTTAGAAGGACAGATTGCTTCGGCCAAAGTAGCCATGGCAAGGCTGGCTTCGCCCCAGTTGTACTACGTATTATCGGGCCAGGATTTTACGTTGGATATTAACAACCCGCACGAACCGAAGCTGGTTTGCATGGGCAATAACCCGCAGAAAATTCAGATTTATGGGGCGGTGCTGTCCTTGTACGTTACCCGGCTGGTAAAGCTGGTAAACCAGAAAGGCAAACAGAAAAGCAGCCTCATCTTTGACGAGTTTCCTACCATTTACCTGAGCAACATGGATAACCTGCTGGCCACGGCCCGCTCGAATAAGGTAGCCACTACTTTAGGGGTGCAGGACCTGAGCCAACTCCGCAAAGATTATGGCCGCGAGCAGGCCGATGTGCTGATGAATATAACGGGCAATATTATCAGCGGCCAGGTAACCGGCGATACGGCCAAGCAATTATCGGAGCGCTTCGGGCGCATTATGCAGGACCGTGCCAGCTATTCCATCAACAGCTCCGATACCTCCATTAGTCGTTCCCAGCAATTGGAATCTGCGATTCCGCCTTCCCGGATTGCCGCCCTATCTTCAGGGGAATTTGTGGGCCTGGTAGCCGATGACCCAAACCAAAAAATAGAGTTAAAGGCGTTTCATTGCCAGATACAAAACAACCACGCTCAATTAAAAAAAGAGGAGAGGAGTTACGAGGAAATTCCGGTTATTCGCAAGCTCGATAACGCTACGGTCCAAAAGAATTATTCCCAAATAAAGCAGGAAGTAACCCAACTCATGCAAGCCGAAATGGATAGAATTATTAACGACCCAGCATTAGAATATTTGCTTATAAAAAAAGCCAACTATTAAATTGAACGGCTGATAAAGCTGTTAGTTATCTCTGGAATACGACTTAATAAATCTCCAACATCGGCAACCTAAATACCTGTTTTTGGGTATTTTTATCTAAAATCCATTAAGCTTTGACTTAGGATTCTTCTTTGAAGTTACCTCCTTTCGGAGTCGCTCTATCCGTTTTAAGGTTGCGCGAGATTTTTGCGCATTAACTTGATTGGTTTGACTGGCATCTTTTATCAGAGCCGTTGCATCTTTAACAGCGGCCACCACTGCGGTTGAGGACTGTCCTTTGGCTAAGGCAGCCTGGGCCTTAGTCAGGGAATTAAAAGCATCCGCGATTTTCTGTTCTTCTAATTTTCGCTGCTGTAATGTGGTGTTAAGGTCTTGTTGCGCTTGGGCTAAGAGCTGGTCGGTCTCCGCTCTTTTTTTATTAAGATTGGTAATGTCAAGAGTAACTTGCGTCCGCTTAACTTCCAGATTTGCGATGTCCGGTTCAGCCTGTTCTTTTTTTATCTCAGCTAACTGATATTCGCGGTTGGAACTTTTATATTGCAGCCAAATACCCAAAATTCCTAGCAAGGCTGTAATTATCAGACTAGGGTTCTTATAATGGCTTCGCTTATGGGTATCAACTTCAGCCTTTAATTTTTCAATTTCCCAATGAAGCTTCTCGTCCGAAGTGTGTTTGGGATTGTCCAGGACTTTCATTTTACATATTCACAGAACCAAATGATGGATGATTTTTGAAAAAAGTATAGAATAAAGATTCTAATTTAAAGAGTTTAAAGCAATACCGACTTATCAGTATTTTACAAGCAGTAAACCAAGCTTACTAAGTAGGAAACTGGTAAAAAGAAGGTTTGTCCTTCAAGCTACAGTCTTTTATAGTAAATTAGGAACCAGCTGTTAATCAGGTTTGCTGGTTTATAGCCAAAAGCATTAAAGGTCAACCGGGTATGATAAGTTTTTTATATTTAAAGCCCCACTGGATTATTGCCTTGAGAAAAGTTTGTAACCCTTCAGTACCTGGGGTCTTTCTGAAAAGGCATCTTCGCCAGCTTCTCCACCTCAATGCTGGGGAAGCCAAATTCCTCAACGACTTTCCCGTAGAGCAAATACACCCCAAAACCTTTAAAGGGCCACAGCTTCAATGATTGCGGGAAATGCACCGTATCAAAAAAAAATCCGTCCACATCCAGAAAGGTGCCGAACTGCATGATATCGCCTTTTACTGTGCGCACGTATTTGGTGGTTACTAATATTCCCAGCATCCGTACTTTTTGACCTACATAGGGCAACAGGTTAGTAGCCAGCACCTCGCCGCGAAACTTCGTTTGCAGTAAATCAAAGTAAGTACAGCTAACGGGAAAGCCCAGCAGCTCTATTTCGTCGTAAGCATCTTCAATCAATGTATGGGTCAGCGCCGGCAGCGTAAACGTTTTAGCCGGGGCCTGGAACAACAGGTTAGTATGCCGGTGGTTTACCTGATACCCCAGCAGTAAATGGGCTTCCCAGAGCAGGGCTTTTTTAGACTGGCCGGTAAAGCGTAAAGCCTGTACCCGGATTAATATTAAGAGCGCTTCTAAGGTAATACCGGTCCGCTGAATAAAATTTTCCAGGCTGGTATACGGGCCATTTTGCTGCTGCGCGGCTACCATCGTTTGGGCAAGTTTCTGCTCCAGGTGTTGGATGTGAATCAAACCCAGGTACATATCGTGGCCAAAGATAGCGGTAGTCAGAAAGCTATGGTTCACGCAGGGCAAATGAATAACGGCCCCCGCTTTCTGCGCCTGCTGCACGTACACCCAGGTTTTATAAAAACCGCCGAAGTTATTGATTACCGCTGTCATAAACTCCAGCGGGTAATAAGTTTTCAGGTACAAACTCTGGTAACTTTCCACGGCAAAGCTGGCCGAGTGGGCTTTGGAAAAAGAATAACCCGCGAAACTTTCTATCTGCCTCCAGACTTCCTTGGTTAGCGCTTCCGGGTAACCTTTGGCCTGGCAATTACTAAAGAATTTATCCACCAGTTTCTGGAACTCGGTCTTGGACCGGTACTTACCGCTCATGCCCCGCCGCAGCACATCGGCATCGGCTAAATCCAGGCCGGCAAAGTGGTGCGCTACTTTGATGACATCTTCCTGGTACACCATGACCCCGAAAGTTTCTTTCAGCTGCTCTTCCATGACCGGGTGCAGGTACTGGATTTTATCTGGCGCGTGAAACCGCTGGATGTAGGTCCGCATCATGCCCGACTGGGCAACGCCGGGCCGGATAATCGAACTGGCCGCGACCAGGCTTAAATAATTATCACACCGCAATTTCTTGAGCAAGCCCCGCATGGCCGGGCTCTCGATGTAAAAGCAGCCAATGGTACTGCCGGCTTTAAGTTGCGCCTTGACTTTTTCGTCCTGCTTAAACCGCTCTATATCGTGGGCATCTATTTTAATTTGCTGGTTCTGCCACACTAAATCCACGCATTCCTTGATGTGGCCAATGCCCCGCTGGCTCAATATATCCAGCTTCTCGAAACCAATATCTTCTGCGGTGTACATATCCCATTGGGTAGTAGGCATGCCTTTGGGGGGCATATCCAGGGCGGTGTAATTGGTAATCGGCTCCTCTGAAATCAACACTCCGCCGGCGTGGATGCTGCGCAGATTGGGAAAATCGGTGAGCAGCTTCCCGTACCGGAAGATTTGTCCGGTCAGGTGATTGGCATTACCGGGCGCGGCGGGCTGTTCGACCAGCGCATCTAATTCGGCTTTAGGCAGCCCATAAACTTTGCCCAGTTCGCGCAGGATAGAACTTGGCTGAAAGGTGCTCATGGCCCCCAGCAAGGCCGTATGTTCTTTTTGGTAGCGCTTGAAAATATAATCGAGCACTTCGTCGCGTTCCAGCCAACTGTAATCAATATCAAAATCGGGCGGGCTCGTGCGCTTGGGGTTCAGGAACCGCTCAAAGTACAAGTCCAGTTGTATCGGGTCTACATCGGTAATGCGCAGGCAATAAGCTACCACGCTGTTGGCCCCGCTGCCCCGGCCCACGTGGTAAAAGTTGCGCGATAAAGAATACCTGATAACATCCCAGGTAATGAGAAAATAAGAGCTAAAGCCCAGTTTGTGGATAATGGCCAGCTCGTGCGCGACCCGTTGTTTCGCTTCCTGGTGGCTCGCCCCGTAGCGGTTACGCAGCCCGTCCCAGGCCAGCTTTTCCAGTAGCTCTTTGTCGTCGGAGGCGGTGCCGGTGAAAGTAAATTTGTTTTTGCGGCTGGTAAAATCAAAGCTGAACGCTGCCGCCGTAGCAAGTTTTTCGGCATTGCGGATAAGCGCCGGTAATTGCTGGTATTTAATTAGTAATTCAGAACTAGGCAAAAAACAATTATTATCCGAAAGACCATGCGCCGGGTTGAGTTGGCTTAACAGGATGTTATTATCAATGGCCCGTAAATGCTGGTGCAACTCCAAGCCCGTCTGGTTTTTACAGGTAAAAAGCCCCCACATTAATAGCTTCTCGGGGTGTTTTCTTATATCCGAAAAATGCAGCTTGTTAACATCGGCCGGTGCTACGGCTACATATTCGTTCGCCCGCAGCGGGTTTTTATTATGGTTGGGGTTATAGCGGGCAAAAGGATAGATAATGTAGGCGTGGTTAAATTCCGGCGGAACATCAGGTAAGGGTTGGTGCTGGAGCAGGTAAGTACTTAAAAAACGGTTCAGCTCCCGAAAACCCTGCTGGTTTTGGGCAATACCCGTGTACAGCCACTGGTTGTCGCGCCGGAACTCAATGCCCACCAAGGGCTGAATTCCTTGCGCCAGGCAAGCCTTGATGAAAGGAAATACGCCGGAAGTATAATTAATATCAGTTAAGGCTAAGGCTTGGTAGCCTTTGGTTTTGGCTTCCAGCGCCAGTTCTTCCGGCGACAACGTGCCATAGCGCAAACTATAGTAGGAGTGCACAAAGGCCAGCATAAGGTTAAGCTAAACCTGATTTTAAACCCACCGCCCTCTTCACGGCATCCTCGCCGTAGCGGCAGCGAATTTTATCCATGGCCTGGTAGAGGTTGGCCATTTCGGCCGTATCTTCAAATAAATCTATCTGCTGGAATCCTTGCACCAGGTTACTCAGGCGCACCCCCAGTAAGCGCACGAGCAGCCGGCGGTTATAGAGTTTGCCGAACAATTCTTTGGCTTTGCGGATTAAAATATGGTCGGCGGCGTTGTACGGAATAGATAATTGCTGGGTGTGGGTATCGAAGTTCGCGTAACGGATTTTAACCGTAATGCAGCCCGTGAGTTTGCCTTGCTTCCGCAGCTCAAAAGCCAGGTTCTCGGTCATGGAAACGAGCAGGTTGTTGAGCTTCACCATATCCGTGGTGTCGGTGTGAAAGGTCTGCTCGGTACTGATGGTTTTTTGCTCGGCATAGGGTATAACCGGGGTGCGGTCAATGCCGTTGGCTTTTTCCCAGATATGCACCCCTTCCTGGCCCAGTACTTTCTGCATTAGCTCTACCGGAATCATGGTCAGCACCTCAATGGTCGGAATACCCATGTTGCGAAGGAGTTGGTAATTCTTCTGCCCGACCCCCGGTATCTTGCGGATAGATAAGGGGGCCAGAAATGGCTTTACCTGTTCCGGTTGAACCTGTATTTCCCCGTTGGGCTTCGCTTGTCCGGTGGCAATCTTGGAAACGGTTTTGTTCACCGATAAACCAAAGGAAACGGGCAAGCCGGTTTCTTTGATGATGTTCTGGCGTAATTCTTTCGTCCACTGCCAGGTACCGTAGAAGCGGTCCATGCCGCTTACATCCAGGTAATGCTCGTCAATCGAAGCTTTTTCGTACACGGGTGCGTGGGCCGCAATCACCTGGGTCACGTCCTGGGAATATTTACTATACGCTTCCATATCCCCCCGCAACACCAAAGCTTCGGGGCAGAGCTGCCGGGCCAGGCGCATGGGCATACCCGCATGGACCCCAAAATACCGCGTTTCATAACTGCAACTGGCCACTACCCCCCGGTCCGAAGAACCACCCACCATAACGGGTTTACCAACAAGCTGAGAATTACGCAAGCGCTCTACCGAAATAAAAAAAGTATCCAGGTCCAGGTGGGCAATGGTCCGGTTTTCTGTTAGCAGCATAGTTATCCATAAAGCTAATAATTTTAGCAAATACACATAATTAATATGGATAAGCTAAATATATAAGAAATAAATATCCACATATATTAGCATTTATTAACATGTTCTATATATTAGCCAATAATATTAGCTTTATATAGGCTGCTATTCAGGCTATTATTCAAGCTATTAGTCAAGCTGATATTACTATTAACCACGACTGCATAAGTAGTAACCTTTAAAAATAGAATTATGAAAAATGTTAATGCATTACAATCGAAATCAGGTAAATTAAAAGGAAAGGCTAAAATATCGAAGGAAGCACAGGCTTACCTGGATGAAGTAAACCAAAAGATAGATGCCTTCCGTGCAGGTAAACTAAAAGAAAGTTTAAAAGCATTGGGCTTTACTTTTACTTCGGCTAAAGCATTTGTGGACTTTAATAAGAAAAGAATCACCTCCATTAATTTCTTAGACAGTCCGGGAAAAGTACGATTGTATTTAGATTATGGTACCCCCAACAGGGTCATGCTGGCCGAATATAATACCGGTGAAATTAAGGATAACGGTGAGATTCAGGTCCGGGATAGTTATTACGAAGCGCCTAAAGCCGGGGCTAACGAAAATGAACTGCATATTCAGTACCTATGATGACGAAGGAGGCATTTACAGCATTTTGTAAAGGAAGGCACTTGACCTTAGCGGACATGCGTTGGTTCTTTGGTATTACAGACGAAAAGTTAATCAACGCTTACCAGTCGGGCGCTTTACCTGTTTCAGCGGCGGTGAGCGAAAAGGTAGAAGAAATTATTTTTTCGGATGTTGTCGAGTTATCCGCTAGTAGCCGGGAAGAAAAATTAGACCAACTTTTAAGCGTTCTAAACCAGCTCCCCCATAAGGGTGCGGCGGTGCATAACAAAATCCAAATAACAATCCTTGAAAGTCAGGAAGTGAAAGTAGATTTAGAGTATTTAGGGTATAATTTAGCCTTCTGACAGGAGTTTCTGCGGCTTTATGAAAAGAAATGCCAGGCCGAAAAACTATATACGCAAGGCTCCCTTTTTGCCGCTACGGAATGCCAGCATTCATTTGGTTAGGCAAGTTTCTAAGTTGCTCAGCGAACCTGAATTACCTGGAGTTTAGTTGCGGGGCCACATAATTACCTAGCGTACTTTCGTAATCATCAATGGCCATCACTGCCATTTGTTTGGCATCGTAAGGCTGGAGCAGGTTATACCATTGTTTTTCCTGCAACCGATTATTCATCCATTTAGCTTCATCTTCGGGCGATAAAATAACGGGCATACGGTCGTGGTAAGGCATCACGGCCGCATTGGCCTGGGTGGTAATAATGGTAAAATAGCGGCGCAGTTCCCCGGTAGCCGGCAGCAGGCTTTCCCGCCACAGCCCGGCTAACCCGAATGGTTCTTTATCTTTTAGGGTAAAGCGGTATTTCTGTTTCTGCGGCTTGGCTTTCTTCAATCGTTTTTTCTCCGCCCTGCTTCTAATAGGGTTGCCAAACATATCCAGCCCTAAGCCGACTGCGGGTTCAACTATATTTTCATCCAGTTCGGCTTCTATTTCTTTCCACTCAAAGAACCCGTCAATCGGGATGATGCAGCGGTTGCGGGGCAATAAGCTGCGAAACCTAGCGATAAACAACAGGTTTTCCTGCCGGACATTGAAGGGCAGGGTAGGTTTTCCATCCGGTTCTTTTTCGGGAGAAGCCCAGGTAGCTATAATCGCTTTATCTAAGTCAGGCAGAATAATTGGGAGTTGTTGGGAAGGGCGGGCATCAAAGTTCTTTTCAAAGGCCACGCCCTCCAGTTTGGCCGCAAACCGGTGCTGCTTGGGAATCTTTTCTTTGTCAATCGAAGCGCGTCCGCACATAAAGTTTAATCATTTAAGCAGGTGATGGATTTACATAGCCTGATGGCCCTACGCTTATTGCGCTATAGGTATTATCATTCTGTTTTCAGGCCAGGAAGCAACCAAGAGTATTAGGAGCATTTCCTCCGGAAATTGCCATTTTTCATGCATTTCCGAAATAAACTTATCCCAAAGCACTTGCTCTTCCTGTAAGGTAATATCATGGTTCGTTTCAGGGTAAACTGGGTCCTTATCAGCATCGGTATACCACCAGTTTAGCAAAAGTTCAGCGTATTCAGGGTTATTTTTAAATAGCTGTTTTACGTTATTATCGAAAATAATTTTAGCCTGTTCTGGCGTTACATCTTCCCGCAAACTCCATTTCCCTTCAGCATTCCTGCCATAGATTTCACCTTTATCATCTTTCTTAAATAACTCGTGACCTAAGTCTGAATAGATATAAGAAAGAAAAAGGGAATCATGCAGAACATGCTCTAAGCAATATTTGTATTTAGCTTGTTCAACATCTTTGGCGAAAATCGCAGTTATTGCGCCTGGCTCCCCGTTTTCAAAATAAATAAGATATTTCTCCATCTTGAGTCTCCATAGCTTAAAATCAAAATTGATGTATAATATACAGAATATTACCAAATTTAACACTTAAATTATTCATATTACCAAGAAATATATTGAATCCTATGAAATAGGAAGCTTGGTTAATCTGTAAAGAGTAACTGAAAAGTATTTTGAAATATGTGCGCTATATGTCGTTCTTTTTGTATGTTTGAGAAATTTAAACACCATGCTATGGGATACACCTTAATTATAGGAGAACTTCGGACAGAAGTATATGATTACGGTTTGGAAAGTTTTATCAAGTGGGAAGCTGATGTGTTTAAACATAAGCATTGCCTATATATGATGAACCTACGGATCAGACTTCTAAACGGAGGCCTAGTTATTCAAGTTGGCGGGAATTCGCCGAGTTCGTCCGATTAGTAGATTTATTCTATAATGAAAGTTATGGGTTGTTGCGGGAACATCCCGGATGTGTTCCGTTAGTTAAAGAGCACAAAGAAATAATAGATAATGCATACGAGACTTTAAAGTCTAAATATCCTAACGCTGTAGCGGGTTATTCTCCTAATATAGATGAAGAAATGGGTATTTATATGGACCCGGAATGGCCAGAAGAAAATGGGCAGCTTGTAAGTATGGAATGGCTAAAGTATTGGGTAGATTATGCATTAGAAAATTGTAAAACCCCGGTTAACTATAATAGTTAAATATGGCAGAACTCAATAAAGAAACCTTAACCACTTTCCTGAACAACCTGCCTACGGCTCGGAAGATAGAACGTGAAGCAGGTTTACCGCGCGGGTACTTGGATAAAATTAAGAGAGAAGCCCGGCCTCTGAGCGAAGAAACAAAAGCCAAACTGCTGCCGGTTTTAAATAAATTTGGTTTTAACAAATAAAAACAGATGCAATACAAATTAAGAGCCGAAACCCGGGAGGACTTAGACTTAGTTATTGATATGTTTGCGCTATCTTCTTATACTATTTTACCTCATCCTGTTTTTTCGGATGTCGAACTGGAATTTAAAACTAATTACAGTCTGGAAGAAATAAGAGAATTGTTAAAAGACGTCCCGGATGCTCATGTAATGCGACAAACGGTTGCCCTTAAACAAGATTATACCGGTGAGCGGGATCATGAATTATAATGACTATTGGCATTAAACCATTAAGGCTTTCGTTTGCTTCTGAGAAAATACTATAGTAAAGTTTACCCATTTAAGCAGATAATGGATTTATACCTGTGTAATTTTCAGAACAATGAGAAACGGGAAACGTTAGTCTGGCTGGCAATATAGTTCATTTATCTGTTTCCGGCAGGAGGATGATTAGCGAATTGTTCTATATCACATAAGCAGCTTCTTTGCTGAAATATGGTACCAGGCACCTGATAGCTAAATAGAATTGGTAAGAGATTCTAAAAGCAGGAAGGCTCTGGAGCTGTTACTTGCAACCATAGATTTGTCAGATTTAAAAGGGTAGGTTCCATCATCATCCGGTATTTTAAACTGAATGCCCATAGTTGATAGCCTTTGAAATAGCTTCTAGCATGAGTACCGTCTGTATACTGTATGATGGATGGCCAAAACTGGGGATTGTTCGATTAGGGTAGGTATTATGTCAAAGTAACACGCATTTCTATATACAGCATAAAGCTTTTCTTTGACCAAACTGGAAGGATTGACCAAAATAAAATCCATCTCCAAGAACTTTGCCTTGATCTACATTAAGATTACGGGCGACCTTACAAGAAACTCAAGATAGATGACCTGCCATATAATTGGAACATCTTTCCTTGCCAATGAGCTAAAGGTTTTTACAGAGGAGTGGATTATGGAGAATAAGCGCTTAATGCTGCAAGTACAAATAGACAATTTCCCTGACGAGAGGAATTACCTGAACAACCCAACACACTCAGGTAATAGATTAATACTATCTGATATAATGATTCCTGGTTTTCATCCGTTCAACGGCCATTAGGGCTATTTCTGATTTGTAACAGTGCGACGAGTCATCTCCTTTCTGGCGGATTAATTCTTTCACCCGGTAGGATCCAGTTATCTAAGCTCGATTACCTGATTATATTTGATGAACAGGTACAGGTCAAATTGGTGAGCAGCGTACCCCGACGGCCTCCGGCGCACCAGCGGCAAGACCATCAATACCGAGTTATGAAGTATGTCGAGTTCCTGAAACTGCTATGTCAGATAAGGAGCTCACTGATTAATGAGCCAGATTTCGGCATCGTCGTAAAGCTGCTCAATGTAAGGCGTAATTTGTTCCGGCTTATAATGTAAAATGTCAGGACTTCCTAAAGATTGGAAAAAAGGAGTAGTCAGAGTGGCTGGGAGTAAAGAAGGGGATATTTTACAAGCTTAAAATGACCGTTTATGGTTTGTAAAATACTAAACTTCTTTAATAAAATGGCGGAAGTAGCGGCCTGACAAAAAGGCTGATGCTTTTTTTACAATTGTAGAATGAACGTAGAGGTATTGTAAACAGCGGTATGAATTTGATAATTTAGCAAAAGGGGAGGGTGTAGCGGAGGTAGCTTGCGCGCTTTACAATTATACAATGTCCGTAGAGCTCATGTAAACGGGTTTAAAAATTTTTAAATAGCCTAAAATCAGGTAAGCTGTCGGAAGGGTAGAGTTACCAGGGTACCAGAGCACCGGCTTACCCTTGACCTTTTAAGTATTTTATACTTTAAACACCAGGTAAGGAATCGAACCGGTAAATCCCCGGCATAAGCTCCTATTTATAATGCGGTGGCCGGCTTACAATTTAGAAGGCTCGTTTAAGCCTTGTAATTCATCTAATAAATTTTAGGTAGATTAGATATTATTTAGAAAATTTAGTACTAGGGGAGAAGTAGCGAAAATGCCTGGCATACTTTACAATTTCTAATGGTCCGTTTAAGGTTTGTAAAATGAACGGTGCTGGGGTAAATTGCCAGAAGTAGGCTCTGCAAATAGCTCCATGCAGCTAATAAAAAAACCTAAAACACCAGGTAAGTTAGCTGATTAGCCTACACCAGCGATTTAGGAGCAATCAAAATTTTGAAGTACGGAAATCACCCAGCCAGAAAGTTACCAGCACCTGGAGCCCAGGTCTGTTACACCTACCAACAACCTCAACATTTTAAACTCCTAACAGTTTAACTTTTTAGCAAAGGGAAAAAGATCTAGAAGTCATAGCAAAGATAACAGCAGCCAGCCTCACCATCGTAGTTATTTTAACTTTCTTACTAATGCTGAATGACCGAAAGCATTTTATGGCCCGGCAGACCTATAAAACGGCCAGCCTGATTTCTTCTCTACTTAATATGACTGGTTTCAATTTGTGCCTCTTCATGTTGTCAGGGGTAGCCTAACTAGGTTAGAAGTTGTCTAAACAAATTGAAGATGATTTATTTAAGTTTTGGGATTTTGTCCTGGTAAAGAAAATATGAAGCTGGAAACTATTTCTAATCGGCTGAGTGAAGCTTTTCATCCTCTTGCTTATGCATCTTCTCAAAAGGTAGAAAAAAGGCTGTAGGTATGGATAACTCTATCGAGTTACCCATACCTACAGCCATAATGTTAATTATTGGTGATTATGTCAACAAGTAAAACTGTAGTGCATGTCTTGAACCTTCACATATTATGCAATCAAGAAAAGAAGATACCATTTTAAATTAAATACTTGAGTAACTTACTGAATAAATGGAAAAGCTATTTACTTTTGTCAATTAAAGCGCTAATTATTTTACTAATTATTGGTTTTTTTAGTTGCAGCTCAAGTCTTGATATTTCTTTCAACAAATCACTATAGGTCCTTTTCTTTAAGTTTTTTATAGGTACTTTACTGAGTCTTTCAACTGATGTTATTGTATCTCTTAATTCTTTTTCAAATTCTGGCTTTTCTAAGTCATAATGGCTGAAAGGGTTCATAACGACGCCTCGGTGAATTTTGATTTGTTTTATTAAATCTGGGTCTAAATCTGTTTGTAGTTCAATAGCATTCCAGAAATCATCGCTCGTTACTTCTTTTTGATTTTTGCGATAAGATACCGGAATGCGTTGTTTATCACAAATTGTTTTCACTAACCGTTCAAACTCTGTCCGGATATATACCGCAGATGCTTTGAAATCCTTCTCCGCCAGATGCTTTTTAGCAAGGGGAAGATAGCCGTTATCATGCTTAATTATTGGGATTTCAAAATCTTCATCGTGCAAGCATCTCGAATATACCTCAACAAATTTCCATTGCTCGGGTCCAAAGTAGCTTTTCACTAATTCATACCAAACTTTGTCATAAGTAGTCATAATAATCTGAAACCGGTCATCAGTTTTAACTTCTACAAAATGATCTTTAATAATATCAAGTAAGGGCAAACGGTTACTCATGTCCAAACCAATAAGTAAATCGTCGAGTACTAAAATTTTTAAAACCCCTTTAGTCGGGTTTATTTTTATTGATGCTAAATATAAGCTTATGGCTAAAGCAGTTAATCTGGCTTCGTTTAAGAAATTCTGATGTTTAGGGATATGCTGTTTATAAAAATCTATGTTTAAGCTAGTTTTATTACCTGATAAACCTCTCCTTCCTAAATATTCTACTTTATCAAAATCAAGTTTTATGTTAACGTTAATTCCAAAATATTTGAGAAAGGTATTGGTGTCTTGTTCTATAGATTGCAATATTTCGATAAGACCAGGATTAAATTTATCTTTGAGGTAATTCTTTGTTGCCTCCTTTAATCTAGTTGTTTGCTTTTTATCATGAGTGTCCTCATAAATGGCATCCCACTCTTTACCAATTTCTTTATTGGAAAAACGATTAACTGAATGATAAAGAATTTCATGCACTATTATTTTAAATAGGTCTACTTGCTGCTCGTGATTGATGTGTGTTTTTAGTAAATTACGATAATCGAAGAAGCCCTTAATTTTATTTGCTGCTGATATGACAACTTTATCCGTACTGATAATTTCTTTTTGGATTGAGTTTAATTCAAAATCAATATTCTTAGAAGATTCAGCACTTTCGCGAAGGGTAATTTTAATACTTGCCGTGTTTTTTTGTGAAGCAGGAACAAAAATATTTTCTTCTACTTCTTTTAACTTTTCATCAGACGAAAGAAAAAAATCTTTTAAGGCTGTGAATAAAGAACTCTTACCGCTGCCGTTCTCGCCGTACAGCATTAGGTTTTTACCATCTCTATCCAATTCAAAATGATGCTCGCCATAAAAGGCTCGGTAGTTTTTTATCCGAATATCAGTTATTCTCATGCTTGCCTTCAATAATAGCAATTTCAGGAATAGAATTAATATAAAACATGTTTACCCTTATTTGGTGTTCTCGGTCATTTAAGCGGTTAAATACGGTTTTAATAATGCTCAACTTCTTCTCATCATTCATATTATCTGTAATTCTAGGTAATTCACCTAAATGTGAGATAATTTCACGATTATGATTTTTGAGTAAATCAGGAAAATACAGTTCGTATACCATTCCATCTATTATTTGTTGGAAATAAGCAGGCATTAGTTGTTCACTTATAAGAATTAAATTTATTTTTTTTAGGAATATAATATATTCTACAAAACAAGAAAATTTTTCAATTAATGTTGAATCAACTGTAGGCAAAGGAACATCTTCAATAATTGATTTCGTAAAATTTACTCCTCCATCAATCCCAAGCGAACTATATGATTCTTTTATAAAAAATGATATTAATTTAGAATTAAGTAATGCACAAAATAGAAGATAATTGTCTTCTTTTACTTCTTTAATAATTAGCGTTGATTTGCCTGCTATATATTCTCCATCTATATCAAAAAAACATTCTAAATACCTCATTCCTGTTATTATTAGTTTTCTTGATTTGATTTGCTGAACTCGCCTTGGAAATAGTTTATTTAGATCATTTAATTTGGCAATTGGGTGTAGATACCTGGATTTTAAATAAGTAGTTTGTTTAGTACCCCATAGGGATATGTAAGGGTCAATAGTTCCTGTATTAATTAACTTAAAGAATTCTTCTTTCTCATTGTTGCTATCAATTAAAATATCACAGAGTTGATAAGCTTCACTTGTTGAAAAAGGATTTTCACAAATAATATAATCTTTAAAGTTGGTTTTAATCCTTTTTATTTTGAGCAAAATAGAAGATGAATTAGATAATAATAGACCTAATGAGTTCTGATCAATAAGCTCTGATTCAACTATATTTTTAGTACTGAACTCAAATTTTTGGTTTACTCTATCAATATAAATTTGGGATATTGTACTACACTTAAAAAAAGAGATGACTGGGGTTACACCTGCTTCAAAAACTTTTACACCATTACAATTACATATTTTATAACATTTATTTTTGTACAACCTCCTGAATTCAGTAGCATAAGCTATTGAAAGCCACTTATTTGGAGATATAAAAGCTTTTACTCCATTTACTCTCATTAGATTAATTGCTAATTCATGAAAAGGAATGTATAAATCCCAATTTCCTTTTGCAGCCTTGAACTTTCTATTGATAACATCCCTGATTAAAGGATATGACTTCATCATTGTTTCTGAGTCAACATAAGGCGGGTTTCCAATTAGAATATCAAAACCTCTTTGTTTTTCTTCTAATACCAAATTTGGATTTAATACTTCTGGAAAATTTAATTTCCAATCGAAATGTTTAAAAATTTTATCTTTATCTTTTCTTAAGTTTCGTAGTTTACTAATAGTTTCTTTCCAATCTTGAGTTCGGTTATATAATATAGTTAGGTCTTTAAACTTTTTATTAGAAGATAATGGTTGTTTTTCAATGCCGTTAGTTTTAATCATCAATTCTAATTGGTTAATCAAAATATCAATTTTCAAATCTCTTATTTCGGCATGTAACGATGGCTTGTTCTTACTTTTAGGGTGAAAAAATTTAGATTGTTTATCAGAAATTTTCTGTAATAATTCCTGCTGTTTCAATACGTTTTCGTTCCCAAAAATAGTGGTTTGGGTGCCTTCCTTTACTTCCCAATCTACTTCAATAATCTTGTCCTCAAACTTACTTACCAAGCTATCACCTACCACAATTTTATAATCTAAATTGGGCAGGGCTTTGGGTTTATCTTCGTTTACAACTAAACTAAGCCAGAAACGCAGCCGGGCAATATCTACAGCGCCTTTCTCAATATCTACTCCATAAATGCTATTTTGTATAATGTTTTCTTTAACCTGGGCAGGGTTCCAAGAAGCTTTGGTTTCGTAAGTAATTACTTCTTTAAGCGTAAATATTTCCTGCAATAAACCCATTGGGAATGCTCCGCTCCCAATAGCTGGGTCACATATTTTTACAGTAGTTAATAATTCGTCAATAAAACTTAATAGCATTTTTAACCATTCCTCATTTTCTTGCTCAGAATTTAAATGTGCTTGGTTAACTATTTTAAGTTTTACCAAATCAGAAAGAAACGCTTTTAAATTTCCAGAAGAGGGAAATTTTCCTAAATCATTAGAATTGTAATTCAAGCAATGGGTAGCAAGGAACTCGATTAAGCTCTCCTGACACATGTAGTGCACAATTTCTTTGGGCGTATAAAAAGCACCCTTGTCTTTGTTGTCTTCCAACAAGTTTTCAAAAATATGTCCTAACATCTCGGGATCAACGGCCACTGTGTGGTCGTCGGGACTGTCTTCATAAACGGTAAAGTTAAAGGCATCCAAAAAGTCTAGGAAGCCCCGGCTGTATTCCTTGTTCTTTTTAGTTAATATGGTTTCCTCAAAATCAGGGTTATGGAATAACTTAGGTTTAAATGTTAATAATTATTCGTCATAGTCATCTCTGTCAAATAAGCCACCATTTAAAAAAGGCACTTTCACTTTTGAGCCATCTGGCATGGTAAAATTTTCGTTTGGACGTTCTTCATTTAAGGTTTCAAAAAACAAAACTGAAAGCCAATTGCTGTAAAAGGTTTCGTTTCCCCCAGATTGCTTAAATAAGTACTTTATAAAATCTTGCTTGCCATCTTGGTAATTTATATTACTTGCCCCTAACCAGCATTTCTTTTGGACAAAATATAAGAATACAATCCGGCCTAATAGTTTTTTTGTAAAGTCCCGGATTTGTTTGAACGCTTTATCCTTGTCTTCTTTAGTAGCATCGGTAGGTAAGGAAACCTTAAAAACTGATTTTCGATAATTTGATTCTTGCAGATACTCATAAAACTTCTGGTAGTGCAAGGTATATTCATCAAAAAAGGCTTTGCTTAATTTTTCAACCGAAAAAGCTTCGGTAATATCTTTGAAGTAGAGGTCAGAAATAGATAATTTTTCCAGCCGCTCGGCCAGGGTTTTATTCGTTTTGTTAGCCCCCGTTTCTATTATATAGGTGTAACGTTTGGCATGGGTTGTTTTTTCCTTTATGCCTTGTTCGGTTAGCTCACTGTCTTTAGCTACCAGCGTTAATCGCCAAAAATCTTTATTTTTAGGTACAATAAAATTTACCAAAGCCGCCTGCCCGGCTGTAAGCAGCTTTCTCACATATCGCTGAATAGCAACTTTATTCTGCTCCAGCCTAACCTGTGGTTGCAACGTTATTTCGTAACAGGTTATTTCGGTGTTATCTTCTAAAGTAATGCTACCATAAATGGAAACTGTATTGATTACAGCCTGCTCCGATTTATTAGGCTGGACCGAAGCCGGGATTAAAGAAGTATTTAAGGAGAGACTGGCGCCAAATACAGGTCTTAATATTTCTTGCCCAAAAAGAATTCTATCGTACGGTTTATTTAAGGCGGTTTGTAATTGAATGCGGTTAGCGGCCATTATTTTTGCTTTGGTAATTTTTTTATTTGCGGCGTTGGCAGTAAAGATTTTAATTGGGTAATAGCAATCTCATTAAGTTTTTTAAGTCGCTCAGCCGGGGGCAGGTTCATTCGGATAAATTCTGCATTTAAACTTTCCAAGTTAGACAGTACCAATAATTGCTCAATGGTGCTGTAGTCCCTGATGTTGCCTTTTAAGTCCGGGTTTTCCTGTCGCCATTCTGCGGCTGTTTTACCAAATATAGCTACATTTAGCAGGTCGGCTTCATTGGCATAAATTAGCCTGGCTTGTTCTTTTGTAATGGTGGGCGGAATGATATTTTCTTTAATAGAATCGGTATGGATGCGGTAGTTTACTTTGGCTAACGTACGGTGCAAATCCCAATTTAAGGATAGGCGGCTATTCTCATCGTCTTTCAGCCGCTGAAATTCTTTGATAAGGTAGAGTTTAAACTCTGGGCTGAGCCAGCTGCCAAATTCAAAAGCAATGTCCCGGTGGGCATAGGTGCCGCCGTACCTGCCAGCACTGGCAATTAAACCTTTTGCCATGGTAGTTTCAATCCATTTTTTAGCAGAAAGGTAAAAACGGTTAGTACCGGCTTCATTTTTAATTCCCTCGAATTCGGGGGAATTAAAATCCGGGTTATTAATCTGCTCCCAGATGCCTAAAAACTCTACGGTATTTTTGTTCCGAAGCCATTGCTCAATTAAAGCAGCGCCGCCATCAAAGCTTTTCACCATATCGCTCAATGATATAAAGTCTTCTTTGCCGTGGGTAATAACAGTTATAGAAGTGCCTTTTACCTCAATAGCAGCTTTTTTGCCTTTGGACATTTTTACACAAAGCTTTGGGTTAATACAATTTTAGGATTAATAATGCCACCTTGCCGTAAATTTTCCTTTGATCCTTCGTCGGCATTGGAAGAAAGGTCGTAACGGTCCAGCACATCAATAAATAGGAGTTCTATAAAGGCGGTAGGTTCTTTTAACAGCTTTACATTTATCGTAAAAAAATCATTAATTGATTTTGGCAATCCCTTGGAACCATAAGTTCCCTTTTTAATTAAGTCTAAAGTCCGCTGTAATGCCATTTTCTTCTGCTCGGTAGGTGCAAATTTTAAAATAGCATTAATGTTTGTTATTGCCTTGTTTTCGGCCGGACTTAAATTCTTCCGGGAAATAGTTTGAATATTTGCCTGGTTTTTTTCGGATTTAAAATAGTCAAGCCCTTTTCCGGTTTGTTCATGGTGTTGTTTGTGTAAGGCAACGGCCTTTTCTTGTTCATCTGCTTTGTAAATTTTTATCGCTTGCAGAAAATTCATTTCAATAATGTTCAGTTCTGGTGTAATTAAACAAAAAATTCCCGGATGATTATCGCTTTTCAAATAAGTAACTGATGTGTTATGCAACGGGTAATTTATAATACCAGAATCGGCTTCCAGTAGCGTTAATTGCTGGCCTGCTTGGGTTTGCCGGCCGCACCTGGCTTTATTGGGTATTTTGCTGATTTCATTAAAACGCTTTGGGGACTTCTTTTTAAATTCCCGGAGTTCGTTCAGATATTTTAAAATTTCGCTTTCTTCTTTCTGAATTTTATTCCCAAATAATGCTCCTTCGCCTTTCTCCTCGAGTAAAGAGAAAATTTTATTGTCTTCGCCGAAAGCAGAATGGAATGCCTGCAATTTCCGGAGTGCATTATTTACTAATTTAATTTGTTCGTCGCCGTGGGCTGACGGGTAAAAATTATAGACATAAATCTGCTCGGCCCGGGAACCAATACGGTTAACCCGCCCGATGCGCTGCATTAAACGCGTGGCATTCCAAGGAACATCGTAGTTTACAATTAAATTACTTCTATGCAGGTTTATCCCTTCGGCCAAAACTTCGGTAGTAATAACTATATCGTAATCATTTCGCCATTTTTCTTCTTCCAAGTTTGCGTCGAAGTTTTGCAGTAAAATATTTTCGACTGCCCTTCGGTTGTCGGCGCTTACCGTTAGAATTCTATGTTCCGAAGATTCTGACAGGTGTTTGGATAATTGTTCGGCCGTTTCTTTAGATTCTGAAAAAATAACTAGTTTCCCGCTATGGTTTTTTTTCTTCTTAAAAAATTCTTTCTTAATCTGCTCTGAAAATTCTTCCAGCTTAGGGTCTTCTTTTACCCGGCCCCATCTGGCGACTAAATCATCAATCTTTTCTTTGTCTGTTTTTAGGAAACCAATAAATTTTTTATCAAAATCACCCGGTTTAAATTCTTTGTTATTCCCACCCTTCTCATTGATTTTTGCTTCAATCTGGTCATAACTCAATCCTTCTTCCAGCAGCTTGTTAATATCCAAGGCTGGTGCTACAAACACTCGTTCGTCTTCAAACATGCTAATCATGTTGTTAATAGCTTTCTGAAACCGCTTTATAGATTGGGAAAAGGCAAAAAAGCTACTTTCCAATCGTTTAACTAAAAGCGTTTTCATAATGGCACTTAACCGGCCTGAAATTGATTTTACATTACCGTATGTTTTTTTATCTTCTTCTTTTGTCAAGAATTCAATAGCTCTGTACCGGTAGTACCCCAGACCATCAGACTCTTGCCCGTTTTCGTCTAAGCCTGTAATAAGGGAAACCGTTTCATAGAAAAGCTTGCCTAGTTTACCGTCTAATTGATAATACAGGGAAATAGGGTCATCTACCTTGGGGAAGATAATTTTTTGATTTGCCATATCCTCCAAATACTCCTTGTTGTTTTCAATATCCGTTCTAGTTCTTCTAATTACAAGGGGTTCCACTACATCATCTCTCAATTTCTGGAAAAGAGATTTTAGCTTTCTAATGTTTAGGGTTTTCTCTGCGGCTAATTTTTTATATTGCTCATTAAGCGGCTTAAAATAATCCTGTAGATTTTTAATATTCTCTAAAGTGCTGTTCCTTCTATCCTGAAATAAATATAGCTGGTTTTCTATATCTTGTGGCCGGTTGTTGAGTGGGGTAGCAGAAATAAGGATCACTTTTTTTCTGGTATCCCCGTTCTCGGCTGGCCTAGAGCGAGGCTTTTTGCAGACTTCTTGCAATGCCAAATACATATCGGTATAATCATTCCTGAACTTATGAGATTCATCTATCACCACCATGTCAAATTTATCGGCATTGGAATAGGAGTAATCATTTTCATCTAAGACCCGGTTCAAGCTGCCAATATTAATAAACTCGAAGTGATTTCTGATTTGGAAATCCTCTGTTGTTCTTCGCCAGTTAGCTTGTAATGCCGGTGGCACTACCATCAAAATTTTAGAATGGGTACCGTTTTCATAAATAAACTTTTTAATCACCATACAGGCGATTATGGTTTTACCTAAACCCACTACGTCAGCCAAAATGAAACCATTGTGTTTCATCATAATAGCAAAACCCTGGTTAGCTGCGTCCGACTGATATTTCAAGCGCATGAACTTATTAGGCAATAATAAATCAATATTATACGGGTCGTAATCTACTCTTTTCCCAAAATACTCAATAAGCATTTTTATATAGAGCTCAAAAGGAGTAAAGTCATCTTTAAGATAGGTATTTTCCTTAATCCTCTGAGCTTCTGCATGTAGTATAGGAACTGATTCTAACCATAACCTCTCAAACTCTTCGGTCGCAAATTTTACATCTTCGTAGTCCCTTAAACTTACATTGAATTCGTAATTAGACTCGGGGTTTGCTCCTAAACCGGCATCTGTAAGGTTAGATGAGCCGGTAATTACCTCACATGGAGCATATTCATTAAATGGAACTGGCCGAAAGATGTAAACTTTAGCATGAATTTTCTTTTTCGGATGGGCCCTTAATTCAATTTTTCCTTCGGTTAAGTCTTTTATAAATTGAATAATTCCTTTTTCAGTAACCTCATCATAATCGGCCTCCTGTATATTCTTAATAAGTTCTTCTAAAAGACTATCTTTCGTTTCATCCGGATTATCTAAATATAACTGGCCTTTATCGTGGTATTTTTTAATGAGTTGGTCTACATTTATTCCAACTAAAATTCTGATTTTGGGAATTTTATCCAGGAATGCTCTTACTTTAAAGTACCCCGAAGTTCTAAAGTAGCCAACCAAGGCATCAAAATGTTTAATGCTCTCAATATTAGAAAAGACACCTTCGAATTTCTTCAATAAGCTGTTACTATCTTGATTTGTAAAAAATTTAGTTGACATTTATTCTTTGTGTCTCTTTGTTCCTAATTGTGTATGAAAGTGATAATAGTACCGGATTAAAATAAAATTGCTCACTAGACAACGTCTGATAGTTTGTTATGGCGGGTGCTCTACGACCCAGGGAAGAACGTTTAGCGGCTATCTCTATTAAGCATACAAATTTAACTGAATCCTTTTCCGAGTGCAGTGAGTCGATTACTTTTATCCCAAAAACTTTAATTCCCTCCTTTGGCGCTCTTTTCCATAAGTGGTTTGTAACTACTCCTCATTTCTCCAAATCTATGCTATAAATTCTATTATTTAAATTCATAAATAAAAAGGCATTAAAATATATTTCATTCCATGTATATTAAAAAAATTTTAATAGACCTACATTATGCCAACTTTCTTTGCTAAAATAACTATTCAAGACCAGTACGACCCTTCAACTGCTTCCATTACCTGGCGCGATCCTTTACCTGAAAGGTGGAATAAAACTTATAGCAAATTACAAATAGGAGATAAAGGATTCTTTATAGGTAAAGGGTTTGTTTATTTAGGAGTATTAAAATCTGTAGTTGAAGGAGATACTTTGGTTTTTGGCGAAGTAGAACCATTTGAATTGAGGTCAGACAATTTTTTATCAATTCACGCCATTAGCCCTGAAGTTAATGCTCAATTAAAAGGCGCGATAAAGCAACCATATATTTTTTCGGGAGAAATAAATTACGAGGATTTTCGGCAAGCTGCATTAGCCGAGTACTTTATTAAATTCTATATCGTTAAATCAGTCGCTTTAGAAAAGTATACAAGCACTTTCCATAATAACGACCGAGTAATTACTTTAAATGATGACTTGGTTTTCGAAAACTTTGGTGTTTACCAGAATGATAGCCTCGCTCCTTTGGAACAAGACCAACACTTATTTAATGTAAAGGGAAAATCCATTTATGAGGTTATTCAGATATTTGAACAAGCCAACGCAAAGAAAACTTTTAAGACTGGTTCCTCCAATCTAACCCAATTACACCGGATACGAACTGATTTTGAGAATGGGAAGAACTTGTACCAATTTTCATCTTTCTCAAGCTATTACAACATCATCCACAACAAAACAGCATTAGTTTACAGCAAGGTTGAGTTGCTTAATTATTATTTAGTTGGGTCAAGTTGGGATAAAGAGGACCAGACAGAAAGGTTCCTGGCCGAAGGTATATGGCAAAACGCAAACGGCCTGTTTAAAGAGCAGGTAAAATCTATTCCAGTAGGCAGCATGATAGCTATTAAATCGGTTTATACAGAGCGCAGAACCGATTCGGTGATGAGAATTAAAGCCAGAGGGGAAGTAACGGGAAATGCCAATGACGGCGAAAATTTAAAGGTTAAATGGGAAGAAAACTTCGAATCATTTGTACTACCGAGTAACGGCTATTGGACAACAGTACATAAAGTAACTAAACCCGAGCACATTCAAGCCATCTTCTTCAACACAGATGAACCTTTAGACGATGAACCGGATGACCTTATTGAAGTAGACGAAAAACCGGAAATGAGGAAGGTAGAATTACCTTTAAATCTTATTTTATATGGCCCACCTGGTACTGGTAAAACTTATAGAACTACAGAATACGCGATGAGTATTTTGGAAGGCGGAAAGCCTGAGGATTATGAAAGTAATTTCGGTGAAGATGCAATTGAAAAACGTAGAGCTTTGCAAAACAAATTTAATACTTACCTGAAGAATGGCCGGGCAGAATTTATCACCTTCCACCAGAGCTATGGATACGAAGATTTTGTAGTAGGCATTAAACCCAAGTTGGATGGAGATTCCATGGCTTTTAAACGACATGAGGGTGTGTTCTATAAAATTTGCCAACGAGCCCGGGAAAACTATTTAAAGGCAAGTAAACAACCCGAAAGAATCCAAGTCTCTTTTGATGAAGTATTTGAAGAGGTACTGAAGCCACTGGAGAACAATAATCCGGTTGTCATTGCGAATAGAAAAGAGGGTTATAGTTTTAAAATAACCAAGCGAAACGAATTTAATCTGGATTTTGAAAAGCAAAATGGTGGTACCAGCCATAAGCTATCTATCAGCACCCTAAAAGATGTTTACGAAGGAACCAGGTCTTACCTTAATAATGGATTAGGCGTCTATATTCATCCTTTTGTTAAACACCTGAAAGAAGCAGCTCAGGCCATTTCTGCCACTGCCAAGTATGAACCGCTGCAAACTTACGTGCTGATAATAGATGAGATAAACCGAGCCAATATTTCCAGGGTACTCGGAGAATTAATTACTTTATTAGAGCCAGATAAGCGATTAGGCGGCTTACAAGAATTAGAAATTAAACTTTCAAATGGAGAGAGTTTTTCGGTGCCCCCCAATCTTTATATTATTGGCACTATGAATACAGCAGATAAATCGATTGCCCTCCTGGATATTGCTTTACGCCGCCGGTTTGTCTTTAAAGAATTATTGCCCGATGTTACTGCCATCAAGGATGCTAATATTCAATCTTTCTTTACCGCGCTTAATCAATTGATTTTAAAGAAAAAGGGGAAAGATTTCCTGATAGGTCATTCTTACTTTATGAATGCGGGCAATAATGAGGTTGACTTGATATTTACTATGAACCATAAGGTACTTCCGCTATTAGCCGAGTACTTTTATAACAAAGAGCAGGAAATGCTTACCCTCGTTCAGCAGGCTATAAGTGATAGCACCTTGAAGCAATTATTTGTAGCTACGGCTGAACCCAGCGGGTTTAATAAAGTACTTTTTGACAATGTTCCGGTAAGTATAAATTCTGTGGATGGAAGCTCTAACTAGACTCTTTGAATGGAAAGCAATTGAAAATAAAGCGCTTGCCTGGCCCTATTCGCAACCTGAATTTATTTCGGATTTTCAGGAATATTTAAATACCGTATGGGAAAGCCGCAATTGGTATAAAGAAGATGAATCCAAAAAAATAAATGAAGGCAGAAGCGCTGCCAAACAGCGCTTCTTTACCTTTTATCATAATAAAATTAAAGCTCGAAATTATGTTGGCGTGGTGCAATTTGAAGGACACCGAATTGAAATTTACCCGAAGATTTTTCAGGATTGTAAAGAACCCGACTTCAAGAGCTACTTTCAGCATCTTTTATATTGGCTTAGTTATTGCCGAAGAATAAATTTTCCCGTTTCTAAAACGGCCCTCGACGACTTGCCAACGGATGACTTCCTGGAAGCGCTGATTTATATTTTTGCACATTATACAGCTACGATTAGGACACAAAATGGAGCGGGGAGCTGTTGGGGGTAAATGGCAGATGCAATATTTAGCAACATTCGGATAGAGCGACGGGTCAAGCAAGTAGTAGAAAAGATAATAGAAAAGCAAAGTGTGGTGATACATCAGCTAAGTGCGAGCGAAGCCGAGCAGCGGAGTTACTACCGTCTGCTGCATAACCCCCGTTTGCAGACCAGTCAAATCATTTCGTACTTGCAAGCGGACTGTGCGCGGCAAGTGGAGGTGGGCGCCCATTATTTAGTATTTCAGGATACGACGCAGCCTAACTTTGAACGCAACCGGCGCAACATTTCCGACCAGCAGCAGCTCGGGGTGATTGGAGATAAGCAGTCCTTAGGCTTTTTCCTGCATCCTTCGCTGGTGGTGCAAGCGGATACTGGCCGCTGCCTGGGCTACAGCCATGTGCAGGTCTGGAGTAGAGAAGCAATGGCGCTAGATAGAAAGCAAAGGCAGTATCAAAAGCAGCCCATAGAAGAGAAAGAAAGCTACCGCTGGATTCAGGCTGCTCAAGCCAGTAAGCAGGTGTTGGCAAAGGCCAGCGCGTTGACCATTATCTGTGACCGGGAAGGCGACATTAGCGAGTTGTTTTTACAAGTGCCCGACAACCAGACCCATTTGCTGGTGCGCTCGAATGCGGACCGCCTGCTGGTCAACGGTGCCGGCAAGCTTTCTACTTTACTGACCAGCCTGCCGGAAGGGGGACGCTACCAGCTACAACTAGCGGGCGAAACCCGCCGCGGCCGCGTAGCCAGGCAAGCGGTAGTGGCTTTACGCTGGGCAAAAGTGGGGTTAGTTATGAAAGGCGTGGGCAAAGCCCTGTATGTGGTAGAAGCCAAGGAAATAGATGCGCCCGCCGGGCAAGCGCCCATTTACTGGCGCTTGCTCACGACCCATGTAGTCCAAACCCAACAGCAGGCGCACCAGCTAATCTACTGGTATAGTTTACGCTGGAACATTGAGCAGGTCTTCCGG
>NZ_VWSF01000029.1 GCF_008629685.1 Adhaeribacter rhizoryzae | reverse complement strand
AAAACTACCGGAATTTGGCTTAAGCGACATGCGAAAAGGATTGCGTAAACCTAAAGCCCAAACTTTAGACCGAATGGAACCTGGGTTGGTGGTTTCATAAAAAGGATTACTGGCGATGCCGTTGCCGGTTTCAGGGTCTATCCGGAGGATTTTGCCGTTATAACTATCGAGAATTTGCGACCGAAAAGCACCTACATTTTCCTGTTCCCTTATAATTCCGTCGTTTAAGGCCTGTTGGTAATAAGTTTCGGAAGCACTTCCTGTGTCTATCGCATCCGGATTGGCACCAGCCCCATCACCGGTAGAAACCAGCAAAGTACCGTCGGTGCCAAACACCAAGCTGCCCACCCCATGGCTAATGTGGGTGGTAGGAATACCGGTGGTTTTAGTGGCGCCAATTAATACTTTTCGGCTGGCTAGGTTTACCGTGTAACCAGTTGATGTTTTGGTTGCTGTATACCTGGTAAGCCGGCCAATAGAGGCATTATAATACTCATTTGTACTGGGGTTATAAGTACTGGAGCCATGGTGCAGCAAATGATGACGGTCTACATTATATAAAAGGTAAAAGTATCCGTTGGTATCAAAGTTAGGGTGTAAGGCAAAGCCCAGTAAACCCATATCCCAATAACCGGCAACTTCCTCTCTAATATCGAGCAGAACTTGTCTTTGATTATTTTCTACTACATAAACGCGACCGGTCCTTTCCCAGACAAACATCTGGTTACCCGTCTTATTAAAGGTAAGCCCCACTGCTTCATTCCATTGTCCGGATACCTCTGTATTCGTAAATCCGGGAGGAAGCGTTTGAGCCAACAATTGCTGGCTGCTGGCCAAGGCAAATAACATTAATAACATTATAACACCTTTTGGCAAAGGGGTTGATTTGGCAATCCAGGTCTTGTTACTTAATATCTTTAGAAAATGATAAAAGTTTAAGTTATTTAGATTTTTAGAATATAAATAGCTGTAATTAAACGGAAAGCACACCTTGAGCATGTCCGGATTGTAGATTTTAAACATAGATAAGTTGGTTAATTACAATTATAATTTAATCGTGTCCAGGATAACTTAATGCGAAATACTAGTCTAGCAATTTGTCGTAGGGTAGCTAATTTTAAAAGGCTGAACTATGGCATTACTGGTACTGCTACTACCAGTAATGCCATAGTTAATAAGGAGATATAAGTGCGGATTTTTTTCAGAATAGAACGTATCAACAGCAGTTCTGATTAAATTTAACCAGTATCTCTGCCGAATTGTTTATTGTAAATATTATCGAAATTGTATTTTTAAGCCATACGCAGCATGCTCCTTCCATATATACCTTTTCAGGCACTTTTCCCGGCAATTACAATGGTAGATAAAGGAAATTCAAGAACGCCCCTCTTAATATTGCTTCTAAAAACAAGTTTACTTCAATTTAAACTTGTTTTATTCCTCTTCATTAAGCTAATTATAAAAATAATATAAAAAAAGTTTTATATATTATTTTTTATTAAAATAGTAGTAGCTTTTTAAAGCATCCTTCCTATATTTAGGTGAGAATGGTTTCTGGACCTTTAGGCTTACGGACCTCTGCCTGCTATATAAGGGGAGTTGGAGCTTTACCAAAGGTAAAGCAAGCCATATTCATCCTTCTAACCAATGTTTCTACTACTATTATTAAAGGGGGAGCACCTTTACATTTTATTATAAACATAAATATCTTTTACTTCCCCCTTTGGCGTAGAAGATGTATACTTTATCGTAAGTTCACCCGAACCTGCATTTTCCCAAATCTCGGTAGATTTAATGGTTACTACTTTGCCATCCCGGTTAAAAGTAGAAGTAGAGGAAATGCTCAGCTCTTTTTCATTGGCAGACCACTTATTGGTTGATTTCTTAGTGACTGCCCCATCAAAAAAATTATTTACTGACTCTTTTCCATCCAGAGTAATCTTTTCTTCCATGGTTAATTCCTGGCCATCCGGCGCTTGGCTAGTGCGGGAAATAATTAGTTCATTGCCATTTTGCATAACCTTTAATTGGTCGAAGACCATTCGCATCTGCCCTGGCGCAGGTATTAATTTGCTTTTTTCTTTTTTTAAGGTCCATTCACCACTAAAATTGGTTCTGGCAAAACGAGCAGAAGTTAAGATAAAACAGAGTAATAAAGTTGTTAAGCAAAGACCAGCGTATTGCTGGAAATTCCATAATTGGTTTGTTGATTTCATTTTGGTAAACTAAGATTTTATCCTGATAATTTAATAAATATTTTAATTATATTAATAAAAAGATAGTTAATTTAGAATAAGTTTTAATGAGCAAGATGGGCACTCAAAAGCTCTTCTTTTCTGAATACAGTTAAAACTAAATAAAAGCATATTATGTTTTTGAGGACCAGGTAAAAGGGAGACGGTGATTAAGGATTTCGGATTTCTTTGTTCCTTTACGGAGCATCTGAATAATTCTTTAAATTCAGGAAACCAGTTCTATTTATAAAATTTAAACTTCCCTTCCATTTTTTGGAAAATCTAAGAAGTTAATTATACTAAAAAATCCCTTGTTTATTATAATGGCGTTAAAATAATGTATTGGCACAGTAATAGCACATTCTGAAGTAAAAGACATTAAATACAACTTATTTATGCTGAAGTTACACCCCCTAACATTATTGGCTTTAACTAACCCAGTTAAAAAAAGTATTAAAAGAGTAAATTATTTTTCTATTCAACACCACCTTATTCCAGCAAACGCAATGTTCGTTAAAGTAGTACTCCGCAGGATAAAGCAAATTGCCTTTATTTTTATGCTATTTCTGGCTTACCTGTTTATGGTAGTAGGAACATACCTTTTATTTTTTTAAAACGCTTTTGCGAGGGGTAGCAAATTGATCTGGAGACTTGCTCATAATCGTTCGGCTAAGTTTCTAATATTGGCGCAAGTTTAGCAAAGCATAATCTATATTATTTATTCTATTGTTTATCTATAACCAGAATCAAGGTTATAGCACCTCTCTTTCTTTTTCGCCATAAACTTCTAAATTCCTTTGACACTCGAATCAATTTTAAGCCTAGTCTCCTTTCTGGTTACCGGATTACTGGTAATTATTTTTTACAAACTGTTCTGGAAGCAAAAAGGACAGATAACATCCCTGCTAAAAGACAAGGAGGAAGTAAGGGATATAATCGGAGCGTTAGCTTTTATCCAAATGAACAACCTTGAGGGCCATAAATTAACTCCTGTGCAAAGGAAGCTACAGGCCCAGCAGCAGTTTAAGTATTTACCATTTCAGGAAAAGATGGCCTATGTAGAGAATCATGGCACTTACCTGGCTACCCGCCAGCAAAATGAATACCATATTAACCTTTACTACCTGCATGGTTTTTTCGTGGAAGTCTGGCATAGTCAACTAACCGACGGTACGAACGGAATACGAATCTTTACCAGCAAAGACTGCTTGGCTGTTTATGCGGAATTGATTAACCTTGAAATTTAATGAGGTACTGAGCAGCCTTACCTATGCAGCACCTCACTTTAATTGACTGGCTGCTGAATATAGGCGTTGCGGTATTAGCAATTGTGCTCTTTAGCTGGCTGGCGAAATACAGAGATAAAAGATAATGGCAGCAGTAAGGCTAAAATCATTTAGCAATGGCAATTTTCATGTTAGTATCACTTTAGTATTTCCTTAAGGGGAGAAGGCCTTGTTTTTGATGTAGATTGACTTTATGCAGTTTCGTAATTGAAGTTTCTAAGATGGAAGTAGGAATGATAATATTTACCCAGTAAGACATTGACGACTCTTATTTAAATTAAGACGTTACCAGAGCCTAAGTTTCCGTTAGTTCTGAGCTAAATATTAGGAGTGTAAAAGTAGATTGTCACAAATTAGCTTGCTAATAATTTTATATTTTTTATTGGGATAATTAAAATTATTAATTACCTTACTGTGATTCGTTTGTGTGAGTTAGTATCTTTTTAATCAACTTAAAAGATTTCAACCAATTAAAAGGAAGGTGCCCAATGGGCACCTTTTTTTTAGCTTTAGCACTTTATATATTTACTTATAAATAGCAAAATTCGAAAGGTCTTTTTTGAAGTACTACGATGTTACTAATTATTAATCAGGTAGTAAACAGGGTGCCTTGGGTGCCCTGTTTACTACCTGGATTGTACCCTTAAAACCTTAACGGATAAATGATTTATAACTATGCTGTAAGTTGTTGTCTAACCTTAAAGCCATTTCCGGTAAAGGTTTGGAGATGTATTATTTAATAGTCGTGCTGTTAATGGTTACTATTGCTGCCTGGATACTGGAAGACCGCTGGAGTAACGGAAAAAAGAAAGATGGGGATGGGGAGTAGTAATCGTGGTGTATATTCAACCTGGCTGCCAGGGTGGATTTAGGCAAAAGCCTGAATCAGGCTTTTATGCTCTTCTACCATTACGCATGATAGTCAATCACTTAATTTTTTTTATTTATGAAAGTCCCTTTTGCCTTCAGCATAAAAATTTAAAGGTGAGTTATTCTTGTTTCTTGGGTATAGTAGATTATAGTATTTAGTAATTTTGTAAGGTGTGCCCTATCCGATTCCTGGTAAAGAATCGGCGGTGCATGCTGATAAATGGGAGATATGCATCAGAAAAAGGGAGATACATTTGCCAGGTACCTTCATATTGTTGGTAAACTGCAAAGAACCATCATTGTCAATCACCAGAAATTTTCCGAATTAACAAACCTGCACGACCAAGTGATTTGTATTCCTCTTGATAAAACGCAGACCAACCCGTATCTACATCATCTAGAACAAATTAGCCGGGTACTGAAACAGAACAGTCACACCTATATTGTCCGCCACCTGTATTACAATTTTTCCAAAGATGTAGATTCCCTGATAGAAGACCGAGAACTGCTAGTTTTAGAATATTACCTGAATTATGCAGATTGAGTAAACACAAATACTTCTAATACTCAAATCAACTAGCTAGTAACAAATGAGCGTGAATGCCCGGCAGTGGTTAAAGCACGCAAACCAACAGAGGCTTTCGCCGGCACCTTGGAAAATTAGCCAAGTATTAATTAAATTAGCAAGTATTAATTAAATTAGCCAGAAGCGGGAAAGCCGGTCTGCCACTATGCTGGATAAAGAATTCAAACTACAGCATTAGCGTCCACCAGCTCCATCTATTAGCTGATAACCGGAATAACCCCAAATATTCCCAGTAGTATAGGTTATTTCATGATGAAAGATTTTGCAATCGAATATAGTTCAAGCTGGCAAGATAATCCTATGGCTTATTGGGTACATATTGAGCAGGATAACCAACATTGGCATGAAGCTGAACATTTTATTCCCCCAGCACCCGAAAGGGATTTAAGAGGATTATATAAAATCTACAAAGTAAAAATTGATGGGTTTACTTTTAAATTCTCCTCTCTGGAACAACTGGAACATTGTATAGAAATTTTATCCATGGGATCACTTCCGATCACTAGCGAATTATGTAAAAAAAGACCAGGCAATGAAGAGGCAAATGAGCATTGGTTATGTACACTCCCCTCCCAGGTGAAATCAAGGCGTTATCGGCAAAAGGCGGTTAAATATTTAAGAAAGGTACGAGGAGAATTAATAAACAACCGATAGCCGCCCCGTATTGGTAAATTCGCCATCTCACTGCTAAATTTATTTTAGGCTTATAAGTAAAGTTACACAAAATCACTCTTCTAAAGCCTATAACAACGAATATGTTAACTAGGGGCTGGCATTAAACTAAAAAGGTAAATTTTTCTTCCCTTTTGTATAGGGTGTTTGTCACCAACGGCGTTCCTTTTTAGGTGAGGCGGCAGCCTTAATTTTATTAGTTAAAAGTAGGGCAGGGGGGCAGTCATCCGGAATTATTCCCCCGTAGAGCAGCACCAGTTAGAGCAGATTCAACAGCACAAGGTGCTGTAAGAGCAACAGCGCCAAAGCCGGGGAATTGGGCGGTAGGGGAAAAAGCACCAGGTATAAATTATTTTTTCCTCTACTGCCCTTTTTTATTTGACTACATACAGTCATTTGTCGGATTTTTAGATAGACTCAATCCCGAAATTACGAACCGGATGCCGGTGCTCCATTCTTATTGGTTAAAGATACACGTGGCCATAATTGTGAGTGGTTACGCACCTTTGGCTTTGCCGCTATTCTCGCTTTGCTCAGTTTACTGTTACTCATGTTTAAGCCGGCCACGTCTCAAGCGCAGTGGTGGAATAGTATGCAGGAACTGAATATTGTAAATGAGTTGTCCATTACCATCAGTCTGTTTTTACTAACGGATGGCACTTTTTTAGGCGGCGGATGGGTCAACGAAAGCTGGGGCCGTTCCTGGGCCTGGGACCCCAAAGAAACCTGGGCCTTAATTTTAATCATTGTTTATGCTTTTGTGTTGCATCTGCGGCTTATTATTTTTAAAGCGAAATTCTGTAGCGCTTCACCGCCTGTTTATACTTCCATGGTAAAGCCCAAATATTTAGTACGAGTACTTAGGTTTATTACTTAAAACATAACACTAAAATAAAGAGATGGTCTGCTGTTGTTTTCCGTTACATGGGTTGCCTGGTGGTGCTGACCCATAGATTTTTGGATAGTGCCGCCGAGGGCAACGCTTTTATAGTAAAAGCTTAACCCAACATTAGCAAACAGACCTTCTCCTCCCATTTGAGTATGCGTATCGTCGTTAAAAGAATCTGGATTGGCTTTTTCGAAATACAGACCAGTACTGGGTAAAATAGCCAGTTTACCCGCCTCATACCAGTAGAATATATTAGCCGAACCATTATAGCGATTTCCAAACTGGTATCCGTTTCTTGACTCTGAATTAATCCGGTAAGTAAAATCTGTGTTTACCCCAACTTTCTTGTAGCGCAAAGTATAAGAGCCGTTAACCAGATAATCTACGCTCCCGGTGCCGGGCAGCAGGCTCGGCGCTACTATTTCTGCGGTATTATGGGCTTTATAAACGCCGGTGGGTAGTTTAACGCCTCCGCCAATTAATAAGGTTTGTTTTAAATTTGAAGAGTTGAAACTACTATAATTTAAAACCGCATAATTTGCCAGTAGGGTTATGTCTCCCAAGCCTTGCTGGGAGAGGGCAGCCGTATTTTGGGTTTGGATGTTAAAAATATACGGTACAAAAACAAAAGCTTGAATTCGTTTGGCCGGATAAAAGCGACCCCAGACTTCATAAGTATTATAGCTTTCTTTTGTAACTTCCTGGTGTTCGTGAACCATACCCTCGTGCACATGGGTATGGGTTTGGGTAAATGTGTATTGCCGGGTATTAAACCGGACCCCTATAAAATTTTTCTGTATTTGGGGTAATACGCCTATATAATGACCACCCATGGTACAACTTTTATCACAGGCTTTAGCGGTAATAGTATTGCCGAATGTTAATCCTGACAACAAGGAAACGGCAAGTAAAAGCTTTTTCATCTTTTTTAAATTAAAATATTCATGTTTTGAGCAATGCTAGTCTGAAAGAGCAGGCCCGCTGCACCCTAATAATTCTCATAATCAGAAAAAACTGATTACCAACGGTTGAAAGCGTATTTCTAATTGGGCGGGTGAAGAAACTTTGCTTTAAAAGCAAAAAGCTTAAATTCCAGGTAGTGGCTTAGGTGAGCGCTATAAGCTGGAAAAAGATTGAAGCTAATGCAGGTAAGTGCCTGACAAAACAAAGTAGTTCCGGTAGTTTCTTTTGTACTCCCGCCAAATGGGATTGGTGCTTCTTTGGTGTCTTTCAGGTTTTTGTGCAATTGGCAGCTGCCCGCACAGTTCTTCTCCGGTTTACTTTTATTAATACAATATCGGGCTGCAATTGCTTCTTTGTTTAAGCGGTAGTGTAACAGCAAAATACTTTTGCTGCTGGCCTGCGCCAAAATACACACACTTAATAATATATAAACAAAGCTTTTCATTCGGAAACAGGTGTTTGGCATCTCCTGTATGCTTCAAAATTCCCGTCCTTAAGCTTTTAAAAAAATGATATTTATCATTAATAAAAGAGATTAATGTCTTTTATTGTTTTTATAATGAAACTTACTTTTGTTCTGTAACCAATGGGTAAATGTTGAGGCTCTTGGCTACTTAAAGTCAAAAAAAGATGAAAAAACACATTCTAAATCATCAGAATCTATTCCGGAAAAAATGCCTACCGCTGGGGTTTGCCCTTGGTTGTTTCTTTTTAGTGAGTTGTTCTTCCGGAGGCAATGAAAACAATGCTCAGAACGACCAGGAAAGCGCATCCACTGAAAGCCCAGCAGCTACTGCAAATGCACCAGCTGCTGACGAAGGCAAAGGGGTAGGACCAGTTAAAACCGTAGACCTGGGCACCGGTATCGACCAGGCGCTGGCCGACAAAGGAAAAGCGGTTTTTGAAAGCAAATGTACTGCCTGCCACAAATTTGGCGATCGTTATGTTGGTCCGGATTTAGCCGGCGTAACCGAACGCCGTAAGCCCGAGTGGGTGATGAACATGGTCCTAAACCCAGAGGAAATGGTACAGCAAGACCCAACTGCTAAAGAACTGCTCGGCGAATTTATGACCCAGATGCCTAACCAAAACTTAACCGAAGAAGAAGCGCGGGCAGTGCTGGAATATTTTCGAACCCAAACGAAAAAGTAAAGCTTAACTCATATTTAAAACATCATGAAAACCTTAACTACATCTGCCTTAACCGGTGCCGGTTGCCTGCTGTTGGGAGCACTTGCCCTAACCAATTGTCAGAAATCAGCCCTGAGTAACGATTCGGCAATTTCGGCCGACGGGGAGGCCGCCAAAAAAGTTTACGTTGCCCCGGGCAAGCACGATGAATATTATGCATACCTCTCCGGCGGTTTTAACGGCCAGGTAGACGTATACGGCTTGCCTTCCGGCCGTCTGTTAAAAGTAATTCCGGTATTTTCGCAAAACCCGGAAAACGGCTACGGCTACAACGAAGAAACCAAACCCATGCTGCAAACATCTTTCGGTCAGATTCCGTGGGATGATTTGCACCACCCTAAATTGTCGCGCACCAACGGCAAACCCGATGGCCGCTGGCTATTTGTGAATGGTAACAATACGCCCCGCATTGCGCGGGTAGACCTGAGCACTTTCGAAACTGCCGAAATCATAGAAATACCCAATAGCGCCGGTCAGCACTGCTCGCCATACCCCACCGATAACAACGAGTACGTAGTAGCCGGTACCCGCTTTGCGGTGCCGATAGCCACCGACGGCAGTGGTATTCAGGACGTGCCGCTCGATACCTATAAAGATAAATTCCGGGCTTCACTTTCTTTTATTAAAGTAAATAAAGAATCTGGCGAAATGGATATTGACTTCCAGATTCTGGTGCCGGGCTTCGACTTCGACTTAGCCAACGGGGGTAAAGGCCCGTCGGCGGATTGGATGTTCTTTACTTCTTATAACACCGAAAAAGCCGGTACACTGAAAGAAATTGGAGCTTCGCAGAACGACAAAGACTACCTGGCTGCTATTAACTGGAAAAAAGCCGCCGAATACGCCCGCCAGGGTAAAGCCCGCGAAATTCCGGCCAATTACTACCACAACCGGATGGATGAAAAAACGCATACCGCCGTTTCAACCCAAATGAAAAGCGTACGGGTATTATTGCCCGAAGATTGCCCCGGCATGATGTATTTGATACCGGTGCCTAAATCGCCGCACGGTGTGGACGTAGACCCTACCGGCGAAAATATTGTGGTAAGCGGAAAACTGGCCGCTGTTATTCCGGTGCACTCTTATACCAAAATGTTAGAAGCCATCAAGAATAAATCTTTCGACAAAGACATCAATGGCATACCAGTCCTGAAATACGAAAGCGTGCTGGCCGGCGAAGTACAGAAACCAGGTTTAGGTCCGTTGCACACCGAGTTCGACAACAAAGGCAATGCGTATACCTCTATGTTCGTGTCTTCGGAAGTCGTAAAATGGAATGTTAAATCCCGTGAAGTGTTGGACCGGATACCAGTGTATTACTCTATTGGTCACTTAATGATACCGGGTGGCGACACCCAGAACCCTGATGGTAAATATTTGCTGGCCATGAACAAAATTACCAAAGACCGTTATTTGCCTACCGGTCCGGAACTGGCCCAAACCGCGCAGTTAATTGATATTAGCGGCGATAAAATGAAAATGCTGCTCGACTTCCCAACCTTTGGTGAACCGCACTACGCCCAAGCCATTAAAGCCGATGTAGTCTCTAAAAATTCTAAAAAATTCTACCGCCTCGACGAAAATAAACACCCGCATGCTACTACAAAAGAGGCTGATGCGCGCGTGGAACGCAAAGGCAACCAGGTACACGTGTACATGACCGCTATCCGGAGCCACTTAGCTCCTGATAACATTGAAGGTATCCAGGTAGGAGATGAGGTTTACTTCCACGTAACCAACCTGGAGCAAGACTGGGACGTACCGCACGGCTTTGCCGTGATGGGTAACCAAAACGCCGAGTTGCTGGTAATGCCGGGCCAAACCAGAACCCTGAAATGGGTTCCTACCAAAAGCGGGGTAACCCCATTCTACTGCACCGACTTCTGCTCGGCTTTACACCAGGAAATGCAGGGTTACGCTAGGGTTTCTCCTAAAGGTACCAACACCCCAATTAAATTTTGGCTGGGCGAGAAAAAGAAGCCCGCTATCTAAGTAAACAAATTTTGTAACAGGCTACCCGGATTGTTAATAAAGCAATCCGGGTACCTAAAACTAAAAACCAAGGCCATGAAAAAGACCTCCCTCTTTTTATTACTGTTAAGCAGTGCTTTTTTAGCGGCTATATTTTTTGTGCCGCTGTGGCACATTCGCCTTGAGGCACCGCAATATCCCGGCGGACTCGATATGTACATCTGGATACACCAGATTACCGGCACCGACGAATTTACCTTACAAAATATTAATATCCTGAACCATTACGTAGGCATGGCCGCCATTACCCCCGCTTCTTTTACCGAACTGAATATTATGCCCTTTGTACTGCTGGGTTTAATTCTTTTAAGTGTTGGGGTTATGGTTTGGCGCAACCGGAAAGCGCTGGTGGCTTATACCTTTATCTTAATATTATCCGGGGCGGTAGGATTAGCCGATTTTTACTACTGGATTCAGGAATTCGGTAATAATCTAGATCCACAGGCTCCCATAGTGGTACCCGGCATGACTTATTCCCCACCTTTTTTAGGGGTTAAAACCTTACTAAATATTACCGCCACTTCTTTCCCCGATTTAGGCGGGTACTTCTTCGGATTAGCTGTAATGGCACTTTGCCTAGCCATCTACTTTTCCTACAAAAAAGAAACGAACTACGCACCTTTGTCGCTACCCACAATTAGCAAGATAGGCGCGGTTGCCACCAGCCTTTTGCTGTTTTCCTGTACCGCCGAGCCCCAACCAATTGCTTATGGCACCGATAACTGCGACCATTGCCGCATGACCATTTCGGATAACCGCTATGGCGCCGAGTTAGTAACTAAAAAAGGTAAAGCTTTTAAATTTGATTCGGCCGAATGCCTGGCCGCTTATGTTAACGAACAAAAAGAAATTGACCCCGCGTTGTTACTGGTAACGGATTATACCCGTCCGGGCGAGTTTGTAAATGCTGCCGAAGCCACATTCCTGCAAAGCGAACAGCAGCCCAGCCCCATGGGCTTAAACCTGACGGCCTTTGCCGACCAGAAAACCGCCACCGCAACCGCCCGGGAAAAAGACGGTAATCTCCTACGCTGGCCCGATGTATTGCATTTAGCCGCCGACTACGCAAAGCAAATGTAAACACAAATTAAAACAACATTTTCTTTATCCTGAATAGGCGCAGCAGTAAAATATATTAATAGTAAAATGGCCGCAATCTTTCAAACCAGCAGATTTATTTTAAAGACCGCTTTGTCAGTGGTGCTGTTGCTGGCTGGGCAGGTGGTTCAAGCAAAAACCTTACCCGTGAGCCCTACTGGTGAAATTCGGTCGGTAAAAGAAGCAGTACGGCTGGCGCAATCTTACGATACCATCTTAATTGCTTCCGGAATATACCACGAAAATGACATTGAAATAAATAAACCGCTTACCATTATAGGGCGGCAAAACCCCGTCATAGATGCCGGTTTTAAAAAGGGTATTTTTTCCGTGATGGCGCAAAACGTGTTAATCGCTGGCCTTACCCTCCAAAACGTAGAAGAAAGCTTTACTAAAAATTACGCCGCAGTGCGGGTACGCGGCGGCGGCCACATAACCGTTCGGAATAATACCATATTAAATTGTTATTATGGCGTGTACCTGGAGCAAACCGATAGCTGCACTGTACGCCATAATTATATCCGGGGCAATGCTAAACAGGAATCAACTTCCGGTAATGCCATTCACTTATACCGCACGGAGAACATAACTGTAGCCGATAATAAAGTTTCGGGCCACCGCGACGGCATTTATCTGGAGAGTTCCAGCAATAGCACCATCACTGGTAATGTTAGCCAGAACAACTTGCGTTACGGTTTGCACTTTATGTTCTCGGATAATAATAGCTACCAGCGTAATAAATTTATCCGGAACGGTTCGGGTATTGCCGTGATGTATTCCCGCAATATTATCATGACAGATAATTTATTTGAGCAGAACTGGGGCGCGGCCGCCTACGGCATTCTGCTGAAAGATATCGTGGACAGCCGCATCGAACGCAATATTTTCCGGCAAAACACTACCGGCATTTACGCCGAAGGCTCTACGCGGCTGTACCTGAAAAATAATGAATTCCGGAATAATGGCTGGGCCGTGCGCCTCTTGGGCAGCAGCGAAGACCTGACCTTTGAAGAGAATAATTTTATCGGCAATACTTTCGAAATCAGTACCAGTACCAATTATAACAGCAACAATATTTTCCGAGGTAATTACTGGAGCAGCTATACTGGCTACGACCTAAACCACGACGGAACGGGCGATGTAGCGCATAAACCGGTAAGATTATTTTCTTACTTGCTCGAAGATATTCCAACTTCGGTGGTGTTGCTGCGCAGTTTGTTTATTGATTTGTTGGAACTGATAGAAAAGGTAGCACCGGTACTGACCCCCGAAAATGTATTGGATAACCAGCCCAGTACCCGTTTAAACACTTGGAAATCATGATCGAAATTAAAAATATAACCAAAGCTTTTGGTAAGCTGCAGGTACTGAAGGGCATTGATATAAATCTGGAGAAAGGAAAAATATATGCTTTTTTGGGGCCGAACGGCTCCGGCAAGACTACCCTTATTAAAACTATTCTGGGTTTAAACCAACCGGATAATGGCGAGATACTTATTCAGAACGAAAATATTAAGAACAACTGGCAGTATAAAAGTTGCATAGGCTACATGCCGCAGATTGCCCGTTTTCCCGAGAACCTGAACATGATGGAATTGCTCGGCATGACCCGGGATATCCGGAAAACCGCTTCGGACGAAGAAAAGTATATTTCTTATTTTAACCTGGAGGGCGCCCGCGATAAAAAGCTGAAAAATTTATCGGGCGGCACCAAACAGAAAGTAAATGCCGTGCTGGCTTTTATGTTTAATCCTGATATTCTGATTTTTGATGAACCGTCGGTGGGCCTGGACCCGGTTGCGCACCTGAAGCTGAAAGATTTAATGCGCGAAGAACGCGACAATGGCAAAACCATTTTGCTTACCACGCACATTTTAAGCGAAGTAGAAGAACTGGCCGACGAAGTAATATTTCTGTTGGACGGTAAAATATACTTTCAAGGCACGGTGCAAAACCTGGTGCAAACCCAAAACGAAAGCAACCTCGAACGGGCCATTGCCCAGCTATTGCTGCAAACCGAAAAAAAAAGTAAAAAATTAAGTTTTCAAGCGGCATGAACTCCCTCACCAAAATCATAAAATATTCGTTTTACGACACCTGGCGGAGCTGGTGGGCACTGCTGTACGGGTTATTTTTCCTGGTAATTTCGGCCACGCTGCTGTACTTTTCCGGCGATTTTAACAAGGCTATTGTAAGTCTGTTGAATATTGTGCTCTTGCTGGTGCCGCTTATCAGCACGGTGTTTGGGGTGATGTACGCCTATAACTCCCGCGAATTTACTGAACTGCTGCTGGCCCAGCCTATTAAGCGCAATAATATATTTCTGGGCCAGTATTTAGGCTTAACCTTATCGTTGGCGCTGAGTTTGAGTTTGGGTTTAGGCATTACCTTTTTATTATTTGCCGGCACCGCCGAAGAAAGTGTGCACTTGGGTATGCTTACGCTGTGTGGGACCTTGCTTACGGCCATTTTTACCGGTTTGGCTTTCCTGATGTCGGCGTTGTTCGAAGACCGGGTAAAAGGTTTTGGCATTGCTATCCTGATCTGGCTGTTTGCCGCCGTTATTTACGACGGCCTGCTGCTAACTTTCCTGGTTATCTTCAACGATTATCCTTTAGAGAAAGCCACCATCGGTCTGACATTATTTAATCCTATCGACTTGTCACGTATTCTGATTTTACTACGCCTCGAAACGGCCGCTTTGCTGGGCTACACCGGGGCGGTATTTAATAAATTTTTAGGTACGGCGCTGGGCATGGTGGTTTCATTGGGGGCGTTATTAGTGTGGATATTTGTTCCGCTGCTGCTATTCCTGAAAAAAGTACAAAATAAGGATTTTTAAAGTGGCTGATAGAAAAATTGAATTTCAAAAAATCAGTTCAGATAAAATTTGATGAAGTTAATTTTGTAAAGCATGCATTTAGAAATTAGTGGTGAATTAACTATTCCAACCACGTAAAAAAAGTACTCCTATTATTAAGCTGCGTTAATGTTTTTGCTTGCGGAAACAATGCTAAGAATACCGCCGGCGAAAAGAAAGGTGGCAATAATAACAATGCCGACCACGTGAAAGAAAATTCCCACGAGAGCAGGTCCCCTCAGCTAAGCAAAGATCCAGGTCCAGACAACCGATTTGAAGTAGATATTATCCGTTCGGCAGAAAGCGCAAAAGAGCAAAGCCAAAAATCATCAGAGTAATCGTTTGCACAAAAATAATCCTGCCGCTTGAACAAACGGCACGATTATTTTTTTTTGCTTACCAAATTTATCTTAGTGCAACTAGAATAAACCTTTAAACAGTCAAAATATAATTACAATCCACCTTGCTCAATTTATAAGTAGGGCTCTTTATATTAACTCTTCTTTACTTTTCCTTAACTGGTCCCGCATCAACTACTGTACATTTTTAAAAGCAGAAATTTGGGTTACTAATTCTTCGTAGTAGGAGATACCCTGGAGCAAATTCTGGCGGAATGCCTGCAAATATTTCTGTTGCTTGGCGTTTATAGGTTGTACTTGTTCTGTATTCAGGTACCGAAAATCACCGGTTGTATCCGTCAGAATTTATAACTGTTGAAGAAATAATACTGGTGACAAACCTCGCACAACTGCTGACACATATGAGTATTCTTATGTGAGCGGTTCGCCTTGTATCCGGTAGTTAGTTTTTCTAATTTGGTAATGATATTAACATTAATGGTTCCCTGACGAACCAGCGCGTACAAGGAATCTTAGGCCTAATTTCAAGACTGGCTGCGGAATGCTACAGGCGTATTTTAGGTTGTTGTTTGGGGTAATTACTTTATTACCGGGCAGGTTTTTTTTGTTTTTAGTAGGGTAGCAGGGAAAAGTGTTGGGGTGCAAGCCAATTCCGCGAGAAGTTAAAAATTACAGTGAACAACTTTCTAATTAATAGCTTGTAACAAATCTACATTTTAATTATGCTTCTGGTAAGAAGCCTGATTTATTTAGTAACTTTATTTATTTAGTAAATTTACCCTTTATAAGTTGCCATAGATTGGTCAATTTCTCGCGCCCAGGCATCAATTCCTCCTGCTAAATTATAAATATTGCCAAACCCATGTTTCGTTAAAAGTAAGTCAGTAAGTTCTTTACTGATTTCACCTTTATGGGAAATTAATATTACAGCAATATCCTGGTGAATTTTATCTAAATTATTTAGAAATTCACTGGCCGGTATATGGATGGCATTTTCCAAATGGAAAATGTTCCATTCTTCATCCTCCCGGATATCAATCAGTTGTAGCGATTCCTGATAGTTTAATTTTAAGAAAAGCTGATGCGGCGTAATCGACTGTATTTTTTTATTTACTTGAGGTATTTCAGTGGAAAAATAAGGCTCTTGTAGTGTTTCTATTTTTAGGTTCTCCGGGTTAAGAGTGGCCTTTAATTCCTGTTGCTGGTTTTTCAGGAAATCGTAGCTTAGAAGCTTATTAGCAAGTACATCGCCCAGGTTACTTATTATTTTTACCACTTCTCCTGCCAGGTGGCAGCCAATTATACCGGGCAGAATACCTAATACCCCGTCCGACTCGTCTTCATTCAAATATTTCCGCAGCTTAGCATCCGACTTCATACAACGCAAGGTGGCGCTTTTTTTAAAATTTAATACACAGTACATACCAGTGTATTGGTAAACCAAGCCAAAGACAAGCGGTACACCCGCAATTACGCAGGCATCATTCATTAATAAAGCTGATTTTAAATTATTAGTAGCATCTACTACTACTTCATACCGGGATATTCTTTGAAGTGCATTTTCTGCATCCAGCGCATAATCGTACAGTTGCAGGGTTGTATCCGGATTTAAATCTCTTACGTGCTGAACCACGCTCGCTAGTTTAGCTTTGCCTACTTCGTTGCTCTTAAACAAAGGCTGCAAGGGTAAATCTGATAAAGAAACCATACCGGGTTCAACTACTCCCAGGTTGCCAACGCCCGCAGCAGCCAGGTAAGTAATTACCGGAATACCCAGTGCCCCGGCACCAATCACCAGAACCTTGGCATTGGTCAATGCTTCCTGGCCCGGCACGCCAAAACCTTTTAACTTAATTTGCTTGTCGAATTTTTCCAGAAATAAGTTCACCTCTTTCATATTACGTCTGTGATAAAGGTTCAGTAATTTATAAATTGGTGTTTTACGGCAGATATGAACAGAAATATCATAAAAAAAATTTTTTTTATTAATTTATGATAGCTATTCCCTTCTGTATTTACTAAACTTATAAAAATCGAAAGTAGTTGATACTCATTTTATTTAATACGGTTTATCAAAAGTATTAAGAAGGCTTTTTAACGAAATCCAAAGATTTTAAGGCTTAGTAAATTCTTGTTTTTTGCGAAAGCAGCCAAACCTTTGGGAATATATTCGTACTTATACCTATATCATCAATAACTTTTGTTCCAATTTTAAAAGTTACGCATGAATACCACCCTCAACCGAAAAGCAATTCTGATAGCAACGCTGGTTTCTGTTTTGGTGATAGCAACGGTCTTTTACGGCTCCCGCAAACTACAGAATTTTGACCCGGCCCTGATTGGTTATTTATTCGGAACGGTATTCGCCTTTTTTGGAATTGTGTACCGGTATTCGGTTTGGCTGCAACGGCCACCCACCTGGATGTATTTTAAACGTACCTGGCAGTTTGTATTTAAAGGCCAAGTGTTTGCGCACTTGTACTTTTTTATAAAAGAATTCATTCAGAATATTGGTTTTCAGAAATTTATTTATCCCAGAGGCCGCAGCCGGTGGATTGGTCACTTTTTAATGGCCGTAGGTTGTACCATGGCCTTTGCCATTACTTTTCCGCTCACTTTTGGCTGGATTCATTTTACCCTCAATCCCGAAACCAGTCTGAACCCCGATAGCGTTCGCATGTACGAAGCACATTTTTTTGGATTTAAGGTTTTTGAATTTCCGCTTGGTTCTTTTATTGCTTTCTTCACGTTTCATGCCCTTAACTGGTGTTCTTGGCTGGTAATAATTGGGGTGCTGATTTTTATGCGCCGCCGGCTAACCCACGCCGGTTTAATTTCTATCCAATCCTTCGATGGCGATTTACTGCCTTTAATACTGCTGCTGGCTATTTCTATTACCGGTTTAGGATTAACCTACGATTACCAGTTTATGAAAGGCATGGCCTATGATTTTATGGCCGTAACCCACGCTGTAACAGTTATCATGTTTTTGATTTGGATTCCATTTGGTAAGTTTTTTCATATTATTCAGCGGCCGGCCCAAATTGGCGCCCACATCTACAAAAGAGAAGGTATTAAAAGAGGCATGGCCGTTTGTCCGCATACCGGTAAAGAATTCGCGACCCAGATGCATATAGACGATTTAAAAACGGTAACCAAAGAGCTAGGTTTTGATTTTACCCGGGCAGACGGAACTTCTCACCTGGATTTAAGCCCCGAAGGAAAACGTTCGCGGTTGGGTATGGCTCACCTCAAGGCCCGCCAGCAGGATGGCGGTAAATTATTCGGTTAAAAGAACTAATATGGCGTATCTTCCGGTATCTCCCGAAAAACTGATTGCCCAATTTGGACCCCACAAAAATTATCCTTCGCACGAAGGTTTCTTAGGCCGCGATGAACCGGATGCGGTGGTAAAAACGCATTGCTGTTTTTGCGGTATGCAGTGCGGCATTAAGCTGTTGGTTAAAAAGAATAAAGTAGTTGGTTTCGACCCGTGGATGGAGTTCCCGTTTAACGAAGGCCGCTTATGCCCCAAAGGTGTGCAGCGCTACATGCAAAACAACCACCCCGACCGCCTGTTGCAACCTTTGCAGCGGCAGGAAGGAGTAGGGTTTACCCCGGTTCCATGGGATGCCGCCATGGAAAAAACCGTTTCAGAAATTAAACGCATTAAGGCGCAGTACGGCAACGATGCTTTTGCCATGTTGTCGGGCGTTTCGTTAACTAATGAAAAAAGCTACCTGGTGGGGAAATTTGCCCGGGTGGCACTTAAAACCGCTAACCTCGATTATAATGGCCGCTTGTGCATGGTAAGCGCGGGTGCCGGCAACAAGAAAGCTTTTGGCCTCGACCGGATTTCGAATACGTTTGAGGACTTAGAGCGGGCTGAAGTAATTTTGGTGGCCGGTGCCAATGTAAGTGAAACATTCCCGACTTTGACGCATTGGATATGGCGGGCCCGCGATTACGGTGCGAAACTAATTGTAGTAGACCCGCGCGTAATTCCGCTGGCCCGTACCGCCGATTTACACCTGCCCATTCGGCCCGGTACCGATTCAGCTTTATATGGCGCCATGTTGAAGTATTTGGCCGACCATGATATGCTGGACCATGATTTTATAAATAATTATACTTCCGGTTTTGACCAGGCTTTAGCCACCGTAAAAGATTATACCCTGGAATGGGCCGAAGAAGTTACCGGCATCGAAAAAGAAAAAATTGAACTGGCGGCGCAGTGGTGGGGCAAAGCGGCTACCAGTTTTTTATTGCACGCCCGCGGCATCGAACATCATTCCAAAGGGGTAGACAATGTATTGGGTTGCATAAACCTAGTACTGGCTACCGGCCGGATAGGCAAACCTTATTGCGGTTACGGTACCATTACCGGCCAGGGTAATGGCCAAGGCGGCCGCGAACACGGCCATAAATGCGACCAATTGCCCGGCAACCGCGACATCACCAATCCGGAGCATCGTAAATATATTTCCCAGGTTTGGGGCATAGACGAAAAAGATATGCCGGGCAAAGGGCTTACGGCTTACGAACTGATTGAAGCCATTCACCGGGGCGAAGTAAAAGGATTGATTTCCATTTGCTTTAATCCGTTGGTATCGCTACCCAACAACAACTATGTACGCGAGGCTCTGGAGAAACTGGAGTTTTACATGTGCATCGATTTTTTCATGAACGAAACAGCCCGCCACGCCGATATAATTTTGCCTGGTTCGTTGCACGAAGAAGAGGAAGGAACCGTTACTACTGCCGAAGGCAGAGTAGTAAGAATTCGGCGGGCGGTAAGTCCACCGGGTGAGGCGCGTACCGATACCGCTATTATATTAGAATTAGCCGAGCGATTAGGAGCAGGCGATAAATTCCGGTACAACTCCAGCGAAGATATATTTAATGAATTGCGGGTAGCTTCTAAGGGCGGCACCGCCGATTATTTTGGCATTACCTACCAAAAAATTGAAGAAAAAATGGGCGTTTTCTGGCCCTGTCCCACGTTAGACCATCCGGGTACGCCTCGTTTATGGGAAGATAAAAAGTTTGCTACTCCCGATGGCAAGGCCCACTTTAATGCCGTTGCTTATCGGGAACCAGGCGAAGTTACCGATGATTTGTACCCCGTGGTTTTAACTACCGGCCGGGTAGTATCGCAATATTTAAGCGGTACTCAAACCCGCCGAATTGGCAAATTAGTAGATATTTATCCGGAGCCCAAGCTGGAAATACATCCGGAACTGGCCTTAAAATATAACATCCATCAGGACGAACTGGTGCGGGTTTCTACCCGGCGCGGAACGGATGAATTCCCGGCGAATATTGTAGAAACTATCCGGCGCGATACGGTCTTTCTGCCGTATCACTGGCCCGGGAAAAAATCAGCTAACCAGTTTACCCCTGGTACGCTGGACCCGATATCCAAAATTCCGGAGTTTAAGGTATGTGCTTGTAAGTTAGAGCCATTAGGAATTAAAGCGCCGCCTTCGCAGGAGTCTAATGCTTTTGCCAGTGCATAATATTTTGTAAGCTAAAACATAACAGTATGCCCCAAACCAATTATCAAACCCAGCAAGAATTTTTTGTGGATATGCAGCGGTGTATCGGATGCAGAGCCTGCGAAATGGCTTGTGCCGAATGCGAAACCAACGGCCACGAATCGATGATACACGTCAATTACGTAGACCGGGCGGTTACCATTCAGACCACCGTGCAGGTGTGTATGCACTGCGACGACCCGGTTTGCGCTAACGTTTGCCCGGCCGATGCCATCTCGAAAGATGAGTTTGGAGTGGTGCATACAGCTAACACGGCTCGTTGCATTGGCTGCTCTAATTGTGTAATGGCTTGTCCGTTTGGGGTACCCAAAAAGAATGAGGCTTACGATTTAATGATGAAGTGTAACATGTGCTACGACCGGACCAGCGCTGGCAAAAAGCCCATGTGCGCTACGGTTTGCCCCACCCAGGCTCTTTATTACGGCACCCGCGAAGAAATGGCCCGGATGCGGCCCAACAGTACACCGGTCAATAATTTCCTTTTCGGTAATGAAAAGGTAAGCACTAAAGTAAATATTATGATGCCGAAGGGGAGTACCCAATTAATTGTAGACTAGCATTATGGCAACCGACGAAAAAGATAATCACTGGAAAGAAGATTTCCCGATAGAGCAACTGGAAGCAACCCAGGTTACCCGCCGCGATTTTGCTAAATTTCTTTGCCTGGTTTCGGGTGGGTTGGCTACCGGTAGCGGTTACGTCGCGGTTAAAGCAAATTTTTTTCCACCCGAAAAAGTGCAGGGGGAGCACTTGGTTTGTAAAAAAAGCGAACTGCCTAAAGGCGGCACACGCTCGTTTGTTATTACCGGCAGCACCATACCCTATATTCTTATCCGCCTCGAAACCGACGAATTCCGTGCTTATGAGCAAAAGTGTACGCATTTATCGTGTGCCGTATTTTATATGCCGAAAAGCGGCAAAATAGAATGCCCCTGTCACGATGGCTGGTTTGATGCCTTAACCGGCGAAGTTTTGGCAGGACCACCGCCCCGGCCCTTACCCCGGTTAGAGGTGGTAATAAAAGGGGAAGATATTTACGTGAAAGAATTTGAAACCAACGCCGCCAACCCGTTTAACACCAGTAGCACTTAATTGAATATCAGGTATGAGTAACTTCCGCGAAGCCCAGAACCAGGCACACCCGAACAAAACCAGCACCCTGATGCTGGCTTTAATTGTTATTCTGATAATGAATGTAAGCCTCCAGATTTGGCTGCTATATACAGCATTGAACAATGCACTGGCCGAAAATACTGATATTGCATTTCCAGCCTTTATTGCCTCATTTGTCTTGTTTTTAATTGGCGCCGGCTGGCTTTATTTCTTGCCCAACCAGGTAAGAAGAAAAAATATCAACTTTTAGTTTTCCAAATAAAAAGTAAATTTTTATAAGAAACATCATCGCAAATGCCTAATTCGCTTCTTTAAATTATCGAGATTGCATTAAAGGTTATTCCAAGGTTATCTTGGTTCAAGCATCTGCTTTAATTTAAATGATTCAGCGAACAATAATTAAATAATACCACCTGCCACTTAGATTTTCTTTTAGTGCGGATGTTCAAATTTATCAGCCAAATCGGGAGCACTCCGGTTCATCATCCGGGTAATAATCAGGTGCATCCAAACGAGGCAAATAATGGAAAGTAGCAGGACAAACATCCAGGAACTGGTCCAGAGGCCAGTAGTACTAAGTAAATAGCCAAACAAAATTGGCCCGACAAAGCCGCCAAGCCCACCAATTAAGCCTACCATACCGCCAACCAAGCCAATTTGAGTAGGAAAATATTCCGGAATATGTTTAAACACCGCAGCTGTACCAATGCCCCACGCCATGCCAATAAACATCACCAATCCAATAAATACCCACATATTGGCCTTGAAGTAAATACGGGTAGTGCCCTGTGCCAGTAATTGTTTTTTAGTTACTTTATCGCCGGGCTTTACCAAAACCTCGTGCCAGCTTTCTTTAGCCGGAAAAACCAATGCCTTTCTGTTAACATGTTCAAACATATTACTTTTGGCCGTAACCGGATATGTTTTATTATTTACCGTAATAGCTGTGTCTGATACCGATGTTACAGTACCAGCGCTGGTAGCCATTACCCCCGAGCCGGGTGAAGAAATTTCCATGCGGGGAATAATTAAAAAGAAACTGAGTATTACTGAACAGCCCAAGACCCCATACATTACTTTTCGGGCACCGTATTTATCCGAAAGAAAGCCGCCTACCGCCCGGAACAATCCGGCGGGCAAACTAAAAGTGGAGGCAAGTAAACCCGCCAGAATAAGGTCTGTCTGATAAACATTCACAAAATATGGAACCAGCCACTGCGAGAAAGTTACAAAACAGCCGAAGAGCAGAAAATAATACAAGCCAAAACGCCACACCCTAATTTGTGTTAGGGGCATAACAATAGCCTGCAGAGACTTACCGGCCGCAACAGGTTTTTTATTTTGGGCAAAAATCAAAAACAAGATAGCCATTGCCAGCAAGGCCCCCGCATAAATAACCGGTAATTGTCGCCAACCTTCCGGATTGGCACCACCAGCCGTTAGGTTATTTAATAAGGAAGGTCCGATTAAAGTGGTAAGCGAAGCACCGGCGCTACCCATACCAAATATACCAATAGCTCGTCCTTGCCAGCTTTTGGGATACCAAACGGATGTATAGCCCACCCCAACCGCAAAACTGGTACCGGCCATGCCAAACAAAAAGCTCAAAAGTAAAAAGGTAGAATAGCTATTGGCCTGGGAAAGCAGGAACATGGGAACGGAACAAAACAATAGCAAAATACCAAAAACCCATTTACCGCCTATCCGGTCGGTTAAAATCCCAATGGGCAACCTGAATAAAGACCCAGTTAGGACTGGTACACCCAGGAGCCAGCCAATTTGTACCATGCTCCATTCAAAAATCCCGTTATCCGTTAAGTATGTTACCAATACCCCGTTCAGCATCCAGGCGGCAAAACAAACCGTAAAAGCCAGGGTATTCAGAAATAATATTTTATGCGACGTAAAACTTACAAGACTTTCATCGGGCATAATTTTATCTTTTGGGGTTAGGTAACTTAAGGCATTAGCATTCTCCTTAGAGTTATATCAGATAAAAATAATTGCTTACGTTCGTTTCGCTGAATATTAGATGTAATAATTATGAAACGTAAAAGCTTTGTGATATTACGGCCTTTAGCCAAATTGTGTTATTCCGAATAATTTGCAATATAGTCTTTATAAACACTCCAATGCTATAATATCAGTTTTTTTCTAATTAGATAAAAGAATGCAGTTCCTTATACCGGCTACTTTGTGGAGTATAGGGCAGTATAATCTCCGTGTTTAATGGTACAATGGCGGTGGTAGTGCCTGCCGGAAATTCGGAATATTGATTATTAACCCAAATAAATTCTTCCTTTTGCCTTATTCATTTTGACCAAAACGCATCTGCATAGTTGTCGGGTATTGGGGTGGTGTGCGATTTTTCTAATGCGGCGCCAATGCTTTCCAACTCTTTTTGGCTTAAACTTTTTCCAAGTGCTGAAATAATTCTCTTTATTCAAAACGGATGTGGGCATCTACGTAATCAGTCAACTGGTTTAGTAAATCGGGTGATGGTGCCGGTGTACTAACGGTTACCTAGGCAACCAGGCTTTTAATTTCCTGGTGTTGGAGTAAGGCTTTCTGGCATAATTCAAGATTTAATTTTATAGACCATTTGTTCTTCCTCTTTCTGAATATGGGGCTGCAAATGAATTTCCCAAATACGGAACATACGCCTGAATCCGGTTTGTATTAATTCCTTTTTTTAGCCCCTGACGTATTCTCCAGCAGAATAATAGGCCTGTATGATGTTCGTTGGTTAGGATTTCAATGTGTATACTACGTTTTAAGTTTTTTTCCATAGAATATTACATTGCGGTAAACTTTAGCACTATCACTTACCTACGGTTTTAAAGGGCGTTTACTTATATTTTACTTGTTATTTTTTAGGATTTGATTGATTAGAGATAAGAATCAGCAAATTATTTACTAATACTTCAGGCAGAGAAAGCAATAGCTAAATTTCCTACCAAAACTATTTGCCAGATCAGGCCTTCAACTTTAAAGAAAATATTATTGATTTTAGGTAGTAAAGTAAATACTAAATTAAAATAGTAAAAGACATTTTTGTCTTCTATACGCGTATTATTTTCTTTATATCTGAGGAGTATCACAATACTAAGTGATTTTCATCATTAGCCAGCATTTAAGATAAATATACTTTTATCTCTTGAAAAAGCACCAATAGCATTCAGAATGATTATCGCTACAGGTTAATAATTGGATTATTTGTTGTTTTTGTCCATGTAATCGCTTTTACAGCTAAATAAAGGAACATAAATCAGCATGTCAATTTTAAAATTTCTTGTTCATCATTAATTACAATTGTTATGAAATACACCAAATTATGGCTCGGATTTATAGCCGTAATAGTCGGGTCTTTTGCCGTTTTAGGGTATTATGGTTCGGAGATTTACCGGCAAGCACCCCCCATTCCGGATAAAGTAGTTTCGGCTTCAGGCCAGGTTTTATTTACAGCCCAGGACATTAAAAACGGACAAAATGTTTGGCAATCGATGGGCGGGCAGGAAGTAGGTTCCATCTGGGGCCATGGCGCTTACCAGGCACCCGACTGGACGGCTGAGTGGCTGCACAAAGAAGCCATGTATATGCTGGATATTTGGGCCACCGCGGAGAAAGGTGAAAAGTTTTCTGATTTAGATAACGAAAGCAAGGCCGGTTTAGAAGCTCGGTTGCAAACACAAATCCGGCAAAATACTTATAATAATCAGGCCAACACCATAACTATTTTGGATGTGCGGGCCGCCGCCATTGCCGATGTAAGCCGCTACTATACCGGTTTATTTATGAATGATGCCGACATGGCCAAATACCGCGAAGCTTACGCCATTCCGGATAACAGCATTAAAGACCCGGAACGGATGCGCCAGATGAATGCCTTTTTCTTCTGGGCTTCCTGGGCCTGCGTGACCGAACGCCCTGGCCAAAATATATCTTACACCAATAACTGGCCCCACGAAAAGTTAGTCGGCAATAAACCCAGCAGCGACCTGATTATCTGGACAGGCTTTAGCGTAATTGTACTGATTGCGGGCATTGGGTTATTAGCCTATTATTATGCTTCAAATAAAGAAGAAGAGCTAGATGTAAGCAAACTGCCACAGAAAGACCCGCTGCTGGGCTTGGAGCCAACGCCCTCTATGCGTGCTACGCTTAAATATTTCTGGACTGTAACGTCCTTAATATTGGTACAAGTAATTATGGGTGTGGTTACGGCGCACTACGGCGTAGAAGGGCAGGCACTCTACGGTTTGCCACTGGCCGATATTTTACCTTACTCTATCTCCCGCACCTGGCACGTGCAACTGGCTATTTTCTGGATTGCGACTTCCTGGTTGGCGACCGGCTTATTTATTGCCCCGGCGGTATCAGGCCACGAACCTAAATTCCAGCGGGCCGGCGTAAACTTGCTTTTTATTGCCTTACTAATCATAGTAGTAGGTTCTTTGGCCGGGCAGTGGTTTGGTGTAATGCAGAAACTAGGTCTGGTAGAAAATTTCTGGTTTGGGCACCAAGGGTATGAATACGTAGATTTAGGCCGTTTCTGGCAAATATTCCTGCTGGTAGGTTTGTTTTTGTGGTTGTTTTTAATGACCCGCGCCATCTGGCCAGCATTTAAAAAAGATGCTGAAGGCCGCCATTTGTTGGGTATGTTCCTGATTTCATCGGTAGCCATTGCGGTATTCTACGGCGCTGGCCTGATGTGGGGCCGCCAAACTAACCTGGCCATTGCCGAGTACTGGCGCTGGTGGGTGGTGCACCTGTGGGTAGAAGGTTTCTTTGAAGTTTTTGCTACTGTGGTAATTGCCTTTTTGTTCGTGCGGATGGGTTTACTGCGTACCAAAATTGCCACGCCAACAGTATTATTTTCCACCATTATTTTCTTGTTTGGCGGTATTATTGGCACGTTTCACCACCTGTATTTCAGTGGTACGCCTACTTCGGTGCTGGCTTTGGGCGCCACTTTTAGCGCTCTAGAAGTAGTGCCTCTGGTATTAATCGGTTTTGAAGCTTACCATAACCTGGAACTAAGCCGCTCTACCACCTGGATTAAAGCTTACAAGTGGCCTATTTACTGCTTTATTGCGGTGGCTTTCTGGAATTTGGTAGGAGCTGGTATTTTTGGTTTCGTTATCAATCCGCCTATTGCACTCTACTATATGCAAGGCTTAAATACCACGCCGGTACACGGTCACACCGCTTTATTCGGGGTATACGGAGTTTTGGGAATTGGTTTAATGCTGTTCGCGCTCAAAGGTATGGCTGCCCGCAACGTTTGGAAAGACAGTGTTATTAGTTTTGCTTTCTGGAGTATAAATATTGGGCTGGGCCTGATGGTACTAATAAGTGTGTTACCAGTGGGTTTGCTGCAAACCTGGGCCAGTGTAGAACATGGTTTATGGTATGCCCGCTCCATGGAATTTATGCAAACCGATACCATGGAAATTTTGCGCTGGCTGCGGGTAATAGGAGATACCATTTTTGCCTTAGGAGTGGTAGCCCTGGCCTGGTTTGTAATTGGCTTGAAGACCGGTTGGTCATTACAACCCCACACCGATATTTCGCCGGATGATTACCCAACTATTGAACCTGTTGGCGAACCTGTTCCTACTTCCAGAGAAATAACAGAAGAAGTAAACAGCTAATTAGACGAAAGGCCTGGCAGATAAAGCGGGCCTTTTTACTTCTATAAATTAGCTTAAGCTGTAAATAAAGAAAAAAAGAGTAAAATATATTTTATTTTTGATTATTACTTTTTATCTTTAAATAACTTAATAAAAAAAATAATTTCATAAACAAAATCCGCATGGAAACCCTCGATTTTTTAGATGTAACCGTAATAGAACCGCGTTTAAAACACCCTACCATTTTTAACCGGTTTGATGCTTTAGCTGGCGGCGAATATTTTGTAATTCACAACGACCACGACCCCAAACCTCTTTATTACCAACTTTTAGGTGAGCGTGGTAATATTTTTAAATGGGAATATTTGTCGCAGGGGCCGGAAATTTGGGAAGTACGCATAACCAAACTTAATCCCAAGGAAGGTGAAACTATTGGGGAGTTAGTTGCCAAAGATTACCGCAAAGCTGAAATATTTAAGAAATACGGCCTTGATTTCTGCTGTGGCGGCAAAAAATCGGTAGCGCGTGCCTGCCAGGAAAAAGGCATTAGCCTAGCCCAGGTAGAACAGGAACTGAATGCCCTAACCGAAACGCCAGTAGCCCGCTCCCAGAATTTTGGGGCTTGGGATTTAAGCTTCCTGGCCGATTATATTGAAAATACCCACCATACTTACGTGCGCGAATCATTGCCGGCTTTAACCGAATACACTACCAAAATTGCCCGGGTACACGGCGAAAAACATCCGGAATTAATAGCCATTGCCCAACACTTTACGGCCATAGCAGCCGAGTTAAACGCCCACATGCCCAAAGAAGAGCGGGTATTATTCCCGTATATCCGTCGGTTAAATGAAGCAGATAAAGCTGGCGTTTCTGTAGTAACTCCCGGCTTTGGCAGCATCCAAAATCCGATTAACATGATGGAGATGGAACACGAAGCGGCCGGCAATTCTCTGGAAGCTATCCGGGAATTAAGTGATAACTATACCGTACCGGTAGATGGTTGCACTACTTACCGCCTGGCTTTTGCCAAACTGCAGGAATTTGAGAGCGACCTGCACCAGCACATACACCTTGAAAATAATATTCTGTTTCCGAAAGCCATTGCGTTAGAGCAAAAAGTACTTTCCTGACTGATAAACGATTAATATTTTCTCTCTTTTTCTGGCAATTAAATTTAAATAAATTATGGAAACGATAGTACAACCCCTGAAAAGACATCCGGAACTGGTAGGCCTATCACGGGAGCACCATTTTGAACTGCTTTTCGCCTGGAAAATAAAACAAGGATTGGCTCGCAAAGTAGATAGCCATATTATTCAAGATTATATCCGCTACTTCTGGGATAATCATTTAGAAAACCACCTGGAAAAAGAAGAGAAAATTGTGGTGCAGGTTTTATCCGAAGCGGACCCCATGCGGTTTCGGGTACAACAAGACCACGACCTCATCCGCAGTGTCGTAAATTACCTTTCCTGTTATCGGGAGAATATTGATTACGTGCTGAATACCTTGCAAATTTTAGTAAAAGAGCACGTACGCTTCGAAGAGCGGATATTTTTCCCGTACCTGGAGCAAGTTGCTACGCCCGGTCAATTAATATTGATTGGTTTAGAAATGGATAAATATGCCGTTGAGCCAACCGATGATTTTGAGCCTGCATTTTGGCTTTCTCAACCGGTTGAAATGTAAACTAATTTACGCTGACAGATGAGCACGCAAACACAATTCCTTAAAATTAGTGCCAATACCCGCATTTCTACCATTATACGGGCGAATCCAGCAGCAATTGAAGTTATTGCTTCTATTAACAAGCATTTCGAAAAGTTGCGAAATCCAATATTGCGTAAAGTGCTGGCTTCGCGGGTAACAATAGCGGATGCGGCCCGCATTGGTGGCACAAAAGTGGAGGTGTTTTTTGATAAATTAAAAAGTTTAGGGTTTGTTTCTGATAGGGTAGGAGAAGGGACCAAGATTTCGGCCCCTTCTTCTCAGCCCGCTTTCCCGCCGCTTGGCATTACTTTAGATGTGCGCGAAACCTTACAAGCCGGCCAGGACCCGTTTAAAGAAATAATTACTGCCGCCGAAAAACTCTCCAAAAATCAAAGCATGTTAATTATTAATACGTTTGAACCCGTTCCGTTGTATGCAGTACTCCGAAAAAAAGGTTTTACGCATTATACTGACCAGACCGAGGAAAACTTAGTACATACTTATTTCTATCGAACCGATAAACCCGAAAATAATGCTATATCAGGGCCAGATTTTTTAAATTCTTTCGAAAGACTGCAGCAACAATACCAACACAGCCTGATAGAAATAGACGTTAGAAATTTGGAAATGCCGCAGCCCATGATGAATATTTTGGAGGCGCTATTCAAACTTACTCCGGAGCAGGCCTTGTTTGTTTACCATTGTCGGATACCCCAATATTTATTACAAGAGCTAACAGCCCGCGGCTTTGCCTTTGCCATTGCAGAACCTGGCCCCGACGAGGTACGCCTGCTTATTTATAAAATTCCTGATCATGAACTTCATAACTGCTAAACCTGCTCCTAAATCAGTGGTACTGCCGCACTTTGCCTTTGCCGCACTTTCCTTTTTAGCTCTGGGTATTTTATTGCTTTTTTCTGAAGATGCCTTGGTGGGGCATTATTTCCATCCCAAGCTTCTAACCCTCACCCACGTGGCTGTTTTGGGGTGGGCCACCATGATTATTTTCGGGTCGTTGTATCAGTTGCTGCCGGTTATTTTGCAAGTGCCCTTGTTCAGCGCCAAGTTAGCTTTGTTCACCTTTGGGTTTTTAGCCGTCGGTACCTTAATGCTGGCATATGCCTTCTGGACTTTTTCGGTTGGGCTGCCATTATACATGGCTTCCTGTTTTTTGGTTATTTCTTTTTTGCTTTTCAACCTGAATTTGTTTTTGACTACCCGGCAAACCAAAAACTGGACCATAGAAGCCGATTTTATCTTCACCTCGGGCATTTGGTTACTCACAACCGGTGTTATTGGGTTGCTGATGGCCTTTAACTTTTCTTATCCGTTTCTGAAAGAATCGCACCTGCATTACTTAAAACTACACGCGCACGTAGGCATGGCCGGCTGGTTTTTGTTGCTGATTATTGGCGTAGGTTCCAAATTATTGCCCATGTTTCTGCTGACGCACAAGCTGCCAACCAAATTACTTTCCGGGAGCTATTACCTGATTAACCTGGGTTTATTGCTGTTCAGCGTCGACCATTTGTTTCTGCATACGCCTTACCAAACAATTTATGCCTTGGCCGTGGGAGCAGGTATGCTATTATTTGGCTGTTTCGTAGTACAAGCTTACCGCCACCGGGTTCGCAAAAAAGTAGATGCGGGTATGCAGCAATCACTAGTAGCGGTAGCTCTAATGGTGCTACCGATAGTGCTGGTAGTAGCCGTAAGTGAGCAGGCGCCTATGCCCGAAAAAACGCGTTTACAATGGTACCTGGCCTATGGTATTTCCATTTTCCTCGGCTTTATCTCGGCTTTAATATTAGGCCAGACATACAAGACTTTACCTTTTATTGTGTGGATGCACAGGTACCAGCATCTGGTAGGGAAGCAGGCAGTGCCGCAGCCCAAAGATTTGTACCGCGAAAGCTGGGTGCGCTGGCAAAATATCAGCTATTTTTTAGGATTAGTAACCTTATTAATCGGCGTGGCCTGGGTTCAACCAGTTCTTTTAAAAGCCGGTAGTGGTCTTTTTCTGCTCACTGCTCTTATTTATAATATTAATGTATTTAAGCTTTTAAGTAAAGGCCTGAAAACTAATTAAAAAGAAAATCAAAATGACAACGGAAAGTAATTTTGGCGCAAATATTTTCGAAGTACTAAAAGAAGTAATTGACCCGGAAATTGGGTTAAATATTGTGGATTTAGGTTTGGTTTACGAAGTGGCATTATCGGAAGATAAAACCATAACCATTAACATGACTTTAACTTCGCCAGGTTGCCCCATGGGACAGATGATTACCAATGCTGTAACCAATGTTTTAGAAAAAAATTACCCCGGTTATAAAATAATAGTAGAACTGGTGTGGATACCCATGTGGGATTCCGACATGATTTCAGAAGCCGGACAAGCTCAACTAAATGGCGGCTACCAATCCCAAAACCGCGATCACGGCGGCAGCTTGTGGGACCACTTTTTTTAGCAACAGAGCTATTTATATTTAAAATTCATAAAAACACGACCAGATTAATTATTTGCCAGTATACTTACCATTGCTTAAAAGATACTTTTTACCGGCAGTAGGTTAGGAGTAAAGAAAAGGTTAATCCGAACCGATTACACTTGCTTATTACTACCGAAGTATTTTTAAACTAAAAACACAAATTGCGTTCTTGGAAATTATATGTTAACTAAAACTTCAGAATATGCTTTGCGCTCCATTGTTTACGTAGCTATGCAGGCTGCCGAAGGGAAAAAGATAGGCATTAAAGAAATTGCAAAAGAACTGGAACTACCGCTTCATTTTATTGGCAAAATATTGCAGGATTTAGTACGCAAAAGCATTATCTCTTCGGTAAAAGGCCCGAATGGCGGTTTTTACCTGAGCCGTACCGCCAGTGAAATTACTATTATGGATGTTGTGCGGGTAATTGATGGAGTAGAAGCTTTTAAAAAATGTGGTTTAGGTTTAAAACAATGCTCCGATTCACATCCGTGCCCGTTACACAACGATTTCAAGAAATACCGCGATGGCTTGGCTGCATTATTCTCCACCAAAACCATCCAGGACTTGGTTCAGGATGTACAAAACGGGCAAGCTTATATTCGCAACAACAATGAAGCAGGAGATTTGTCTCTTTTAACCATTTCAGTCCCGTCCAAATCGTAGACACTTTTTTCCAACTGTTACTCAAACCAAATTGAACCAGTTAAATAAAACTACCAAATACTACTCCAAGTTTGAAAAGGTTTTTTCCGGAATCTGCAAGTAGGTAGGTTCCTGAAAATACTTTACAGGTTATACGGTTAAAGTTCTATTTGATTTATCTACTAACTAGTCCTTATTGGTAGTTTTTTCTTTCATATTTTCGCCACCGCTTTTTTAGCGGAATTTCCTGCTGGTGTGCCTGGCTGGGAGTTAGGTAATCACAGGAGGCGTGGGGGCGTAGATTGTTGTAAGCTTGTATCGTCTTGGCTATAGCAGCTTGGGCCTATTCAAAAGTAAGAAAGGCCTGGCAATGGAATTCTTCTTTAATGGTCCTGTTAATGCGTTCGGCAATGGAATTTTCTCCCGGGTCTCCCTGATTGGTCATACTGATTTGAATAGTATGGGAGGAGAGCAACTTAATATAATCCTGACAGCAGTACTGTAAGCCGCGGTCAGAATGATGAATCAGGCTTTCTTTTCCCTTTTGTAAAGTCTTAACGGCCATTTGCAAGGCGGTTAAAGGTCCTGTGGTATGCAATGTTTCCCTTACCGCCCAACCTACAATTTTATGGGAATAAGCGTCCGTGATTAAACTTAAATAGCTAAAATCATTCCCCGTTCTGATATAGGTAATATCGCTTACCCATAGCTGGTTGGGACGGCTAACGGGCAATTGTAGGTTTAACTGCTGGACTGCTTGGAACCATACTTTTTTCTGATTTCTATATTTAATTGTTTTTCAGCCACCGAAATCATAGTTTCTAAAGCGGTCGTCTTTAATTTTTCCTGCGCTAATTGTGCTTGGGCAGCGGCTAATTGCTGCTTTAGTTGATTAAGGGTGGGCTCCATAAGCAAAGATGGTTTTGGTCTAAAATATTTTAACAATCTAGTTTTATAGTACCAGCGGCTCCAATCTTGTAAGTTAGATACCGACACCTGGTATTGCTTGGTGCTTTGCCGGATAGTCAGCATGCCGGAACGAAGTTCTTCGACAATTTTTCTTTTCTTTGCAGACGGATAATTCCTTTTTACAGTTTCTTTTAAATTCCTATTATTCATAACTTTATACTTAAAGTGTAAAGCTATTTCAGGAGTTTACCAACAAAAGACCCAGCCGGTACAATAAAACAACAGAAAGAATATGAAAATCTCGTAACCGGAGATACGACTAAAAGGCCATTTTTGCGGGCCAATATATTTCGGGCTACGATTATTCCGGCGGTATAAATTACCAATGGTTTAACCACTATTAAGAACAACTGTATTTACAGCAGCTACGATGCCCAGCGAAATTTGCAGCAATTTCCCAATTTTCATACTGCAGTATATGATTACCTGATTTTTGCGCCATTTTAAGCGTTAGGCTTAGATTATGGCTTGCAGGTAAAAAGGTAACAACTATATTCTGAATACAGGTTTACCCCTGGTTGCGCGAAAATATTAACTTGTCCCAGTTCAAAAAAGAAAAAATTTTGCTGGCTCCGATCTACCAGCCTGGCAGTTATGGTTTAAGCCTGGGTTTAAAAGTGAAACAAAGCAGAGGTATAGGAAAAAAATTATAAGCCTGGTTATTACTTTTATAGCTGAACTTTTTGAACTTGTTGCAGATTACCTTTTAGGCACCATTAACTGCCGGGAAGCAGGTAGTTGTTTGTCCAGAGCAGCGTCGAAAAATTTTAAATCGGTAGGTTGTACTTTATATCCTGAGGTATATTTTATTTTATTTTTCTTTTCCGGCGGCAGTAAATCATTTACCAATAATTCCAATATGAATTCCGGTTCCATTCCAGTTAATTGGGTTAGTTCTTTTCTGAGCTTTTTATTATGACCAGAACCACACAAAGAAATAAATGAATAATGTAGCAGGTGCTGCTTGCTCAGCCGGAGAAAGGCTTTAAGGGGGGTGGCGATCCGGCCGGCCCAGATTGGAGCTATCAGGAACACATGATTGTATTGCTGCCAATCTATAACCGGAGCTATTATTTTGGGCGTTCTTCTGAAAAGTACATCCAACAAAATGCGAAAGCCGGTCCTTGGGCTTGGCTCTACAATTTCCCGCAGGTCCGCATCCAGCATTTTTTGCAGGTGCTGGGCCAGTAACCGGTTATTACCGGAAAAGGAATAAAAAACAATTAAGTTTTTCATGGCGAGTTAACTAGTTTTAGTAGCAAAGATTACTTATCATTTAACTTATGGTCCGGAGACAAATGGTTTCTTATAGCGTTGCGGGTAGAAATGAAAAGTTGATATCTTTCTTCTACCCGGGTGATAGTGGTAATTTCGGTATAGATCCAGAAACTGGTTAAAAGCAATAAAACAAACTTAATTAGTTCGGTAAATGCATAAATAGCAGGTAGATAAGAAAGGGGCGGATATTCCCACTCCAAAGAACTAAGAAGCAAAGGGGCAAGCCAAACACCTTTGAGGAGAAGCAGTACTCCTACGAATAAAGTCAGCAGCCATACATTGCGGGAGGGATTAAATATTAAAAGGAATAACGCCAGTGCTCCCAGTAAAAATAACTCAAACAGAGCAGAAAGGCCAACCATGTTATTACCAGCTGGGGAGTCAAAAAGGAGTGGTACTTTGGGAAAAATTTCACCTGCTACCAGGGCGGCCCAGCACCAAAGAATAGCCGCTACCATTACCCAGATGATTTTACGCTTTTGCATGGTATTTATTGATTGAAAAGAACAAAATGAAGTGCTAACGATTAAAGCGAAGCGTAATAATTTTAGTAACCACACCTATTAGTCTGACAACAAGACAGAGCGGCCCTAAACTAATCAAACGCTTTTCGAACCACTAAAAAGAATCATGGTTGCAGGGGGATATTTTGATATTTTTATCTTCCTATTAGCATTATTGAAAGCAGCGCTTTTCTTGGGGTAAATGCCAATGATTGCATCAAGTACAGTAATTATTAAGCTAAGTTATAAACCAAAATACTTTCCGATTCAGACTTTTCTTTTTTTACTTCCTCAGGCTGTTCGGTAATATTTAAAGAAAGCAATGTTTCCAGAATTTCACCCGTTACCTGGTTTAAGAAATCTTGTTTATAAATAGTTGCAGGCTCGATTTCATTGTTTCCCGGAGTTGAAGCTGGCGAATTGCCAGTCTTTTCTGTAGTCGTTTTTGTAACTTTTGTTTCGAGGGTAATTATCTTTTTCTGGTTTAAATCATATTTTTCTATCAGCGCAGCCCTAACAATTTTACTTTCAGAAATAACAACTTCTGCTTTTTCAAGCGTATATTTTTCTATTTCATAGAGCCAACCCTCGTTTTTGTGACTGGCTGGCATATAACTCAAACCAGAAACCTGCACCACTAATTTTTTGCCGGTACGTAGCTTAAGTTCCGTGCCCGCCAGGAAAGCAGGTAAATCATAGGCATAAATTAAATCAAAGCTACTTTGGGAAGCGTAATGGCTGGCATAGCGGGCATACTGAATAATCTGGGAGGACAGGCTTAGTTGATTAAACTGCTCAGGATTAAATAAATTTAGTTTTGTTCCCTGTTCTGGGCTATTTAGGTTGGTTTCCTCCGTAAACGTACCGGTTGTAATCGCTTCCCCGGAAAATTTTTGCCTGATTTGGTCAATTCCCTGCCCGGTATAAACTGGGGTGCCATATAATGGAATCATTGCCGGGGCAATATTCTGGTCAGCAAATGGGAATGTTTCAGGTTTGGGATTATTAGCTGAAATTGCTCGTAGCCTAATATGGTTTAAACCAGTTATTTGAATATTTTTTTGCGTTGTTCGCCATTCAGATTGCGGTAGAATTAAAGAAACATTTACCCATTTAGCCAAAGCTTCTGCCGGATTAATACAGGATATTGCTGTACTATCCCGGTTGGTAAATAACTTATTCCAGCCTAAGAGCATCACTCTCATTTTTACCTCCTCTTTATAATAGTTCTTTGTTTAGATATTTAATACAGTTACTCTAGGCTTTGATTTGCCAACAGAGAATACAGATAAAAACTTTTGTCAGACTTTAAATTTTTAGCGGTTAGCGTATGCTTCTTTTCATGTACTTATAGCGCCACTAATCTCTCTCTAGTAATAGCGTAGTACTTTCTAATTCCCGGTTTTATTCGGAATCTTCTATAGTGCAATCCAGATTTAACCAAATATTGCCAAATCGGTCAGGACATTGTGATAACAAACTTAATCAACCATTACCATAAGTTAAAGGAGGGATGTCAGTTAATAAGCTGATTTACATCATGTTATTTATAAGCTGACTGGTGGTTTTGTTATATAGGTGACATTTAGAGGAGGGAACACTTAAAACTGAAATGTTTAATAAATGGCAAGGTATATTCTTACAACTTCAGGCGTGCTCATTAGGGCTGAGGTAAAGTATTATTCAGGGAAATTATAAGTATATACCTTGCCATTTATTAAAAGGGCTATTTCGGTTGCTTTAACAGCAGTTAAGAAAAAGCCCTGTACCAAGCGACAGGACTTTTTCTTAACAGAATTTTTGCTCTAGTAGGCCCGGTGAATTGGGGTTTATCGTTGAATTAGTAACCGTTGAAAGCGAATACCCTGCTCGGTTTGGAGCTGGAGCAGATATATTCCTTTAGAAAAAGCCGTCACATCTACTTCTACAGCTATAACTTTATGCGCCTCAATCTTACCGGTGGCTAAGGTCTTCATTTTCGATCCCTTAAGGTCGAACATATTTAAAGTGTAATTACCCGGAGTAGCTAAGCTAAAGTTTACCGTGGCGCTATTATTTGCTGGGTTGGGGTAAACAATTAAATTATTAGCAGGTTTTAACCATACTGCTGCCTCATTTCTTAGGGCTAGCAGGGCAGGGGAGCGCCCTACCATTATCTGAATCGAAGCTGTAGCCGTGGCACCCGTGGCATCAGTTACGATTACGGTGTATAAACCCGGAGTGGCATAATGTAAATCTTCTGTTACCGCCCCTGTGTTCCAGCGGTAAGTATAGGGGCCGGTACCACCTATTATTGTTAAATCCACAGCACCATCCTGCTTACCGGTAGTGGAAACGTTTTGGTGCGAAATAGCCAGGGAAAGGGGGCTACCCGGCTCGGAAATGATGACTGTAGTGGTAGCTTGTCGACCAAACGCATCTGTAACTACTACTGTATAAGTGCCGACTGAGAGATTAGTTAAATCCTCAGAAAAATTAACCCATGCCCCATTGCTCCATCGGTAAGTAGCCGGTACTACACCACCAACTACGGTTAAATCAATAGAGCCATCGCTACGACCTGGAGCCGTAACATTTTGATGGGAAGAAAGTACGCGCAAGAAATCATCTTTTTTACCGACAAAAACGTGCGTAGTAGCCTTGCAGCCGTTGGCATCGGTGACGGTAACCGAATAATGACCTGGCATGGCAACCGTTATATCCTGGCTGCTTACCCCGGCATTCCATTGATAAGTATACGGAGCCGTTCCCCCGGTTACTTTTAAATCAATGGAGCCTGCCCCAAAGTTATAGTCCCATAAGCCGTACCAAGGTTCGGCCTGGGTAACTTTGGTAGTTAAGCCTAAATCACAAATTATTGGGGATTGAATATTTCCAACCAACTTTACAATCCAGAAGTCGGTATAACCTTTATTGTTTTCGCTTTTATTACCGCTGGCATTAGAACCGGATGCCCCACCTAAAATATAGCCGCCATCCGTCGTTTGTAAAACAGAAGTTAAAACGTCGTTTTTATTTCCACCTATGGTTTTATCTCCTTCTTTGTTACCGTTTCCATCGAGCTTAATAATCCAATAGTCAATATCACCTATATTAGGCTCCGTTTTATCTCCACTTCTACCTGAAAAGCTGTAACCTCCCAGGATATAGCCGCCATCATTTGTTTGTTGAATAGAAGGGGCATAATCATAACTGTCTCCTCCCAAAGTTTTGTCCCATTCTTTGTTACCTGCCGGATTCAACTTGACCACCCAGTAATCAGGACCTCCTTTACTATTCTCGCTTTTATCACCGCCTGCGTCATAATTAGAATTTCCCGCTAGAATATAGCCACCATCACTGGTTTGTTGTAAAGACGATAAATAATCATCACCAATCCCCCCAATGGTTTTATCCCATAGTTTATTTCCGGAGGCATCGAGCCTCACTACCCAATAATCTTGGAATCCTTTAGAGTTCCCGCTCTTGTCACCACTGGTACTTGAGTTAGAGGTTCCCCCCAGAATATAGCCGCCGTCGTTAATCTGCTGGATGGAACGAAAATAATCCTCCAATTCCCCTCCAATGGACTTATCCCACTCTTTGTTGCCACTAGCATTCACCTTCACCACCCAATAATCTGTTACCCCTTTACTGTTCTCGCTCTTATCGCCACCGGCATTAGAATTAGAGGAGCCACCCAAGATATAGCCGCCATCAGTGGTTTGTTGTATGGAAAATAAATTATCTTCTTTACTTCCACCAAAAGTTCTGTCCCACTCTTTACTTCCTGCTGCATTCAGTTTTACCACCCAATAATCTGTTATACCTCTATTATTTTCGCTTTTGTCCTCATCTGCATTAGAAGATGAGGTGCCGCCTAAAATGTAGCCACCATCGGCGGTTTGCTGGATAGCATTTAAAACATCCCCATAACTTCCCCCGATGGTTTTATCCCATTCTTTATTGCCATATGCATTAACCTTAATAACCCAATAATCTTCGCTACCTTTATTATTCTCGCTTTTGTCTCCACTTGAATTGGAGTCGGACCAACCACCCAAAATATAGCCACCATCGGTTGTTTGGAGTAACGTATTCAATTGTTCATTAAAATCCCCACCTAAGGTTTTATCCCATTTAATAATGGATGTATTAGGTGGGAGCGGAGGCTGAATTAAGTTTAAGCCTTTTACTTTTACCGGCATGTAACTGCTATTAAAATCACCGTTCCCTAACTGGCCGAAGAAGCCGCTTCCCCAGGCATAAATGCTGCCATCTTTTTTTAGGGCTAGGGCGTGTTCGGAACCACCCACAATAGCCGTTATGCCTGTAAGACCAGTTACCTGCACCGGTACGGTTACATACTCATTGTAAATAATCCCAGTTCCTAACTGACCTTGGCCGCCACCGCCCCAGGCGTAAACCGTACCATCGTTTTTTAATGCCAGCGAGAATATTGCTCCGGTGGCAACTGCTTTAATATTAGAGAGGTTGGGAATTTTTACCGGTATGGTGCTGCCAAAAGAAGCAGGCGGCCCAAAATATTCACCACTTCCCCAAGCGTACACGGTTCCATCGCTTTTTAATGCTGCGGAATGCGTTGCTCCGGCTGCAATTGCTGCCACACCAAAAAGGTTAAGTACCTCTACCGGTACTGAACTAGCGTTTTTTGTGCCATTACCTAACTGGCCAAAATTATTATTTCCCCAGGCATAAACTTTACCGTTCGCTTTAAGAGCCAAGGAATGCCCGGCTCCTCCGGCAATACCTATAATACCGGATAGGCCGTTCACTTTAAGTGGTAATGGGCCATATCCTTCACCCCAGGCCCAAACAGTGCTGTCGGCTTTTATAGCCAAAGAGAAGTTTCTTCCGGTGACAATTTCTCTAATATTTGTTAAATTAGGTACCTGTTTCGGTACAAAGCTACCCCGATTATCATCCGTATAAATAATGCCATCTCCTAACTGACCCAACCAACCTCCGCCCCAGGCATAAACCGTTCCATCAGACGCCAAGGCTAAGGAATGAGCAAAGGAATTAGCAACCTGTACAATGGTTTTACCGGGCAAAGCGCCATAACCGGAAATATCAAGTGGAATGGCTCTGTTAATATCCATTCCATTCCCTAATTGTCCGGTCCAGTTGCCTCCCCAGGCATAGACTTTGCCATTTGCCGTAACCGCCAAGGAATGAAAGCTGTCTGAACCGCCGCCTACTCCTAAGGATTGGGCTAATAAAGGTGAGATAGAAGTAAGGCAAAGAGAAAGGTAGCCTATACCCCAAATTAGAAGGTGGAATTTAAAACTATTGGATATCTCTTTTAGAAAAAGGTTGACTTGGGATAAAGTTGCTGTTTTCATAACTATTTTTTTGGCGATTTAAACCATACTGAAAAGCAGGTAAGCCCTCTGCCGGATGAGGTAGAGTAAAGAAGTGACAAGAAAAATAGGCAGCCTTACCTGTAAAAAACAAGACTGCCATAAGCGTTTAACGTCCAATTAGCAATCGCCGGGAGCTAACTTCGTGGTCGGTTTGGAGTTTAAGCAGGTAAACGCCTTTACCGTAATCTGCTAGGTTCACTTTTACAGTTAAAGCTTTGTTGGCTTGGGCTTGCCCGGTAGCCAGGGTTTTTACTTTAGCCCCCCGGATGTCGTACATCTCTAAAGTGTACTTGGTAGCCGCTGCCAAACTAAAGTTTACGATTGCCCGGTCAGCGGCTGGATTGGGATAAACCATAAAGCCGGCTGGTGGGGTGAGTATATCCGTAGCATTGGGTTGGCGGGCCATTGTAGTTGGGTAGCGGCCTACTCCTATCAGTACCATAGCTGCGGACATAACGCCATTGGCATCGGTTACCCTTACCTCGTACCAACCCGCACCAACATTATGTAAGCCCTCGGTGGTAGCTCCGGTATTCCAGCGGTAGGTGAATGGCCGTACCCCGCCGTATACGGAAATTGCTACCGAACCATCCTCTTGCCCGGCTACCGATACATTCCGGGGCATAAGCATGATAACCGGGCTGCGGCCTACTTCTACCTGGACGCTAGCCGTAGTGGTGGTAAAATTAGCATCGGTTACCGTTACCTCATACCAACCCGGGATAGCATAATTTAAATCCTCGGTGGTAGCCCCAGTATTCCAGCGGTAGGTATAGGGACCTACTCCGCCACTCACGGTTAAATCAAGAGCCCCATCCTTTTTACCGGCCGCCGAAACATTCTGATGGTCAATATGCAAAAGGAGCGGATAATTAAGCTCTGAAACATACACAGAAGTAGTTGCTTGCTGGCCGATAGCATCCCTAACCGTAACAGTTTGTACCCCAGGGTTCAATCCAGCCAAGTCTTCGGTAGTTTGTCCCCTTACCCACGCATAGGTATAAGGCGGAACGCCACCCACCACCGTCACGTCAATGGATCCGTTGCTGCCACCCTGAGCCCCGCGACGGGTAACATCAATATGGGAGGAAAGCACGCGCAGGAAATCGTTCTTCATGCCAACGTAAACAGTGGTGCTGGCCTTGCAGCCACTGCCGCCATCTGTTACCGTAACTGTGTAATATCCCGGAGAAACCAAGCCTAAATCCTGGGTAGTAGCGCCATTATTCCATTGGTAGGTATAAGAACCGTTGCCGCCCGTTACAGTTAAATCAATGGCTCCGGCCCCGTTTACAGGTCCCCACATGCCGTACCAAGGCTCGGCCTGGGTAACCTTAGTGGTTAATGCTAAAGAACAAGGAGGAGAATAATCTGGCTTTGCTGCATAAGAGTTGACAGTGGCAGTTAAATAATTAGAACAATTTTCCGAACTGCCGTATTCTACTACATAAAGATTAACCGGGTTACCAGCCGCCGCGTTTTCCTCTTTATTTACATCCTGCCACTGACCGGCCAGATTCATGGTTAAATAATCTTCCTCGCCGGCATTATTTGGTGCGCTGGGTGCCCAATAACTGTAATTTAAAGGCGTACCTGCCTCCGGTCCGGTTATCCAGCGCCAGGTTCCTTCTTCCGCCGCATCACTCGCCCCTAACCAGGCGCTTGAACCTAATGCAGACTTTTCTAATTTCTGGCGGATAAATTGGTTTTCTTCGGCGGAGGTAACGGTTGCCAGATAACCTTTCTGACCATTATAGGAACGGGCTCCCACCTGCGCCATGGCATCCTGCCAGGAAAGTTGAGCATTTAGCTGAATAACTTCGTAGTAGTGCTCCTCTCCGTTAATGATGAAGGGAGCCCCCAAACGGGTCTCCGGTTCTTTTTTTAAAGTGTAAGTAAAAGAAACTGGCCCTATGTATCCTTGAATGAGGAGGCTTATACTGAACATTTTAGTTGTCTCAGAATAACCAACTATCCCAATCCGGTAGTCGCCATAATACAGGAATCTACTGGGAAAGTCTGCCAGTTCTAACTTTTCAGTATCGTTGGCCTGCAACTTAGCCAATGAAAAACTTAATCCTGAATTCCAAGGAATTGGTCCTACTATGTCGTCTTTCGCAATTTGGTTACAGAAGCCTTGCGCGAATGTGGCATTTGCAATTAAATAAAGTAGTATAAAGCAGACAAAGTAATGTATAGCTTTTTTCATGATTTTATTTAGGTTTATGGTTTAGATATACAATATCAGGTAAGCGCGTGTAGGATGTTATAAATCAGTATATTGTAAAATTTTTACTGTAGTTGATTATTTGATTCAAATTATAATCAATATTAAAATATTGCCATCATTCGAGACCCTTTAATAAATCTCCCACCAGGTAAGCCAGGGTAGCGGCAGCTCCTCCGAGTAAAAGTGTTTCCAGGCCCGAATTATACCAGGGCTTATTCACAAACTTGCTTTTTATGGCTCCCACGGCTAGGAACGCCAAACCGGTACTGATGCTGCTCCAGAAGAAGGGGTTGGCAAACCGGTACTGAGAAAGGTAATTCCACAAAAACGGGAATACCGGAATAAAACCAACAACCAGAAAGGCGATAAAAGTAGCCAGGGCGGCTTTCCAGGCAGTAGTTTCGGTGGGCACTAGCCCAAATTCTTCCTGCAGCATGGTGTTGGTCCATTGGGTTTTATCAGCTGTAATAATGGCAACGGCCTGGTTCAGATTTTCCCCGGCGAACCCCTTTTGCGCATATATTTGCCTGATTTCTGCTCTTTCCGCTTCTGGGTTTTGCTGAATATGGTTTATTTCTTCGTTCCGGGTTTTCTGGAGTAATTGATTCTGGGTTTTAACGCCTAAGTAATTGCTTACGGCCATGCTAAACCCGTCGGCCAGCAAATTGGCCATGCCTAGTATAATTACAATCCTGGGCGACAAATTGGCACCGGCTACTCCCGACACCACCGCAAAAGTTGTAACTGCTCCGTCTACCGCCCCATACACAAAATCTTTCAGGTAATTATTTTTATTCCGGCTATCCAGGGGCTTACTTACTTTATTCGGTTTCGCCTTTTTATTACGAATTAAATTCCCGGCAAAAGGAGAAGACGGTTTTGGAGTATTCATTATGGGTGCACATTAGTAAGAACAAAATCAGGTTGCCTTTAAAAAATAAACTATCTGGCTCTTAGGATGGGTTAGTTTCTGCAGGTAAATGCATGTAATAAAGCCTACCGAAAGGCCTGCCATTATTCCGCCCAAAACACCTGAAATAATAATTAACGGTAGCGAGGTGTTTTCGTCAGGCCACGAGGCGGCCAGGTAAATCCAGCCAAGTCCCAAACCCCAGCCCAAAGCATTAGCCAGAATCCATTTACCCGCCGCCGGTACATATTTTCTTAAAGAAAACAATTGGAACAACCCAAACAAAGCGCCTACCAACAAGCCCACCGCTACCGCAAAGGAAGATAAGACGAAAAAATTATCCAGAGCCGCAGCAGGAGCTTGGGAAGAATTATCAGCAGTACCAACCAGGAAGAAAAGGAAAGGTAACATACCTAAGAACCAGCCCAGTACCGCCACTGCTACTGTCCAACCCATCCACTCCAACGCAGGTAGTTGGGGATTGCGCTCTTGCAGAACCCGCCATTGCATATAACCCAGTAAACTTCCTTCTATGGCTCCAGCAGCCAGCATGCTACTTAAAACAGTTAGCTTTTGCGGCAGCGTAACAGGTTCGCCCAGCGTATGATTTACCGCGAAAGCAATAACGCCAGCAGCACCAATGCCCAGCAATGCGCCCAAAGTACAGTGCATCATCCATTTGCGGGTGTATTTACCGGGCCATTTCATAAGAATTAGTTTCGGCTATGGTGGGCTGTAACGTTCCGGATGGGTTTATTGCCTTATTAAAAACTACATCGGTTACTTCTAGTTTAAACCAGGTAAAATCACCAGTTTTTAGTTTCCAGGTTACGTCTGATTTGGTTGGAACCCGGATGCCATTAAATTCCCGGCAGCTGTGCGGGTCAACAGTTACCAGCCAGTTCTCTAAGGTAGGACCTTCTTTCCGGTCGTAATAACGTTTGGCTTCAAAACTAATAACATCTCCGGCTTTGTTAAATCTAAATATACCTGCCGCTGTAACGCCACCATAGCTCATGGTAGCTCTGGCGGCGTTTTCGCTTAATTGTTCCCAGCGAATGTAGTTACTGAGGGCTGCCGTCGGAAACCAAACCATCTCACCCAAGTAACGCAGCAGCGTGCCCTGGTCGGTTTCTTTTCCTTTGGCATCAGCTACCGGGTATACCGAAAGTAGCTTAATGAGCATATGCCCGCGGCCATTCTCGTATTTATCTCTCCCGGCCAGGTGCAGGAAGGGGGCGGCCTTTACATCGGCTACCCAGATAAAACCGGGCTTCGCCACGGTAAAATATTCGTTGGCGATTACGGGCATCCATTTGCCTTCGGGGCTAATCCGCATTTCGCCGCTCTGTTGCAGGTGCACCGTTTGAATATTTTCCTTACCTATAACCTGGGCGTGATGCAACCACTGTTGCACCACCGGTGGCAAATCCGATAGCCTCTTTGGCGTAATTATTTCTCTTTCGGTAATTAATGGCGCATTAAATCTGGCGAGTTCCCGGGTTACCATTGCTTTAAAATTCCAGGAGCCATACGCCAGTACAATGCCTGTCAGCATAATTAGATTAGCCACAGTACCAAATTTTGCCTCCGGCCAGTACAGGATTATTAAGGCTTGGGATACTACCAGTCCAGTTGCTCCAATCATCCACCACCACTCCTTTTTAAGCAAGAACAAGAGGGCGGAGGCAAAAAACAAGCTACCTGCTACCAGCCACAATAAACCTAAAGGCAGGAAGGCCTCGGTAGGTAGCGTAAATATAGTTTTACCCGTAAGCTGCGGCACAGAAGCCAACCGAAAGGCACTTACAAAACCCAGCAGGTGGATTAGCGCGTGCAAAAACGTTATAAAAAAAAAGGTGAATCTTAACATGATTTTGGCTCGGAGTAGGATGAATGTCAGTTTTGAAAGAGAGTTTAGAGGTATTTATAAACCTTATATTAAATACCATTTACTTCATTGGAATAACTAAATCTTACTTTAAGAAAGGTTGGCGGCTGGGAGGGTTCTTTTCCTTTATTTTATAAAAAATCAAGGGTGAAATGGTTATCCAAAATAGAACTAAAAGCCAAACCCGACCCGCTAAAATATGGTAGTCGTGCAGGAGAGCCGGCCAGGGCTGACCAAAAATATAATGCCCAAAACCAAATTCAAACAATATGGTAAGTACAAGCCAGGTGCAACCAACCAAAATTGCCTGCTTGCCTGAATCAAATGGCCAACGCTGGTTTACGTACCAGATATAGCCACCAAATAATATAATGCCGGTTAGGGTAGAAACCTGGTGAGTTGCCAAATCAGGCAAATATCTGGTAAGATAAATTATCCTGAAGGTTCCATTCAGAACCCCTAAAAGAGGCAGAAAGAGCCAAAGTAGAAAGTAGCGGAAAGGTATCATGATTCCCAAATAATTAAGGTTGATGTAAGCTAGCTATTCGTGTTTGTGAGTAGATGGAGGATTGCTGAAAGCGGGGTTTTAAATTATTAAGCAGTATCAGGCTCCCGATAAAACCGCCCACCATTACAAACACATAAAATGACATTAGCGGATCCCAACCAACATGCAGGTCTGATAAGGAAATTAAGGTGGTGGATACAGTTAAAACTAACCCGTAGGTAAAAGCTTTAACCAACATAATAATGCTTAGCACGTAGCCCCAGGGGTGTTGTTTCCAAAGCAGAATAGCTGCTAAGGCTGTATTCGGGACCACAATGGCTAAATCGAGGGCAAAAATTAAGCTGGGTGGCTGCGGTAGATTTCCGGTAAAAACAAAACCCAGGCATTGTGTAATTTCAAAAATACCCAAGGGCAGCGAAATGAAAAACAAGTACATGCTCAACCATTTCCGGGGTGTTTCGGGCTTGAACTGTTTACTCAGACCACGTACATCTAAGGCTACCAGCCCCAATATTAAGGCATATCCTGACAAAGTAAATATTGCTACATACAGCAGGAAGAAAACATTAAAGGCGGCACCAAAAAGGTAAAAGGCATAGTTATAAAACAGGTAGCACAGCAACCCCATCCATATTAGGTAAGCCCGTTGGGAACCCTTGTGGGAAAAGAATAAAGCTAACAGCAAAAGCGGAACAACCACTGCTAAAGTCACAATATCGTTGCCGAGCCAGGCCAATTTAAACAGAGCCTTATCCAGGTACAAGCTGGGCCATCCCAGGCCACCGGCAGCGGCCAGACCGGCCAGTCCCGTGCTGATAAGAGTGAGTTGACGGCTTATATGGAGCGCGTGCATAACGGATTTAATGATGCTGGGAATAATACTTTTGCACCCGGGGCAGGAGTGTGAGTAGGATTATCAGGATTCCCATTATGATAAACACGGTGTGTAACAAGAAATAATGGGTGAGCATTTCCTGCACAATTATCCAGGTAATCAGGATAATGCCGGTAAAGAGGGAATAAGTCCAGCCCCAGTATTTATCTGCAAAAATATTTAATACATTGGCCCAGTGCCAATTGGGCCGAAACAATAAACTTATAAGGGCAAAAAGAGGCAGTAAGCCGATGAAGGTGAACAGCAGCAGGCCCGGTACCAAGTAACTGTTAAAAGGCGTGTTCTGGAGCCAATCCGGATTAAGGTCCATTAATGAACCTTGGGGATCTAGGATTAAGGCACCTCCGCCAACCAAAGCATTTAAACTCAGCATCAGGAGGAGAAAGTAAAGAATGTAAAGTTCTGCTGGCCGTGTCATTTTTTTGTTGCTTTATAAGGTTAATAATTGTTGTTATTATGTTAAAGCTACTACTTCCCTTGCCCGAATAACAGGATAATTATCAGCATATTAGATGATTGGGGTCAACTACTTGGTGCCAGGTAAAAACACTGGCAAAAAGTTCCTCCTGAATTTACTGCCTCACTATTCTGCAAGTGATTCCCGAGGAGGAACCTGGAGAGTGCTATGAATGGACTAGGTGGTATTGATTAACAGTACTGAATTAATAAAATCATTTAGAAAAAAATAAAGGTAATTATAACTGCTTTTATTGAGCAAAATCATCCGGGTAGCTAATCATAATCATCGTCTTCAAAGCAAAACAATGTTAAATTTAATTGAAGAAAGCCAAGAGGTGATTTTCTTTTTAATGAGTTAAGCCATCTGTCATGAAAACTATACTAGTTGCCACCGATTATTCGAAAGAAGCCAGAAAGGCCTTTGTGTATGCTTTGGAAATGGCCAGCTTAACAAAGGCTAATATTTTATTGCTGCACGCCTTTCATAAGCCCCTTAAGTTAAACGATGCTGTTCGGTTTGAAGATGCGGTAAAGGAGCTGGAAAAAGAGGAAAATACCATTCTCCGGGAGTATGCCACCGAAGTAAAAACCGAAGTTTGTAAAAATTTTAGCCTACAGTTTAACTGTAAAGCCAATAACGACCCAGCAAATTCCCAACCTCCCGGAGTAAGCCAAGAAACTGGCCAATTTACCGCTTCGGGAACCCAGTTTCATACCGTCCAGGAAGACAAAAGAGTGGCGGAAATAGCAGTTATTAAAATTAATTGTATTTCTAAATTAGGTTGGGCGGCCGATGAAATAATTACGGCTGCCAAAAATCATAAAGCCGATTTGGTGGTAATGGGCACCCGCGGAGCAGGGGCAATAAGGCAGGCGTTTTTAGGCAGCACCGTTGGTGCCGTTATTCAATCCGGAAAAGTACCCGTGTTGGCTTTGCCACAAAATACTATCTTTAAAGAAATCAAATCCATTGTTTTTGCCTGCGACTTATCTAAAATTCCTGATATAACTAATTTAAACACGCTCCGGGGATGGGTGAAAAGTTTTGAGGCTAATTTGACAATATTGCATATATACCAAGAACCTGAACGGAAAAAAGAAGAAGAGAAAACCTTAACGGCCTTGGCCATTCTGGATAAAGCGTTTTTTGACCTTAATTATAAAGTTTATTTCCAGCAGCAACCAGACATTGCGGAAGGAATTCAGGCTTTTACCGAGTCTCATCCAAATGATTTACTCGTGCTAGCTCCTAACCAGCATACATTTTTAGAAAAACTATTACAAAAAACCGTCACCGGCAAAATAACCGCTAATCCTTTTTTACCCTTTCTTACCCTACCTGGTCCGACAAAATCTAACCGCCTAAGAGTTGAGAAAAAGCTGCTGAATGAGCAGCAATAACCCTCACCGAAGATAAAAGTAGATTTCTGCCGGAGTAATTATTGCCTGAAAATTAGATTAACCTAAAATTTTCTCATGTTATGAAAGGGTTAGAAAACCAAACTTACCTCATAGCTTACCTCATTTCGAATGCGGTAGCCATTTTGATGCTCATTTCGGCCTGGAGGTGGCCTCGGGTTGGCCGTTTAATGTTTCTGATGTTATTTGCCTGGGCTTGCTGGATAAACTGGAAAACGGTACTGTCAGCGCCCGAGGTGTATCTGGATTATGCCGATTTAACCCTAAGTGACCTTTATAAGAAATTTATTACCGGCTGGTTTAGCGAACATATACAACTGGTTGTCGGGTTTATTGCCACCTGCCAAGGGTTAATTGCGGTTTCGATGCTGCTGCGCGGCAAAGTGTATACCATTGGGTTAATTGGGGGAATAATTTTTTTGTACGCCATTATTCCTTTTGGCGTAGGGTCAGCTTTTCCGGCTACTTTAATTATGGCCTTGGCCATGGTGGTTTTATCAAGAGGCAATCCCGATTATTTATGGCTCCGAAACATACCGTATAAGCACCCGAATTATAGAATTCTAAACCAAAAGCACCACCCGGTAATACATTAAAAAGGTAGTGTGTTATGCCTCCTTATTTACTATAAGGGTGGGCTTTTAAAAGTTTACACCCATGAAACTCCCAACCCAAATGCGGGCCATGGTTTTGGAAAAGCTGGGGCAGTCGCTGGTTGAAAAAGTAATTCCCATGCCGGTTCCGAACTCTTGCCAGGTTTTAATAAAAATTACAGCCTGCGGGGTTTGCCGAACTGATCTGCACATATTGGATGGAGAGCTTACGCCGCCTAAGTTACCGCTTATACTTGGGCACGAAATTATAGGAACGGTAGTAGCGCGAGGAACTGAAGTAAAGGAAATTAAGGAAGGCGAAACGGTAGGTGTTCCGTGGTTAGGTTACACCTGTGGGCAATGCAAGTATTGCCTGCATAATCAGGAAAATCTTTGTGAGTTTGCTGGTTTTACGGGTTATACGCTGGATGGGGGCTATGCGGAATACACCGTTGCCAACGAGCGGTATTGTTTTCCGTTGGCGGCGGCAACCGGTCCTGCCGCCGCCCCTCTCTTATGCGCTGGCTTAATAGGTTATCGTTCCTATAAAATGGCAGGACCACATCTGGCTACTTTAGGAATTTATGGTTTTGGCGCTGCTGCGCATATTCTGATTCAATTAGCTATTTCCCAAAACATAAAAGTTTTTGCTTTTACGAGGCCAGGCGATAAAGCGTCGCAACAATTTGCTTTAAAACTAGGAGCGACTTGGGCGGGGGACTCAATGGAACTGCCGCCGGAGAAGCTGGATGCAGCTATCTTATTTGCCCCGGCAGGCCCATTGGTACCTTTAGCCCTAAAGGCATTAGACAAAGGCGGTAAAGTGGTTTGCGGAGGTATTCACATGAGCGATATTCCTACTTTTCCTTATCACCTGCTATGGGAAGAAAGAATTTTACGTTCCGTTGCCAACCTGACGCGCCAGGATGGTTTGGAGTTTCTGGAATTAGCTCCCCAAGTTCCCATAAAAACAGAAACACAGCTTTTTCCCTTGGCAAAAGCTAACGAAGCTTTAGAGGCATTACGCCAAGGTAAGGTAAATGGCGCGGCTGTATTGTTAGTAGATTTTCCCTAACAATTAATGCTATTCAATTTAAATCTGGGGCTCTTTTAACAGGTAATAGAAACGTGCATTATGGTAATTAATGCAGCCAATAGGAAGATGATTCTTCAAAGGGGGTTTCTAGTTCATGGTTTACAATAAAATAAAATTTATAGTTTTAATAAAGGTTAAAATCGTATGGAAAGTATAGTAATTGCCTTATTCTTACTAGTTTATGGGATAGGCTACCTCTATTATTACATTTATGTAAAGAAATAGCCGCTGGAGTATTCCTGATTTAAATGTTGAGAGATTTCTGAACTTGCTTTCAAACCATCTCACCGGTCAGCGCATGCGGGCATCCCGCTCGGCCAGTTGCCGAATGTGTTTTAGCTGGGCACCCGACATTATTCCGTGGATTGGCGGATAAATTACATTACCCATCAGCCATTCGGCCCATTTAGGTGAAGCCTCCGCCCGGGTCCTGGTAATGAGGTGGGTAGCATCGGTGCCAATAGGCTCCAGCACAAAAGCCCAGGTCATTTTAAAAGGTCCGCCCATCCGTTGGGTTTCACCGCCTATCACGAATAAATTTTTCTCTACCAGCGCCAGTACCTCAAAAAAGTTATTATGGGCTGGAGTGGCCGAAATTTTTTCGCCTAGGTTCCTTTTTTCCCAGCCAGGCACCAGGTGGTCAATGCTGGGCACGCCATTGTTGTCGAGCCAGTCGATGCTATACCAACCGGCCCGGTCGCAGCCCATTTGCATGAGGTAAGCCCAGACCAGCTCGGGGGAGCTTCTACATTAAGGTGGTGGGTAAGGCCATAGTGGGCGTGAGGCAGTAGTTCATCACCCGGCAATATTCTTTCATCATCATCGGGCAGCAGGAGCTTACCAAGGGTGGCTACCAAATGATGCATACTTGATTCACGGATCAGGCGTGAGCCAATGCCAATGATTAGGTAATAATTATTTAGTTTATGCCAGCTATCTTCATCGGTAGCGGTGGTGCGGAGTTCCAGGCAAATCGTACTACCTTCTAAATAAGGTTCTACCGAAAGGGCCCAGGCCAATTTGCCATAACCCGGTGTGCTGAAGGTTTTGAAATCGGCGGGATTGATATGGGCAAAAGGAATATTTAAATGCAAGAACTGGCCAACCGATGCCACTACCACCTCCCAGCCCGGCGTTTCGTGCACCAGCATAAACCCTTTACCGCTGTCAGCTATCTGGTCTACGCCCAATCTGCGGTCTTTCTCAGGTGGCTGCTCCCACAACTGGTTGGGCAAGGTTCTAATATTAAATAATAAGCGCACCCAGGGAATAGAGGCCATATCGAAGTGGCGGACGGTTTCCTAGGCCACTTCGGGTGTAGCTTTCACAAAAATCCGGTGCACTTCGGTATGACTCGGGTTGGGCAGGTGCTGTTGGATGGCTCTCATTTAAACTTGGTGTTTTCAGTAAACCGGTTTTTAAACCGTTGAAATCGGGAGAAAATCACCCTGAAAGGGTTTTATTCCCAAACAAATTATGGCGGATTGGCTTTATGTCCGCCGGGAAACTATCTCCCGGTTTGAACCAAGCCAAAATATTACCAGCTTCTCCTGGCCCTAAATACTATCTTTTTTCGTAACGACCGGTTTTGTGGTTTATCAGGATGCGGTAAGAAACCCTAACTAGACGGGAAGCGGTAATGGAATGATGAATGTCGGGGCTGGCAGCCGGAAGTATGAATTCACTTGATAGTAGCGGCGTAATGCGGCTTTTTATTATTTCCAGGGCTTGCTGATTTTCCTGGCCACTTAGTTCTTCGTACTCGCCCTGCAAAATCACGCTTTGCCAATTAGCCAAATTCTGGATTATATCCACCTCGAAGCAAACGTGCGGATTTTTCCGCATCATATTTACTTTCAGGCCCTCTTTGGTGTGGCCGTAAATATAGGGGTCTTCGTACACATAGGTTATGGGTACAATATACACCTGGCCACCAGCGCAGCAACCCAACCGGCCTACTGCCTGGCTGCGCAGTACATAATCTATTTGGGTCTGATTTAATTCTCCAAGCATGGCATTAAGAGTTTAATGGACTTATTTAAAAACCACTAATGGTACCGGCTGCCTTTACATAATCTTTCATATAACACCGATAATTGTATACTTTACAAAGCCGGGTATTGATGCTTCCGCCGGTTCCGTTTGCTGATCAAACCTACCATTAACCCCAAAACACCGCCAATCACCAGGTAGCGGGAAATATCAAACCGGACAAAGCGGGTGTATTCGGGCGTAATTTCCAGTAACCCCAGTGGTTTGGCCAAAAGTCCGCCGCCCATACCGCCACCTTGGCCTTTGGCTTTGTTGGTTTCAGGTTCCGGTGTATCGGCATTTTCCTGGCCTTTGATACCGCCACCGCCAAAGCCGCCGCCAAAACCAAAGGATACCTTGGCTACCGGGATAATGGTTTTGCCCTGGGTTTCTTTGGGGTCGCCGTAAACTTTTTTGATGGTGGAGTTCTGCGAAAAGGTTTCGGTAAGGGAAGAAATAAGTTGTTTAATCTGAGTAGTTTCCATGGATGTAAAAGTTTAGATTCAATAATTTTTTAACAGGCAACCAGAACCCGCTCCCATTCGTGGCACGGGCGCTTATTTCTACCTCATTTCTACCTCACCGTTGGCTAGTATCACGTCATCCAGTACGTCTTGCGCTATTTTAATTTTGCCGGCGGCGGCCCGCAAGTCATCCTTAATGTTGCCGGTAATATTTAAATTGTCGTCACCCAGGAGCACATCACCACTAACCGAGTCTTCAGGGTAACAGTGCCGCCGGCAGCTGCCAAATCCCCATTAATGCGGGCATTTACCAGGATGGCACCCCTACTTACATACAAATCTTCGTTAACGGGGCGGTTAATCGTTTTTTTACCTCCGGCCTGGAAATCTCCGGAAAAAACTGGAGAAGTGGTAAAGGAAAGAATAAGCAGCAGGCTGAAAAATTTAAAAAATGGTTTCATGGTATTTAACCTAAAAAGTTCTATTTCTTGTTTTTCTCTGCAGTTAAAAGCTACCTGTTTAGGGGCGTAACCAAATTAAAGTTTTAATGGCTGGTTTACAGATTGAGAAAACATCTAAAATAAATAAGCTGCGATGCCTGACTGATAAAAAATATTTTTACTAAGAAAAAATATAAAAATTTAAAAATCAATGATATATATCAGGATCGTAAAGGTTATTGGTCACAACCGGGAGCAGAATATTGGATATTTATATAAAAAAATAAAATAGCTTGATTAAAAAAGGGGGGGAGTTGAAGCTCGAATGTTGTCCGGCTTTATTAAGAATTTCACCTGTCAAATTTTACGGGGTAGCAACTTCAAATAACTAATCTTAAGAAACATGCCGAGATCTGGATTTTGTCAGCTTAAAATTTTGCCGTCTTCCATCTGGATAGTTCGGTTGGTGCGCAGGGCAAAATCAGTGTCGTGGGTTACTATCAGAAGCGATTGCTTTTTATCCTGACAAAGCTCCCGGAAGATGGCGAATACCAGGTCGGAATTTTTTTTATCCAGGTTGCCGGTTGGTTCGTCGCCCATAATTACTAGTGGGTCATTAATCATGGCACGGGCAATCGCCACCCGTTGCTTTTGGCCGCCACTCAGTTGGTGGGGCATTTTCAGAGCCTGGTCGGCTACGTCTAATCTTTTTAAATGGTTCAAGGCCCGGCTTTCTAACTCCGGCCGGCTGTGTTTAGCGAGTTTAAGGCCCGGCAGCATTACATTTTTAAGTACATTAAATTCTTCGATAAGGTAATGAAACTGGAAAACAAAGCCTATTTTCTCGTTCCGAATCCGGGCCAGATCGTTGGCTGTTTTCTGGTGCAAGGCTTCGCCATGCAGGTAAAGTTCGCCTTCGTAATCGGTGTCCATGGTCGATAAAATATAAAGGAGCGTTGATTTTCCGCAGCCTGATTTACCCGCTACCGATACAAATTCGCCGTGCTCAATTTTAAAAGAAATATCCGAGAGCACCCGGAATTTCACTGGGTCGTAGAAATATTTATTTATAGAAACGGCCTCCAGTACAATATTGTCCATTTTATTTACCTCGGATAATAACCACCGGATCGACTTTGCTGGCTTTTCGGGCCGGGAAAAAACCGGCTATATAAGTCGTAATAAGCGCAAAGGAAATGCCGATAAAGTAATACAAAGGATTGAAATTTACCGGGTAGGTTTGGATGGTTGGCAAAGATTCGATTTGAAATGGAATATGGTTGATAATAACCGATAGAACGTAGCCCAGCCCCAGACCTAAAATTCCACCGGCGATGCCAATAATCAACGAGAGCGAAATGAAAATAAACCGGACATCGCGGCCCGAAAAACCAGTGGCTTTTAGAATGGCAATGGCATCCATTTTCTCGTAAATCAGCATATTCAGAATATTATAAATACCAAATCCGGCCACAATGAGCAAAGTAACGCCCACGGCGTACGAAATGATAGACCGAATATTGCTGCCAGTTTCAAATTGGGTATTGGCCTTTTGCAGATCCATGGCTTCCAGCCGGAATAACTTGGCATATTCAAGGCCAATTGCGGGCGCTTGGGTAATGTCTTTTAGTTTAACCTGGATATCGGTAATATAAGCCGGTGGTTTGCCCTGGATTTTCTGGGCAGTGGACAAAGCTGTATAACTTTGAATATTATCTATCTCGGCAATGCCAAACTGTACAATGCCCACCACTTTGAGTAAAGCCTGCTGCCCCATGCCAGTTGATACCTGAATTATATCGCCGGGTTCTACCAGCATTTTATCCGCAATACCTTTCCCGATAATAATACTGTTGGCTACCGTGGTCAGGTCATTCAGGTTGCCCGTAATAACATAATCGCTCAGCCGGAAAAGGTTTTCTTCGGCGGCTGGAACAATGCCATCCATTACGCCGCCTAACTCGATGGTACCGGTGGTATAAAAAACCTGGGTAACCAGTTTGGGAGCCACATCTACTACCTGCGGGTCGGCCTGAATGGCCCGCATAATTAGCTGGCTGTTGCGTATTTCCCGGCCGCGGTCGCGAGGTTTGATGGAACGAATAAAATTCTGGTGGCGCCGGTATTTCTTCGAAAGGTCGACCGGCTGCACCGGGCTGGGTTTTATTTCCTGGTAAAGCCGGATGTGGGGAATGCGGTTCAGAATCAGCCCGTCGAGCAGTTTGTTCAGGCCGGTCATAAAGCTAACCAAAGCGATAAACATAGCAATACCAAAGGTTACCCCGGCCGCCGCTACCACCGTCTGGCCGAGGCGAGCCCTTAATAAACTCAGGGCTATTTTCAGACTCAGACTAGCAGGCATCTTACTGAGGTTTATAAATATATTGGGTAGTGTCCAGGCCATCCAGTATTTCTACTTTCCGGTAATCGCGCAGCCCGGTTTTTACAGGCTGTTTGCGGTCTTTGGCTATATAAACGTGGTTATCATCTACCACGTAATTTTTCGGGATCAGCAGAGCTTTGTTTTTTGTCCGGATAATAATATTGGCTTCTACGGTCAGGTTCGGGAATAAATCCGGCGGCGGGTTAATAAAACTGGCTTCGGCCCTAAAAGTACGCGATCTTTCGTCCATGATGGGGTATATTTTCTCGATGCGACCATCGAAGGCCTGGCCCGGGTGGCTGCTTAAAGTCACCACCAGCGGCTGACCTACTTTTACGCGGGCAATATCGTCCTCATCAATTTGCAGCTCTAGCAAAAAACTGTTGTTACGGCCAATAATTGCTAATTGGGTTTGCGGCGTTACCAGTTCGCCTTCTTCCTGGAGTACATCGTAAATTTTGCCGTTCAGGCTGCTCCGGATCATGTAATCGTCTTCTAGGCGGCGGCTAATGTCGTAATTAATGCGGGCCCGCTGCAACTCGTTTCGGATTTGGGTTTGGTGTAAAGCCAGGTTAGTGAGGGCGGCCTGGTAATTGCTCCTGGAACTTGTATAGGTTAGCTGGCGCAGTTCGTACTCTTGCCGGGTGCCTATTTTTTGTTCCCATAATCGTTGCTGCCGGCGATACATAATCGAATCCAGCTCATATTTGGCACGGGCCGTGTTTACGTTCAGTTCGGCTTCGCGCAGTCGGCCAAACGTGTTGCGGCTGTTTTGCTGGCTTAGTTCCAACGCCAGTCGGGCACTTTGGGCATTCAGGCCGGCGGTGCGGTCATCCAGCAGAAACAAGGGCGTTCCAACCTTAACTGTATCGCCGGCCTTCACCATTACTCTTTGCACAATGCCGCTCACTACCGGAAATACACTATACTGATCAGTGGCTTTAACATTTCCTGTTGCATAAACCGATTCCGTTAACGGACTGATAACCGGTTTGGTCCGTTCCCAACCATCCGAGCACCCCCCCAAAACCAGAGCGATAACGACAAAAATACAGGCAAACCGCTTCATAGAGGTCAACACTTATGGTTTAATAATATAACCATAACATTTAATTTTATCGCTGTTAAACCTAAATATTTATAATTAAACGTTTGAGCGGCCATGGCTATTTAGAAATGCCGATTTAAAACTTTAATCAGTGGGGTTGTGGATTGGGCAGGTAATATTACTAAAGGGCAAAACCAAGAAAAAAGGGTGAGGGTTGCCATTTATATTAAATTTAATTTAGAAGTTGTTTAGAGTTTTAGTTTGTTAATTTTTCGGATGAACAGTAGGGTAAAAGCTAATAGCTGGAGGTTGAACCAGTGCAGGGCTTTAGTTTCAAAGCGTACGAGTAGAGCTTTAAAGCTGTCTAACCAGGCATTGGCCCTTTCAATAGTGTTCCTTCTTTTAAAAAGCTGTTCATCAAAATAAACATAATCATCCGGTGGGTTTCCATTCCTGGGATTAAAAGCAATATTGGCCTCTATTTTCATTTCAGCGCACAAGCTTCTAAATTCAGCTGAATCAAAGCCGGCGTCGGCATTTAAAAATAAGCCTTCTGTTTCAACGCCTTCTTCTTTTAACAAATTACAAAGTTGTTTAAACACCGCCTCTATTTCATATAAATCAATGGGCACCTGATACGGGCGGGCTGCATGCCAGCATCTGCCCCTTATTATCAGTCTAAAACAGGCAGTTGCAACTGTTAGCGACTTTCCTGGTTTGATAACCAATGCTTTCCCCGCCATTCTTGCAGATAGTCTGGCTACCATCTAGTTGCACGCTGGACAATTCTATTAGCCGGCGCTGGCTTTTAAGAAGCTCCACCCAGGCCTTGGTCAGGCTGCCTTCACAGGGCCATTTGCGAAAATGGTGGTAAACCCCTTGCCAGCAAATATTCCCATTCAACAATTCTTTTTGAAGGTAGTTCCCGCCACTGACAGCCTGTTTTAAACGAGAGATAATGGCGGCTAGCAGGTGGGCCGTTTCTACTTTTAATTTACTCCCTCTTTTACTAATACTTAAATGAGGTACTATATACCGCTTTACGCCATCTTCGCTTATTACTGCCATTGAAGTAGGGATTAGGTAAATTTGTCTTTGTAAACTCTTTTAAACCTCTATTTCTTTGGTGGTTATCTAAACTCCAAACAGCTTCTTAGGTAACAGGTTACAACAGCATCCTTTATTTAAATATCAAAACTGATTCAAGTAGTCAGGGTATTTCATTACCCATGTATTTTATATAATAATTATTTTACTAAAGGATTCTGAGCTTGAGTTACTGGTTTAAAAACAGATTGCCAGTAAGTTCTTTCGGGTAAAGCTAGTAAGGGCAACTGCACCTGGTAAAATAAACTTTTTGATATACTTTTGTGGAATATATCCTCAAGAAAACTCCGGGCATGAATAGAAACAGCCAAAACATCCGGATGCGTTTCCGCTACAAATTCATTTATTCCGGTGAGTACATCACCTTCCTGAATTTGAGCAATGCTGTACTTTTTATCTGCATACTGTAGTTTTATTTCCCGGAGAACGTGGTTATCCGAAAAGATATTGAGGTGGCGTTCCGGGATAATATTGATAATAGCTACTTCGGCCTGTAAGGGTTCGGCAAAGGCAAATAGTTGTTGCAGGAAAATAGATTCTTCCGATTCGAAATCAGAGGCATAAGCTATTTGGTTAATGCCAGTAAACTGGGCTTTATCCGGAACGGCTAACACCGGACAGTTGGCTATTTTAATGAAATCAGCCGTATTGGTGCCAACCAGTTTATAGAGAACATTAGAGGCACCTTTGGTTCCCATTACGACTAAATCAATATTATAATTTTTTATCAGGATATTAAGGTTGGTTAATAAATCACCAAACCGACATTGAGCTTTAATTTTAATATTTCCAGAGAATTGTTTAGCTAAGGTGTCTGCTTGCTGGGTTAATTCCTGATGGTATTCCTCGGCCAATTGAGCGACCGGGGTTACTATCATGGCACCATCAAGAGGAGTTACGGGCAGTTCAATAAAATGAACCATTATTAGTTCTCCACCTATTTGGTTTATTAATCCGGCTGCGTAGTTGAGGGCATTGGTGGCATTCTTTGAAAAATCGGTGGGTACGAGAATCGTTTTCATGACAATTTCAAATTAAAGAGTAGGTAAATAATTTGGAGGCATAAGGAGACACTAGGAACAGCAGGTAATGAGAGAATTTACTCGTCCACAAATTCACTGGCTAAGTGTACTTGTCTTAATCTTTCTTCTGTTTGTTTTTTTTGCTGCAATGCCACTGCTGCTTCCGCGGCCAGCATATTCTTAATGCCTTTCAGCAAGGCGTCCGGGTTAAAGGAGATGCTGTTAATGCCTTGCTCTACTAAAAACTGCGCAAACTCCGGAAAATCGCTGGGAGCCTGTCCGCACAATCCTATTTTGGTGTTGGTTCTTTTGGCGGTTTGAATGATTTGCTGCATCATGGCTTTTACTGCATCGTCCTGCTCATCAAATAAATCACTCACGATAGAAGAGTCGCGGTCGATGCCCAGGGTTAATTGAGTTAAGTCGTTGGAGCCAATGGAGAAACCATCAAATATTTGGGCAAATTCTTCAGCCAGAATTACGTTGCTGGGTATTTCGGCCATAACATAAACTTCCAGCCCGTTTTCTCCTCGTTTCAGGCCAAAGCTTTCCATAATGGCTAAAACTTTTTTGCCTTCGGCTATGGTGCGGCAAAACGGAATCATCAGTTTAATATTGGTTAAACCCATATCGTCGCGGACCATTTTCATGGCTTTACACTCCAGCCCAAAACCTTCACTGTAACGCGGGTTATAATAACGCGATGCCCCACGAAAGCCCAACATGGGATTTTCTTCTTTTGGTTCAAAGGCTTTGCCGCCGATTAAATTGGCGTACTCGTTGGTTTTAAAATCGCTCATGCGCACAATCACGTCTTTGGGGTAAAAGGCCGCCCCAATAGTGGCTACTGCTTGGGCCAGCTTTTCTACAAAATAATCTTCTTTGTTCTGGTGGTGGTAAGTGAGTATATCTATTTGGGCTTTTACCGCTTCGTCCTGCAACTCGTGGTATTTTATTAGAGCCATCGGATGTATCTGAATGCTGTTGTTGATGATAAATTCCAGGCGCATTAAACCAACACCATCGTTAGGATATGCCGCCAGTTGAAAAGCTTTTTCCGGATCGCCCAGTATAAACATGGCTTGGGTAGTAGGTTGGCGCAAATCGGTAAAATCGAGTTCCTGCACTTCCCAGGCTAATTTACCCGCGTATACCAATCCATTCTGCCCATCGGCGCACGAAATGGTTAATTCTTGCCCATTTTGAATAACCTGGGTGGCATTGCCGGTGCCCACCACGGCCAGGGCGCCTAACTCCCGGGCCACAATAGCCGCATGGCTGGTGCGCCCGCCTTTATTGGTAATAATAGCTGATACTTTTTTCAGGATAGGGTCCCAGTCCGGATTAGTAATATCTGTTACTAATATTTCGCCGGGCTGCAGTAAGTCGGCTTCCGCCGGCGAATTTAATAGCCGGGCCACGCCGCTTACAATGCGTTCACCAATACCTTTGCCGCTCACCAGCAGTTCACCGGCTTCTTTTAAGCTGTAGCTGTGCATTTTGTAAGATTTCTGTTCCTGGCTGTGCACGGTTTCAGGTCGGGCCTGCACAATAAATATTTGGTTGGTTTCGCCATCTTTGGCCCACTCAATATCCATGGGCCGGCCATAGTGTTCTTCTATTTGCACGGCCCACTGAGCTAGGTTAGTTATTTCGTCATTGGTTAAAACAAACTGTTCCTGCTTTTCCGGTGGTGTAAGAATATTTACAACGGGCTGCTCGGAATTAGGCTGGGCGGCATACACCATGGTTTGGGCCTTGGTACCCATTTTTTTGTTAATTATGGCTTGTTTGTCTTGCTGCAACGTGGGTTTGAACACATAAAACTCATCCGGATTAACCGCCCCCTGCACTACATTTTCGCCTAAACCCCAGCTACCGGTAATTAGTACCACGTTGGTAAAGCCCGATTCCGGGTCGAGGGTAAAGCAAACACCCGAACTGGCCAAATCCGAACGTACCATTTTTTGTATTCCCACCGATAAATATACTTTCAGGTGGTCGAAGCTGTGGTCCTGCCGGTATTTAATGGCCCGGTCGGTAAATAATGAAGCATAGCATTTCTGAACTGCACGCAATAATTCTTCTTCGCCCGCAACATTTAAATAAGACTCGTGCTGACCGGCAAAGCTGGCGTTGGGCAAGTCTTCGGCAGTAGCACTGCTCCGGACCGCTACCTGAATAGGGGTCGCGTATTGCGCACAAAGGTTCTGGTAAGCATCTTTAATAGCCAGCACCAAGGTAGGGGGCAAACGGCTTTCCCAGATTATCTTTCGGATTTGGCTGCCTACCTGGTGCAGGTTGCTAAAGGTTTGGGTATCGAGTTGCGTTAACTGGCTTTTTATTTCTGCCAGAATCTGGTTTTCTGCTAAAAAGTCCTGGAATGCTTCAGCCGTGGTGGCAAAGCCGTCTGGCACTCGTATTTGGCTGTTAGTTAAAGTCTGGTACATTTCGCCCAGCGAGGCATTTTTACCGCCTACCAGTGGCAAGTGTTTTAAATTAACTTGGGAGAAAGGGAGAATATATGTTTTCATGGCAAATAAAGTTATGGAAGGAGGACAGATAAAAGAGGGGAGGTGTGAATTGTATCTAAATCAACCTATAAGATGGAATATTTTCTAGAGAGAAATATTAGAATATAGGTCAGAATTAATCTGGCAGCAGTTTATTGGCGGTAATGAATTACCAGCAGCGGTAAATAAGTGTGGTAAGCCATTTCCTGAGTGTAATCCTGAGTAAACAGGTGTTGCCAAAAAGTGCGCGGATGGTAGCCCATCACCAGCATATCGGCATGGTGCAGGCGGCAAAACTGGCTAATGCCTTCTTCTATATGCGCATTAGGTTCGGCGTAAAAGGTAGCATTCTGATAGGGAAATTGTTTGTGCAGGCGGTCTAGTTCTGCTTGGGCAAATTCCTCATTAGCAGTACCTGCTTCTGGTATTATATGCAGAAACAAAATATCTGCCTCAAACAAGCTGGCCAAATTAATGACAGAGTGCACATCCAGAAAGGGTTCTCCTTTTAAATCGGTGGCAAAAACAATTTTACGTAATGGTTTAAAAGTAGCTTTGGGGGGGATAATCAAGACCGGACAAGTTGCATTTTTAATGATTTCGGCCGCTACTGAACCCACAAATATCTCTTTTAAGCTATCAGCACCTTCATTTCCGATTACTACTAAATCTGCGTTTAATTCCTGTATTATCTGCGGAATGGTATCTTTCGTTAAACCATAGTGCAGCTTGGTTTCGTACTGCACCGGCATACACCAATCGGTACTTTCTAACGTGCTCTTTAGCGCTTCCAGTTTCCTCTTCTGGGCATCTTCGTAAGCTAAATCTTTACCTGAACGGGTGTAAGGACCACTGCCGTAGGAAACAACTTCTGCGGCTGGGGCAAAAACAGAATGAAAGAGAACCAAACGGGCATCCATATATTGGGCCATTTCGTTCGCGTAGAGGACCGCATTCTCGGCTCCGGCAGAAAAATCGGTGGGGCATAAGATTGTTTTCATGGCGATTGTATATTAAAGTGGAGAGAAGGATTTGAAACAAATGTTCAAAAATTATTCAACTTTAATAATGATAAACATCATGAGGTAAATTGATGTTTATCAACATGTTAAGTGGTATGGGGATAGTTCTCTTTGATTTATGGTTTGTTTTTGTTTACTGTTAAAAACTTTTTTTAAGCAGTCCTTTAGGATATTTTATTTTATATTTAATATTCACCTTTCATTAAAAACGGTATTTTAAGCGGAAGCCTATTTAAAGCGGAGGTCCAGGAACTTACCAAGAAGCATTTCAGAAACGCACCATACTTCATATTTAAAAACAGAATGCAGTTCTTTACCAAACTTCTTAAAGTATTTGATACTGGAAAAAAAGGAAAGAAAGCAGCCTAATATTTAACCAGGCTTGTAAACTAAACCCACCTAACGCCCTTCTACTAACTGCTGCTGCCATAAGGGATATACCTTTTTGCGATTTTTTAGATGAAGTTGGTAAAAGAACGTGTCTTGCACTAGTAAAAAAGCTCCTTGTAGAATAACGGATGTTCCGAATCCCTTACACAACACGGGATAGGAGATACCTAGGGAGTGCCCAAGCAGCTGTAAAGCAAAGCCACTGGCAATAAAAGCTAAATCCAAGCCAATGCTGAACAGTATCATTTTTTCAGCGTGCCGCTGGTGATACATTTGTTGCAGGAGTGTCTGGGGTTGGTTAAATACCTCATTGTGGTGGGAATAAAGGAACCAGGCGACTCCCAAATTTACCACCCCCCAACTACTGTTCATGGCAGAAAAATAAGAAAGTTGGTCCTCCGCCGCAATTAACATCAGTATTCCCCCGGTTATAATGTTCAACCCGGCCCAAATGGCCAGCACGGTGGCATGGCCGGTTTTCAGTTGTTTCATCCGCCTATCAAAATTCAAAGAAGCTTCCGGCTGGGCTTTGTTGGAGTAGGATAGGCCTAGTAAAATAATAGCCTGTAGTAATGGGCAGGCCTGTAGCAAGAGGGGCTTGAGGTTAGAGGTACAGAAAAAAAATATTGTCATTTTTCAGGAATAAAGCACTTGTTTTTCTTCCATTCTATTCATTAGTGAAAGCTAATGCCTAATTGGTGATTTAACGAGAAAAGAAAACATGGCTAATTTTAAACAGGCTAAGTTGAAAAAAATGGGGGTTAATTTCTTTTAATAAAGGGAATGATGATTAGTATCACTCAACTTACTAACTAAAATCATTACAAATAGGTTATAGCCTTTGTAATTTCAGGTGTTGACAGAATACTAACCTGTTTGAAAACAACTGCTACCTTGATTTAAAAATATGAACTATAACTTTCTAATACCATGAAAACGATTCTTGTTCCCACTGATTTTTCTACTAATGCTGCTAATGCCATCAATTATGCTGCTGGAATAGCCGTAGCTACAAATAGTAAACTGATTCTAATGCACGCCATAGAGCCAGATGTAGTAGAGTTTCCTGGTATCCTTTCATTCGCAGAACCGATAATAGATTGGTAGCATACTACCAAGACAAGCTCCAAAATCTGGCTAAATACATCCGTTTACAGTTCGATAGTAATTTAGAGGTGGAAACCATATGTGTTCCAGGTCCTTTCCCAAACCCTTTAAACGATTTGGTTTGTAGCAAGCAAGTAGACTTAGTTGTAATGGGCACAAAAGGTGCGCATAATTGGCTCGATAAAATTTTTGGTACCAATACCGCTAGCTTTATTAAACAAGCAGCTTGCCCAGTTCTGGCAATTCCGTCAGGTGTACAGCTTAAATTTATTAAGACTATAGCTTATGCCTCTAATTTTGAAAGCCAAGAAACAATGTACTTGAAACAGCTTGTGAAATTTGCTGAACCGCTTGGCTCTTCAATAGCCATCTTTAATATTAAAAGCGAAAATCAACTTGATCTGGTAAGCGACCAGCAAATTTTGCGTAAAATAAAGAGAGATTTTCCAGAGAATAACTTTAGCTTTTCGCAAATAAAAGAAAATGATATAATTGCCGGAATAGAAACTTTTGTGCGGGAAAACCAAATTGATATCTTGGCATTATCTGTTTATGAACCAGATATGCTGGAAAGAATTTTCCACAATAGCGTATCGGAACAATTGGTTTATCGCAGCCAGATACCGTTACTCGCCTTATCTTCAAAACCTTATTCTGTAAAGAAAACTACCAATAGCAAGCAGCAGAAATCACAGGAAGCTCACTAGTAAACCATCTGGATTAATTAGACTCTGTATGTAACTAGATTTGAAAAGGTCAGTAATCATGCCGCCAGGACTAATTCCTATTGTAATTTAATAGAAGTAATCAGACGTAATTACTAGCGGTAATTAATGAAAAAACAAACAAAGGAACCTATTTAACATAACAAAAATTATAAGACAAATGGTAAACTCCTGAAATAGCTTTACACTTTAAGTATAAAGTTATGAATAATAGGAATTTAAAAGAAACTGTAAAAAGGAATTATCCGTCTGCAAAGAAAAGAAAAATTGTCGAAGAACTTCGTT
>NZ_VWSF01000028.1 GCF_008629685.1 Adhaeribacter rhizoryzae | reverse complement strand
TAGCCGCCAACCTTATTTATTTCCTCTTTGCTGCTTGACTACTGATTAGTAATAAGTAGTAGTTGTAAGAAGTAAGAACCTCAAGCCCCGGTACAGCAATGTAACGGGGCTTTTTGCTTTATAGGGGTGGTTAAGAACAATGGCAACGGTAACTAATATAATTCACCATGCTTGTTTTAAGTGGAATTATGCAGCCGCTATAAGCTCATACCTGCTCAATATTACTTAATACCTTTAAAATATTATTTCATTAACACCAGAGTTAATAAATAGTATTAAGCTAAAATCTTCTGAGTAGCATGAAGTTACAGATGGTGTTAAATATTAGCTGCTCTTTTTTTCAAAGTTTTTGAATAAATCTGCATTATCGTTTTGGATGATATTAAACTATATTTATATTTGCACTCCCAATCAGGTAGCGTGGCCGAGTGGCTAGGCAGAGGTCTGCAAAACCTCGTACAGCGGTTCGAATCCGCTCGCTACCTCTTCAAATTTAGCCCTGCTTTTTAATTAAGGCTGGGCTTTTTTTATTGCTTATAGTTCCTGTTTATAGCTACGTATTTTTTATTTGCCGAAGTAATACTTACTGTTACTATAGTATAAAAGCTTAAATTCTTCTTAATTCTTCAATAAACCTCCTGCCTCTTCATCTTTTTAAATGGGCATTCGTAATCCTTTTATCTCTTAACTAATGATTCCTGAAGGATGCTGTTATAGCATATCAAAGAAGGTTGTTTGTTAAATAAAATGATTTATATGTCTCAAAAAAATGGTAAAAATGTTTCAGAAAGTAAAAGTGAAGTATTAACTCCCAAAGGAATATTAATAGCAATTGGAGGCAAAGAAGATAAAGGCCATGATGGCGACCACATCCACGATCGGAATGATCAATTTATCAAATTAGAAATTCTGGAAAGATTTACAAAGGAGCTAAAAGGTAAAAATCCTTTGATTGTGATTATTCCAACTGCATCTGGCGAGCCGGAAAAGGCGGCAAAAGATTACCTGGAAGTTTTTCATAAATTAAAATGTAAGAACGTACAAGTAGCCAATATACAAAACCGGGAAGATGCCACCAATCCGGATTATTTGAAGCTGATTAAAGAAGCTGCTGGCATTATTTTTACCGGTGGGGATCAGTTAAAGTTAACCTCAATTTTAGGCGGTACTGAACTTCTTTCCGTTTTGAAAAAACAATATTTACAAGAACCAATAATAATAGCTGGTACGAGTGCTGGCGCAGCTGCTATGTCGTCCGGAATGATTTACGAAGGCCAAAAAGATAACGGTATGTTTAAAGGTGACGTGCGCTCAACTTCCGGGTTAGATTTTATAAAAAATGTTGCCATAGATACCCATTTTATTGCCCGCGGACGTATGATTAGGATGGCAAATCGCTTGGCCTCTAACCCCGGTTACTTAGGTATAGGCTTAGAAGAAGATACCGGTATTGTGATTAAAGCCGGGCGGGAAGCCGAAGTAATTGGAAGTGGTTTAATAGTGTTAATGGATGCAAGGGGATGTACCTCATCTAATATTCATGAAATTGCAAACGGCGAACCAGTTACTTTAAGAAATTTGAAAGTAGACCTATTAGGAAAAGGAGACACTTTTTCTATTCCAGATTATAATTAATTCCATTTTCATTAGAAAAACAAATAAAGACTCAATCCCGCAATTAAATGGAAATTGTAGACTTGCGTATTATGCGCGGACCAAATTATTGGTCGGTAGAACATCCGAAAATTATAGTTATAAAGCTGGACCTTGAAAATTACAAGGATACCTATACGAATGAAATACCGGGATTTTTCTTACGCTTAAAAAAGATGTTTCCGGGAATGCAAGCGCATCGTTCGGCCGAAGGCGTAGAAGGTGGTTTTTTTAAAATTGTTAGAAGGGGTACTAAACTAAGCCATGTGGTAGAGCACATAGCGCTGGAATTGCAAAATCTATCGGGAATGGATTGTGGTTTTGGCCGTACTATACCCACCTCAGAAGAAGGCATTGATAATGTAATATTTTCGTATTCCGAAGAAAGGGCAGGCGAGTACGCCGCCTATGCCGCCGTTAAAATTACCGAAGCGCTGGTTAAAGATGCCCGTTATAACTTAAAACGCGATGTTGACCGTTTACACCAGATTCGCGAAGATGAACATATTGGACCCAGTACTTACTCCATTGTGGCCGAAGCGGTAAGCCGCGGAATACCTTACATCCGGCTAGACAGAAATTCATTAATTCAGTTGGGTTACGGCGTACACCAAAAACGAATACAGGCTACCATGACTTGCCGAACGGCTTCCTTTGCGGTGGAACTGGCTGGTGATAAAAATGCAACCAAAGAGATGCTGGCCGGCGCTGGCATACCAGTACCCCGGGGAACTACTGTTTACAATTTAGAAGAACTTAAAGCTGCTACCCAGGAATTAGGCTTTCCAATAGTAACCAAACCGCTGGACGGCAACCACGGCAAAGGTGCCAGCATTAATTTAAAAAACTGGAAAGAAGCCCAAAAAGGATTTACCGAAGCTGTAAGATATTCGCCGGGTGTAATTGTAGAACAATTTATTCAGGGTTTTGATTTTCGATTACTGGTTATAAACAAAAAGTTTGTGGCTGCGGCAAAACGTACGCCGGCCATGGTAACCGGCGATGGCGAATCTACCATTCAGCAATTAATAGAAAAAGTTAATAAAGATCCGCGGCGGGGTGTAGGTCACGAAAAAGAACTTACGCAAATAAGAGTAGATAAATTTACCCGCGCTATTTTAAAGGATAAAAACCTAACCTTAAAATCAATATTACCAGCTGGTAAAATATTATATCTAAAGAGTACTGCTAATATTAGTACCGGCGGCACAGCTACGGATGTAACCGATATTATTGACCCCTACAATGTTTTAATGGCCGAACGAATTGCGGGTATTATTGGCCTGGATATTTGCGGCATAGATGTGATGACCACCGATATTGCAATACCGCTAAACGAAGCTCGCGGCGCGGTGCTGGAGGTTAATGCTGCCCCCGGCTTCCGGATGCATATTGCGCCTACCGAAGGTTTACCCCGTAACGTGGCCGAACCCGTAATAAACATGCTGTTCCCGCACGGTTGCCCATCCAGCATACCAATAATAGCTATTACGGGCACCAATGGCAAAACTACCACTACGCGTTTAACGGCACACATTATTAAATCTAACGGTTACCAGGTAGGATTTACTACTACTGATGGCATTTATATTCAGGACAAAATGCTGGAGAAAGGCGATACCACCGGCGCCAAAAGTACTGCTTTTGTGCTAAAAGACCCTACCGTAAATTTTGCGGTACTCGAATGTGCCCGTGGCGGCATGTTACGTTCTGGCTTAGGCTTTGAGCAATGCGATGTAGGCATTGTTACCAATGTGGCCGCCGACCATTTAGGTTTGCGCGATATTAATACCCTGGAAGACATGGCCAACGTAAAAGCCGTGGTACCCAAAACCGTAAAGCCCGATGGTTATGCCGTTTTAAACGCCGACGATGATCTGGTTTACCAGATGGCCAAAGACTTAGATTGCAAAATCGCTTTTTTCAGCTTAGACGAAAAGAACCCCCGAATATTAAAGCACATTAGTAAAGGAGGCTTAGCGGCAGTGCTGGAGAATGGCTATATCTCAATCTATAAAAATAGTTATAAAATAAGGATCGATCGGGTAGCCGATATTCCTTTAACCTTTGGTGGACGCGCCCGCTTTAACATTGAAAACGTTTTGGCTGCCACGCTTGCCGCTTATGTATCGCGTATTCCGGTAGAAGATATTAAAAATTCGCTCCGGACTTTTGTGCCATCCGCCTCTAAAACGCCAGGCCGCATGAACCTGTTCCGGTTCCCGCATTTTGAGGTTTTAGTAGATTATGCGCATAATGCGGCTGGCTTAAAAGCAATTGGCGAATTTGTAAATACCTCAGATGCTACTCGCCGGATAGGAATTGTTGCCGGCGTAGGCGACCGCCGCGACGAAGACACCAAAGAGTTGGGCCGGTTGGCTGCCGAAATATTCGATGAAATAATAATCAGGCAAGATAAAGATTTACGAGGTGCTGTTCCCGAACACATCAACCAAATGCTGCAAGCAGGTATTAACCTCATAGACCCAGATAAGCACGTTATTTATATTCCGCAAGAAATGCGGGCCATTGCGCACGCTCTAGAAAATGCCACCCGGGGTTCGTTAATCACCATTTTCTCCGAAGACGTAACAGAAGCCATTAAACTGGTCGAGAATTTTAAAGTTATTCAGGACCGCCGGGAGTTAGTAGATTAGAAAACAATATTTCTGGAATAAAAAATAATCTACTAAACGGTAAACATTGGGTAAAAAAAGAAAGGCCGGATGAATTTCCGGCCTTTCTTTTTGATTGAATGTTTTCAGATTCTATTTTAAGGTAAAAGTAGATTTGCCAATTTGGTAACCATCGGCGTAAATTTCGATGGTATGGAGGCCTCTTTTGTATTCGGCACCTTTAGAATAAACAAAAGAAACAGCTTGCTGCGAATTATCGAAAACAATATCGCGCTTAGCAGTATAAAAAGTTTCTTCGCCGTTTAGCATAAAAGTACCCGACCCGGTTGATAGGTTGTATAAAGCTGAACCATCCGGTTCGATCAGGCGCATTAATATTTCTTTTGTTTCTTTGGCGGCTACTTCGTTTTTACCCAGGTTAAACGAAATTCTGATTTTATCTACCCGCTTGGCCTTAAATTCATCGGCATTATCGTCTTTTTCTTTGCCGCGGTTATTAATTATGTTTACCTGTATATTTTGTGCCTCCAGGCGAGAAGCAAGGGCCACTTTTTCGGTTAGTTCCTGATTATTTGTTTTTAAGGTGCTAATGGTATCGGTTAATTGGGTTTGGGTAGTTTTTAGGGTAGTATTTTCGCCAAACAGCACTTCATTATCTTCTTTCAGTTTAGCAATTTCCTGGTCTTTCTTTTTAAGCTGATTTTCCAGATTAGCAGCCCGGTCGCGGTACTTACGCTGATCGGCTAAAGAAAAACTGGTTTTCCGGAAACCCTGTAGTTTAATAAGATCGCCATTAATCTGCGTAATTTTGGCTTCTAACGAATCATTAGATAAACCCATGGCTTGTAACTCCTCGCTTTGGCGTTCAAAATCTGCTTTTAAGGCTTCATAAACTTTAATCTGGTTTTCTAATTCGCTGTTTTTTACCCGAATAACCTCTTCCTGTTCTTCTACTTTTTGGGTTTTCTGGTGCTGCATATAAAACAGAATTCCATTAATAGTAAGTAGAACCACAATTAAACCTACAACCAACAATTTCCGGTTATTATCACGTTCAGGATTGCTTTCTGCCATTTCGATTTGTTTAGTTTACTATTTAGTTTATTTAATATATAGAAAGTACAAAAATATACTTTAAACGCGCGTTGCCAAATTAAATATTAATCTAGTTAACTTTTAAGTACCCATAAATAAATAACTTTGCCCCAGTGCTATTGCTTTAATTCAAAAACAAAACCATTATTTAAGTTTAGTAATGAACCGTAAATTAGAAGGATATTTTCCGGCAGTTGCACCTAAGCTTAATTTTAAAGTTAAAAGTATTTCTTTTTATTCACAACGCTAAAACATGATATCTATTCCTAAACTAAGCCATAAAAATTCAGGTAATTTTTTTCTGATGGCTGGACCATGCGCTATTGAAGGCGAAGAAATGGCCCTTGATATTGCCGAAAAAATAAAAAATATTACTGACCGGTTGCAGATACCCTATATTTTTAAAGGCTCATACCGCAAAGCCAATCGTTCCCGCATTGATTCTTTTACCGGCATCGGCGACGAAAAAGCTTTAAAGATTTTGCAGAAAGTAGGAGCCGAGTTCGATATGCCAACCATTACCGACATCCACGAAACCGAAGAAGCCGCCATGGCCGCCGAATACGTAGATGTACTGCAAATTCCTGCCTTTTTGTGCCGCCAAACCGATTTATTAGTAGCCGCTGCCAAAACCGGGAAAGTGGTAAACGTAAAAAAAGGTCAGTTTTTATCCGGAGAGGCCATGCGCTTTGCCGTAGATAAAATAAAGGATTCCGGTAATGATAACGTAATATTAACCGACCGCGGAAATTCTTTTGGCTATACTGATTTAGTGGTTGATTACCGGAATATTGTAGCCATGAAATCTTTTGGCGTGCCGGTAGTAATGGATGTAACCCACTCGCTGCAGCAGCCCAACCAATCTTCCGGCGTAACCGGGGGCCGGCCAGCCTTAATTCAAACCATAGCAAAAGCAGCTATTGCAGTAGGCGCCGATGGTATATTTATAGAAACGCACCCAATTCCCAGCCAGGCCAAATCTGATGCCGCCAATATGTTACCGCTGGATCAACTGGAAGGCTTACTGGAAAACTTAATCCGGATAAGACAAGCAGTGGCCGGTTAATAATTTGGTTGAAGGTTGAAAGTTAAAGGTGAGGAATTATTTATTGCGTATTTAGCAGTTAAAATAATTAAAACATACTAGGTGAGGCTGGCAGCAAGACAGCATACCATAACCTGAGTTTTAATTATAAACGCAAGGCATTCTATAAACCTTAAACTTTCAACCTTTAACCTAAAAATATTTAACCCTAAATTAGTACCAAAGGGTAAAATGCTGTTTGGGCTGCTGTTTCCGGAAGAAAATTAAACCTACCTGAAAAAGGTCGATGGATAAGGTAACAGCCGGATGTGCACAGATTTCCTGCCAGGCTTTTTCCATTTCTGCCGACCAATAAATATCATCAAAAATAAAAACGCTTTCTTCGGTGTGCTTCTCTAAACAAAGCCGGAAGTAGTGCATGGTTGGCTCGTACCGGTGATTTCCGTCGAAATAAATAAAATCTACGCGGGTGGTTTTATTTAAAAACGCTGGTAAGGTTTGGTCCAGATTACCCGGTATAATTTCAATATTGCTAAGTTTTAGCTTCTGCCAATTCAATTGCGCTTGTTGTGCTATGTTGGGGCAGCCTTCAAAAGAGTAAACCTGACTCTTAGTGTGAGCGCTGGCTAAATACGCGCTCGTTAAACCAAGCGAAGTGCCTAATTCCAGCACCTGGTTGGGCTGAAAATAATTTACCAGTCGGAATAATAATTGGGCGTATTTAGCTGGTTTAGCCGAAATTTTAGCTATATCGCTAATCCGGCGGCGGTAAGTTGGGTTTACTTTTGAGCCCGCACCTAAATCGGTGATCTCTAATTGTTGGTGGTTTTGCCGCAGTTCAGCCCGTAGGTTTTCTATTTGGCCGTAAGTATAATATTGGCCACTGTGCAGAATAACATTTTGGTACAGATTAAAAATAAAAGGAGAGTGAACTCCGTGTAAGCGTAAAGATTTAAAACGATAAATCAGGAATTTGTAACCCAGGCGCAGTAAAGACAAAAGAATAATTGGCTTAATTAAGTTTGTAAGGAACAATTAATACAAACTCCGGAATAACTACATTAAATTGTTTCCCATCTACCAACCGCTCCATTAAATAAGTGCCCCGCATTTTACCAATGCCGGATTTTAAATTACAACCCGATACATATTCGTGCGCTTCGCCGGGCTCCAGTACCGGTTGCTGACCAACCACGCCTTCGCCTTCTACTTCGCGTACAACGCCGTTAGAATCATGAATATACCAATGGCGACGCAATAACTTTACGGTAAATTCGCTGTTATTCTGAATATTAATTTTGTAGGCAAACACATAATGCTGTTGTCCCGGACTGGAGTAGTCGGGTAAGTAATTGGTAGTTACCGTTACTTTTACGCCCTGGGTGGTTGTTGTGCCCATGATAGAAATTGCAGGTTTATCAGATGAACAGTCAATTTTAAGTAATAGTTTTGTTATAGCAAGCATTTACGTTAAAAAAACTTTATTTTGTTACGGACCCTAATATTTTACTATGAGCGTAAAAATAGAAGAAAGCTGGCATCGGGTACTGGCACCGGAGTTTCAGAAAGAATATTTTAAAAAGCTAATTGCCTTTGTAAAAGAAGAATATGCTACGCACCAGGTGTTTCCGCCCGGCAGCTTAATATTTAATGCTTTCGAAAAAACTCCTTTCGATCAGGTTAAAGTAGTTTTGATTGGTCAAGATCCTTATCATGGTCCGGGGCAAGCGCACGGTCTGGCTTTTTCGGTGCAGGAGAGCGTTACGCCGCCGCCTTCTTTAAGGAATATTTTTAAAGAAATAAAAGACGATGTGGGTAAAGAAATTCCAAAATCGGGTAACCTGGAGCGCTGGGCGGTGCAAGGCGTATTGCTGCTGAATGCTACTTTAACAGTAAGAGCTAACTCGGCGGGTTCGCACCAGAAAAAAGGTTGGGAAGAATTTACTGATGCCGCTATTCAGCAATTATCGGAACAGAAAGAAGGCTTGGTATTTTTATTATGGGGCGCTTATGCGCAGAAAAAAGGTGCTTTAATCGATAGCCGAAAACATCATGTTCTTACCGCTGCCCATCCATCTCCGTTTGCTGCAGATAAAGGCTTTTTTGGTTGCCGGCATTTCAGCAAAACCAATCAATATTTGCAAGCACAAGGTCAGAAACCAATCGATTGGTGAAGTTCGTTAATCGTTGCTCGTTACTCGTTGTTCGGGATCTTGATAATTGAATAATCTTTAAAAAGCAGAAGCACCACATTTATTTGGTGCTTCTGCTTTTATAACCTAATAATTATTTCAAGTTTCCGAATAACGAACAACAATTAACGAACAACGAAAAAACTATTCTATTAATTTAAATATACGATTCCAGCGAATTTTGCCGCTTACGCCGCCGTTCGGGTCCGATGACATCCAGATTAAAACCGCTTTACCTACAATATGGTCTTCGGGTACAAAACCCCAGTAACGCGAGTCGGCGGAATTGTGCCGGTTATCCCCCATCATAAAATAATAATTTTGCTTAAAGGTGTATTGGGTTTGGGGTTTGCCATCAATGGTTATGACATTTCCTTTTACTTCTACATTTTCGTTGCCTTCGTAGCGCCGGATAACCATTTCGTAAAGCGGAACAGTAGCGGAATCTAACTTAATGGTAACGCCTTTTTTAGGGATATATAGAGGTCCAAAGTTGTCTTTGTTCCATTTATATTGCGAGGGCACAAACGGGAAAATGGCCGGATCGGCATAGCCGGCGGTATCTTTAATTAACTCTACGCGCTTGATATAACTTACACCTTCAAATTCTTTGGCGGTGGCCGGTGTGGTATGTACGGCATAACCACCCATTACCGTGTACGGATCGGCAATGTTATACCTTAAAAATTCCTTTTCCGTAATGGCGTTTTCGGTTTGCAGATAATAGCTGAACTGCATTTCTGCCGGATTTTCCTGCTTTTGGCCATTTATATACACCTGCATGTCGCGGATAGAAAGAGTATCGCCGGCTACCCCAACGCAGCGTTTAATATAATTGGTACGCAAATCTACCGGGTGTTCTTCTTCCGGCGGAAAGTTAAATACTACTACATCGCCCTTTTTAACATCCGAAAAACCAGGTAAACGGAATTGCTTTAGCTGAATAGCATCGGAATAGGAGGGAATATTGGTACCCCAAATGGTTTGGTGCGTAAGCGGAACTTGCAGCGGCGTTTTAGGGGTACGCGGACCATAGTGCAGTTTACTCACAAACAAATAATCGCCTACCAGCAAAGATTTCTCCATAGAGGGCGTAGGAATTACGTAAGCCTCAAAAGTTGCCCAGCGTATTAAAGTTGCAGCAACCACGGCAAACAAAATGGCATCGCCCCATTCGCGGAAAAAACCTTTACGCACTGGCGTTTTAGAAGGATAAGTGGTATTCGACTTTCTGAATTTTAATTTCATAAATACAAATTTGCATTAGGCAAGGCTCATAAATTAAGCAAATCTTTCATGCCGTATATTCCTTTTTTACCCGGTAACCATTCGGCTGCCATTACCGCGCCTTCGGCAAAACCAATGCGGCTATGGGCATTGTGGGTTAATTCTATGGTATCGTGTTCCGAAGTGTATCTAACCGTATGCAAACCAACTACATCGGCTAAACGCTCCGAAATAATATTTAATTCCTGCGGCCCGGGTGTAGCACTATCACTAACCCAATTATTTTTAGCAGGGTAATTTTTCAGCAACCCTTCGGCAGTAGTTATGGCCGTGCCGCTGGGTTTATCTACTTTCTGGGTATGGTGTACTTCTTTAATTTCTACATCAAAACCCGGATAAGCCTGCATTTTAGCGGCAATATATTCATTAAAATGGAAAAACAAATTTACACCTACGCTATAATTAGAAGCATAAAAGAAAGAACCCGAATTTTGCTGGCATAAATCTTTAATTTCGGCAAAGTGCTGCATCCATCCCGTAGAGCCCGATACCACCGGTATGCCGTTTTGCAGGCAATATTTAATATTTTCGGGAGCCGATTCGGGGTGCGTAAACTCAATGGCTACGTCGGTGTTGGAGCTGTTATAATCTCCTAAAGATTCGCGGTTCTGAATATCGATGATGCCGGCAATCTGGTGGTTTTTTTGTAAAGCAATTTGCTCAATGGTTTTACCCATTTTGCCGTAGCCAATAAGTAAGATGCGCATTATTTTTTTAAATTTAAACTTAAGGTAAAAGCTGGAACTACTTTATTATTAAGGGTGGGAATAACACTAGGCTGAACGCGCATGCTTAGTTCGTCGCTGACATCAAAGTCTTTTAAATGCGCATAAACATAAGCTTCGGAAACATTAATGCCGTAAAAAAGCAGGGAATATAAAAAGGTATAATCGCGCCAGCGGCGGTATTGGTCGCGGCCCCGGCTTAAGGTAGATGCCTCCCGGTATTTATTGGCGTACTTATCTATGGTAGTGTCATCGCCATCGGTACGAATAATATAGGCCGTACGGAAACTAAGATATTGCTTGTGGTTCGAATGCAAAAAATACCCTAATATTGCACCACCGGCGTAAATAATAGGTATTTTCCAGTAGCTTTTGTTATAGGCCTGTCCCAAGCCTGGAATTACCGCCGAAAATAAAGCGGCTTTGCCCGGCTCGCTCCATTTACTTATCTGGTAAAAAGGTACTTTGGGTGCTTTGGTTTTGGTGGTATCTGGCAAACGCACCACTGCCGAGTCTTGGCCGGTAGTAATAACCTGGCCTTCCGCTTGGTAGCAGATAAAAGGCAATGAAATTAATAAAAACAGGAAAAGCTTTTGATGAAAAATTTTCATCCGGAGTAATTTAAAATTTCCAGAATCCGGTTTAATTCATCAACGGATAAAAACGGTATTTTAATCTCGCCTTTGCCCGATTTATTTGATTTTACCTGAATTTTGGTGCCGAAATAAGTAGATAAACGCGATTCTACTTTTTTTACTTCGCCGGATAGTTCGTTTTGGTTGGCCTGAACGGCTGGTTTATTAACTTTTTCCGGATTATTTAGTTTCCGGGCAATTTCTTCTACTTTCCGCACCGATAATTCTTCGTCCATAATCCGGCGAAAAACTTCTAGTTGCTGTTCAATATTTTCAATATTTATCAGCGCCCGGGCGTGGCCCATAGTAATTAAATTATCACGCAAAGCTACCTGAATATCGGGCGGCAATTTTAATAAGCGTAAATAATTCGTTACGGTGGTTCGTTTTTTACCCACGCGTTCGCCTAGTTCTTCCTGTTTCAGGCTGCACTCGCTTAATAAACGCTGGTAACTCAGGGCAATTTCAATAGCATTCAGGTTTTCGCGCTGAATATTTTCGATTAGAGCCATTTCCAGCATTTGCTGGTCGTTGGCTTTACGAATATATGCCGGTATAGCTTGCAAACCGGCCAGTTTAGAAGCCTGGTAACGCCGCTCCCCAGAAATAAGCTGGTAAGTGCCGGAATCTAATTGCCGCACCGTAATGGGTTGAATAATGCCTTGCACCCGAATAGATTCGGCCAGTTCTTCTAAAGATTCCTGGTCGAAGTGGGTGCGGGGCTGGTAAGGGTTGGTTTGGATTTGATCCAGCGGAATTTCGCCCACCACATTGGCCGGATTAGCCGCTGCTGGTGTTTCTTCAACCTTTTTGTCGTAGCTGCCTTCAATTAAAGCGCCTAAACCCCGACCTAAACCACCTTTTCTTTTTAAAATATTTTTATTATCAGACATTTAATAATCTTCTTACTGCGGCTGCAGAATTCCATTCTTCTCCACTATTTCCCGGGCCAGGTTCAGGTAACTAATGGCCCCTTTGCTATCGGCATCGTGTAGCAGCGCCGGAACCCCAAAACTCGGCGACTCGCTTAACTTAACATTACGCGGAATAATTGTTTCGAAAACCATTTGCTGAAAATGAAGCTGCACTTCTTCCACTACCTGGTTCGAGAGGCGCAAACGCACATCGTACATGGTAAGTAAAATGCCTTCAATTTCCAGTTCCTGGTTTAGCCGCGACTGAATAATTTTAATGGTGTTTAATAATTTGCCTAATCCTTCCAACGCAAAGTATTCGCATTGCACCGGAATAATAACCGAATTAGCCGCTGTTAACGAATTAACCGTAATTAATCCCAAAGAAGGAGAACAATCGATAATAATAAAATCGTAGCGATCTTTAACGGGTGCCAGCGCTTCTTTCATTTTTACCTCCCGGTCGGGCAGGTTAATCATCTCTACTTCGGCGCCTACTAAATCAATGTGCGAAGGTATTAAATCTAAAAAATCAATATTCGAGGGCATGATAATGTCTTCGGCTTTCACATTATCTACCATGCACTCATAAATACTTTTAGAAATATCTTTGGGGTCGAAACCGACACCCGAGGTAGCATTGGCCTGCGGATCAGCATCCACCAAAAGCGTTTTGTACTCCAGCGCAGCCAGACTTGCGGCCAGGTTAATCGCCGAAGTGGTTTTGCCTACCCCGCCTTTTTGGTTGGCTACTGCAATAATTTTTCCCATTTTATTTTTATAAACTAAAATCTTAAAGGTTAATTTTTTCACCGATCTGCATCAGTGTTAATTCTTTTCCGGTTTGCCGCGCCGCTCCCAGCGCTTCTACGTGGTCAATTTCAATATTGGGCCAGGTGTCGTAGTGCATGCCTATTATTCTACGGGCATTTACCCAATTAGCGGCAAGTAAAGCATCGTACACATCCATGGTCAGGGTGCCGCCTACAGGCAGGAACGCCACATCTACGCGCTGGTACAGTTCCGCAATTATTTTCATATCGTAAGTCAGGGCGGTATCACCAGCAAAATAAATGATCTTATCGGCGCTTTCGATAACGTAACCCGCCGGGTTACCGGCGTAAGAACCATCGGGCAATACACTGGAGTGCGCTGCAAACACCATACGTACGGTGCCAAATGGCAAATTAACCTTGCCACCAATATTCATGTGCACCACGTTTTGAATACCTTTACCTTTATACCATTCGCACACTTCGTAGCTGGCTACAATGGCGGCATTGTCTTTTGTAGCAAAATATTCAGCATCGGCCATGTGGTCTTGGTGCGCGTGCGAAAGCAATATAAAATCGGCCTGAATCGCTTCTTTATCTATGGAACCAGCTAATTCGTTATAGGTAATAAACGGATCAAATAATACCCTGGTGCCACCTAAATCTAACAGAAAACAAGAGTGCCCTAAGTACGTTATTTCCATAGTTTTATTAGCTTTTGTTTAATGGCAATTTTAACCTTTTTTATAGGTTAACTTTAGGCAAAGATAAAGTATAATAAGTATTAATTTTCCACATGTTACCCACACGCACCCTTTTTTTACCGCTATTTTTGGCCCTTTTTTGGAGTTGCCGACCAGAAACTAGTAAGCTAACGGGCAAAAAAATATTTAAGTATAACCAACCCGAAGCCCTGAGTTCTTTGGACCCGGCCTTTGCCCGCAACCAGGCCAATATTTGGGCTACCACGCAGCTTTACAATGGCTTGGTAGAATTAGATGAACAGTTAAAACCAAGTCCGGCCATTGCCCGCGCCTGGGAAATTAGCCCCGATGGCTTAAAATATACTTTTCATTTGCGCGCTGATGTTTACTTCCACGACAATCCGGTTTTTGTTAATGGTAAGGGCCGGCGGGTTGTAGCCGAAGATTTTCGTTACAGTTTTTATCGCTTGTTAAACCCCCAAACGGCCAGTACGGGGAGCTGGGTATTTAAAGGCAAGGTACTGGAAAATTATAAAGGAATGGTTTCGGATACTTGCTTTAAAGTAGTAAACGACAGTACTTTAAATGTTTATTTGAAAGAACCTTTTATTTCTTTTACCGAAATATTAAGCATGCCTTATTGCTTTGTAGTACCCAAAGAAGCAGCTGAAAAGTACGGTAAAGATTTCCGGGCGCAACCCGTAGGTACTGGGCCTTTTGTATTTAAGCTCTGGGACGAAGGTAATGCCATAATATTGCATAAAAACCCTAATTACTGGAAAAAAGACCAAGCCGGTAAGCAACTGCCTTACCTCGATGCGGTACAAATTACGTTTATCAACGATCGCAAAATGGAATTCTTAACGTTTCAGCAACAAAAGCTCGATTTTTTATCGGGTATCCGGGGCAGCTCCAAAGATTTAATCCTGAACAAAGACGGCACTTTACAAGCGGAATTTGCAAATAAATTTAACTTGCAAAAAGTGCCCTATCTCAACACCGAATATATTGGCTTTCAACTCGACCCCAGTAACCTGCGCGATGCTAACCCGGCTTTACAAGACAAGCGTGTAAGACAAGCCTTAAATTATGCTTTAAACAAAAAAGAACTGGTGGTTTATTACCGCAATAATTTAGGTATTCCGGGCCATTCCGGCATGGTGCCGCCTTCTTTGCCTTCCTTTAATGCAGCAGAAGTGCGGGGCTACTCTTACAACCCGGTTAAAGCGCGAGCGTTACTTAACGCTGCCGGATTTAACCGGCAAAAGCCGCTGCGCATAACTTTAAATACCGTAGCCGAGCACAAAGAACTGGCCGAATTTATGCAGAAGAAGTGGTCGGAAGTAGGCGTTATAGCAGAGATAAATATTAACCAGGCGGCGGCGCACCAGGAAGCCGTGGATAATGGCCGTTCCGGATTTTTTATGAAATCGTGGTTCGGTGACTACCCGGATGCAGAAAATTTTCTGGCTTTGTTTTACAGCAAAAACTTTTCGCCGGCCGGTCCTAATAAAACCCACCTTAAAAACGCCCGCTTCGATGCGCTTTACGAAAAGGCCAAACTAGAGCAAGACTTAGAAAAACGCTACCAGCTTTACCGCGAAATGGATAAAATTGTAGTGGAAGAGTGCCCGGTAATTGTGCTTTTTTACGATGAAGTTATCATGCTGACGCAAAAGAATATTTTGGGCATGAAAGCCGATCCCATGAATACTTTGCGGCTAGAAAAAGTTAAGAAGCTATGATTGAAGAATTAAATTGAAATGCTAGATCTAAATTACCTAAGAAGTTTAGCCTTATAGATCAAACCGTTTTCCAGTACATAAATGATGGGCTCGCAATTTTGGCATACCTGATTGTTGGTAGTTAGTTCGGGCGGATTAACAATTAGCAAACGGCTATCTGGCCGGAAAGAAACTCCTGTACTACTTTGTACTTTATCTATTACTTTACCGGTTTGGGTTTCGATGATGTAATTATCCTGGCACTTATCGCCGCAAGGTACGCTTACTAAGGTATATTTTCCGGCAAAGTTGCTACCGGCCGCTAAGCCACGCGTAAAGGTTTTTTGGTATAGCCGGGCATCTTCATGACTTACTAAATCAATGGTTGCCGCCCGTCCACTATATTTTTCTTTCACCCGAAAGGCATCGAATTTAAATTTGGCTATTTTTTGCTGATATAAAGCGTAAATATTATCCTTCTTCTTTTTACTGGCTTTGGTGTTCTTCTGGTCTTTAATATTAGGTTCAGCAGCTAAAGTTGGTGATTTCGGTACTTCATCAGATTCCTTGGGTATAGGCGTTATGGTTTTACTAGCGGCTGGTTCTTTTTCTTCCGTTTTCTTTTGCGGAGAACATTGGGCCAATATTAACAAGAGTAAGAAGCAGAGCAGAAGCCGGCAATATTTTGTTCTAAATATCATAGGGTAATGAACATAAAAAAAGCCTGGTAGTTGTAAATACCAGGCTTTAAAATTAAAACTTTAAATTATTCCAAATTTATCTTTTCCGTTTTTTGGGAGCTTCGCCGGGGCTTTTTTGTTGAGCTTCGCGCTCAGCGGCAGCTTTCATGGCGTCCTGTAAACGTTTCTGAAAACCACCCGGCTTTTTATCCTTGTTCTTGATTTTGTTTTCTTCCAGTTTAGCCCGGATTTTATTGTCGTCTACGAAGCGGCGGATAATGGCCTGCTGAATAAAAGTAACAATATTCGAAACAAAATAATAGAAACTTAAACCGGCCGCAAACGAGTTTACCACAAACATAATCATTACCGGCATCAGGTAAGAATAAAACTTCATGGGCCCCTGAATGGTAGTCATTTGGTTGTTAGACCAGGTATACAGAATAGTAGACAAAGTCATGAGCAGGGTAAACATACTAATGTGGCTACCATAAAACGGAATGGTAAACGGCAAACGGGCAAACACATCGTAAGTAGATAAATCGTGAGCCCACAAGAAAGGCTCCTGGCGCAGTTCAATGGAGTTGGGGAAGAAATTAAGCAAGGCAAATAATATTGGAATTTGCAATACCATAGGAATACAGCCGCTCATAGGGTTAACGCCCATGGTGGAGTACAGCTTCATGGTTTCCTGCTGCGTTTTCTGCATGTCATCCGGGTGCTTTTCCTTAATGGCATCAATTTCGGGCTTCAGCACCTTCATCTTCGCCATAGAAAGGTAAGATTTGTAAGTTAAAGGCGTTAGGAGCAGTTTAATAAATACCACCAATAAAATGATGATGATACCATAGTTGGTGAAATATTTTTCGAGGAAATTAAATACCGGAATAACAATTAACTTATTAACCCAGGCAAATATTCCCCAACCCAGGTCAATATTTTTCTGAAAATCGGCGGGTAACGTTTTTAGAATTTGGTAATCATTCGGACCAAAATAAAAGTTGAAATTGCCTTTACCAGTTAATACATCCTGCGCCGGAATTTGTAATTGCGTAGAAAGGGTTTTAACCTCGGTAGTATCAACGGAACTAAAAGAAGCTTTAAAAGAACCTTTAGAAAAAGCATTATCGGCAATAATAGCTGCAGAGAAAAAGTTTTGCTTGTTTGATACCCATTTAAGTGGTTCCTCCACGGTAGCTACTTCGGGCTCATCGGCGCTGCCGGCAATATTATCAAAGCTTTCTTCAGCGGTCATGTAGTTTAGCCGCGACCTTTCCCGATTTTGGTTCAAGTCAAATTCTACCCGCTTTAACCGGTCGTTCCAGGTAAACTGCAGTGGTGCATTGGCTACTAATCCGTTCAGGCCCGAGAAGTTTAATTTATAATCTACCAGGTAAGAATCGGCGGGTAAAGTATAAACTTGCTCGATGTATTGGTTGGGAGCCAGCTCGGCGTGGTACACTAAAACCTGTGCTTGCCCTTGCTTGCTGTTAACGGTTTTCAGGAGCTGGGCCTGGAAATATAAATCCGAAAGTTTAATTACCCGGTTATCCTGCGTCCGGAAGCTAATATCAGTAGAACTGCCTTCCTGATCGAACAAGATTAATGGTTTCTGATCCCAGGTTTTATATTTTTTCAGTATTACCTCATCTATTAAGCCGCCTTTGCTATCTAAAGTAATTTTTAGGTTTTTGTTTTCCAGTACGGTTTTTTGCGCTGTACCGGAAGCAATATTACCGAAAGCCCCTAAAGCCGCCCGTTGCTGCGCTTGTGCTACTGAATCTACCGGACCAGCACTAGCCGATTGGGCAGGCGTAACAGTTGCGGTTGGCGTTGCCTTGGGTTTGGGTTGTTCCTTGGGTGGTTCCGGCGAAAAGAAAGTCATGTACACAATCAGCATAACTGATATGAGTACTAAGCCAATGGCTTGATTTTTATCCATTTTAAATATTCTGATAAATTAAATAAGTACCTGGGTTTTGTTTTTCTGGTGGTGAATGGCCGCTTTAATAAACTTTACAAATAAAGGGTGGGGGGTTTGCACCGTGCTTTTTAATTCCGGGTGAAACTGCGCAGCCACAAACCAGGGATGATGCTGCAACTCAATCATTTCCACTAAGTTGGTGTCGGGGTTTATGCCGGAGGCAATCATGCCGTTTTGTTCAAATCTTTCTAAGTAATCATTGTTAAATTCGTACCGGTGGCGGTGCCGTTCGCTAATGCGGTTTTTGCCGTATACGTTATGCGCCTTTGTTCCTTTTTTAAGCTCGCAAATATACGCGCCCAACCGCATGGTTCCGCCTTTTTCAGTAACTTCTTTCTGGCTGTCCATTAAACCTATAACCGGATGCGGCGTTTCTGGGTTCATTTCGGTAGAAGTTGCTTCGTTTAAGCTTAGTACATTGCGGGCAAACTCTACTACAGCGCATTGCATACCCAGGCAAATACCTAAAAACGGAATATTGTTTTCGCGCACGTACCTAATGGCTTCCAGTTTACCTTCAAAACCCCGCGAACCAAAACCCGGGGCAACCAGTACGCCATCTAAATGGTGCAGGTGGTGGTGCACATTGTCTTCGTTCAGGTGCTCCGATTGAATGGTATGAATATTTACTTTGCACTCGTTTTGAGCGCCGGCATGAATAAAAGCTTCGGTAATAGATTTGTAAGCGTCCGGTAATTCTACGTATTTACCTACCAGGGCAATGTGTACTTCGGCAGTAGGATTCTTTAGCCGGCCTAAAAATTCTTTCCAGCTATCCAGGTTTAGATCTTGCTTAGAAGTAAGCTTTAATTTTTTTATTACGCGCTCGTCCAGTTTTTCCTTACGCATTAATAAAGGCACATCATAAATGGTATCGGCATCCAGCGATTCTATTACGGAGTTTACTTTAACGTTGCAGAACAAGGCTATTTTCTGGCGCATTTCTGGTGGTATCGGGTACTCCGAGCGGCAAACCAAAATATCGGGCTGCACCCCGGCTTCAGATAAAGACCGCACCGAGTGTTGGGTGGGCTTGGTTTTTAATTCGCCGGCGGCTTTCAGGTAGGGCAATAAAGTTAAGTGAATAACCACCGAATCGTTAGAGGGCAATTCCCAGCGCAACTGCCGCACCGATTCAATAAAAGGCAATGATTCAATATCGCTTACCACCCCGCCAATTTCGGTAATTACAATATCGTATTCGCCGGTTTGGCCTAATAGCAATAGGCGGCGCTTAATTTCATCGGTAATATGCGGTACCACTTGCACGGTTTTACCAAGGTAAGCGCCTTTGCGCTCTTGCGTAATAACGTGGTGGTAAATTTTACCGGTGGTTACGTTGTTGGCCTGCGAGGTAGGCGTATTCAGGAAACGCTCGTAATGCCCTAGATCCAGGTCGGTTTCGGCGCCGTCGTCGGTTACAAAACACTCGCCGTGTTCGTACGGGTTCAGCGTTCCCGGGTCAATATTAATGTAAGGGTCAAATTTTTGGATGGTAACGGAGAAGCCTCTCGCCTGTAGTAATTTAGCCAAAGAAGCCGAAATAATTCCTTTGCCAAGGGAGGAGGTAACACCTCCGGTAACGAAAATATATTTGGAAGCCATAAGTTGAGTAAGTCTTATGGAATACAAAGGTACGGATATTAAATCAGATTTAAGAATTTAAAATAAGTTATTCGGGTTTACGCCACACTAACCTTAAGCAACAGGCTTAATATTTATTAAAAACAGCACTAAAGGGCAGGGCTTTGATTGCTGTTGTTTGCTTTATAGGTTTAGACTTTCTGGCGGTGCTAATAACTTAACGGGTAAATATTTAGCGCTGTAAGTTTAAAGTATTTGCCGCAACGCCCGGTAATAATTTTCGAAGGCTTTTCCGTGGTAAAGCAAATAGAGCAAAGGCTCAATTAATTCCAGCTCCATCAGCCGGAACTTTCCGTTGCTTTCTAGGCCATCTACCCGGGCGTACAAACAGCCGGGCGCAAATTGCTTTAATAATTGTTGCGCATACTCCAAAATATGGGCCGGCGGAGTGGTAGGAATAATGGCCCCGCCAAAATAATGCTGCACCCGAAAATCGCCGCTTTGGGGTACTTTTAACACGCAATGGCTAAAATAGCCGTTGAAGAATATTAAAGAATATTCGCCTTTGTTTTGAATTTCCGGCATAAAAGGTTGTACCAGATAAGCTTCTTCTTGCAATAGTTGGTTTAGCTGGTTTTCAAAAATAGCCGTTTCGGATTGCGAAATAACAAAAGTGTTTTTGGCCCCGCCGCTAATTACCGGTTTTACTATCAGGTTTTTAGTATGCCAAATCTCGAAAAAAGGGGCTGCCTTGAAATTACTTTTCTGTTTAAGAATGCTGGTGGGAACGGTGGCAAAGCCGGCTTTTTCTACCTGGAGCAAATATTCTTTATTTAAATTCCAGCGAACCACCATTGTAGGGTTTAATACCCGCACTTCTTGTTGGTCCAGGTTATTTAACCAAGTCTGGAAAAGATCAACTTTGTCGAAATAATCCCACGGCGATTTTAAAATAATAGCTTCGTACTGCTGCCAGTTTACATTGGGGTCTGTCCAGATTTCATATTTAACAGCCAGGTTTTTCTGAATTAAATATTCGTGTAGTTGCACATCTTCCCGGGTGCCTTCACCCGGGTATTTTCCTTCGTCGCCGTATGTAACCAGTGCCAGTTTCATGTAATTGGTTTATCCGTCAGCCGTTATAAATTCAGAGGCGGAAATATTGATTATGAATATTAAAGGGTTATAAATATTTATTTAAAGCAAAGAAATGATGCTAGCTAAAACCCTGCACCGAAAAACCACCATCTACGGCCAAACATTGTCCGGTAATGTAACTGGCAGCCGGCATACACAAAAAAGCGGCGGCGGCCGCAACTTCTTCGGGCGTGCCTATGCGCTTTAAAGGGGTACGATTCAAAACAGCCTGCAAATATTCCGGGTTTTTAAGTACGCTTTCGGCTAATGGGGTTTGAATATACCACGGCGCTATGGCGTTTACCAATATGTTGTCGGGTGCCCATTCTACAGCCAGGTAGCGGCTTAAATGGTTTAAGGCGGCTTTGGTCATGCCGTAAATGGCGCCGGTACGTACATGGCGCAAACCAGCTACCGAAGAAATATTAATAATGCGGCTTAAGGGTTGTTGTTTAAGCAAAGGGTAAGCCAGTTGGCACAAATGAAAAGCCGATTTCAGGTTTGTTTCGAGCAGCAGGTTATAATCGGTATCCAGATAATTATCGGTACTCTTGCGAATATTAGTACCTACATTGTTTACCAATATATCTAGCTTACCCCAGTTTTCGGTAATACTTAAGATTAAAGCCTGGCGATCTTCGGATTTGCTCATATCGCCGGAAAAACCACTTACCGGTAAGTTTTGGCTTTGCCATTGCGCCAATATTTGTTGTAAATCTTCGGTTTTGCGGGCTACTACCAGCACTTCGGCACCTAAAGCTAAAAACTCTTCGGCAATGGCTTTGCCAATACCTTTGGTGCCGCCGGTTACCAAGGCTTTTTTATTTTTCAGCGACCATCTTTCGGCTATATTCATCAACATTTAATTTAACTAAGTTCAGAAATTTAAATTCTCTTTACTGCCAGAACAGTTAAAAAGATTTTGCAGAAGAAGTTTTAAGAACCCTACTACTGTCATTCAGGAGGAAACTATTTGGCTGCCTGCTAAATAGTTTGCTCTTGCATGACAGGATGGACTAATTAACCTACTAAATATTTTACAAGAAAATATTTACATGACAGCAGTTATCAAAAACAGAGATGCAAGCCAGGTTGCGGAAAGACCAAATAATAAATAAAGTTAGTAAAGCAATTTTAACAGGTTAAGAACTAGCCTGGAGCTTATCGGCCGCTTTTTTAAAATCGTCGTAATTTATTTGGCCAAATTCCTGGTCGTATAATTCAAAGGCGCTGGTTCTAAAGTGGAGTTCGCCGGCCTCGATGGTGTGCAGATACGAATTACAAAAAATAATAAAATCCTGGTTAGCCATTTTATCGGCAGTATCGCGGTTGCGTAACTGCAAGCCCTGAATTTGCAGACCAAAGCTGAAAAAATAATTGGGGTCGCGCTGCGGAATGCGTTCTTCTAAGGTTTGGGTGTAACTATAATATACTAATTTGGTGCAGTCGCGCATGACTAAATGCAGGGTGTCCGCGTTAACCAGCAATTGGGAAGCTACCGGGGTTTTAATCTGAAGCCGTAAAATTTGCTGACTGTAAGAATAATCAACAATTTGGGTGCCCTGTAACCGGATAAAGAGATCTTCTAAAGCATAAGGACTTAGGTTCATATATTACTGTAAGAAATTTCTGAGTCTACGAATGTTGGTTAACTAAAAGTTGTAAAAATTCACCCGCTCTACGATAAATATAATTAAAATAGTCATGAAGCCATTTTGTTTGAGCTTTTTTACACTTTAATTAATGCTTTTTGTGGAATTGGCCTTTAATTAGAAGCACAGCTGGGAAGTTGCCGTGGCGGGAAGACGGGAGGAGGAGCCGCAAGCAATAGCGTTGCCCAGGCATTTTATACATTTGAACATTGGCTGTTATTAGCCGAAAGCAGGGCAACAGCTTCGTTTATGTGGGTACCGATTGAAATGGCCACGCTAATATTATTAATTCTGCCTTTTATTTAATAGCTAGAGTTGTTTAAATATTCGGCTGGTAATTTAATTATCGAGAATAATATATTTCGATTTTTTGGCTGGCAACATCTTAATATTAAAGAACATGCTTAATTTGAAGAAAGAAATTTCAGGTTAAAAAAGAAAGCCGCACCTTTTTTATAGAGGGGCGGCTTTCTTATTGTTACAACTAAATATTAATTGTAGTGAGGTAGTAAGCTGTATTTTTTTCCGTATTCCAGCATTTGCTGTACAAAATCGGCTGGGTAAGAAATTTTTACATCCTGTATTTTACCGTCTTGCATTACCGGGGTTAGTTTAGGCTGAATAAAACCCGAGTAAGGGGCATTATTGAGCTTGGCATAACGGTCTAGTACTTCTTTGTGCAAAGCCGGATCTACTTTCACGCCGTAATTTTCAATCAGGTTTTTGGCGCCTTCGTAATCGCCTTCCGAGGTTATGCGCTGGGTTTCGCGTAATAATTGCCCAAACAAGTTGCGCAGTTTGGTGTAATCATTTATCCGGAAGTAGGTTTTGCCATTGCGTTTTACCTGCTCAATTACATTATCGGCTTTGCCTTTTTCATACACCCATTTGGCTACCATCTGGCGGTTGCGCATGTGGGCTTCTTCTATATGTTCGCCAAGAGCAAGCCGGCTTAATTGCGTCATCAGGCCATTCCGGATGTAACCGTCGTATTCTGCTTTACCTACTTCCAGCGAAGGCATTACACCCAGTTCTACCAGTTTGGGGTCCAGCATGAAATAAAGTGCTACTAAGTCGGCGCGGCCTTCTTCTATGGCCGAGGCATAACTTTTAAGGGTTTGCTTAGGCGTGCCTACACCGGCGTTAATTTGTCCGGAAGCATGACCAATTACTTCGTGCATGTCGGTGTGCAAATTGCCCGATAAAGCACCGTATTGCCGCGAACGGGCAGCTTCTTCCGGCGAAAAAGCAAATTCATCTAAAGCTGAGCCTTTTGCCGCAGCCTGGTTATAAGCGTACACAATATTGCCCAGGTTTACCGATTTAGAGCCGTGTTCTTTCCGAATCCAGTTCGCATTAGGCAAATTAATGCCAATAGGGGTAGCGGGCGCTGCATCACCGCCTTCTACTACAACCGTAATTACTTTTGCTGAAATACCGGTTACATTTTTTTTCTTGTGCTCGTTTTGTATCGGCGAATTATTTTCGAACCATTGGGCCTGGTCGCCGATGGCTTTAATGCGTTGCGTGGCTTCTAAATCTTTAATCGAAACCACCGATTCGTAAGAAGCGCGATAACCCAAAGGGTCGCCGTAAACTTCAATAAATCCATTTACCACATCAATCCGCGAATCGGTATCGTTTACCCAGGCAATGCTGTATTCGTCAAATATTTTCAGGTCGCCGGTTTTATAATATTGGATTAATTTATCCAACGCCAGTTTTTGTTTGGGGTTTTCGGCTACGCCCGAAGCTTTTTCCAGCCACGAAACCATTTTGGAAATTGCCGGCGAATACATGCCGCCCACTTTCCAAACCTTTTCCGCTATTTTGCCATTTTCTTTAACCAGCTTCGAGTTTAAACCATGAGAAACAGGCCGCGGATCGTTTTTATCTATTTGTTTGGCCAGGTAAGCTTCTACTTCTTTTTGGGTTAGCCCTTCGTAAAAGTTATTGGCAGAGGTTTTAATTAAATCTGCGCCTTCTGCTAAATTTACCCGTTTGGCCGCAATGGCCGGGTCGAACATAATGGGCGTAAGCGTAGAAACTAATTTATCCAGGGTTTCGCCTTGTTGCAGCGGAAAAGCCCCATTAGGCGAATTTTTTATTAATGTGGCAAAATAGGCCTGGCTGAACTCGGGCGTAAATTTATTATTGGAGTAATGATGGTGGATGCCGCTGGAAAACCAAACCCGTTTGGCATAAGTCATAAATTTTTGAAACTCCGGGCTTTGGCGGTCGCCGTTATAATTGGCCACAATGGCATCTAAAGTGCGGCGGATGCGCAGGTTGTGCTTAAAATTCTGGTCGTAAATAATATCGCGGCCCGAAAGCGCTGCTTCGTACAGGTAATAAAGCAGTTCTTTTTGCTTGGCAGTCAACTCCTCAAAACCCGGTACCTGGTAGCGCAAGATGCGCAAGTCGGCAAATTGGTCGATTACGTATTTAAAGGTATCAGCGGGGGCTTCTAGCGTCTGCGGCGGCGATGCTACAGCTGTTTTGGTTGGGGTTTGGCTTACGGTAGTAGCGGTATTGTTGGTGGCCACATTTTTGGCGCAACCGCCCAACAACAAGGCGGCCAGCGTAAAGGCCGATAAATAATGCGGTTTATTTTGCATGAAAGGGTAAAAAATTAAAATAAATAAATTTACTGTTTATCCAGTATTTTCTGCAGCGTAGCGGCTTTATCTATTTTGCCGGAAGCAGTACTGTTAAAGCCAGCAGCATAAAAATATTGCCTGGGTTGCTCAAATTTAGGCAAAAAATGAGCCAATTCGGTTTTAATATTTTTCTGGGCTGATTCCGGCAGGGTAGTAGTTTCCAGAACAGCTATTAGTTTACTTCCTAGTTTAGCATCCGGCACCGTTGCCACAAACGACCGGCAATTAATAGCTAATTTAATTAAAACCTGGGCTAAAGCTACTTCCACTTTTTCTAACTGCACTTTGTAGCCCCCGGTATTAATGGTGTTATCGGCCCGGCCCAGCCATTCAAAAGTATGGTCGTCGTGCAGTTTAACCAGGTCGTTAGTAATAATAGTTTGATTATCGGTAACATCGCCTTTAATGGTTAGGCAACCCCGCTCGTCCTGGGCCAAAATAATATTGGGAAAAGCTTTGTAAAACAGTTCTGGTTCCGGACCGTTCAGGCGGCGCAAAGCAATATGCGAAACCGTTTCGGTCATGCCGTAGGTGTGGTAAATGGGCGCTTTAATCGTTTTTATGGCTTCAGCTAATTCGTCTGAAATTGGCGCACCACCTACCAGAATGCCTTTTGCCATATCCAGAATTAATTTTTTGGCTGGTGTTTCGGTAATAATGGTTTGTAACTGTAGGGGCACCAGCGAAATAAAATCGTAAGGTTGCTCGGTTTTAGAAAAAGCCAGCGGATTCCCAATCGGTTCAATAATAGTCAGGTGCAAATCTGCCATTAGGCCACGTACCACCATCATCATACCCGAAATAGCTTCTACGTTCAGGCTTATTAATGCCCGGTCGTTTTTTTGCAAGTGCAGGAATGCTACGGTACGGCGGGCGCTTGCCTCCATTTGGGCCCGGGTTAAGGTAATATTTTTAGGAGTACCCGTAGACCCGGAAGTATGCACCACAAATTCTTGTTGGCCATTCAGCCAGTTACGGCAAAACTCCAGCACTTTGGCTTCATAGCCATTTATTGGAATACTGTTCCGGAAAGAATAAGCGGCAATCTCCTCGTAGTAAAATTTCTTCCCGTTCAGTTCCAGGTGATCCATTTTCGTTAGTCGTTGTTCGTTAATCGTTGTTCGTTCTCTTATATATATTTATGGAAGGAGCAAAAAGTAGATTTATAAATAATACAGGACGCAATTTTTTAAGTTGCCTGGCTGGCCGTTGAAAACACCAGCCAGGATATAAGAATCGAATAACGAACAACGATTAACGAATAACGAACCTACGGGAATTTCGGATATTTTGAGAAGTCGGGTTTGCGTTTTTCGAGGAAAGCATTTTTACCTTCTTTGGCTTCTTCGGTTAAATAATAGAGGAGGGTCGCGTTGCCGGCAAGTTCCTGAATACCCGCCTGCCCATCAAGTTCAGCGTTAAAAGCCGATTTGAGCATACGCAATGCCATGGGGCTTTTCTCCAATATTTTCTGGCACCAGGCCACGGTAGTTTCTTCCAGCAATTCTAAAGGCACCACTTTATTTACCAAACCCATTTGCAAGGCATCCTGCGCATCGTACTGGTCGCATAAATACCAAATTTCGCGGGCTTTTTTCTGCCCCACAATCCGGGCCAGGTAAGAAGCGCCAAAGCCACCATCGAAAGAGCCAACATTTGGGCCGGTTTGTCCGAAACGGGCATTATCGGCGGCAACGGTTAAATCGCAGACCACGTGCAGCACGTGGCCGCCCCCAATGGCCCAACCCGCAACCATGGCTACCACTGGCTTCGGAATTCGCCGGATTTGCATTTGTAAATCCAGCACGTTCAGGCGCGGTACGGTATCTTCGCCAATATAACCACCGTGGCCCCGCACACTCTGGTCGCCGCCGCTGCAAAAGGCACGACCCCCTTCGCCAGATAAAATTATTACGCCAATTTCCGGATTCTGACGCGCCAGCTCCATCGCTTCGCTCATTTCCTGCACCGTTAAAGGCGTAAAGGCGTTATGTTTTTCGGGCCGGTTAATGCTAATGCGGGCAATGCCGTTGTATTGCTGAAATAATATTTCTTTATAGTCTTTTAAGGTTTGCCAGGGGTATTTTAACTCCATAATTTAGCTTGTAAGGTTAATTTTTTGGGATTCGAAGGTAGAGCATCTTACGTAAAAATAAAAATAGGGGCTGAATTTGCCCTTAAAACAAAAAACACGAAGATAGCTTCGTGTTTTTTAGGCATTTTTTTAAAACAAAAAAAAAATAATGGGTTTGATCTGTTTTTAATTAGGGGTTTAAATAATTAAATTTTATTCCTCCTCATAAGATTTAATGTAATGATCCACAGACCAAGGGCCGGAACCAATAATCAGGAAAATTACGAGCAATACTAAAGTTGCTACTGAAATCCACCATTCAACAGTTACAACCGATGTATCTACGGCGGACCATACAAACAACACACCACCCGGTACCATTTGGTTAATATTATCGGATGTAAAGCCAGGCCAGATAAAAAATACTGCACCAATGAGAATGGGAATTTGAAAAAGCGCGGCCATGCGGGTTTGGAAACCAATAGCTATTAATAAGCCACCAATAATGTGTATAAAGGCAATAATATATGCCAGTTGCAGGGAGTTCCAGTCGATGTTTACATTTTGCAGCAGCCGTTGCAGTGCCCAAATGTCGTTAATAAAGGTGATGCCTTTGCCTACCAGAAAAATACCTAATGCCATCCGGAAAACATCCATCCAGGCCGGATGGCTTTCCGACCAATTACCAATTCTTTGTGATAATTCCATTGATCTGCTCTTTTGAAACTGAAAACCAAAACGCTAAGTCATTGCAGCCTTTAAAAACTAAGACTGACTTTACCGCTCCCGATGCGTGCGCATGTATTGGTCCAAAGACCAGGGCCCCGAACCGTAAATAAAAAATACAATTAACAAGAAAAGGGTAAGGGCCGAAACCCACCACTCGGTGTTAATGGAACGCAAGCTTTCATCGGAATGCACGAAGAGCACAGCGCCCAGTAAAATAGGAAGCTGAAATAAAATAGCCGCACGGGTTACTAAGCCCAAAGCTATTAGAATGCCGCCCACCAAATGCGCAAAAGCAATGTAATGTGCGAAAATAAAAGAAGACCAGTCGAGGTTAATATTTATCAGCAATCTTTCTAAAACACTAATATCGCTGATAAATACCAAGCCTTTAAATAAAATAAAAGTGCCTAATCCCATGCGAATCAGGTCGAGCCAGGCTGGGTGATGGGTGTCGGCCCAGTGGCCAATACGATGCGTTAACTCCATAGCCTCAATATTTTATGTAACCTTTTTAATTTTATACGATTCGCATAAAACTTAGGACTTAAAAAATGAGTTTATTTTAGGTGTTAAGTTATTTTAAACGGGGGACCTTGCTTAAAAGCATTAAAAAAGTCGGCATTCTCCGGACTGCTCGTGAATATTTCGAGAATGCCGGGGCCGGCTTGCCAAAAATGAGGCAGTTGATTGGTTAATTCGGGTAAGTTGCGGCAGGGAAAATAAGCCATTTTAAAGTCTTTAGCCGTTTGCTCCGCATTAAGGGCTTGGTGGGTTTCGAAGAACTCGGCTAATTCGGGTTGTTGCCGCGGGCCATCTATCAGCCGGAAAATGCCGCCACCCTGGTTATTTAAAAGTACAATTCTTAAGTTTGGGGGTAAATAATTATGCCACAAACCATTGCGGTCGTAAAAGAAAGCTAAGTCGCCGGTAATAAGTATTGTTAAATTAGCCGAGCTAAGGGCCGAACCAACCGCCGTACTGGTGCAACCATCGATGCCGCTGGTACCCCGGTTGGCAAAAACCACTACCTGCTGCTGGGGTTTCAGGCCAATAATATTGGCATACCGCACGGCCATGCTATTGGCTAAGTGCAAATTAACATTTTGCGGCAAATTATTGATTACCTGGAAGTAACCCGTAAATTCATTAAAAACTGGTTGGTGCAGGAATTCCTTTAAATATACATTTGCCTGCTTTTCCTGTTGTTGCCAAATGTGCCGATAATTTCTGATTGCCCGGTAATGCGTACCACGTAAGGCGCTAAAGAAACTTAAGGGAGTAGTTCTTATTATTTGGGTAAGCGATTGAAAAGGATCGGCTACGGTACCGGCGGGTTGCAGGTGCCAATGCGCCTGGGGCGGATAAGCTCTTAAAAATAATTTTAAGTTTTTAGAAATATTAGATAAGCCGAAGGTAATGAGTAAATCGGGCTGGAGATCTTGCGCAGCCGGCGTATTTTTACCCGCTAAGTAAATATCCTGGTAGCGGCAAACGCCCGGTATTTCGTGCAGGTTAGCGATAACATCGGCTACAATTACCGCGCCGGTGTTGCGGGCAAAAGCTTGTAGTGCCTGCACCAATTCTTCCTCATACGGGCCCTGACCCGCTAATACTAATATTTTCTGATAACCAGCGCTGGCAAATTTTAATAAGTTAATTTGAGAAGAAGATAACTCGTAGGCGTTTGGCAACTCCCGGATAACTTTTACATTTTTTTCAAAATGTATCGGCTCATCTGGTTTCGGGTAAAAAGGCTCGCGTAGCGGCACGTTTATATGCACAGGGCCCGGCGGGTAAGCCTCGGTTTCCAATAAAGCTTCAGAAAGCATTCTCTGGCCGTACCAGATAGCATCCGCATATTCGCCTTCCGAAGGAAAAGAAAAACTCTTTTTAATATGGCGGCCGTAAATATTTTCCTGCCGGATAGTTTGCCCATCCAGTTGGTCAATCCACTCAGCTGGGCGGTCGGCGGTAATCACGAGTAAAGGTACTTGCTGGTAAAAAGCTTCGGCTACAGCAGGGGCGTAGTTTAAAGCAGCGGTACCGGAGGTGCAAACCAAAACTACCGGGCGGCGAGTTGTAAGCGCTATGCCTAAGCCAATAAAAGCGGCGGCGCGCTCGTCCGATATTGTTCTTACCTGAATTTTAGGGTGCCGAGCAAAAGCCAGCGTTAAAGGCGCGCACCGCGACCCCGGCGAAAGTACTACCTGCTGTACACCCCATTGGGCGCAAATTTCCGCAATATTAAAAACCGCCTGTAAATTCATTTTGTTTTCTTTACCATTATGCCCCGTATGGTTTCCATTTTAAGTTTGGTTTCCTGCCACTCTTTTTCGGGTTCCGATTCGGCGGTAATGCCAGCACCCGCATATAATAAAGCCAAATCTTCGAAGAGCTGCAAACAGCGCAGGTTTACAAAAATATGCGACTCGCCATCTACCTGCACTGGTCCCAGAAAGCCGCTGTAGTAGGAGCGGTCGTAGCCTTCGTGCTGGTAAATAAAATTAGTAGCCGGTTCTTTGGGCATGCCGCATACCGCCGAAGTGGGGTGCAGCAACATGAGCATATCGGAGCCTAACTTCGGAAATGGTACCTGGTTCATATCTACCGTAAAATCGGTGCGCAGGTGCATTAAATTGCCGGCTACCACGGTACGGGGACCGGCCTCGACGTATTCGCGCAAACGGATGCTTTTAAAACAATTTAAAATATAACGTTCCACCATCGATTGCTCTTCTATTTCTTTCTGGCCCCAGCGGGCTTTAGCCGGATTGGTTTCGGGTGGTAACGGTTGGGTACCCGCCAGCGCTACGGTTTTAAAAACTTTTTTATTATTTATTTGCACCAATATTTCGGGCGAGGCGCCCATCCAGGTACCCACTTCCGGAATAGACACCAGCGACACGAAAGCGTTTTTATATTTATCCTGTAGCTGGCAAAAACCCTGTAACACGTTAAAGTCGGTTTCTAAGGGGTATGCTTTGGCCCGCGACAGCACTACTTTCTCGAATATTCCTGCTTCTATGGCCTGAATAGCTTTTGTTACCACCGCCATAAAATCCGTTTTGTTGGTTTCGGCGGGTAAGGCATGGCGGTTTACGTGCCAGGTAGTGGCCGGCCGGGTATTTTTTATTTTCAGAAAATAATCCTGCAAGCGTTTTACCAGCGCCACATATTCGGGATTTTCGTTTAGCTTAAAATTAAATTTAAGTTTAGAAGATAAGCTGCTGAAAGTAATATCGGCATTAATAAAAGCGGCCGGATTGGTATGGGTAACCTGGAAAGGGTAAAAGGCAAAACCCGAAAGGCCGCCCTCCAATTGAGGCACCGTGGCCAGCGTTTGCACCCCGCGCAACGAAACACATAATTTTATTTCGGCAGTATCGGGCAAGCGCCAAACCGCTACGGGCAAGTTAAACCGCACTGCCGTGGCAAATAAAGCTTCTAATGTATACTTATAATCTCCTTCTAAGGTCACTTAAAATCTGCTGCAATATTATTTTGTGGCTAACCTGGTTACCGGCAATATTTTAGTAATGGTACTTATTTATTTGCCCGGTCCAGTACCGCAACCGTTAACCGGCTAATACAAACCAGGTCGCCGGCATCGTTGGTTATTTTTATTTCCCAAACCTGGGTTTTACGGCCTAGGTGCAGGGCAGTTGCGCGACCATGCACAAAACCGTTGCGCACGGCTTTAACGTGGTTGGCATTAATTTCCAGACCCACACAATTTTGCTTTTGGGTATCTATTAACAAAGAAGCGCCAATGCTGCCCAGCGTTTCGGCGAGCGCTACCGAGGCGCCGCCGTGTAAAATACCAAAAGGCTGGTGGGTGCGGCGATCAACGGGCATTTTACCGCACAAAAAATCAGGACCAACTTCGGTAATTTCTATACCTAATGCTTCGGCCAATGTGTTTTTACACAGCGCATTTAACTGTTGCAGCTTATCTGACTCGGGAGACATAACAGAAATGTTTAGGCTGAATATTTAAGGTTCAATACAACCTGCTTTTCGGGGTAAAAGCAAACTTAAAACCAGAAAATAACTTCTATTGCTTAAATTCGTAGCCGAAAACAAAAGTAGAGCAATTTTGAGTACTAAAAAAATATACCTGCTCCGGCACGGCCAAACCGATTATAACTTACAGGGTATTATTCAGGGCAGTGGCGTAGATTCGTCGCTAAATAATACCGGGCAGTGGCAGGCGCAGCGTTTTTACGAAGCTTACCACGATGTTCCGTTCGATAAAATATACACCTCGGCCTTACAGCGGAGCATTCAATCGGTACAAAAGTTTATAGACAAAGGCATACCGCACGAAAAACACCCGGAGCTAAACGAAATTTGCTGGGGCAACCGCGAAGGCACATACGTATCGCCCGAAACCGACCATTCTTACTTTGCTGTTTTGCAGAAGTGGCAGGAAGGCGAATGCCATTTAAGCATTGAAGGCGGCGAAAGCCCCGAAGACGTAGCTGCCCGGCAACGCATCTTTCTGGATCTTTTATTATCCAGGCCCGAAGAAGAAACCGTATTAATTTGTATGCACGGCCGCGCCATGCGCATATTTTTGTGCGTAATGCTGAATTACCCGCTGCATTGTATGGATATTTTTGAGCACCATAACCTCTGCCTGTACATATTGCACCATACCGGCAGCATGTTTTCGGTGCACCGCCACATGGATATTGCCCACCTGGGAGAATGATTCAGAAGATTTTTGTTAAAAGAAATAATGCAAATATTTAAACAACAGGTTCAAGCAACCCATTCCTGTCATTCAGGAGGAAACTATTTAGTAGGCAACCAAATAATTTCCTCCTGAATGACAGGGGTGGGCTCCTTAGACTAATTTAAATTATTTAAAAGAAAATCTTGTATTAGAGCAGTTAGTTAATTCGGCTAAGTTGCTAGAATAAAGAATAACTTTAATTTTAGCTGCGAACCTCTGCAATAACAAAATTTATTGGTGCCTGAATAGTAGCTTTACAAACTACTTAATACCCGAAACCGGATGTGCCGTAAGAACAGATATAGGTGGTTCATCCTGTTTTTAAATTCATATATTGCATCTTAAATCTTTTTGGTATTTGATATTTCAATATTTTAAATCAATTTTGAGCCTCAAACGAACTATTTATGGCTGAAATCATAAAAATGCCCAAGATGAGTGACACCATGACTGAGGGTGTAATTGCGTCTTGGCTTAAGAAGGTAGGAGATACCGTAAAATCCGGTGACGTCTTAGCAGAAGTAGAAACCGATAAAGCTACCATGGAGCTGGAATCGTACGAAGATGGCACCCTGTTATATATTGGTCCCAAAGAAAAAGAATCGGTTCCGGTAGATGGCGTACTAGCCATTATTGGTAAAGAAGGGGAAGATATTTCTGGCTTGCTGGACCAGGCACAAGGGGGCGGCGCTGCTGCGCCTGCCGAACAACCTGCTCCTGCGGCTGAACCGGCGAAAGCCATGAGCCAGGAGGCACCAGCGGCTGCTCCGGCACCGCAAGCAACCCAGGCCCCGGCGGCCAATGTAAACGCTACGGTAATCCGGATGCCTAAAATGAGCGACACCATGACCGAAGGAACCATTGCGTCGTGGCAGAAAAAAGTAGGCGATAAAGTGAAATCCGGTGACATTTTAGCAGAAGTGGAAACTGATAAAGCTACCATGGAGCTGGAGTCGTACGAAGATGGCACCTTGTTATATATTGGGGTAGAAGCCGGTAATGCAGTGGAAGTAGATGGCATATTGGCTATTATTGGCGAAGCTGGTGCTGATTATCAGCAGTTGCTGAACGGTAATACAGGTGGTGCCCAACCTGCCGACCGCCAGGAATCCGAAATTGCTGATTCACGCGTCGAAAATTCAAAAACCGATACGCAGTTACAGGAACAAGCCGCACCCGCCGAAACAAAAGATGTACAAGTACCCGGCCCCAACGGACAAGGACAACAACAAGCTGCCCCTGCATCGGCCAATACCGGTGGCCGCATTCTGGCTTCGCCGCTGGCCAAAAAAATGGCCGAAGAAAAAGGCATTGATTTAAGCCAGGTAAAAGGTTCCGGCGATAATGGCCGCATTGTGGTAAAAGATGTAGAGAGCTTCGTGCCGGCCGCTAAACCTGCTGCTGCTCCTGCTCAAGCTGCACCTACGCCGGCCGCTGCTCCGGCGCCAACCGGTGCGCCATACTCCGAAGTGCCGGTATCGCAAATGCGCAAAGTTATTGCCAAGCGTTTATCCGAAAGCTTATTTACCGCGCCGCACTTCTACCTGACCATGGAAATTGACATGGATAAGGCCATTGAAGCCCGCAACAGCCTGAACGAAGTAAGCCCGGTTAAAATATCGTTTAACGACTTAGTTGTAAAAGCTGCTGCTGCCGCTCTGAAACAACATCCGGCCGTAAACTCTTCTTGGTTAGGCGATAAAATACGCTATAACAATGTCATAAATATTGGTATAGCCGTAGCCGTAGAAGAAGGCTTATTAGTACCGGTAGTACGCAACGCCGACCAGAAAACTTTATCGCAGATTGCTGCCGAGGTAAAAGATTTGGGTGGCAAAGCCAAAACCAAAAAATTACAGCCATCCGATTGGGAAGGTAATACCTTTACTATCTCGAACCTGGGTATGTTTGGCATCGATGAATTTACCGCCATTATTAACCCGCCGGATGCTTGTATTATGGCCGTGGGTGGTATTAAACAAACGCCGGTGGTAAAGAACGGTCAAATTCAGATTGGCAACCTGATGAAAGTAACTTTAAGCTGTGACCACCGCGTGGTAGACGGTGCCGTTGGTTCTGCCTTCCTGCAAACCTTTAAGAAGTTACTCGAAGATCCAATTCGGATTTTAGTTTAATTTTTTTCAAAATTAACATAATAAAAAGGCCTTCTGTAAAAGAGGGCCTTTTTTATTGGTGGTGGCGGCACTTAGTATTTTCTCCCGTTTAGAATCAAAAGAAGTTACGCAAAGATCGCGTTTAGGTGAGTAACCTGTTAATATTTTACTAGTAGCTTTTATTTGTGCCTAAAAGAAACTGCAACTAAGAGTGAAATACTCTTTCTTAATCTTTATACTTATCCTTAATATATACTATATTAGTTAATCCAGTTCCGATTGTTAGTTGAATTTGGCCGGACAAAAGGAATAAGCTTCATATGTAATAATTGTGTACAATAATGTATCTCCATTTTTATGGACAAAACCAACATTGAAAATACCTTCTTTGTAAACAAAATAGACGAGATTGAAATTTGCGAAGGAAAATTCTATCGACTCTCTGGAAGTTCATTAACTCGCCCAACTGACTTTACAAGAATAGAAAATGAAAAGCATAATTTAGACAGTTGTGAACACTGCAAAAAATATTACCAAATAGTATTAAGGTCTTTCGAAAAAAGATTTGAAAGATTTCCTTATTGTTGCAATCCTTATAAAAAGCTGCTAAAATATAGCTGGTTTAACAAAAATGATTACTTAAGTGCTCCTAAATTAGCAACTGAAAAGATTTTCCATACTTGGAACTTTATACTAAAATATATAGATGAACCAAACTGGGAAGAAGAAATTATTGACTATATATACTACATTGTTTATACATTTGGAAGCTTTCCTAATGATTCAGGTGAAGCGTTATTTCTAGGTTCATATTTTAAAAATTTAAGAAATTTGATTGAGAGGGGACTTAGAGAAAAGAAATACGATAAAAAGAAACGTATCATTCTAGAATATTTTGACAGCTTCTATTTGGATAAAAAGAGCAAATCAAACACAGATTTGAATATACTATTAGAGATTTATAACCGATAGTATAAAACGTTTCCCTTCGACTTAAGCATATTTTCCAATTTAAAAAGTAGGTTTTCACAAAGTATACCAATTTTTGAAAAAACTCATTACAATAAATATCTTGGAGTAGAAACTTCAACTCCTAAAACAAAGCATAGTCTAATAAAGTTACTTGAAGATATTACTGATAAAATTGTAACAGAAATTAATTCTTTAAAGCTTTATGAACAAGGGAAATTAAATGACTTTGAAAACTATAAATTAGAACTACTGATACAAAAGCGGAAGTTACAATTAAAGGAAGGTTACAAGAGCTATAATACGCAAGACCCTGATGTTAGATACAGAAGGATTTTAAAAGCCTGGTTATCTGACGAATTAGAATTTATAAAAGAAATATCTTCAACCATAAAAGTTATTGATAATAAGAAAGATAACTTGTTCTTAGATATACTTTTTGCTTGCTACAAAATGCAAGAAAACAAAATTTTTTGGACCACAGATGAAAATAGTAGAACGAAACAAATCTTGGACCTTTTAGAACTCAACTATAACACAAAAGACCAATCACAATATGGTATTTCAAATATGGGTAAAAAACCAGGTTCAGTTGATGGTGTAGTTGTTGACAAGAATAGGGTTGAATATTTTATTGAAGCTTTGAATTTACAAAACTTAAATAAAGAATATATTCAAATGCATATAAATAAACTTGAAAGTAAATATGATAGTAAAGGGCTGAAGAACAAATTTTTAATTGTATACTGTAATATTGCAGACAGCTCCTTTGAAGCATTTTTTGAGAAATTTTACAATTATGTTAACAGTGAAGTGCAATTCGATTATTCCAAGCTAAGCATTGAAAAAATAAATTCTGATTATACAAATCAAAGAATTATAAAAACAGTGCATTTACGTGAATCCATTGAAGTGAATTTATACCATATTTTATTAAAAATTCCAAAATAATTAAAGTACGGCAGGGTATTACTTAAATCAGGCTAACATCTGAGTGCATTTTACATTGAATTAGCTGTAATCCATGAGTTAACTTTAGTTCTGCTATTTCCTGTTCTTCAGCAATAACTTGCTATTATACAAAGTTTTCTAAATAAATATGGTTCTTTAATTTCTGAAGATAAGCCTTATTAGATCTTTTAAACCCGAACTTACTAACGCCAAATATTAATTTCCTAAAGCAAATAATACCATTTATCATCGAAAGTTTTAAAGCCAATCAGGCCAATATTTTTGGCGTACAAAACATCAGCAAAAAATAAATTACCAGTTCTCCGTTCGCCGTAAACATGCAGCACCTGCTGGTAAGTTTTCCCATCCATTTGTACTTCCAGTAAATATTTATCCCGGAAATCATCTGAAATAAACAGTTCAGAAACGGTATTGAATTTAATATTTAAGTTTGTGCCTTGGTTTACCGGGTTGTAAACTTTAATACCCACTACTACTTCGTGGCTGACCGATATTATAGTTTGTACGGTGGAGTCTGAGGAGGAAGTTAATGTTGTTTGGATGGTTTGAATATTGTAGGTGCCGCAAGCTTTATCATTGCCCTTATTGTTGAATTCCTGGGTAGTGGCTAAAAAAATTAAGGTATCGCCGGTTTGGCTTTTAAATTTAATTTCTTGCTTAGCGTTATAAGGGAGCCAGGCCTTTATGGGTTGTTTTAATTTTAAATCGGCATCGTCGCAGCAAGAAAATAACAGAAAGCAGCAACCCCAAATAGCAGCCCGGACAAGAGTAAAGAAAATATTCAAAAGAAATAAAATTTAAAATACTGTATTTTTTAAGATAGCTTTGCGTTTCTTTTTTGACGAATAAGCGGCCACCAGCGAAAAATTAAACAAAGCTAAAGCAGCTTAAAGTTATCAAGAATATTTAATACGGTATTATAAGTAAAAAACTGATTCAGATATGTCACTACCCAAAGTAAGATCAACTACGGTATTAGGCGTTTTTCATAACGGCGAAGTAGCCCTGGGCGCCGATGGGCAAGCCAGCATGGGCAATACCATTGCCAAAAGTAATGTAAAAAAAATCCGGAAGTTACAGGATGGCAAAATTGTAACGGGCTTTGCCGGCTCTACCGCCGATGCTTTTACTTTACTTGAAAAGTTTGAAGAAAAATTAAATGCATACGGCCATAACATGAAGCGGGCTGCCATTGAACTGGCCAAAGATTGGCGCAAAGACCGTTACCTGCACAAACTGGAAGCCATGATGGTAGTAGCCAACAAAAACGAACTTTTAATTATTTCGGGAACCGGCGATGTGCTGGAGCCCGATATGGGCATAGCCGCTATTGGTTCGGGCAGCATGTACGCGCAGGCTGCGGCAACAGCGCTTAAAAAGCACGCCCCGCATTTATCCGCAGAAGAAATTGTGCGCGAGGGTTTAAACATTGCCGCCGATATTTGCGTTTTCACAAACCATAACCTGATTATAGAAAAGCCGGCTTAGCCTTAAATTTTTGTAATTATTTGAATTAAATCTCTTGCTTTTAGGTTTAGAAAAAGCTGGGAATAATATAATCCGGAAAGCTTAATTTAAGCCTAAAAGGTATAGTAAAGGTAAATAATCCCAATTGTTTAACTAATCAGGAATAAGTATTTCCTGGTGCAAATTGATAAATCGCTAAAAATAAAAAATGCAGGTAACTCAATTTTTAAAACATCACTTCCGTCATTTTAACGCGGCGGCTTTAATAGATGCCGCCGAAGGTTATAAAACCCATTTGGCAAACGGTAACAAAATGCTGGTTACCTTGGCTGGCGCTATGTCTACGGCCGAGATGGGTATTATTTTGGCTGAAATGATTCGGCAAGATAAAATTCATGCTATTAGCTGTACCGGGGCTAACCTGGAAGAAGATATTTTTAACCTGGTAGCGCACGATTTTTACGAACGCATTCCGCATTATAGGGATTTAACTGCCCAGGACGAAGAAGACCTGCTGAACCGGCACATGAACCGGGTAACCGATACGTGTATTCCCGAAATGGAAGCCATGCGCCGCCTGGAAAATACCGTGCTTAAATTCTGGGAAAAAGCCGACCAGGAAGGTAAAGCTTATTTTCCGCACGAGTTCTTTTACCAAATACTGCTTTCCGGCGATCTGGAGCAATATTACCAGATAGACCCGAAAAATAGCTGGATGCTGGAAGCGGCTAAAAAGAATTTGCCAATATTTGTTCCGGGCTGGGAAGATTCAACCTTGGGTAATATTTACGCCGGTCACGTTATTAGCGGTGATATTAAAAACGTGCACACCATGAAAACCGGTATCCAGTACATGATGGAACTGGCCGATTGGTATACCCAAACTGCTAAAGAAGAATCTACGATGGGCTTCTTCCAGATTGGTGGCGGTATTGCCGGTGACTTCCCAATTTGCGTGGTTCCGATGCTGCACCAGGATTTACAGCGTACCGGTGTGCCGTTGTGGGGATATTTTGCCCAGATTTCGGATTCTACTACCAGTTACGGTTCTTATTCCGGCGCGGTTCCTAACGAGAAAATTACCTGGGGTAAATTAGGTAAAGATACCCCTAAATATATCATTGAGTCGGATGCCACCATTGTAGCTCCGCTCATTTTTGCGATTGTGCTGGATATGTAAGAATATTTCTTTCTGATTTTACAGAAGTAAAATTTATAAAAAACCTCCTGGATTAAAGTTCAGGAGGTTTTTGTATTTTAAGCCAATATAAGAATCAGGAATTAACATCTTCAGGCAGCCAAAAGAAGTATTTTTTGCTTTGTAGGTGTGGTTGCGCAAAGAGCTAATCCTTTTTAAGCCACGCATTCCAATCCATCGCTACCTTATCCCAGCCAAAATCATCATAGTTTACCTGGCCATTTTTATGGAAGCCAAAGAAGTTATGTTCTCGCCCTACATAAGGCATGAAGGTGAAGTTCTTTATTTTATTACGAATTATTTCTACGCGCATGTAGTCGAAAAAGGGTGCAGCTATATCTTTTGTGCCATAAGCAACCATAACTGGTATTCGTAATTTCCGCAATGTATCTAGTGGAGGAAGAGAGTAGCTATAAATAGATTTGTAAGTGATTTCGTTCTTTATGTCATTATTTTTAGGCTCATTTACTACTTCTTCCCAAAACTTAATTTGATTTTCTGTTATTGTACCTACTGAGTCATCTTGCTGCCTTATTTGAGTGATAATGGTTGTCATTCTACCTAAGGGATTACTACTGGCAAAAATAAGATGGGTTACATCCTTGGAAACTGCCGCCAGTTTAGCTGCCACAACTGCTCCGTCCGAATGGCCAGCAACAACTACTTCATCATTGTTTACCCAGCTTTGCTTCTTTAAATACTTAATTACTGCCTTGTTTCTGTTGGCGTAGTAGTTCAAATTATCACGCTTCATGTACTGCTCAGGAAATTTACCGGCAGAATCGAGGTAAGCCATATCTGCTCGCAGTTCGCTCGCCTTACGTATAAGCGGCACACAGGGCTTGCTGATGATGGCAAGATGGTAGTCGTGTAGAAAGATTTCAGACTGAAATGGAAATACCATATAAGGTTTACCACTCTCCTGAAGTATAATAAGGGGTTTTGGAAGCCACCCTTGTATGAAGAGGAATAAAGGTTTTTTATGCTTTTCATCCCCTTTTTTTGAAAGCACCAGAATATTTACAGTATCTTGTTTGTAAATTGTTTGCAGGCGTCGATAGCCGAAGTCTTCCGGCCTTTCTGTCTGAGCGGCAATTTTATAAGAGATAAGCAATAACAGGAGTAAAAACTGAAAGGTTTTCCTCATTTTAAATATTTCAGTTCTTGCTCAACAAGCTGCGTTTTAAAATAATACACATCTTCTTTTAAAAATTTATTGTCGCATTTGGTCATAATAGCCAGGTTATCAATGCGGATGTTCCAGTTAAAGTTCTGCTCGTTTAGCCATTGCAATATTTCGGCTACAATTTCGGGGTTTGTGTCGGCGAGGGCCAGTGAAAAATGCGGAACCCAGCAATCGGGGTGGTAATATTTTGGAATCTGCAGGCTAAATGTAGAAATATCCTGGAACAAGCGGTAATGAAAAGAATTGGTTACCTGGTTCCGGACAACGGGAATGTGCAGCACCGGGTGTTCGCCGGTAAATATACCCAAACCGGTAGTCTGAATTGTAAATGGCGCAGCCAGGGCAGCAGTTTGCTGTAAACATTGCTGCAACAAGGCTTCATCGTTATCCTGAATTTCGGTTAAAAGCCAGGTAATATGCGGAAAAGGCGTCATCTGAACGCCCGTTAATCCAAAATGCTCATCAATCTGGTCAATCAGAGATTTAACCTTCTGGCTATGCTCTTCATCTAATAAGGAAACAACTGCTAACACCTGGGTTATATATATTAAAGATTATAGCCAAACTTCATCTACTAATTTTTTAAGCTATTACCTGATAATAACTTTTTTCTAAATTAACTGACTAAACGGTTCTACGGGCTTGTAAGAACTATCGGCAAAGCTGCTGCATCGGTTAATAAAGAAACAAAGATTTAACAGGCAGATTAAACAAAAATTAGCGACTTGAAATATACTTAAATTTTAACCTGATTACCCTGATAAGTTAAACAATTTTCGGAAAACAAAAGATATATTATTTACTTAATATTTAATATTCACAGCCATTCACCTGTTTTGAAATATAAAAGCTAATTATTTTGTTAGTTTTTAAAATATTACCTTTGCAGTTTAATACCCCAATATTACATGATCTCGATTAATAACCTGAGCTTTCATTTTGGCAGCCGCACCCTGTACGAGGATGCTAATTTGCATATAAAACCAAAAGATAAAATTGGCCTGATTGGGCTGAACGGTACCGGAAAATCTACTTTGCTGCGCGTGTTGGTAGGCGAGTACAAACCCGACAGCGGCTCCATCCAAATGAGCCGGGAAACCTCCCTAGGCTTCCTGAACCAGGATTTATTATCGTACGATACCCACGAAAGCATTTTAGCGGTAGCAATGCAGGCTTTTGCCGAGGCCCTGGAATTGCAGAAGAAAATAGAAGAGGTACTGGAGGAGTTCGAAACAAATTACCGCGACGAACTGGTAGATAAATTGGCCAAGTTGCAGGAGCAGTTTGAAGCCTTGGATGGTTATAATATTCAGAGTAAAGCCGAAGAAATATTAGAAGGGTTAGGTTTTTCGACAGAAGAATTGCAACGCCCGCTGAAAACTTTTTCGGGTGGGTGGCGCATGCGGGTAATGCTGGCCAAAATATTATTGCAAAAACCTTCGCTGCTGTTACTCGATGAGCCTACCAACCACCTGGACTTACCTTCGATTAAATGGCTGGAAACTTACCTGGAAAACTATGAAGGCGCGGTGGTAATTGTGTCGCACGACCGGGAGTTTCTGGACAAGACCACGAACATGACCGTGGAAGTAGCCCAGCAGAAATTAAATGTATATGCCGGTAATTACAGCTTTTATTTAGAAGAAAAAGAGCTGCGCAACGAAATACAAAAAGGCGCTTACGAAAACCAGCAAGCGCAAATCAGGCAAGCCGAACGCTTTATTGAGCGATTTAAAGCCAAAGCCAGCAAAGCCAAACAAGCGCAATCGCGGGTAAAAGCCCTGGACCGCTTAGAGCGCATCGAAGATGTAGCCTCGGATGCCCCGAAAGTAAATTTTAAGTTTCAGTTTAATACCCAGCCGGGCCGTCATATTTTACGCCTGGAACATATGAGCAAGCGCTACGGCGACAAACTTATTTTCCGGGACACGAACGTAAATATTGAGCGCGGCGATAAGATTGCTTTAATTGGCGCTAACGGTAAAGGTAAATCTACGCTGATGCGCTTAATTGCCGGCACCGAAGCCGTAGAAGGCAAACGCCAACTGGGCCATAACGTAATTATGGCGTTTTACGCGCAGCACCAGCTGGAATCGTTGAACGTAGAAAACGAAATATTGCAGGAACTAACCGAAGCCGGCAGCAAGCGCAACGAAATGGAATTACGGACCATTCTGGGTTCTTTCCTGTTTACCGGCGATGCCGTATTCAAAAAAATTAAAGTGTTATCTGGAGGTGAGAAATCGCGGGTAGCTTTGGCCAAAACACTTATATCCGAAGCTAATTTCTTGCTGCTCGATGAGCCCACTAACCACCTGGACATGCAATCGGTGAATATTCTGATTCAGGCGCTGGACCAATACGAAGGCACGTTTGTGGTTATTTCCCACGACCGTTATTTTGTAGAGAACGTGGCCAATAAAATTTGGTATATTGATGATTACCAGCTAAAGGAATATCCGGGCACTTACCATGAGTACGAATATTTTATGGAGCAGCGGGAAAAAGATGCCCGTAAAAACGGCTTAAAAGCAGAAAAGCCAGCACCTAAAGCAGTGGTGGAAGAAAAGCCAAAAGTAAATCAGAACGCCAATGGCAATCTGCAAAACGATTTAAAACGACTGAATACCCAGTTAAAACAAGTAGAGCAGGAAGTACAAAGCCTGGAGCAGGAACTGGCCGGTTACGAAAAGCAACTCGCCGACCCGAAAGTTTACAGCAATGTTTCGTCCTTAAAAGACACTACTTTAAAGTTCGAATCGGTGAAAAAAGCTTTGGATGAAAAAAACAGCCAATGGGAATCGGTAATGGAATCGATTGATAACCTGGAAACAAAAATTAAATCCTTTTAAAATAATTAAAATTTGGGAGCCGGCACCTTAAAAGCACTTTGTATTATTTCGGTTTTACTATTAGCCTTTATCTGGTATAGCTGTGTTCCCATTTCGCAACAAACCACGGGCACAGGAACAACAGAAAGTAACAGCTCCGAATATTACGCCGAATCGCAGCTGCGTTTTGAGGATTTCGTGTACGACCCCAATATAAAAACCGTGCAGTGCTATGTGCGCAGCGGCCACCCCGAAGAAGTGCTGACCCCGCCGGTAACGCCGCTAACGCAAGAGCAACCCATTGTGCTGGAATTCGACCAACTGAATAGCCCACAACAGCGCTTTTTGGTAAAATTTATTTATTGCAACGCCGACTGGACCGAAGCCCGAATTACCCAGGCGCAGTTTATGCAGGATTTTAATGAATTCTACATAACCGATATTTCACCGTCTTTTAACACCAAAGTTAAGTTTTTTCACTACCGGTTTGTGGTGCCACGGGTAAAGCTCAGCGGCAATTATTTAATGGTTGTTACTGACCAAAGCGGACGCAATATTTTATCGCGGCGCTTGTTGGTTTACGAGCAGCGGGTAGGAGTAGGAGCAAGGCAGGTTTTGCCGGCGGGTGCCCAGGAACGCCAAACGTATCAGCAGATAGATTTTGAGATTCGCTACCACCAATATCCGTTGGTAAATCCGAGCCAGGAAGTTAAAGTTACGTTGCGGCAGAATAGCCGCTGGCAAAATGCAAAACTCAACCTGAAGCCCTTGTTCGTCCGCGATACCGAACGCAAGCTGGAGTTTACTTATTTTAACCTGGAAAACAGCTTTCCGGGTTTAAACGAATATCGCTTTTTCGATACCCGCAGCATGCGCTCTTTGGGCGCAAACATCGCCACGGCCAACCGCGAAGCCACACCCGAAGAAATATTGCTGCAACCAGATAAGAGCCGAGGTAGCGAAGCTTTCAGTTCGCAAGTAGATATAAACGGTAAATATATTATTGGAAACCGGGAATACGGCAGCGGCGCTGTTAATGGCGATTATAATGTAGTAACCTTTAACCTGGCTGCACCCAAGCCGGCACCCGGCAATGTTTATGTTTTTGGCGCGATAACTGACTGGCAGCTTAAGAAAGATTTTCAGTTGCAATACGATGCCGCTAACCAGCGCTATACTGGTCGGGCATTGTTAAAGCAAGGCTATTACAACTACAGCTACGCCGTGCAAACAGCGAATATTCCCGACGAAACTTACTACGAAGGCAGTTTTAACACAACCGAAAACGAATACGATATTATTGTTTATTACCGGCCGCCGGGTGCCCGCACCGATTTAATTATTGGCTACCAGCCGCTAAACTATAACCCGCGCCGGTAAGTTGGTAAAGCTTAAACAAAAAGAGCGCTGAATATTCAGCGCTCTTTTTTTATGGTTGTTGGTTTTAATTAAACGTTAAACCGGAAGTGCATAATATCACCGTCTTGTACCACGTATTCTTTACCTTCTACGCCTAGTTTACCGGCTTCTTTTATTTTGGCTTCGGTTTTAAATTCCTGGTAGTCGGGTAACTTAATAACCTCGGCCCGGATAAAGCCTTTCTCAAAATCGGAGTGAATAACGCCGGCGGCTTGCGGCGCTTTCCAGCCTTTTTGTATCGTCCAGGCGCGTACTTCTTTCACGCCGGCGGTAAAGTAAGTTATCAGGTTAAGTAACGCATAAGAGGCCTTTATTAATTGGTTCAGCCCAGATTCTTTTAAGCCGTATTCGGCTAAAAACATTTCTTTTTCTTCCGGGTCTTCCATTTCGGCAATCTGAGACTCAATGGCCGCTGATATAATTACAACCTGGGCGCTTTCGTCTTTTACGTGTGCCTTTAAAGCATCAACAAATTTATTGCCGGTATTAATAGCGCCTTCGTCTACGTTTGCCACGTAAATTACCGGCTTTAAAGTTAGCAACTGTAAATCGGCTACGGCTTCCAAATCTTCTTCGGAGGCTTGCAACGAGCGCGCGTTTTTACCACTTTCCAAGTGATCTTTAAAAGCTTGTAAAGCGGCAAATTCTTTTTTTGCTTTGGCATCGCCCGACTTAGCGGTTCGCTCTACTTTGGCAATTTTTTTATCAATAGATTCCAGGTCTTTTAGCTGTAGTTCGGTATCAATAACTTCCTTATCGAAAACCGGATCTACGCCACCCGCCACGTGCACAATATTGGGGTCTTCGAAGCAGCGCACTACGTGTATAACCGCGTCTACTTCCCGGATATTAGCCAAAAATTTATTGCCTAAACCTTCGCCTTTGCTGGCGCCTTTTACCAGGCCGGCAATATCTACAAATTCTATAATGGTGGGCAGCACCCGTTCCGGATGCACCAGTTCTTCTAATATTTGCAGGCGTTCATCGGGCACGGTTACCACACCCACGTTTGGTTCAATGGTACAAAAAGGGTAGTTAGCCGATTCGGCTTTGGCACTGGAAATGGCGTTAAATAATGTTGATTTGCCTACATTTGGCAGGCCAACAATTCCGCAGCGTAGTCCCATGAAAATAGCTTAAGTTTATTTGTTTTATGAAATCGGGGGCAAATATACTTACAATTTTGCTGGGATGCTTGCTAACCTGAAAATCTGTAAAGAAAGTAATGGGTAATAAGTAATTCCTGAACAGGAATGAGGAATAAATTTGTTGAATTTTAAGCTAAAAAACAAGGCAATTTGCTCATAAGAGCAATAAGTAACGAACTAACGTAGTTCTGACTAAAAACAAAAAAAGCCCATGTATTACATGAGCTGAAACACTTTTACAAAATAGTTGGTTAACCTATTCCCACTTCAGTTCGTCGTCGAGGGTGGCAGGTTCCTGCGATTGTTTTTCCAGTTCTGCCAGCACATCTTCGGTTAGAAGCTCGGATTTTACGTGGTCGATGGTACTTTGGAGCGCCTCAACAAACTTAGCGAAATCTTCTTTGTAAAGGAAAATTTTATGTTTCTCGTATGAGTAGGTTTCATCCTTAAATTTTCTTTTACTTTCTGTGATCGTCAGGTAGTAATCGTTTGAGCGAGTTGACTTCACATCAAAAAAATACGTCCTTTTCCCAGCTCTTATTCGTTGTGAATAAATCTCAGCTTTTTCGTTGTTCTCTTCCACTTTTTATATAGGTTACTTATACGGATTGTAAGGCTAAAGTAATTGTTTTGGATGATTTATAAAAATTTTTGTATTTAATTTTTCGTTAAGCTCGTATGCCTACTCTGTTAAACAAAATCAATTGCTTTTAAAGCATTTTGAACGGGTTTATAAATATTCAACAAATATAATATTTAACTTTTATTCTGAAACCAATCCGCGGTATTTTGTTCGTTAGCGTTTAAATTCCGGTAAGTTTTATAAATTTAAAATTCCTAAAATAAATACCCAAACAAGCCTTAGTATGAAAAACACCATAATTGATCTGGCCGCCGTACGCAAATTCGAGAACATGGAATTTCTGGCAAAACAACTGGTGGAGGGTTTCATTACGGGGTTACACCAATCGCCTTATCATGGCTTTTCCGTGGAATTTTCGGAACACCGGTTATACAACAGCGGCGAAAGTACCCGCCACATCGACTGGAAAGTATTTGCCCGCACCGATAAATTATTTGTAAAACGTTACGAAGAAGAAACCAATTTGCGCTGTCATTTGCTTCTGGATGTTTCGCCTTCTATGTTTTACCCGGTAGAAACGTACGGCAAGGTTACCTTTAGCGCTTTGTGTGCCGCAGCTATAGCTAATATGTTGCAACGGCAACGCGATGCGGTGGGCTTGGTTACTTTTTCAGATAAAGTAGAGGTGCAAACGCCGGTGCGGTCTACCACGTCGCATGTGCATACGTTAATGCTGCAGTTGCAAAAATTAATTTCTAATCCTGCTCCGGGCAAAAATACCGATGTGGCCGGCGTGATTCACCAGATAGCCCAGCAAATTCAGAAACGGTCGTTGGTAATTATTTTAAGCGATATGCTGAGCCGCAACGAAGATGCTTCGGCTTTACTGGCCGCGCTCCAACACCTGAAACACCGCAACCACGAGGTATTGCTTTTTCATGTTACTGATAAAAGCACCGAAGAAGAATTCAATTTTCCGGATAGGCCGTACGTGTTTGTAGATATAGAAACCGGCGAAGAAATAAAACTGCAGCCCTCGCAGGTACGCACCCAATATTTGCAAGCCATGAACCAGTTTAAACAAGAGCTGGCCTTAAAATGCGGGCAGTACAAAATTGATTTTATTCCGGTTGATATTCAGGAACCCTTTGAAAAAGTATTAATGAGCTACTTAATTAAGCGCACAAAAATAAGGTAAGCTTACCTAAATATTGGCCTTCTTTATACCCAAGTTAATTCATTAAGCAAAGTAATGCGCTGGGTATGTAATGGGTATATTTTGAAAAATTCCCACCCCCAGGAACCGCAAACAAAAAAATTTAAAAGCATAATCGGTCTTCGTTTTTGTTGGCAGCAAACTTAACAACACTTTGTTAGAGCTGCGCTTTAACTGCTTTTTAGGAAGCCTTCATTTCTTCGCGCAGGTAATAAATTCTAAATTAATTACGGGCTTGGTTAATTCTTTATATATAATTATAATTTATTAATGAATATTGCTTTTTGATAAATAATATTTAAATAAATAATTAAAAGTATAAATTATTTGCAACAATAAATTAATTTTGCCGAATAGATGCAAATAATTTTATATTATGGATACTAACAAAACACTAGATATAAAAAATTTAGCTTTTGCCTCGGAGGAAGCAGTTTTTCCTCAGCATTATTACCGGTATGCGGTTGCTGCCATATTTTTTATTCAGGGTTTAGCTTTTGCCAGTTGGGCTTCCCGTATTCCAACTATTCAGCAAACCTTGGGTTTATCTGATTCTGCATTAGGGGGCGTTTTATTAGCTTTACCAGTGGGGTTAATGGCTTCTTTACCGCTTTCGGGTTGGTTAATAGCTAAAACCGGCAGCCGCATTGTGGTAATGATTGCCGCCATGTTGTATAGTCTGGTATTGGTTACATTGGGTTTAGCCGAAACCACACCTGTTTTAATGGGTGGCTTGTTTTTGTTTGGATTTGCGGGTAACATGGTAAATATAGCCGTAAATACCCAAGCCGTAGGGGTAGAGGCACTCTACAAAAAATCAATAATGGCTTCTTTTCACGGGGTATGGAGTTTGGCCGGGTTTTTAGGAGCTGCTTTGGGTACGTTAATGATTGGCACGGGCATAGTACCTTATCAGCATTTTATAGTGATTTTAGTTATAGCCTGGGCTGTAATTGGATTCAGTTCTAAATATTTCCTGCGTGAAGACGCGAATAAGCAAGCCAACCAGCCCATTTTCGTAAAACCAGATAAATCTTTAGTTCACCTCGGTATTATTGCTTTCTGTTCCATGATTTGCGAAGGTGCTATGTTCGACTGGAGCGGGGTTTACTTTAAGAAAGTAGTGTTAGCCGAGAAAGCCTGGGTTGGTGCGGGTTATACCGCTTTTATGTGTACCATGGCTTTAAGCCGGTTTTTAGCCGATGGGCTTACGCACCGTTTCGGTCTTAAAAAGGTATTGCAAATGAGTGGCTTATTAACTGCTGCAGGTTTGGCAATTGCGGTTCTATTCCCGAATATGGTAATGGCTATTATTGGCTTCTTTTTGGTCGGGGCCGGCGTTTCGTCGGTGGTGCCATTGGTTTATAGTGCGGCCGGCAAATCTAAGGTGATGTCGCCGGGGGTAGCATTGGCGGCGGTTTCTACCATTGGGTTCTTAGGCTTTTTATTCGGCCCGCCGCTTATTGGGTTAGTTGCCGGAGCTACCAGCTTAAAGGTGTCTTTCTCGCTAATTGCAATTATGGGGCTTTCTATTGCGCTGGTTGCTACTAAAGCCAAAGTTTAAAGTTTATTAGAATAAATTTAAGCCGCAGCCCGTTGATACTTTTATATTATCAACGGGCTGCGGCTTAAATATTTAATTATTATCCAGCGATTGCCACAGGTAGCGGCTGGCTAAGGTGCGGTAAGGCCGCCAGGCTTCGGCAATTCTAATCATTTCGGCTTGCAAAGGTTTGCCAGTTAGCGTTAGGCCGTAACTTCTTTTCATGGCGTTCTGAATACCCAAATCATCTACCGGAAAAACGTCCGGACGCGCCAGGGTAAACATCAGAATCATTTCGGCCGTCCAGCGGCCAACACCTTTTATTTGGGTCAGGTGTTTAATCAGGTCTTCATCCTCCATAGCCACAATAACTGCATAATTCAGGTTACCCCCTTCGGCAAAAGCCGCTACATTCCGGATGTAACCTAACTTCTGAAAAGATAAGCCAACGCTCCGTAAAACTTCATCGGGTTGCGCCTGAACCAGGCTTGGTTCGGGGTAATTATCCGGGAAAAGGGCCAGAAAACGGCTTTTAATTACCCGCGCTACTTTCGTAGACAACTGCTGGCTAATAATGGAACTCAGCAAACTTAAATAAATATCTTTATGGGGCTCTTGTTCAATTGCTGGGCTGTTGCGAATATGGTTGGCCAAAACCTCGTCTTGTAACAATATTTTTTGCCAATCTGAGCCGGAGAAGTCTTCCATAAATTTATAGTAAGTTGTTTTAAGCTGGAATATTTTTTAAATGCGTTGTGAATATTTACCAGGAACTATTATAGGCTAATATTTTTTAGTACTTGGCAGGTTTTTTCGGCCATAGTTTCGGTAAAATCGAGGTGCGTAACAAACCGGATTTGCCGCGGACCAAAATCCAAGGCCAGAATGCCTTGTTCTTTTAGTTTTTGCAGGAATACTCGGGTTTCTACTTTCGGCGCCAGGGTAAAGATGACAATATTGGTTTCCACCGGCAGTACACTTTCTACGTAAGCGCATTTTTCTAAAGTGTCGCGGAGTAAGCGGGCGCAGGCATGATCCTGGGCTAGCCGCGCTACGTGGTGATCGAGGGCATAAATGCCGGCAGCAGCCAAAAAACCAGCTTGCCGCATACCGCCGCCCAAAGCTTTACGAATGCGCCGGGCCTTCCGAATAAGGTCTTTGCTGCCCACCAACACCGACCCGACCGGAGCTCCCAAACCTTTAGATAAACAAACCGAAATACTATTAAAATATTGCCCATAAGCCTTCGGCAATTCATTGGCAGCCGTTAAGGCATTAAAAACCCGGGCCCCATCCAGGTGTAAGCTCAATTTATTTTCTTGGCAAACTGCTGCAATACCGGCAATTTCCGGGAGCGTGTAAAAAGTGCCGCCACCTTTGTTAGAAGTATTTTCAATAGAAACTAACTTCGAAATTGGGTAATGTATATTATCGGGCCGGATGGCACCTTTTACCATTTCGGGCGTAATTTTACCCCGCTCCCCGTGCAATAAATACACCGAAGCCGCCGAATTAAAAGCAATACCGCCGCCTTCGTACTGGTAAATATGGGCTGTGTAGTCGCAGATAACTTCGGTTAGTGGTTCGGTTTGGGCTTTTATGGCAATTTGGTTTGTCATGGTGCCGGAAGGGCAAAACAGGCCGGCTTCCATGCCAAACAAAGTAGCTGTTTTAATTTCTAAAGCATTTATAGTTGGGTCTTCTTCAAACACATCGTCGCCAACTGGCACCTGAAACATATATTGCAGCATGTCGGGGGTAGGCCGGGTTACGGTATCACTCCTTAAATCAATAATATTCATGCAAAAAAGTTAAGAATAAACTATACTTGTTTTATAAATTAGTTGGCAAAAATAATAACTATTAGCTAGCTTATTTACCTGTTCAGAATTGCTGCTAGTAAAAGATTTTTGTAGTTACAGAACGGCACGGCCGGCGCATATTAATTTAAAACGCTTTACCAGAACAATTAATATTTATTTTTGAGAATCTGAAAATAAAACCTTACTTTTGCGTTTCAATTTAAAATTTGAGCAATGGCCGTTACAAGATTAAAAAGAAAACACAGAAAAAATATAGCAAGAGCCAATAACAAGCAGCGCGTAATTAAGCAATTGCTTGCTACGCCAGTTATTAAGAACGTAGACGTAGAAGAACTGAAAGCACAATTTGGTAAAACTACTCCTGCATCAGCTGCTCCTGCTAAACCAGCCGCTGAACCGGAAACCGGTATTGTTAACAGCGTAAAAGAAGCTATTTCCGATGCTGCCCATACTGTAGCTGATAAAGTTAGCGATGTGGTAGAAGCAGTTAAGGATAAAGTAGAAGACGTTTTAAACAAAGACGACAAAGAATCTGCTAAGTAATTTCTGTGGTCTAAGTCGCCGGATATTATATCTTTTCGGCGGGCTCTAGGAATTTTTAAGCGTAATATCCAGCTTGTTTATAGATATGGTAAGTGTGCCTTTAAAGGCACACTTTTTTATTTTCAGGCTACGCGTTTTCCTAATTCTACTACTTGTAACTGCGCTATTTTACCGGCCGTAATATTAAATTTTACGAGTGTTCGTATCTGGTGAAAGCCGTGCTTTCCGGCCGCCCCCGGATTTATATGCAACAAATTACTCCGCGATTTATCCGGCATTATTTTGAGTATATGGGAATGCCCCGAAATAAATAGCTGCGGCGGGTTAGTGGTAATTACGGTTCTGATATCTGGATGATATTTACCCGGGTAGCCGCCAATATGGGTCATGAGCACATCTAAGCCCGCGGCCGAAAATCGTTGAACTTTGGGGTGTAATTGCCTGATTTGCTGATCGTCGATATTCCCGTAAACGCCCCGCAAAGGAGCCACTGCTGCCAATACTTCCGAAACAGCTATCGTACCAAAATCACCGGCGTGCCAGATTTCATCACAATCCTGTAAGTGCCGCAATATTTGCTCATCCAGGTAACTATGCGTATCCGATATTAAGCCAATCTTCATTTACAGTGAACAGTTAGCAGTAAACAGTTATTAGTAATCAGTAATCAACAATTAGTTAGCAGTAAACAGTTTTGCTAATAGATATTTCATTATTAATTTCATCTCCAGGATTTCAATTTGTTTACAGCTATTATTAATTCCAATAATAACTAACAACTGATTACTAATAACTGCTAACTGTTTACTGCTAACTGTTCACTATAAACTGTTTACTTTTTCCACCTCTCGGGGGCTTTGCGCCAGCTGCTCAGGGTTTCGAGCATTTCGGTTTGAATATAACCTTGTTCTAAAGCAATCCCCAGTAAGTTTTGGTAGTTGCTCAGGCACACCAACGGAATATTGGCATCTTTAAAATTCTGGGTAGCTTTTTCGAAACCGTAAGTAAAAATGGCGGCCATGCCAATAACGTTACCACCAGCCACATTTACCGCACTTGCTGCTTTTAAAGAACTACCGCCCGTCGAAACTAAATCTTCTATTAAAACTACTTTCTGGTCGGGTAGCAAGCGGCCTTCAATCTGGTTGCCCATGCCGTGGCTTTTGGGTTCGGGACGTACGTAAATATAGGGTAGGTCAAGTAAATCGGCTACCAGTGCCCCCTGGGCAATGCCGGCAGTAGCTACACCGCCAATAACTTCAACTTCCGGAAAGTGCATCCGTATTTCTTCGGACAAAGCATTTTTGATAAAACTACGTATAGCGGGGTAAGACAACGTTACCCGGTTATCGCAGTAAATTGGTGAGAGCCAACCGGAACTCCAGGTAAACGGGGTTTCGGGGCGTAGCTTAACCGCGCCAGTTTCTAATAAATAACTGGCTATTTGCAGGGCTGTATTAGACTTTTGCATAAGGCGAAGGTACGTAATAATAATTTTGCCTTTTTTATCCTCAGGCATTTTTGTTTCCGATTTATTTTTTTTGATTTGTAATCTCTTTAAGTAAAAATTCTGATGAACGTCTTCATTAATGACATTCCTTTAATTCTGAAGAAGGCCGGTGAAAAAGTTTATAAGCACCATTACGACTTGATTCTGGATGAGGGACAGTCATTTACCTCAAAGTCGCTGGTAGGCGATGTTTTGATTCGCAATGTTAATGATGCCATCGTTGATCGGATTGTGCGCCTGATGGAAGTGAAAAAGATGAAAAAATTAAAATCTTTAACACTCATCACGGATAAAAAGAAACGATTAATTCAGCACCTGAAAGACCAGTTTAAGATTGTGAAAGCAGCCGGCGGCCTGGTGATAAAGGACGATAAAATCCTGATGATATACCGGTTGGGTATGTGGGATTTACCAAAAGGCAAGCTGAATAAAAAGGAACTGCCGCGGGAAGGTGCCGTGCGCGAAGTAGAAGAGGAGTGTAATATTAAAGTAGAAGTACTTGATAAGCTCCCCAAAACCTGGCACTCGTACGCTTATAAAGGCAATAAAATATTAAAGCGCACCAATTGGTACGTTATGCAGTGCACCGACGACACACTCATGAAACCCCAGGCTGAGGAATTTATTGAAGAAGTAAAGTTTATGACGCCCGAGGAAGTGGAAGCCGTGTTACCCGAAGCTTATTCTTCTATTGCGTTTGTGATTCGTTCTTATTTGCGGGCGGCGAAATCCGGAAAGGTATAAAATCGTCTACGTTGCCGCCATACGTCTGAATTTCCCGGATAATAGACGAGCTAATAGCTGCCAGGTGCGGGGAGGTAATTAAAAATACCGTTTCCAAATCTTTGTTCAGGTGCCGGTTGGCTTGGGCAATGGTATTTTCGTACTCAAAATCGGTGGTATTGCGTAAGCCGCGCAATAAATAATTAGCCCCTACCGATTTGGCAAATTCGGCGGTTAATCCTTTATACGAGCGTGCCGATACCTTTTCTTCGGCTTTAAAAATATCTGTTATAATCTGCACCATTTGCTCTACCGGCAAATAACGCTGCTTGCTGCTGTTGTTCCCAATGGCAATAATTATTTCGTCGAACAACCCGATACTGCGTTTCACAATGTCGTAATGGCCGTTGGTAAACGGATCAAAAGAGCCCGGGAAAATAGCAATGCGTTTCATGTTGTAGTGGTTAGTTATTAGTGGTTAGGTGTTAGTTTTGGGCTTTACGGTATTAATAATTAGTAGCAGTATATGGATAGAGATAAAATAATGAATTAATAAGAACAACAAATTTTTGTGTGTTTACCTTAACACTAATTACTAATATCTAATTACTAACAACTTTACGCACAAAAGTGGATGCCGTAAAGATCTAAATAATGGTGCTGGAAAATATCTTCGAGCTTGTAGCTGTAACCCACGCCCGCTGGCCGGGTGCCAAACTGTACGTTCCGGATATAGTTGCGCAGCAAGGTAAATAAAGCAGCATCGTGCGTGAGGTCGCCCCAAATCGTTACCCGGTCCTGGTCGGGATTTAATTTTTGTTCCTGCATCACCAACACAAAAAAGTACAGAAAATCTTCTGGCGTGGTACACTGAAACAAATTGCAGAATTCCATTCGGCCTTCGTGCATGACCAGCAAACAAAGGCTTTTATTTTGCACATACGCGTACAATCTTTTATCAGCGGTTCTTTCGCCGTAATGCAACAAGCTGGCAATTAAAGGGCTGGTCAGGTGCAAATAATAAATTTCTTTCTGGGGCAATTGCCTTTCCCAAATTTGCGTCAGGTATTTATCTACCGAAAAAATATTAATTGCCTCGATGCCGGTGTGCTTGTAAGTAAATATTTTTTCGTGATCCGGGTCGTAATCGCAATTCAGGCGCAGGTAATCGGCCGCTGCATCTTTTTCAAATAAGGTTTCGGGAATTAAGGTAAAGTTGTGGTTATTAACTGCCACACATATTTTTCGCCAATCGGGGCTAAATACGTAGGGATGATCTGAAAAAGCTTCTTTAAAAACCTGCGCACCTTGCAACGGCGTAAAAATATGGCTCACTATGTAATCTTCAAGCGCGATAAATTTATTGCGTTCGGTATCCAGCACTGTAAACCTTACCCGATCGCGGCTGTAGGAAATATATAAATTATAAGCAAAAAGCTGCTGCGGGTCGAAAGACTCGTCGGTTATTTTTAATACCTGCCGATAATGATTATTTTCTTTTACCAAGGTGTTGTTGTGGGGCTGTAATGTCGGTTGTTTTAAAAATTACTGTAAAAATTTTCGATAAAAATATTAGATAGCCAAACAAATTGGAGTGTCAAATATTATTACAAAAACCGGTGTTGCGGCATAAAAAGGTCGTCTAAATCAATTAAATCTTCGAAAATCTGGTGCGGAATCGCGTCTTTTTCCTGACGTATTTCGGCTAAGGATTTAAAAGCCACTTCCTGAATAAGTTGGTCATCCGGACTTAATTCGGGGTCCGAGCCGGTTTTTAATGTACCGCCCAAAATTGCCACTTCAAAAAATAATTCCAGGGCATGTAATGGTTCGTTTAAAAACTCCCGTAAAAATAAAAACCGCTTAGGAGTAATTGCCAAACCAGTTTCTTCCCGAAATTCCCGTTCCAAACAATCTAAAACTTTTTCACCGTAAGCTAAACCACCACCCGGCGGCGACCACAGGGCGTATTTGCCCGTAATGCCTTGGTGGCGTACCAGTAATATTTTTTTGTCTTCTATTAAAACACCGCAAACCCTTACCCGGAGCTTGCCGGAGTAATGGGCATTAAGATTAATCTGTTCGTTTGTATCCAAAATGTTATCTGCTTAGCTTTACCTAATGATTTTACCTCATGATAAAAACGCTTAATCCGGATTTTAAAAATACGATTCTGGAAAAACTCGAACGCCAAACTTTAATGCAATTCATTGGCTTTCGGGTTACAAATATAGCAGAAGGAAAAATAGAAGGCGAACTAACTTTGCAGGAAGCGCATAAGCAGCATAAAGAGTTTGTGCACGGCGGCCTAACGGCTACCCTGGCCGATATTGTATCGGGCTTTGCTGCGGTAAGTTTGGTTCCGAAAGGCTACCACGTAGTTACCGTAGAGTTAAAAGTGAGTTATTTAAACCCGGGCATAGGCGATATGTTATTGGCCAAAGGCTGGGTGCTGAAACAAGGCCGGCAATTGAACTTTTGTTAAGCCGAAATCTATTGTAAAAAGGGACAAGATGCGCCAATATTAATTGCCAAAGCCACTACCACCATGGCCACCATCAACCCCGCCGACGTACCGAAATAATTACATGCGACCCGAAGAAGCCCTGTTAAAAAACTTTCCGTTTGAGCCTACGCCCGACCAGGCCGCTCTTTTTAAGAAATTAGATTTATTTATTTCGAATAAAACTAACAACCGCGAAGTATTCTTGCTGAAAGGTTTTGCCGGTACGGGTAAAACTACCGTGGTACGCGCCTTGGTTAAGATTCTGAATAGTTTTGGTTACAAGTACGTGTTATTGGCCCCAACGGGCCGGGCCGCTAAAGTTATGTCGTCGTACACGCGTTTACCGGCCTCTACCATTCATAAAAAAATATACCGGCAAGCCGCCAATGCATTCTCCGATGGTTTGGTGTTTAACCGGCAGCCCAACAAACTAGCCGATACCGTTTTTATTGTAGATGAGTCGTCGATGATTTCGGATGAAAAATCTTTTGGCGATAGCGGCTTACTGCAAGATTTAATTAGCTACGTTTTCGAAAGAAAAAATAACAAACTTATTTTAATTGGCGATACGGCCCAGTTGCCGCCGGTAAACCAGTCCATTAGTCCGTCGTTAGAGGCCGCTTATTTGAGCAATAATTTCCGGTGCAACGTGCAGGAACTGGAATTGCGGCAGGTAATGCGGCAGGCCCAGGAATCGGGTATATTAATGAACGCCACTAATTTGCGCGAGCAACTTAGCCAAAATGAGCCGGCACTGCAGTTGCGTACCCGCGCCTACAAAGATATTTACCGCATGACCGGTGAAAAGCTGGAAGATGGCTTGCGTTACGCTTACGACAAATTTGGCATCGAAAATACCACGGTAATCTGTCGTTCCAATAAAAATGCCAACCTGTACAACCAGCACATTCGCCGGCAAATATTTTTTGCCGAAGACGAAATTGGCGTGGGCGATTATTTAATGATTGTAAAGAATAATTATTACTGGGTGCCCAACGATTCTTCGATTGGTTTTATGGCTAACGGCGATTTTGTGGAAATAACCAAAATTGTACGCTACGAAGACATGTACGATTTCCGGTTTGCCGATATCATGATTAGGTTTGTAGATTACCCGGACGAGCCCGAAATGGAAGTAAAAATATTGCTCGATACCTTGTACACCGAAGCCCCAGCCTTACCCGCCGACAAAAGCAAAAAGTTGTACGAAGAAGTGTTAAAAGATTATTCCGATTTAGGCACTAAGCGCGAACGTACGACACAATTGCGCAAAAACCCGTATTTAAACGCGCTGCAGGTAAAGTTTGCTTATGCGCTCACCTGCCACAAAGCCCAGGGCGGCCAGTGGAAAGCCGTTTTTGTAGACCACGGCTTTTTAAAAGAAGATATGGTAAACACCGACTTTGCCCGTTGGTTGTATACGGCTGTTACCCGCTCGGCCGAAGAACTATATTTATTAAATTTTAACCCGCAGTTGATCGTAGATTAACCGCATTGTTTAATTTTAAAGCCGGAAACTATAAATGTATATATTTGTTAAATCCTTAAGAAAATAACCCTTTTATGAAGAAAATATATCTATTAGCGTTTAGCCTTTCTCTCGGATTTTCAGCCGCCGTAGCCCAGACCGCTACACCCGCTCCTGTACCAGTACCGGCTCCTGCGGCTAACCAGAAAATTGTTACGGAAGGCCCGGTGCTTACCTTTGCCGAAAGCAAACATGATTTTGGAACTATTCAGGAAGGCGAAATTGTAAAGCATACTTTTAAATTTCGGAATACCGGCAACCAGCCGTTGTTAATTTCGGAAGTGCGGGTTACTTGCGGCTGTACCACACCCGACTGGACCAAAACGCCCGTAGCACCCGGCCAAAACGGTTTTGTAACGGCGCAGTTTAACAGCACCGGCAAACCCGGCCAGAACCAGAAAGTAGTTACAGTAGTTTCTAACTCAGTCACCGGTAATACCCATATTTCTTTTATTGCCGATGTTGCGCCCAAAACTTCCGGCACCTCCGCTACACAAGTTGGCCCAACAACCGAACCGGCCGCCACACATGCGCATCACTACCCGGCAACAGAAGCTGCTAAACCCGTTAAGAAATAATATTTAAATAGCATATTTTAAAAATAAAGCTCCGCCAACCACGGAGCTTTATTTTTGTGTTTTGCTGCCGTTTTAAGCTTGTAACCTAACCTGCTATAGCTCTAAGTTAAACCATCTCATTCAGCAAGTGCAATATTTAAACTAGAAAAAAATCAGAAATAAGCTAGTTTTGTAAACCCAAATACAAACTATGACTAGAGCAGAACTCTTCCAAAATATTCAACAGAAAGAATCTTATTTATGCGTAGGGTTAGATACCGACATTAAAAAAATTCCCAGCCATTTACTTGCCGCACCCGATCCTATATTTGAATTTAATAAAATAATTATTGATGCTACCGCCGATTTATGTGTGGCCTATAAACCCAACATTGCTTTTTATGAAGCCCAGGGGCCGAAAGGGTGGGAGAGTTTAGAAAAAACCTTGGCCTATATTCCGAAAGATATTTTTACCATTGCCGATGCCAAACGCGGCGATATTGGCAACACCTCGGAGCTGTATGCCCGCACCTTTTTCGATTATTTTAATTTTGATTCGGTAACGGTGGCGCCTTACATGGGCGCAGATTCGGTAAAGCCATTTTTAATAAAGCCGGATAAATGGGTAATTCTGTTGGCTTTAACGTCTAATCCCGGCAGTCAGGATTTTCAATTAATTTCTTCAGAAAACAGTAAATACTTATTTGAAGAAGTAATTCAGAAAAGCCAGCAATGGGCCACTAAAGAACAACTCATGTACGTAATTGGGGCCACGCGCACCGATTATTTACAACGGGTTCGGGCTTTAGCCCCTGAGCATTTTTTCCTGGTACCCGGCGTGGGGGCGCAGGGCGGCAGCCTGGAAGAAATTAGTCGTTTGGGTATGAATAAACAATGCGGGTTATTGGTAAACTCGGCCCGGAATATTATTTATGCCGGCAATGGTCCGGATTTTGCCCAGCAGGCCCGCCAGGAAGCTCGGCGCATGCAACAGGAAATGGCGGAATATTTAGAGAAATATCTGCCGGTATAATATTTCTAATTGCTTAAATTAAGCAGTTCAGAAAAAGCTTTTATGAAAGAAGATTTCCTGCATTACATCTGGCAACACCAATATTTCGATAAAAGTAATTTGCTTACCGTGCGGCAGGAGCCGGTGCAGGTTTATAGAACCGGTTTTCTGAATAGCAATGCTGGTCCGGATTTTTTAGATGCGCAAGTAAAAATAGGGCAGGAAATCTGGAATGGCAGTGTAGAAATACACCTGAAAGCCGCCGATTGGCTAAAACACCACCACGAACAAGATGCCCGCTACGACCAGGTAATTTTGCATGTAGTCTGGGAAAACGACCAGGATCAGCAGCGCACCGATGGCTCTTTAATTCCGGTATTGGAATTAAAAAACCGGGTTCAAGCGGGTTTGCTGCAAACTTATTTGAACCTCAAGGCCAATCCGTATACTATTCCGTGTACGCCGTTTCTGCCCGAAGTGCCCGAAATAACTAAACTGCAAATGCTGGACCGGGTTTTACTGGAGCGCCTGGAGCAGAAAGGCAATATTTTAACGGAACAATTAGACCAAAGCCAGCAACATTGGGAAGAAGTAACTTACCGGGCTATAGCGGCTAATTTTGGCTTTAAAATAAACAAAGAGCCATTTAGCCGTTTAAGTAAAAGTTTGCCTTATGCTATTCTCCGGCGGCATCGGCACCAGTTTTTTCAACTGGAGGCGCTGCTTTTTGGCCAGGCTGGTTTTTTAACAGAAGAATATTGCCAGGACGAATACCTGGATGAATTAAGAAAAGAATTTAATTATTTAAGCCACAAATATTCTTTGCCCACAGGGCTGCAAAAATCTGATTGGAATTTCTTGCGGCTGCGTCCGGCTAATTTCCCCACGGTGCGTTTGGCCCAACTAGCCGCCTTCTTACACAACAAAGATTATTTGTTTTCGACCTTATTGGAGTTGAAGGCATTGCCCGATTATCAAAAGTTTTTTACGGCAACCGTTAGCCCGTACTGGCAAAAACATTATATGCCTGGGCGCGCGTCAAAATCAAACCAAACCGGTATGGGAAAGGACAGCATTCTGGGGCTTATTCTTAATACCGTTGTGCCTTTACTTTTTGCTTACGCCCGCGCCATAGATAGCCAGCCATTAATAGATAAAGCACTTAACTTACTCGAAAATATTCCGGCTGAACACAATAGCATAACCAGAATTTACGAAGAATTAAGTTTCCGGAATAAATCGGCGCAAGATTCCCAGGCTTTCCTGCAATTAAACCAGCAATATTGCACGCCGCGCCAGTGTTTAGCGTGCAGCATTGGGCATTATATTTTAAAAAAGCAGAAAGTAGCCGCATGATTTATTTCTATTACCTTTTTAATATTTTAGTAGTAGGAGGTTTGGGTTACCTTATCTGGCGACATAGTGCAGCCCATCCGCTTAAAAAATACTTTTTACCGGCTTTTTTGTTAAAAATAACGGCCGGCATTTTACTAGGTATTTTTTACCAGGTTTACTTTAACGGCGGCGATGCGCAATTATTCCAAACCCAATCCGATATTGTAACCGAGTACGCCAAAGTAAGCCCGGCCAGTTATATCCGCCTGCTCCTTACCCGAAAGTTTGAAAGCGAAACCTTGCGTACTTCTATGATTTACGTGTGGTATTCCAATTCTTACTTTATGGTAATGCTGCTCAGTTTTTTAAATTTTTTAACAAACAATAATTATTACCTCAACGGACTTTATTTTTCAGTTTTCAGTTTTTGGGGGATTTGGCAGTTGGTTCAGGTGCTGGTCAGGCTTTACCCACAGGTTTTGTTACCCGCAATTATTGCATTTTTATTCTTTCCTTCGGTGGTTTTCTGGTCATCGGGTATTGCAAAGGAAGCCATTTATTTGGGTAGTTTAGGTTGGCTCATGGCGGTAGTTTTGCGCCTGGCATACGGCTTATCTAAACGGGCGTGGCTAGATATTTTAGCTGCAATATTAGCGGGTTATCTGCTCTGGAAAATAAAATTTTACTTTGCGGCACTGGTTTTTGCTTTGCTGTTTGGCTACGGATTGGTTATTTATTTAAATAATAAGTTTAACAAATTAAAAAAGACGTGGATTGCGGTAGTGCTACTTTGTTTTTTAGCTTTAACAGGAGCACTCCTGGTTGCTAATAGGGGTGAAGTATTTAAGCTGGATTATTTTACGGCCCAACTCATAAAAAGCAACGAGTATTTAACCAGCCGTTCCGTAGGTAAGCCGTTTATCTTTTTCCCGAACCTGGAGCCCACTTTAGCCAGCTTTTTACAGCATAGTCCGGCCGCGGTGTTTCATACCATCTTGCGCCCTTTTATCTGGGAAAGCAGTTCCTTGTTTTACATTGTAGCTGCCCTCGAAAATTTATGTATAATGCTGTTGCTGCTGTTAACTTTGTTTAAACTGGTGCGTTCCTCTTTTACGGGTATAAGCCTGGGAGCCGTGGTAATATTAATTTACATTTTAATATTGGCAGCGCTACTCGGCTTATCTACGCCCAATATAGGTTCTTTAAACCGGTACCGCACCGCTGTTTTGCCTTTTCTTGTTTTTTTGCTCTTGTGTTTTAACGTACAAAGTAAATATTTAAAATGGTTAAAATCTTAAACATTGTTAAGCCTGTTTTTAATAAATACCTTTGTTAAAAATTTAGATTATGCAGAACCCGGTAATAATAGTAGGTGCCCAGCAGTTAGGTAAAATTGCGCTGGATGTATTTATGAGCAACAATGTGGTGGTATATTGTTTTCTGGAAGATAATCCGGAATTACAGCAGCAGGAGGTAAATAATATTACCGTTATGAGCAGGACCGAAGACCCGGAATTTCTAAAATTATTAGGGAAAAAGTGCGAAGTATTTGTTGCCTCCGAAGAAACCGCCACCCGCAAAAGCATGGTTACCCTCTTAAAAGAAGAATACCAGGTAGTGCCGGTAAATGCCATTCATACCTTTTCGTCGGTTTCGGAAAATGCCTGGCTGGGGCACGGTATTTTAATTAATGCCGGAGCGGTAATTAGCGCCAACGCTAAAATTGGCGATAACTGTATTATTCATGCAAATGCCGTAATAGACGCCGAAGCCGAATTGGGTAATAATGTTCAGGTAGGAGCAGGGGCCATTATTAATGCAACTGCCAAAGTAGACGACGAAGCTTTTATTGGCTCGGGAGCCATTATTATTTCGGGCGTTAAAATTGGTAAAAAGGCCCGCGTGGGCGCTGGTGCCGTAGTTATTGCCGATGTGCCCGCCAACCAAACGGTTTTTGGTAATCCGGCTAAAAAGGTTTAGGTTAATTAATATAATTAAATTAATCATCCGGCAAATATTGTTGCGCCTTTATTACCCACCAAATCTATTTCAAAGAAATAGAAAGTAAACTTAGTTGGTAAACTTAAATCTTTGCCCGGTTGTTTATTTTACATTATTTTTGCGGAAAAATTAAAAAACACTTAGCCTGAAACTAAGCCCGTTATGAAAGATTACAGCATCCTGCTTTATTATTGCTATTCTCCTATTGCTGATCCGGAAGCTTTCCGGGAAGAGCACCATTTACTTTGCCTGGAACTGAATTTATTAGGCCGGATAATTGTAGCCGCCGAAGGCCTGAACGGAACCGTTTCGGGTTTGCGCGAAGACTGCGAAAAATACATGGCCGCCGTTAAAGCCGATCCGCGGTTTAAAGACATTGATTTTAAAGTGGAGCCTTCGGATACGCACGTATTTACCAAACTGCACGTGCGCTACAAACCCGAAATTGTGCATTCCAGTTTAAAGCACCTGGCACCCCAGGAAAAAACCGGCATTCATTTATCGCCTTCAGATTTCAAAAAAATGAAAGACCAGGAAGACGTGGTGTTGCTGGATGTAAGATCAGACTACGAGCACCTGGTGGGTAAATTTAAAAATGCGCTTACGTTAGATATCGAGAATTTTCGGGATTTCCCGGAAAAAGTGGCCGAGCTAGAACCGTTAAAAGATAAAAAAATAATTACTTATTGCACCGGCGGCGTTAAGTGCGAAAAAGCCAGCGCCTTTTTGCTGGAACAAGGTTTCGAGAATGTTTACCAGTTACACGGCGGCATTATTAAATACGGCCTGGAAGAAGGCGGCGAAGATTTTGAAGGCAAATGCTACGTGTTTGATAACCGCCTGACCGTAGACGTAAACCGCGTAAACCCCAAGGTAATTTCCCGCTGCTATATTTGCCAGGAACCCAGCGACCGCATGGTAAATTGCGCCAACCCCACCTGCAATATTCACGTGCCCATGTGCGAAGCCTGCGGCGAAACCATGCAAGGTGCCTGTTCCGATACCTGCCAGCACGATCCGGAGAAACGGCCTTACAACGGCACCGGTTATTACCAAAAAGAAACCAACGGCTATAACCCTTTTAAAGGGTTGTATCGTAAAGAGAAAAAGTAAGGAGTACGAGAGCATTTAAGCAAAACTTAAATGCTCTCTTGCTTTCGGTACCTTTTTGTTTTTACAACCTAACCTAAAACCCATAACTATGAGAATTCCGGAATCTGAATTAATATTAAACCAAGATGGCAGTGTGTACCACCTTAATTTACTTCCGGAACATATATCCGATACCATCATTACGGTCGGCGACCCGAACCGGGTAGCGCTGGTTAGCCAATATTTCGATTTGATTGAGGTGCAGGTGCAGCGTCGCGAGTTTATTACCCACACGGGGTATTACAAAGGCAAGCGCATTACGGTGGTATCTACGGGTATTGGCACCGGCAATATAGATATTGTGCTAAACGAACTGGATGCGCTGGTAAATATTGACCTGGTAAACCGCACCGTAAACGAAGAAAAAATTCACCTGCACATTATTCGCATTGGTACTTCGGGCACTATTCAGGAAAACATTCCGTTGGGCAGCCATTTGGTTACGGAGTACGCCATTGGTTTAGATTCTTTAATGCAATTTTACCCGCTGGTGCAAACCGGTTACGAAACTACTATTAGCGAGGCGCTGCAAGAAAATTTAAAATTGGGTTACCAGCCGTATTGTGTAAGAGGTTCCGATATTTTGCGCGAACAGTTGGGTTATGATATGGTACCGGGCCATACCGTAACTTGTCCGGGTTTTTACGCGCCTCAGGGCCGGGAACTTCGCCTGGGCTTAAAAATAGAAAACTTAATGCAGCAGCTACAAAAATTCAGGGTAGAAGAAGAAAATATTCCCGGCTTTATGCTGACTAATTTTGAAATGGAAACAGCCGCCTTGTATGCGCTGGGCCGGATGCTGGAACACGAGGTAATTTCGCTGAATGCCATTGTCGCCAACCGGTTTACCTACCAATTTCACCCGACCACAGATCAGGTAATTGATGATTTGATTCGCAAAACCCTGGACAGGCTGGCGCTAACCAGCTAAAAACCGGGCTTTATTATACCCGGTTTAATAAAACTCTACCCCGTATACCGAACGCACCGGAATGCAGGCACCTGATTTCAGAATAAGGTGTTCCTGATCACAATCCCAGATGGTGGTAACTACCCGCTTAGGTTCGCTGTCGGCGGTTTCAAAGAATATTTCTACTTTGCCGTGGTAACCGTTGCCCAAAACAGTAGCCCTGGATACATCGTGCATTCTTTTTTTGCGCTCCTGCAAATTGGTTAGTACATCGGTATTGGCAAATTTTAAAGTGGGTATTTGTTCTTTTTCTACTGTAACATAAGTCATAGGTTCCATTGAGTACGCTATTAAATTTCCCGATGATTAATTTAAGTAAAAAATAGTAAAAATCACAGCAATTGCTCTGGTATTTAGTTAAGTAGCTTTGTAATCCGCTTTTTATTTGAAAGCAGATTACAAAACTCTTTCTTTAACTAACCAAAGAATTAACAAAAAGTTTTAGTATAAATAGTATTAAAACTATTACGTAAAAACCTTTATAGAGATTTTGCTATTTATACGCAATCCAGACGGAAAAGCGTACTACTTTTATAACTTACTCAGGAAAGTCAGGGTATCTACGCCATCGGCATAATCCCATACGGCCGGGCACTGCGCCTGCCCAAAAGCTATACTGTTGGGGTACCAGCCATCTGCCGAAACGATTACCTGGGTTTTGTCTTTTACAGCTTCTAATTGGTTTTTCAAATCATCGGCACTGGCATAAGTCTGGTAAAATAATACACTTATCGGCGATACCAGTTGTTCGCTGGGGGTTAATAATAAAAAGCCATTATCAAAATGCTCGGCCCGGTTTACCAGCAAAATAGATTTATTGTAATCGTAATTATTCTGGTATTTGTTGTGGTCGAGAATATATTTAAAAGACGCGATGGCATCGTAAAAAGGGGTAAAAGAATAACTTTCGGGCACCAATACTTTAGAAACATTGCGGCAGCCCAGGCCATAATAAGAGAAAATATCTTCGGCCAAAGCCCTAAAATCTGCTGTGGTTTCCTCGCCGGTTAAAATACCTAGACTCGTGCGGTTTTTCCGGATGATGTGCGGTTTTTTCGAAAAATAATATTCGAAATAACGAGCTGTATTATCGGAGCCGGTGGCAATTATGGCATCGGCTTCTTTCAGTAATTCTACAAAATAAATACGCTCCGCAAAACGTGGCTCAATATTTACCAGGCGTTCGGCCAGCATTTTCATCAGGTAATTATCTTCGCTGCTGAGTTTGGCATGTAAATAATGCCCCGAAAGCAGCACCGATAAAAAATCGTGAAAACCAACCATTGGAATATTGCCGGCCATGATAACGCCTACTTTTTTTGGGGTAATATTTTCGAGGTCGTAAACAAAAAGCCAATCCTGCAGGTTTTCTTTATCCAACAGGTAAATAATTCCGTTTAAGGCATTAGTTACATTATTTGCATCGAACCAGGAGTTGGCATTACCAGCCCGGAAAATTATTTCTTGTTTTTGCGCTGGGCTTAGGTTTTTTAATTCTTCGCCAAGCGAAACAAAAGCGTTAATACGTTCTGGTAAAGTCATAACTTGGTAAACTAATTGTAAGTAAATATTTGATGTGTTACGGATTGTTTCTACTTTTGCCGAAAATTTTTGGCATACAAAAATAATAAAAATTAATAGGAGATACGATAATGGCTATAATGATCACGGACGAATGTATTAACTGCGGCGCATGTGAACCTGAGTGCCCGAACACTGCTATCTATGAAGGTGGTGTGGCCTGGACTTGGGGCGGTGGTACAGCGTTAACCGAAGTGGAAATTGACGGTGGTGAGGTTGTGGCTGGTAATGCCCCACAAGATCCCATTTCTGAAGAATATTATTACATTGTTTCGGATAAATGTACCGAGTGTACCGGTTTTCACGAGGAACCGCAGTGTGCGGCGGTCTGCCCGGTAGATTGTTGCGTAGATGACCCCGATTACCGCGAAACAGAAGACGAGCTTTTGGCTAAAAAACAATGGTTACACGCTGAAGTGTAATTAGCCTAATCAAAAGATGAGAAGCCTGTTCTGTTCCGGAACAGGCTTTTTTGTTATTTGGTGTGTTAGCTTGTATGTTTTGCTTTCGTAAACCAGAGATATTTTTTACCCAACGCTTTATTAACTATTTTTGCGCACGCTTACAAAATTATCCCAATGGCAATTTCTAAAACCTATAATCCGAAAGAAGTAGAAGAGAAGTGGTACACAAACTGGCAGCAGAAGGGCTTTTTCCGCTCTAAACCTAACCCCAGAAAAGATCCCTATACCGTGGTCATTCCGCCGCCCAATGTAACCGGCGTTTTGCACATGGGCCACATGCTTAATAATACCATTCAGGATATATTGGTGCGCCGCGCCCGCATGCAGGGCAAAGAAGCTTGCTGGGTACCCGGTACCGACCACGCTTCTATTGCTACCGAAGCCCGCGTAGTGGCCATGCTGAAAGAAAAAGGCATTTCTAAGGAAGATATTGGTCGGGAAGAATTTTTGAAACATGCCTGGGATTGGAAAGAAAAATACGGCGGCATAATTCTGGAGCAGCTTAAAAAATTAGGCGCTTCCTGCGATTGGGAACGTACTCGTTTTACCATGGAGCCCGACATGAGCGACGCGGTAATTCAGGTGTTTGTAGATTTATTCCGGAAAGGATTAATTTACCGGGGGGTGCGCATGGTAAACTGGGACCCGCAGGGAAAAACTGCGCTCTCTGACGAAGAAGTAATTCACAAGCAGGTAAACTCCAAGCTTTATTACATTAATTACCAGATTGCCGGCGAGGCCGATAATTATTTAACCATTGCTACCACTCGTCCCGAAACTATTTTGGGCGATACGGCCATTTGTATTAACCCCAACGATACCCGCTACCAGCACCTGCAAGGGAAAGAGGCTCTGGTGCCTTTAATAAACAGGGCCATACCCATTATTTTTGATGAGTACGTTGATATGGAATTTGGTACCGGCTGCTTAAAGGTTACACCGGCCCACGACCTGAACGACTACGAACTTGGTATTAAGCATAATTTGCCCGTACTGGATATTCTGAACGACGATGGGACGCTGAATAGCAAAGCCCAACTGTACGTTGGCGAAGACAGGTTTGTAGTAAGAAAGAAAATTGCCAAAGAACTGGAGGCCAATGGGCAACTTGCCAAAACAGAAGATATTTCTAACAATGTAGGCTACTCGGAGCGTACCGATGCGGTTATTGAGCCAAAACTTTCGATGCAGTGGTTTTTACGCATGGAAGAGTTGCGCGATCCTGCTTTGCGCGTGGTAAACGATGATACCATCCGGTTGCACCCGCCTAAGTTTAAAAATATGTACCGCTCCTGGATGGAAAATATTCGGGATTGGTGTATATCGCGGCAGTTATGGTGGGGGCAGCGCATACCGGCTTATTATTTACCCGATGGTTCTTATGTAGTAGCCCTGAACCCCGAAGATGCTTTAGCGCAAGCCAAATATAAAACGGGTAATCCAAATTTAACGATTGCGGATTTGCGTCAGGACGAAGATGTACTGGATACCTGGTTCTCGTCGTGGTTGTGGCCCATTTCGGTTTTCGATGGCTTTAAAGACCCTGATAACCCGGATATTCAATATTATTACCCGACTAATGATTTAGTTACGGCCCCCGAAATATTATTTTTCTGGGTAGCCCGCATGATTATGGCCGGCCTGGAATACCGCAAAGAAGTTCCTTTCCGGAATGTTTACTTAACAGGTATTGTACGCGATAAATTAGGCCGGAAAATGTCTAAATCGCTGGGCAATTCGCCGGATGCTTTAGGCCTGATTGACCAGTACGGTGCCGATGGCGTTAGAACCGGGATGCTGTTCAGCTCGCCGGCTGGCAACGATTTGCTCTTCGACGAAAAGCTGTGCGAACAAGGTCGTAATTTCAGTAATAAAATCTGGAATGCTTACCGCTTAATTAAAGGCTGGCAGGTAGATGAAAATATTACAAACCCGAATGAATTAGCTATAAATTGGTTTAGGGCTAAGTTTAACGTGGCTTTCGAACAAATAGAAGATCATTTTACCAAGTTCCGGATTTCGGATGCGCTCATGGCTGTTTACAAACTGGTTTGGGATGATTTCTGTTCGTCGTACCTCGAAATGATTAAACCGGCTTACCAGAACCCGGTTGATGCCGCAACGCTGGATGCGACCATTAATTTCTTGGAAGATCTGCTGAAGCTGATGCATCCGTTTATGCCTTTTATTACCGAAGAAATCTGGCAGGATATTAAAGAACGCAGCGATAAAGATTATTTAATTGTAGCCGCTTGGCCAAAAGCTGGGGTTGCCGATTCTATTTTGCTGGAGCGGATGGACAAGGCCCAAGATATTATTGCGGGTATTCGCAACGTCCGGAACTCCAAGAATATTCCGCAGACCAAAGCTTTAAATCTGGCCATTAAAACTCAGGAGCAATATATTCTGACGCCATTCGAGCCTTTAATTCAAAAATTGGCTAACCTCCCGGATATTAGTTATGTAAACGAAGGCCCGGAAGGAAGCTTAAACTTTGTAATTGGCGGCAATGAATTCTTTATACCGATGGAAGGTGCTGTTGACCCGGCCGTGGAGCGGGAACGGCTGCAAAAAGAACTGGAATATACCAAAGGTTTCCTGGCTGCGGTAGATAAAAAGTTAAGCAACGAGCGTTTTGTAAACGGCGCTCCACCGGTGGTTCTGGAAAAAGAATGGCAGAAGAAAGCAGATGCTGAAGCTAAAATAAAAGCTTTGGAGCAAAGCTTAACGGCTATTAGCTAAATACTGCATTTATTTGAATAAATATAGCCTGAATAGAGAAGTTAAATTTTTTTATTCAGGCTTTTCATTTGCTACTAAACCGTTAGGATAATTATGCCAATGCTCCTTACGGGTATTTCATAGCTAGTCTAATTTTTTGTTTCTCTTTTGAAAGATTTCATCTTTCAATGTTTAAGTGCTAACTGTTAGTTGCTGTTTAAGTTTGCTCAAGGCCGTAGGGCCCCGTTTGGTCACTCGGGCTGTCTAAGCTTGTTTTCCTCCTATCGTCGGAATGCTACGCACCACAACCTTAGAAGGCCCTCATCGCCCAAACTGATGTCAGATGCCAGTAGCTACTGCCTTTCTAAGCCTTTAATTATTAGATTTAAACATTAAGCCTCCCCAACAAAGCAAATCCGCAACAATACGGTTCGGCCGAACTCCTTCCCTAATTTAGGGCTACGATTAGGACACAAAATGGAGCGGGGAGCTGTTGGGGGTAAATGGCAGATGCAATATTTAGCAATATTCGGATAGAGCGACGGGTCAAGCAAGTAGTAGAAAAGATAATAGAAAAGCAAAGTGTGGTGATACATCAGCTAAGTGCGAGCGAAGCCGAGCAGCGGAGTTACTACCGTCTGCTGCATAACCCCCGTTTGCAGACCAGTCAAATCATTTCGTACTTGCAAGCGGACTGTGGGCGGCAAGTGGAGGTGGGGGCGCATTATTTAGTATTTCAGGATACGACGCAGCCTAACTTTGAACGCAACCGGCACAACATTTCCGACCAGCAGCAGCTCGGGGTGATTGGAGATAAGCAGTCCTTAGGCTTTTTCCTGCATCCTTCGCTGGTGGTGCAAGCGGATACTGGCCGCTGCCTGGGCTACAGCCATGTGCAGGTCTGGAGTAGAGAAGCAATGGCGCCAGAT
>NZ_VWSF01000027.1 GCF_008629685.1 Adhaeribacter rhizoryzae | reverse complement strand
ATCTGGCGCCATTGCTTCTCTACTCCAGACCTGCACATGGCTGTAGCCCAGGCAGCGGCCAGTATCCGCTTGCACCACCAGCGAAGGATGCAGGAAAAAGCCTAAGGACTGCTTATCTCCAATCACCCCGAGCTGCTGCTGGTCGGAAATGTTGCGCCGGTTGCGTTCAAAGTTAGGCTGCGTCGTATCCTGAAATACTAAATAATGGGCGCCCACCTCCACTTGCCGCGCACAGTCCGCTTGCAAGTACGAAATGATTTGACTGGTCTGCAAACGGGGGTTATGCAGCAGACGGTAGTAACTCCGCTGCTCGGCTTCGCTCGCACTTAGCTGATGTATCACCACACTTTGCTTTTCTATTATCTTTTCTACTACTTGCTTGACCCGTCGCTCTATCCGAATATTGCTAAATATTGCATCTGCCATTTACCCCCAACAGCTCCCCGCTCCATTTTGTGTCCTAATCGTAGCCCTAATTTAGGGAAGGTGCCCGGAGGGCGGAAGGGTTAATATTTTCTAAAAAGAAAGTAAGCTTTACCGGATAAGCAAAGGGCGAAGAAAAAACTTGAATAAATTTATATAAATTCTCTTATAAGAAAGAGGCGAGCCTAAAGCTTACTTAAACCAACTCCCGTACATCACATAATTATCGGCGGTTTTAGCCATATTGGCAATTTGCTCCGGACTTAGTTGTTTTACTTTTTTAGCCGGGATGCCCGCATAAATATATCCTGCTTCGCAAACGGTATTTTCGAGCACAATGGCGCCGGCGGCTACAATACAATGCTGTTCCACCGCGGCTTTATCCATTACAATCGCGCCCATGCCAATCAGTACATTGTCGTGTACGGTGCAGCCGTGTACAATGGCATTATGCCCAATAGATACATTATTACCAATAACCGTAGCAGCTTTCTGGAAGGTACAATGAATAACCGCGCCATCCTGAATATTGGTTTTATCGCCAATCCGGATGCTGTTCACATCGCCCCGGATAACCGCATTAAACCAAACACTACAATCATTACCCAAGGTTACATCGCCCACAATGGTAGCGTTGGGAGCAATAAAGCAATTTTCGCCGAACATCGGATGAATATCTTTAACCGGTAAAATCAGGGCCATTGTTTAGGAGTTTAATTGGGGTTTAGTTAAGCAAACATACGTTTCCAGGTACCTTTATAGAAGTTGTATTTTAAAGTACTAGGCAAAGCTTTCCAGAAATATTTATTTACTTCTACGGCAAAACTGGGCTGCATATAGCAATTAATGGTGCAACCTTCGCAAGCGGGCAATCGGCCTTCGAGGGCAATTTGCTTTTTTACCGCATCAGAATGGTATAACGCGTACAGGTTGTTGTTTATCGGATATTTTTTCTCGCCTAAGTGGTAACAGGGCAATACCAATTCGTTTTCCGGCGAAATAACCACCGTGGTACTGGCCGCTTTACATACCGGGTCGGTAATGTGGTTGCCGCCATTCAGGCGCAGCGAAATAAAGGCTTCGTTCAGGTAAACGTTTTTGCGCTTACCAAACGCCGATAAATATTTTAACTGCTCCGGGGTTAAGCCCGCGCCGGTATCTACGGTGTTGTACTCAAATGCCGGGTTTATTAACAGCATTAAATTATTAGGCAAAACAATCTGCTCGTAAACCGCTTCTAATTGGTCAATATTTTCGCTGAAAACAGTAAACAAAATATCGGGGCGCTCACCTAATTTTTTAGCCAACGCAATAGATTCCAATACAAAATCGAAACAAGCCACACCCCGGCCAGTATCGTGCTTTTCTTTTTCGGCGGCATCCAGCGAAAAATGCAGCATATCTACTTTGCCTTGCAGGCGCTGGGCGTATTTGGGGTAAAGCAGGCAATTGGTAGTAAGCGTAGTAATAAAACCCATATTATGCGCCAGCTCCAAAAACTGGTCGAGTTGCTGGTGCAGCAAGGGTTCGCCGCCGGTAAAATCAATAACGTTTACGCCCAGTTTTTTCAGATCACGCAGGTTTTGCTGTACGTCGGCGAGGGTCACATACGGCGAGGGCTTCTCCCAGATATCGCAAAACGAACACCGGGCATTGCACCGGTACGTTACGTAATAATTGCATAGCACTGGATGAGAGACAAGCCGCACTTTTAAATTTAGGGGTTAGAAGCTGCAAGTTAAAACTTATCCCCGATATACGTTTAGGTTTAACTTTATCGCTGCCGAAAAGGGCAAAAAGAGTTAATATTTAGGCTGAAAACCTCAACTACAAGCTACTTAAAATAGTAAATATTCGAACACTCCGGCGTTATTTTTATAACGAAAGCGTTAGACAACTTAAATATTAATTTTTCCGTATATTTAATATATTTCGTACTTACCATCATCCTCACGCCTGCTAAATTGTAAATTATGCTTTCCACCGACAACCGGAATTTAACTGGTAAAACCGGGCTGTAGAATTGCTTGCTGAAACCGTTAACTTATTAAAATTAAACGATGTAAAAACAAACTTATGAAAAAGCATTACTGGTATGAACGCACCACATACCAGGATAAAATTAGCTTAGCAGGCATCTTATTCTGGATTATTCTGGGAACCTGGGTTTTATGGGATAGCTGGGAGTTTCACAGCGCCATACAAACGCCTTTAATTATTTTACCGGTTAATATGATTGTACTAACGTGGGTTTACTGGCACCTACAGAAAAAGGCCCTCAAATATTCCCGCCAAGACCGGCACCTATTAATTTTTTTCGCCCTGCTGATTATTTCGGTTTCAGCCGTTTGGGTTTACGAAATTTAAGGCTGAACTTATTTATGAACAAGCATTAAAATATTGGCACTTGGGTAAGTATTTCGGGTTTGTTTCTCGGGTGGCAAAACATAACTGTAATCAGAGGCAGTTTGTATTTATCTGGTGCTAATATTTTAATGCTTGTTTTAACCAAGTCCTTTTAGCCGAACTTCGTGGTAATAATTACATAATAGTTGCAATGGGCAAGCTTCGCATTTGGGGGCTTTCCAGGTGCAAATGCGCTGCCCGTGCCAATACAAATGTTTATGAAAATTAAATAAAAGGGGCGCTTCGCGGGGCAGCATTTCCAATAAAATAGTATGCGCTTTTTCGGCGGTAACTTTGGCGCCAATTAAGCCTACGCGCTGGCTTACCCGAAACACGTGCGTATCGACGGGCAACACCGGTTGATGAAAATTAAACAGCAACACCAGTGTAGCCGTTTTTAAACCTACGCCGGGCAAACTCATTAGCCAATCCATAGCTTCTTCTACCGGCAAGTCGGCTAAAAAACGGAGCGAAAAGTCGGGGCTTTTTTCCTGAATTATTTTTAAAGCTTTCTGAATATTGATGGCCTTAGGCCCCGGATATTGAGCTGTTTCGAAGGCTTTGGTTAAATCATCCACGGGCGCTACCATTACTTCTGCCCAGGTGGGGTACAACTCACGCATAAGGTAATAAGCTTTTTCTTCGTTGGCGTGCGTGGTGCGGTGCGAGAGCATCGTAGAAATAAGCTCGTGCATCGGGTCGCGGCGGGGCTTACGCAAATCCAGTTCGCCGTAAAAACTGTTTAGTATCAGGTGCGTTTGCCAGGTCTTTTCGGCCGGACTAGCTTCCACGTTCATCTCAGTTGCCATAACTTAGTTTTATCCTATAAAACGAACAGGTTAAACAGAAGTTTGTTTCCGAAATAGCTTAATTTATAATGCAGGCTTTGTGTATCTTCCGGTAAAATATTACGTTCATCGGGTAAATAAATATTACGCGTATGCAGCTAAAATTTATTGGTACGGGTGGCGCTTTCGAACCCGAATATTTTAATTCGGCGGCTTTGCTTTCGTTTAAAAACAAAACTATTTTAATTGATGCGGGCTTTACGGTTTACCCTCGCTTACTGGCGCTAGATTTATTTTTTAAAATAGATTACATCTTAATTACGCACCTGCACAACGACCACAGCGGCAGCCTGGCCAATATTTTACTCCACAAATATTTTCACGATAAAGGCCAGCAATTTACCATTCTGTACCAATCCGAAAAATTTAAAAAGCAGCTCGAAGAATTTCTGGTTATTCAATTAAAAGACACTACCAAATACGCCAACTTTGCCCCACTGGAAACCTTAAGCGATATTTCGGCGCTCGATACTTTTGGCCGGCACTCGGAAGGATTTCAGACCTACAGCTTTATTTTTGAAGAAGAAAACGAGCGGCTGGTATATTCCGGCGATTTAGGTCAGGCCGATTTTTTGTTTGCCCATCTGCAAAAATTACCACCTTTGCCTACCACGGTTTTTCATGATATTACTTTTAATCCTAAAAACGAAGGGCACGCACATTACACCAAATTGCAGCCGTATCAGGCCCAATACAAAATATTCGGTTACCACTGCAACCCCACCGAAAATCCGGCCGATAATACAATTCCGCTGGTAGCAAATCAGCCCGAACTGTTTTATCCCCGCTAGCTATATTTACTTTACTTCCAAGTCAGAATTTGTGCGGCGCAAATCGAGGTAGCGCATAACCGGCGACGCCAGAATACCGTGCACAAACACCGAAACCAACACAATAAAGCCCGCAACACTCCAAAGCATTTTTTCTTCGGGAAATGCTGCTTTGGTTAAGGCAAAAGCCAGGTAATAAAAAGACCCAATACCCCTGATACCGAAAAAGCTAATGGCCACTTTTTCGCGCAAGGTAATATTTTGGCCCACCAAGGTTAACAAAGCGCCCAACGGCCTGATTATAAATATAAAGGTTAAGCCAATTAAAATACCCGGTAAAGTAAGCGCATCCAGCAGGCCGGTAGCAATGCTGCCACCCAGTAAAAGCAATATTATAACTAAAAACAGGCGCTCCATTTGGTCGGTAAAATCGTGCAGTTCCTGGTGAAAATGGTGCGGCCGCTCGTGCCGGCTTAAAGTTAAACCCGCGACAAACACCGCAATAAAGCCGTAGCCGTGCAGCGTTTCGGTAACCCCATACACGATTAAAGTAGCGGCTACCGCTACAAATCCATCTTTGGTTTCCGGAAAATTAAAGCGCTCAGGCAATATAAATATCAGATGGGCCAGTATTCTGCCTAACAAGTATCCGGTGCCCACTCCTACTATTATTTTATAAAAAAAGTCCTGCCACAGCCAATGCCAGAACCAATCTTCGCCGGTGGCAGGAGCTAAGGCTAGGGCAATCGCCATCCAGGTAAACGGAAAAGCCATGCCGTCGTTCATACCGGCTTCCGACGTAAGCGAAAAGCGCACATGATCTTCTTTTTCGGTACTGGGCGGACCTACCTGAACCTCGGAAGCTAAAACCGGATCGGTAGGTGCCATGGCTGCGCCCAGCAAAAGCGCCGAAGCCGGTGCTAAACCCAACACCCACCACCCCAAGAAACCAAGTGCTCCAATACTAATCAGCATAGTAATAGATACGAGTAAAATAGGAATTTTCCAGTTTTTCCAGCTAATGGCCCGGTTAATTTTAATGCCCGTTCCCATTAAGGTAATAATTACGCCAATTTCGGTTAAGTGCACCGTTAGGGTTTCGTGCTGTAAAGGGGCGGGGATTGGTAGTTCCGAAGAAAATTTATACATTAAATACCCAACCGTTACAAAAAGTATACTGTAGGAAACCGGCAGTTTCTGGAGTAAATCTGGTAACCAAGCCATAGTTAAAGCCGCCAGGCCAATAACCGTAATAATAATGATATAAATTTCCATGTGGCTCAGATACAGGCGCAAAAGACTAAGCTAGTACTCTAAACCAGGTGTATTTGTTTAAACTTGGTAAAAAAATTGTGTAATTGAACAGGCGACAGGCAGTTGGGCGGCTACTTTTTTATGTTCTTCTTTATCGCCAGCTACCAATATAGCTATTCTTACTTCTTCCCTGGTCAGTTTTCCTATATGTTGCAGGGTGTCTGCCAAAATATTATGGAACACTTTAATAACCGGTCTGGGCTGGGTTTGAGCAATACAGGCACTTTCTTTTTTGCCTTCCAAGCCAGGCAGCTCGCCATCCCGAATAGGATAATAATTAGAGGTATTTATTGTAATTACTTTGTGTGGTACGTTCTGCAGTAAAGTTTTTGGTAGCTGTTTTTAAGTGTTGAAAGGGATAGAAAAATAATAATTTCTACCCCTTTTACAACATCTTTAATGGTGGCTGCCTCATTGCCCAAAGGAGTCAGCTATTTCCTTAAGCTGCAATATATCTTAGGTGCGGGTAACTTTTACCTGATGGCCTGCAACAGAGTTTTTTTTTGCCAGGATGTTTTTAATTGCACCGGTACCAATAATTCTCATTTTCCTGCTCTCTTTATTTTATCTGTTTTCATTTATTTCCGTCATTACTTCGGCAAATAATTTCACAGACTTAATCCGGTCTTCAAAGGCGTAGGTAGTAGATACCACGATGAGCTCATTTACCTGGGTTTGTTCCAGAAACGCTTGAATCTGCGTTTTTACGCTTTGCTTACTCCCTATAAATGAATATTTGAGCATTTGCTGTAAAGACGGATGTTGCAATATTTGCTGTAACTCTTCGGTCATTTCGGTTGGCGGTTGCAAGGCATCCTTCGCCCCGGTTAATACCCCCAAAAACATCTTGATTAAAGTGGTAAACAATCTTTCGGCTTCTTCATCGGTATCTGCCACAAAAACATTTATGCCCGCCATGGTATAGGGCTGCTGCAGAAACTCGGAAGGCTGAAATTCTTCGTGATAAATTTTTAATGCCTGCAATAAATAAGTGGAGGCAAAGTGGCTGGCAAACGCATAGGGCAATCCTTTTTGGGCTGCTAAATGCGCACTATCGGTACTGGAGCCTAATATATAAAGCGGCACATTGGTACCTTCGGCAATAGAAGCCCTTACTTTTGACGTTTTGTTTTCTAAAGAAAAGTAATTTTGGATTTTAGCTACTTCCTGCGGAAATGCGTGTGCTGCCTGCATAAAATCGGAGCGGATGGCTTGCGCGGTTTGCTGGTCGGTACCAGGCGCTCTTCCCAGCCCTAAATCAATGCGGTTAGGATATAAATGAGCCAAGGTGCCAAACTGTTCGGCTATAACTAAAGGTGAGTGATTCGGGAGCATAATACCACCCGAGCCTACTTTAATGGTATGGGTGTTTTCGGCCACGTAACCTATTAATACCGAGGGGGCGCAACTGCCTATATAATCCGAATTATGATGTTCGGCAAACCAATAACGTGTGTAGTTTAATAATTCTGCTTCTTTGGCTAAAGCCAGCGAATTATTTAAGGTTTGTTTTATGGTACCACCTTGCGGCACCAGGGCAAGTTCTAAAAGAGAATATGCTATATTTTGTTTACCCATAATCTGGCTTCGTTAGTTTATTATTTAAATAATCATCTATAATTATTCCAGTTCCAGAAGTTAATACGCCGGAATAAACAGATTTGCAAAATTAAGCATATTAACTTTACTTTGTATAGTACTTTCCTAAAGGAAAGCAGTATACTTTTAGAATAAAAGCTTATGGCAGCAAAAAAGCCTTGTCTCTCTTGTTTAGATACGGTGAAGCCGGTGCGGGATGCGCTGGAAGTAATTAGTGGTAAATGGAAACTGCCTATTATTATTTCGGTAGCAGTTGGCAATGAGCGGTTTACCGATATTCAGGAGAGTATTCCGGGAATTACACCCAAGGTTTTGGCCAAGGAACTAAAAGAATTGGAGCAACACCAACTAATTAAGCGCGTGGTAGTAGATGATTACCCGGTTAAGATTTTGTATAAACCCGAACCTTATTCCGATACCTTAGCGCCTATTATTGATGCTTTAAAAATTTGGGGTTTGAACCACCAGGAGAAAATTTTCAGCAAAGAATAATATATATTATTTGTTCATACCAGATGCCCACCCTGCCTATTTGCTTTTTTAGAATGGACAACCAATTATGTTAATTTATAGAACAAATAATACCAAATAGAAATCATCTCCTTCCATAATCCTAATATAAAAATCTCTTAATTGTCATTCTAGAGAATTCAAGGAATTCCAGAAGAATCTATTGTTTAGAAAATAAAGGAGGTAATTTCCGCTCTACTTGCTTTTACCTGCAAGGCTTTTTATACAATAGGTCTTTCCAAGATGACAAATAGAAAGAAATATTCTAGCAGATAGTAAATACTATTCGATAATAAAAATCAGCTTATATTTTACCTGATGTTTATTTGTGTTATTTTGCCCATCAGAACACATGAGTTACGAAACCTTAGCTCGCCAGTATGGCTACTATAAAATAAATTAGTCCGCTTACTCTTACACTTACATATTCTTAAATTTAATTACCCTAACTTTTTACGCTAAAGTGTATGTTTAAAAAGCAATTTGTATTTACGTTGTTGGCCTTAGTTGCGCTGGTAACATCGCTCCCATTATTTGCCCAGCAACCAGCTACTTCTGTGCAAACCTCTTCCAGGGTAGTAGAAGATGGTGGAACCGGCCCCCATTCGGCCATTATGCTCACCGAAAGTACATTGCCAACCCACACCGTATTTCGGCCAAAAAACCTTGATGCATTTAAAAAGAAGAACCAGCTGCCGATAATTGTTTGGGGTAATGGTGCCTGTGCCAATTCGCCCTGGGAACACGTAAATTTTTTGTCGGAAGTTTCTTCTCACGGTTTTTTAGTGGTGGCCATTGGCCCTATGCCACAGGAAGGACAAAAAGGAAGCGGAAAATCAACCTCATCGCAGCTTATTGATGCCATTGATTGGGCCGTTGCGCAGAACAAAGACAAAAAGAGTCCTTATTATAATAAAATTGATGTAACCAAGATAGCCGTGAGTGGCATGTCTTGCGGAGGCTTGCAAACCCTGGAAGTTGCTTCGGACCCGCGCGTGAGCACCGTGGTAGTTTGTAACAGTGGCATCTTTAATACGCCTGGTAACGGCCGGAGTGCCATGCCGAACCTTACGAAAGAAAACCTTTTAAAAATACATACGCCCACCCTGTATATGCTGGGCGGTGAAAAAGATATTGCTTACAACAACGGCATGGACGATTACAAACGCATTAATCATGTGCCGGTTTTTATGGCTAACATGGATGTTGGGCATGGCGGCACTTACGGCCAGCCGCACGGCGGCGAATTTGCCAAGGTGGCTACTGCCTGGTACCAATGGCAATTAAAAGGCGACCGTACAGCCGGCAAAATGTTTACCGGCGAACCGGCTGGTCTTGCGCAAAACCCAAACTGGCGCTTTGAAAAAAAGAATATGCCTTAAAAAAAATTAATGCCGACAGGTGAAAAGCAAAATATTATTTTAAAATGCAGACCTTGGTTCAGCTATAATACCAAATATTCAACCTTTACCAAACTTTGTTAAATCAGGCTTATAAACCAGAATATATTAAGCCAGCATAATAAAAATAGTTTTTTGCTGTGAATTTAATCTGCTTTCCGTTACTTAATATTTCTGATTTTTGGTGCGCTTACGTAGAATATTGCCTGAATTTGCCCTATTTTAGAGGATAGCTATATTTGTGCCATGAACCATGATACTCTGAACCGTTTCGACCGCATCGTGGCCATCCTGATTCACCTGCAATCGGGTAAGGTGGTAAAAGCTCAGGAACTGGCAGATCGCTTTCAGGTAAGCCTGCGTACAGTGTACCGCGATATACGCTCTTTAGAAGCTTCCGGGGTACCCATTAGCGGCGAAGCCGGAGTAGGTTATTCTTTAATGGAAGGATACCGCTTGCCACCGGTTATGTTTACCCAGGAAGAAGCCAGCAGTTTTGTGGCTGCCGAAAAGCTGATGCAAAAATTCAGTGATAAAAGCTTGGGTGCTCACCATGAATCGGCAATGTTCAAAGTAAAAGCGGCGCTCAAAGGCAAGGCCAAGGACCGGGTAGCTGCCCTGGAAACGCAGATATGGGTTAACTTTGGGCAGGAGCTTTTTAACCAGAATACCCCCGATGCCTTAAATATATTACTGGACAGCATAGCGGAGAAAAAGCAAGTTATGCTGCAATATGAATCAGTTTACGCAGATGCATCTACCAACCGTTTTATTGAGCCGGTTGGCTTGTTTAATGAAAACAATTACTGGTATGTAATGGCTTACTGCCACCTGCGCGCCGCGTACCGGCAATTCCGCACCGATAGAATGGTGGGAATACAGCGAACGGGTGTACCTTTTACCCAGGAACACGGGAATATAGACCAATACCGTAAAATCTACGATGCTACGCACAAAACTAAGGTTGTTATCCGGGTTGATAAAGAAACGGCCCGGTACATTCAAACCGGACGTAAGTATTATGGGTTTGTATCGGAGAAAGTAATCGGTAATAAAATAGAAATGACCTTTATGACCGCCGATATAAAGGACGGTTTACCGCGTTGGTACTTAATGTTTGGTGATTGTGCCGAAATTGTAGAACCCGAAAGTTTGCGCGAACGCGTTAACGAATTATTGGAAAGAACAAAAATCAATCTTCACCTGGAAAGTCAGGTTTTAAATTAATCTTCTAACTCTGCACAACTAAAACCCGCCTTTTGCAGGTTTTGGATCACGGCATCAGCTTGTAAAGATATGGCTTCTACCCGGAGGATATTGTCGCAATCCTCCAGGTCAAAGTTCCATTTTTCGCCAGTAGCCATTAGTTTATCTAACAAAGGTTTAAGCCGATTAACTTTGCTGCTGGTTGTTACCGATGTTTTGAATACCAGTACCGTTTTCATGGGGTGTAGCATTGGGTTTATCTTTGCCAAAAGTAAGGCGGTTCTATGCCCAGAGAACGCAAATACACAAATGCCTGGGCCCGGTGGTGAATTTCATTGTCAATAAAATAAAAGATAGAAGAGTACACCGTACCTTCGTATTGCCCAAAGGTCCGGATAGTGTCGTGAAATCTTTCGGCCGGAATTAAGGCCCAATACCGGTTAATTTCAGCGGTTGCTTCGTCCCATAAAGCAAGAATATTGGCTTTACTGGTAGCCTGATCCAGGTGTTCATTCAGTTCTTCTGTTCCGCCACTGGTAATTTCCCGGAGGCCCGGAACGGCAATTGCCAGCAGTTCCTGAACCATTCCGGCAAACGGGCGCATCCTGCCAATAGAATATTCAAAAAGTTCTTTCTCCGGAAAAGCTTCAATAACCCGGCGGGTCAGGCCCCGGTGGCCTTGCCAATGTTCCAGCAGTTCAGCGGAGGTGATAACGGAAGTAACTTTGTTTTCGGTGATAGTGTTGTCCATAGCGCAAATTGTTATCGTGATAGTTAATTGATAAAGCAAAGCTACAGGCCTACCATGACAACAGCTTGTCAGGAGTATTCAGAAATATTTTATCAGGTTCGTTTTAAAGCGAAAAACAGATCTAAGCAGCACATAAACCGTAAAAAGCCGTTTTTAGGAAAGTGCTTAAAAACAGGCTGGTTATTCCTGTGCCAGCATTTACAGCACTGCTTTATTTAATACCTGATTATAATAAAATCAGACTAAATATTCCCAATTATTCTTAATCAATATAAAGGTTGTTTCGGGCTTAAAAAGCCTCGTTCTTAGCTGCCCGCAGCATTCATATTTGGCTAGAACACCAAAAATTTTATTATTCTTATGCTTTTTAACTGATTATTTTTGGGGTTCGAGCGTGAAAATTGCTCGTTTATAATCATCTTAAAGCACAAAAGTAATACCCACTTATTTAACTAAGCTTTCTGGAAATTTATTAGTTTAAAAACTTTCGTGATGAAATACCTGCTCTTACTTACTTTCTTGTTTTATAGTGTAATTGGTACAGCACAGGGGCCAACCAAAGGCCCGCAACAAAATGTGGTAATAACCTCCAAAAAAAATAAAACCGAGGTACGCTCCCAGGAAAATGGCGCTTTACTTGTAAATGTATCTAAAAAAGATGTCCGAAAATTTAAAGCCGATGGCCTGGTTCGCTATCGTAGCTTTGGGGCCAAAGGCGATGGTAAAACCGATGATATAGACGCCCTTGCGGCAACCCATGCATTCGCCAACCAGCACGGCCTTGCTGTAAAATCCGATGAAGGAGCCACTTACTATATTAGTGGCAAGAACCGCACGGCCGTTATTCAAACCAACACCGATTTTGGTACCGCGGCCTTTGTTATTGACGATACCAACGTTCAGGACCGGAATTCGCCTGTTTTCCTGGTTAGTTCTAGCCTGCAACCGTTCAAACTAACCGGAATAACTTCTCTTAAGCGGAACCAGGATAAAATTAATGTTCCTTTGCCCGGAACCTGTCTGGTCAGTGTCACCGATGCTATTGTAAAACGTTACATCCGGTTTGGGCCAAACCAAAACGATGGAGCTGCGCAGACCGATATTTTTATTGTAGACAAAAATGGAAAAGTGGATATGGATGCGCCCGTCATCTGGGACTTCAACCAAATTACGGACATCACTGCTCTTCCACTTGACGAAACACCGCTGAATATTTCGGGAGGCCGTTTTACTACCATTGCCAACCAAGCCGAATCGAAGTACACCTACTACAGCCGGGGCATTACCATAAAGCGCTCCAATGTGCTGGTGAATGGGCTAGAACACCGCGTAACCGGTGAAGGCGACCATGGTGCGCCTTATGGCGGCTTCCTAAATATTAGCGACTGCGCTTACGTAACGGTGCAAAATTCTATCTTAACGGGGCACAAAACTTACCAGACTATTGGTGCTGCCGGCGTATCGGTTTCTATGGGCACCTACGACATTTCTCTCGGCCGGGCACTCAACGTATCGTTTGTAAACTGCAGCCAGACCAATAACATCCAGGACAATAAATACTGGGGAATTATGGGTTCTAATTACTGCAAAAATTTGCTTTTAGACCGTTGCACTTTTTCGCGGTTTGATGCCCACATGGGCGTTGCCAATGCCACCATTCGCAATTCTACCCTGGGCCACCAGGGCATAAATGCCATTGGCAGCGGCACCTTTACCGTAGAGAATTCTACTATTTATGGCAGCAGCCTTATTAACCTGCGCTCCGACTACGGTAGTACGTGGCAGGGAGAAGTTTTCATCCGCAACTGCATTTTTGTACCCGCCGGCGGTAAACCAATCAGCGCCAACCTGATTAGCGGCTCCAATTCCGGGCAGCATGATTTTGGCTATACCAGTTATATGCCCGAACGCATTACTATCGACTCCCTGCACATCGACGATTCTAATCATCCGGCAAACTACCAGGGACCTGCTATTTTTGCTAATTTTAACCCAGCCATGACGGATAATTCCTACCAGGAGAAGTTTCCCTACGTCAGAACCAAAGAAGTTATTCTCCGGCGCGTGACCACCGCCAGCGGCAAACCCTTACGAATCAGCAATAACCCGTTCATGTTTAAAGAGGTGAAGGTAAAAACTGATTAAGGGCTGCGGTAGAGATCCACTATCGGCTTTATTTATTAAAGCACCGACTTTCAGGGAAGTTTACACATCCCGAGATATTCACTTACTACTAATAATGTTATCTATATGAAGTAGGATATTATATAACAAAACTAGATTTACAGGCCTAACCAACGGGTTTAAAGCATTTAAAAGTGGTTTAATTACTAACTAAGATTATTTGCTTTATGGAATTTGCCATTAAATGCATCTTTATTTGAATAGCTTATTTAAAGAAAGTATCACTACCAAAAATTAAATGCAAATAAAGTTATGGTGGCAAGTAAAAAAGAAAAAGAGAGTAAAAAAGCTTATCTAAATATTACTTCTTCCCATTTAAGGTTCAGTTTTTTCTTTCTCTTTACTCTGGGCTTATTGCTTTTTCCTTTGCGCACCGCTTGGGCACAGGAACTTCCTACTGGCAGTTGGGCCGGCAGTTTATCATCGGGCCCAGATAATCGGCAAGCATTCTTTCACTTCTACCCTGGTGCGGCCGGACATAATGTTGCACTATTTGATTTACCTGTTCAAGGCTTCCACAGTTTGCAGGCTAAGCTTACGCCTCAGCCAGGCGATAGCCTCAAATTTCATATTCAAAGCTTTGATGCCCACTGGATATATATTGCTAAATATAACGCTGCTAAAAAAGAGATTAACGGCACATTATTAGTTGCCGGTGCCGGAATTAAGATACCCCTACAACTCAAGCCGGTAGATGCGCAGCGTTTACGTCCATTGCGCCCGCAAACACCTCAGCCACCGTACCCTTACCAGGAATGGCCAGTTACTTTTAACGGGGCTGCCCCCGGTGTGCAACTTAGCGGTAGTATTACCGCTCCTAAAGGCAAGAAAAAGATTCCGGGCGTGGTATTACTCTCCGGTTCCGGCCCGCATAACCGCGACAGCGAGCAATTTTATCATAAAACCTTTGGCGTGTTAGCCGACGAACTTACCCGACGGGGTTTTGCCGTGTTGCGCTATGACGAACGGGGTGTAGGCACTTCTACCGGAAATTATACGGGTACCACTATAACAGAATTTGCGCAAGATGCCAAAGCAGCAGTCAGAGCTTTACGAGCAGACCGTCGCATTAAAGTAGATAAAGTTTATGTTATCGGTCATAGTCAAGGGTCTTTGGAAGCCCAGATAGTAGCGGCTGATGATCCAGACGTTGCCGGATTGGTATTTTTAGCCGGGGTTGGGTTATCGGGGGTTGAGTCGCGTAAAGCCCAATATCGGGCAAGTCTGAAAGCAAGAGGTATTACGGAAGAAGCGGCTAAAGAAGACTTGCTTTTGTATGATAAATCTTATGAAATTGTGGGGGCGGCTCCCGATAGTGCCACTGCTCTGGCCAACCTACAGCAATGGCATAAAGAAATTAAGATGGACCCGCAGTATAGTAACATGTATATTGCTCCCTTTACAGGCAATTGGCTTTTTCACTTCCTTCATTTCGATCCTAAGCCAAACTTAAACCGAATTAAAGTACCCGTACTGGCTATTAGCGGCGACAAAGACACCCAGGTTTTTGTAGAAAAAGAATTTGCGGCTATGAAAGCAGGATTACAGGCAGGAGGCAACCAACAGTTTCAATCGGTAATTTTGCCAGGGGTAAACCATTTTATGCAAACAGCCAAAACCGGAGCCTACGACGAACCCTTTCAATTAGAGGAAACATTTTCGCCAGCCGGTTTACAAATTATAGGTGATTGGTTAACGAAACAGGCCAAAACAGAAAATCAAAGAAAATAAAATGTAACAATACCCGGAAGACCAAATCTATTCAACATAATCGCAATTCCGTGCAAAAGCATCTTCCTTGCCGTCTGGTTTACAATATTTTTCGCCTATAAATTTTTACTAATCAATTACTTAGCTTGTCACTTATAGATAGATATATTTAAGTTAAGCAAAAGCTGGTTTTGAGTTTAATGTTATCCAGGACTAAATATTGAAAGGAGATATTTCCTCAACACCAATAAGAGTTATAATTTTCAGCTTTTACTTAAAGATAAAAGTGTTTTTACTTCTTCTTCAGGTCGCCGTTTTTAACCTGGTTAATAAACTTAAACCACGATAAAGGGTTTAGCAGCGGGTTGTTAGTATAAGGGTTAGGTGCGATGCCCCGGTTCCGTTCGTATTGCAGTTGCTGCATATCCATGGTGTTCCGGAAATTAGCGTTGGCACTCATGGGGGTATTATTAAATATCTGGGCCATTAGCTTCTCATTTAAGCTGCGTTCAGGTCCGGTTAAATCTTTGGTGGGCAATTTCAGGTTCATAAAAGCCTGCTTAAAGTCTTTTTCGGTAGGATACGGCCATACGCGCACTTCCGGCAGCACGTTCATGTCTTCTTTCAGTTCCAACACCACTGAGTAGCTTTGTTTATCGTAGTTCCGGGGAATTACCACGGTTAGGTGCCGGTAACCTACCGCGCGCACCACAATGCTATCGCCAGCCAGCACCGCCAGCGAAAAATAGCCGTAATCGTTGGTAATGGTTCCGCGGCCGGCTTTAGGCACATAAACCGTTACGCCCGGCACGCCGTACAAGCTATCGCCGGTTGCCACAATTCCCGAAAACTGCACTATTTTGGGCTGGCCCTGAGCTTGCACCTCGTTAGCAGCTAAAAAACCCAGCAAAAATAAAAGCATGCCAACCAGCAGTTTTAAATAACCGGTTGTTCGGGGAAAGGGAATATTTATAGAATCAAGCATAGAATCTTCAACAAATACAATTATACTCTTTTTTTAGCTTGGTAGCTACTAAACCGCTAAATTTGTTTCCGGTAGTTACCCACCTTATGCGGCTTAAACATTTTAACGTAAGTTTTGGCGAACAAGTATTCAAAGCTCTCGGCGATGAATCCCGAATCCGCATCCTGAACCTGATCCACAAGAACAAAGAAATGTGTATTTCGGATCTGGAACAGGTATTGGATTTTACGCAAACCAAAACTTCCAGGCATTTAATTTATTTAAAAAATTCAGGTTTAGTTAGTTTCCGGCGCGTAGACAACTGGGTTTACTATTATTTGCGCGACGAAACCGCCGACCTGCTGAACCAAATATTTAATTACCTCGAAAAAGACGAAGTACTCATCAAAGATTTAGAAACATACCGCATATTGTACTCTAACCGCGAATTGGCCGTTAATAAACTGCATAACCGCAAATGGGTAGCAACGCCCTGAACTTCTCTGCCCCAACCTGGTGTTAAATTTAAACATCTGCCGCTTTAGGCTGTTTTATTCCTGCAAATTTTAGTCCAGTTATGGCCCGCTATACCCCCGTTAAAGAATACCGGCATTTATTTTTCGATTTAGACCATACTTTGTGGGATTTTGAGAAAAATGCCGCCGAAACTATTTATACCTTGTACGATACGTTTGAACTGCACCAGTTTGGCAAGTTTACGTCTACCGATTTTTACAAGAAATACAGTTACATTAACCAGCGCATGTGGCGCCTGTTTCACGAGGGCAAAATTACCCAGCAGGAATTACGGGTTGGCCGTTTCGAAATAACGCTAACCAAACTGGGCTTGCAGCCCGAGCAGGTACCCACTGGCTTACACGAAGCTTTTACCACTATTTGCCCAACCAAAACGGCGGTTTTTCCTTACACCCACGAAACCCTTAGTTATTTAAAAAGCAAGTACGTGCTGCACATTATTACCAATGGTTTTAAAGATGTGCAAGCCATTAAAATGAGTTCTTCTAATTTAGGGCAATATTTTTCAGAAGTAATCACTTCGGAATGTGCCAATTGTACCAAACCCGATAAAAAAATATTTCAGCACGCCATGGAGCGCGCCGGCGTAAGTGCCCAAGAATGTATTATGATCGGCGACAGTTTGGAAGCGGATGTTCTGGGCGCTAAAAATGCGGGCATCGACCAGGTATTTTTTAACCCCGATAAAAAACGGCATGCGCAAAAAGTAACTTACGAAATTAGTTGCCTGAGCCAGCTCATGACTATTCTGTAAGCCGCTTTACAACTCACCACCCAATTTAAAGTAAATATACCGTACTTTTGCACCTGATTAGCCTTAACGCCGTTATGCTAATCTAGATAACTATTATTTATTCCGAAACAGGTGGTAGCGCTTCTGCTTTTTAGTAGTAGGAGCCTGCTTAACCTCAATATTTTAAAGTTAATTTTTATTAATTATGTCCGGATTTTTTAAAGTACCCACGCCCGTTAACGAACCGGTTAAAACGTATATACCGGGTTCGCCGGAAAGAATAGAATTGCAAAATACCCTGCGGACGCTTAAAAGCCAGCAGGTAGATATACCCATGTACATTGGTAGCGAAGAGGTTCGCACCAATAATAAAAAACAGCTATCGCCGCCGCACGAGCACCAGCATATATTAGGGCATTTTCACGAAGGCGACGCCAGCCACGTGCAGCAAGCCATTGAGGCGGCACTTGCCGCCCGCCAACGCTGGGCCAATATGCCCTGGCAAAGCCGCGCCGCCATATTTTTAAAAGCGGCCGATTTATTAGCTGGTCCTTACCGGGCGCGCCTCAATGCCGCTACCATGCTGGGCCAATCTAAAAATGTGTACCAGGCCGAAATTGATTCGGCTTGCGAGCTGATAGATTTCTTGCGGTTTAATGCGGCTTTCATGACCGAGATTTATGCCCAGCAACCCGAATCTTCGCCGGGGGTTTGGAACCGTTTGGAGCACCGGCCTTTAGAAGGTTTTGTGTTTGCCTTAACGCCTTTCAACTTTACAGCTATTGCGGGCAACTTACCGGCTGCCCCCGCCCTGATGGGTAATGTAGTGGTTTGGAAACCGGCTTACACCCAGATTTATTCGGCGCAGCTCATTATGCAATTATTTAAAGAAGCTGGTTTGCCCGATGGCGTTATTAATTTAATTTATGTTGATGGCCCGGTAGCCGGCGATGTAATATTCAAGCACCCGGATTTTGCGGGTATTCACTTTACCGGCAGCACGGCAGTATTCCAGCACATTTGGAAAAGCATCGGCGAAAATATTCAAACCTACAAAGGTTATCCGCGCATTGTCGGTGAAACTGGTGGCAAAGACTTTATCGTGGCGCATCCGTCGGCTAATGCCAAAGCCCTAGCGGTAGCCATTTCCCGCGGCGCTTTTGAGTACCAGGGCCAGAAATGTTCGGCGGCTTCGCGCGCGTATATTCCGGCTAACCTTTGGGACGAGGTAAAACAATTTGTTACCGAAGATCTGCAATCCTTTAAAATGGGTTCAACCGAAGATTTCGGCAATTTTATTAACGCTGTTATCGACGAAAAATCTTTCGACAAACTGGCCAAATACATTGATGCCGCTAAAAACGACCCGGACGTGGAAATAATTACCGGCGGCACTTACGACAAATCGGAAGGATATTTTATTCAGCCAACCGTTTTAAAAGTAAAAGACCCGCGCTACGTAACCATGTGCGAAGAACTTTTCGGTCCGTTATTTACCGTTTATGTTTACGAACCAGATCAGTTCGAAGAGATCTTGGAAATAGTAGACACTACTTCGCCGTATGCACTCACCGGTTCTATTTTTTCGCAGGACCGCTATGCCATTGATTTAGCTACCCAAAAATTATTGCACGCAGCGGGTAACTTCTACATCAACGATAAGCCTACCGGGGCGGTAGTAGGGCAACAGCCGTTCGGCGGCTCCCGCGCTTCCGGCACCAACGACAAAGCCGGCTCAGTGTTTAACCTTATCCGCTGGACTTCTACCCGTACCATTAAAGAAACCTTTGTACCGCCGGTAGATTACCGCTATCCGTTTTTGCAACAGGATTAAATAATGTTTTAAGAATCTTGCAACTGAATAAAATAAAAGGCCACTAAGTTACAGTGGCCTTTTATTTTAGGCTTTCGGATTCAGGCAGAAAGCGGTAATTTTGTGCGGAATAAACTTCTACTCCGGAGCATTTGTTCTACCTCCAACCCAATAATATTCTTTTGAAAAAACCGGTTACTCTGCTTATTACCCCGCCGCTTACGCAGCTAAACACGCCTTACCCGGCCACCGCCTACCTCAAAGGTTTTCTGGGTAAACAAGGTTATACTATTCACCAGGCCGATTTTGGGATTGAACTGGTATTAAAAATGTTTTCCCGCACCGGCCTTACCCGCATTTTTGATGCCGCCGCTAAATTTACCGGCAATATTTCTGGGAACAGCAAACGCATCTTGCGGTTGCGGCCTTATTATTTAGAGACCATTGAGCCGGTAATCCGGTTTTTGCAGAATAAAGACAACACGCTCGCGCAGCAAATTTGCTACAGCAGCTTTTTGCCCGAGGCTTCCCGTTTTGCCCAAATCGCCGATCTGGAATACGCCTTCGGCAACATGGGCATTACCGACCGCGCCCGGCACCTGGCTACGCTGTATTTAGAAGACTTAGCCGATTTAATAAAAGAAACCGTTTGCCCTTATTTTGGCTTTAGTCGCTACGCTGAGAAATTAGCTTTATCGGCCACTTCTTTCGACCCGTTAGCCGAAGCTTTGCAGGATGCACCCAACTTAGTGGATCAGATGCTGCTGGAATTAATGGCCGAAAAGCTGACCGAAGTTCAACCGGATTTAATTGGCTTTTCGGTGCCATTTCCGGGTAATTTGTACGGTGCTTTGTGGTTAGCTCAATTTGCTAAAGCTCAAAACCCTACGGTAAAAACCCTGATGGGCGGTGGTTATCCTAATACCGAGTTGCGCAGTTTAAAAGAACCACGCTTATTTTCTTACATCGATTTTGTAACGCTCGACGACGGTGAAGGCCCGTGGCTGAAAATACTGGAATATTGGCAAGGCCAACGTTCGGCCGAACAACTGCAGCGTACCTTTATGCTGCAAAACGGGGAGGTAATTTACCAAAACAACTGCAACGACGGCAATATTCCGCATACCGAAGTGGGCACACCCGATTACAGCGATTTACCCTTAGTCGAATATTTATCGGTAATTGAGGTAACCAACCCCATGCACCGGCTCTGGAGCGACGGCCGCTGGAATAAATTAACCGTGGCCCATGGCTGCTACTGGAAACGCTGCTCTTTCTGCGACATTACCCTCGATTATATTTCCCGCTACGAAACCGCCCCAGCTACTTTATTAGTTGATCGCATTGAACAAATTGTGGCCCAAACCGCCCAAACCGGTTTTCATTTCGTAGATGAGGCTGCTCCCCCGCTCGCCCTCCGCGATTTGGCTATTGAATTATTGCGCCGCAACGTAAAAATTACCTGGTGGGGCAATATTCGGTTCGAGAAAACTTTTACGCCTGATATTTGCCGCTTGTTGGCTGCGTCGGGTTGTATTGCGGTATCGGGTGGTTTAGAAGTTGCTTCGGATCGATTATTAGCCAAAATGGAAAAAGGCGTAACCATTGCTCAGGTGGCCCGCGTAACTGAAGGCTTTACCAACGCCGGCATTATGGTGCACGCTTACCTCATGTACGGCTTCCCCACCCAAACAGCCCAGGAAACTATTGATTCCCTGGAAGTAGTGCGGCAATTATTCGAGAACAATGTAATTCAATCGGGTTTTTGGCACCGCTTTTCCATGACGGCGCACAGCCCGGTTGGCAAAAATCCGGAGAAATACGGCGTGGTAAAAGTTGGTCCGCCCGCCGGTAATTTTGCCGATAATGACCTGTGGCACGACGACCCGCAGGGCGCCGACCACGAATTATTTGCCCAAGGCTTATCTAAATCTATTTACAATTACATGCACGGCATTGGACTGGAAGAACCGCTGCAGTTCTGGTTCGATACGAAAGTGCCGCGCCCCGCGCACCCGCGCCACCTGATTGCCCAAGCCATTAATACGCCCGCTAAACCTGATGGCGAGAAACGTAATTTGCGGGTATTCTGGCTGGGTAATGCGCCCGAACTAGAAGAAATTACCTTAACTAAAAAAGGCAAAAATATTACCCGCGCGGTGCTAACTTTTTACGAAAAAGCCGAAGATTTTCAACTAAAAACCAATCCGGCTATTGGCAACTGGCTCCGGCAAACGCTTACCCATCTGCACCACGATTACGAAAACAAGTTATTACTGAAAGATTTAGAGGCGAGCTTCCCAACTGAAGCGGGTATGCCGTTTTCACAATTCCTGATTTCGCCGGAATGGTTGTTGTTGCGTGAAAAAGGTTTGTTGCTGCTATAAATAAAAAATATCTTAAAAGATATTTTGCATAAACCTACTAATAAACCTACTATATTTAAAGCGTACGCAAATACCCTTATTTACAAGCAGTACCTTATAGCTATAAGGCCGCATAAGTTTTGGATCAGACCTAATTAATTTTTCATTCCGATTAAATAGCCTTACTCTTTACCCTTAAACTATGCAAAATAGAATTTACCGGCTAACGCTTACTATCCTTTTCTGCTTACAGTTGCTTATCGGATACGGTCAGGCAAACACCTGCAACTGTTCTGATAATTTAAATACCACCATTCAGAAAACAGAAGAAAACTATGCAGGTTATCCAACTAAAGTAAACGCAAAAACCACGAAGGAATATAATTCTCTTGTACAAAGACTAAAACAAAAAGCTGCTGGCATAAATGAGCCTAAAAAGTGCTATTATCTTATTCGGGATTATATTAAATTTTTTAACGACAAACACTTTATTCTGTCATACAGAAACGAAAACGACTATGACAGCTTAGTGATTGATTATGCAGATTCTTATTTTCAGGATAAAAAAAATAAAAATAAATTAACTCCGGTTGAAGGCATCTATACCAATCCGGATAGCACCATTACCATTGGTATTAAAAAAACTAAAGCGGATATTTTTCAGGCTTTTAAGATTGCCTCCAAGCACGATAATTTCCCGAAAGGTTTTGTTTACTTTACCTTAACGCCCAATAGCAAAAAATATATAGTAAAAGATTATAATTCTTTTGTCAGTACTGATTTTCCGGCCAGCCAAAACGGCAATCTGTTATACCTTTGGAATTATGCCATCTGGGGCAAAATATCTCCCCAGCAAATGACCGCCGCCGAGGGCCAGGAGTTATCGCAATGGCGGAACAACAACAATGGCTTAGCTTTCAGAAAACTAAACGCAGACTTTACTTATCTAAAAGTACCTACTTTTATCAATAACGACGATAAAATACAGCAGCTGGTTGCAGCCAACGACAAGCTAATCCGGAACACAAAATACCTAGTTGTAGATTTAAGGGGAAACGGCGGCGGAAACACCGGCTGGATTCATTTTATTTCTTACTTTATGACCAATCCAATTATTCAGGAATCAACCTATCTGCGCCTGACACCCGAGAATATAAAACATAAATTAAACGATATAGCACCTTTTGCCACCCAACCCATACCGGCGGAAATGCAAAAATATTTTCCTGCGGATATTTTAAATGCATATAAAAAAGCTTACCAGGAATTACCGATTGCCCGCGAGAGTTTTTATCCGATACCGAGCGTTAATTTCCCCTTAGATTCTATAACGCGGCAACCGGAAAAAATAGCCCTCATTGTAGACGACTTTTGTGGCAGTTCGGCTGAATATTTCTTTTACCTTTCTAAACAAAGTAAAAAAACAATTAGCTACGGCACCAATACGTTGGGCATGATGGATTATGAAGGCATGTCTACTCCCACTGCACTCCCTTATGAAAAATTCAGGCTTACCATACCCATCTCAAAATCTAGCTGGACAGATAAAAACCCGATAGACAAAACCGGATTTAAACCCGATGTAGTTATAAATAAACCACAAAACGAATGGCTTGATTTTATTATAAAGGACTTGCCGCAAAAATAAACGCTACCCGGTAGCGATTTTACTTATCAGCAGCGGCACGTTGCTGCCAGAATTCTTGAATATAATGCCGTAAATTTTGCCGTCCATAAATAATTATTTACAACTACTACATAACATTGCTCTAGCAGGGCTATAGCAATACTAACCAGAATGTCTGTTACTACGCGATAAAGGTTTGTTGCTGTTTTAAGGAAAAGGATTAGATATGATTATGTTTTGCCTTTTGGCCTTTCCGGAGGATGAGGTACAAAAGCGGGCCGGCAAATGGCACAAATATTACCACAATTACCCAAATTAATTTTGTAACACTATCCTTAAAATCGCTCCGGATAATATCGAGCAACGCCCAAATTAACAGAAATAAGGGGAATAAGGTAAATAGTAAAATAATTACTATTTCAACCAAGCCAAGACCACCAATAAATAAAAGCATAATACAGTTTAAGGTTTAACCATGATGCTGGTCCAGATTTTTCTTCTTTAAAATTTAACTGCTCCGGGTCAATTATTTAATAATCATTTCCGGAAGCTTTTAATTTCTGGTTTGGGGCAATTAAAGGATAAAGAATAACTCCTACAAAAGGAATTAAAATAACGACGAGCAACCAAATAATCTTGTTTGTATTGTTTTTAAAATTGCTCCTGATTATATCAACCAGAACAATACACCAAAGAACAAAGGGAATTAAAATAATCAGCACTTCACTTACACCTAAACCTCCTATATATAGCGTCATAATCTTGTTGATTAAGTGAAATTCGATTTTAATTAAATATACAAATTGTTTTAAATACGTGCTTATTTATTAAATAATAACTTTCTCCATTATATAATCGTGTTGCACATCCTGGCCCAGCACAAAATCCTCGTGGCCTATTATTTTAAAACCTAATCTTTGGTAAAGCGTCAGCGCACCCAAATTATGTTCCCAAACGGTTAACCAAACGGCGCCAAAACCTGCTGCACGGGCATAACAAAAGCACTGGTTTAAAATTTCCGAACCAATGCCGCGGCCGTGCCAATGCTGTAACAAATATAACCGGGCAATCTTTAAGGCTTTTGTAGCAGTAATACAAGCGGCGGCCGGACCCGTATTCATTTTTACGTAGCCAGCCAACTCGGAACCGGCATAAACCAGCCAGAATATATTTTGCGGATCGGCTAGTTCTGCGGCTTGTAAAGCTGGGCTAAAGGTACCGGGCAAGTAGGCGGCCATGTCTTCGGGTGTATTGGCGGCGGCAAAGGCTTGCGCAAAAGTTTCCTGGCCTAGTTGGGCTAAAACTATATTATCTTGGCTGGTAGCCACCCGGATTGTTACAGAAATATTCAAAAAATATAAGTTTGATGCGGTTTGGATAACAACTGGGGTTTGGGATTTAAAAAGAAATAATAAATAATACCGCCCAGGGCATAAGCGCCTATATCCCAAAAATCGCGGGTGTATTTATTAGAAAATGCGGGCAATATTCCTTCGAAAAAAATTGAAAAATAAATAACCGTAAAAATAACCTGCCAAATATTTAGCCGGGAACGGGCCGTACGCGGAAATAACTTTTGCTGCAACCATAAAGCCACGCACAACACCACGGGCAAGCACAGCACATCGTTCAGGTAAGGAATTTTATATTTGGTGAAACCCAAAAAATCCAGCACGTACCGGTTTAGTAAATACAAGCTTAACGCCAGCCAAAACAAAAAATATTGGAACCAGTTCATTAGCCGGCCAGCATGGTCAGGAACCAAATTATAAAAGATACAATGGCAATAAACGAAATTTGAATGGCCTGAATAATGCGTTTGCCAATTTTCACAAAAAAAGAATCGGTCGGATAAACTTCAATTATATCTATTTCAAGCTGTTTCTTGTTTTTGGATTCGGCTTCGCGGGCAGCTTCGCGCAGCAAGGTTCTGTCATCCAGCAAGGCCCCGCAAAACTGGCAGGTATCGGTGGGGTGCTGGTTCCACTCCGACCATTCGCCACAATGCGGGCATTTTTTAGATGATTTAAAGGTAGAGGCCATAACGCGGACTTTAACCAAATTTGCAAGCAAAACTACAGGAAAGCAAGTTTTAACACTGCATTTTTGCTTATTTTAAATCTGGCAAATAGCTAACCCGGCAATACCATTTCTGTTGAATATTCTTATATAATTTACAAACTATTCATTTTTCTGCATAGCGTGAGTACCGTTAAATTGGCAAACTTAAATCTGTTGCATATGCTAAATAATGGTTTGGCCGTAATAATATGAAACTAAATATTTTCATCTGCATTAATCCGCCAGGCTTGCGGCATGTGGGTAAAACCAATGTGCGGGTAATATTTTTCGGCGGCCGGTGCCGCCAGTAAAATCAAGCTGGCCCGTGGGTCGGCGGCGGCTTTGGTACGCCGGATTAGCTCTTTGCCAATGCCCTGCTTTTGGTAAGCCTGGTGCACGGCCAAATCCGATAAATAAGTAACGTACGCGAAATCGGTTAGCGCCCGGGAAATACCAATTAATTTAACGCCATCCCAGGCGGTTATTACCAGGTTGGCATTTTGCAGCATGGCCGCCATACGTGCGCGGTCTGCTATGGGCCGGCGTTCGCCTAGCGTAGACTCCCGGTAAAGTTCGATTACCGCATCTAAATCTAAATTATTGCCTTGCCGGTAGGTTATCATTTCAGGATATTTTGTGTTAAATAAAATACTAGGCAATAATATTAAATATTCGTTACTTAACTTTATTAGTTTGTGAGCCAGATCTAAGCTTTTCGGGCTAATACATTTAATGTTAAAATTGCTATGTCTATAGATAAAAATGCGGGTAATAATCAGCCGGCCGCAGAAAACAACAACGGTTTACCAAACGAAGACCGGCGTACTTTCCTGAAAAAAACTTCGGCGGTGGTGGCTTTGGCGCTTACCCCGCCTACCGTACTCAAAGCCGCCAGCATGGACGAGAAAATAGCAGCGGCCTTCGAGCAAGTAAAAATAACTTTAAATATTAATGGCAACCGGCACAAACTAGCCGTAGAGCCCCGGGTTACGTTGCTGGATTTATTGCGCGAAGATTTAAAATTAACCGGCACCAAAAAAGGCTGCGACTACGGCCAATGCGGTGCTTGCACGGTGCACGTAAACGGGCAGCGCGTTTTAGCGTGTTTATCGCTGGCCGTAATGCAGGATGGCAAAAAAATTACCACCATCGAGGGTTTAGCCGCTGGCGAAAAGCTGCACCCCATGCAGGAAGCTTTTATTAAACACGATGGCTTACAATGCGGCTACTGCACTCCCGGCCAGATTATGTCGGCGGTGGCTTGTGTCCGGGAAGGCCAGGCTAATTCTGAAGGTCAGATACGCGAATACATGAGCGGCAATATTTGCCGGTGCGGCGCTTACCCCAACATTGTAAATGCTATTCTGGAAGTAAAAAACGGAGGCCAAAAAGTATGAACCAGTTTCAGTACGTGCAGCCCACCAAGCAAAAAGCCGCTATCGAAGCTTTGGTCAAAAACGCCAACGCCCAATTTATTGCCGGCGGCACCAACTTGCTGGACTTGATGAAACACGGCATTGTGGCCCCGGAAAAGCTGGTGGATATAAATAAACTGCCACTTAAGAAAATTAGCCACGAAAACAGTAGCCTGCGCATAGGAGCACTAGCCCTAAACAGCGAAGTAGCCGATAACAAATTGGTGCTGGCAAAACAACCTTTACTGGCGCAAGCCTTAAATGCCGGTGCATCGGGTCAGTTACGGAATATGGCTACCATGGGCGGCAATATTTTGCAGCGCACCCGCTGTCCTTATTTTTATGATATTGCCCTGCCCTGCAACAAACGCGAACCGGGCTCAGGCTGCAGTGCCTTGGCTGGCTTTAACCGAATGCACGCCATTTTTGGGTATAGCGATAAATGCATTGCCGTACATCCCAGCGACATGAGCGTGGCTTTAGCCGCCCTGGATGTTACCGTAGTAGTGGCCGGCCCCCAAGGAGAAAGGCAAATTTTATTCACTGACCTCCACCGCTTGCCCGGTGACCAGCCCGAAAAAGATACGACCTTAACCAGAGGCGAATTAATATTAGATATTATTATTCCGGATACGCCTTTTGCCCAGCAAGTGCATTATTTAAAAGTGCGCGACCGGGCGTCGTACGCTTTTGCCTTGGTTTCGGTGGCAGCGGCTTTAGCCACCCAGAATAATATTATTACAGCAGCGCGTTTGGCTATGGGCGGCGTAGCGCACAAGCCCTGGCGTTTATCTGAAACGGAGAAAAGTTTAGTAGGCAAACCTGTATCGGAGAAAACTTTCCAGGAAGCTGCGGAAATAGCCATGCGTGGTGCCCAAGCCTTTACCCACAACGCTTATAAACTAAAGTTAGCCCCCAATATTTTGGTAGAGGCGCTTAAAACGGCTGCTGGTATTGCCTAAATAAACAGATCATGGAAAAAGCTTTTTTCGACCAGGATAATATTAATGATTCTTTAGACCGGGTAGACGGGCGCTTGAAAGTAACCGGTAAGGCCACGTACGCCGCCGAATATCAGCTACCCAATATTGCCCACGCCGTACTGGTAACGAGCACCATTGCCAAAGGCCTCATTACCGCGCTCGATAGCAAACAAGCCGAACGGGCACCGGGAATATTGGCGGTAATTAGTCATGTAAATTCGCCGGGGGTGCCGGCGTACGGTTCGTCGCCGGCCATGCCGGAGCGTGCTACTTTGGGTACGCCCCTGCGGGTATTCCACGATAACCTGGTATATTTTAGCGGGCAGCCGGTAGCCGTAGTAGTAGCCGATACCTTGCAACGAGCCAAATACGCGGCTTCGCTGGTAAAGGTGCAGTACGAAAAAGAACCACACCAGACCGATTTAGAAGCTAATATATCGCGGGCAGCTTTACCCGCCAACGTGCAGCGAGATAAAAATTCGCGGTACCACGATTACGACCGGGGCAACCCCGAAGCTTTAAATACCGCTGCCGTAAAAATTGAAGCTACTTACAAAATTCCTACGGAACACCACAATCCGCTGGAGCCCCACGCCCTAATTGCGCACTGGGAAGCGCCGGATAAATTAACGCTTTACGATAAAACCCAGGTAATAAAAGGCACACAAGGCAATTTGGCCCGGGCTTTTAAGCTGCCTATAGAAAACGTAAAAGTGCAGGCGAAATTTATTGGCGGCGCTTTTGGTTCGGGCATTCGGGTGTGGCCGCACGTAATGGCCGCTACGTTGGCCGCCAAAAAAGTGCAGCGGCCGGTAAAGTTGGCGCTGCCCCGCGAATTAATGTTCAATTCGGTTGGTTCGCGCCCCGAAACCATCCAGAAATTAAGTATTGGTGCTACCAAAGATGGCCGGTTAACCGCGATTACCCACGAAGCCATTGCTCACACCTCTACCTACGAAGAACATACCGAAAGAACCGTATTGGCAACCCGCGTATTATACGCCTGCCCCAATGTGCGAACGCGCTACCGCTTGGTTAACCTGGATGTAAATACACCCACCTGGATGCGCGGCCCCGGCGAAGTTACGGGGGTTTATGCCTTAGAATCGGCAATCGACGAACTGGCCTACGCCTTACGAATAGACCCGCTGGAATTGCGGCTACGCAACCACGCCGATTCTGACCCGGAGAAAAATTTACCATGGTCGAGCAAATCGCTGAAAGAATGTTACGCTAAAGGCGCAGAGCATTTTGGCTGGCACAAACGTACTTTAGAACCCCGCTCTATGCGCCAAGGGCAGTTTTTGGTGGGGTACGGCATGGCTTCGAGTATGTTTGGCGTACACCGGAATAATGCCAAAGCCCGGGCCGTTTTGCAAGCCGATGGCAAAGTAATTGTGCAAAGTGCTACCAGCGATATTGGGCCAGGTACCGGCACGGCCATGACCCAGATTGCCGCCGATACGCTAAACATTTCGCCTGCTCTAATCCGCTTCGATTTAGGCGAATCTACTTTACCCGATGCACCCGGCCAAACCGGTTCTACTACGGTTTCGAGCGTAGGCTCGGCGGTAAAAGTGGCCTGCGAAGCCTTAAAACAAAAGCTGCTGCAATTGGCTGTAACTTCCCCTCATTCAACTTTATACAATGCTAACCCCGCAGATTTATCTGTGGCGGATGGGCGAATATTTAAAACCCAGAACCCAGCGGTTAGTATTACTTATACCGAAATATTAAAGCAAAACAACTTACCCCAACTGGAAGTAACCGAAGAATCGAAGCCCGGAGCCGAATGGCAGAAATATTCCATGTCTGCGTTTGGGGCGCATTTTGTGGAAGTGCATGTAAACCCAATTACCGGCGAAGTACGGGTTAAGCGGGTAGTAACGTGTGCCGGCGTAGGTAAAGTAATTAATTTAAAAACCGCTCGCAGCCAATCTATTGGCGGCATAGTGGGCGGCATTGGCATGGCTTTAACCGAAGAATCGGTAATGGACCACCGCTTTGGCCGCTACGTAACCGCTGATTTTGCCAATTACCACGTACCCGTTCACGCCGATGTGCCCCAAATAGATGCATTTTTTATAGACGAACACGACCCGCACGTAAACCCCGTGGGTGCCAAAGGCCTCGGCGAAATAGCCATTGTGGGCGTTTCTGCTGCCATTGCCAACGCGGTGTTTCACGCTACCGGCAAACGCATCCGGAACCTACCCATAACGCCGGACAAATTAATCTGAGGGAAAAAGTAGCAGGTAGCAGGTAGTAAGTATCAGGTATCAATAACGCCCTCCTATTCGTTTAAATATGTGTAAATTTGCTTATCTTTTTTTGGGAAGAAATATATAGTGGTCGGTTAAAGTAAAGTTCTGAAACCTACTACCTGTTACTACATTCATGAAGGAAATACAGGAAATTGTAAAAGCTTACGACGAAACGCAGTTGGCCGGCAAGCAGACGGCCCTTGCCACAGTGGTACACGTAGCCGGTTCGTCGTATCGCCGGCCCGGGGCCCGTATGCTGGTTACCGAAGACGGTCAGCTTACCGGCGCTATTAGTGGCGGGTGTTTAGAAGGCGATGCGCTACGTAAAGCCCGGCTGGTGATGGTGCAGCAAAAAGCCATGCTGGTTACCTACGACACCACCGACGAAGACGATGCCAAGCTAGGCGTGGGTTTGGGCTGCAACGGCATTATTCAAATATTAATTGAACCCATTCAGTCAGCCAATCCGGTTAACCCTATTGCGTTGCTTAAAGCTGTACTAGCCCGGCGACAGCAAGCCGTATTGGTTACTTTGTTTAACTTGCAAAACCGGCAGGCACCCCAACCCGGGACTTGTTTGCTGCAACTCGCCAACGGTCAACTATCCGGTTCTATATCGGACGATCGCCTGCAAAACCAGTTAACTACCGATGCTGCCGAAGTTTTTGCCACCCAATCATCGGCTATAAAAACGTATGTAACCGGCCTGTATAACCTTACCGCCTTTGTAGAATTATTGAAACCACCGGTAGCTTTGGTCATTATTGGGGCTGGCAATGATATTAGGCCGCTGGTGGAAATTGCCAAAGTTTTAGGCTGGAAAACTACTATAGTAGATGGCCGCAATAATTACGCCACTGCCGAACGTTTTCCGTTAGCCGACCAGGTTTTAATTGCCAAACCTGAAAAAGTATTGGAGCAATTAGCCGTAGATGCCCAGACTGTTTTTGTATTAATGACCCACAATTACAATTACGACCTGGCCATGCTCCGGCAACTAATTAATTTAAATATTTCTTACATAGGTGCTTTAGGCCCTAAAAAGAAACTCGACCGGATGCTGGCCGAATTACAGGACGAAGGCATTAATCCCAGCGAGGCGCAACTCCAGAAAATATACGGGCCAACCGGTTTAGAACTGGGCGCTGAAAACCCGGAAGAAATTGCTTTATCTATTATTTCGGAAATAAAAGCCGTGCTGGCTGGTAAAACGGGTGGTCTGCTCCGCGATAAACCGGATGTTATTCATGCCCGCCAGGACGAAGCCATTACCCAGGTGACGCTTTTGCCGTAATAGAAAATATCCGGAGTGAATATTTAAAAATTTTGCACAATGGCTTCAGTTGGACTTATTTTATTGGCAGCCGGTTCTTCCAGCCGCCTCGGTGAACCCAAACAAAATTTACTATACGAAGGTCAGCCTTTGTTGCAACGTGCCATCCAAACTGCCCTGGCCTCTTCGTGCGAGCCGGTTTTGGTAATATTGGGCTCCAACGCCGAAGCTTTCCAGGCCAGCCTGAACGATTTACCAGTGCAAACAATTTTTAATCCCGATTGGCAGGAAGGCATGGCCTCTTCCATTCGGCAAGGAATATTGGCTTTAAACCAAATGGCACCGGATTTAGACGGCGCCATTATTATGGTCTGCGATCAGCCGTTTGTTACTACTGCTTTATTAAATGACATCGTAGAACAGAAAAGATTGCATGGCCACGGCATTATTGCTTGTTCGTACCACAACACTCTAGGTACCCCCGCTTTATTCGACAAACAATTTTTCCCGGAATTATTAGCTTTAAAAGGCCAGGAAGGCGCTAAAAAATTATTGTTCCGGCACGCCGCAGTTGTAACTCCTATTACCTTCCCGCTCGGCACTTTTGATATTGATACGCCCCAGGATTACGAAGACCTGCAGCAACACCGGGTAGAATAATTAATAACCCTGCATCCGTAAATAAATTACCAGGTACCCACCAGTTGTTTACGAAAAGAATAATAGTAAACAACCGGCAAAAACTACATTACATGAACTACCAACCAAAATCTATCCGCGCATTTATTGGCGCAAAAAACTATGAAGAATCAAGAGCGTTTTACCGGGAACTTGATTTTGAGGAAATTGTAATTGACCAAAAAATGTGTTTGTTTAAGGTAAACGAAAATTTAGGTTTTTATTTGCAGGACTACTATGCGGAAGAATGGGTAAATAATTCGATGATATTTTTAGAAGTAGACGACGTTGAAAAATGCGCTGCCGAATTGCAAAGCAAAGGTTTGACGAGTAAATTCCAAGACGTAAAAATTACAGAAATTAAGCAATTTAATTGGGGCAGAGAATTATTTATGCATGACCCATCAGGTGTATTGTGGCACTTTGGTGAGTTTGCTAAATAAAGGATGATAGCCCGAAACAACCATAACTATTACTACCATCAAATAGTACCTGCGCTTTCCAATGGTTTTGTCATCCTGAGCTTGTCGAAGGATCTATAACAGCATTGTAATGTAATTAATAGCTATTTCGCCAGGCTCAATATGACCCGATAATGTAAGCGCATAAATTGCCTAATAATGGGATTAATAACAAAAAAGAGCCTTGCGGCTCTTTCTGTACAGTATTAATCTCGTTTGCTTTTCAATAACTTTCGTAATTCAGCCAGCTCATCGCGGAATTTGGCAGCTTGTAAAAAGTCTAAATCTTTGGCAGCGGCTTCCATCTGCTTTTCGGTTTTCTTAATCAGCTTTTCGAGTTCGTCGCGCTTCATGTATTGAATTACCGGTTCTGCCGCTAAAGACATTTCCGCTTCGTCGGGGCCAGCATAAATCTTCACTTCTTTCCGGGCATCGGCAACCGAAGTCTGTACCATAATCTCTTCTTTCGATTTGTATACCGTGGTTGGGGTAATGCCGTGTTCTGCGTTGTAAGCCATTTGTACGGACCGGCGGCGGTTGGTTTCGTCAATGGTGCGCTGCATCGAACCCGTCATGCGGTCGGCGTACATAATTACTTTGCCCTGGCTGTTCCGGGCCGCCCGACCCGTAGTCTGAATAAGTGAGCGCTGATCACGCAGGAAACCTTCTTTATCGGCGTCCAGAATGGCTACCAACGACACTTCGGGTAAATCCAAACCTTCGCGCAGCAGGTTAACGCCAATCAGCACATCAATGTGGCCTAAGCGCAGTTCCCGCAATATTTCTACGCGGTCTAAAGATTTAATCTCCGAGTGAATATATTTTACTTTAATATTCAGCCGGTCCATATATTTGGATAATTCTTCAGCCATGCGCTTGGTAAGCGTAGTCACCAAAACGCGGTCGCCCATTTTAATACGGGTATCTATTTCGTCCAGCAAATCATCTACCTGGTTAATGCTCGGGCGCACTTCAATTTCGGGGTCCAGCAAACCGGTGGGCCGGATTATCTGCTCCACTACTACCCCGCCGGCTTTCTGCAGTTCGTAATCGCTGGGCGTAGCACTAACAAAAATAGTCTGCTGCATCATCGACTCAAACTCATTAAACGTAAGCGGGCGGTTATCCATGGCCGAAGGCAGCCGGAAGCCATACTCTACCAGTTGGGTTTTGCGCGAGCGGTCGCCGCCCCACATGGCCCGCACCTGGGGCGTGGTTACGTGGCTTTCGTCTATCACCATCAGGTAATCGTTGGGGAAATAATCTAATAAACAGAATGGCCGCGCGCCGGGCTGCCGCCGGTCGAAATAACGCGAATAGTTCTCAATGCCGGAGCAATAGCCTAACTCCCGAATCATTTCCAGGTCGAACTCGGTCCGTTCTTTAATACGTTTGGCTTCATCTTCCCGGAATTCTTTCAGAAAATAATTGTGCTGCGCCATTAAGTCAAACTGAATTTCCTGAATGGCTTGCTGCATAACGTCCTGGCCCGTTACGAAGAGGTTGGCCGGGTACAAAGCTACCTGGTCTTCATCGCCAATTTTTTTACCGGTGCCGGGATCAATTCGCTGGATGGCTTCAATTTCGTCGCCGAAGAAATAAATACGATACGCGTAATCGGCGTAGGCCGGAAAAATATCGACGGTATCGCCTTTTACCCGGAAAGAACCGCGGGTAAACTCGGCTTCGGTGCGGCTGTATAATATTTGTACAAACTGGTAAAGCAAATGGTTGCGGCTTACCCGCTGGCCCGGCCGAATGTAAATTACGTTTTTACCAAATTCTTCGGGGTTACCAATACCGTAAATACACGAAACCGAAGCCACCACAATTACATCGCGCCGTCCCGATAACAACGCCGACGTACAGTGCAGCCGCAGCTTTTCAATTTCTTCGTTAATAGCCAAATCCTTCTCGATAAAGGTATTAGTGGAAGCGATATAAGCTTCGGGCTGGTAATAATCGTAGTACGATATAAAATATTCGACGGAGTTATTGGGGAAGAAACTCTTGAACTCCCCGTACAACTGGGCGGCCAGGGTTTTATTGTGGCAAAGTACCAGGGTTGGTTTTTTAACCTCCTGAATAACGTTAGCCACTGTAAACGTTTTACCCGTACCCGTAGCACCCAGCAAAACCTGAGCAGGTTCGCCATTTCTGACGCCCTCTACTAATTGGGCAATGGCTTTGGGTTGGTCGCCGGTTGGTTTAAACTCCGATGTTAGCTTAAAATCCATGGAATAAAGTTAGAAATATTCAGATCAATTTGTAACAAAATTTGCGCCCGGCTAGTTGCCTCTGTTCTAATTTATTTAGCTGAATTACTAAATATTACATATAGATTACTAATTATTAATTAATAGTTAAGCCCAACAGTATGTTTTAAACTGAAAATCAGTGGTTAATTACTAACTACTATACTTAAATAAAAAACCTGCTCAAATATTAAGCAGGTTTAGTATGCTATAATAAACAATATTGTAAAAGAATAATCCTCTTTAAATTTTTAGTTGCTATTTACTTGCCCAACGTGTAACTGGAGCTTAAAGCAAGGCCAATGGTATAGGGTTTGCGCTGCTTACTATTTAAATTTTCGGGATGAGCGGCCAGGCTGGTTAAATACTGGGTGCCTTCTAAACCTGCTTTTAAACTAATAGACTCTGATACCCGAAATCCTTTACCAGCCGATAATACAGTGGCAAATTGCCAGGAACGGAAAGGCGAATCTGTGTTACTGCCAAATTTCATATTAGGCACCCGGTCCGATTCGGAAACAATATTGGCTTGCACCAGCAAGTTGGTTAATAACCCCACCGAAGCAAAATAAAACGATTTCCGGCTCTTGGTCTGGTAGTTTAATTTAAGCGGCATGCCCAGCGAGCGGTACCGATATTCGGTTTCGTAAGTAGGCGTTTGAATTACAGCCGCATTACCCAGGTGTTGCTGTCCGGCTAAAGAAGCTACTAACGCCGTGGTGGGTAAAGCGGCGGCCTGTGCCACATTTTTAGTATCGTTCAGGCCGGCCATCGGATCATTATTACTGTAACGAACCGCCAGATAAGAGTTACTAAAAACGTACGACGACTTGCTGGTAGCAATATTTTGGGTAAAGAGCAGTCCGGTTTCTAAAGACCAATGCTCGTTTAGCGCGTAGCCTACTGCGGCCGCTGTATTGTACGAAAAGCCCGAGGAGGTATTCCGGTCATATTCATTCAAGGCTTCGGTATAACTTAAGGTATTTACATTAGCCGCCGGCGCGCCGTTAAAGCTGCTGTTGCCAGGCGCCATTAAATATTGCGGTGCGGCTGCCGATGCCAGTTCTACATTTTGGTTAAAGTACTGCGGAGCATATTTTGCACTAAAACTCCACCGCGACATTTTAGGTTTTTCCGGTTCCGGAGTAACGGTTGGTTGCCAGGCCAAAGCAGGAGGCGTAGCATCAATGGCTTTGGGTTTCCATAAAGAATCGGCGGGAGTTGCTCCTTTGCTCAAAGCCCAGGCATTTACCGATTGGAGTGGTTCCAGCCCATTATTTGCTTCTCTATTTTCGATTAATACTGCCCGTTTCGCATTTCTGGCTAAGGAAATATTATTTGCTCCGGTTAACAGATTATTTTCACCTTTAGTATTATTTAAATTACCAGTTGCCAAACCAATATTTTCTTGATTTACATTATTATTATTTAATTGCGTAGCCGCATACGTTTTAGCTGAATTTTTATTTGCATTAACCTGATTATCTGGCAAGTTAATAGCATAATTATTTGTAGCATTATTTTTAGAACCTGCTTCTTTTGCGGCTAATGCAGGTTGCGCCGGCAAAGCAGCTTCGGCAGTTGCGTTTGTATTTTCGGTTGGTTGGCTGTTGTTATTATTTAACGGACTGGAGGCTACGGGTGAAGAAGTTTTGCTATTGGCACTAGCGGGGTTATTTTGGGTTTGCGGCAAAGTTGCTACCTGCTGATTGGCCGGATGCTGCGTATTTGCATCGTAGTACAGGTACACGGCCGCGCATACTAGTAAAGCAACGCAAGCCGCTGCCAACGACCGGTACCAGACAACCCGCTCTTTGTAATAACCGGCTTCTTTCAGGTCTAACCCTTGTTCAATCCGCTCCCACACCCGCTCCGACGGCGTTGCTTCCGCCGCTTCCATCTGGGTCCGGAATAAATCTTCCAGGCGCTGCGGTTTGCTTTTATCTGATAATTCTTTCATTGTACTTTTCTTCGTGACGTTCCAACATGTTTTTTAAAATTGCACGCGCACGTGAATATTGTGATTTAGAGGTTCCTTCGGAGATTTCCAGCATGGTGGCAATCTCTTTATGAGAATATCCTTCTATAGCATATAAATTAAATATGAGCTGATATCGCGGGGCCAAACTTTGTACCATACCCAATAAATCTTCGTAGGCATAGTTCGACAAAACAAATTCTTCTTCCGGAATATTTTCGATTTTATCGCTTTCGGCTACCGAGCTTACATACATTTTTTTGCGATGGTGCTTCAGGGCCGTATTCACCATAATGCGTCTTATCCAGAATTCTAGCGGGCACTCGCCTTTAAACGTAGCTATATGCTCAAAAATCTTTACAAACGCTTCCTGCATAATATCTTCTGCCTCAAAACTGGTTTTGGCGTAGCGCAAACAAACCGCCATCATTTTTTTGGCATAAAGGTCATAGAGGGCCTTTTGCGTAGCTCTTTTACCTGCTATGCACCCCTGCACCAGTTCTTGCTCAACTGTAAGACTTTTCCGAAAGAGCTTCAAGTAGACGTCCGAATATCTGAATAGTTATAACCTTCACCCCCATGACCCACTAGTAGCAGGAATGGTTGCAAGGAGAAAATTTATTTAAAGAATTATTTCAAATATACTATGTAAGGCAGCACATAGAAAGGGCCGGCACAAATATTTATGATATTAAATAAAGGTGGTTATGAGCGGTTTAAAGAATATTTCGGAAGCAGCAATTTTTCTTAGCGGTTCCAGATTTCCCAGGCAACTTCGGCTTGCCGCACCAGCATTTCGTGGCCGTTTTTAGTTTTGGCACCAGCTTCGCGCCCTTTTTTCAGGAACAAGGTTTCGGCGGGGTTGTATACCAAATCATATAAATAATGATTACCGGTAAGCGCTTCGTACGGCAGATCCGGGCAGGTATCTACTTTGGGGTAAGTACCCAGAGGCGTAGCATTAATTAACAAAGAATATTCGGTTAACAGGTCTGTGGTAAGGTTGTTGTAATGCAATTGGCCAGGTTGCGGCTGGCGCGAAACTATTTTGTAAGCAATTCCCATTGCATCCAAAGCTGCTAGCACGGCTTTTGCCGCCCCACCCGTACCAAATATTAAAGCCTGTGCGCCAGCCTTAATTGGGTAAAAATTCTCTAAACTCTGAATAAAGCCCTGGTAATCGGAGTTGTAACCCGTAGTGCGGCCATTCTGGAATTTTATAACGTTTACGGCGCCTATTTTTTTTGCTTCTGCTTCCACCTCATCCAAATAAGCCATTACTTTCTCCTTGTGGGGTACTGTTACATTTAGGCCATGCAGGTTGGGAATAGATTTTAGGAGTGCCGGAAACGCTTGAATATCCGGCAACTCGTAAAGTTTGTAAACACAATCAGTAATATTCTCGGCCTTAAACTTTTCGGCAAAATATTTCTCAGAAAAAGAATGCGTTAAAGGGTAACCAATCAGGCCGTATGCTTTCATGCTATTGCTTCAGAAATTATTGGTGCTTGGGTTTTGTTTATCAGACGCGGCTTTTGGCGCTAAGCTTGTGCTTGGCAAATTCGTATAATGGTGGCAGAATGGAAATAATAATAATGGCAAAAATAGCCAGGGTGAAATTCTTTTTCACGGCCGGAATATTACCAAAAAAGTAGCCCGCGGCCACAAACAAAGCCACCCAAATAAAGCCTCCAATAATATTATAGGCAATAAATTTACTGTACTTCATGGTACCTACGCCCGCAATAAAGGGGGCAAAGGTGCGAATAATAGGAATAAACCGGGCAAAAATAATGGTTTTGGCGCCGTGCTTCTCGTAAAAATGCTGCGTTTTAAGCAAATGCTCTTTTTTCAGGAAACGGTAGTTGCGCCGGAACACTTTAGGGCCAATATAATCGCCGATGTAATAATTAAGGGTATCGCCTAAAAAAGCCGCTACAAATAAGAGCCCAATCAGGTAAAAAACGTTAAAGGGCCCCGGCACCAGTTCGCCGGCTTGGGTTAATTGGGGCGCGGCAAAAGCCCCGGCCGCAAACAGCAACGAGTCGCCGGGTAAAAAAGGCATTACCACCAAACCAGTCTCCACAAAAATAATCAGGAATAAAATCAGGTAGGCCCAAATGCCGTAATCATGAATTATTTGAGACAAATGCACATCCAGGTGCAGAAAAAAATCGATAAAATTGTGCAACAGCTCCATGTAGGCTGGTTAAAATATAAACTTATTTAAAACTAAACGGCCAGAACAGGTATTTGCCACTATACCTATTCCGGCCACCAATTATTTAACCTCGTTCAGGTTTATAAAATGTAAAAAAGTATCGCCTCGCAAACCAAGCCTGATTGTTTCCAGCGGCACTACCTCTTTCGGCGAAATATTGCCCAGGTTTACATTAGCCCCTAATAATTTAACAAACCAAACCTGCTGTTCTTTTTGCGGTGCTTCCCAAATAATTTTTTCGAAAGGAATTTTGGTTAATATTTCTTCTACCAAACCACTCCGCACTTCGCCGGTAGACCGGAACAAACCTACGTTGCCGCCTTCGCGGGCTTCGCCAATTACTTTCCAGGCGCCGGCATCGAGTTCGGCCTGCATTAAGCTAATCCACTTATAAGGCGGAATTATTTTCTGATCGTCTTTTGAGCCAACTTCCGACAAAACCGTTACCTGCGAAGCCAAAGTGCTGATATATTGACACTTCTCATCGTGCGGTAACTCAATAGAGCCATCCGATACCTCGGCGTATTCCAGGTTATATTTATCCAGAATCCGGCGATATTCGTCAAACTCATTCCGAATAATAAAAGCTTCGAACAAAGTGCCGCCAAAATATACCGGAATGCCGGCCGCTTTATAAACATCTAACTTGCCCTGCAAATTAGGTACTACGTAAGAGGTAGACCAGCCCAGTTTCACAATATCTACGTACTCGCCGGCTACTTCTATAAAATCTTCTACCTCCCGGATGCTAAGGCCTTTATCCATGGCCATGGTGTATCCTTTTTCCCGCGGTTTGGCATCCCGCTCAGGCAAATGGTTCAGGGTATAATTCATTAAGATTTATTGTTATATTAACTAATGTAGAATGGTTGTTGCCCAAATGATTTAATAATTAAGAAGCTTACAGATTATTTAAAAATCATTTAAAATTGGCTATTAAATAATTTAAGTTAACTAAAACTATTAAGTGCCCCTGCCTGTCGTTTATTTCCGGTATTGGTCTATCAGGCGGGCCAGGGCTTTCTGCGATTCCAGTTCGGGAAAATATTCAAAAAGCAGGTGGTGCTTATCGAAGTCCAAAATTAATGCATTTTCGAGATAATTATAGGCTTCCTTGTAATTTCCTGCCGAAAGCAAATAAGCGCACATGCGGTAATGCAATTCGGCTTCTTCCGGCTGAATCTCAATAGCATTCTCCATCAGCTCAATAGCGCCCTCGTAATTGCCTTGTTCGTACAGCAAAATAGACCAGTTTAACCAAATATCTTTATTAGCAGGGGCTAGTTCGCTGGCCTTTTCGTACGCCTCAATACTCGATACAATGTGCCCCACGTTATACTCGGCTGCGGCCAGGGCCAGCCAATAATCCGAACTATCGGGGTAAATGGTGGTGGCTTTCCGGAAAAAATGCACGGCTTCGAACCACTTGGCTTGCGCATTTAAAATTACGCCAATGCCAAACCAAGCCTCATCCATGTTCGGATCTAAATCAATGGATTTCTGGTAATATTTGCGGGCCTGGTCCCATTGCCGCAGCTTTTCGTAGCACTCACCAATATTACAGTAAATATCCGCGGATGGCGCATCATGCTGGGTAAATTGGTTAAAGTGGTCAATGGCTTTGGCAAAATCGCCGAGTTGTACGTAGGTATTAGCTAGCTGTAAATAGCCATTGGCAAAATCGGCTTTAATAATGGTGCTGTATTCAAAAGCGCTCAGGGCTTTCTCGTACTGCTCCAGCCTAAACTGCACCAAACCCAGGTTATACCAGGCTGTATGGGAATAAGGGTCGGCATCGATAAACTCCTGAAAAAAAGGCAGGTTGTTTTCCAGGTTACCCGTAATATCCAGGCAATACAGCAGTTCCTGCATGCACAAATCATTTTCGGGGTTTATTTGCAGGCACTGCTTGTAATATTTTGTAGCCGATTTAAATTTACCCCAACTTTGATAGGTAAGCCCAATGTTAAAATAAATATCGTCGCGATCGGTGGTTACGGCCGCCGCCTTCTTAAAATATTCAATAGCCGTGCTGTATTCGCCTTTCTGGGTATAAATAACACCCCGGGTTACTAAAATATCGGCATTGTCGGGGTCTATCTGCGCCACTTCTTCAATCAATTGCAGCGCTTCCTCAAATTTACCGCCCATAGCCAGCAATTGCGATTTATCAATTAGCAATTCCGTAGAAAAGGGGTATTGTGCCAAAGCGGCATTGCAGGCCGCCAGTGCTTTGGTATAATTTAAATTAGTAGTATAATGATCAATGATTAATTCGAATTCCGATAAATCAAAAAATATGGTATCGTTTTCTTTTACCATATTTTCGAATTTATTTATTAACTCCAACTCCTCATTTCTATCTTCAAAATGTTCATCCATCTATCGGGGTCTCCTTTCCGCTGCAAAAATACAGCCTCTTTTTCTAACAACAAGCATTACTTTTAACCTAAGCTAATTGGGCCCGATGCAACTGGTTAAGTTCCTGGCAGCACCAATTAATGGTTTGGGTTAGCGGTACAAACTCCAATCCAAGCTTGGTTTTAATTTTCTCGTTGCTGTACATGTGTTTCTTTTTGGCAATACGGGCCGTTTCTTTAGTTATTAAAGGTCTTTTACGGGTAAAAAAAGATCGTACGGCCTCAGCCCGCCAAATTATTTCGGTTAATACCCCGGGGACTTTTACCGAAGGTGCTTTTTTCTGCAGACAACCGGCCACCTGGTTAAAAAATGCTTCGTACGACAGCAAACCGGCATTTAAAATAAAGCGATCACCGCTAATATCAGCCTGCATCAAAGCAGTCATTGCCTTAATAACATCCCTTACATCCACAAAATTCGCGCTGCCCCGGGTATAAAATTTACGTTCTTCAAAAACGTATTTAAATAATTGGGTGCTGCTCCGGCTCCAGTCGGAAGCTGGCCCCAATACCACCGAGGGGTTTACAATAACGGCCTGCAGCCCTTCGGCAACTCCCCGCCACACTTCCAGTTCGCCGAAATATTTAGAATTAGCGTAAGCCGAATGTGCAGCATTCAAATCCCACTTAGTTTCTTCGGTTAAAATTTGTTTGCCTTTAACGTGCCCAATGGCGGCAACTGAACTAACGTGGCATAACTTAACACCCGGGTTTTCCAGACAAGCATCTACGATATTGGCCGTACCGGTTACATTAATTTCCTTTAACAAAGCGGCATCCTGGGGCGCATACGAAACTAAACCGGCACAATGGTAAACCTGGCTCACCTCTCGGATGGTGTCGCGCATTAAAGTAGTATCTAAAATGTCGCCTTTAATCCATTCTATTCTGCTTTCGTTTTTAAATTCGGTGGGAATGTGCTGCCGGTACAATACTTTTAGCGACGCCCCATCGGCCAGCAATTTCCGGATCAGAAAGCTGCCAATCAGGCCCGTACCCCCGGTAATAAAAATCATTGGCAGGAAGTTTTAGAAATTAAAGTTGCGGGTTGCGCAAGGGCAAAGCCAATGCTTTTTTAAAATAAGAGCTGGCAGCGGCTTTGGGTAATATTTCCAGGTGCCGGAGCGCATGCGCATCGCTCCCGACAAAATGTACGAGTTTTAAATCTACCAACTTTTCGGCTACCTTTTTAGCTGCCTGCGAGTAATAACCCGAAAACGAATTAAGGTTTAGCTGAAATAAAACCCCTAGATCATGCATTTCTTCCAGGGCATCTAGTCGGTTATATAAGTATGTATACCGCTCCGGATGTGCCAGTACCGGCATGTAGCCGGCGGCTTTCAGCGAAAAAATAATTTCTTTAAAGTTGAAAGGCTCATTTATGTAGGAAGTTTCAATTAAAACGTAATTTTCGCCAAAGCTCAACAGCGGCTCTTCGGCTTTTATTTTACCTAAAAACCATTCGTCTAGGTAATATTCGGCGGCACAATCCAACTCCATTTCCCAGCCTTTTTCCTTTACCGCCGTTCTTACCAAAGCTAGTTTTTCCCGGATACCAGTAGGTGTATTCCGGTAAAAATCGCCCATAATATGCGGGGTAAGAATAAGCTTGCGGTAGCCTAAATCGCCTAGAACTTGTATCATTTCCAGCGATTTTTCTATAGTATCCGCGCCATCGTCTAAGCCGGGTAAAAGATGCGAATGCATATCTACGGCTATTTCGGCAAACGGGCTGCCGTTATTATTTTTCCGGAAAAACTTCTTAAAAGCCGTTAACATTCAGAATATTACATAAAGGTTCTTCTGAAACGCTTCCAAGGACTTTCCCGGACTTCATCGTCGTAGTAAGCATTCCCGTAACCATAGCCGTAGCCGTAACCATAACCGTAACCATAACCTGCAGCCATGCCTTTAGCATCGTTCAGAATTACAGTAAGTCGGGTAAAGTTATTTGTTTTCATAATCTTGTTTATATTCTTCAGGAACGACTTCTTCGAATAATCGGCCCGAACAATATAAATAGGCACATCGGCTTTGCGCATAACTAAAATCCCATCGGTTACCAGCCCTACCGGTGGCGTATCCACAATTACCACATCGTACAGTTGGTACAATTCCTCCAGCATTTCGTCGAAACGGGTATTTAAAATTAGCTCCGACGGATTAGGAGGTGTTGGGCCAGCCGAAACAAAATGCAGATTAGGAATATTACTTTGCTGGATACACTCCTGCACTGAATGTTTGCCTATCAGGATGGTACTTATTCCAATAATATTTTCGGTTTCGAAAGCTAAGTGTACTTTAGGTTTACGTAAATCCAAGTCCAGAACAATTACTTTCTGATCCGATAAAGCAATGATACCCCCCAGATTTACGGCCACAAAAGTTTTACCTTCGCCGCTTACGGTAGAGGTAACCGATATTAGACGTTTCTTTTTAGAAGATGCATTTATAAACTCCAGATTAGTCCGGATAGAGCGGATAGACTCACTAATAGCCGATTTGGGGTTTTTATCGACAATCAGTTTTGAAATATTAAGTTTTTCGCGGGTATAAGATGGTACAACTCCTAGTACAGCGGCTTTTGTGCTACGCTCAATCTCAGCCACACTCGTAACGGTGTTGTGCATAAAGTACCGACCAGCAATTAAACCAATGCCCAGCATTAAACCACTAGCTAAACCAATGGCATATACAATCATTCGGTCTGGAGATATTGGCTTACTGGGCAGCGAAGCCGGCGATAGAATTTGAAAGTCAGCGACTGTACCTGCTTTGGAAATACCGTATTCTACCTTTTTATCCATCAAACTCAGGTAGTATTTCTCGTAAAGGCCAAAAACCCGGGCTAAACGGGCCCGTTCGGTTTCTTTTTGCGGCATACTTTGTAGCTTACCTTCTATTGTACCCATGTTGCCGTTAATGGTAGCTATTTCTTTTTCCAGCAGCTGAATATTCTGGTCCAATAATTTACTGGCAGCTTCTTTCGTCAGGCTTATTTCTTTCTGGGCACGTTTTACGGCTTCGGTTTCGGGTTTATAAGAGCGTAGTAGCAATTTGTAATAAAGCTGCATGTCGCTGAGTTCGGCTATTCGCTGGCTTAACTCCTGATCTTCTACGGCCTTTAAGGACGGAATTACCTGATCCAACTCACTATCGTTATTTATCAACTGAGCTACATCCCGTAAGAGCGATATCCGCATACTTAAATCCAGACGCGCTTTGCCTAATTCTTCCAGCTTGCTTATTTGGGTACTTACATCGGCTTTAACATCGTACGTTCTGTTTTCACGCACAAAGTTTTCCATTTTCCCTTCTGAGTTAGCCAAGTTATCCTGGGTTTCTTTTAGCTGTTCGTTCAGAAATTGTTCTATCTGACTGGTAGCTAAGTTTTTTTGCCTGATCTTCTGTTCGAGGTAAGCCGAATCTATTTTATTTACAATATCGCGGGCTTTGGCCGGATTAAAATCGGTAAAAAAAATACCAACGGTATGGGCATCTGGATTAACAATTTCTACCGAAAGGTTTTGGTTAAAATAGGCATTCAGGGCACCATCACTATTTATAACAAAGTAATATTTACCGTCCAGGGTACCTTCGCCAAAATTATTGTTGGGGTAAAGTGTTAAGCTGATTTCTTTTTTATCGATCTTTTCACCAAAGCGGTAATCGCCGGAAATTTCTTCTTCTCCCACCAGATACGACAGCCTGAAACGGTTCGCATCCAGAAAATCCACATTAATTTTTTTGTTGTAGAATCTTCCGTCTTTTATATCATACGTAATTTTAAATGGCGAATTATTATACAATTCTTCGCTTAATACATTCCCCAATGCATAATAACTTACATTCAAATTAAGCCGCCGCTTCAGGTTCTCGTATATTAAATCAGATTTAATTAATTCTATTTCCCCGGATAAAGAAGAAATAGCTTGCTGGTCACTTAGAGGACCACCTAAACCTAATGCACCCGCTTGTGATTGCTCGTCTATTTTAATAATAGATGATGATTTGTAGATTGGTTTGGTATATCGTAAAAACAAATAAGAAGCTGTAAGCCCCAGCAAAATGAGTAAAATCACCCAAACTAAGCTTTTGCGGGCTACAGCCAGAAGCGTTACAAAATCTACGTCACTACCGCCTTCCTCTTCTGAATCCGTATCAGTAACTCTGCTGTTGAGTTCATCAATGTCGGCGAATTTTTCTAATGCCATTAACTAGCTAATATTTATTAATATTGATTAACTTCAATATACCTACTCAGAACTACTTTAAATTGTTTACTAATAAAACAGTAGTAATAATAGCACTTGCCGTGCCTAATACAGTACTCACAATTGGCGCAATTTCCCGGAAAACTTCAAAAAATAACCGCTGGTTTGGTTCTATGTAAATCACATCGTTTGGTTCAATATGCAGGCTCGCCTGTTTTAATCCTGCAATTGTGGTTAAATCCACCACCTGCACAATTGGGTCATGATCCATGTAATTCCGAATAATTTTTATTTTATCAGCACGACCAAATCGCGATTGTCCAAGAGCAGTTCCCCCTCCACTTCTACCTCCATCAACTCCCCCAGCTAAAGCAATAACTTCCAACAGGTTCATGTTATCATTGGTCATTGGGATAACTTGCCCTCCCGGAGAGCCCAATACGAACACACGATTATTTGTAACCTGCGTTGTTACGAATGGATCAACATAATACGTTGCATAAAGTGTCTGTAGTAGACTATCCGCCTGTAATAAGGTCAAGCCCGTTACTTTCACATAATCCACCATCGGCAACTTTATCCTTCCATCATATTGGACCAAAAACTGAGAGTTGCTAATCTGATTATTTTGCCCCCCGCTAGTTCGATTACCTCCTCGCTGGCTAGCACCTCCACCCGGCGCACCAAAAGGCAACTCTCCATTCGGGTCAAAAATCCGTTCACCTTTATTGGTATAAACCCGTACATCCAGGTAATCGTTCGGCTGAATAATATAATTGCGCTCTACGTTAGCCAAAGATTGTTTTAGCTTATCCAGGTTAACACTCCCTTCGCCCCGGAACATAATATTCTGGTTATAGCTGCGACAGGAATAAAAAGAAAGGGCAAAAAGGATTATAAAAAGACGGAGTAAATTAGGCTTAAGAATAGCTTGCATTTAATACAAGAAAAAAGAGTTAACTAAATATTGGGTTCTGTTAAATTAATTTTTAACAAAACGCCTGCAAAGTAAAACAAAATCAGGCGGGTATCAAAAGATATTGTGCCGGCATCGGGTAATATTTCGTCTGCAACTGGCTCTAATCTTCGGTATTTTGGCGCACGGTTTACAAACAAGGCCAATAATGTCCGCAAAAATCTTTTCAATTCCTCCTTTCAAAACTATATATTTTATTATCTTGTAATAACACCGTAACCAACAACCAGGCAACACCACATGAATTTAGTTAAAACGGAAAATCAGGAAATAATTGCCCAGATGGTACGGGATTTTGGAGCCAGACATATTCGGCCTTACATGATGGACTGGGACGAAAGCCAGAAATTTCCGATCGAAGTTTTTAAACAATTAGGCGAACTGGGCCTGATGGGAGTATTGGTGCCGGAGCAATACGGGGGCGCTGGTTTCGGGTATCCGGAATACGTAACGGCCATAGCCGAAATAGCCAAAATTGATGGTTCTATTGGTTTATCGGTAGCGGCCCATAACTCTTTGTGTACCGGCCATATTTTGCAATTTGGCAACGAAGCACAAAAACAACGCTGGTTACCCAAACTAGCAACCGCCGAATGGATTGGTGCCTGGGGTTTAACCGAACCCAACACTGGTTCCGATGCCGGCAATATGCGTACGGTGGCAGTGCCCGATGGCGATTATTATGTACTAAATGGTGCCAAAAACTTTATTACCCATGGTAAATCGGGCAACATAGCGGTAGTTATAGCCCGTACCGGCGAAGTAGGCGATTCGCACGGCATGACGGCTTTTGTAATAGAAAAACCGCACGAAGGCTTTAGCCACGGCAGAAAAGAAAATAAACTGGGCATGCGGGCCTCCGAAACTACCGAACTGATTATGCAGGATTGTCGGGTGCATAAAGACAATATTCTGGGGCAGGTTGGTGACGGCTTTGTACAGTCGATGAAGGTGCTGGATGGCGGACGAATTTCGATTGCAGCTTTAAGCCTGGGCATAGCCCAGGGAGCTTACGAAGCGGCTTTAGCCTACGCCCAGCAACGCCGGCAGTTTAACCAACCTATTGCTCATTTTCAGGGTATTTCTTTTAAACTGGCCGATATTGCTACTGAAATAGAAGCGGCAGCGCTGCTTACTTACCGGGCTGCTGATTTGAAAAACCGGGGTATAAATGCGACTAAAGAATCGGCAATGGCTAAATATTATGCCTCAGAAGTGGCGGTAAGAGCGGCTACTGAAGGCGTGCAAATATTTGGCGGTTACGGCTACACTAAAGATTATCCAGCCGAAAAATATTACCGCGATGCCAAACTCTGCACCATTGGCGAAGGCACTTCCGAAATTCAAAAACTGGTGATTGCGCGGGAAGTACTGCGGTAATTATAGAGGGTAAGTAGGGTAAGTAAAAGGTAGCGTTTAAAAATATTTAAAATTTAAACCTTCTCCTTGATTTTCAGTATTAATTGCTTACATTTGCAATCCTGAAAGAAAAATACAAATATTTAAACATGATAATTGTTAACGTAAAAGATAACGAGTCAGTAGACAGAGCTCTTAAAAGATTCAAGAAGAAATTTGAAAGAACCGGCGTTCTGAAAGAATTACGCGCCCGCACGTATTTTGAAAAACCATCTGTGTCTAAGAAAAGACAAAGAGAGAGAGCTGTTTACAAGCAACAACTTTTCGCTACCGAAAATTACTAGTACTTAGCTACTAGCTTTAATAGTTTAATTCCATAAATTAGTGGCTGTGTAGGATATGGCACAGCCACTTGTTTATGGAATTATTTTTTAAATACCTGCGGTACGAGAAACGCTACAGCCCCCATACGCTGCTCTCGTACCAAACCGATCTCGGACAATTTTCTGCTTACTTAGCTTCTGTTTACAATATAACTGATCCGGCCGAAGCCGACCACGCAATTATTCGGTCCTGGATTGTTTCGTTGGTGCAAAAAGACCTGGATGCCCGCACCGTTAACCGCAAAATAGCTTGTTTACGTTCGTACTACAAGTTTTTACTTCGCAACAACCGCATTACCAAAAATCCTATGTTGCGGCTGAAACCACCTAAAACTTCAAAAAAATTACCGGCTTTTGTTTCAGAAGAAACGTTTAATAAATATTTAGATGCTTTTGCCTTTGAAGATACTTTTGAAGGACAGCGCGATAAGCTTATTCTGGAATTTTTGTACGGCACCGGCATTCGGCTGGCCGAACTGATTGGCATTGCCGATGAAGATTTAAACATGACTGGTAAAACCGTACGGGTAACTGGTAAAGGCAACAAAGAAAGAATTGTACCAATCAATGATACCCTTCTAATAAGCATTGAAAAATACCTGGAAAAGAAAAAAAGCAAATTTCCGGATAACTTAACCGCAAAACTGCTCGTTACTAAGAAAGCGCTTCCGCTTTATCCTAAGCTTGTTTATAGAATTGTGAAAAAACACCTGAGTTTAATAACCACCTCCGAACACGCCAGTCCGCACGTATTGCGCCATTCGTTTGCTACCCATTTATTAAATAAGGGTGCCGACCTGAATGCTATCAAGGATTTGTTGGGGCATACGAGTTTGGCGGCTACCCAGGTTTACACACATAACTCTATCGAAAAGCTGAAGTCTATTTTCGATAAAGCGCATCCGAAAGCATAAGTTCAACCTAAAATTAATAAACTATGAAGCTACAGATGTATTCCATCCACTTCGATGCCGACCAATCTTTGTTAGATTTTATTCAGACGAAACTTAATAAACTGGATACTTTTTTTGATAGAATTACAGATGGCGAGGTATATTTAAGACTTGATAATAATAATCCTGTAAATAATAAAATTGTAGAAGTTAAGCTGTTTGTACCCGGGCAAACGCTTTTTACCAAAACCGAAGGCGCTACTTTTGAAAATGCAACCGACGAAGCCTTGGATATTTTATCGCGGCAGGTTAAAAAATACAAAGAAAAGTTAGCTACGCATTAAAAACAGGATTGTATAAAATAAAAAAGAGCGGCCTGACTTCATGAAGTCAGGCCGCTCTTTTTTAGAGGTAATTAGCAGGCTTATAAATTAAAAGCAGCTTTCACCTGATCTACAAAGTCCAGTTTTTCCCAGGTAAATAATTCTACTTCTACCTGGCGGCTATCGCCATTATTACCCGAAAAAGTTTTGGTTACCGTTTCATTTTTCCGGCCCATGTGCCCGTAAGCAGCAGTTTCGGCATAAATTGGGTTACGCAGTTTTAAACGGGTTTCAATGCCGTAAGGCGTCATATCGAAAATCTCACCTACTTTCTGGGCAATTTCGCCGTCGGTTAAACCAACTTTGGCCGTACCGTAAGTATTTACATAAATACCCATGGGGTCTTTAACCCCAATGGCATAAGAAACCTGCACCAATATTTCGTCGGCTACGCCGGCAGCTACCATGTTTTTGGCAATGTGGCGCGTAGCGTAAGCAGCCGAGCGATCTACTTTAGATGGGTCTTTGCCCGAGAAAGCACCACCACCGTGCGCACCTTTACCGCCGTAAGTATCAACAATAATTTTACGGCCGGTTAAGCCGGTATCGCCGTGCGGGCCACCAATTACAAACTTACCGGTTGGGTTAATGTGGTATTTAATAGCATCGGTAAACAAAGCTTGCAGTTCTGGTTTAAGCTGACTTTTTACCCGCGGAATTAATACATTAATAATATCTTCCCGAATTTTTTGCTGCATGGCTGCTTCGCTGTCGAAATCATCGTGCTGGGTAGAAACCACAATGGCATCAATCCGGATGGGGCGATGATCATCGCTGTACTCGATGGTTACCTGCGATTTAGCATCCGGGCGTAAATAATCAATTTCGCCATTTTCGCGCCGAATAGCAGCCAGTTCAATTAATATTTTGTGCGCCAGGTCTAATGCCAGCGGCATGTAATTATCGGTTTCGTTGGTGGCATAGCCAAACATCATACCTTGGTCGCCGGCACCTTGCTCCTGCCGGTTCAACCGGTCTACGCCCTGGTTAATATCGGCAGATTGCTCGTGAATAGCCGATAATACCCCGCAAGAATTTGCTTCGAACATATATTCAGACTTGGTATAGCCAATTTTCTGAATTACTTCGCGGGCAATTTTCTGCACATCTAAATAAGTCTGCGATTTTACCTCGCCGGCCAAAAATACTTGTCCGGTAGTTACCAAGGTTTCGCAAGCTACTTTGGAATCGGCATCCCAGGCTAAAAAATTATCAATCAGGGCATCTGAAATCTGGTCGGCAATTTTATCCGGATGCCCTTCGGATACGGATTCAGAAGTAAATAAATATGGCATTTCTTTATATGAGTAAAATATATTTAATTATCTATGTTATCGCAAAGCTAAAACAAATCCGGCAGAGTTAAAACTTTATTTCTTACTTAAGAACAACCTATTTACCTAAATTTCAGTACGCAATGGCCCCTTGTTGTCAGGCAGATATAGGTCAGATTATTAATTTTCCTATAACCAAAATGAGTAGCTAAAGTGCTCCAGCGTATGCTTATGTTACCCTATATATTTCTTTATTGCGGGGATATTTAAAGATGAGAAAAAGCAAAAAACAACTACAAAATTCTAATAATTCGGCTCGGCGGCCCGAAGGGCAAAGTGCTATTAAGCCGAAAACCAGAAAAAAACAAATAGTTTGGTAAAGCTGTGGTACCGGAATAGCCAGCGAATTTACTATATTTTTAAAGGCAGGTCTTCTTTGGTAAAATATAGGTAAAGCTACCAGGTAAGCGGCCATAACTACAATCAGCGTTCGGGAAAAAATAATTAAATTAATGCTGCGCCCTGCAACTACCAGGTTGTGCAGGTTGGTTTCTTTCTGCGAATTATTGGCTTTAAAAAATTCGGAGCTTTCTAAATTTAAAAAGCGCTGACCCCAGCTAAGTTCTTCGCCGGCTAAAAAAAAGCAAAGCAGCATAAACCCGGCCAAAGCACCTAAAAACAAAGGCCGGCGTACCCGGTATAATTTAATTATTCGTTTTCCGCTAATAACCATCATTGCTATTAGTGGCAGCAACGTCACCCATTCAATAAAGCCATCTTCGGCGGTGTAAGTAAAATCGAACCAATAACGGTCGGTGCGCGATAGCACAATGCCAAAAAAAAGCAGCCCGAAAGTAATGTAAAGAATAAAGGCTTCGGGTTTAGATATTTTATTTGGCGCCATGCGGGTAGGTTTCTGCCACCAAAGATACGGTTAATGCTTCTTTCTACCAACAACCGTTCGGGTACCCTGCTTGCGGGGCATACCAGGCTGCATCTAAAAACTTTTACCCCAGGTTTACCGTTTCAAAACCACTCAAGTATTAAAAAAACGATATAAACTTTTATGAAGAATAAAATATTACTTCTGTTTACCTTATTGCAGGTTTCTTTTGCTTCTTTTGGCCAAGACAATTCGCCTTACAAAACCAATCTGAAAGTAGATTTGCCGGTAACCATAGCCGGTGTTGGTTTAAGCGGATTGGGTGTTTATTTTATCAGTCAGAAAGAAAGTATTCCGGAAGCCCAGGCCCTAACGCTTTCCCGTTCTAAAAACGACATAAATTCTTTCGACCGGTTTTCGGCGGGCTATTATAGCGAATCGGCTAAGAAAACGAGCGATATTCCGTTTTACGGTTCTTTTGTAGCGCCTTTAGCCTTGCTCCTTGACAAAGATGTTTACCAGAATGCGCCCCAGGTATTTTTGCTTTACGCCGAAACCATGTCGGTAACGGGTACTTTATTTGCCATGACGGCGGGCCTGGTAGACCGTAAAAGACCCATGGTATATGGCACCGAAGCGCCCCTAAAGGACCGAACCAGCAAAAACGCCCGCAATGCTTTTTTTGCGGGGCACCCGGCCGCTACCGCCTCGGCTACTTTTTTCCTGGCCAAAGTTTTTCATGACTTTAACCCCGATTCGCCGGCCCGACCTTTTGTTTGGGGAGCTGCTGCCGCTGTACCAGCCACTGTGGGCTATTTACGTCTTAAAGCCGGCAAGCATTTTTTAAGCGATGTAATAACCGGATATTCTATTGGCACCGCCGTGGGTATTTTGGTACCGCACTTACACAAAAAAGGAAATGCTTCCGGCTTCTCTGTTACGCCAGTAGTTATGCCGGTAATGGATGAGATTTCGAACGGTATGGCGCTGAGTTATAAGTTCTGATTTTAAGTTGTTAGTAGTTAGTTATTGGTTGTTGAACTTAAAGGAATAAAATTCAATATTTTTTAGTGCGGCTATATCTGAGGAGTTAAACTGTCGTCCTTAAGTATCTAAATGAAAAAACCTCACAGGTCTTTGGGATCTGTGAGGTTTTTCTTTTAGCTGCAGCTTAATTCAATTCGGCATAGGTTTAAATATTAGGCTGGATCTCTAACTAATTCTACTGTATCAGTTTCTGGTTTGTAAAGGCCGGGCCGTGCTATTTCCAGACAATTAGCGGCATCTTTTAGCGGCGTAAAGCCAAAACGAGTGTAAAGAGTATGGGCATCCCGGGTCATGAGCATAAAGCGCCGTAAGTTTTGTAAATCGGGGTACGCCATAATGCATTCCATTAACCATTTAGATAAGCCTTGCCCCAGGTATTCCGGCAACACAAAAACATCTGCTAAATAAGCAAACGTGGCATAATCGGTAATAATCCGGGCAAAACCTATTTGCTCACCTGATGCCGTGTACAAGCCAAAATTTAAAGAGTTGGCGATTGCCCGCGTAACCACTTCCAGAGGAATATTTTCGGCCCAGTAAGATTCTTTCGCTAAATATTCGTAAATAACCGCTAACTGCAGTTTAGCCGAATCAATGGAAATAATAAAATCGCCCTTGGTATATTCTGCTGACATTTATAGAAACTGGTTTAAGGCTTAACAGCAGGTTTTAAGTTTGTTTCAAAGAGTTTAAAAATGCGTTTGTACTCGTCGGCCCAACTGCTCGGTTCGGTAAAAGCATGGTCTTCTACGGGGTAAACGGCTAATTCCCAGTTTTCTTTTTTAAGCTCAATTAACCGCTGCGACAACCGCACAATATCCTGAAAATGCACGTTGGTATCTACCATGCCGTGGCACATGAGTAAGGCACCTTTTAAGCCTTCAGCAAAATATATCGGCGAACTCTTTACATAAGCGAGACTATCGGTAAAAGGCTCATTTAAAATATTAGCAGTATAGCCGTGGTTATAATGCGCCCAATCGGTAACGGATCGCAAGGCCGCCCCCGCTGCAAAAACATCAGGCTGCGTAAACATGGCCATTAAGGTAATAAAGCCACCGTACGAGCCGCCATAAATACCAATGCGTTTGGCATCCACGCCGTACTTATCTACCAGTAATTTAGCGCCGTCTACGTGGTCAGAGAGGTCTTTGCCGCCCATGTGGCGGTAAATGCCGGTACGTACGTCGCGGCCATAACCTGAGCTGCCCCGGTAATCAATATCCAGTACGGTATAACCTTGGTCAACCAAAAAATTATGAAACATGTACTCCCGAAAATATTGGCTCCACCATTTATGCGCGTTTTGCAGATAACCGGCTCCGTGTACAAAAATTACCGCTGGGCCTTTGGCAACGGTTTGGGCCGGGCGGTATAATCGGGCAAAAATATTAACGCCATCGGCGGCTTTAAAAGATAATACTTCGGGTTCGCGCCAGTTATAGGCCTTAAAAGCGGGGGGTAACGAATTGGTAACTTGCTTGGGTTTAGCCCCTGGCCGATTATCCTGCAAATACAATTCCCAGGGCTTGTTGCTGTAAGAATACCGGATGGCCAGCGTTTTCTCGTCCGGCGATAAAGTTACCTCGTGGCTGCCGGGCAAAGACGTTAAAGCAATGGCTTCGCCGCCCTGTAGGGGCAACCGGTAAAATTGAACATCGCCGGGGTGGTTTTTGTTTGCATTAAAATACCAGTACTTTTTATTACGGGATAGCTGCAGGTTTGATATTTCGTAGTTGCCGTGGGTTAAAGCTTTTTTGGCGCCAGTTTTAATATTTACGGTATACAAGTGCGAATAACCGGTTTCTTCCGATTGAAACCAGATGTGCTCATTATCGGGTAACCAGCCAATTTCGCCGGCTCCGTAGCCAATACCAGGGCCATTAATCCAGGCCTCGTCGTGTTGCCGGTATAATAATTTGGTAGTACGGGTAGTTGGCTCAAAACTAAGCAGCCAGCGGTCTTTGTTATCCTGGGCGCGCGCTACCAGCAAGGCATTTTTTCCATTATCGGACCAAACCGGCCCGTAAGCTATTATCGCGCGAGGCTTTGGCGTATTTTCTTTTTTAGTTGCATAATCTTTCCGGAAAGCTGGTACTTCGTTTATACCCGGCAAATCTGTGAAAGGAACTTGGTAAGTTGTATCCTGGTGGCGGTTGTAAACAGCCATTTCGTAAGCCGGCTGGGGATGACCTACTTTGGGGCGCGTAGCAATATTTTGGGTAAAGCCTGAACCCGTTACAAAATTTGGCACCTGCGCTATTTGGGTATTAGCTGCCACCGAAGCAGACAAACGGTAAGTAATATATTGTTCGTCGGGGCTCAGTACTATATTATCTACAGCTTTATCGCCGAGGTAAATTGTTAAGGGCCGATTTCGGGTATTGGCTTTAACCTGGGCTTTTGCTGTGGCTTTATCAGCTTCGCGAAGTTTTACAATATTTAATAATGCGGGTTGCTGGCTGCGTAGCCATTTTTCCTGTTCGCTTTTGGGCGCTTCCGGGTCAGTAGGTTTGGGGCCTTTTCTAAAATCGGTTAGCTGCACCAACTGGCCGGAACCCAAGTGCAAGTAAAACAAATTGTTATTTTGCAGGAAAGCTATTTTCTTTTGGTCGAAAGTAAAGTCCGGCAAATATTCTCGCTCTACGGTATTGGTAAGCTGCTCTATTTTACCTGATTTTACATCCAGCAAATAAATATCGCCGTTTTTTTCATACACTTTTTGGGTGTAGTTGCGGTTATAAGCCCCGTTACTAGTTGGCAATAACTGGCTTGCCGAGGCCGTTACTTTCCGGATATTTTTGCCATCGGCATTAACGGTATATAAAGAATCGCGGCGGTTGTTATCGGGGTTCCACTGGAAATATATTTGCCGGCCATTTTCCGACCAAGAAATATTGCTGGGCGAAGTGCCGGTAAAAGCCGTTCCCTGCATTATTTGGTCTATGGTTAGGGTGGCCGTAGCGTTTCCCTGACAAAAACCTGTTTGGGAGAATAAACCCGATAGAACTGTAAATATTAGAATATTGAACCGTTTGGAAAGAAGCATAGCAAGAGGAAATAAATTCGGTACAAGTTTTAATAAAATTCTGATAAAAACAGCATGGCTGCTCTTGTTTACCCGCCATTATTTATATTCAGAAATGCACGGAAGTAAATCCGCGCTATAGCGGTTGCTGATAATAAAAACAAGGGCTGCTCTTGCGAACAGCCCTTGTAATACTATTAGTTAAATTATAATTTCCGGATAGCTTATTAGCTATCTAAAAACTACTTATTGGTTCAGCACTGGATTGTTTAATACTTCGGCCTGCGGAATTGGGAAAGTTAATTCGTCGGCGTCATACGTAAACGATTTCCCGGCTTCGAACAAATGGTTAGAACCGCGGGTAACGGTTTTCTTCAGGCGTTTCATGGCTAAATAAGCTTTGCCTTCTCCCCATAATTCTATGCGGGTTTGCAGGTAAATTTCATCTAGCAAGGCTTGTCCGCCCAAAGCATCTACATAATTAACGTTGGTTAGCCTTTTGGCTAACAGTTGTTTCAGAATGTCTTTGGCGGCACCTTCCTGGCCTAACCGGGCTTTGGCTTCGGCGTTTAATAAATACATTTCTTCTAAGCGCATGTACACGTAATCGGTAACCACATTACGCTGACCACCAATTACGCGAGCCGGATCAAAGAATTTATTTACCGGCATTAAGTCCATGTCGCCTTCGGCGTAGCCATCTTCTTCGTAGAATTGCTCAACACCACCATCTTCCGGATCAAACTGATTTTTTCTAACATCGTCGGCCCGAATGGCATCATACAAGCCTTTGTCGATGGTTTTAGGGTCACCGGCCCAGGCATAGCTGTAAGTAAAAATATCCATTTGTCCCCACCACGATACCAGGTCGAGGTTATTGGCTAAAGTAAGGTCTACGCCCCACATCCAGCTTGGGCTAGCTACATTGTTAAAGCCCGATTCCGGATTTAACACACGGCCGGTAGCCGGATCAATCTGGGCAACTACTTCGTTTTTCTCTAACAACCGGAAACCGCCATTGGCAATAACTTCATCGGTAAGCTTAACTACCTGATTTAAATCGGCGGTTGTACCCCTTGCCGATAAAGCGTAAACCAATAAGCCTTTTGCTACCTGCTGATTTATCTGGTCTTTAGAAGCCCGGTTAAAGCCGTCTAAATATTCGATGGCCTGGGTTAAATCCGACACGATAAAATCATAAACCTCAGCGGTAGTGCTTTTTGGCTGGTTCGGCGAATTGGTATCTTTGTAGATAGGCAATATTTTTTCGGTGCCATTACCATAACCGGTTGCATAAAACTGCGCCAGGTAAAAGTAAGCGTAAGCCCGAACTGCTTTGGCCTGGCCCATGGTATAACGGTTTTGCGGTAAGGTTTGCTCGGCATCTGAACCACCCAAGGCATCTATTACGGTATTGGCGCCCAAAATAAGCCGGTAATAATACCGCCACGGTTGGTAAGCCGGGTTACCCGTAAAATCTTTAGTAGCCTGATACCGTACCACGGTGGTATACCAGCCGTAATTTGTACCGGCCAAAGCCACATCCGATACCAGAAAATCGCTGAAAATATCGTAGCCTTTTTGGCCGAAATCGTCGTGGTTAGTGGTACCGCCAGTTTCGGTATTATACATGGTAGCGTATAAACCCGCAATACTGCCATTTAACAAAGTAGGGTCTTTTTCCGCTGCTTTGGCAATTTGTTCCGGCGATAACCGTTGGGTTGGTTTTTCATCCAGAAAATCATCTTTACAACTGCTCACCAAAAACGAAAGAGCAACTGCACCCATTAAATATATATTTTTCTTCATTTCTGTTTAATTAAAATTTAACGCGTAAACCACCGGTTAAGGTAGATAAAGGATTGTACTGGTATCTGCTTTGGTTATTATCGCGGTTAGAGCTACCAGCCTCCGAAATAGCAGGGTTAAAGCCTTTACGAGCAGTATTAATCCATAAATTATCGCCGGATACCCATACGGTAAGACCACCTAAACCAACTTTTTCGGTTAAGTTAGCCGGAACGGTGTAGCTTAAGCGCACATTGTTCAGGCCCAGGTAATTGGCTTTGGTCAGGAAGCGGGTAGAAGCACCGGCTGCGTTTAAATCGGCGTTGTTAGAAAGACGCGGAACTACGCCATCGCCTGGTGCATCGGCGCTCTGCCATCTGTTTAAAATATCGGTGTGCCAGTTGTTGCTACCAATTAAACCGTTGCCCATTAAAGAAGCATAGCGGTAATCGTAAGCATAACCACCCAGGCTATAAATAAACTGCGCACTTAAATCAAAACCTTTGTAACCGCCAGCTAAGTTAAAGGCGCCTCTTATTTTAGGAATAGCCGATTTGCCAATGTATTTCTGAGTGGCACTGGTGTAGGTTTTGGTAGTAGTGGTCTTCAGGTCAGATTCCTGCACATCCGGATTACCAGCTAAATAATTGGTTAAGTCAGCGATACCTTCGCCGGCATCTACTGTATTATTATTATTTGCGTCGTTGTATACTACATTCCACATAGCTCTGCCATCTACTTTATCAACACCGGCATATTCGCGCATGTAAAAATCAAAAATAGAATGACCTACCGACCAACCGTAAGGCGCTTGCACGTCTATGGGTTTTTGCTTGCCCGTAACCGGGTCTAAAGGCATTTCGGTAATCTCGTTATCAAAAATTTCGCCGTTTACATTCAGGTCTAAACGGTAATCTTCGGTTTTCAGCACATGGCCGGTTAAATCAAATTCAAAGCCCCGGTTTCTTAATTTACCGTCGTTTACCAGCAATAAGGCATAACCAATAGAAGGCCCAACTCTTCTTTCGAATATTAAGTTGTCGGTGTTTTTGATATAATAATCCAATGAACCGTCTAAAAATTCGCCTAAACTAAATTCAATTCCGGTCTGGAACATCTTAGAAGTTTCCCAGGTTAAATTGGGGTTACCTTTGGTGTAGAAAGAGAAAGCCGGCGCATCGTTTAAGTTATCAACGTTAAATAAATCGTACCCCGGATAGTAACCTACCCCCGCCTGATCGCCGATTAAGCCGTAGCTAGCCTTTAATTTTAAATTATTTAGAATAGGCAGATTGCTCATAAAATCTTCGCTGGATATTAACCAGGCAGCACCTATTGAACCAAACGTACCCCATTTATCTTCGCGGAACCGGGAAGAACCATCTCGCCGGATAGTACCGGATAAGAAGTATTTTTTAGAGAAATCGTAGTTAACCTGCGCGAAGTAACTTTCTAAAGAATAAGCATTGGTGTAAGAATTAGATGGGTTAAATACCACCGCATTGCTCAAGTCTAACAAATCCGGATCTACCAGGTTATAACCCGAAGCAATTAAAAGGCTCCGGCGCCAGTTGCTGGCTTCGTGCGCGGCTAAAGCTTCTATACCGTGTTGGCCAAAAGTTTTATTGTATCTTAATAAATTTAATAAGTTAAAAGACGTTAACTCTTCTCTTTCGGTATAAAGGCTACCATTCTGAGAAGCAGAACTGCCGTAATATTTATTACCCCGGTTTACATATTTATCGTTGTAATACTGCAAACCCAAGCGGTTCTCAAAGGTTAAGCCTTCCAGAATATTAAAGTTTAAGTTGGCGCTACCGTTCAGTTCGTTCCGGTTATTCCGGTTTACATCGTAAGTAGCATCCGAAATAGCATTGGTTAAACCACCAAAACCACGGGAAGTAGCATTAGAACCACCACCGTAATCAAAGCGGTTACCGCCAAATATTGGGTCGGTGAGTAATTTACCTTCGCCATCGCGCATAAACAAAGGATAAATGGGCGGCATGTTATCGGCAAACCAGAAAATACTACCTGAATCTTCTGACTGGCCGTTATTATTGCTTTCGGTTCTGGCATAACCAAAGTTTACCCCGCCGGTTAACCATTTTTTAATTTCCTGGGTAACATTTAAACGGGCCGATAAACGTTGGAAATCAGAGTTAATAATATAGCCTTGGTCGTCTAAGAAACCGAAAGAAGAATAATAATTTGTTTTACCGGTAGAACCGCCAAACTTAACGTTTACCTCGTTGCGGGCCGCGTTTTGGAAAGCAAAATCTTCCCAGTTTTCCGGAGTGTATTTCCGGGTAACGCCGGGTCTTACAGTGCGGGTAGCCGGATCAATTAATTCGGCAGCTGTGGCATTCCACATGTTATAATTGGTCCGGATACCAGAAGTAGAGAATAACCGGGTGTTGGCGAAGTTGGTAGGGTTGGCATTATTTAAGGCCACACCTTGGTTGTACAAAGCCTCCCAGCCTAAGCCAATATATTGCTCCGGCGACTTAATGGTGCTGTAGCGGGGCAGCAAAGCCATGTTGGTACCCGTGCTGGCATCAGCCTCAATGTAAGAAGCTTTACCTTTGCCGCTTTTAGTAGTAATTACCACTACCCCGTTGGCGCCTCTGGAACCGTAAATAGCCGTAGCAGCCGCATCTTTCAGTACCGTAGCCGACTCAATATCGGCGGGATTAATGGCGTTAAGGTTACCGGTAAAAGGCACGCCATCAACTACATATAAAGGATCGCGGTTACCGTTTACCGAACCTAAACCCCGGATACGGATGGTGCCGGTAGAACCAGGCTGACCGCTGGTGTTAATAACCCGCACCCCGGCTACTTCACCAGCTAAAGCCTGCGAAACGTTAGAAACATTCTTTCTTTCTAAGTTTTCGCCGCTAACTACTTTGGCCGAACCCGTAAAAGATTGTTGGGTTTGCGTAGAATAACCCGTAATAACTACTTCGTTTAACTGGGCGGCATCTACGTTTAAGGTTACATTAATGGTAGTAGCATTGCCAATAGCCCGCTCTACGGTAGTGTAACCAATAAAACTGAAGCTTAAAACACCTGAAGCAGGTACATTAATGGTATAATTACCATCCACATCGGTGCTGGTACCGGTAGAAGTACCTTTTACCAGAACTGTTACACCAGGCAAGCCTTGTCTGGAAGCGCCATCGGTTACAGTACCCGATATTGGTCGCTATTGCGCGCTTACTTCGCTTATTAAGAAAAGCAGCAGCATGCATTTCATGAATAAAAATTTTGTCATAAGGTTTGTTTGTTGTTTGTAAGGGTTTGTTTAAATAAAATAGACAAGAGGCAAAGCTTACGCCTTTCTTTTGCTTATTCAGGATAGTAGTTTGAAAATAGGCAGCATTGTTTTAGTTTAACACTCAACCACACAATTGGTTAATCAACAACCAGTTACAATATTTGTTTAACCTTACCCAGGCTGGTTCAACAATATTGTCAAATGCCGGTTAACCCACCAACGTTGAAGCATCAGTTAATTTCAAGCTGATTCTTCCCAAACTAAACGGTAGGGACAGGTACTATAAAAGATAGGGGGAACGAAAGTTTGCTTTAGAAGTCATAATAGCTTGTTTGTTTGTTAGATAGTTCAGTTTACAATATCAAAATTAAAGTTATATTGTATATAAAAAAATAATTCATCCTTAAAACAGGAATTATATCATATTCAGGATTAAATAATATTTAATATTAATAACCTAAACCTGAAATATTTTAAATCAATTTGCTTATATCAACCCAATTGTAAAATATATTTAATGTGAAGGCTGTTTTTAAAATTTTTAAATTTTTCTCCTCATCTCCAGGAACAAGTTTTGGTGATTATAATTTATTATAACTGCATTATGATTAAATATTCTCAACACTTAAGCTTATACATTAAATTTTATCTGAATAAATTGGCATAATATTAAACCATAACAAAAAGCCTTTTTAGTTAAAACTGCCCTATTTTAAACTTGTATTGCCAGGTTATTTAAATTTATTTAAAATATTAAATTTCTATAATTTTCATTGCATTTAAAATATTCAAGCAAATACTTATTGGAATACTACAAATATCCATCAACAATTTACAAATAGCATTCTGATGATACTTGTAAAAACCCTTAGCTATACAAGATTGTGGCAAAGTAATAAATACCCAATTTTTTAGGCGCTAGCTGATTATAAAGCCATAATAACCTATGGCAACATCTGGTAAGAGCAACGATATTTTGGAATATATTAGACGCCAGAAGCGCTAATGCTAACTGTAAAAACAGGAGCATCACAAGTTTGCTTTAATCCGTTGGATTAAATTAGCGCCCAAACAAGCAGGCTGTTGGGGTTAACAGCTACAAAAACAATTATATTATTGCTGATTTAAGAACAAGAGAACCTGAATGGAATGCGTTCAGCCAATCGGGTAGGTAGCGCTTTTGCAACCGTATGAATATTACTTTTGAACCCAAGCCCGACGGAAAAAATAGCCGGTTAAAGCCGCTAAACCACCAACCAAGCCTCCCACCACCGCGGTAACCAACAAGAGCAACCAGGGTTGCGGCAACGTAAAAAGTGTAGCAACCCGGCTGGTTAAGATGCCATCGTTGCGCAAATGAAAAAATAAGCTTAAACCCAGCCAGCCCAAAAATATAGCACCAAAGCCTGCCCAAAAGGCGCCGCTACCTTTTTTAGCCAACCAAAAAGCCAGAACAAAAGATACTATGGCCAAAATCCACCAGGGTAAAACCCACTGCAAGGCAAAACTTAAAACTAACAGCAATAAAAATAAACGCATAAATTTAGTTTGGCTAAACAGTTAAGATCTATTTATTATAAATTAATAATTCTAAAACCAGCTGCGCTACTTTTTCCGCAAGCTTAATTTAGATACGAACTGAGCATTACCATCAGTTGGAGATTGCAAATACACCAATTCATTAAGTTTGCCTTGTCGCCAGGTTTCCAGCAGGTTGTCGTAGTAAAAGCTGCCGGGGTTGCCCGACTGGCCGCCGGGGTAAATGCCGTAGCCTTTTACCTGCGGCCCCAAGGCCACTACCATGCGCCACGATGGCCCGTTTCGCTCCGAAGTGGCATTTACAATATTGCGACCACCGCCAACAAATATATTTTCGTGGCCAAAGCCCGGCAATTTAGCCAAATGCTGCACCGAAGTAGCTTTGTGGTTGGCCCACTGCCACTTTTTACCTAATGCGCCGTGCTGTTTTGCCAGCGAATCAATAGTAGCAACAAAAGTTTGTTGGGCCAGCATGGGCAGCGTTTCTTTGGCGGGCGTATGAATATTATCGTACCATTTGGCCTGGGGTTCCTGCAAAACTAAATGCCAGGTGCGGTCGCGGTTAGGGTAACGCATTTCTAACCCGGTTTTGCTCCCAAACTCATCGTCCCAGATAGCTTTGCTTAAAGCTTGCCACCACACCTCAAATATTGTCGGGCTGAGTTGGTCTGGGTGGTTATAATATTGCCATTTTGAAAGTTCCAGAAATGCTTGTTGCTGGGTTTGGTTTAATTTATTTTTATCTAACTGAGCCAACAGCGTGGGCAATACAGTTTGGGCGTTAATATTAAAGTTATCGTTTTGCAGGCCGCGCATGCTGTCCGGCGATATTTTTTGCATGGCCGCAAGCCGTTGGTTTATCCGGATACCCCGATCGGCGGGGGCAAACTCCCAATTTATATAATACGGGTAATCCGGGCCAGCCGAAAACTGGTTGGCCGAAGACACAAAACCCCGCGCCGGATTTTTCACGTGCGGATTTTGTGCGGCCGGAATCCAGCCTTGCCAATCGTGGGTTTTATTACTGCCATCCAGGGTAAATTTGCCCTGGGTTTTCCATTTCAGCGGAAATTTACCATTGGGCCACAGAGCAATATCCTGGTGCACATCGGCGTAAACAAAGTTTTGGGCCGGGGCTACCCAGTATTGCAAGGCCTCTTGAAAATCCTGGTAATTATGCGCCCGATTAAGCAGGTAAAGCGTACGCAGCTCGTTCGATTTATCGTGGGCAATCCAGCGCATGGCGTGGCTTACCGGCGTTTGCTTGTTAAAAACTTCTTCCGGGCGGTCGTATACCACCGGGCCGTGGTGGGTATAATAAACAGTATCGTTGCGGATAGCACCGCCTCTTATTTTTATTTTTTCTATTACCTGCCGCACCGGTTTCCATTGGTTGTCGTGGAAATATTCTTTTTTGGTGGCATCTTTAAATTTTATCTGGTACCAATCCATCACATCGGCATCTACGTTGGTTACGCCCCAGCTTACCTCTTTATTAAAGCCAATAATAATACCCGGCGCACCCGGAATAGAAACGCCGTACACATTTACGCCCGGTGCTACCAGTTGCACTTGGTACCAGATAGACGGCAAATTAAGCTGCAAATGCGGGTCGTTGGCCAGCATGGGGAAACCCGTAGTGGTTTTGTTGCCGGCTACGGCCCAGTTGTTACTGCCTAATTCGGCGGGCGGCTCTTTTTCCAGTACTTTGTTCGAAAATTCTGCCATAAAATTTTCAGGCGCAGCCGGAATATTTAGCGGCTTAAAATCGAGTTCGGTACCCACCGGCACAATAGGATCTTCGCGAAACGGGTAATTCGGGAATAAATCTTTAACTACTTCCGGGCCATATTTTCGCAGAATATTGATCATGCGCAAATCGTTGGAGCGGCCTGCCAAATCGTAAGCCATTACTTTCAGCAGCAGGGCACATTTCAGCGGCGTCCAGGGTTCAGGGGCGTAATCTAATAATTTATATTCCAGGGGGTAAGTTTTGGGCGATAGTTGGGCAATATAGGCGTTTACGCCGGCCGTATAACTTTGGAGCATGGTACGGGTAGTAGGCTCGGCCATCATACCGGCCAGCGATTGCTGCGCCCCGTACACCATGCCCATGCGCCGCTGAAACCTATCAAAATCGATGGCTTTGCTGCCAATAATTTCGGAAATACGGCCGGCCGCCGCGTGCGTCTGAAACTCCATTTGCCACAACCGGTCGCGTGCCGTTAAGTAGCCTTGGGCAAAATAAAGGTCCTGGTCGTTTTGGGCGAAAACGTGCGGAATACGGCTTTTATCGAACAGGATGGTAACATTATCCTGTATGCCCGGTAAGGTTAGTTCTTCTTCAGCGGCCAGGTCTTTGCTTTCGGCTTGCTGCCAGAAACCGGTAAATGGGCTCAAAAACTTTCCTACGGGCGGCACATCGCCAAACTTGGTATTTAATGCATAAACTAAAGCTAAAAGAATAATTAAGGAAAGAATCGCCCGGAGCCACTTCATAATTTATGTTTATAGCGGATTCAAGATACCTAAATTCTATAAATTATAAAGAGGAGAATATTTTTTCTGCAGCGAGCCTATACTGCGTGGCCTTAACAATAAGTTGCAATAAGTTAAATTCTGGACGATTGTTTTGCCAGAATATTTAATTTAGATTTAAAGAAATACTTAATAAGAACAGAATAATCATTCTTCTTTTAATATTTGGTTTAAACCGCCAACTACGTTTATCCTGTCACTTTTAGGCACCAGCTTGGTAGGTTTTGTAATCGCTACGCACCTGTAATAACACGCATCCATTTTTTATTTAAAAAACATCGGCTTTTCTGTGATTTTCTTGTAAGTCTTGCGAATAATATATAAACCAAAATCTTAAAGTGAATTCAGCATCGGAAAAAGAATGGTTTATTGGAATATTAAAGGAGCATAGAAGAATCTTATATAAGGTAGTTTATGCTTATTGCCAAAGCCCTGAAGACAGAAAGGATTTGGAACAAGAAATTATAATTCAATTATGGAAATCGTTAAAGCACTACAATAAGGATTTTAAACCCTCTACCTGGATTTACAAGATAGCTTTAAATGTGGCCATATCACATTACCGAAAAGATTTTAAGCGAAAGAAAACGAATATTCCCTACGACGGCACAATCTTTCAGATAGCAGAAGAGGCTAATTTTTCAGAAGAATATATAAGTAAAACAGAACAGTTGTATAAGTTTATTAACAGATTAAATGAATTTAACAAAGCAATAATTATTCTTTACTTAGAAGATAAAAGCTATAAAGAAATAGCAGATATTATTGGACTTACCGAAACCAACGTGGGCACAAAAATAAACCGGATTAAAAAGAAATTGAAAGAAAGCATTTCTATTGCAAATAATTAACTACATGAATCTTGATGAATTAAAAAATACCTGGAAAGAAGAAGATAAGCATTTAGAGAATAAAATTAGACTTAATGAAAACCTGCTGCTTAAAATGAACCTGGAAAATACTACCGGAGCGATTAACAAGATTATAAATAAGTCTTTAATAGGCAGAAATTTAGCTTTACTTTATTGCTTTATTTCTATAGGAACGGCTGTAATGATAATTGAGGAAATTGCGTACAGTTTACCGGCTATTATGGGTGGTTTAGCCATGCTCTGGTCTTTTGTATCTCATCTGGCTATAGAAAAACCTAATTATACGGTTTCATTGGTTCAGCTACAAAAAACCATCTGCAACTTTAGAATTCATATGGCCGCTAATGCTAAATACGATATTGCTATTGTAGCATTCTGGTTGTTAACTTTAGCACCAATCTATTTAAAATATATTTACAAAATACCTGTATATAGCAATCCTAAAGCACTTTCAATCTTTGTTTTGATTTCTGTAGTAGTGCTTACGGTTATGATAGCTGTAAGCCAGAAAGCTTACAAAAAATATGACCAGATATTAAAAAATTCGGAGGCTTACCTAAGCAAACTAATTGAATTTGAAAATAAATAACGAATACAAACTACTGTGCACAAAACATTAGAAAGCATTTTAGCATATTAGTTCGCTGTATAAATAATGTTATTAATATTTACGGCTATTAATTAGCGAGTCTTAATCCTAAACTATCGTAACGCTGGTTAATAAATTAGCTGCCCAAAACACCACCCCGCAGGTTGTACACCTCACCGGTAAAACCAGCATCCTGCACCAAGGTTGCCGCCGCCAAACTACGCTGGCCGGTAGCACAACAAAACACAACTGTTTTATCCTGGGGCAATTGCGTTAATTTATTTGGTAAATCAGCGAACGGAATATTTACGCCGCCCAAATTATAGGCAGCAAATTCTTGGGGCTCCCGCACATCTACCAGGTAAAGTTGGTCTTCTTCCTGCTCCAGCCAATCGGTTAGTTCCATTAAAGAAACCTGGGCAATTATGGGTTTAGGGGCCTGGCAATTTTCCGGGGCAATCGTTTCGGGCGCCGGTTGGTCGGCAGCCGCGCTGCGCCGGACAGTGAAAATACTCGTGCGGTTTTCCAAGGCATCTAACAACAATAATTTTCCCGACAGCGGAGTACCGATGCCGCAAACCAGCTTCATTACTTCGTTGGCCATGTATAAGCCTATGAGGCCGGGCAGCACACCTAAAACACCAATATCGGAGCAGTTCGGTGATTCGTCGGCGGTGGGTGGCGTAGGATATAAACAGCGGTAAGTAGGGCCATTCTGGTAATTAAATACTGCTACCTGGCCATCGAACTTAAATACCGAGCCAAACACAAGCGGCTTATTCAGGGCTACACAGGTATCGTTTACGAGGTAGCGCGTCGGGAAATTATCGGAACCATCTACAATTAAATCGTACGGTCGGAAAAGTTCAGCCGCATTTTCTGAGTTAAGTCGCTCCGGGTAAACCTGAACGGTAACGAAAGAATTAAGGGCTTTGAGTTTTTCGGCGGATACTTCGGCTTTTTTGCGGCCTACATCAACGGTAGCAAATAATATCTGGCGTTGCAAATTGCTAAAATCAACTACATCGTCGTCTACAATTCCAATGGTACCCACCCCGGCCGCCGCTAAATATTGCAGCACCGGACAACCCAGGCCGCCTGCTCCTATTACCAGCACTTTGGCAGCTTTTAGTTTCTCCTGACCAGCAAAACCAATTTCGGGTAATAGCAAGTGGCGGTTATAACGTTTCAGTTCTTCTGACTCCAGCATGGCTTTCTATAAATCTCTCCCCGGTATAAATTATCCCTTCTTTAGCTCTTGTACAAAAACAGCTATTGGCTAAACTTATTTTAACTGATGCTTCACAAAGGTTAGGAAGAAGCCGAAGTAACCCACTACTGTCATTCAGGAGGAACCTATGTAGCAGGTAACCAAATAGTTTCCTCCTGAATGACAGTAGTGAACTCCTTAGGCCAATTTTCTATTTACAAGGAAATATTGTGTAACATCGATTATTATAAGCAAAGGTAACTAATTCCTTTGGAAATTAGCTTCAATGGTAACTAGCACCCTCTCCAGTTGATTTTAAGTTTTAAGTATTAATTATTTGTTTTCCCAGCTTATTAACCCATTAGGAAATAGCAAGTTAAATAATAATTAAATATACATCCGGTCCCAATCCTTCCAAACGGGTTCGTAGCCTTGGGCTTTTAGCATGGCTGTTATTTCGGCCGGACTGCGTTCGTCGGATATTTCGAACTGCTCCAGCGATTCCGGTTCTACCACGTAGCCGCCCGGATTGGTTTTGGAACCGGCGCTCATGGCGGTTATACCCAACCTAATAATATTATTCCGGAACTTCTCCGATTCCCGGGTTGAGATAGACAATTCTACTTCTTCGTAAAACAGGCGGTAAGCACAGATTAACTGCACCAGTTCTTTATCGGTCATTTCTACTTTTGGCTCCAAACCACCCGAAAAAGGCCTAAGGCGCGGAAAAGACAAACTATACCGGGTTTGCCAATAAGTTTTTTCGAGGTAATTTAAATGCAGCGCCGTAAAAAAAGAATCGGTACGCCAGTCTTCCAGCCCTATCAGCACGCCTAAACCAATTTTATGAATACCGGCCTCCCCCAATCGGTCGGGTGTATCGAGACGATAATAAAAGTTTGACTTTTTTCCTTTAGGGTGATGCTGGCGGTAATCTTCCTGGTGGTAGGTTTCCTGGTAAACCAGTACCGTATTTAAACCATACGGAATAAGTGCTTCGTAATCGGCTACTTCCAAAGGCTGCACTTCCATGGATATATGCGAAAAATGCGGCCGGATGAGTTCGAGTACTTTTTTAAAATATTCTACGTGCACCGTTTGGTTGGCTTCGCCTGTTACCAGCAGCACATGGTCGTAACCCATAGCTTTTATGGCCGCTACTTCCTGCATTATTTCTACGCCCGATAAGGTTTTGCGACGCACTTTGTTATCCAGACTAAAACCGCAATAGGTGCAAATATTCTGACATTCGTTGGATAAATATAGCGGCACGTAAAGCTGCATTGTTTTGCCAAAACGCTTTTGGGTCAGTTGCTGGCTAAGTTGGGCCATGTGTTCCAGGTAAGCCGTAGCAGCCGGCGAAATCAAGGCTTTAAAATCTTCGAGGGTGCGCTTAGGCGCGGCTAAAGCCCGTTCCACGTCGGCAGCGGTTTTGGCATAAATACTTTTCTTTACCTCGTCCCAGCTGTACGAATCGAAAATAGCCTTAAAACTACTCATCTAAAAAAGCGGTTAAAGGACTACTGGCTTCGGCATAATTGCCGGTAGCCGCCAGTTTTGCTTCGTAAGCTAAGCGACCGGCTTCTACGGCCAGTTTAAAGGCAATGGCCATTTGCACCGGGTTTCCGGCTACAGCAATAGCGGTATTTACCAGCACAGCATCGGCACCCATTTCCAGAGCTTTAGCCGCCTCCGACGGCGCGCCAATTCCGGCATCTACGATTACCGGCACCTTGCTTTGTTCTATTATTATCTCCAGAAAATCGGCGGTTTTCAAACCTTTGTTGCTGCCAATCGGCGAGCCCAGCGGCATTACGACCGCCGTACCCGCATTTTCCAGGCGCTTACACAAAACCGGATCGGCGTGAATGTAAGGCAGCACTACAAAACCCAGCTTCGCCAGCTCTTCGGTAGCTTTCAAGGTTTCAATGGGATCGGGCAATAAATATTTTGGGTCCGGATGAATTTCGAGTTTTATCCAGTTGGTTTCTAAAGCTTCACGGGCCAGTTGGGCGGCAAATACCGCTTCTTTGGCGTTGCGTACACCGGAGGTGTTAGGTAATAAATGAATGTGCGGGTGTTTTAAATGGAGCAAAATATCGTCCTGCTCGCTCGTAATATCTACCCGTTTTAAGGCCACCGTTACCAGCTCCGAACCCGAAGCAACCAGGGCTTCTTCCATTTGGCGCGAGGAACTAAATTTGCCCGTACCGGTAAACAACCGGGAACGGAATATTTTATCTGCTATCTGTAACATCTTAATTTCTTTAATAATGTTCTACCGGCCGGTTTAAACTTTGCTGCACCTGTTGTACAAATTGAGCCGGGTCAGCCGCCTGCGTTAAGGCTCCGGAAATGGCAATGCCGTACACACCGGCTTCCAGCAAGGGAGCTACATCGGCCAGACCAATGCCGCCAATGGCAATAATGGGTAGGGTAATATTTTCGGCTTTTACCTGTTGCAGCAATATTTTATACCCGGCTAAACCCAGCACCGGACTTAATTTTTCTTTGGTTTGGGTAAACCGAAAGGGACCTAACCCAATGTAATCCGCACCTTCAATTACCCGCTGCCGGATATCGGCCAAGGTATTCGCGGTGCCGCCAATAAGTATATTTTTGCCCACCAACGCCCGGGCTTCCGGAATAGACTTATCGGTTAAACCCAGGTGCAAACCATCGGCACCTACTGCTAAAGCTACTTCCGGATAGTCGTTAATAATTAATTTGGCCTTGTATTGCATACATAACTTTTTCGCTTCCTGAGCCAGCGCTAAAACCGTGCTTTCGGGCTGATTTTTCACCCGTAGTTGTACCAAGTCGCAGCCGGCAGCCAGTGCCCGTTGCATGGCAGTTAAGTGCGATAAACTTTCGGTTTGCTGCGATATATATTGTAGTTTACTAATCATAAATAATGATAACCTAATAAAGCAGGTGTGCTGCTTAAAAACAATTCGGTATATTTTTTGGCGAGGCGGCAAGCTTCCGGTAAAGCATAACCCAAAGCCAGGTTGGCCGCAATAGCTGCCGATAATACACAACCCGAGCCGTGTTTTGGAAATACTTCCGCGGAACCTGGCTTAAAGGCCAGGAAGTGGCCGTTCTGGAATAAATAATCAGTGCCCGGCGCAGCCGGATGATGCCCACCCTTCAGCAACACCGCGCAGGTAGCAGAAAGACTTAAAGCGGTCTCTTCCGGGCTGCTATCAGCACGCAATTGTTTCATCTCGTTGTAATTGGGCGTTAGCAGGCTTAGTTTGGGCAACACCTGCTGCCAACCCGCTTCGGTGGTTTGGAAAATATACCCCGCACTGGCTTGCAACACCGGGTCCAGCACAATGGGTAAATCCGGATTAATTTGCTTCAAAAAATTTAGCACCTCGTCCAGCACTTCCCAGTTCTGGATAATACCTATTTTACAAGCCGCCAGCGGAAATTTAGTAACCAGCGGCTCTAACTGCGCGATGATTTCGGGAGCACTTAACCATTTTACGCTGAGAAAATCACTATCACTTTGCACTGTTAGCGCAGAGCAAACCCCGAAACCATAAACCTGGTGTTGCTCAAAAGTTTTTACATCGGCTAATACGCCGGCACCCCCGCTAGGGTCTAAACCGGCAATACTTAGCACGTAAGGGCGATCTGGCTGCATGCGTGTTGTATAATTTTAAAATTATCTAAAGCCTTTTCCGGCTCCTGCCAGATGGCTCCTAATAGAGCCGCCCCGTCAAAATTCATCTTTCTAACCTGACTAATTTTGCTCGCTGATATTCCTCCCAAAGCAATTACTGGGAAAGGTTTATCTTCTGCCTTTAGATAATAATTATTGTTTAAAACAGATTGATAACTGGGCTTAGAAATACTGGTAAACACCGGGCTGAAAAACCCATATTCAAAAACCGGCGGCAATATTTTAATTATTTCGAGCTGATGAACCGAAGTACTTAATTTATAACCAGCGGCCTGTATTTTTTGCCAATCCGAAACACTTAAACGTTGGCGTTCCTGTTCCGGAAAATGGAGGCGACTAATCCCAAACTGTTCGGCCAGGCCATGATGGTGGTGTAAGGCAATACGCGGGTAATAAATAGGGTTAATCTGGTTCAGCAACGTCGCTATTTCCGCTGCCCGGGTATTTGGTTTCCGGAGGTGCAATATTTCCAGTCCGGCAGCAAACAACCGGTTTATAATAGCTGGCTCATCGGCTATCGCTACCGGACTGGAAATCACAATTAACTTCATCTATAGGTAAATTTCGCTACCTTGCTGGGTAAACTCGCGGGCTTTTTCTGCCATGCCTTGGGTTAACGCATCGGTTTCCTCCACTCCTATTTTGCCGGCGTAATCGCGTACATCCTGCGTTATTTTCATGGAGCAAAAATGCGGACCGCACATAGAGCAGAAATGGGCTACTTTGGCACCTTCGGCGGGAAGCGTTTCATCGTGAAATTCCCGCGCCGTGTCGGGGTCGAGCGAAAGGTTAAACTGGTCATCCCACCGGAACTCAAAACGGGCTTTACTCAGGGCATTGTCGCGGTACTGGGCACCGGGGTGGCCTTTGGCTAAATCGGCAGCGTGGGCCGCAATTTTATAGGTAATCACGCCGTCTTTCACGTCTTTTTTATTAGGTAAGCCCAGGTGTTCTTTGGGCGTAACGTAGCACAGCATGGCGGTGCCAAACCAGCCAATCATGGCCGCCCCAATAGCCGAAGTAATGTGGTCGTAGCCCGGTGCGATATCGGTGGTTAAGGGCCCTAAGGTATAGAAAGGCGCCTCTTGGCATTCTTTCAGTTGCTTATCCATGTTTTCCTTGATCAGGTGCATGGGTACGTGGCCCGGCCCTTCTATTATGGTTTGGATATCGTGTTTCCAGGCAATTTTGGTAAGCTCGCCCAAGGTTTCCAGTTCGGCAAACTGGGCCGCATCGTTCGCATCGGCAATGCTGCCGGGACGTAACCCATCGCCCAGCGAGAAAGCCACATCGTAGGCTTTCATAATTTCGCAAATTTCCTCGAAGTGGGTGTACAAAAAGCTTTCGCGGTGATGCGCCAGGCACCACTTGGCCATTATAGAGCCGCCCCGTGATACAATACCCGTTACCCGTTTAGCCGTGAGCGGAATATAGCGTAGCAAAACCCCGGCGTGAATGGTAAAATAATCGACACCCTGCTCAGCTTGCTCAATCAAGGTATCCCGGAATATTTCCCAGGTTAAGTCTTCGGCTTTGCCGTTTACTTTTTCCAAAGCCTGGTAAATGGGCACGGTACCAATGGGAACCGGCGAATTCCGGATAATCCATTCGCGGGTTTCGTGAATATTTTTACCCGTCGACAAATCCATGATGGTATCGGCACCCCAGCGACAGGCCCACACGGCTTTTTCTACTTCTTCTTCGATGCTGGAGCTTACCGCCGAGTTACCAATATTGGCATTTATTTTTACCAGAAAATTACGGCCAATAATCATGGGCTCGCTTTCGGGGTGGTTAATATTGGCGGGTATAATAGCCCGACCCGCGGCTACCTCCTGGCGCACAAACTCCGGCGTAATGTAATTTTTAGGCGTGTTGGCGCCAAAGCTGTGGCCGGCGTGCTGTTGCCCCAGGGTGCCGTACTGGCCGTTTAATTGCTCTTTTAATAATTCAATCTGCTGATTTTCGCGGATGGCAATATATTCCATTTCGGGCGTAATAATGCTTTGGCGGGCGTAGTGCAATTGCGATACATTCTGGCCCGGTTTGGCGCGCAACGGCTTCCGGATATGTTCAAAGCGCAGGTGATCTAAATTTTGGTCTTTCTGCCGTTGTTTGCCATAGGCCGAAGTGGTGCCGGCTAATTGTTCTACATCGCCCCGGTCTAAAATCCATTCCTGGCGCAGGCGCGGCAAACCTTTTTTAATATCAATATTTATTTCGGGGTCGGTGTACGGGCCGCTGGTGTCGTAAACCGTAACAGGCGCGTTTTTTTCGGTTTCCCCAAATTTGCCGTACAGCTTGGTATCCGACAACGATATTTCCCGCATAGCTACCCGGATATCGTGGAGCTGACCCGGCACATATATTTTGCGGCTGCCCGTAAAAGGAGCACATGTAAGCTGGGCCTGGCCAGGATTTTCTTCTTTTTTCATAGCTTGAATATTTTAAATGTAGGACAACAACAGCAGCAGTTACCCGCCCTGGGTTGCTTTAATAATGGTAATATAATCGGAGGGTTGAAGCAGGAATTGGTCCCATTCGGATTTGGGCACAATGGCATTATTTACGGCTACCGCAATACCAGTTGGCGATTGCGGTAAAACAGTTTGCAATAGCTGCCGCACCGAACAAAAGTCGGTAACTGTGTGTAATTGCTGGTTGATTTGTATTTCCATTCCTGTAAAAAAAGTTTAGAAACTTTAGGAATGGCCTTTTGCGAAAAGGAAGGAAAGATGCCATAACTTTTTCCTACGGCTGTATGAACAGCATCAGGTTCAAAGGGTAAAATCTCAGCCCCGGCAACGGGACACCCCTAAAGTTTGGGTCAATACTAGTTTTAATATTTTATTCTACAAAATAAAAAAAGCTTTATTTCAGAAAAGAGTCATAGGCGAACTTGAAAATAATGGCACTCACAATAATCAGAAAGAAGATGCGCACAAACCCGCTACCTTTGGCTATGGCCAGCCGCGCGCCTACCTGCGAACCCAGAATATTACAAACCGCCATAGGTATACCAATGTGATATAATATTTGCCCGGTGTAAGCAAAATAAGCCAGCGCCGATAAATTCGTAGCCACGTTTACCAATTTAGCCGAGGCCGAAGCGGCCAGAAAACTAAACCCGAATAAGCCCACAAAAGCAAAAATAAGAAAACTACCGGTACCAGGGCCAAAAAAACCGTCGTAAAAACCAATAGCTACGCCTAACAAAACCGCGTACAATTTCTCTCTGGCCGGGGCTAATTTGGGGGCGTGCAATGCGCCCAGGTCTTTCTTGATAAAAGTATAAATAGCCACACTTACCAGCAACACCAAAACTACCGGCCGCAAAGCCTCGGTTGGAATATGACTGACCGCCCGGGCCCCGATAAAAGAGAAAATAAATGCCGCCACAGCCGCCGGCAAAATAGAAGGCCAGTTAATTTTTACAGAACGCCCGTATTGCAGCAAAGCCGAGGTGGTACCCGCAATACCCGAAACTTTACCGGTTCCAAACAAAGTAGGAATAGGCACGTGCGGTAAAAATACCAGCATGGCCGGCGTCTGAATGAGTCCGCCCCCGCCCACAATAGAATCGATAAAGCCAGCCAGGAAAGCAAAAAAACAAAGAAATACCAGGTCGGTGGTTAAAGCAGTGTCCAATTACCCGAATTAAAAATTTCGGCAAATATATTAGTTCTGGCGGCTAAAACGGCGCTTTAACGCAATATTTAAACCCAGCGAATACGGCCGCAAGCCCAAAGGCTCCCGCTCTTTAAAAGTAGAACCCATGAAATAATTAAGCGACGGCATGAGCATAAGATCTAATTTTTGTCCCAGGCGGGTATTGTAGCCAGCGCCCACCAGCAAATTATAATTGGCTTGCTCTAAAATATTGGCCCGCGAAGGAAACACCACTTTTCTGGAAAACTGCCCGTTCCGGGATTCCTCGGTTTCGCCTCTTACCAGCAAATTAACGCCGCCGGCTACGCTAAAATTAAAGCGCTGCCGGCCGTTGTTCCAGAAATAATAAGTAGCACCCAGCCGCCAGCCGCCGTAGGCGTAAGAACTGGCAAGCTGCCGCTCTTCCATTTTATAAACCGGGTTTATATTGGTCTGGCCCGGCGTTGCGGTTACCACAATAGTATCGATGGTGCCGGTGGTGTAAGTATAAGTCAGGTTTTCTTTTAATTGCAGCCAGGCTATGCCGGTTTCTACAAAAAAATTATCGGTGAGCGCCCGCGCTACATTAAAGCCAAACTCATAGCCTAACCGTTCGGGCTGGTTTTGGTTGCGGGTGTTAATATCCGTAATAAAAATATTATCGGTAGCATTGGGGGTAAATTTCCGGAAAGCGTAACGTGTGGCAAACGTAAAGCCGGCCTCCCACGTTTTTGGTTTGTTCTTCTTTTTGTCTGTTTCCTGTTCCTGGGCCAATGCCTTGTTTTCCGCCGCAACTGAATCTGGCTTAGTGGATATTTGGGCAGTATCCGGCTTAATTATTCCGGGTTGTTTATTAACCGAATCAGTTGCAGCGGTTCTGGGGGTAATAGGGTTGGCGGTAACCGTTTGCGGCTGTTCCTTTTGGGGTACTTCTGAATTCGAAGAAGTACCCGGAATGGACCCACCAATATTTACGGGAGCAGTTGGTTTGTTATTTCTGTTTCTGGCAACCTGTTCAGCGGAGCTATAAGACCGACTGCTGCCCGACTTTACAGCCGGTTTTCTTCTTGTTGGTTTTGTAAGGTTATCTGCATTGGCAATTGGTTGTGGTGTTTGGGCTCTTGAACCTGGTTCCGTAATTTTATTTTGTTTAGGTTGATTACTGTTGATAGCCGTGCTGCTGTTATTTTTTTCCGGTTCAGGGTTTACATTGGCCGAAGCGGATGCACCGGTTTTATCTTCTTTATTGCTAACAGTTGTGGCTGTTTCGGCGGGTTTTACAACTGGCTTATTATAAATGTAATAAATTCCTGAACCCGTCAGGAGTAAAAGCAACGGCCCTACCCACCACCAGATGGGCCGGCGTTTTTTGGGCGGCCTGATATCTGCGGCAATTTTTTTCCAGCCATCGGTTGGCGACGCTTCGTCGTGCGCCGCCATTTTCTGGCGAATTAAATCTTCAAATTCTTTATCTGATAACATGGTCGGAAATTGAATATTGTTGCAGCAATTTTTTTAACAAGCCTTTGGCTTTCGCTAACTGCGACTTAGACGTTCCTTCGGCTATATTTAGCATCTCGCCGATTTCGCGGTGGTTGTACCCTTCAATCACGTACAAATTAAAAACAACCCGGTATCCTTCGGGCAATTTATTTATTAAAAGTAATAGCTCCTGGCTGCTAATAGTACTTAACACATCGTCGGCGGCCGGTACGCTTTCTTCTACTGCGCTATAATCGAGTTGTGCTTGGTATTTGCGGTTTTTGTGGTAGTGGTTAATGGCGGTATTCACAAATATTCGTTTCATCCAGCCTTCAAAAGAGCCGCCTTCGTGGGTGTTTATGAATTTAAATACTTTTACAAAAGCCTCATGAAAAATATCTTCGGCCTCAAAACGATTATTGGTATAACGCACACAAATGGCCATCATTCGCCGGGAGTAAAGCTGGTATAGCTTTTCCTGGAAATGCGGTTTTTCCTGTTTGCACCCGGCAATTATTTCGTCTTCTGCGTGCACGTAGCGTGAGTACCTTTGTTCCTTTAAGTTAGCGTTTTCCTGGTTTTTTCAAAATAGCTGCAAAGCCGGCAAAGGCAATATTTTACGGAGTGGCTTTCACCCGAAGGGTTATAATATTTTCGAGGTAATTGGTATTATCGGTATAAATCCGGTACCGGAAAGTATCGTCGCCTACAAAGTCTTTGGGCGGATAATACACCATTACGGTAGCTTTGGGGCTACCAGAATAATGATAATCGCCGTAATTCCCTAGTTGGGGTTTAAAATAGGTGCGACTGCCGGTTGTTGGGCAAATAATATCTTTCCGATGTAATCTAATATCTACTGGGGTATTTTTTAAAGTTTCGACGGTAAATGGGGTTAAACGGGTAGTGCAGTTATTCGGGTCCAGGCGAGGTTCTATTACAAATATTATTTTTTCGGTTTTACAAATATTTTCGGAGCAAACCTGGTACGTCAGGCTGTCTAAACCTACGTAATTTAATTCGTGCTCGTAATACACATAGTTATCTTCCTGAATTATTTTGCCGTGCCGCGGCTCACCGTAAGTAACGGTGGCTTTTACTTGCAAGCTATCGTTTGCCAACGGATTTATTAAAAGCGGCCAATCGGTGGCTTCTTTCCGGTTATAAGTAAAAGCCGAATCTCTTCTTAACTCGAACTGCTGAAAAGATAACGGTACCACATCGCTTTCGTAAGTATCGCAACCACCTAAAAAAAAGAATAAGCCGCTGGCTAACAGGCTTATCAGCTTATAAATATTAAACTTTTTCATCATAGCTCAAATAAGTGGCGTTTTAAGATCGGGTTTATGAGGAGTAGACAAAGGGTAAGCCGGAACCGTTGCCTGCGCAAAAATATATTTTTAAAGCCGGCAGGAAAATAATACCACTGTTAGTCAATTTATACGCTTAAATTATTGTAGTCATGTTGAGCTTGTCGAAACATCTAATAATTACCTTTATTGATGCTGTTATAGATCCTTCGACAAGCTCAGGATGACCAATAATGTAAACTTAAGCGCAGAACCTGTTTTATAATAGTATAAGTTAAAGAAGGGCAATAATTATTAGAATCTGGTGCCAACTACCACGGTTTCTTTATAAGCTTTAACCTGGCCTTGTAAGTTAAAAAGCTCAATAAACAACACGTAATAACCCACCGGCACTTTACGACCACGATCATCCAGACCATCCCACCGGAAAAATCCGTTTTGGGCCAATAATTCGTTTTTTACCAGCCTTTTTATTTCCCGGCCGCTGGCATCATACACGGTAATATTGGTTACAAAACCGGCCGCTTCGGTGCGGTAATTAATGGTGGTAAAATCATTTTCGCCGTCCTCGTCGGGGGTGAATATTTTAGGCTCGATGTTGAAAAATTGGGTGGAAGGCGTTTGCTCAAAATATTGCGAATTTTTATAACCCGGCGTAGCATAATTTACGGAGCTGGCCGCCGAATGCCAGTTAGTGGCGCTGCTATCGCCTTGCAACCGGATACGTTCCAGCGAAACCCCGTTTACATCGGCGAGCAGCTTAAAGTGCATATCTTCGTGGTAAGCGAAACGGTCCATTAGCTTTTGGTTTGCCTCAATTAATAAAACGGTACCCTGCTCGTCGGGGAAAGAAGGCAGCCGATCCATTTTTATAAAAGCTTCTGGTTTGGCCGCCGGATAATGCGCCTGTACTACATCGGGGCGAGTTGTTAATAGTAAATATTCGCCGGGCGCCATCACCAGCGATTCCTCCGTAATAATTTTCTTATCCGAAGCGGAATCGGGCTGCAAATTACCCAGTTGCCAGTTTTTTAAATCGATATATTTAATAGACCGGTTAACAATTTCCACAAAATCAACGCCGCCGCTGCGCGGGTTAAACAATATTTCATTTATAACGACATCGCCAATAGCCGCTGGTTCCGGCAGTACAACAGTAGCTTTGGCTTCGCTAGATAAGTTTCCGGCACAATCGCGCACCTGGCGCACGGTAATTTCATAAACCTGCCTGGGTTGTAAATTATTTGCGAGGGTCAGCAGCACTTGCTGGTAAGTTTTACCTGTAAACGTAACTGCCGTAATATTTATAGCCGGCGAAACAGTGTAAGCGGCAATATTCCGGGCAGTCAGGCTATCCAGGTTTTCCGAAAAAGTTAGTTTTAGTTGGTTACCAGCCATTACTTCGGTTTTGAGCAAGGTTGGCGGTTGCGTATCGGGCGTGTTGCTGTAAACCGAATTTTGTTTGCCGGGTGTGCCGCCGCTGGGGTCAGTGGCCGCTATCCAGTTAGTAGCTTCGGAACAGTTTAAGAGCGGGTTAATTAATTCCAGGCTCCAGCCGCCTTCGGCTTTGCGGGCATCCTGGTACCAGGCGGTGGTATAAATTATTTTATCGATTAACTGACCAGTATTATTAAAAAGCCGTACTTCATCGCCGCTATCGTTTAAAGTTGGGAAAACTGAAAGCCCTAGCACGTTGCCGAAAGGCCGGAAAGCAGTTGTATCGGTAACCCGGCATAATATTACGTAGCTGTTGGGTGTTAAAATATAAGCTGGTAAAGTACCTCTGGCGGTGGTAGCATCGGCATATTGCCAGCCTTGCAGGTTTATGGTTTTACTGCTGTTGTTATACAGTTCAATAAATTCAGCCGCCGGCAAGCCTACGGTTGGGTTTACATCGGCTAGTACTTCGTTAATCCGGACTTCGCGGTAATTTATTGCTACAGGGGGGTTATAAGAAAATGTAGTGGTTTGGGGCGCTACCAGTTTATTGCCATACAAATCTGTTAAACCCGAAACTATAAGCGTATGTGTACCAGCCGGAAAAGCTTGCGCAAAAGTAAGGTGTACCAAAGCCGGATTAGTGGCATCTCTTACAGCTACCAAGGGTTGGCCAATATTTTGTAGTAAATAATTTTCGGGGTTCTGGGCAGTTGGTAAAGCTACCGGCTCGTTAAACAAAATATTAATTGCCAGATTATTTATTACCTGCACTTGCCGAAGCAGTGGCGGCGCGTTATCGGTTATAATAAAATCATCGAAGAAAAAACGCTGGTTATTAGCCGAGGAATATTTAACTAAAACCCCAAAGTAACCCGACTGCTGGTACGTAGCATCTATGGCTTGCCCCTCTTCCTGGTAGTTTTGGCCGGTGCCGGATACATCTACCCACAACGTCCAGCGCGATTCTGAGTCGCGGGTAACTTTTACTTTAACCACGTTATTTGTAGTAGCGCCAATAGTGCCATCGCGGCCATTAATTATATAAACCGGATTACCGCCTGCATCTTTCCGGAACAAACTTACCTCATCGGGCGTGCCGCCAATTCTTACAAAATACCCATTGTTTCGGCCTTTAAAGTTGGCGGAGTCCGAAATCAGGAATATATCGGCGTAATTACCCGAGGAAGTAGCTAAATTTAGTCGGGCAAAAAATTCCCAGGTAGTGCCGGTTACGGCCTGGCAAGGGGTAGCCAGTTGTAGTTCGGTGCCGGTTACGGCCGGGCCGTTGGTTTGGAGTTGCCCAGCGGCGTTTACGGTAAAATAATCAGTATCGCCGGTCCAGGTAGGGTCATGGGTAAAGTCACCGTCCGAAAAATTTTCCTGTAGTTGCGCATAAGTGTAAAATTGACATAAAATCAACCACAGAAGCAAAATTTTCCGCATACATAGTTATAGCTGTTGAAAAAGTCTTTAATTTGCGCCCCAATTAGCTGAACCCGAACCGGGTACGGGTTACTAAATACGAAAAAAAAGTAAAACGTTTTGGTTAGGAGCAGCAGGTTATATAATTTTTTTAATTTTTATCCATCAAAAAAAATGAAAGTAGCAGTAGTAGGAGCCACCGGCCTGGTAGGCGGTGAAATCTTAAAAGTACTGGCGGAAAGAAACTTCCCCGTAGATGAATTATTATTGGTTGCCTCCGAAAAATCGAAGGGTACTAAGAAGACTTTTAAGGGCCAGGAAATTACTGTTATTGGTGTAGAAGAGGCTATTGCGGCCAAACCCCATATTGCTATTTTTTCGGCGGGTGGCAGCACTTCTACCAAAGAAGCTCCTCGTTTTGCCGAAGCTGGTATTACCGTAATCGATAATTCCTCGGCCTGGCGCATGGACCCAACCAAAAAACTGGTAGTGCCCGAAATTAACGCAAAAGAATTAACCAAAGACGATAAAATTATTGCCAACCCCAACTGTTCTACCATTCAGATGGTGGTGGCTTTGCACAAACTGCACGAAGCTTTTAAAATGAAGCGGGTAGTAGTTTCGACGTACCAATCGGTAACCGGTACCGGTAAAAAAGCTGTGGACCAGCTCATGAACGAGCGGGCCGGCAAAGAAGGCGAAATGGCTTACCCGTACCGCATCGACCTGAACGTGTTGCCGCACATTGATGTGTTTACCGAAAACGGTTACACCAAAGAGGAAATGAAAATGGTGAACGAAACCAAAAAAATCCTCAGCGACGATAGCGTAAAAGTAACCGCTACTACTGTCCGGATTCCGGTAATGGGTGGTCACTCCGAATCGGTGAATGTAGAGTTTGAAAAGGATTTTACTTTGGATGAAGTATACCAGATTCTGGAACAAACCGAAGGTGTACTGGTAGTTGATGACGTAAAAAACCTGAAATACCCGATGCCGATGGATGCCCACCAAAAAGACGAAGTACTCGTTGGCCGCGTACGTTGGGACGAAACCCAACCCCGCACTATTAACATGTGGATTGTAGCCGACAACCTCCGCAAAGGTGCCGCTACCAACGCCGTACAAATTGCCGAATATTTAATTAAGCACGACTTGGTGTAAAATATTAATCCGTTAAAAACAAAAAAGCCACGGCAATTAGCTGTGGCTTTTTTGTTTTGGTTATCTTACGATTAGGTTCCACTTTTGGAAGAATAAAAGGAATAATTACCCAAACACAACAGTCGACAGCAAGTCAGAAAATGAGAATAAGATTAATTCTACTTCTTGTCTTAGTCCCCTTCATTAGTTTTGGTCAAAGGGAAATTCCTTTTGAACAGATTGCATTTGATTATTATAAAGATACCATTCTAAAACAATATCCATTAAAGAAGAAAATAACCCTTCGACAAGATTTAGAAAGGGAACATTTTTTTTTGTGGAGTACTCATTGTTTAACAGATTTGGGTTTCAGATTAAATTCTACAGATACATTGGCCCTTAATACATCAAATCGAACAAAAATAGATTTAGGACAAGATAAAAGATTTAGAATAAAAGAAAGAAATGAAGAAAATTACCCAATAGTTTATTCAACAATTTCTTTTAGTAAAAAGAAGGACCAAAATATTGTTACAATAGTGGAAATGCATGAATATAGTGGTACTACCTATCATATAATAATGAACGATGCGGGTACGGTTAAAAATTGGTGTAAAGGAGGTTATGTTAATTGAAAGACTTGCTGATAGCTTCACAACATACACGCAGCACGTTACGCCTATAAACTTAAAAGATTTTAATATTATGAAGTATTTTGTAATTGTATTATCAATTCTACTGTCAAATATTAGTGTATTCGCGCAGAAAACTGATATGATAATTCGTATTTCAGAAATAGAGATTGATTCGAAATACCTTAATGAATATAATAAAATTCTACAGGAAGAAGCGGAAGCATCCGTGCGATTAGAACCAGGGGTTATTTCTATTTTTCCCATGTATCAGAAAGAACACCCGAACCAGATTAGAATTTTGGAAATGTATGCTAACCAGACAGCTTATGCGGCACATTTAAAAACGCCGCATTTTCAGAAATATAAAACCACTACGCTAAAAATGGTAAAATCGCTTAAACTGATAGACATGCAGGCACTAGACGCGGATACCATGAAAGAAATATTTTATAAATTGAAAAATTAAAATCCTCTACCAAGGTCTGTGCCCTCACAGACCTAATGAATAACACTGAAAACTGGCTTGCTTTCGGCTGGTGAGGGCACCAAACGAGGAGCGAAATTGAAAATCTGCTCCACAAATTATTATTTTCTAATTAAGCCGCCCAAACCAAACATCAATAATTAAGTGGAACCACTATTTATAGAAACGAAAAGACTGCAAATAAGAAACCTCCAACCGAAAGACCTGGAGCCTTTTTATGTTTATCGGTCTAACCCCGAAGTAACCAAATACCAGGGGTTTGAGGTAATGACAAAAGAGGAAGCCCGCAATTTTATTCTGGAGCAAAAGAATAAATTGTTTGGAAATCCGGGCGAATGGGTACAGTATGGCATTGCGCACAAGTTAACCGAAGAGCTGATTGGTGATTGTGCCATTAAACTTACCGCTGATGATTCCAGAATAGCCGAAGTAGGCATTACGATTTCGCATTTACACCAAAAACAAGGCTACGCCAAAGAAGCCTTTACTGGAATTTTACATTTTCTTTTTAACATAAAAGGACTGCACCGGGTAGTTGAAACGGTAGATGTTGAAAATATTGCTTCTGTTAACTTACTTAAAAGTTTATCGTTCAGACAAGAAGGCCATTTTATTAAGAATATTTTTTTCAAAGGTAATTGGGGTAGTGAATACCAATTTGCTATGTTAAAAGAAGAATGGGACCTGCTTTCACACAAGTATTAAGCATAAGTAAGTGCTATTACCCAACAAAGAGATTGAGGCTTTTAGAATAGATTTCTCTGGCCTAATTAGTTTACAGTAATAGTTAGGCTTAAATTTTAAGAAAACCCTATAACGCAGAGGCAACTGGATATTATCTTATAATAAATGCTTTAATGGTTAATTAACAGAATTCATTTATTCAGCCTAATATTTCCTTTGCAGTAGCCAAACCACTAGCCAACGCTGCTTCTACGGTTCCCATTTCAGGGCCTTTGTATAAACCTTCGCCGGCAAAAAACAAGGTATTGGCTACAGGTTGGGCTACTATGGCCCCAGCTTCGGAGGCGGCCACGGTGGCATAAGCATAAGCGCCGCGGGCAAAAGGGTCGGCAGCCCAGTTAAACACTACACTGGCTTTTAAGTGCTCCAGTAATATTGCTACCGAGGTGTTAAACATATCGGCCACGGCGGTTAATGCTTCGGTTATGAGCGCTTCGTCGGGTAGGTTTTTGTATTTCTCGGCGGGCGGACCGGCTAGCCAGGCGGTAAGCAAAGGAGTCTGGTCAGGCAATTGGGTCCACCAGGCGGTAAAAAGATGCGTATCGGAGAAAAGAAAGGCCAGGTCCGGGGCTTGTTTGGTATTCTGGGCGGAAAAAGCTTCATCTTGCCAGAAAGCAGTTTTAAACTCCAGGCAAACTTTAATAACTGCACCAAAACCCATTTGGGCTAGGGCTTGCTTTTTTTCGGGTAGTTCGGGCACAAAATTAATATAACCGGCACTTTCGGGTTGGGCTTGCAGTACACCAATAGATACTGTTATTAAGGCTTGCTGCGCTACGTAAGTTTCTCCACTGCTGGTAACCAGTTTAACCTTACCCGGCTCCCACCTAATTTCCCGCACTGGCGTATTTAGCTCAACCGTTACACCAGCGGCTTTGACTTCCGTAGCCAGAAAATCTATTAATTGGCTGTAACCGCCATGCGGATGATACGAAATAGCGGCCCCGCCGGCTTTCCACTCTTCCCGAATAGCCAACGTACTTACTTTTTGGGTATCGGCGGCATCGTAGCCTTCGGCAAACCGCGTAACCGAATTACGCAAATCCTGGTATTTTTCTTCGCTGAAATATCTATCCAAAAAAGCAGCCAGCGGTAAATCTTCGGTTAAGGTTTCCAGCTTTTCCAGCAGTACTTCAAAATCTTCGATAAACTCGCCGGATTCGTGTAAATCGCCGTGCTTAACTTCGTAAGAGGTTCCTTTCATTAAAGCATACGTTACACCGGCACTGTTCAGCAAGTTTTGGGTTAGTGGCAAATCGCCGTGAATAAATTCGGCCCCGGCTTCTACGGGTATTGAAAAATCATTTAAGCGAGCGGTATAAATCCGGCCACCTAACCGGTTGCGGGCTTCCAGCACCAGTACCTGTTTACCGGCTTTGGCCAATTCCTGGGCAGCCATTAATCCGCAGGCGCCGCCTCCTACTACAATTACGTCCAAATTATTCATAGCCGACTTTTACGCAGGTATTAAAGCAATGATTATTTTTTGTTCCGGAATAGTTCTTAACCAACCAATAATTATTACTGCTGCAGATTAATTGGTTACCCAAAACAGTTGTATTCTAAAAATTAAGTATATTACTCTCTTTACCAGACCTACTAGCTTCAGCTATTATCCGACCACCACTATGCATCTGAAAATTGATATTCTTGGGGCAATTATTTTAATAGCGGCATTTACTTTCTTGCCCGGCCGCCTGTGGGCACAGCAAACTATTAACCCCAATATGCTGTGCCAGGGCAATTATTTTACCGAAGCCGAAGGTAAAGCTGCGCTTACCCAATTTGCCGCCACCTATTACGACCAGAAAAGCTGGGAGAAAAGGGCCGAACGCATTCGCCGCGGTATAATAGAAGGCGCTAACCTGAAAGTTTTACCGGCCAATACGCCTTTAAAACCCATTGTGCACAGCAAAAGAACTTACGATGGGTACACGGTAGAAAACGTAGCTTTCGAGAGTTTACCCGGCTATTTTGTTACGGGTAATTTATACCGGCCTACCCAGCCGCAAAAATCGTATGCAGCTATTCTGGCGCCGCACGGCCACGGCAATAATCCGCGTTTTCAGGAGTACGTGCAAAAGCGCTGCGCCACGCTGGCCCGGATGGGTGCCGTGGTGCTGGCTTATGATATGGCCGGCATGGGCGAATCGGACCAGAACACGCACAAGTTTCCGCAGGCCGTAACCTTACTCAGTCGCAACAGCCAGCGAGCCGTAGATTTTCTGTTAACATTACCCGGCGTAGATCCCAAACGGATTGGCGTAACCGGCGAATCGGGTGGCTGTACCCAAACTTTTTTATTAACGGCACTGGATAAAAGAATTGCCGTGTCGGTGCCTGTAGTAATGGTTTCGGCGCATTTTTTTGGCGGTTGTGCCTGCGAGAGCGGCATGCCTATTCATAAAAGTGCCGACCACCAAACCAGCAACGTAGAAATTGCCGCTCTGGCTGCTCCGCGCCCCATGTTGCTGATTTCGGATGGCAAAGACTGGACAAAAAACACACCCGATGTAGAATACCCGTATATCCGCAATATTTACGCTTTCTATAAAAAAGAAAACCTGGTGCAAAACGTACACCTGCCCAACGAAGGCCACGATTACGGCATTAATAAAAGAAAAGCTGCCTACCAGTTTTTAGCCAAACACTTGGGTTTATCTTTAAAACCCGTAACCAACGCTGCCGGCGAAATTGACGAGAGCTTTGTAAAAGTAGAGCCCGAAGCCACCTTGCGGGTATTTAATACCCAACATCCCCGCCCTAGCTACGCCGTAATGGGCGATGAGGCTGTAACCCAAATGCTGGCTTCGTATACGAGTAAAGGTAAATAATGCTATTGTGGTAGGGTTTACCCAAAGTTGTTAGCTTCTGGTTCTGCCATAAAACACACCTGAATATATTTGCTCCAATAACCAGGAAAAGTCCCCCTTTGGAGGGGGTAGGGGGAGGTTCTATTATTTTGAAGATTAAATATAAGGTTTATAACCATCTGTTTGGGTAAGTATTGCTTCCGGATACTGGATATACTACATGTGTAATCCTCCCCCTACCCCCCTACGATTAGGACACAAATTTTTGGGCCAGGGTCCACCCGTGCAAGATATGCTGGAAGTAATTCCAACCGCGCAAAAGGGTAATCACCCCCGCCTGCTTTTCGTGGGGTTTCCACCCGCCTAA
>NZ_VWSF01000026.1 GCF_008629685.1 Adhaeribacter rhizoryzae | reverse complement strand
CGAAACCCGCCGCGGCCGCGTAGCCAGGCAAGCGGTAGTGGCTTTACGCTGGGCAAAAGTGGGGTTAGTTATGAAAGGCGTGGGCAAAGCCCTGTATGTGGTAGAAGCCAAGGAAATAGATGCACCCGCCGGGCAAGCGCCCATTTACTGGCGCTTGCTCACGACCCATGCCATCCAAACGCAACAACAGGCGCACCAGCTAATCTACTGGTATAGTCTGCGCTGGAACATTGAGCAGGTCTTCCGGCTGTTAAAGCAGAAAGGCTTGCAGGTGGAACTGCTGGATTTAGAAACCGGCAAAGCTTTAGTGCAACTCACGCTGCTGGCTTTGTTTGCCGCTAGCAAGATAATGCTCTTGCACCTGGCTTCTAAACAGAAAGAAGCCGTGCCGCTGGCAGAAAGCTTTACCCAGCAGGAAGTCGCTTGTATGCAGGCTTTACAAAAACGTTATGAAGGAAAAACAGCCAAGCAGCGGAATCCTTACCCCCAAGACTCTTTACAATGGTGCTACTGGATAATAGCCAGATTAGGCGGGTGGAAACCCCACGAAAAGCAGGCGGGGGTGATTACCCTTTTGCGCGGTTGGAATTACTTCCAGCATATCTTGCACGGGTGGACCCTGGCCCAAAAATTTGTGTCCTAATCGTAGCCCTAAATTAGGGAAGGAGTTGCGGCTAACGCATAAGATAAGCCTAAGTTTTGCATTAGCCAGGCTCCCCACCTTGGCTAAGGAGGGGCAGGGGTGGTTTGATTTATCTCCAGACTGCAACTATTAATGGGCACCTTGTCTTAAATGATAAAGTTTGTTAAAAGACAAACGCCTAGCCCAAAATAATCTAATTCTATCCGGCTTATATTCTTGGCACAAACCGCCAAACCACGCCAAATCAACTTGCGATTAACCTAATATTTTATACTTTGCCAAATTCAGGAAGGGAAGAATACCCGTTTGTACAGGTTATTCCGGTTGTGAAACCAACCAAAACACCTTTTAAAGAGTATCTTTTAGACAGCATTTTTACTTATGGCAAGAAAGATTATTGTTTCGAACCGATTACCGGTTAAAGTTAGAAGAGCAGATGGAACCATGACGTTTGAGCCCAGCGAAGGCGGCTTGGCTACTGGTCTGGGTTCGGTTTACAAAGAAGGCGAGAATATTTGGCTAGGCTGGCCAGGATTGTGCGTAGAAGAAAGCGAAGAACAGCAGGTAATAACCGAGCTGCAAAAAGAACGCATGCAGCCGGTTTTTTTAACTGAATCCGACATTAAAGAATATTACGAAGGTTTCAGCAACGAAACGCTGTGGCCTACTTTTCATTATTTTTCGCAGTTTGCCGTTTACGAACAAAGCTACTGGGAAGCCTACTACCGCGTTAACCAAAAGTTTTGTGAACAAATTGTAAAGTTTGCCAACCCCGACGATACCATCTGGATTCATGATTACCAGTTATTGCTGTTGCCGTCGATGGTGCGGGAAAGTTTGCCCGATAGTACCATTGGCTTTTTTCAGCATATTCCTTTTCCGAGTTACGAGGTATTCCGGATGTTGCCCTGGCGAAAACAAATATTGCAAGGGCTCCTGGGCGCTGATTTAATCGGGTTTCATACCTACGACGATGTGCGGCACTTTGTGAGTTCGGTTATTCATTTGGTGGGTCTGGCGGCTTCGCACGGCATTATCGAAACAGGTAACCGCAGCGTAATGGTAGATGCTTTCCCGATGGGAATAGATTACGATAAATATGCCCAAACGGCCAATTCGGAGAAAGTAAGCGGGATGGTACAAGAATTTCAGGAGGCGCTGCGGCACCGGAAAATTATTTTGTCCATCGACCGCTTAGATTATTCTAAAGGCATTCCGCAGCGTTTGCGAGCCTTCGAAATGTTTCTGAAACAATACCCTGAGTTTCATGAGCAGGTAACCTTAATTATGATAGTAGTGCCCTCGCGCGACCAGGTAGAAAAATACAAAGAACTTAAAATAGAAGTAGACGAATTGGTGGGCCGCATTAACGGCTTGTACCGGACTTTAAGTTGGGCACCGGTGCAATATTATTACCATTCTTTTCCCTTCGAGGAATTATCGGCTTTTTACCGGATGGCCCATGTGGCCCTGGTTACGCCCATGCGCGACGGCATGAACCTGGTTTGTAAAGAATATATTGCCAGCCGTAACGATGGCACCGGGGTCTTAATATTAAGCGAAATGGCCGGTGCGGCCAAAGAACTCTCCGAAGCCATTCTGATTAACCCCAACGATGTACACCAAATGGTAGGGGCGTTGCAGCAGGCTTTAATTGTGCCGGAAGAAAACCAGCGGGTAGCTGTTGCCAGCATGCAGGCCACGGTGCAAAAGTATAACATACACCATTGGGTAAACTTATTTATGGATAGATTAACTTACGCCAAAGAAAAACAGAACGCTTTAAAAACCACTTTACTCAAAGGCGAAGTAAAGAAACAATTAATAAATAATTACCAGCAAGCTCAGCAGCGCCTTATTTTCCTGGATTACGACGGCACCTTAATGCCTTTTACCCGCGACCCCAACAAAACCCAGCCCGACGAAGAACTACTGCACTTATTACAGACCTTAGCCGCTGAAGCGGCTAACCGGGTGGTAATTATTAGCGGCCGCGACCACAAAACTTTGGCTAAATGGCTGGGCCACCTGCCCATTGATATGATTGCAGAACACGGCGTTTGGCTGCGCAAGCACGAAACCGAGTGGCGCATGATTCAGAACCTAGATAATAGCTGGAAAGAAGATATCCGGCCCATTTTTGAGATGTACGTGAGTCGCACCCCGGGCACGTTGCTCGAAGAAAAAGATTTTGCCCTGGTGTGGCATTACCGCAAAGTAGACCCGGTATTGGGCGAAACCCGCGCCGGCGAACTAAGCAGCCACCTGAACTACCTGATTGCAAACCGGAACTTACAGGTAATGGAAGGCGACAAAATTGTAGAAATAAAAAATATTGAGGTAAATAAAGGTATAGCGGCTTCGCGGTGGCTCCACCAATACGGCAGTGATTTTGTGCTGGCTATCGGCGACGACCGCACCGATGAGGATACGTTTCGGGTAATGCCCAAAGACGCGTACACCATTAAAGTAGGCAATATTCGATCGATTGCCAAATACCATGTGCAAAGCCCGCAGCACGTGCGCGAATTATTAAGGCAACTGGTTAACGGCAGCGCCCAATAGGCTAATAATTTGGCAAAGAAGCTTAATACTAATACTCCTACTTAATAGGAACTGCGCTTAAGTGTACATTATTGGTCATCCTGAGCTTGTCGAAGGATCTAATAAAACTGTGAAAAAGTAGATTTAGATGTTTCGACAAGCTCAACATGACTACAATAATAGAAGCGCATTAGCCAATAGGTATGGGTATATGCTTTTGATTATCAGTAATTAACTTTGAATATCAGCCAGGTAAAAGGGCAATGCTTTTATTTTGGAAAGTTGTAATTTATCAAGCGCCGTTAAACCAGTCTTTAAACTCTTGTACCCGTTCGCGGCTTACCACAATTTCTTTATCAAACTCAGCTTTGGGGCGAATTAAGAGGCGGCTGTTGGAGTAAACCACTACATCGCGGATGGCGTTGATGTTGATGATAAACGTGCGGTTTACCCGGAAAAACAAGCTGGGATCGAGGGCATCGTCCAGTTCCTCCATTTTATAATCAATAATATATTTCTTGCGGTTTTCGGCCAGTAAAAACACGTTGCGATCTTCGGCATAAAACAAAGTAATTTCCTGGGCCGGAATAGAGTGGATGTGCTCGCCGGTGCGCACCATAAACCGGTTTTTGTAGTTTTTTTTGTGCAGCATACCCAGTGCCTGCTCTAGCTGCGATAGCTGCGAAGCAGTATTAGCGCCGCCCAGTGTTTTGCGGAGGGTATTTAATTTTTGCATGCTGCCCGCTACCGCCTCGTACGTAATAGGCTTGAGTAAATAATCTATGCCGTTGCCTTTAAAAGCTTCTATGGCGTATTCGTTAAAAGCGGTGGTAAATATTACGGGTTTTTCTACTACGGTCTGCTTAAATATTTCGAAGCTTAAGCCATCGGTTAGCTGCACATCCATAAATATTAAATCTACCTGGTTGTGGGTGTTACCCAGCCAGCTTACGGCTTTCTCCACGCTGTTTAGCCGGTCGGCTACCTCAATGCTGGGATCGTATTTCCGGATGTGCCTTTCGAGCTTTTCCGCGGCCGGTTTTTCATCTTCAATAATTAACACACGCATAGGAGAGTAGGTTTAATATTTAATAGAGTAATATTCAAAAATTAAAGGTTGAATAAGGTTAACAGTTTAGGGTTATTTGGTTGAATATTCTTTGGGCGATTTTTAAATAATTTAATCTGGCTTAACTTCTATTCTTTCAGAAAATCAATTACACATTCACGCATTGAAAACTCATTCGGTAAAAACCGGCGTGGGCGTAGCTACGGTAAGCAGCGGGATGCGCACGGCCACATGCGTCTCGTCCTGGGAACATTCGAGCGGACGATCGGTAAAAAAGCTATACGCACGGGTAAGTTCGGGCCACGGACTTGGGTTAAGATTGGTTACTAACAGGCGTTCGCGTAACTCGTACCGGAAAATCAGGTTCTCGGTGTGCCCTACGTGTACGTGCAGCTGCAGAGGTTTGCAATCGGTAATTAACGAGCGATTAATGGCGTGTTCAATTAATTTTTGCAGCGTACCCGGCAAAATCATTTTGTGGGAAAGCACTTCTGTGGCATTGGTTGGCAGGTGCAGTTGTATAAGGCCCTGGTGCATGTAATTATATAGCCTTATAATATCCTGCGCCGCATTTAACTCCCGGCCAATGGACACCATATCCTGCTTTTTATTTTCGAGTACGTTGCGGTAAATTTTAGATAAATCATGAATAAAGGCATCGGCTTCGTCGGGGTTGTGGTGCAATATTTTTATTAAGGTTTCGAGGCTGGCGTAAAGCAATTGCGGGTTTACTTCGTTTTTTAAAGCATTTACCTGAAACTCCATTTTTTCGCGCAGGTTATGTTCCTGCTCCAGGCGGCGCTGGTTAAAATGGTTGAGGTAATAAATGCCAAAATATACCAAGGTATAAAGCACCACCGAAACAAGGAAAATACTGTTGAGCGTAAGCAACTCTACCTGAAAAGCAGAATAACCCAGCCACCAGATAAAGTAACCCGAAACTACCGCCGAAACCACTACCAGCGAACAAAGCAGATTAGCAGCCAAGTAAATAAAAATACGCCGCTGCACACTCCGGAATACCGGGAAAAGCTTGTTGATGCCTATTAACACCAAACGTAAGCTTTCGGTAAGGGAATAGGTAAGGCCCACACATAGCAAAGCCTCTTCGCTAAAAAAGTTTTGTTCTACTTGCTGAATGCTGTCGAAAACCAGCAATACCAGTACGTACACCAGCAGGCCGTAAACGGGCGGAAATAAAAACCGGAAATAAGGATTATGAATAAATATTCCTTGCATGATTTCAGGCCGCGTAAATCAAAGGCAATTCAATTTTAAACAAATCGGTTTTGTCTACCTTAATATCGGCTTTGGCAAAATAATGGTAGCGTTGCCTGATATTATCGAGCCCTACCCGGAAAGAACTGGCTTTAAAATTATTCTCTACGAGGTTGTTGGTAATGGTGAGCAGGTTTTTATCCGAAACAAATATGCGGATGCGCAGGGGTGTTTCTTCGGATGGAGCGTTGTGTTTAACGGCATTTTCGAGGAGCAACTGCAACGTAAGCGGCGGAATTTTACTGCTTAATACCCGGCGCGGCAATTCTACATTAAGCTGTACAGCATTATCGAAACGGCTTTTCAGCAGGAAAAAATAAGCTTTTATAAAATTTAATTCCTCGGCCAGGCGCACCAGGGGTAAGTTTTGGTTGGCCAGAATATATTGGTACGTTAAGGCCAGTTTCCGGATAAATTCTTCGGCCTGGTTGGGGTTAGAATATATTAACGACGAAATGGTATTCAGGCTGTTAAATAAATAATGCGGGCTCAACTGGCTTTTTAGTACTTCAAATTGTAAAGCCAACTGGGTACTGGCTATTTTAACTTCCTCAATTTGAATAGCGGCGTACTGGTTGTAGCTGTAGAGGGTAAAATCGGTAATGGTATAAATAAACAAGGTAACCACCGCCAGAATACCAAATTTAATAAGCGGGTCGTGGTATTCTTGAGCAAAGAGTGCCCAGGCTATTCCTTCCCAAACTAAATAAAGCCGCAGCAAACCAAAAGAAATTGCTGCCAGGCATATTCCCATTATGGCCAATTCTAAGGCAAAACGCCAGGCAGTAGCCTGGTGCCAGGGCGCTTTTTTATTTAAAAACCGGCTCAGGTAATAAAAGCTTATGCCTACGGCATTGGCCGCTAGTAAACTAAACAAACCGTGTTTTAAGGAGCTGCCGCTAATATTTATATACCCGTTTACCGAATAAAATAAATACAGGAATAATAATATTCCGACCAGGGTACTGATTATAACAGAAATTATTATCCGGCGGTCTGTTTTCATGCGCAAGGTTTAGGGGTTGGGCGGCTGGCAGTAGCACTGAGTTTTAAAATATTGGCTTCTGAATAATTAGGAATAAAAAATAGCCAGTTAGCCGGGTGTTGACTGGTGCAACCAACATCCCAAAAGTAATTTATTCTACGCCGTGCATTACGCGTTGGTATTCGTAGTCGGAGTTAATGGTTCTGGCGGTTTTTACATAAGCGGCCCGTACCTGTTCGTTGTCGGTGGGCATGGTGGTTTTTAGCCTTTGCAGGGTACGGCTTTTTTCTTGCGCCGAGTTAATATCGGCTACTACCGGAAATACCTGCAAATAATTTTGTGGGGTAAGTTTGTGTTTGGTAACCAGGTAAGCTAGGGCGCGGCTTTTTTCGTTATCGGAGCGAATATTCCGGACGGCTGCCAACACCTCATTAAAATGCTGGTCCAGAAATTTCTGGTTACTCATCATGGTAAATATTATCCGGTTCTTTTCGTAGTCCGAATCTATATTACCTAATTGCACAATTACATCTTTATAAGCGCGTTCGGGCAGGGCCGGATGAACAATTACCTGTTTTAAAACTTTGGCCTGCTCGTAATCCGATGAAATTTGTGAAACTGTATTAATGGCCTGGGAAAAATGCGCCGGACTTAACTTGCCGTTTTGCACAATATACGCCACAACTTTAGCTTTTTCGTAATCGGAGCCCATAACGGCTACGGCGTTAAAATATTCCTGGGTTATTTTATCGTTTTGCAACAGATGCGGGCTGGTTTTGCGCAGCAGTTTTCCTTTTTCGTAATCCGATTCAATAAATTTGTTAACGTTAGCAAAAATATGCCGGAAGTCGTTTTCTTTCAGGCGCGGCTGGTTTAGCAGGCAAGAAAAATAAAGGCCTTGCACATGGTCGCTTTCCAGTTTGCCAATCTCGTTTAGTACCCCCTGCAGGCCCGATTTAGCATAAATACGGTGTACCCGGTCTTCGGCCCCTAAGCCGGTGGTGGCAATAATATGGGGTAACATTTCCTGCAGCCATTGGCGGCCTTCGGGTTCGTAAGATTGTTCGGTGCGGCCCACAAAATAGCGTCGCTGCAGTTTGCCATCGTTATCGCTCAGAACCTGAATTTCGCGGCAGTTGCCAAAAGTGGTTTTGCTGTACTTGAAAAAGCCGCCGGGACTAATGCTTCTAATATCGCGCTCATCTTCTGTAAAGTATATTTTGCCGTTGTACGAAAGCGTGGTAGACGAACCATTATCGCGGTGCACCCACGAGTAGCTTCCCCGGCCTTGCCGCAATGAATCAAAATCCGGAATTGGCTTACAAACATTTGCATTGGTGGCAAAAGCGTGGGCAAAAGACAAAAAGCTTAGCAGGATAGTAAAGATCATAACATAGGCAGCTTTATTTTTTATAGTAAACCTTTTCATAATATTAACTTTTTCTGGTAATTTCTCCAACAAAAATCAACAGAAAGCCGCCCGGAAAAAAATCAGAAGCAGCCAGTTGTAGAATTAGGTACATGAAATGCCAATTGCCGGTAGTAAAGGCCGTCAGAAGTTACTGATTTAACCTGGCTTTTAAATAATTAAGCATATTAAAGATGCTGGTGGTAAATATTTATGTGTAGCGTAAATATTTCGTGCTAAGCATTAGCTGGCAAGCCAATTGCTAAATAACCTCACCTTTGCTATGCGTAGAGTTAGCGCAGCGCTCTACGCATTTTTCGGAAAGCCAATCTCTGATTGGCGTATTGAATAAATAAGAAAGAAAATCCAAAAGAATATCTATAGCCATAGCCCTGGTATTATGTTGCTCTTTACGAACTTAGGTTGTTTTGAATATTTTTGTATTTCGCCAATCAGAGATTGGCTTTACAAAAGTGCGTAGAGCGCTGCGCTAACTCTACGCACAACAAGAGATGCAAAAGTTCTCACAACTATAAAGCTTGTTATTTTCCCTTATTTAGAAGCAGCGTTATTGGCCTGGTATTTATTTAGTAGTAGCTGAATATGCCAATCAGAGATTGGCTGTCCGAAAAATGCGTAGAGCGCTGCGCTAACTCTACGCACAACATGGACGAGCTACGCACAACGAGAGCAACCATAATCCTAAAATAAGTAGCATAATTTAATCCAATATTTATTATTCAGCCGCTTCTGATTTATTTTAAATTGCAGAAAAAAGTAAAAGTATGTTAGGAGAACGGAAAGCCGCGCTTAGTTTCATTTTTGTAACCTTGTTGCTCGATGTAATTGGGTTTGGCATTATTATTCCGGTTATTCCCAAATTAATTACCGAACTAACAGGCGGTACGCTGAGCGATGCTTCGCGCTACGGGGGCTGGCTCATGTTTGCTTTTTCGGTTACGCAATTTTTGTTTTCGCCGGTGCTGGGTAATTTAAGCGACCAGTTTGGCCGCCGGCCGGTTTTGCTTTTTTCACTATTTGGTTTTGCCCTCGATTATCTTTTTGTAGCCTTTGCCCCAACCATTACGTGGCTTTTTGTGGGGCGTATTGTGGCCGGCATTACGGGGGCCAGCATTACCACGGCATCGGCGTATATTGCCGATATTAGCACTCCGGAAAAACGGGCGCAGAATTTTGGCTTAATTGGCGCTGCTTTTGGCTTAGGCTTTATTATCGGGCCGGTAATAGGCGGGGTGCTGGGCCAGTATGGTTCCCGGGTGCCGTTTCTGGCCGCTGCCGCTCTAACGCTGCTCAACTGGCTGTACGGTTACTTTATTTTACCGGAATCGCTGAAACCCGAAAACCGCCGGCCTTTTAGTTGGCGACGGGCTAACCCCATAGGCGCGTTGCAGCACCTGAAAAAATATCCGGTTATTACGGGTTTAATTGGTTCGCTAGTATTAATTTATATTGCCGCTCACGCCACGCAAAGCACCTGGACTTATTACACCATGGAAAAATTCCGGTGGGACGAGGCCATGGTAGGCTATTCGTTGGGTGCGATAGGCGTATTGGTAGGTGTGGTACAAGGGGGACTTATACGGGTAATAAATCCCAAGCTTGGGCAGAAACGTTTGGTTTACTTTGGGTTGCTGCTGTATACGGTTGGGTACGTGCTGTTTGCTTTTGCTACCCAGGGCTGGATGATGTTTCTTTTTCTGGTGCCTTATTGTTTGGGTGGTATTGCGGGCCCGGCCTTGCAAGGTATTATATCGGGGCAAGTGCCGGCCAACGAACAAGGCGAATTGCAAGGGGCTTTAACCGGTTTAATGAGCGTTACTTCTATTGTAGGCCCGCCGTTTATGACCAACCTGTTTTCTTATTTTACGAGTAGAGCGGCGCCCATTTATTTTCCGGGTGCGCCTTTTCTGATGGGCGCTGTTTTAACGCTGGTTAGTGTTTTATTAACCATGCGTTCGCTGGCAAATTACCTGCAGGTAGCGGCACCGGTGCCAGAAGAAGTTACCTCTTAAGAAATTATAAATATTGCAAAATTTTGTTTTTGCCAATGCAACTAATAGGGGTTCCGGCACGCATAAAGGGTATCAATGTTTAGCTATATTTTTATGTGTTATAAAATTTTAATATATTGTGCCTCTTGTGTTTAATGGTTAATAAACTCGCCAAAATATGAACAATTCAGAAACACTTCGTCCCGAAGAAATTGCGCCGCTACCTAGCCTGGATGTTTGGGAAGACGATTTATTGGAACGCTATCCCGAGCCCGACGCTAAGGCTAAAGAAGAATACCGGAACTACGATAATCCGGGCCGCGATACCGTGCGCGAATTTTACCGCCTGAACCACCAGTACCAGACCTACGATTTTGTGCAGCAGAAAAAGGCCGAGTTTCTGAAATTTGATAAAAAAGAGCTGGCAATATGGGAAATGTTTGATTACCTGAATACGCTCGTAGACGATTCTGACCCGGATATTGAACTAGACCAGTTACAGCACTTGCTGCAAACTTCCGAAGCCATTCGCGCCGATGGCCACCCCGATTGGTTTGTATTAACCGGCCTGATGCACGACGTAGGTAAAGTGTTGTGTTTGTTCGGCGAACCGCAGTGGGCTGTGGTGGGCGATACTTTCCCGGTTGGCTGTAAGTTCTCCGATAAAATTGTGTACCCCGAATTTTTTGAATTAAACCCTGATTCTAAAGATGAGCGCTACAATACCAAATACGGCGTTTACGAGCCAAACTGCGGTTTACGCAATGTGCACATGTCGTGGGGCCACGACGAATATTTGTACCACCTCATGAAAGACTACCTGCCCGAGCCGGCTTTGTACATGATTCGGTACCACTCGTTCTACGCCCAGCACCGCGAAAATGCTTACGACCACTTAATGGACGACCACGACCGCGAAATGTTTGAATGGGTAAAGAAATTTAATCCTTACGATTTATACTCCAAGAGCCCGAAACCACCGGTAGTAGAAGAACTAAAACCTTATTATTCCAAGTTGCTGGCTAAATATTTGCCCGCCGTAATCCGGTTGTAAATTTATTGAAGTAGAATTTGGGGTAGGAGGTGTTTTTTTCAACCACTTTCGGAGATTTCTACAAAATGAATATTTATTAACTCATATTACGCAAAATATCTTTATAAAGAGTTTGTAGGTCTAAGGAACTCATCTTTGTCATTCAGGAGGAAACTATTTGGTTTCCTGCTAAATAGTTTTCTCCTGAATGACAAGAATGGACTGCTTAACCCCTATATCAAATCTTTGTGTAAGAGGAATTATAAATTAAAGTAAAATGAATAAGCCATGCCCTTACGGTGTGGCTTATTTATTTTACTTTAATTTATATCCAATACATGTAGGGCGAAATCAATTAAAAAGTTTAAAATGTATGTTGAATTAGAAGTTGACCAGGAGTTTGCTGCCATTTGTAAACAAATTAAGGAAGAAAATAAAAGTGAAGCGGAGTGGCGGCTAATAGAAAGCGACAGTATGTTTCAGACCGAAAATTATGAGGGCGGGTTTGATGCAACAGAAATGGAATTCTGTTTTAGCTATTATGATGCAGCAGGGAGGGAATATTGGTTTCAGCTTCCACTTGCCCAAGTACAAGAAATAGCCGCTGGTAAAAGTTTAAAGCTTTACTTAAGAGAAGCCGAAAAATAAAGATTATTTGTATTTGGCCGGGCGCAGAAATATTCAGGCAATTACTTAGTTTAAGGCCGTGCCATTCGCAGGCATAATTCCGCTGTTTACCGGAATAGTAAGGTAGGTAGCCTAAGCGCAATTGCCGCTGCCGCCCGGTTTAAGTACCTTTGAATAAATAATTTATTTAAATACGAAAATGCAAAATACACCAACTCCCCGGTCCAACTCAGGTAAAGCCATGGCCGGATTAATATTAATCGCGGTAGGTGCGGTGCTGTTGTTGTCCCGCCTGGATTTCTTCTTTTTTCCCGGTTGGCTTTTTAGCTGGCCCATGATTTTAATTGTAATTGGCTTGTTCATTGGCGCTAAGCACCAGTACCGCAATCCGGCCTGGATTGTGCTGGTAGGGCTGGGTACCGTTTTCCTGATGGAGCGCTTTTACCCCTCAATTAACTTCAGCCGTTTTATTTGGCCAATTTTATTTATTCTTTTTGGCGTATACATGATTTTTGGCCGTCGCCGGTCGCACCGCTACCAAAACTGGCCTGACCCAAACGGCAATATCCCGATTAATGGGCCAATTGGCCCTGGTGGTTTTAACAATACTACAGCTTCGGCCGATGCCCCGTTTACCGGCAGTGCCGCTGCCACCGATTATGCGGGGAGCCCTTATAATGCCACCGGCAATTCGGCCAATTATGCCGGCGGAGCCTACAGCAGTGATTATTTAAGTTCAACTTCTATTTTTGGTGGTGTAAAAAAAATAATCATCTCTAAAAATTTTCAGGGCGGCGAAATCGTAACTTTTTTAGGAGGTGCCGATATAAACCTGAGCCAGGCCGATATTAAAGGACGGGTAATACTGGATGTAACGCAGGTGCTGGGCGGTACCAAAATTATTGTGCCGCCCCATTGGGATGTGATTTCAGAAGTATCGGCCGTTTTTGGCGGCGTAGAAGATAAACGCTTTTTGCAGCCCGGCACCATCGACCACAGCAAAGTGCTCATAATTCGGGGAACTTCCCTTTTAGGCGGTATTGATATCCGGAGTTATTGAAATTCGTGCATTATTTCAACCACCTGATTTTGCCGCAAGCGTGCCCGCAGCTTAATTTGCAAACCCCATGTTCAGGAATTTAATTATTCATTTTTAATATTCTACGCTTAAGTAAACGGCTTTTACGGGCTGTTTACTTTTATTTATAGCTATTCTTATTATTTAAACGTTGGCTACTTCTCCTTTTGCCTTAATAAAATTTCGCCTGTATTTTGTAGGAGCGTGGGTGGTTTGGGCGCTGCTGCACGCGGCAGTGCTTCATTGGTTTAAGCTCTCCGTTGAAACTGCCCTGCTCGATAGCCTGGTGAGTAATGCTTTACTAGCCGGCGCGTGCTGGTTTATTAGCAGCAACCTGCAATATTACCAACCCGACCAAGCCCGCCTGCTTTACTTTGGTATCTGGTGTTTATTGCTGAGCGGCTTATGGCTGCTGGTGCTGGAATATGTGCTGCCTCTAATAATTGAAAACGACCCGGCTTACGAAATATTCTTAAATAACTCGTTGCCCGTTCGGTTTGGTATTGCGTTTTTAACCATTGGGTGGATGGTAATGCTAAGCGTTTTGTGGTACAGCCAGCAAGATCAAAAACAAAGCGAGCAACGCCAGGCCGATGCTGAAAAGCTGGCCCGCGAAGCCGAATTATTTAAACTCCGGCAGCAATTGCAGCCCCATTTCTTGTTTAACAGCCTAAACTCGGTAAATGCATTAATTGGCAGCCGGCCGCAGGAAGCCCGGCGCATGGTGCTGCAACTTTCCGATTTTTTGCGGGGCACCCTTAAACGCGAAGAACACCAGTGGGTAACCTTAACCGAAGAACTGGAGCATTTACGCCTGTATTTAGAAATAGAAAAAGTACGGTTTGGCCACCGGCTGGCTACCGAAATAATTGCCGATGAAGAATGCGGGAATATGCGTCTGCCCTCTATGTTGCTGCAGCCCCTCGTAGAAAATGCCATTAAATTTGGCTTATACGATACCACCGATGAGGTAATAATTCGCCTGCAGGCCTATTGCCAACCCGACCTGCTGGAAATAAGCGTGCAGAACCCGTACGATGCCCACACCGCCCAACCCCGGCAGGGCACCGGCTTTGGTTTAAGCGGGGTGCAGCGGCGTTTATATTTGCTCTTTGCCCGTACCGATTTATTACAAACTTTTGCCGATAATACTACTTATACGACCCTTGTAAAAATACCCCAGCTACCATGAAAGCAATATTAATAGATGATGAACCCCTGGCCCGTTCGTTGGTTCGGGAATATTTAGCCGCTTTTCCGCAGATAGAAATAGTACAGGAATGCAACGATGGTTTTGAAGGCCTGAAAGCCGTTACCCAGCACCAGCCCGATTTAATATTTCTGGATGTGCAAATGCCCAAGATAAACGGGTTCGAGATGCTGGAATTATTAGACCAGCCGCCAGCCGTAATTTTTACCACCGCCTTCGATGAGTTTGCCATTAAAGCTTTTGATGCGCACGCCATCGATTATTTGCTCAAGCCTTTTAGCCAGGAGCGTTTTAACAAAGCCGTGGAAAAATGGCAGCAGCAAAAAGACCAGGCCGAGCTCATCAAAAATACGCAGGCATTACTCCAGACCACCGCTGCCGCCCCCGACCGGCAAGACCGGATTGTGGTAAAAATTGGTACCAAGATTCGGATAATACCCGAACCTGATATTTTGTACCTGGAGGCCGACGATGACTATATAAAAGTATATACTCCAGACGGCGCTTTCCTGAAAAGCAAAACCATGGGCTACTTTGAGAATAGCCTCGACCCCAAAAAATTTATCCGGGTGCACCGGTCTTACATGCTGCAAATCAGCCAAATTACCCGCATAGAACCTTACGAAAAAGACTCGCACATAGCCATTTTAAAGAATGGGGCCAAAGTGCCGGTAAGCCGCTCGGGTTACGCCAAACTAAAGCAGGTGCTAGGCTTGTAAAAAGAAGCCAACTAGTTAATATATTGGGCTACGTGCAAAAGATTAGTTCGGGATTTTAAGTAGTCGGATAAATTAAAGTATCTGTAAGCAAAGGTGCTGAAAGCTCCCCTCCTATTTTAGGAGGGGCAGGGGTGGTAAAATTTACTTCTTATTTTTTGCCTACTTATTTTGTCCTTGTACTTAATTAAAGCGGGTAACACAAATCAGCTGGGAATTATGCCGGTTTTACTTGTAAATGAGAGAAGAGTATTACCTTTGGGTTTAATTAAATCTAGAATCTGTACTAAAAAATCTTTCTAACAATGAGAAAGCCCATTTTACTAGCCAGTTTGTTTTTTAGCTTGGTGTTGGTAAGTTTTTATGCCAAAAACGCCCTACAGTGGCGTATGGTAACTGGTACCAACGAACCGGTGCCCCGCCACGAAAACGCTTTTGCCCAAGCAGGCGATAAATTATTTTTACTCGGTGGCCGCAATAAATTATTTGTGGAGGCTTACGACCTGAAAAAGCAAACCTGGGAAAAAATGGCCGAAGCCCCGCTGGAAATGCACCACTTTCAGGCCATCACTTTTAAAAACGAAATTTACGTACTGGGTGCCCTTACCGGTAAATATCCGCACGAAACCCCTATTCCGCGCATTTATATTTTTAATCCGCAGCAAAACAAGTGGCGCGCTGGGGCCGACATACCCGAAAACCGGCGGCGGGGTTCGGCCGGGGCAATGGTTTACAATAACAAAATATACTTAGTAGGCGGCATTACCGACGGACACTGGGACGGCCACGTAACCTGGTTTGATGAATACGACCCGGCAACAAATAAATGGCGAATATTGCCCGATGCACCGCAGGCGCGCGATCACGTGTCGGTGGCGGTAGCTAACGGGCAAATGGTAGTAGCCGGCGGTAGGCGTTCTACTGCCAAAATCGGCAAAGTGCTGGATCTAACCATTCCGGAAGTAGATATTTTTGATTTTAAAAGTAATAAATGGCGCACTTTACCCGCCGCTCAAAATATTCCTACCCAGCGGGCCGGCAACTCGGCGGTAACTTTAGGTAGCAAAATATTAATTATTGGCGGTGAAAGCCCGCAGAAATTAGCGCATAACCAAACCGAAGCCTTTGATGTGAAAACCCAAACCTGGACTACGCTGGCACCGATGCAAACCGGCCGGCACGGTACCGGTGCCGTGGTTTACAAAGGTAAAGTATATACCGCGGCCGGCTCCGCTAACCAGGGTGGTGGTCCCGAGCTGAATACCATGGAAGTGCTGGAGTAACAAAATAGCTTTAGCCAAAGCAAAATAATTTTAAATGCTTTTGGTGTTTGCTGCATTACAATGTTGAAAAATTTATCTGGGGCAGCTCTTGTAGGCTGCCCTTAATTTTTATTAATTCCGATAATATTTTTACGCCCAATCCACGCGCGAAAGTGGCCGTAACCTTACTTAATTTCTTTTATCGTACATGCAGTTTACCCTTTGCCCCAACCGGCCGTTTACCCGTTTTACTTTAATATTTTTTGCTGTATTTTTTCTAATTGTTAGTTGTTCAGAACCTGCCCAACAAACTGAAAATACTGCCGCATCCCAAGAAGCTAGTAATATTCAAACAGTATCAGCGTCGGAACCTAAAGCCGAAACGCCTGCTCCTGAAGGTACAAATATTAGCGATGCACTAGCCGCATCGGAAACCAAAGTAGCCGATGCCGCCACTATCCTGGCCCGGAAGCAAGTGCCTATTTTGTGTTATCACCAAATCCGTAACTGGACCAACCGCGATTCTAAATCGGCGAAAGATTATATTGTGCCGGAAGAAACATTCCGGGCGCAGCTAAAAATGCTCTACGACAGTGGTTACCAAACCATTTTGCCAGATCAGCTTTATGCGTATTTAACTACCGGTGCCCCGCTGCCGCCCAAGCCCATCATGCTTACCTTCGACGATACCGACCTGGACCAATTTACGGTGGCGGCGCCCACCATGCAGCAATACGGTTTTAAAGGCGTATTTTTTATCATGACGGTATCGTTAGGCCGGCCGCGCTACATGACCCGGGCGCAGGTAAAAGAATTAGCCGATGCCGGCCACGTAATTGGCTCGCACACCTGGGATCATCAGAACGTGAAAAAATTGAAAGGCCAGGATTGGGTAACCCAAATAGATAAACCCACCGAACAACTAAAAGCCATAACAGGTAAAGAAATTAAATACTTTGCTTATCCGTTTGGTTTATGGAGCCCCGAAGTTATTCCGGAACTGAAAAAACGTGGTTTTACCGCGGCCTTTCAGTTATCGACCAAGCGCGATCCGGAAGAACCGCTTTTTACCATCCGCCGGACCATCGCCAGCGGGTATTGGAGCCCAGGTACGTTGCATAACACGATGCTGGAAAGATTTAAGTAGAATAATTGCGATGACTGCCCCAAACCACAACCGCGTTTATTATTCCAAAATAAGCTGGAGCTTGTTAAGTTTTGTGGTAGTGGCGTTTGCCGCACCTTTAATATTAATGCTGGTACAAGGGCAGTGGGTTGGTTTGGCCATTCTATTGGGCGTAAGTTTATTGCCTTTTTCCATTTATTGGCGAACCTGCTACGAGATCCGGGAAAATCAATTGCTAATTACCTGTGGCATTTTGTATAAGCAAAAGATAGATATTGGCCGCATTCGGAGCCTTCGTGATTCAGACACTATGCTTTCTTCGCCGGCGCTGTCTTTAGATCGCCAGGAAATAAAATATAATACTTACGACGAGGTGTTTATTTCCTTAAAAGATGAGGATAAGGAGCAATTTTACGCTACTATCAAACAGCTCAACCCCGGCGTGCAGTTGCTTTAATTGACTGTGCTAAACTTGTTTTCGGTAATAATATCTATGAAGCTATCAAGCATTTGGATAATTGGAGAAAACCGTTGTTCTTGCTGCGTGTTTGCACCAGCAAGCAGCAAGGGAACGAGCTTTATAATTGGCGGTGATAATACTACCAATGGCGTTAAATTTTCTTCTAAACACAAATACTAACCAGCTTCTATTTCTGCTTAACCAGTAAACCGGTTCGTACACTACCTTTTCAGATAACATTATACTATTATCAATTAATTTATACGCTTAAATTATTGTAGTCATGTTTAGCTTATCGAAATAGCTAAAATGGTTTTTATAATGCTGTTATAGATCCTTCGACAAGCTCAGGATGACCCCTGATTCAATTTATAAGACATAGTAGGTTAATCGTATGTGTTAAACTATTTTATTCCAAATACCCTGAAATATAAGGTAACTAGTCTTACTTGTTTAGCTATTAAAACAGTAAAAGCCAGGAATCTTAACTCCTGGCTTTTACTGTTTTAAATATTTTAATAGTTGGATTTACTCCGGATTATTATCTAGCTTATAATACGTTACCGCCAGCGGTGGCACATCCAGAATTAAGGAGTAAGGTCGGTTGTGGTACGGAATTGGGCGGCTCCAGAAACACGCGTATTCTAAGCCGCTGCCCCGGTAATTTTGGGCATCCGAATTAAATATTTCGGTCCAGGCACCTTTTACGGGTACTCCAACCCGATAATTTTGCTGTACTACCGGCGTAAAGTTGCACACCACCAAAATCATATCTTTTCCCGATTTTCCTTTCCGGATAAAGCTGATAACGCTGTTGGTGGCATCGTTCATATCTACCCATTCAAAACCCTGCGGATCGAAGCCTAGTTCATGGAGCGCGGGTTCCTGTTTATATAGGCCATTTAATTCCCGCACCAGTTGCTGTACGCCTTTGTGGTAGCTGCCATCGTGTACCAGGTGCCATTGCAGGCTGCTATCGTGGTTCCACTCGGCCAGTTGCCCAAACTCCAGGCCCATAAACAAAAGTTTGGCGCCCGGGTGGGCATACATATAACCGTACAACAGGCGCAGGTTGGCAAATTTCTGCCATTCGTCACCGGGCATTTTGTTTACAATAGAACCTTTGCCGTGTACCACTTCGTCGTGCGAGAGCGGCAGCATAAAATGTTCGGTAAAGGCGTAGTGGATGCTAAAGGTAATCTGGCCCTGGTGGTAGCTGCGGTAAACCGGTTCCAACGCCAGGTACCGGAGCGTATCGTTCATCCAGCCCATCATCCATTTCATATCGAAGCCTAAGCCACCTACCGGAACCGGTTGGGTAACCATGGGCCAGGCCGTAGATTCTTCAGCAATGGTAATTACCTCCGGATATACGGCCTCCACTGCCTCGTTAAATTCCCGCAAAAACTGAATAGCTTCCAGGTTCTCCCGTCCGCCAAACTCATTCGGAATCCACTCGCCGGCTTTTCGCGAATAATCGAGGTACAGCATGGAAGCCACTGCATCTACCCGCAAACCATCTATATGAAATTCCTCCAGCCAGAACAAGGCATTAGAAATCAAGAAAGATTTTACTTCGTTCCGGCCAAAGTTGAAAATAGAACTCTTCCAATCGGGGTGAAAGCCTTTGCGCTCGTCGGCGTGTTCGTACAGGTGCGTACCATCAAAAAAGGCCAGCCCGTGCTGGTCAGTCGGGAAGTGGGAGGGAACCCAGTCCAGGATAACCCCAATACCCGCCTGGTGCAGCTTATCGATGAGGTATTTAAAATCCTGCGGGGTGCCAAACCGGCTTGAAGGGGCAAAGTACCCGGTTATCTGGTAACCCCACGAACCGTAAAAAGGGTGCTCCATTACCGGCATAAACTCTACGTGGGTATAACCCATGTACGTTACATAGCCCACCAGTTGGTCGGCAATTTCGCGGTAAGTAAGGTGGCGGTTACCTTCTTCAGGAACCCGCCGCCACGAACCCAGGTGCACCTCATAAACCGAGTAAGGTTTATCCTGGCCGGTGGTTTTACTTTTCCGGTTTTGCATCCACTCCTGATCTTGCCACTCGTAGCTGCTTTCCCACACTACTGATGCCGTGCGGGGTGGCGTTTCGGCAAAAAAGGCGTACGGATCTGCTTTTTCTACGGTGAAATGGTCGTGCTTCGATCGGATGAAATATTTGTAAGCCGTACCCTGACCTACACCTGGCACAAAGGTTTCCCAGATACCCGACCCATCCCAGCGCGCGTGCATCGGGTAACTATAATGATCCCAGAAGTTGAAATCGCCAATAACCGAAACCTGCTCGGCGTTGGGCGCCCACACGGCAAAAAACGTACCTTTTACGCCCCGGTGCTCGCCTACGTGCGCGCCTAGTTTGTTGTACAGGCTATAGTGGCGCCCTTCCCGCAACAGGTGAATATCAAAATCGGTGAGTAAACTCGAAAAACCGCTATCTGTTTCCTGGTCAGCCGGAGCTTCTGCCATAACTGGAACTTCGCTGCCAACTTCCAAAATATTCGTTACAAAATCTGCCAGTTTGCGGCGCACGCCACCTTTTTTAACGGGTGGCGTTTCTCCGGCCGGTGGTAGCTCCGCCGGTGCTGGCGGCGGCAGGGCGGCATCCAGTTTTTTGCTTCGACCGGTGCTTCTAGGCTTTTTAATCGGATTTAAATCAGGCCCGGTACCTGGGCTGCCCAGGTTTTCTGGATTCTCAAAGTTCTCGTTATCTATCGCCATCTAAGTGCCTCCTCATAATATACTTGATGCCTCTGATTGGGATGGAAACCCAATCCGGCCGGTTATTTAATTCATAATTCAATTCGTAGATCGCTTTCTCCAGCAAGTAGGTCTGAATTAGAATATCCAGGTGCCGCTTTTCTGCCGGAATAAAATCGCTGCCTTTTACAGTGTTTAGGTAAGCATCGAGGTAGAACCCGCTAATGTAGTGGTACCATTGTTCGGCCCAGTTTTCCAGCACGGCCATATCTTCTTTGCGCACGCCTTGTAGTTGGAACAGAGCATTGTAAGCGGCATAATGGAAGGAGCGAATCATGCCGGCAACATCGCGCAACGGTGAGCGCTTAAGCCGGCGTTCGCTAAAGGCACGGGCCGGTTCTCCCTCAAAATCAATAATCATGAAATCTTTGCCCGTAAACAGCACCTGACCCAGGTGATAATCGCCATGCATCCTGATTTTCATGGTGGTTATTTTTTCGGCAAATATTTCTTTCAGCACCTCCAGAATATTGTTTTTCATGCCCATTATTTCCTGCGCCTCTACCCTAACCGATTCTGGTAACTTCTTTAGGTTTTTATCCAGGCTTTGGAACGTGCTGCGCACCAACGAAGTGAAAGAAGAATACATGGATCGCTGATAATGCAACGAGAAAGGCTCTGGATCAAAATCAGGGGTTTGCGGACTGGCGTTCAGGGCCAGGTGCATCTGGCCGGTGCGTTGCCCCAGCAGGTTTACCCGCTCTACGTAAGCGCCGCCCAATATAGTTTGGTATTCTTCCGGAACCTGGTCGAAAGTAGCCGGCTCCGATAGGCTTCCCAGGGTTGGTGGCAAATTTTGGAGATTTCCCTGCGCCACCACTCTATCAAAATAGCGTTTCAGCGATTCGCCAAAATAAGCCCAGGCATCTCCCTGATTCGGTACCAACTCCTGCATCATGCCCAGCACCATAGAAGGTCCGTTACCTTGTTTCAGTTCGATGGCTCCTATAAATTTAGGTACCTGCTCAAACTGGGCTACTTCGGTCAGGAAGCGGGTAATTTCTAAATCCGGGTTAATGACACTATCGAGTTTCCGGTAAAGCTTCATAAAATAAGCATTCTCAAAAACTATCGACGTGTTGCTTTGCTCGGCGCTCAACACTTTGGAGTTAACCGTATCACCGGCTTTTTTAATATTATCCTGCACATACAGGTTCAGTTCGCCCGAATCGGCTTTTATTTTTCTCCGTTTGGCCATAAGCTCGAACAAGGCTCCCCGGAAAGTGCTGCTGTAAACCGCATCGTACAAATAGCCCCGCCGTCCACCAACCGATATAGCCGCAATAATGCTCTGCGGACAGGTATTGCGCAGATCTTGTTCCTCTGTTTGTTCGACGAATGAAACCGGTAACTGGTAAAGTTCGGGCAACCCTTCGTTGTAATTCACCCGAATAATAAGGAAACCGGCATTCTCGTTTTTGAGCTGAATAGGCACGTGGTGTACTACCTCCATTTTCTGAATTACCCGCGCCTTGCCACCAAACCACCGGCACTTCCGGAAATAATTAGGGAATGCTTTATCCAGGAGTACCTGTTGCCGGCGTCCGGAAAACATATCTTCCCAATTTTTAACTTCCAGCGCCAGCGGTGCATCATCGGCTCCTATCTGTTCATCTACCTGTTGTTTTTCCAGCAAGAGCCAATAAAATCCGTAAGGGCCAACCGTAAAAAGGTAAGGATCGCTTTTAATCTCTGGGAATTTATTCTGGCTGAAAAGTTCTTTTGGAACGAAGTTCTCGTAACCTTCCAAGGGTAGTTCGGCAGCTTCGGAATACCGCGATAAATTGGCAATTACCAAAATAGTTTGGTCTTCGTAGGTGCGCAGATAAGACAATACCTTGGCGTTAGAAGAATTTAGGAATTTAATATCGCCCCGGCTAAAAGCCTGGTATTGCTTGCGCATGGCAATAATGCGCTTCATCCACCAGAGCAGCGAATTAGTGTTTTTCTGTTGGTTTTCTACGTTCACCGATTCGTACTGGTATTCGGGGTCGATGATAACGGGCAGGTATAACCGTTGCGGGTTAGCTTTGGAAAAACCGGCATTCCGGTCGGGGGTCCATTGCATAGGTGTACGCACGCCGTCGCGGTCGCCGAGGTAAAAGTTATCGCCCATGCCAATTTCATCGCCGTAATAAATAACGGGTGTACCTGGCATCGAAAACAAGAGCGAGTTCATTAACTCTATTTTACTGCGGTTATTATCGAGCAGGGGCGCTAAACGGTGCCGGATACCCAGGTTAATTTTAGCCAGCGGATCTTTGGTGTACACTTTGTACATATAATCCCGCTCCTCGTCGGTTACCATTTCCAGGGTAAGCTCGTCGTGGTTGCGCAAAAACATAGCCCACTGGCAATTTTCCGGAATGGCCGGCGTCTGGTCAATAATATCTGTAATAGGGTAGCGGTCTTCCATCTTCACGGCCATAAACATGCGCGGCATAATGGGGAAGTGGTAGTTCATGTGGCACTCGTCGCCGTCGCCAAAATAAGCCGCCGAATCTTCGGGCCACATATTGGCTTCGGCCAGCAACATTTTGCCCGGAAAATTTTTATCTACGTGAGCCCGCACTTTTTTCAGGAACTCGTGGGTTTGGGGCAGGTTTTCGCAGTTGGTACCTTCGCGCTCAAACAGGTAAGGCACGGCATCGAGCCGGAAACCATCTACGCCCATGTTCAGCCAGAAATCCAGTACCTTAAACACTTCTTCCTGCACCTTTGGGTTATCAAAGTTCAGGTCGGGCTGGTGATGAAAAAAACGGTGCCAGTAATATTGGCCGGCTACAGTGTCGTAAGTCCAGTTAGAAGCCTCGTAATCTTTAAAAATTATTCGTACTTCGTTGTATTTATTCGGGTCATCGGTCCAGACGTAATAATCGCGTTGTACGGAGCCCTTTTTAGCCCGGCGGGCCCGTTGGAACCAGGGGTGTTGCTCAGAAGTGTGGTTCAGCACCAGTTCGGTAATTACTTTAAGCCCGCGCTGATGCGCTTCTTTCATAAACCGTTTAAACTGCGAAACATCGCCGTAAGACGGATTAATGCTGTAATAATCGGCAATGTCGTAGCCATCGTCGCGTAGCGGCGAAGGGTAGAAGGGCAGCAGCCAGATAGCCGTTACGCCTAAATCTTCGAGATAATCGAGTTTTTCCAGCAGCCCCTCAAAATCCCCGATGCCGTCGCCGTTGCTGTCGCGGAAGGCCTTAATGTGGAGTTCATAAATGATAGCGTCCTTGTACCAGAGTAACTGGCCGTCCGTGTTCACCTTATTTTTTGCCATATATGATTTTGTTTTCAGCTTAGATTAAAAAGAATTAAACTGGTCTTGCGGCTGTTTCTGAGCCGGGCGGATGGCCGAATATTCTACCCGGAACACATGGGCCGGGAATAAATAAGGATTCAGCTCTACAAAATTCCACTCGCCTTGCCACTGGTATTTGGCCCCGCCAATCAGGTCGTGTACCCAGTAAGGCTTATCGTCCGGAATGCCCAGTTGTTTAAGCGGTATTTTTACCATGCTTTTCTGCGTGTTCTGGTAATCCAGGTTAACCACAGTAATTAATTGGTTCGAGAAATCAGCCGTGGTTTTGCCGTAGCACAGCATATTGGGGTTGTCGGCCTCCCCAAAAATAATATTGTTGGTTTCCTGCAAGGCCGGATTTTCGCGCCGGATGGTGTTCACCAACTTAATAAACTCGCCAATACGGGTTTCCTGTTGCCAGTTCCAGTGCTTTACCTCGTATTTCTCCGAGTCTAAATATTCTTCCTTGCCCGGCACCGGATCATTAATTCCGAACTCGTACACCGGACCATATAAGCCGTAGTTCGACGACAAAGTGCCGGCTAATATTAACCGCTGAATAAAGGCCGGTTCGCCACCTTTTACCAAGTGCGGCGGCAATATATCGGGGGTGTTGGGCCAGAAGTTAGGCCGGTAATAATATTGCCGGTCGGTTTTGGTAAGCTCCGTTAAATATTCTTTAAAGTCTTCCTGGGTTTCGCGCCAGGTAAAATACGTGTACGATTGGTTAAAGCCTATTTTGCCCAGTTGCTCCATAATACGCGGACGGGTAAAAGCTTCGGCCAGAAATATTAATTCGGGATGTTCCCGGCGGGTTTCCCGGATAAGCCATTCCCAGAAAGGAAACGGTTTGGTATGCGGATTATCGACCCGGAAAATAGTAACGCCCTGCGCTACCCAATAATCCACGATGCTTTTCAGCTCCTGCCACAAATTTTCCCAATCATCGTTTTCGAAATTAATGGGCAATATATCCTGGTATTTTTTAGGCGGATTTTCGGCGTATTGCACAGTGCCATCGGGCCGCCACTTAAACCATTGCGGGTGCTCTTTTACATAAGGGTGGTCGGGCGCACACTGTAAGGCTAAATCCATGGCTATTTCTATGCCCAAATCTTTGGCTTGCTGCACCAGTTGCCGGAAATCTTCTACAGTACCCAACTCCGGATGAATGGCTTTGTGTCCGCCTTCTTCGGCACCAATGGCCCACGGCGAACCCGGATCGCCGGGGTTAGCCGTAGTAGAGTTGTTCAGCCCTTTGCGGTGGTTGCGGCCAATGGGGTGCACCGGCGGAAAATATAACACATCGAACCCCATTTCGGCAACGCGCGGCAGCAGCCTTGCGCAATCCTGAAAAGTGCCGTGCTTGCCGGGCTCCTGCGCCGCCGACCGCGGAAAAAACTCGTACCAGGTGCTAAACTGCGCTCTTTTGCGCTCTACCTCTATGGTATTAAGCTTGTGGTAGGTGGTGGCGTTGCTCCGGTCGCCGTGAAGGTACATAAGTTCGGTTACTTCGGGGCTCAAACCCAGCATCACGGCCGCCGGACCAGTTAGTTTTTTCAGAGAGTTGGCGGTAGCGGTTAGCTTTTTGGCGGCATTGGGCTCGGCGGTAGCCGCCGCTTCCTGCAGCAGTTGCACCCCAATCAGAATTTCAACGGAAATATCCTGTTCGGCTTCAAACTTCTTTTTCAGGGAATATTGCCAGGTGCCAAAATGGTCTATCCAACCCCGCACCGTATATTCGTATGGGCCTAATTCGTCTGGTGTAAAAGTGGCTTCCCAATGGTCGTTAAGTTTAAATTCCATGGGCACCTCCTGCCAGTTTTGGTGGCCCTGCCGCCGGAAAAGCACAATTACTTTTATTACATCGTGGCCATCCGCGAAAACATCCGCCGAAATATTAATTTTTTGTCCGAGCACTGATTTAACCATATATTGGCTACAGCCTATTTCGGGGGAGACATTTTGGATGACAACTCGTTGTTTTCCTGCAAAATCTATCATAGGTACGCGTAAGGATTTACGATAATGGGAAAAATATGAAGTGGATAAGGCGGTAGTTATGGTAGCGGTATTTAAGTTTACGCTTCTTAAATACCGCTACCATAACTACCGCCCTATATTTTATCCTGCCCTATTAAACGGGCGGTCTCCGTTAGGGTTGGATTAAAACGGGGTACTTGCGCCCCATTTGGATTTTTTTTGGGACCTTTTACAGAGATATTACGGCCACCGCTAACCTTACCTTGGTTGATTAGAATACTTTTAAGCTTTGTTTAAATTTTTGTTGGGTGAATATTTAGGGATTGGTATTGCAAATATTCCGCCTAACGAAAATAGCCGCTGCAAAATATTGGCCGGTTAATTACCCGGTTTTCGAAATAATTACCAACTTTAACTATGGCTGATTTTGATGTTGCTTATTTACAAGAGCTCCCGGTTTTTAAAAATATTCCGGGCGAACACGTGCAGTGGTTATTAAATACCGGCGAAATTCAGGCTTTAGCACCCGGCGAGGCGCTTTTTACCAAAGGCCAACCCTCTGATTATATGCACCTGATACTGGAAGGACAGATTAATATTAGCCTGGAGCAAAATGGTACTTATAAATATTTTGTATCGGTAAAGAAAGGAGAAGTTACGGGCGTATTGCCTTTTTCGCGGTTGCGGGCAGCGGCTGGGCAAGGCATAGCCGCGGTGCCTACCAAGGTGCTGTCGCTGCACCGGCAACACTTTCCGGAACTGGAACGGGTAAGCCCGGAACTGGTACAGGAGCTGGTGGGCATTATGACCGACCGCGTGCGGGATTTTACCCGCAGCCAGCAGCAAAACGAAAAACTCATGGCTTTGGGTAAACTTTCGGCTGGGCTGGCCCACGAATTAAATAACCCAGCGGCCGCTATTGTGCGAAGCTCTTCGGAATTGCTGCGCATTCACCACAACGTGCCCGAAAAGTTTAAGCGCATCATGACCATGCACGTTACGCCGGAGCAGGTAGATGCGGTAAACAATATTTTGTTAAGGGTAATAGCCGCGGACTTGCAAAGCAATTTAACTTTACTGGCGCGCAACAGCCTGGAAGACGAAATAATTGATTGGCTCGAAGAACAAGACGTACCGGATGGCTACGAACTCGCCGAAATATTGGTAGAATCGGGCGTTACACTAACGGATTTAGAAGCGATTAAAACTATTTTGGCGGGGAATAATTTGCCCGAAGTACTGGATTGGTTTGCCAATACCCTGAACACCGAAAAATTAATCTGCGACATACAGGCTTCGGCTAAACGGATTTCGGAATTGGTAAATGCGGTAAAAACGTACTCCCACATGGACCGGGGCCAGGACAAAGAAAAAACCGATTTACACCACGGCCTTAAGAGCACCCTCACCATGCTCACCCACAAACTAAAAGAAAAAAATATTCAGGTAGAGCAGGATTATCAGGCCAATCTGCCCCCAATAACCGCCTACGTGGGCGAGCTGAACCAGGTCTGGACTAACCTGATTGATAATGCCATTGATGCCCTGGCCGCCGGTGGCAAGCTGCGGCTAGCTACCCGGCAGGAAGGCAACAGTGTTAAAGTAACAGTTGCCGATAATGGTGCCGGCATTCCGGCCGATGTGCTTAACCGGATATTTGAGCCTTTTTATACCACCAAACCAGTGGGCAAAGGTACTGGCCTGGGCCTGGATATTGTAAATAAAATATTGCTGCACCACGATGCTTCTATAAAAGTGCAGTCGCAGCCCGGCAACACGGTATTTGAAGTTTGCTTTCCGGTAGCTTAAAAATTTAACAGTTAAAAAGAGCGTTGCCGCAGGAGGAAGCCGGTCCGTGAAATACAAAATACTTGTTTGTTCATAACCGCCATTTAGATTTCTTTACAACCAATATTACGATTTTAGCATAGCTTTACTTAAAATAATCCTTCAGGAGAAGATCTCTGATAATGAAACAACCCATCATTTTTGCCCTCGACGATGACGCACAGGTATTGAAGGCGCTGGTGCGCGACCTGCGTAACCAGTACCGGCAAGAATACAGAATTTTGCATACCACATCGGCCGTAGAAGCCCTGGCTAGTTTGCGGGAACTCAAAAACAAAGGCGAGGTAATTGCGCTTTTTATTTCGGACCAGCGCATGCCCGACATGCTGGGTGTTGATTTTTTAGAACAGGCCCGCACCGTTTACCCGGAAGCCAAACGCGTGTTGTTAACGGCTTACTCCGATACCGAAGCCGCCATTAAAGCCATAAACGAAGTGGGCCTGCACTATTATTTACTTAAGCCCTGGGACCCGCCCGAAGAAAAATTGTTTCCGGTTATTTCGGATTTACTCAGCGATTGGGAAGCCAATTATATTCCGGATTACGAAGGCATTAAAGTTATTGGGTACCAGTGGTCGCCGAAGTCGCATGAGCTAAAAGATTTTTTATCGGGTAATTTATTTCCGTACCAATGGCTCGATTTTGAATTCGACGAAAAAGCAGCCGAACTAATCAGGCTTAACCAGATAGATCCTAAAGATTTGCCTGCTGTTTTTTTTGAAGATGGCTCTTTTTTAACGGGTACCGGTTTAGCGCCCATTGCCGAAAAGTTAGGCTTAAAAGCCCAGGCCCAAAACAATTTATACGATGTTGTAATTATTGGTGCTGGTCCGGCCGGGTTGGCGGCCGCCGTTTATGGAGCTTCCGAAGGTTTAAGAACCTTGTTAATCGAGCGGCGGGCACCCGGCGGCCAGGCTGGCACTAGTTCCCGCATCGAAAATTATTTGGGTTTCCCCACCGGTTTAAGTGGCGCCGATTTAACCCGCCGGGCTGTAACCCAGGCCACCCGTTTTGGTACCGAATTTTTATCGCCGCAGGAAGTAGTAGATATTAAAATTAAAGACAAATATAAACTGCTAACTCTGAGCAACGGCACCGAAATAAATGCTTTAAGCTTGGTTATAACCACCGGCGTAGATTATCGCCAGCTCGAAACACCTGGTATTGCCGAATTTACCGGGGCCGGTATTTATTACGGCGCGGCCATGACCGAAGCCCAGGCCTGCAAAAACAAACAGGTATATATAGTTGGCGGGGGCAACTCGGCGGGGCAGGCCGCCATGTACCTGGCCCAGTTTGCCAACCGGGTGCACCTGATTATTCGGCGCGAGGATTTAAGCGCCACCATGTCGCAGTACCTCATCGACCAGATTAAAGGCACCGCCAATATTGCTATTTTGCCGTGTACCGAAATAGCCGAAGCCAAGGGCAATGGCCGCCTGGCAGAACTGGTAATGAAACAAATAACCGATGGTACCCAACAAACGGTACCCGCCGACTCTCTGTTTATTTTTATTGGGGCTAAACCCTACACCGATTGGATTAAGATAAATATTATTAAAAACGCCAAAGGCTTTATTACCACCGGCCGCGATTTATTGCAACACGAAAACTACCGCAAGTTCTGGAAACTAGAGCGGGAACCATTTCTGCTGGAAACCTGCAGCCCCGGAATATTTGCCGCCGGCGACGTACGGGCCGGCGCCATGAACCGGGTTGCCTCGGCCGTTGGCGAAGGGGCCATGGCCATTAAGTTTGTGCACGAATATTTAGCGGAAATTTAGAATAAGCCCAAACCGACACCAATCACGCATCAGCCTTTAACCAAATAAAACAGAACCCCCTTAACCGGCTTAAAATTATGACTATAACCGCTAAAACCTGTATTCACCTGCCCCAAGATCAGGAAATAAAAAAAGCCACCGCGTACCAATGCGACGAATGTGTGGCTACCGGAAGTACCTGGGTGCACCTGCGTACCTGCCAAACCTGCGGCAAAACGCACTGCTGTGATTCTTCCCCTAACAAGCACGCCACCAAACATTACCACCGAACCGGCCACCCCGTGGTAACCTCCGCCGAGCCGCGCGAAGCTTGGGCCTGGTGTTATCCTGATAATTTATTTATGCCGTTGGAGTAGAAGTATAATGCAGTGGTTTTGACCTCCGTTTTCTCAAAGTATTATTAAGCCTTACAGACTAGCTGAAGACTTGTTGTTACCGGACCTACTAGTTACATTATTCTTAAATTGGTGGTAAGTATGCTATCTTAATCTGGAATTTTTGATATTTGGCAAGAAGATATAGGCTATCCTCTTTAATGCTTTTAAAATTAAAATAATTTGCTGTCAGAGCTTTATTCCGAATAAAAACATTTTATGACTATAGATTTTATGACTATAGAATATACCGTAACAGAGGAGGATTTTATGACTTATCAGCTATATATGGCAACTAAGTCGGAGGTAATAAAGAAAAGAAGGCAAAGAAATAAAATTTGGATTTCAATATTATATGTTGCCTTGGGAGTTGGGCTTTATTATAAAGATAATTCTCCCTTTGCTATAATATTTGTAATAATTGGGGTGCTCTGGTTTTTCTTTTATCCGGTTTATGAGAAGAAACGCTATTATAGGCATTACAAAAGCTTCTTTCGGGAAAATTTAAAAGAAAGATTGGGCAGATTAGCCACTTTAACTTTTACCGATGATTTTATTATGGTAAAAGAAAATGGAAGTGAAAGTAAACTATTAACCAAAGAAATAGAGGAAATATACGATATCCCCTCCATCTTCATTGTTAAATTAAAAATCGGTCAGGCTTATATACTACCAAAAAATCAAATTAAAGAAGTCGACTTATTGAAAACCAGACTGGAAGAGCTTGCCCGTTTTTTAAATATTCCGTACAGCATTGAGACCGAATGGGTATGGAAATAAAATTCAGCACCAGCCTTAAACAGTTTAATCTATTTGGTTAGCAGGTTAACAAAACCAATTAGCGGCGCCATCCAGACTAATAAATATCTTCAGGCACCGCTATGAACTTCATAAATCTATCTCTCTTAATCCTACAAAAAATTAGGCAAATCTATTTTCTTAGAAATGCGGTAGGCGGCGTTAACTAATCCTACGTGGCTGTAAGCCTGCGGAAAATTACCCCACTGGCTGCCGGTTTTGGCATCTACGTCTTCGCTGAGCAAACCCAGGTGATTGGTGTACTGCAATATTTTTTCAAATTCTCGCATGGCATCGTCTAAGCGGCCTACACAGGCCAGGGCCTCAATATACCAGAAAGAGCAAATCAGGAAAGTGGTTTCGGGTGTACCAAAATCGTCGGCGTGGCGGTAGCGGTAGAATAAGCCTTCGGGGGTTTTAAGTTCTTTTTCCAGGTTGCGCAGGTGGGTACGGGCTAGTTCGGAACTAGGGTCCAGGTAGCCCATCATAATGAGTTGCAGGGTGCTGGCATCTAAATATTTAGAACCGATGGCATTGGTATAAACGCCGCGTTCGCGGTCCTGGCACTCTTCTATCCGGGCGGCAGCTTCCTGGCGTAGCCGGTTGGCCAGTTTGGTCAGGGTATCGTCTTGTAAATATTGGCCTATTTTCCAGGCGGCGTTGGCACCGGCCCAATGAAATAAAAACGTATAGCAGTGCATTTGCTTCAGGTGCCGGAATTCCCACAAACCCGCATCGGCTTCATGTATGTATTGTTCGAGTTTGTTTACGGTGTGGTAAACCAGCTTAAGCGATTCTACCCGGCCGGCATCAATAAACCGACGGTCGACATACAACGGCAATAAGGCTACTAATACCTGCCCGTACACATCGTTCTGAATGTGGGTATAAGCATCGTTACCAATCCGGACGGGTTTATTACCCAGATATCCTTCTAAATCCAGTTCTTTTTCGGTTAGTTTGCTGGCACCGTTAATGGCGTACAACGGCTGAAAACGATCTTTGGCCTGTACCGATACATTGGCAATGTAATGGAAATATCGTTCCATTTCTTCGAAGTGGCCAATGTTGTTAAAGGCGGTTAAAATATAATAGCTGTCGCGCATCCAGCAGAAACGGTAATCCCAGTTACGGGTGCTGTGCGGTGCCTCGGGCAAACTGGTAGTACTGGCGGCAATAATAGCGCCGGTATCCTCGTACTGGTGAATTTTTAAGGCCAGCGCCGACCGGATAACCTGCGTTTGGTAATAATTACTGATACTGGTACTTTTTACCCAATTACGCCAGTAAGCAATGGTTTTTACCAGAAACGATTCGGCAGTATTAAGCAATGGCGCTTCCAAAGGTTCGCCAAAGGTAAGTACCAGGTATTTGGTTTCGTTTAAAACAAACGGAGTTTCGTCTATAATATACGTAAGCGATACATTGGTGGTAAGCCGCACGTGTTCTTCTAAACCCAGGTAAGTAATGTGATTGCTGCCTCTTACGTGGTCGGGTTGGATGCTGCCGTAATCGCCTACCGGGTTGCAGGTAACTTTTATGTGCGGCGTACCCGAAAGCGGCTCTATTTTGCGAATGAGCATAATGGGTTTAAAATAGCGCTCGCTGTGGTGAAAACGGGGCGCAAAATCGGTTACGCGGTAACGGCCGTGGGTATTTTCAATTTCGGTACACAGCACATTGGTATTTTCGATGTAATATTGGTTGCAACGAAAATGGGGGTCCGACGGACGAACCGAAAATTCACCGCCTTTTTTCTTATCGAGCAGGCTGCCAAAAATAAAACTGGAGTCGAAGCGGGGCCAGCACATCCAGGAAATATTGGTGTCTTTCCCGATTAATGCCAGGTACGCGCAATTTCCGATTACGCCGTAGTCATAAGTATGTTTACTGTTAGCCATCCGGTATGGTAAATAATTGAGGGTTTAAACGCTTGCCAGGTATAAGCAAAGTGTAATGTTGCGCTTTTACCCCAATTTATGCTTTTGAGTTGCTTTGTAGGCGTAAATAACTACCAGCGTGCAATTAGTACTGCGGTAAATGCAAACGGGCTGCCCGGCAGTAATTCATCAACTTAAACCACAAGTAAGCAGAAATAGGTAGTTATTTAATACAGCGCCAGAAGCCGACAGCGCTTATAGAGAAGAAAGCTAAATAGCCTTAGTCGAATAATAATTTGGCCCCACCCAAAAAGATAAATAGCCAGATAAGTCCTTTTATCAGGAAGAACAGGAACCCGGCAACTCCTAGTTTTTTCAGGTAGGTTTTAAACTTCGACATTAGCCTTTAAACGAGCAGCTAATTTAAATATTTTATCTTAATTCTGAAACTTCTGCCCTTAGGCGGCGGCGCGGGCTTCGGTAATAGCGGTTAGCAATTGCTCGTCGGAATAAGTTTCCAGCCAGTTGCGGTCTAGTTGCAGGCGTACGGTTTGGGCCCCGCCGTTGGGCGTACAAACTACCGGCACTTTTCCATCTTCGGTTTCTATGCGGTCGGCGGCTTCTTCAGCAGCTTCTTCTTTCAGGCCGCCAAAAGCCTGCACACAAACCCAATTGGTATTTTCCTGGTCGGTTACTTCTCGTTGTTGCATAAATAATTTAGGTAAAATATTACGTAGCCCTGTTCCGGGCCGAATAAGTTTGGGATTGAACGGCCGCAGCTTTTAAAAGTTATAAATATTTAGAAAGCTGCCGATGGCTGTTATTACAAACCAGGAACTTACCGTTTACACAGGTTCTTTCCGGTCGCTGTGGCCCAAGGGTTTATCGGGGGCAATGCGGTCGCGGATAAGTTGCTTTAGTTCTTTTGCTTCCGGAAAGCGGCCCGCTTCTTTGCGCGAATAAATTAACTCGCCGTTTAGCCGTACATCAAAAACGCCGCCGGTGCCGGGTACCAGGGCTACCTCGCCCATCTCGGTTTCAAAAGTGGTTAATATTTCCTGGGCCATCCAGGCTGCCCGCAGCAACCAGCGGCACTGGGTACAATAATTTATTTCTAAACGCGGATTCATAAATTTATTAGAACTAAAAAGCCTGAAAACTAAACAGCACCAAGTACGGCAATTTTCAGAATTAGGTAATGTTTAGTATTTTATAAATTATACCATCATAAAACGATTCTTACGCTTAGGTGTTTACTACTGGGTCATCCTGAGCCTGCCGAAGGATCTAATACAACCAAATAAAAGTAGATTCAGCTATTTCGACAAATTAAATAGACCAACTCTCCCAAAAATAGATGAATATAAACCTGAACAGTTTCTTTGAATAAAGACGGATAAACCTAATATTAGGGCTATGAAGAGAAGTTATCATTTAATTAAAATATTTTTATTCGCGGCCGTTATTACCAGTTGCAATAACCCCCAAAGTAAGGTGCCGGAAAGCCAGGAAACCGCAACCCAGAACAGCCAATCGCCGGTAAGTGCGCCACCCCAAGCTACCGAAGCCGCCACCGATTTACCACAACTGCCCTTAACCAAACTGGATGGTACCAAACTAATGGCCAACAACCTGACCGGGAAAACCATTTTATTCTTTTTTCAGCCGGATTGTGACCATTGCCAGCGCGAAACGGCTCAAATTCGGGAGAACTTACAGGCCTTTCGTGATTATCAGGTTTATTTTATTACCAATTACCCGCAAGATGCTTTAACCAAATTTGCGCAGGAATATAAACTAGCTTTTGAACCGAACTTTGTGTTTGCCCAAGCCTCCATCGAAGATATTTTAAACACGGTTGGCCCCATGGAGTCGCCGAGTATGTTTATTTACACCGCGGAGGGCCGTTTGGTAAAAGCGTTTAAAGGCGAAACCCCCATTACCCAAATATTGCCGGCTTTGTAGGATAGCTGCTATTTTGCATAATTTTCTTCTAAACAGCTTATTAGTATAAGCAATCTACCCGTGTCATTCAGGAGGAAACTATTTGGCAACCTGCTAAATAGTTTCCTCCTGAATGACAGAATTGGGTTTCTTAAACCTCTTTTCAGACATTTGCAATCCATAAGTAAAATGATTTATTTCAGTTATTTATGAAATTAAAGGTACCACCCACGCTAATATATTAGATGGTAAAGAAACCGAAAAAATTTTATCTAGCTTATTAAAGTATAAGGCCGTAGCGTTTAGTATTTGGATTAAAAGCGAAGTTGGTCGCCATTAGGGCTTTGCCCAACTACTTGCCGGTGAAAACACGCTGCAAGGGCTACTGACTAACGACTTATTTAAATGCTATACAACTAAGCTGGCCCCAAAAGCAATTAATATAGTTTCATCGGTGGGCAATCAGGACTAGTACCCAAACGCATTACAACCAAAAAATTTTTGTAAATTTGCCTGCACCTACCTACTAAAGACCTATTTATGTGAGATATAATTTCTTTCAGGAAGAAAACAGCTAGTGTACCGCTTAGGCGGAACACGGTTATTATTCACTTTTTTGAAGAAAGAAATTATGGTTACCTTACAGCATATTTCCTATACCCATCCTAACCAGGATCTATTATTTCAGAACCTAAATCTCACCCTTAACCGGCACCACAAAGCAGCCTTAATTGGCAATAACGGCGCCGGTAAATCTACTTTACTTAAAATTATTGCCGGTGATTTACCACCAGCCGATGGATTAATAAAAACCAGTTCTAAACCATATTATGTACCGCAATTATTCGGGCAGTTTAACCACCTAACGGTTGCCCAGGCCCTCCGGATAGAAACAAAATTAAAAGCGTTAAAAGAAATTCTGGAAGGCCAGGTAACCGAAGAAAACCTGGAAAGGCTAAACGACGACTGGACCCTGGAAGAACGGTGCCAGGAGGCGCTGCAATATTGGCAACTAACCGATCTGGATTTATCGCAGCCCATGGGCACCCTTAGCGGTGGGCAAAAAACCAAAGTGTTTCTGGCGGGTATTTTTATTCACCAACCCGAAATTGTTTTATTAGATGAGCCCAGCAACCACCTCGATACCGCCGGCAGAGCTTTGTTGTATAAATTTATTCAGTCCACGAGCAGCACTTTATTGGTAGTAAGCCACGACCGCACTTTGCTGAATTTATTGGACCTGGTTTTGGAACTAAGCAAGCGCGGCATAACCGTTTACGGCGGCAATTTTGAGTTCTACCAAGAGCAGAAACAAATCCAAAGCCAGGCCTTAACCGAAGATGTTAAAAGCAAGGAAAAAGCCCTACGGAAAGCCAAAGAAGTAGAACGGGAAACCGCCGAAAAACAACAAAAGCTGGATGCCCGCGGTAAGAAAAAACAGGAAAAAGCCGGACTTCCTAAAATTGTGATGAATACCCTGAAAAACAGCGCGGAAAACAGCACCGCTAAGCTAAAAGGCGTGCATGCCGAAAAAATAGGAGCCATTGCCCAGGAACTTACGGCCTTGCGGCAAGAATTACCCGCTGCAGACAAAATGAAGTTTAACTTCGACCAATCGGCGCTGCACCAGGGCAAAATATTAGTTACGGCCCAGGATATTAACTACGGGTATGCCGGACAATTACTTTGGCAACAGCCCTTAAATTTTCGGATTACCAGCGGCGAACGAATTGCCCTGCAAGGCTTAAACGGCTCGGGCAAAACCACTTTAATAAAAATAATTTTAGGCCAACTGGAGCCAAATTCCGGTACGGTTTACCGGGCAGCTAACCAGGCCGTGTACATCGACCAGGATTATTCTTTAATAAACAACCACCTGAATATTTACGAGCAGGCGCAGCAGTTTAACCGTACTGCCCTGCAGGAGCACGAAATAAAAATCAGGCTAAACCGGTTTTTGTTTACCAAAGACGATTGGGATAAACCTTGTAGTGCCCTGAGCGGCGGCGAAAAAATGCGGCTCATGCTTTGCTGCCTCACCATTGGTAACCAAGCGCCCGATATAATTATTCTGGACGAACCAACCAATAACCTGAATATTCAGAACACCGAAATATTAACCGCGGCTATTAACGATTACCAGGGCACGCTGCTGGTGGTATCGCACGATGCGTATTTTCTGAAGCAAGTAAACATAGAACGAACGATTAATTTGGTATAGCTATCCTTAAAGAATGCGGCAAATGAGCGCCGCTAGCATATTAACTGATTACTCTACATGATACCGATAGACAATTTTATAGAAGACTTTTCCAGCCTGTTGCCTAACCACGGTAACCTGCTGCCCTGGGAGATTACGAATAACCTGAAAAATATCTTATCCGGGATAATTACAAATCTGGGAGCTGAATTTACGATTAACGATAACGTAGCGGTGCACCAAACGGCTGTAATAGAGCAAGGCGTTGTGCTGAAAGGTCCGGCAATTATTGGTCCGCATTGTTTTGTGGGGGCACATGCTTATTTCCGGGAGGGTGTTTTCCTGACCGATTCAGTTAGAATTGGGCCCGGTTGCGAAATCAAAAACAGTATTATTTGCGCCAATACGGCCATTGCACATTTTAATTACATTGGTAACAGCATTATTGGCCGGCAGGTTAATTTCGAAGCCGGTTCTATTGCGGCCAATCATTATAATGAAAGAGCAATCAAAAATATTTCGGTGGTTTACGATTCCAGAATAATTAATACCGGCAGCGATAAATTTGGCTCTTTGGTGGGCGATTATTCCAGAATTGGAGCCAATGCGGTGTTGTCGCCGGGCACTATTCTAAGTAAAAATTCGGTGGTAAAACGGCTGGAATTAGTAGAACAGCATAAAATAGATTCCTAAACGGATTCAGGTTTTTGTAATTTTTAACTGTTTCGGATACCAAAAGTAAGGTGAAAATATGGTTGTTTACCGGCTTCTAAGGTGGTGGTAAGTATGTTTATGCTTCTGAAAAAGCTTATCTCAGATGTTAATTTTTATACGTAAGGGCTAATTTTCGGCTAATTTTAATATACCTGGTTGCCAGATGCCCGTAAGAATAGGCAGATAAATATTTGCGCTATGAAGAAATACAGAATAAATTTTATTGCCCGAAACGATAATACCTCTGGTGGTGGGGTAGATAATAATACTGGTCCACATGCCGGCGACGACAAAGAAAAAAAGCATAAGCTGAAAGGTAGTGATGAGACCGACGACCAGGATGCCGGTAAAGGTAGTGGGGCCGGAAACGCCGGCAATGCTGCCAAAGCCGGTGGTTTAGGCGGCGGCAACACTGGCGGCATGGAAGGCTCGCATTTAACTGGCGGCTTTGAAGGCGATGGCCCGCCGGAAGGTAAATCTTAAAGCATAATAAAAGAAAAGCAAGCTACTAAAGCTTGCTTTTTTATTTTGGATGAGGGCTAACGTATAAACGTAGGCTGGTGGCTAATATCCAGTAAAGTAGTTTAAAAAAACAGGGCCTCCGGCTTGGCTTGTCCGTTCAAATATTTATCTTTCTTTTTTAGTTTATGCGGGCCTTTTTAGCCCTGTGGTTTTCCGTTAGAACATCCTCAAAAACTAACCAGATGAATTTCAAGCTTCGGCCCTGGACCCTGGCAGATTTAGACAGTTTGGTGAAATATGCCAACAATGCCGCCATTGCCCAGTTCATGACCGATCAGTTTCCGCATCCCTATACATCCGAGCATGGCCAAAATTTTATCGGTTTTGCTACCAGCAACACGCCGTCTAAAATATTTGCCATTGAAGTAAACGGCGAAGCAGCCGGAGGCATTGGTATACATCCGCAAACCGATATATACCGGAAAAATGCGGAGTTGGGCTATTGGTTGGGCGAACCGTACTGGGGGCAGGGCATTATTACCCAAGCCATTGGGCAAATGGTAGCTTTTGCCTTTCAAAACCTGGACGTTGAGCGAATATTTGCGCGGCCTTTTGGCTCGAATAAAGCTTCGCAGCGGGTGCTGGAAAAAGCCGGTTTTGTGCTGGAAGCGCATTTAATTAAAACCCTTTATAAAAACGGGAATTTTGAAGATGAACTGATTTATGCCGTAAGACGACCTAAGCTGTAAGTAATAGCGCTGTAAAATTCAGAAAGAAGAACTTGAAGCGGCGGCGTGTTTATTTAATAATTAGTAATTATGCCAAAGGCAAAAGTATGAAGAATATAGGTTTAAGAAACCCACATTTGTCATTCAGGAGGAAACTATGTAGCAGGTAACTAAATAGGTTCCTCCCGGAATACTTGTATTCCCAGAATGACAAATGTAGACTCCAAAGACTTAACTTTTATCTAAATTAAAATAGTTATTTGAATATTTATACAATTACCATAATCAGGAAAGTGGCAGGTTAAAAATTGCTGTAAAGCAAACCTCAGGCCTGAAACTTCAAACCAATAACAATGGAAAAACTTAAAATTGCGACGGCTCAGTTCGAGAATAAAAGCAACGACAAAGTATATAATTTAAGCGTGATTGAAGACCTGAGCCGGCAAGCTGCCGAAGCAGGCGCCAAGGTTATTTCTTTTCACGAGTGTTCTGTTACAGGTTATACGTTTGCGCGTCCGCTTTCTAAAGCCCAGATGTTGGAAGTAGCCGAGTTTATTCCGGATGGGCCCAGTGTAAAACGCTTAACCGAAATAGCCCGCCGCCACGACATTGCAATATTAGCCGGGCTTTTCGAAAAAGACGAAGCCGACAAAATTTACAAAGGCTACGTGTGCGTAGATAAAAACGGACTGGTAGCCAAATACCGGAAACTGCATCCGTTTATTAACCCCAATATTACGCCCGGCAATAGCTATTGTGTGTTTGAATTATTTGGCTGGAAGTGCGGCATTTTAATTTGCTACGATAACAATATTATTGAGAACGTAAGAGCCACCAATTTACTGGGTGCCGATATTATTTTTACCCCGCACGTAACCATGTGCACGCCCTCTACGCGGCCCGGCGCCGGCTTTGTAGAACCTAAACTTTGGGAAAACCGTGAGAACGATCCCACTTCTTTGAGGCTTGAGTTTGATGGCATGAAAGGCAGAGACTGGCTGATGAAGTGGCTGCCCGCGCGCGCTTACGACAACGGCATCTACGTAGTTTTTTCCAACCCTATTGGTATGGACGACGACCAACTAAAAAATGGCTGCTCTATGATTATTGACCCTTTTGGCGATATTATTGCCGAATGCCGGAAACTGGATAACGATATTGCCATTGCCACCCTAATCCCCGATAAACTTAAAAATGCCGGCGGTTACCGCTACAAAAAAGCCCGCCGGCCCGATTTATACCGCGATATTATTGGCCAGCCGCATACCCCCGACCAAAAAGTGGTTTGGCTAAACCCGGGCGAGGAGTAGAACCACCTTTAACTAAACTTTGGATTTTACGATCTATGCCAATCTCGCAGAATATTTCTTTGTGTTTTTAATATGGCAGTTTATAGTTAATAATCTGTAAGGCTATCGGTAACCTTCCGGACGGTGAGGCACCGTCCGGGGTGTTGGTTAGAACCTGGATAAAGGTTAAAGAATTTTTTACAGGTGATTTTTTCTTAAACCAAAAAAGTTAGGTAATTATGGCTTCTTCCCAATCCTGATGATGGCAGCGGTCGCATTCTTCGGTTGGTTTAGGGCCTTTTACAATATTGCCGCAACTGCGGCAGGCATAATTTGCAGGTGCTTTCGGCAACGAGTCCTGAAAATCTTTGTCCCAGGTGGGTAAGGTAGATAAGCCAATTTTTTCATCGGAATATTGCAGGATAGAAAACTTACCGTTGGCTTCTAAGTAAGCGCGTTGCACCCGGCCCAAATTATTAATGCCATTGTGCCGGAACTCGGCCATCAGGCGTTCGCGGGTCAGGCGCGTTTGTTCCATTTTGTCTAGCTGCAAATAGCCATCTTTTACCAGTAAATCCATATCGTCTAGTACCAGGCTTTCAAACTTAGTGCTTTTCATGGCCCGCCAGGCAATATATTTCTGAAAGCTAATAATAACCACCGCAATAATTATAACCGGCAATATTCCGCGCTCCGGCGATTGTAAGGCCACACCGTTAGCCGCAGCCAGGCAAATCAAAGCAATCATTTCGTTGCGGGTAAGTAACGAGCCCATGCGCTTGCCCATTATTCGCATCGATACCATTAAAATAATATAAATAAGGGCAATGCGGAAGAGTGCCTCCATAAAAAAAGCGGGCGGATTCTCGCCAATAAAAATGCGGGCCCAATCGCCGAGATGTATTTCTTCGGGTTTCATACTTTAAACTTCTTTAACGGCGTAAGTCCATTCGTTACAATTACAACGCACACACGCCCTGTTTTTTACATCTTCTTTTAACTCCAACTGCCCACACTGAAAGCAAACACAATATTTATTGTCGCGCGCTTCGGCTTCGTGTAGTTCTGCATCCCGCTCGGGCAAAATAGATAAACCGGGTTTCGGATTTTTTTCCCGGAAAACACTAAACAGGCCGCAAGCTTCGAGGTAAGCCCGCTTTACCTGCCCTAGATGCTGCACATTTTGCGAGCGCAGGTTGGCAAAAAGCTGTTCTTTCGAAACCTTGGCTTTGCTCATTTCTGCAATATCCAGGTAGCCATCTTTTGCCATCAACTGAATATCGCCCTGCGTTAATACTTCTATTTTCTTAAATTTAAAACCCAGCCAGTTTAAGCCCCGCTGAAAAAACAAAGCTGCCAGCAGAATAACCATTCCTACTAATAAACCGCGTTCGGGTACTTGCATAGGCACCGAAACAATACCGCCCAGCGTAATCATAACGGCCAACTCCGAAATAGTTAACTGGGCATTCATGCGCTTACCCAGCAACCGCATAGTAACCGTTAAAGCCAGGTAAATAATTATGGTACGAAGAAGAACCTCCAGCATAAATTCCCACGGTGCATTCCCTAAAAATATCCTTTGAATATCAGATAAAAAGATTTCTTCCTTTTTCATAGCACCTACCTTACGCACTCACTAAAAGGGAGTTATGCCTAAAATTTGGAATAAATACGTAGGTGTTGCTATAAAAAGCAGATTTCTTTAAAAAATTGTTAAGGTTAATATATTGATAATTAATGCCTTACAAAAGGTTAGTTGTTTTTACAGAAAAGCACTTTTGTAAGGAAGCCTGATTAAATTTAGGTTAATTATTTTGGTGGTACAGAAAGGCTTAAGTATAGAGGCAGCAACAACGCCGGATATTTATTACCTAAATGGGATAGCTGTAGGCTGCCACTTTTCTGTTATTTAAAAGAAGAAGTATGTAGGTGAAAATTTTGGCTAGTTTCTCCAAAAGTTAGGTCTTTTGTTTTATACTAAGGTTTTCAAGTTCAACTCTTACTCCATGCCCGAAGCGCATACTGGCTAGCACGATGCTGCTTAAACTGTTTTCAAATTAGCCGAAATAATCAAAAGCAACTGACTAGGCAATAACTTAACGATAACTTTCATGCTATTTCCTTTTTTCATCTAAAATTCATTTTTGGCAAATATCTTAACATTACTGAAAATAAATTTTCTAAAATAATGCCGGAGGGAAACTATGTTGTATTGGCCATACAGGAGGGTACCATTACCTTTTCGGGATTAGATGAGAGTTGGAAATGAAAGAATGAATAATGGAAAGAAATTATATGTCCGTTTGTCAACGTTGCCAGGATAAAACTTCCACCTTACAGTCTTCCTGGTTTAATACACAAATGTTATGTTCGGCTTGTTGCGCGGAAGAGGCCGTTCATCCCCTTTATGCACACGCCCAACAGCTAGAGTTTGCTAAAATTCAAACAGGTGATTATCGGTTTGTTGGAATAGGCTTACCCGATGATCTACAAAGAAAATACTGTTCTAAATAAAACAAGTTCTTTCTTTGCAACAGCAAGGCTGATGGAGGTCCATTTTATATAATCCGGTTTACTGGGCTGCTTAAAGGAGGCTCATAAGCGATTAAATGTAAAGTGTTTTTAATAATTTAATATTTGTAGCGTTTTATCGTCTTTGTTTCCCTGGTAAAACTTGTCTAATATTAATCCGAAAATCGCATGAGTATTTGGCAAGGCAGAAAATAAGGTCATCGAGGATTTTAATTTTAAATCATCCGGACTCCCGAATATAGCATAGGCATCTTGGCTTTCCAGTTTGTATAACTCCTGACAAATATCAACCAATCTACTTCCTAGTAGCGGATGTTCAAGATAGGCTTGCGCTTCCTCCAAATCTTTGATGGCATAAAACTGGGAAGTACTACTATAACCTAAGCCTTTTATTTGCGGAAAGATAAACCACATCCAATGGCTATGTTTGCGGCCGTTTCTTACTTCGGCTAAGGCAATAGGGTAAGCAGTTTCTTGAGCGTCCAGAAATCTTTGCAAGTTGTTCTCTTTTTTCATGTGATTCTAACCGTATTTTACCTACTGCTAAGGAAAGGATTCTTCTCTTATATTATATCCTAGATTTACAATAATTAGGCAGAGTTTAATGACTTTTGTTATATTTAAGAAAAGGCCGTAAGCCGAGACACTGATACCGTTTTTTGCTAGTATACCTGAACTCCTTTCAAATGGCCTAAGGTTAAGGGGCCTAACCTTATACAGGCTGAATTATAATTTGTTTTATTTGGCTTTACAACCAACTATCCGCATGAAAACCAGAGAAGCTTATAATATTTGGGCAACCCAGTACGACACGAATAAAAACAAAACCCGCGACTTGGAAGCAAGGGCTTTGCGTCAGGAATTAAGCCCAATACCTTTTGTTAATTGCCTAGAAATAGGTTGCGGAACCGGAAAAAACACCGTTTGGCTAATTCAAAAGGCGGCGCAGGTTACGGCCGTAGATTTATCGGAAGAAATGCTGGCGCGGGCCAAAGAAAAAGTTAGCGTCAGCAACGTAACTTTTATGCAAGCCGATATTACCGCCGAATGGCCTTTTGAAACGGAAAGTTTTGATTTGGTAAGTTTTAGCTTGGTGCTGGAACACATTGCCGACCTTAATTTTATTTTTGCGCAGGTAGCCAAAGTACTAAAACCGGGCGGGCACGTTTACCTCGGCGAACTGCACCCCTTTAAGCAATATGCCGGCACCAAAGCCCGCTTCGATACCGAAGCCGGCCGCACCGAACTGGAATGTTTTACCCATCATATTTCGGAATTTATGCAGGCCGCCCGTAACCACCAATTAAGGCTCCTGAACCTGAATGAATATTTTGATGAAAATGACCCAACTAAACTCCCTCGCATTTTAACGTTAGTTCTGCAAAAGTCTGTGTAGTAAAGCTAGCCTGGCCAGGGTTTATTTCACTTCGTTGGCAAGTTCGCGCTGGTTGGCAAAATCCTGAATATTCTGTAAAGTAGTCTCGGCAATTTTTTGCAGCGCGTTAGAAGTTAAAAAAGCCTGGTGACCGGTTATTAAAACGTTGTTAAACGAAAGCAGCCTCATAAAAACATCGTCCTGAATTACTTTATTCGATAAATCTTCGAAAAATAAATCGCCTTCTTCTTCATAAACATCTAAACCCAGGTAACTGATTTGTTCTTTTTTCAGGCCTACTATTACCGCGCGGGTATCTATCAGGGCACCCCGGCTGGTGTTTATCAGCATTACGCCTTTCTTCATTTTAGCAATAGAACTGGCATTAATAATATGGTGCGTTTCGGGCGTAAGCGGGCAATGCAGCGAAATAATATCTGATTGGGAATAAAGCGCATCTAAAGAAGAAAATTCCACGCCAATGCTGTCGGCCTCTTCTGATTTTGCTACATCGTAACCCAATACGCGGCAGCCGAAGCCTTTTAAGATGCGGGCGGTAGCTAAACCAATTTTACCCAAGCCAATCAGGCCGGCGGTTTTGCCGTGCAAATCAAATCCCAGCAAACCGTTCAGGGCAAAGTTGCCTTCTTTCACGCGGTTGTAGGCCCGGTGGGTTTTACGGTTTAAGGTTAAAATAAGCGCCAGCGTATGTTCGGCCACGGCATACGGCGAATAAGCCGGTACGCGTACTACTTTAATACCCAGCGAATGAGCGGTTTTTAAATCTACGTTGTTAAAACCGGCGCAGCGTAAAGCCAATAATTTAATGCCCTGGTTTGCCAATATTTGTAGTACTTCGGCGGTAATGGCATCGTTCACAAAAACACAAACCACCTCGTAGCCCTGGGCCAGCACGGCCGTTTTGCTGTTTAAGTGGGCTTCCAGAAAATTCAGTTCGAAATTATATTGTTGGTTTACCTCCGTAAAAAATTGCTGGTCGTAGGGTTTGGCGCTGAAGAATATAATTTTCATAGTTAAAAAATTAAAGCAGATTAGTACTCGAAATATTTCTAAAGAATATTGTACTATTCAGAATCTGGTTTTGAGTTTAATATTTTAGCCGGCGTTCGATTTTCGTTTTTAACTTAATTGTTTTACGCCGGCTAATATTTTAGTGGCTCAAAGTAAAGCGGTTAATTACTTAATTATAATGACAATAATCAGTAAAGCCGCTAATAAATATTGCCTTCTTGCCAGCACAAGATATAAAACTAATCAGGATGAACATATTTGTTAGAGCTATAACCGTAGCGGATAGCACGGCCGTTGCAAGCTTAACTAACCAGCTCGGATACCAAACCACTGCAGCCGAAACTGCTGATTTACTAGCCGAAATATTAAAAAGCAAAACGGATTTAGCCTTGGTAGCCGAAATAAATAAAGAGGTAGTGGGCTGGATTCATGCGTTTTACGCCATAAGGTTAGAGTCGGGGAGGTTTGTTGAAATTGGTGGCCTGGTGGTAGATGCGCCGCACCGCGGCAAAGGCATTGGTAAAATATTAGTAGCAGCGGTAACGCAATGGGCCAGCCAGTACCAGATTACCCATATAAAAGTCAGGTGCAATACCAAACGATTTGCCAGTCACCAGTTTTACCGGCAAGCTGGTTTTACCGAAGTTAAAGAACAGAAAATATTCGAAATTAAAGTTTAATGTAAAAGCGCCCACAAATATTAATTGGGCCGGTACCAGCAGTTGTAAGTAATGCAAAGAATATTTATAGCAGTACGCCGGGCTGTTAAAATGTATAAGTAAGCGGCTAATTCTGAGTTTAGTGGCTCGCAACGGAGAACATTAACTTACTTCCGGTTCGGCACGTTAAGACAAGTTAGAACTATACCAGATAAAACTAATGGAACAAGAGCAGACAACCTTATTAAAAGATTATTCCCTGGAAGAACGGGGTGCGTATTTAGCCGCTTTGGCCACCATGGCCTCGGCCGACGGCCACGCTTCTGATGAAGAACTGGAATTTTTGCGCCTGATGGGCGAAGCCGCCGAACTGCCCGAAAATATTCATGAAGAAGTCGTGCAAATAGCCCGCAATCCTTCGGCCATCAGCCTGCAAAAATGTTTAGACCAGCTTAAAAACAGCCAGTTACGGTTTTCGTTTGTAACCGATATTATCAGTTTTGCCAAAGCCGACGGCAAGTATACGCCCGAAGAAGAAAAGCATATTCAGGATATGGCTAATTATTTAGGTATTAACCAAAAGCAGTTTAGCCTCCTCGATAATTTTGTAAACACCGCCAACGAAGCCCAGCAAAAAGGCGAAGATACTACCTCGCAATCGTTTGTAAATAAAAGTGGCTTTGGCGATATGTTTAAAAATGCCGGTATTTCGCCCCAAATGGTAACGGGCATGTTAGGAATATTGGCTCCCATTGTAATTAGCCGCATGATGAGTGGCGGCCGGCGCCGGAGCCACGGCATGATGGGCGGTATGGGCGGCGGCTTGCTTGGTGGTTTACTAGGCGGTGGCATGATGGGCGGCGGTATGTACCGCGGTGGTTCTGGTGGCAGCGGCCTGGGTTCTATTATTTCTATTTTGGGTGGTTTAAACGGTCGGCGCGGCTATGGCGGCATGAGTTCTGGTGGCTTGGCCGGCTTACTCGGGGGTATTTTGGGCGGCGGCCGTAATCGTTCGGGCTGGTAATAGCAGATTAACAGGAGCAGGATGTTTAATCCTGCTCTTGGGTTATATTAGTTAAGTAAATCCTCCTCCAGTCTTTCCGAAGGGGAATTTGGATAGTTTTGTGAAAGTTTGAATAATATTAAGAAGGTTTTAGCCAGAAATATTCCGGTAACACTATAAAAAGCTAAAGAGAACCCCAATATTAAGGTAAATAACTTTATACAACTTTAGTTTCAGGCGAATAGCCCGTAACGCCTTATTCAGATGGTTCTCGATGTTGCTGTTACTGGTCTGGAGTTTTTCGGCAATTTCATTATTACTTAAACCTTCTAAGCGGCTCATGACAAAAACCTGTTGCCGCACCGGCGGCAAAGCGGTATAGGTTTCTTGAAGCAACTGATCCAGTTCCTGGTAATCCAGGCTTTCTTCGATATAACTTTCAGTTTTGTTTTGGGCACTTGCCAGGTAACTGTGGTAAGCAAATTCATGTACCCGGTGCCGCGCTTTGTTGTAAACAAGGTGGCGGACCATTCGGAATAAATACCCATCAAAGTTTTGCTGTGGGTCGAGTAAATGTTTGCGCTCCCAAATCTTTAAAAATACCTCCTGCACTACTTCTTCCGCATCTTCTTTATTGCAGCCCAATTTTAAGGTAAAAGCATAAAGCTTGGGGCCAAAGCGCTGATAAATTTTTTCAAAAGCCAAGCGGTCGCCGTGTTTTAGCGCTTGAATAATGGCCGGGCTGTTATCCGCGTTTGCTTCCGTCATTTTACCGGTTAAATAAATTTAAGCTTTTTAAAGATTTTGGAGAAGTACTTTACCCGAAAATTAAATATTTCACAAATTATATAGTATTATGATTAGAAAACTAAACATAAAAAAAGGTTAAGTCAAGGTTTTTAAGAAATAAATAAATTTTTTGAAACCGAGGTGGTGCTGACCTTAAGTTAAGTGTATACCCTCCAAACGGCCTTTTATAGGTAATGGAAAATACACTATTAGAGAAATATTTCAGAGGAGAATGTTCGCCGGAGGAGGTAGAAAAAATTTTGGCGTGGTTCAAAGAATCGGAACTTCCCACGCCGCACGAACAGGAATTATACCGGTTGTGGGAAGAAGTAGAAATTGAAGAAGCATCTAAAGAATTTGCGCCGCATTCCGCCGCTATTTTGGCACGTATTAACGGAAATATAGAGAAACAAGCCGCCGCCGATTTGGTAACAGATTACGCTGAATCAGAAACTAACGTTTTAGCCCTGCCGAAAACCCAAACCCAATGGCAATGGTGGCTGAAAGTGGCCGCCATTATATTCCTGCCGGTTTGTTTCCTGTGGTTTTTCTCGGACCAATTCACCCGTAAAAATAAGTCTGTTATTCGGTTGGTAACCATCCAATCAGGTTCTGGAATCCGGAAAAATATTACCCTGGAAGATGGCTCGGTTATTACCTTAAACAGCAATAGCCAGGTTACTTATCCAGCGCATTTTTCCTCGCATAAAAGAGAAATTACCTTAACCGGCGAAGCATTTTTTAAAGTGGCCAAAGATGCCCAACGGCCTTTTATGGTAAAAACCGGTTCGCTGCTTACCCAGGCCTTAGGCACTTCTTTTAATATTAATTACCGCCCCGGTAAACAAAATGTAGCAATAGCCTTAGCTACCGGTTCAGTTAAAATTGAAAAAAATAAACCCGGCAATAAGACGCAACTGGCCATTCTCCTACCCGGCCAGCAATTACAATATAGCCAAACAGCCCTTACTTATAAAGTTTCTGCTTTTGATGCCCAGGAAGTTTTAAGCTGGCGGGCGGGTATTCTATATTTTAAACAGGCAAATTTAGAACAGGTTATTCAAAAACTCGAAGGCTGGTACGGCATTAATATTCAGGTAGTTGGCAAAATTCCGGGGCAAAAAAAAGAATGGCGTTACACGGGCAGTTACCAGGATGAAAGCCTGGATAATGTGCTGGCCGGGATAGCTTTTGTAAAAAGCTTTACTTACGAAAAGAAAGGAAATAAAATTTTAATAAAGTTTAGATAACTAAAGCTTAACAATTATGAAATAATGGAAATGTAAAATTACGCCGCAAAACTTCCGGATAGAAGCTTTGCGGCGCTTGCCTCCGAAAAACCAAATGTTGGCGCATGCAGGTTGCCGGAAGCTTTTGTAAAACAATTGTATAAACAACAAACCCAAATTTATGAAAAAAAATCTATACTATCTGTTTCCCCGGATAGCTGGTTACACACTATTAAGTGTTCTTTTTCAGCTCCTGGTTATTTCGGCTGTATGGGCCGCCGACGATGGCGAAAGGTTGCAAAGCCTGAAAGAAACCAAAATATCCTTATCGCTCCGCAATGCCACTTTGCAGGATTTTATCCGGAAAATTGAAGCCGCCACAGTTTATAAATTTACTTTTGATGAGCAGGAAACCCTGCATAAAGGCCTGATTACCATATCGGCGAAAAACGAATCGCTGGAAAAGGTGCTGGACCAGGTAGCGGCAAGTACGCAACTCGAATTTAAGCAGGTGAAAAATAATATACACGTTCGGTTACGGTTGGTTACCAGCCCCGAAGCCAGCATCTTACGAACCAGTTTAGTGGCCGCGGTAGATATTACCGTTTCGGGTAAAATCACTTCCAGAAGCGGAGAAGGTTTGCCGGGCGTTACCATTTTATTAAAAGGAACCAATAACGGCGCTACTTCGGGTCCGGATGGCAGCTATACCTTGGTAGTACCAAACAGCGGGGGCACCTTAATATTTTCTTTTATTGGCTTTGCCACCAAAGAAGTACCCGTACCCACTTCCGGAGGAACGCTAAATATTACTTTGGAAGACGATGCCAAAGCTTTAGAAGAAGTAGTGGTGGTGGGTTATGGTACCCAGAAAAAAGTAAACGTTACCGGAGCAATTTCGATGGTGAAAGGCGAGGACCTGAATCAAGCGCCCACTACCCACGTAACAAATACTTTAACGGGCCGCGTAGCCGGCGTTATTGCTGTTGATCGTTCCGGCGAACCGGGCGGCGGTGGCTCGCAATTATTTATCCGGGGCCAGAGTACTTTAGGCGATAATTCGCCGCTGATTGTAGTAGACGGTATTCCAAGCTTGTTAGGCGGTTTAGATAAACTCAACCCCAACGACATTGAAAGTATTTCGGTTCTAAAAGATGCTTCGGCTTCTATTTACGGCTCCCGGGCCGCCAACGGGGTAATTCTGGTGAAAACCAAAAGAGGCAAAACCGGCAAACCTACCCTCGATTATAGTTTTAACCAGGGTTTCGTAACACCCACCCGCATGCCCGAAATGGCCGATGCGGGTTTATATGCCCAGTTAACCAACGAAATATTAGGTTACGCCGGCACCCGGCCCAAATATACCGATGAAGATATTCAGAAGTTTAAAGACGGTTCTTCGCCCTGGACGCACCCCAACACCGACTGGATTGATGCGGTAATTAAACCTTGGTCGTTGCAGAACCGCCACAACCTGAGCTTGCGCGGTGGCGGCGATAAGGTACGGTATTTTGTTTCACTGGGCAGTGTTTACGAAGATGCCGTTTACCGCAACAGCGCCACCAATTACAAACAGCAAAACCTGCGCATTAACCTCGATGCCGATGTAACCGAAAATATTAAGTTAAATTTTGATGTACAGGGCCGGCATAGCAATAAAAATTATCCGCCGCTGGGCGCCAGCGATATTTTCCGGTTTATTCAGCGGGGCCGCCCCACCGAAACAGCAGTTTGGCCCAACGGCTTACCCGGTCCCGATATTGAACAAGGCAATAACCCGGTGGTAACCTCCACCAACACCATTGGCTACAACAAACACGACATAAACCTGGTAAACGCCCTTTTTGGGTATACGGTTAAATTGCCTTGGGTAAAAGGCTTGTTTATTGATGGTAACCTGGCGGCCAGTAAAGAACTGACTTACAAAAAGAACTTTATTAAGCCCTGGACGCTCTACACCTTTGGCGGGTTTAACGGCCAGAACGAGCCCATTCTGAATTCCGCTGAACGCGGCGTAAGCGATCCGCAGTTAACCGAGTCTTTTGTACATAGCCAGCAAATAACCCTTAACTCCAAAATTAATTATGCCCGTACTTTTGGCCCGCACAGCATTAGCGCGTTTGTAGCGTATGAGCAAAACGAAGAAAAAGGTAATGACTTTTACGGTTTGCGCCGGTACTTTATTTCGGCAGCGGTAGACCAATTATTTGCCGGCGGCCAGGACGAAAGACAGGTGAGTGGCTCGGGTTATGAGACGGCCCGAAAAAATTACTTTGGCCGGGCTTCTTACCAGTTTAAAGATACATACCTCTTCGATTTTAACTGGCGCTACGACGGCTCCCAGAACTTCCCGCGCGACAAACGCTTTGGCTTTTTCCCGGGCTTCTCGGCCGGCTGGGTTCTTTCAAACGAAAACTTCTGGAAGAACAATATTAACCTGGTAGATTTCTTTAAAGTGCGCGGTTCGTGGGGGCAAATGGGTAACGATAAAGTGGCCAACTTCCAGTACCTGAGTAATTACGGTTTCGGGTCCGGTTCTATTTTTGGCAACGATCTGGGCTTAAATCCTTCTATTTATCCCATCCGTATTCCGAACGAAAATATTACCTGGGAAGTAGCGAATAATTTTAACGTGGGTATCGAGAGCCAGTTATTTAATGGCGCTGTTAGCCTGGAGGTTGATTATTTCCGCACCAAACGCTCCAATATTCTCATTGCCCGTTCGGCCTCGGTGCCGGAATATACCGGTATTGTGCTGCCCGACGAAAACCTGGGTAAAGTACAGAACCAAGGCTTCGATGCCCAATTATCGCACCGCAAATCTTTTGGCAAATTCCGGATGGAAACTGCCGGTACCGTATCGTTTGCCCGCAATAAAATATTGTTCTGGGACGAACCCGAAAATATTCCGGATTACCAAAGATACACCGGCACCCGCATCGGGTCGAGTTTGTACTACGAAGCCATGGGCATTTATAAAGATGTGGACCACGTAAACAGTACGCCCCACATGGCGGGTGCCCGCCCCGGCGATGTTATTTTCCGAGATGTAAACGAAGATGGTAAAATTAATGCTCTGGATCGTACCCGCTTTAATAAATCGCAGTTTCCGGAGTTGACTTACGGCTTAAACATGAATTTTGTGTTCGGCGATTTAGATTTAAGCATGTTGTGGCAGGGTGCCGCCGGCGCGAACCAATACGTGCGTACCGAATCGGGCTTAATAGGTAATTTCCCGCTGGCTTACGTCGAGAACCGCTGGACCCCGGAAAATACCGATACCGATGTAGCCCGGGTTTTTGATAACCGCGAATACTGGATTACCCAACAGAACTCTTACTGGCTTTATAATACCAACTACCTCCGCTTAAAAACCCTGCAACTTGGTTATAATATTCCGGAAACCCTGGTGCAGAAACTAAAAATGCAGCAACTGCGGGTGTACGTGAGCGGCCAGAATTTACTCACCTTCGACAAAGTGAAAATATTTGACCCCGAATTACCGAACGGTGCGGGTCATTATTATCCGCAAATTAAAATATATAACGCTGGTTTAAGCTTAACTTTTTAAAGCCGAAAAGGATGAAATTTATATCTAAAAAAATATTTTTCGTGGCCTGCGTGCTGTTTCTGGGCGGGGCTACTTCGTGCGATGAGGATTTTCTGGAAAGAAAGCCGCTGGATGCCATTAGTGATGCCGACGTGTGGAAAGACCCGGCTCTGGTAGAAGCTTTTGTAAACGATTTGTACGGCCGCATCTGGGACCCGTTTACTGATAGCTGGAAAGTAATGCACACCGCCGTTTCGGACGAGGGCATGTACCTGCGCGACAAAGGCACCGATGTGGTGGTAAAAGGTACGCTCACCCCCGAAAATATGGGCACGCTTACCCAATTTGGGCAGTGGGGTAATTATTACAAAGGCATTCGTAATTGCAATATTTTTCTGGAGCGGATTAATGAGGTACCTTTTAAAGATGAAACTTTAAAAAACCGGCTCACCGGCGAGGTGCGTTTTATTCGGGCTTATTATTATTTTAACCTGGTTAGCCATTTTGGCGGCATTCCGTTGGTAAAAGAAAATTTTAGCCTGGAAGATAGCGAAGGCATGTTTGTGCCCCGGAATACTTTTGAAGAATGCGTGAACGCCATTGTAGAAGATTGCGACAGTGCGATTGAATTGCTGGGGGCCAGTTATAACAACGATAACCTGGGCCGGGCTACTAAATATTCGGCCATGGCGTTAAAATCCAGAATGTTGTTGTACGCGGCCAGCGATTTATTTAATAAGCCGGGTAATACCAATGCGCTGGTAGGCTACACCAGCGGCGACCAAACGCAACGGTGGCAAGCTGCCAAAGCCGCCGCCAAAGCCCTCATCGATAACCCCGGCAAACACGGTTTGTACACCCCCACCGATTCGGGCGCCGAAAATTATACCCGCATTTTCCTGGATAACCACAACCCCGAAATATTATTTGCTAAATTACACAACAAGCAGCTAAAAGGCACTTCTGTAGACTTGTGGAACGGTCCGAACGGTTACCATAACTGGGGTGGCAACCTGCCGATTGAGAATTTTGTAACCGGCTACCAGCTTAAAGACGGTACGCCTTTCAGCTGGAATAATCCGGAGCACGCCACGCAACCTTACAAAAACCGGGACCCACGTTTTTACGCTTCTATTTTGTATAACGGCGCCGTGTGGCGGAACCGGCCAGCCGATGCCGCCGCTACTGAACCCGAAGGCATTATTCAAACGGGCAGCAAGGAAGTTTGGAATGCAGCTACGAACAAAGTAGAAGTGGTTTGGGGCGTCGATACCCGTTTTAGCCCCATCGAAAACTGGAATGCCTCTACCACCGGTTATTACACCCGTAAGTTTTTAGATAAAAACGTTGATGGCCAATTTTTCCGCGGCGACCAGCCCTGGATTATGTTCCGCTACGCCGAGGTATTGTTAAATTACGCCGAAGCCTGTTTAGAGCTGGGCGAAACCGAAGAAGCCCGTACGTATATAAACAAAGTACGCACCCGCGCCGGAATGCCCGCCATAGCGAGTTCGGTTGCCGGACAAGCCCTGGAAGATTTGTACCGCTACGAGCGCAAGTACGAACTGGCTTTTGAAGGTCACCGGTATTTCGATATTCGCCGCTGGCTCATTGCCGAGCAGGTCATGAATGGCCCGGCTAATGGCATCGATATTGTGGCTAAACTTAATCCCGATAAAACCACCCATACCCTGCAGTACAATATTGTGTCGGTGGGGCCGCGGTCGTTTCATCCGAAGGGTTATTTTTCGCCGATTCCGGTATCCGAAATCCAGAAAAATGCCAAACTCGAACAAAATCCGAATTATTAAGAAGCTGTTAATTGCCGGTCAGAACCTAATTAAATTAAGAAGCTGTTTAGTATTTCTGTTTCGGGCAGCATCTGGTGCCAATGGTGGTGTTATCACCGCCAATTCTAAAGCTGCTGCTAAACTACTTGCTGGTGAAAACACGCAGCAAGGGCAAGGGCAAGGGCTTGATCCATTGTATAAAATGCTAAACAGCTTCTAATATTTTGACCAGTAAATAATTCTAAGTTTTCAGTTATGCTACCAACTAAGTTTACCTGACTTGCCGGCTGGCGAAATATTCTTTAGGTTAAGAAGAATATTTTGCCGGCCGGCAGCAGAAAAGCATTTATTATTTTTCTTTAATAAAACCAAAGCCGGTTTGCCGGGGAAAATTCTTTAGCCTGAAAACCAGTTTAAAAGCTAAATATTTAGCACCGCTAAGCCGCCGCAGAAATAAATTAATTATCTATTTTTAAAATTATACACCACATGGAAGAATTATCTAATGATATAAACCGCCGCAAATTTATATCATCTTTGGGCCTATTAGGAGTAGCGGGCTTAAGTTCGTTGCCGTCGCTGGCCGAAGCAGGAGAGACAAAGACTTCAGCTCCGGATGTCCCAATTATTAAAACCGAACCTTATTTACAATCGGCGCTGCCCAACCAAATTACAGTGCGCTGGCTTACCAACGTACCCTGCTACAGTTGGGTAGATTACGGCCAAACCCCCGATAATTTAGATAAAAAAGAAGTAGCCGTAGACGATGGTTTGATTCAGGCTTATAACACGGTACACGGCATTACTTTAAAAGGGCTTACACCGGGGCAGAAATATTATTACCGCATCAACTCAAAAGTTATCGAAGAATTTAAACCCTATAAGGTAACCTTCGGCAATACTTTTGTGAGTGAATCTTATACCTTTCAAACGCCTGGTTTAGATGCCAAAAGTGTTTCGTTTCTGGTGTTTAACGATATTCACGACCGGCCAAATTCTTTTGCGCATTTAATGCAGTATGGCGGCGAAGACAAAAAAGATTTTGTGTTTCTGAACGGCGATATGTTCGATTTCCAGACCGATGAAGACCAACTGGTAAATCATTTGCTGAACCCACTTGGCCAATTATTTTCTACCAATACGCCCTTTATTTTATCGCGCGGCAACCACGAAACCCGCGGTAAGTTTGCCCGCCACTTAGGTAATTATTTTAACAACCAGGAGCAAAAATATTACTTCTCGTTTCAGCAGGGGCCGGTTTACGCCATTGTGCTCGATTCCGGAGAAGACAAAACCGACGGCGACAAAGAATATTACGGCCTGGTAGATTTTGATAAATACCGGTTGCAGCAAGTGGAGTGGCTGAAGAAAGAAGTTCAGAAAAAAGCTTTTAAGAAGGCCAAGTACAAAATAGTTTTCAGTCATATTCCTTTTTATTATTCGGGCAACGGGCACGGTACCTTGCATTGCCGCGAAGTATTTGGGCCAATTTTAAACCAGGCCAAAGTAGATTTATTAATTTCCGGACATACCCACCGGTACGGCATTCACCCCCCGGTAGCCGGACAGCATAATTACCCCATTGTAATTGGTGGCGGCCCCAAAGAGGGCGCCCGTACCATTATAAAAGTTAAAGCCGACCAGAATGCTTTTGCGCTCGAAATGATTGGCGATACCGGCACCCCCGTGGGAAATATTAAAATTTAAAGCAATTTAAATATGCCTTTCAACCGAAGATTATTTATTCAAAAGCTGTCTAAAATTGGGGTTTTAAGTACGCTATCGTTGCCGGCCTTAAGTGCAGTTAATAATAATAAAACCAACGAAAAAAATACTTTTATTGCCGGACCTTATTTGCAAAATCTGCAGCCCAACGAAGTGACCATTGTTTGGATTACAAATAACAACAGCTTGAGCTGGGTAGAGTACGGCTCCGGTACCTACCTGAGCTTAAAGGCTTATACTGCCCGAAATGGCCTTATTCAAGCGAATAACCGCATTAATAAAGTTACGATTAAAAACTTAAAACCCGGCTCTGAATACAAATACCGGATTAACTCCAAAGAAATATTGCATTTTCAAGCTTCTAAAGTAACGTACGGCGAGCCGCTGCAAAGTATCATTTACGGTTTTAAAACGCCGGCCGTAGACGTGGAAGCGTTTAAAATGGTTATCTTAAACGATATTCACGATCGGCCCCAAACCATTCCGCAATTATTATACAAGCACGGCTACACCGGCAATACCCGCGACTTTGATTTTGTGGTTTTAAACGGCGATTGTTTCGACCACGTGGATAGCGAAGAGCAGGTAATAGACCATTTGCTGAAACCTTGCGCCGAGGTGTTTTCGAAAGAAGTGCCTTTTATTTTTGTGCAGGGCAACCACGAAGTTAGAGGCAGTTTTGCCCGGCAACTACCCGATTATTTTACTTACCCCACCGATAAATATTACTACGCGTTTACCCGTGGGCCGGTGCGCTTTGTTATCCTGGATTCCGGCGAAGATAAAACCGATGACAACTGGGAATATAACGGCTTAGCCGCTTTTGATGAGTACCGCGAAGTGCAGCAAAAATGGTTGGAAAATGAAATAGAATCCGAAGCGTTTAAAAAAGCAGCTTTCCGGATAGTGCTGATTCATATTTCCCCTTATCATTCCGGCGATTGGCACGGTACCCTGCACTGCCGGCAGCTTTTCGGCCCCTTGTTTAACAAGGGCAAAATAGATTTAATGCTTTCGGGCCATACGCACCGCTACGCCACCCACGATGCCGATGCTACCCATAACTACCCAATCGTAATTGGCGGCGGACCGCTGGAGGGTAAAAGAACGCTGATAAAGCTACACGCCACTAAAAAAGAATTAAACTTAAGAATGATCCGCGACGACGGAGAAGAAGTAGGCAAATACAGTATTAAGAAAAAGTTTGTTTAAGGTGTGTATACAGTCTGCCAGTTATTTATTTAACTGTTCTGGTTGATGATTTCTGCCGCTGTTTGTAGTCTTCCGCAGGAGACTACAAACTTTTCATGAAATGGGAAGTCTCCGACTTCCTACAAGAAAGGAGAAAATAATACCCCTATCAAATTGAAAGTGCGCTTAAAGGTACATTATCTGTCATCCTGAGCTTGTCGAAGGATCTATAACAGCCTTAAATAATTATTAGATGTTTCGACAGGCTCAACAGGACTACAATAATGTAAGCGCAATAACCAATCAATATTCGTATAAATTCTCATTTGGTAGTTCTATCCGGATAGTAATCTTTGCTGGTATTTACCGGAACAGAGTTCCTCCGGTTGCATTAAAAGTCTTAAGTCTTCCTTCGGAAGACTCAAAATAGCTGAGGTTTTGTTTTAAGGACAAAGCAGCCGTTTTGTTTTTTTAGCATTAGTGTTCGGGCAAATAGTTTACCTTATGAGGTTCGGGTAACCTAATTCCGGAAAAGGAATATATTTGTGGGCTTTACCAGCCCATACTATAAATATCATCCGCAATGGAAATGAATATTTTTGCCAAGCCTGATGCTTTAAAGCAAGTAAAATTGCCGCTGTCCTTTGTTTCTGTTTTGTTCCTGCTTTTCTGGTCTGGCCCGGTAGCTTTTGCCCAGGTAAAACCAGAAAACAGCCAGACCGATATTTACCTCGCCGACCCAACCATATTTTACCACGAAGGGCAATATTATTTATACGGCACCGGAGGAGGTAATTCCAACCTGGGTTTTATGGTTTATACCTCCAAAGATTTAAAAAGCTGGGAAGGTCCGAAAGGGGTAAACAACGGCTACGCCCTTCGGAAAGGCGATGCTTTCGGCGAACAGGGTTTCTGGGCGCCGCAGGTATTTTATTACCAGAATCAGTTTTACATGGCTTATACCGCCAACGAGCAAATTGCCATTGCTACCAGCAGTAGTCCGCTGGGCCCATTTACCCAAACCCAAAAGCAGCCGCTTACCGCCCCGGTAAAGCAGATAGATCCTTTTGTGTTTATTGACGACGATGGCCGCAAATATTTATACCACGTGCGTCTCACCCAGGGCAACCGCCTCTTCGTAGCCGAAATGACCGACGACCTAAGTGCCATTAAACCCGAAACCCTGAAAGAATGTATTACCGCCGTAGAACCCTGGGAAAATACCGCCAAGGCACCCTGGCCCGTAGCCGAAGGCCCCTCTATCTTAAAACATAAAAACCTGTATTATTTTGTTTATTCTACCAACGATTTCCGGAACCCCGATTATGCTGTTGGCTACGCGGTAAGTAATAGCCCTTATGGCCCCTGGCAGAAGTACACAGGCAACCCCATTATCAGCAAAAACAATATAGGCCACAACGGCACCGGCCACGGCGATTTTGTAAAAGATAAAAAAGGAAATCTAATGTACGTATTGCACACCCATTTTTCAGCTACTAAAGTCAGTCCCCGTAAAACGGCTATTGTAAAAATCCGGTTTGTAAAAGATAAAACAACCAAAACAGATAAACTGGTAGCCGACGAAAAAAGCTTTTATTTCCTGCAATCCCAAGCCAAAGAAGTAGGCAGCCGTTAATATTTAAAGCGAGTATTTGGATTTTGCTTTAGTTGATTTTAAAAAGTATAGAACTCAATATTATTTTGAGGAAATGCTTAATAAAACAACCACCCCCAACCCCTCCTAAACTTAGGCGGGGAGCCAGCCTAACAGTTAATCGCGGCCTGAAGATTATAGAATAAGCTTTAAGAAATATTTATTGTACTATATTTTAATATTTATTGTACTATATCTTAATATTTATTTTGCTATAATTTAATAGGGAATAGCAGCAGCTACGAAGTAAACTACAGCAGTTTGGGCGATGAGGGCCTTTCAGGTTTCCGGTGCGTAGCATTCCGACGGAGGAGGAAAGGAAAGATGAGCAGCCCGAATGACCAAACGGGCCCCGCCGGGCAGGAGGCAACTTAGGCTTGAAATATTAGTTAGCACTTTTGCATTGAAAGATGTAATCTTTCAAAAGGTAAACACCTAACAATCTTTCAAGTAAAAAATCTCTCTAGTAAATAATAACAAAAAGTAGCATAATATTGCTTTAAAGAAAAGTCCTTTGAGCAAGCTAACCACAGGAATTATCTTACCAACTCAAACCGCTTCAAAATCTGTTAAATTTTATTTTCCTCATATTCTTCCTACTTTTCGTGTTAATTAAATAATGGAGAAGAATAGTTGAATATTTGTTTACGCCCAAGACTTTTTTACCGTGTGTAGCAGGCAGCATGATTTATACTTCCTGAGAAGCAAGCGCAAAAGTGCGGCAACAGGAGTTACTAAGTTTTGTATGCCTAAATATTAATTTAGAATGAAAAGAAGAACCTTTATCCAAAACGCGGCCTTACTGAGCGCTGGTGCCTACTTAAACCCCTTAGCATTAACAGCAGCAGCTGATTTTCCGGTGGTGCGTGTACCCGCTGCCAAACGTAATTTCAGCAGTAAATCCGTTGAAAGTGCTATTGCAGAATTTAAAAAGAAAGTAAAAGATAAAGAACTGGCCTGGTTATTTGAGAATTGTTTTCCGAGCACCCTCGATACCACCGTTACCCACACCGTAAAAGACGGCAAGCCCGATACGTATGTTATCACCGGCGATATTGATGCCATGTGGCTGCGCGACAGCTCGGCGCAAGTGTGGCCTTATTTAAAGTTTCTGAAAAAAGATGAACCGCTCCGACAACTGGTGGCCGGGGTAATTAATCGCCAAACCCGCTGCGTCATAAAAGACCCCTACGCCAATGCTTTTTACGGCGACGATACCAAAGTTGGGGAGTGGAGCAAAGACTTAACCAAGATGCAGCCCGGCGTACACGAGCGGAAGTGGGAAATAGATTCACTGTGTTATCCTATCCGGCTGGCTTACCACTACTGGCAAACCACCAACGATACCAAACCTTTCGATAGCCAGTGGCAGGAGGCCATCAAAGCTACCCTTAAAACTTTCCGGGAACAGCAGCGCAAGGAAAATAAAGGCCCTTATAGATTTCAGCGTACCACGCCGCACGCGACCGATACTTTGCCCATGAGCGGCTACGGTTATCCGGTAAACCCGGTCGGTTTAATTTGCTCTTCGTTCCGGCCCAGCGACGATGCCACTGTTTATTCTTTTTTAATTCCGTCTAACTTTTTTGCGGCAGTGAGTTTACGGCAAGCGGCCACCATGATGGAGAAAATTGCCCAGGACAAAGGCACTGCCGGAGAACTGCTGACCTTAGCAAACGAAGTAGAAAAAGCCTTACAGGAGCACGCGACGGTAAACCACCCGAAATACGGAAAAATTTATGCTTACGAAGTAGATGGCTTTGGCAGCGCGTATTTAATGGACGATGCCAATGTACCCAGTTTACTGTCGCTCCCTTACTTAGGAGCCATTTCCCCGACTGATGCCGTTTACCTGAATACACGCAAATTTATACTCTCCAAAAATAATCCTTTCTTTTTTAAAGGTAGTGCGGCCGAAGGTATTGGCGGGCCGCACGTTGGTCAGGACATGATTTGGCCCATGAGTATTACCATGCGCGCCCTCACCAGCCAAGACCCGCAGGAAATTAAAAGCTGTATTCAAGCCTTAAAAAGTACCCACGGCGACACCGGATTTATGCACGAATCTTTTCATAAAGACAACCCGAAAAAGTTTACCCGCTCGTGGTTTGCTTGGGCTAATACTTTATTCGGCGAGTTACTCTGGAAAACTTACCAGGAAAATCCGAAGCTTTTAGCTTGATACCAAGGCGTAGCTCCAGTATTAAGGTATGCTGACTGATGTTCTTCGGTTTTGGGTGCATAGCATTCCGGTAAAGAAGCAAAGGATAGGTGCGCAAGTACCTATCTTTTTTCGTGGGGAGGTGGGAGGAGACAGACCAAACAAGGCCGTTCGGGCTGGCACAAACTTAGGAAGCGCCATATTTCCCAACTTTAATAACCAGTTAATTTTTGAGAATATTTTGACCTATATTAGTTCAATTCTGTAAATCGGTTTGTAATTTGCCGATATAATATTCACTTAAACGCCTGCATCAAAGCCTTATCCACCTCATAATTATGTTTAAAATTATACTTTTCAAAAAAAGCAAAGTTTACTTAACCGGATTTAGTTTTTTATTACTCTTGATAATGCCGCTATTGGGCCTGGCTCAAGCTGCAAAAAAAGATGCCGTAAAAGGGAAGGTGCAGGATGCGGTAACCGGCGAACCATTACCTTACGCCACCGTCCGGTTATTTAAAAGCACCGATAATGCTTTGGTTTCGGGCAATATTACCAACGAGGCCGGCCAGTTTACGCTGGATGCGCCGCTGGGTGAATATTATGCCCTGATTGAATTTATGGGTTACAAAGCTTTTAAATCACCCGCTTTTGCCTTAACCAACGATAAAACAGAACACCAGTTAGGTACTTTAAAACTGGAAGCATCGGCGGGCAAAACCCTGAACGAGGTAGTGGTGCAAGCCGAAAAAAGCACCATGGAATTATCGCTCGATAAAAAAATATTTAACGTTGGTCAGGATTTAGCCAATGCCGGCGGTTCGGCCACCGAAATATTAAGCAATATTCCATCGGTATCGGTAGATGCAGAAGGTAACGTAAAACTGCGGGGTAGCGAAAACGTGCGGATTTTGATTGATGGGAAGCCTTCGGGATTGGTAAGTTTTAAAGGCGGCAGCGGTTTGCAGCAACTACAGGGCAGCTTAATCGAAAAAGTAGAAATTATTACCAACCCCTCGGCCCGTTACGAAGCTGAAGGTATGTCGGGGATTATTAATATTGTTTTAAAAAAAGAGCGGAAAAGCGGGTTTAATGGTTCTTTTGAAGTTATTGCCGGCGAGCCTACCAATTACGGCGGTTCGGCCAACGTAAATTACCGGCACAAACGCGTTAACTTTTTCCTGAACTACGGCTTGGCTTATCGCCTGACTCCAGCCCGGGGCTCGATGTACCAGGAGTTAAAATCCGACGATGAAACCTTTATTACGCGGCAAAAATTTAATACCAACCTGCGGGGCTTTAACAACAATATTCGGGGCGGGCTCGATTTCTTTTTCACCGAAACCAGTATTTTAACAGCCTCTTATTTATTCCGGCGCAGCGACGTAAACCGCATCCGCAATATTCGCTACGACGATTACCTGGGCAACGAAACCTTGCAAAGCTTTACCAAACGTAAACAGGACGAAGACGAAGACGAAGTAAACGCCGAATATGCCCTTAGCTACAAGAAAACCTTTGCCAAAGAAGGGCAGGAGCTTACCGCCGATTTTCGGTTCCTGGATTATTGGGAGAACTCCGACCAGATTTATACCCAAGATACGTATGCTCCGGATGGTAACCGCGACCTTTCTAAATCTTTGTTTCAGCGGTCGTTGAACGATGAGTTCGAAAAGCAATATTTAACGCAGATTGATTACGTGCAGCCTTTTGGCGAAGGTGGTAAATTGGAAGCCGGTATCCGGAGCAGCTTCCGGGACATGGTAAATGATTATTTAGTAGGCAACCAGGACGGCAACGGCGAAATAACCCCTTTACCCGGCCTGGATAATTATTTTATTTACGACGAAAATATTAATGCGGCTTATGGTATTTTGGGAAATAAAACCAAAAAAATATCGTACCAGGTGGGTTTGCGCGCCGAGCGAACCGATGTAAAAACTACCTTGCAAGAAACCAACGAAGTAAATCCGCGCCAATACACCAATTTATTCCCGAGTGCGCATTTTACTTATAATTTGCCCAAAGACCACGCCTTGCAGGTGAGTTACAGCCGCCGGGTGCGTCGGCCGGTGTACAACGAGTTAAGCCCGTATTCTACGTTTTCAGATAGCCGGAATGTAAACACCGGTAATCCCAACCTCGACCCCGAGTTTACGAATGCGTTTGATGCCGGCCACATTAAATATTTCGATAAAGGCACGCTTTCTTCTTCGTTGTTTTACCGGCACTCCATTGGTCGCATTGCTACTATCCGGCGGGTAAACGCCGCCGGAATTGCTTCTTTTCGCCCCGAGAACCTGGAAGGTGAAGATGCTTTTGGCGCAGAATTTACCGGTTCGTTTAGCCCTGCTGCCTGGTGGAAACTGGACCAAAGCCTGAATTTTTTCCGATCGGTTATAGACGGCAGCAATTTCGAAGAAAATTTCAGCACCAATACCTATAGCTGGTTTGCCCGGCATACTTCGCGGTTTATCCTGCCCCAAAATATTGATTTCCAGGTACGGGCCAACTACGAAGCGCCCCAGAAAACCCCGCAAGGCAGTATGCGGGCTTTATATTATTTAGACCTGGGCGTTAGTAAAGATTTGTGGAATAAAAAAGGCACGATTACCCTGAACGCCCTCGACTTATTTAACAGCCGCATTAACCGGTCGGTTTACCGGGGGCAGAGTGGCGAAGGCGTTACCTTTTACACCCGCAGCGAAAACCAAGGCCGAAGAAGACAAGTTAACCTCACCCTCAGTTATCGCCTGAACCAATCGCCTACGGCCAAACCCAAAACCTTGAGCACGGAGTAGCCTAAAAGTTTAGGTAATAAAATCCCGGAATTGATAATTAGTCTATTCCGGGATTTTTCGTTTTAGATGGTATTCTGATTTAATAACTTACATCATATAACATAAAGTTTAAGTAACTCACCGGTGTCATTCAGGAGGAACCTATTTAGCAGGTCGCCAAATAGGTTCCTCCTGAATGACAAATATGGGCTCAATGAATATTAAAAAGGTTTAAATTCAAATCAAAACAGCCTTTTAAGTAGCTCTGCCTAATATTTAATCTGAACCTTGGAATATTTTTTATAAACCTTCTTCAAAAATTTACTTTTGCGTAAAAGCTGTAAACTTTATAGCGCTATGCGGTTGAGGTTGAAAATAATACCAAGGGTTTTATCAGATTGAACAAAATTAATAAAATGAAATACAGAAAATTAGGAAAAACCGGGATAGAAATATCCGAAATAAGTTTAGGTACCTGGCAGGTAGGCGGGAAGTGGGGTGAAACATTCAGCCATGAAAACGCCGATAATATTTTGAACGCTGCCGTAGATGCGGGCATTAATTTTATTGATACCGCCGATGTGTACGGCGACGGCGAAAGCGAAAAAGCTGTTGGCCGGTTGGTGCGCAGCCGCTCCGAAAAAATTGCGGTAGCTACCAAATGCGGCCGCCGCCTGAGTCCGCACGTGAACGAATCGTACACGCCCGAAGCCCTGCGCAAGTTCGTGGAAAACAGCCTGGAAAATATGGGCCTCGAAACTCTTGACCTGATTCAGTTGCATTGCCCGCCCACCGATGTGTATTACCGTCCCGAAATATTCGAGCTATTCGATCGGCTGAAAGAAGAAGGCAAAATTTTGAATATGGGCGTAAGTGTGGAGAAAGTAGAAGAAGCCCTGAAAGCGATTGAATACCCGAACGTAACCACGGTGCAGATAATATTTAATATGTTCCGGCAACGCCCCGCCGAGTTGTTTTTTAAAGAAGCCAAGCGCCGAGATATTGGCATTATTGTGCGGGTACCGTTGGCGAGCGGTTTGCTCACCGGCAAGTTTAAACCCGATACCCATTTTGCACCCACCGATCACCGCAACTTTAACCGCAACGGCGAAGCTTTCGACAAAGGCGAAACTTTCTCAGGCATTGATTATAATTTAGGTTTAGAAGCGGTGGAAGAACTGAAGAATTTATTCCCGGGTCAGGAAAATTTGGCTCCGGTGGCTTTGCGCTGGATTTTACAGTTTGACGAAGTAAGCTGCATTATACCGGGCGCTTCCAAACCCGAACATTTAACTTCTAACTTGCAGGCCCTGGATATACCGGATTTAACAACGGAGCAATTAGCAGGCGTTAAAAATATTTACGAGAGCCAGATTAAACCGCTGGTCCACCAAATTTGGTAGGCTAACTGAATTATTAAGCATTTACCCGATTAACAGCACAAACGCACAAACAATATAGTTGTGTCTTGTCTGTGCCCTGGCCGTGTCTTATGACCGGCCTTTGCTTTTTAAATAGATGCCTTCAACAGATGTTTTTTTAATCAATATTTAAGCTTGTAAACAGTGTTAAGTAGTGTATTTTTCCTAAATTTCTAAACGGAACGTTTGCCTGAAATATAGAACAAAAATGCCTGCCAAAAACGATTCATCCGCTGTATCGCGCCGCGATTTTATTAAAAACAGTTCCTTAGCAGTAGCGGCCTTTACTATTGTGCCACGGCATGTGCTGGGTGGCAAAGGCTTTACTGCGCCCAGCGATAAATTAAATATTGCCGCTATTGGGGCTGGCGGAAAAGGCATGGTAAATATTACCAACAGCTTTAACAACGGCACCGATAATATTGTAGCCCTCTGCGACGTAGACGACCGGCAGGCCAAGGCAGCCCGCGAAAAGTGGCCGCAAGCTAAATATTACAAAGATTACCGCAAACTCCTGCAAAAAAAGGAAGCCAAAGGCATTGATGCTGTTATTGTAAGTACCCCCGACCACATGCACGCGCCTATTGCCATGGCCGCCATGCAGTTAGGCAAGCACGTGTACGTAGAAAAGCCTTTAGCCCATGATATTTACGAAGTCCGGATGCTGACCCAGGCGGCTAAACGCTACAAGGTAGTAACTCAAATGGGCAACCAGGGCAGCAGCGGCGACGATACCCGCCTGATTGAAACCTGGGTACAACAAGGCCTGCTCGGCGATGTACACACGGTACACACCTGGACCAACCGTCCGGTCTGGCCGCAGGGTATTCCTACGCCCACGCAAAAAATGCTTGTACCCGCCGAAGTAGACTGGGATTTATGGCTGGGCACCGCCCCTTACCGCGATTACCACGAAGCGTATATGCCTTTTAGGTGGCGCGGCTGGTGGGATTTTGGTACCGGTGCCCTCGGCGATATGGGCTGCCATATTATGGATGTGCCGTTCCGGGCTTTAAAGCTTAAATATCCCGAATCGGTGGAATGTAGTGTGGGTTCGGTGTACAGCGATTTTTTTAAAGAAGCGCATTTCCTAGATAGTTGTCCGCCTTCTTCGGCTATTTACCTGCGTTTCCCGGCCCGCGGCAACATGCCGCCCGTTGATTTTAGCTGGACTGATGGCGGTATTCTGCCCAAACGCCCCGAAGAATTATTACCCGAAGAACCTTTCGGCGACATTGATGGCGGAATGCTGTTAATAGGTACCAAAGGCAAATTGGTGGCCGGTATGTGGGGCCGCAACCCCATGCTGTTGCCATCTTCGCGCATGAAAGAAACTACTTTACCAGCCGCTGCCATGCCCTTGGTAGCAGGCGGACCGGCCGGGCACCAGCAACAATGGGTACAAGCCTGCAAAAAAGGTTACGGCGCTTATACCAGTTCGCCGTTCGAGATAGCCGGGCCTTTAACCGAAACCGTAATTATGGGCAACCTAGCGGTGCGCAGCTACCAGTACCAGCACCCCACCGCTGATGGCAAAGGCTTTACCAACCCCGGCCGGAAAAAGCTATTGTGGAACGGCGAAGAAATGAGAATAACCAATTTTGACGTAGCTAACCAGTTTGTTAAAAGAAATTACCGGCAAGGCTGGCACTTGTAAGGTTTTATAAAGAGTATCCGGATTATACTTTCGCGGGCGTTCGGCTCGTGAAGCTGCTGCTGGCCTCCGGCGGCTCTGCTGGTGATTAGAATATTACACATTACTAAGCAAAGCCAAGACTGTACCTCCCACTCACTGCGGTCATTCTGGAAGAATCTTACCAGCAAGTAGCCAATAAGATTCTTCCAGAATGACCGCAGTGAGAGGATAGTTGGCTGTAATTATTTTATTGTTTTTGAAGCACGACTCCTGTTTCATATTGGTATTATTTACCCTTGCCAGAAGCTTAATAACGAAAAGAACTGGGTTAGCGCATGGCTTAATGTTCCTCGCTCAAGCCTCATGCGCATTAACCTGATGCTGTGTAATATTATTTAACTGTACAGAAAAGTAAAAGAGCATAGAAATATTCTGTGATTTATTTATAAATTTTCTTAAATTAGTTTAAATAAACTACAACAGCATGAATCCGAATAAAGCATTATGGGAAAAAGGTGACTTTACCCAACTTGCCGAAACCATGCGGGAAAGTGGTGCGGCACTAATAAATGAACTGGAGATTACCAAAGAACTTAACGTGCTCGACCTTGGGTGCGGTGATGGTACTACTGCCATACCGGCCGCAAAATTAGGCGCTAATGTTTTAGGGGTTGATATTGCCCGGAATTTGGTTGAAGCGGGCAACAAACGGGCACAAGCACAAGGACTTACTAATTGCACGTTTCAGGAAGGGGATGCCACCGATTTGCAGGAACTACAGGATGCAACTTTTGACCTGGTGGTAAGCATTTTTGGGGCCATGTTCGCTCCAAAACCGTTCGATGTAGCCAAAGAAATGGTTCGGGTTACCCGGCCAGGCGGCAGAATAGTGATGGGCAACTGGATACCGGGCGATCCGACCCTGGTGGCCCAAATACTCCGGATTAGTTCTGCGTATACACCACCTCCGCCGGAAGGTTTTATTAGTCCTATGTTGTGGGGAGTAGAAGAACAGGTGCTAGAACGGTTTGGGCAGGCGGGCATCGCAAAAGAAAATATATCTTTTGTGAAAGATACTTTTACTTTTAATGCCGCTTATTCACCAGCAGCGTTTGTAAGTAAATTTAAAAACTACTATGGCCCTACCATGAATGCTTTTGAAGCCGCAGAGAAGAATGGTAAAGCTTTGCAATTGCAGCAGGAATTAGAAGAATTATTTAACAATCAGAATAAAGCCTCCCAGGAAAATACCACTTCCATACCAGCAACTTACCTGCGGGTTACCGTTAAGCGTTAAATATAGCTTAAAATCCAGGGCGTTACAGAAGCATGTTTTAAAATTATAAAATAGAAAATGCGCTTTAAAAGAGTTTTGTCATCCTGAGCTAGTCGAAGGAGCTATTACAACTATATGATAGTAAATTTAGCTATTTCGACAAGCTCAACATGACGTCTGTAGATTGCGCATTAGCCACTTGATAGTAGTATTACTTTGGCGGAATGGCCTGCATGTCGCAGCCCTCGCGTTGGATGTTGTAGCTTAGGTTTACAATGCGCCAACCCTGCGGCGAGCGGTACAACTGAAAAGCATCGGTGCCGCAATGACTGAATTTAGCACCGTTGAAGAATGCGTACCGGCACCAGAAAGAAGCCAAATCACCATCTATCTGCACCTGACTATCCCAATAGCGTTCGTCCAGGGTTTGGGGTGGCTTAGCAATTATTTGCGCCAAAAATTGCTTTCCGGTTACTTCTCGGGTTACGGTTTGCCCGGCCGGGTTTTGCGTTAAAACAATAATGCGGAAATTAGGTGCCATAACCAAACGGGCCATAGCTGTATCACCGGCCCGCATGCTATCGAATAAAGTACGCACCGCTGCTTCTAGGGCTTGCTGGTCTTTAGCCGTGGGTTTGGTTGATTTAATGGTTTGGGCTACCAAGTTGTTCGTTAGCAGCAGGAAAAATATAATAAATGTAAAATATTTCATCTGGTAGGTAGGAAGCTTTAAAAGAGATAATTTATTCGCCTAAGTTACGCCGGGAAATATTGGATAAGCAACCAGGTTATTTATTTTCCGGTTTACGTATCAGGAAAATTTAACAGCTTAACTCTTGCTCTCTAAAACATGCAACTCATCCAAATATTATTACCCCTTTACAACAACCAAAAAGAACCTTTCGCAACTGACATATTCACCCGCATCCGGCAGGAATTAACCGAGAAGTTCGGCGGTATTACGGCTTTTTCGCGCGCTCCGGCAACCGGTTTATGGAAAGAAAACGAAGATAAAACCGTGAAAGACGAAATAATTATTTACGAAGTAATGGCTGATACCTTAGACCAAGCTTGGTGGCAGAACTATAAGAAAAGCTTAGAAAACACTTTCCGGCAAGAGGAAATTTTGATTAGAACTTGGGAAATTCAGGTCTTGTAGGTTGCACAATATTAAGATTGTATTTTGAGAAGCTTTTTGTTCGATTATTATAAATTTTATATATTAGCAATTGCCCATTTCTTCTGCCAAATGCGATATAAACGCTAGTAATGCGTTTAGCCAATAACAAAAGTTGGCCATTAGGAAAGTAAATATTAAATGTCCTTCATCAACTTAGTATGGGAAGAATAATCTTTCTTTTAGTGTGCCTGCTGCTCCCGGCAACTTCCCTGATGGGGCAATCCAGTATAAAAGAATACGTACTGGAAAATACTACTAAAATTTATTCTATTGACCCTAACCAAGATGATTATGCAGATCTGGAAGTAATTGGAAAAGCAATCGGCAATGCACAGGTGGTTATGTTGGGTGAACAGGACCACGGCGATGCCCCAACTTTCCAGGCGAAAACCCGGTTAATTAAATACCTGCACGAAAAAAAAGGTTTTAATGTAGTGGCTTTTGAAAGTGACTTTTATGCCTTGCACCGAGGCTGGGAGCAGGTGTTGAATAATAAAATGTCAGCTAGTTCCCTGATGGCAAATAATATTTTTTCTGTCTGGACCAAATGCCAGGAGTGTGATGATGTATTTTCCTACATTAATACTACCCAAACATCGAAAAACAGGATTCATGTTACAGGTTTTGATATTCAACTACATGGCTTTTACAGCCAAGAAACATTTATTTCAGAGCTTACCGATTATTTAACCGCTAAAGAGATTGATTTTCTAAAGACTCCGGAGTTCAAAAAACAATTTCTGCCACTACTGGATTCTTTGTTATACTATACTCAAGCAAGATCCTTTTTTCGTGACGAAAAAACAGTTCATCAACTGGAAAATTACCTGCGTCTGATTTCTTCACAAATCATGGTAAAGAATAGGATGGACACTTTTTGGCATCAGGCCCTGGAAAGTGTCAAGGCTCAGACTACATCCATGATTTACCGGAAAAATATGTGGGTATCCAGGACGGATGTTTCAAAAGGACTTAATCTGCGGGATGAATATATGGCTAAAAACCTGCACTGGCTCGCCTCTAATACCTACAAAAACGAAAAAATAATTGTATGGGCGGCTAATGGGCATGTCAATAAAGGTGCCCTAAACGAGGAACATGAAACGGCTGTCTCCAATAATATCACACGGCCCATGGGCTATGTTTTTACCAACATAGCTGGCAACTTAGATAAAACTTATATTTTAGGTTTTACTTCTTATGAAGGAACCGCGGGGCGGGTTACTATGCCTAACAAATTTGCCGTATTCACGCCCCAAAAGGATGGATTGGAAGATTGGCTGGGAGGATTAAATTATTCTTTTTCTTTTACGAATATGCAATCTGGCCAAAGAAATAAAAAAATTGCGGAAGGGTTCTTTTCGGCCAAGTTAAAGAGCCACCGGAATGTAACAGCAGCATGGACGAAAGGCTTTGATGGCATATTTTATATTCATACCATGTACCCTTGTCAAGCAAAATAAATTCTCCTAACAATGCTTAATACGTCAGCCGGATTGCATTCCAACATCCAACGTAGAATATTACTAATCTGGTCTTTCCTAGAGGGTAAGAATAACAAAAACTTTCCTGCCGCCATGAAACCAATTCCGTTGAAGCAAATATCAAAAATGAAAAGAATACACTTGTTTGCATTTTAAGACTTTTCATGGTTTCCGAATTGGCTTAACTGGCCTACTAAATAAAAATATACCCAGCCTTGGCAAAATATTGCCTGAAGCTGGGTAGAAGTAAAGTGCAATCAGTTAAGCTTACCGGGGTTCGTAAATCCGGAACTGACCGCTGCAATGTAGTAAACTCATCAGGTACAATAAGCCATCGTAATAGCGTTCGCCTAATTGGTCCGGAATTGGTTCTTGCCAGAGCGCCTTTACAAAATCTTTAGCTAACGGGTGCGTGGCCGCTAGGCTAGCGGTGGCGTTAGTAGCTATTAAGCCGGTAGTATGGCTGTTGCCCATTTTTTTGCCATCTACGGTGTATATTTGGCCATAATTATTAATCCCTTCGGAAGCAAAAAACGACTGGATGCGGTTGCTTAATATTTGTTCGCGCGGGTCTTTCTGCCACCAGGCCCAATCTACGCTCCAGTTCATGGCGGTACGCCACGAGTCGTAGGCAAAGTGGTGTGCGTTGGCGTTAAAACGGACGGTTACGGGTTTGCCGTCGAAGTCGGCGTAATCCGATGAAAGGCCGGTTTTAGGATGCGTGGCTCGCTGGAAATAATTGCGGCTGGTATCGGCGGCGGCAGCCCAGAATGCCCGGTCGTTTTCGGGTCCCCATTTGGCCCAGAGTTCGTAAAAAGCCGGCAAGTGGTACGATGGGTCCGAAAAATTGCGGCCGGCACCCTGCGGCACAAAAAGGATCATTTTTCTTTCTTCGTTTACCATGTTGCCCACCGTTTGCGTGCCGTTTTTGGTTGGTCCGGTCTTCATGGGGTGGTGGCGCATGGTAGTTAATATTTTATCGGCCCAGGCTTTATAGTTGTAAATGCCTTCGCCGTTGCCCCAGCGGCCCGACGCAAAATACAGCGCCGTTAAAAAATATTCTTCGCCATCTGGGGCCGGTGTTTCGGAGTTAGGCGTACCGTCTCTTTTCAACGACCAGGCAAAATAACCTTCGGCCGGGTGGTTGGGGTTGCTGACGTACATGTGCGTGAGGGCGTAATTCCAGAGGGCATCAAACTCGGCTTTTTTATTTAGCTGTACCGCTATCATCATGCCATAAGACATGCCCTCACTCCGGATATCGTTGTGGTATACATCGGCAACGTAAGCCTTAGGACCATTGGCATTTTGCCCGGCCATAAAATAAATAGCTTGGCTGGCCGAGTCGCCGTGAAATAATTGCTGGTAAGCAGCTTCTATTTTGCGGTTAATATCGGCAGTGGCAAAGCCATTCTCTTCAAATAAATTCCGGTATTTTTTGGTAGCATAAGCCCCTTTACCAGCGTTAGCGTTTGCTTTAACCGCCGTATCTACTTTGGCGCACGAACCTAAAAATATTGCGCCTGCCAAAATTATTAAGAGCGCCAAACGGTAGCGTACGGGTAAAATATAATAAAGCAAGTGGCCAATATTTTGTGGCATAACAAATGAATTATATTAGTTATTGTAATTTATACAATATTAAACAATATCCGGTAAAAAGCCTTGCGTATGGTTAGTTTAGCCTGGCTTATTTACTAAAAAAATAATCTCTCCGGCTCCCCACAACTTATTTAAATCTTTAACGAAAAAGAATATTAAACCGCCTGCCAAAGAATCTGGTAAAAGGGCGTTGCCGGCCTGGCCTTTAACTGTAATACTATGAAGAACAAGGAGCTTTACGACAAAACCATAAAAATATTGGTAAACGCTTACCTCAACGATTCTTTGGTGCAGGGTAATTGCCATGCGTGTGCCGTGGGTAATATTATAGCGGCTAACTTAAATATTAAGTACGACCAGGATTTAAAATGGATTAACCGGCAAGTGGCCTGGTCGCAGGTGTTTGTTACGTTAAGTAATAAAATTGCCCAGGTAAAACGCCCCTGGGCTTATACCGGCCCGGCCCGCGAACAAATAAATGCTACCGGCTACGCCTGGCCCGAATTAGCCCGTCTGGAATACGCCTTTGAAAGAGCACCCCGGGGTAAAACCAAAGAAGAACGAATATTTAATGGCTTAATGGCCGTGGTAGAGGTGCTTACGCAAATCCACGAAATAGATGAGCAAACTAAAGTGGCTACCCGTAAATTGTTCCAGAAAGCTTAACCGCAATTTTTTTAGAATATCTTCTTAATTTTTTTAGGGCGAATGAACGAAAAGTTCAATCCTGTATAAGCCTTTAAGCTAACTTACATGCTTGTTAAAGTTTATGCTTAAATTAGTATATACAATAAATGTATATAATTCATTTACAGCTAAATTATGTTAATATTTTAGGTTTTGGTAATTGGTAATCCTGTTGCTGATTAGCTGGTAAAGCCTTGTATGGGTTAATAGAAGCTATTTCTGGAGAAGTTATTCGGGTAAACTAGAATTATAATTATTTAGTCAGTTAATTTTTTTATTTGTGTTATAATTATTTTTAGATAAATTACCCAAAACAAACAAACCCAAAAACAAGCATGAAAAAAATTTCCAAAAAATTGTTCTATTCTTTTTCGCTGGCATTAATGCTGGGATGTTCGGTTAATTCGCCGGAAGAAGAGTTTGCCCTGGATGGTGGCGTTTCGAATAGTGAAGATGCCCAGGCCAGTGGCGAAAGATGTGCAACCATGAAAGTGCACGAAGAGAAAATTAAAGAAAATCCGGGGTTGCTTAAAAAGATGCAAGCCATTGAGGAGCATACCCAGCGTTTTGCCCAGGGCCGGGCAAACAAAACCGGCGGCCAAACCAGCAACACCGGCGACATTACGACTAACGCCGTAAACGACGTAAATACAACCATCGAAATTCCGGTGGTAGTAAACGTAATTTATAGTTCTAGCCAGCAAAATATTTCGGAAGATCAGATTCAGTCGCAGATAGTAGTGCTTAACCGCGATTTTCAGGCACAAAACACCGATTATAGCTTGGTGCCAGCTACTTTTACGGGCGTAAAAGCTAATATGAATTACAAATTCACCCTGAAAAGTATCGTACGGAAACAATCGTCTAAATCGTCGTGGGGTACCCGCGATGCCATGAAAAGCAGTAAAAAAGGCGGCATAGACCCAACTACCCCAGATAAAACTTTAAATATTTGGGTATGCAATATTGGCGGCGGCATATTGGGGTATGCCCAGTTTCCGGGCGGCAGCTCCACTACCGATGGCGTAGTAATTGGGCCGCAATATTTCGGTAATAAAACTTTCATGGCCAGCCCCAACAGTGCTTACCTGGCTACACCTTATGACAAAGGCCGTACGGCAACCCACGAAGTAGGCCACTGGATGAACCTGCGCCACATTTGGGGCGATGCTACTTGCGGCTCCGACCTGGTTAACGACACGCCAACCCACAATACGGCAAATTACGGCTGTCCGGCGGCAAACCACAAAAGTACTTGTGCCGGCGCGCCCGTAGAAATGACCATGAATTACATGGATTACACCGATGATGCCTGTATGTACATGTTCTCGGTTGGCCAGAAAACCCGCGCCCGGGCAATATTTGCCAGCAATGGCCCACGGGCTGGTTTTAGTGCGGTAGCAGTGCAATAATTAAGTTAAAATATTGCCTTAAAAAGAAAGCCTTGTTTACACAAGGCTTTCTTTTTTTATAACCGGGCTTGTTAACCCAAATTCATCTGGCTGGGGCAAGCTAAACATTTCAGAATTAAACCGGTAAACGCAACATGTAATATTCTTAAACCAACTATTTTTAATTAAATCAGATGAGAAGATTTGTATTTTCTGATAGCCACGGAGGGTATAAAGCCATGGTGCAATGCCTGGAGCGGTGCGGATTTAATAACGACCAAGACCAGTTGTTTTTTTTAGGCGATGTGGTAGATGGCTGGTCCCAGACCAAAGAAAGCATTCAGCTTTTATTGGGCATCCGGAATTTAGTGCACTTATTAGGCAATCACGACCAATGGGCCATTAAAGGTTTTAGCGATAAATCATTTAAACAAGACTCAGAAGACCAGAACGAACATTATTTCTGGATAATGCAAGGCGGTGATGCCACCGTTAAATCGTATGGGCCCAGCGGCGAAATGCCACCGGAGCACCTGCAGTTTTTACTTAATGCCAAGCCTTACCACGTTACCGAAGATAATATCTTGCTGGTGCACGCGGGTTTCGACCCGGAAAAAGACATAGCAGAAACCGATACCGACTGGTTAATCTGGAGCCGCGATTTTATTAATAAATGTTACCAACTGTACCGGAAAAATAAATACAGGTTACAACCCGAAAAGGATTTAGTTATTCCGGGGTATAAAGAAATTTATATTGGGCATACGCCTACCACTAACCTGAACCAAAACCAAACCACACCCTTAAAAATGGGAAATCTAATATTAATGGATACCGGCGCGGCTTTTTCCGGCTGCCTCTCTATTATGGATTTAGATACCAAAGAAGTATGGCAATCTAACCCTGTAATGACCTTGTACCCGGATGAAGGTGGCCGAAACGGATTAAGCTGGAACGCATTACGGCAAGCATAAAAACAAGCATAGAATTATTAAGCTTTTAATTAACTTAAGAAATTGCTAACCTACGGCTATTTCAGCAGGTTAAAGGCAGGTTTGGTAATGCTTGTAAAGCCAGGTATTGGCAGCTGTTTTCGGGGCTTAGCTCCGCAACCAGGCTTCGGCTTCGGCATCGGTGGTAAAAGTTTCTATTTGTAAATATTGGTGCCCAAACTGGTAAAAGTTCTGAAAAGAGCTTTGCCCATAAACGCCCGGTGCCATTACATGCGCAAAATAAGCTAAGCCCAGATTTTTAGCTTGCAAGGCCCATTTACTACCCAAAAATGAAGCCCCATCGTGCCAGGGGCCAATTAACTCTTTGTTGCTGTTTAATATAGCAGGGCAGGGTTGCGCCCGCAGCATGTGCAGCAACTGGCTGGCACCCAGCAGCACCATCTCCAGCGACTGTATACCAATCCAGTTTACGTGAATATACGCGTTGTCAGCTTTCCGTTCTGCCTCAAAAAATGTATTGCCGTTTGCTTTCTTTAACTCTTTCTTAATCATCCCACTTATGGTCCGGCCTTTACCGGCTAGCATAAACTGCCGGCTATGCAATATTCTTTATACAATAACGGGTTCGGGTGCTAAAAATTTTTTGATGGCCGCAATGGTTTCGTCGGGGGCACTTAAATTTGGGCAATGGCCGGTGGCGTTTAATATTTCTAATTGGCTGTTGGCCAGGTGTTGGTGCATGTATTCGCCTACTTCCAGCGGCGCAATGCGGTCCTCCTGGCATTGCAGAATAAGAGAGGGGGTTTGCAGCTTTTGCAGGTCGGGGCGGTTATCGGACAAGAAAGTAAGGTAAGCAAAGTTTTTGGCAAATTCTTCGTGGCTGCGGCAAAAGCTGCTGGCCAGTTCTTCGCTTAGTTCGGGTCTTTCGGGGTTGCCCATAATTACTGGCGCAATGCCCACCGACCAGCTTAAATAATTGCTATCCAGCGCTTCCAGTAATTCAAATATTTCTTTCCGGTCGAAGCCGCCAGTATAGCCCATCTCGTTTATGTAGCGCGGCGAAGGGCCAATGAGTACCAGTTTCTGAAAAAGATTAGGCGCTTGAATAGCCGCCAGTACCCCAATCATGGCGCTTACCGAATGGCCCACCAGAATTACATCGTGCAGGTTAAGGCTGCGGCAAATTTCCAGCAAATCTTCGGCGTAGGCGTGTAAAGAACCGTAGGTTTTTGGTGAATATTCTGAAACATCGGATTGCCCAAAACCAATATGATCGAAAAGAATAATTTTATAATCGTCTTCAAAAGCCGGGGTTATAAACCGCCACATATTTTGGTCGCAGCCATAACCGTGGGCAAAAAGCATTGGGGTTTGTCCTTTACCCGTTACGGTTACATTATTTCTTTTAAGTACATCCATGGGGAAATGCTAACAGGGTTAAATAAAAGAAATAAGTTCGTGCAAGTATAGACTAATATTGGTAAAAACGTTTTATTAATTTTTTCGTAAAAGATTTTCTTTTCCAAAGAAGTAAGCGTACGCCAGCTTTTAAAGTACCTAAATATTGCCCTGCTGTTACACCCCATAGTAGTACTATTCACTTAGCCCTTGCTGATAATGCCCGACCTGTTGCCTTCCTGCTTTTGAAGGTAAATATTCTGGCTGCTTACCTTTTAATAGGGTGCTGCACAACTTAACAAAGGCATAATATTCCGGTGAAATTCACTTAACACAAAAGCATTCTTTTTGTGCGATAAACCAACATCGTACCTATGTTTTTTGGTCAAAAAAATAATTATATTAACAGGGAATTTAACTTTTTATGGAATAACTTACTATTAAAATTATTGGTAAGTTGCTTTTCTCGTAAAGGGCGCCGTTTGGCCAGAAACAGTCGCCACCTGTAGTACGATTACCTGGCGCACCAAGCTCATTAAGCTCATTGAGGTTTATCCGTATTCAACTAACACACACACATCCATGAAAAAAAACTTTTACCGATTGGCAGTGCCACCGCCTGCCACCTTATTTTCGGCTGCCCTGCTTTGTTTATTCTCTTTATCTCAGGTGCAGGCTGAGGTTGCCAGCAACGTACCCGGCAACAGAAATATTAGCCCAACAGTTACGGGCAAATTCCTGCCCGATGCGAAAGAAGAAATTGAGGTTACCGGCACCGTCCGCGACAAGCAAGGGCCGCTACCCGGCGCTACCATTATTGTTAAAAACACGAACCGCGGTACCACCGCCGATGCCAATGGCCGCTTCCGGATTACGGTAAACCGCAACGAAACCTTGGTTTTTTCAATGTTGGGCTACCAGAATGCTGAACGCGTGGTAGATAATGCCGAAATAAATGTGGTGATGACCATGGACGCCAAACAACTATCGGAGGTGGTAGTGGTGGGTTACGGGTCTACTACCCAAAGTGATGTGACGGGTGCCATTAGTAGTATAAAAAGCGGCGATTTTAACGCCGGCGTAAATAACGCACCCGACCAATTACTGCAAGGCAAGGTAGCCGGCTTAAACGTAACCCGCAGCGGCGACCCCAATGCCAATGCTTCTATTATTCTAAGAGGCCCATCCACGCTCCGGACCGGAGCGGCGCAGGAGCCTTTTTACGTAATCGATGGCGTGCCGGGCGCTTCTATTCAGGTAGTTGCCCCCAACGATATTGTTTCGATTGACGTGTTGAAAGATGCTTCGGCCACGGCGATTTACGGCTCCAGGGCAGCCAACGGCGTAATTATTGTAACTACCCGCCGGGCCAAACAAGGCGAACCGGTGCTTTCATACAATGGTTATGCCGCCGTCGAGAATATTTCGAACCAGATCGATATGTTGTCGGCGGACGAGCTCCGGGCTTTTTTAACGGCTAATAATAAAACTGCCGGCAAAGACGATGGCGTGAGCACCGACTGGCAAAAAGAAGTTAGCCGGACCGGTATATCGCACAACCACAACCTTTCTTTAATGGCCAATACCGGCAAAACCAGTTACGATGCCAGCATTAATTACCTGAATAACGAAGGTATTATTAAGAACTCGTCGCTGGACCGCTTAATACTACGGGGGCGCGTGGAGCAGCAGGCTTTTAAAGATAAGCTAAAACTCAGCATCTCTATCAGCAACAGTGTTACCAACCAAAAAACTTTTCCGGTAGAGTTGTTGAGCAACATGCTCAATTTTATGCCTACTTTAAATATTAAAGACGAAACCGGCCTTTACCGCGAAGATTATGTAAACGGCGTATTGAACCCGGTATCGTTGCTCGATAATAATGAAAACGACGCGAAAATCCGGACCTTTCTGGCCAATGGTATTGCCGAGCTGCAATTATTGCCCGGACTGAAATATACCTTAAGTCTGGCTTCGCAGGATGAGCAGGTAAACCGGAATATTTATTTTGGCCGCTTATCTGGTTTGGCGCAAAATGCCGGCGGGGTGGCCCTCCGGAATGCTTATTCCAATACCCGCAAAGTGTTAGAATCTTATTTTAACTACGATAAAACTTTTGATAGGCACAACTTAGGTTTATTAGCCGGCTATTCGTGGCAACAGGATCGCACCGGCGAAGGCTTCCAAACGTCCAGCCAGGGTTTTACTTCGGATGTGCTCACGTATAATAATTTAGGTTTGTCGAGCCCGCGGCCCGGTTTTGTACCCAACTACGGCAACACTACTATCCAAACCTTGCGGCTGATTTCGTTCTACGGGCGGGTAAATTATTCTTTTAACGAAAAATATTTATTCCAGGCCTCGTTGCGGCAGGATGGTTCTTCGGCGTTTGGAGTAAATAACCGTTGGGGCTTGTTCCCGGCTTTCTCGGCGGGTTGGCGCTTAACCCAGGAAGAATTCTTAAAAGGTTTTGCTTTCCTAAACGACCTGAAATTACGCGTGGGTTATGGTGTTACGGGTAACTCCCTCGGCTTCGACCCGATGATTGCTACCACCCGCTACGGCTCTACAGGTTATTTTTATTACAACGGGCAACTTACCAATTCCATCGGCCCAACCCAAAACCAGAACCCCGATTTGAAATGGGAGCGTACGGCTATGACCAATGTGGGCGTTGATTTTTCGGTGCTGAATGGGCGCTTGGGCGGTGCCGTTGATTTTTACGATAAAAACACTTCGGACCTGATCTGGAATTACCCGGTTTCGACTACCCAATATTTTGTAAACACCTTAATTGCCAACGTGGGTGAAATGAACAACCGGGGCGTGGAAGTACAGTTAAACGCGGTGCCCATTGATAAACCTAATTTTAGCTGGCGTACTTCTTTTAACGTGGCGCACAACAAAAACAAAATCGAAACTTTATCCAATGAAAAATTCAGCTTAACCGAAATCAAAACGGCGCAGCTTGGCGGGCAAGGGCAATCCGGTAACACTTCCCAAATTATTCGGGAAGGTATGCCACTGGGTACTTTCAACATCTGGCATTTTGTAGGTAAAAACGACCAAGGCGTATCGCAGTTCCAGAAAGCCGATGGCACCATTACCACTACGCCGTCTTCGCTCGATTTTACCATTGCCGGCAATGCCCAGCCCAAATTACTGTACGGCTGGAACAACACCTTTAAATACGGCAATTTTGATTTAAACTTTTTCGTGCGCGGGGTTTACGGCAATAAAATCCTGAACGCGACGCTGGCAAACCTAAATAACCCGGCGGCCGCCCAAATCCGGAATATTCCCAAGTTTACGCTGAACGAATCGACCAACGATTTTAATGCTTATTTTGTATCAGATCGGTTCCTCGAAAGCGGCTCGTACCTGCGCATGGATAATGCCTCGCTGGGTTATACTTTCGCTTCGGAGAGCAGCAATACCTTCAAAAATTTAAGGGTGTATGTAACCGGTACCAACCTGTTTACCATTACCGATTATAAAGGCATTGACCCCGAAATTTCGCTGGGTGGTATTGAGCCGGGCATTGATAACCGGAATTTCTATCCGAAAACCCGGTCGTTTTTGCTGGGGGTAAATGTTAGTTTTTAATATTTTAAGCGCACGCACATGAAAAAAAATATATTTATCAGCGCCGTTCTGTTTTTTACGGCTTTTTTACCGGCCTGCACCGATTTAGACGTGGATATTGAATCGGAGTTAACGCCAGCCAACTTCCCGAGTACCCAGGACCAATTTATTGCGGCCACCGGCCCCTTGTATTCCCAATTGAGTTCTAATTATGCCATTAATTATTGGCGCCTGCAGGAGCTTTCAACGGATGCGGCTATTATTCCAGCGCGGGCCGGCAACTGGGACGATGGCGGACAATACCGTTTCCTGCACAAACATACCTGGAATGTTGATCACCCGACCGTACGGGCCATCTGGGAGTGGGGTTTTGGGGGCATTAATACGGCTAACCGGGTACTGCAAATATTTGAAGGAGCTGCCGAAAGCGCCACCCGTACCGAATCTATGGCCCAGGTAAGAACCATGCGGGCTTTGTATTATTATTTTATGATGGATACTTTCGGTAATGTGCCTGTTATTAAAACCTTTGGCAATACCGATTTGCCGGCTACTGCCCCGCGGGCGCAAGTATTTGCCTTTATCGAAACCGAGTTGAAAGAATCGTTGCCGAATTTAAGCGAAGCCACCGGGGCGCTTACCTACGGGCGGCCGAATAAATTTGTAGCGCTGGCTTTGCTCACCAAATTGTACCTGAACGCTGAATATTACATTGGCAAACCCATGTACACCGAAGCCGTGGCCATGGCCGACCATATATTGGCAGCTAATAAATATTCTTTAACTGCCGATTATTACGCCATGTTTGCGCCGGATAACGGGCCTGGTATTCAGGAAACTATTTTTGCGGCCGTGTACGATGCCAACGTAATTAAAGGCAACCAGTTTACGCGCTACGCCATGCACTACGCGCTGCAGCAAAAATACCGCATTCCGTTTACGCCCAGCAGCAGCCTCATGACTTTGCCGGAATATTTTAATAAGTTTAATTTGCCCAACGACATCCGCAACAACCAATGGTTATCGGGTAAGCAATATAATGTAGATGGCACGCCGGTAATCATAAAAACCACCAACGTAGGTTTTGATAAAGATTATAAAGGTCCTAACCCTACGGCAGCGGTAAACTGGCACCTCGAAATATTCCCGAACCTGATTCTGGAAAACGAAGCTTCTATGGATATTGGCAACGACCAGTTAAGCCAGGCTTACGGCGTCCGTTCGATAAAATACGCGCCCGATCCTAATTCGGCCACCGACCGCCACCAGAACAACGACATTCCCATATTCCGGCTGGCCGATATTATGCTGATGAAAGCCGAAGCTATTTTACGGGGGGCCACGGCTACTACTGTGGGCGGTGAACTGCAAACCACGGTAATATTGGTAAATAAAATTCGGGCGCGGGTAAATGCGCCGCTGGTTACCGATATTGATTTGCCAGGATTGCTCGAAGAACGGGCGCGGGAACTGGCTTGGGAAGGCTGGCGCCGCAACGACCTCATCCGGTTCGGGCAGTTTGAAAAACCGTATGGCTTTAAAACCGACAGCGACCCGAACAAACGGATTTATCCCATTCCGGCTACCGAGCGTTCATTGAACCCTAACTTAACCCAAAACCCGGGGTATTAAATATTTCGGAAAAATGATTAATCTGATTATTCAAAGCTGATTTTTATACCCGATAATCTAAAAAGTAAACCTCACCAGTTTTTAAAACGGGTGAGGTTTTTCTTTTAATATTGTTTATCTTCTGAGGTAAAAACCTTTAGTTAGTATAAAATATTGAAGCTTCTAAAATGAAAACCTCTTTTAAAACCCAGGGCACGTTGGTTAGCCTTAAAACTTTAGATTACCAGGTAGCGGTTTACCCGGGCATGTTTGTGCTGCTGAACCAGAAATATTATACCGTGCGGCACGCTGTTCTGGATTTAGAAAAAGAAGAAATACTAGTAGTAGTGGAGCGGAGTTTAACCGAACCGGCTTAAAACAAGTTAAGCTTCCTGCAATTCGCCGGCGGTTTTCTTCTCCAGTTTAAAGAACAACTGCGAAATAGGAATGAGCATTATACCCGCTATAGCAAAAGCCACAAAAGAAACTTTCAGGTTAAAGGCATGCGCCAGGTAGCCAATCATGGGCGGCCCCAGGAGCATGCCCACAATACCAAAAGTAGCAATTAAAGAAATGGCAATGCCCGGCGAATAAGTTTTAGAGGCGCCCGCCAGCGTATAGGTCATGGGGATAACGGCAGCCGTACCAAAACCCACCAACGAAAAGCCCACCATTGCCGGCCAGAAACTCGGAAACAAGATGGCTAGTAGAATGCCCGAGAAAATGAATATAGCGCTCATGGCATAGGTAGTAGGCATCCCTAATTTGGCAATAATCCTATCTGAAACAAACCGCGAGAATGCCATAAACGCCATAAAAATGAGGTAGCCCAACGTAAACACGTCTTCCCGTACTACCTGCTGAAAATAAATACCGCTCCAATCGAACATACCGCCTTCGCAGATGGCCGCAAAAAATACCATTAGCCCTAAATACAAAATATAAGGGTCGGGCTTGTTTAGGGCCAGCTTGTTACCCGTAGTAGATCTATCGTTGCGCAGTAAAAACCGGAATGAGAACAAGGTTATTACAATGGCAGCGGCAGATACGATAAATAAATGCGGTACAATGGGAACGCCAAAAGAAATTAATAAGGTGGTAAACCCAACGCCCAAAATGCCCCCGGTACTCCACAAACCATGAAACGAGCCATTTATTTTGCGGTCGTATTGCTTTTGCAGCGTAATGGCTTGGGTATTTACGGCAATATTAAACATCCGCATGCTAAGCGAGTACAGAAAAAGCGTAAAAACCAGGCTCATGGTAGTATTGGCCAAACCAATAAAGGCCAGGCAAATCGCACTTATGCTAAAACCTACGGTTAGCGGTATCCGGGTATCGAGTTTACTCACCAGCCAACCCGATATAGGCAACCCAACCAAAGAACTAATGGGCATGATCAGTAGCACTGAACCCAATTCTGCCTCATTGAGGCCAAGGGCCGATTTAATAGTTGGAATACGGGAAGCCCAACTGGAAAAAGTAAAACCCGAAAGCAAGAAAAATAAACTCAGCGCAATGCGCTGTTTTGTAAGCTGCTGCATTATTTTAAAAAAGAGTGCAAAGGTCTTAAATTATTTTGTTTTCTACCCACTAAACCTGTTTCTTTTACCAATTCGCCACTGTCAACGTCTAAGAAATCTTCCCTAAACCAAAATAATTTCACTAAGCAACCAGTACACCCGTTGGCGTAAACTGAAGCGGTACCGCCAACAAAGCCCGGAACTGTTTATAACCGGCTTGTCCCGGAAAATAAGCGTGCAAAAACAACACCGGCTTGCCGTCGGGGCCATTTACCACCGAAGGGTGACCGGGTGCCCACCACTTGGCCGTGGACTGCAAAAACGGTTTTGGCATTTTGTTGTATGGCCCTAGCAGCGCATCGGCTATAGCTACGCCAATACCGTACTGGTCCGTCGAAAAATCGTTGCCGGCATAAAACAAGTAATATTTATTTTCTTGCTTGGTTACCCACATGCCTTCTACCAGGTGTGCTTCCCAGGCCAAATCGTTCTGAATTATTTGGGTGCGTTCGCCAATTAAGGTGGTGCCATCACTGGACAAAGGCTGGGCAAACATGGGCGTTTTCATAAACTGCATTACCAAACGGATAGCCTTCTGTACCGGCGCTGGCTGATAATCTGCCAATACTTGCAGGTGATTGTAAAAATCTGAGTAGACTGCAATTACGGCTTCAATTAAAAGTTGCTGGGTTAAAAATCGTTCCATGGGTTCCAGCATTTGGGTCCAGGGCCAGAGCGTAATAATAAAAGAAGCAGTTACCTGGTCTTCGGGGGTAGCAAAAAGTTCTTTAATTAAGGTTGGATTGGCGTAAAGTAATTCGCTTAACTTACCCGGCCACACATCGTTGTTGTCTTCTTTCCAAAACAAATAAGTTTTACCATCTTCCTGCACGTAAATATGCGGGTCTATCACCTTACCTTTTAGCAAAGGGGCTTCTTCCGGTTTAAAAGGGCCTTCGGGATTTTGGGATTTTGCCAGGCCAATGCAAAGCTCGCGGGTATGTTTATCGCGGGCTACAAAATATACCCGGAACTCTTCTTTAACCTGGTGCATTTCGGGCGCCCAGTAATCACTAATCAGCTCGCCATCGGCGGCCCAAATTGGTTTATTCCCTTCTGGAAACACATAACCTACAAATTCCCAATCCTGAAGGTTACGCGAGCTAATAATCGGAAAAGAATCGGGCGCATCGTTGGAGGTAGCGAGCAAGTAATATTTACCAGCTTCCGTTGGAGTATTCGTGTTTACCCGGATTACCGCCGGATCGCCGTAGCCGTAAAGCATGCCGGGATGCAAATTATTACGGAGCACCTCCTGGTATTCGCTATTTAGGGTAGGTTTTGGTTGCCCGGTGCGGCGGTTTTGCGGTAATCGCAGCCCAAAGGCAATAGATAATTTTTCGAAAAAATCGAGGTAAGCCGTATGTTCTTTGCCGGTAAGCTGGTAGTGGCAGGTTTTCTGCGTACCCGATTTCGGGTCGGGGCCGGTAACTGCAAAAGTATGGTTTGCACTGTTCCCTTCCACTGCTTCTCCAATAATTACCGAAAACCCGAAAGGCGTACCCGCCGGAGAATCCAGCATTATTTTATCGACGAGGGTTGCTTCTGTTTTGCTATTCATGTTTTACGCCGGGTTTAGGGCTGTTTTAGGCAGACCGCGGTAACAGTTACGAGAGAACCTCTAAAAATCCTTTAACCTTATTTCCTCGCTTATTTATCAAAAAATTAGGGTAAAGAATTTTATAAATATTCCTTTTTTGCATTTCTGCTCAAACGCATAAATGCCCTATACAAAGTAATAAAACTAGGTTAGGACTAACGTTATGCTATTAACTTCTTAAGTTTCTCCTAAACGGTACCCGCTTAGTCAGGTTAATATTTTCTTTGGTTTTTGGATTTACTTAATGCGGAAGCAGCCCCGATAAAATTTGAAGTGGCGGTTGGGCAGGTGTAAAGAATTTTGAAGCGCGAAGTTTAAGTATAACACGTTATAACAGGCACCCGTAAGTGAAACAGAATAACAGATAAGCAAAAAAATATTAAAGCAGCATATTTATGGAAGATAACAAAGAACAAAACAAGCCAGCTCCTGATGCCGGAAAGGAACCTGATAATACATCAGGAACAAATAATTTGCGCGGCGCGGCGGGCAAAACCGGTGTAAGCGGCAAAACCATGATAGGAGAAAACAGCATTGAAAATACCCAGGGAAGCGGCATTACAGCGGGCAGTGTAGTTGGTGGCGTTAACGACGAGGCTGAAGATAACGCCGGTGTTGGTACCAGCGGTGCCGGCAGTCACATCTAACTCGTTAGCTAAATCGCCAGGGCCGGGTTAATTTTAAAACACCTGCGGCAAGAAAAAACCGGTGGGTTAAGCCGGTTTGAAAAGCGTTTGCGAAACCTGCTGCACACCATCGGCATAAGGGGTGGGCTTTACCCCAAAGGCCTGCTCGAACTTATCAGAATTAAAAATATAATCATACTGATACTGGTAATAAAGTTCGGCGGTTTCGCCAACGGCTTTGTTAAACAAGCCAAGGGTTTGTAGCATCAATTTATTAACTTTCGTAAACTTTGGTGGGGTATTATAAACTTTAGCAGCCAGGTTAATAAATTCATGGCCGGTAAGGGCCGGCGCAGTGGGTACGTGCCAGATTTGGTTACTGCTTTCGGGGTGCTGCCCGAGTAAATACATTGCTTTGCCAGCATCTGGAATGTAGGTAAAACTGTGTTTGCTGTTGGGGTTGCCCAGCCACATGGCTTTTTGTTTTTTAGCGTATTTTGCCAGTACCATGCCATCGTAGAAGCTATTCAGGCTTTCGGCGCCGTAAAAATCGGCGGCCCGCGCAATGGTGGCGTTAATATTACCGGTTTTGGCTTCGGCCATCAAATTATCGGCTATTCGGGCCCGGATTTCGCCTTTTTTGCTGCTGGGGTTGAAGGGTGTGTCTTCGGTCATGGGGCCTGGCACGTGGCCATACATATACACGTTATCGAAAAATATCAGGCGGGCACCTGTGGCTTTGGCGGCATTAATCAGGTTTTGCATAATGAGCGGCCATTCGGTTGCCCATACTTTTTTATCGTACCGCAAACCGGCGCATAGGTAAATTATAGTAGCGCCTTGTACCGCCGCTAGTACCTGCGCATAATTTTTCAGGTCGGCATAAACCCAGGTAGCCTTACCATTGGTTGTAATTTGTCGCCGGCTTACTAGGCGCACAGTTTCGCCTGTTTGTAAAAGTTCTTTTGCCAAGGCATTACTTACCGGTCCGCCGGCTCCTAATATAACATGCATGGTTCTTCTGTTTTAAGTTTTTACAAAGCTAAGTGGTGCCCCCGGCGCAAAACGTTAACAAAAGATAATTAATGAATAGCAGGAGGTAATATTTATATGGTTTGGATAAATTAACCAGGTAATCCAAAAACGTTCAGGAATCTCATTATGTCTTTCAGGAGGAGCCTATTTGGCTGATGCAAAGGTTTTAGCTACTAGCACCAATGCTTTTTAACGATATTCCATAGAAAGCCTGATTTTTTGTTTATCTTTTGAAAGATTCCATCTTTCAATGCGGAGGTGCTAATTGTATTTGAAAGCCTAAGTTTGCTCCCGGCCGCGGGGCCCCGTTTGGTCATTCGGGCTGCTCATCTTTCCTTTGCTCGTACCTCGCAATGCTGCGCACCGGAAACCTGAAAGGCCCTCATCGCCCAAACTGATGTAGTTTGCTTCGTAGCTGCTGCCTTCCTAAGCCTAAATTATTGTTAATAATTAACAAGCCAGCTCAACAAAGCAAATCCGCAACAATACGGTTCGGCCGAACTCCTTCCCTAATTTAGGGCTACGATTAGGACACAAATTTTTGGGCCAGGGTCCACCCGTGCAAGATATGCTGGAAGTAATTCCAACCGCGCAAAAGGGTAATCACCCCCGCCTGCTTTTCGTGGGGTTTCCACCCGCCTAATCGGGCTATTATCCAGTAGCACCATTGTAAAGAGTCTTGGGGGTAAGGATTCCGCTGCTTGGCTGTTTTTCCTTCATAACGTTTTTGTAAAGCCTGCAGACAAGCGACTTCTTGCCGGGTAAAGCTTTCTGCCAGCGGCACGGCTTCTTTCTGTTTAGAAGCCAGGTGCAAGAGCATTATCTTGCTAGCGGCAAACAAAGCCAGCAGCGTGAGTTGCACTAA
>NZ_VWSF01000025.1 GCF_008629685.1 Adhaeribacter rhizoryzae | reverse complement strand
ATCTGGCGCCATTGCTTCTCTACTCCAGACCTGCACATGGCTGTAGCCCAGGCAGCGGCCAGTATCCGCTTGCACCACCAGCGAAGGATGCAGGAAAAAGCCTAAGGACTGCTTATCTCCAATCACCCCGAGCTGCTGCTGGTCGGAAATGTTGCGCCGGTTGCGTTCAAAGTTAGGCTGCGTCGTATCCTGAAATACTAAATAATGGGCGCCCACCTCCACTTGCCGCGCACAGTCCGCTTGCAAGTACGAAATGATTTGACTGGTCTGCAAACGGGGGTTATGCAGCAGACGGTAGTAACTCCGCTGCTCGGCTTCGCTCGCACTTAGCTGATGTATCACCACACTTTGCTTTTCTATTATCTTTTCTACTACTTGCTTGACCCGTCGCTCTATCCGAATATTGCTAAATATTGCATCTGCCATTTACCCCCAACAGCTCCCCGCTCCATTTTGTGTCCTAATCGTAGCCCTAATTTAGGGAAGGTGCCCGGAGGGCGGAAGGGTTAAGCTACTCCAGAAGAAAAGCCGTCCCAGCGAAAGCTAAAAAGACCAAAAAAGTACCATAGCATACCAAAGAACCCTAAATAGACAACTGCCTGAGTAGCCTTCCTAGGGAATAATGACTATTTGATTTGATATAACACGAACGCTTCCGTGCCACTTTAACTACCTTAACCAGGAATAATTAATATTTAAATAATTAGGGTGGCTGTTTATGCTGACAAAACTTTCACCAACCCTTTACTTCATTTTCATTAGCTCCGTGCCGGCTAATAAAAAGCAGCCTAAACCATAATCTTCAAAATCGGGTTTGCTGCTGTAGGTTACCGGCTGCCCATCTTTGGGTTCTTTGCCGGTGCCTTGCACGTAACCTAAAAAACCGTTGGGGTGTACCGCTTCCTTCGCAATGGCATTCCAGGATTTGTCAATAATGGGCTTGTATATTTTGGCATCGAGCAAACCATTATTTACGCCCCAGGCCATACCGTAAATAAATAACGCGGTACCGCTTACTTCTTTACCGCCGAAATGTGTGGTGTCGTGCAGGCTTACATTCCAGTAACCATCGGGCCGTTGTATGGGTACCAGGGCATGAATCATTTCCAGGTAGGTTTTCTGGTATTCTTCGCGGTGCGGCGCATTTTTGGGCATAATATCCAATACGCGCACCAGCGCTGCCACTACCCAGCCATTGCCTCTAGACCAATAACAATCCTCGCCGTTGGGCTCCTTGTAGGGCGGTACAAAATCTTTGTCGCGCCACCATAAAGCATCGGCGGGGTTGTACAAACCATTACCGCCTTGTACGGTTTTAGAGTGGTTATACAGGGCATACATTTTTTCGTAGTACGCATTGTCTTTGTACAAATTACCTAAACGGGCAAATACCGGCATAGCCATTTGCAACGCATCAATCCAGTGCCAATCATCTATTTTGGGGCTGTTTACCATGGCATCTACCGAATATTTAATATCCCGGATGCGTTCGGGTTTGGGGTCTAGCAGGTATAAATCGAGGTAAGTCTGGCCGGCGCATTGGTCGTCGGCGTCGCGGGTATCGCGGCCATTGCGCAAACCCCAGTTATGCTTCTGGCCCCAACCTACGGCATAATTAATATATTTTTGCTGCTTATCCACGGCGTATAAAGCCATTAATCCTTCGTAATAAACAGCGCGGGTCCAGAGGTTACTTGGGCGCGTTTTATTCGTGGTTATTTCTTTGCCCGGATCGGGCCAGGTTTTCATAAAATAATCGTTTGTGAGCCGCAGGGTTTGTAAAACCTGATTTTTTTTGGGCAATCGCTGGGCCTGAACAATAGACACACTGCCAAAAATAGCCAGGCTCAAAAGTAATATTTGCCGGAGTGAGGAAAACTTATTTTTCATGGTTAGAACCAGTAATTACTAAATTTATGCGGTTAAAATTAAAGGGTAAAGCTTACGCGGCAATCCTGTTCTATCCTGATTTTAACCAGCCGGTTATTTCTAAAGACCAGAATTAATGATGTTCGAACATTTTCCTGGTTTAACTACGATTAATAATTATATAGTTGTCCGGACCGGGTTGTTTTCCGAATAAAGGTCAAATATTTCCGCTACCTTTACCCGAATTGTAAAACAACAGAAAAATGTCAGTAAAAATATTTGATAATTTTGAGGATTTATCGCAAGATATTCAGCAAAATTGTAAAGGCAGCAACGAAATCCTAATCGGCAAAACTATTTTCGATAAAAGAAATGTAGGGGGCTATTCGGAAGTATTTTTAAGAATAAAAGGCAGCAACCGCCGTTACGACACCAAAATGTACGAAGTAAACGGCAATTTGCGCAACGAAATATTTACCGCTTTGAACGTAAAAGATACCGAAAGCCCGTACAAAGGCGAGTTTACGGCCAGCAAGTTTAAATTATAAATTTATACCTATACCCTATTTAACTTTTTTATAATTCCGTTCTTAAGAGCGCATAAATAGTTTAACTTAGGTATTATTTTAAATCTTAAAAAGAAGGGCAACTAAACAGTTGCCCTTCTTTTTTGCTAATATAATCTATGCCCTTTCAGCAATATTTCTTTCTCGTGTAAATATTAAAGTCTTGCTCCTTTTTTGCGGGCCGCGGGTGTCAGGTATTTATTTAACGCAATATTTTTTTGTTCTTTTAGCCCTTGTATAACCGATGCGGCATTTACCCGGGCGCCCGCTTCGATGGTATGCGTGTGGTCGGTGGTGTTAAAATATTCAGCTTTAACTTTGGCCTCCCCTTCGGCTTCGTACCGGTCCGAAATTATTTTGTTTAAATCTATGAAGTACGCGCCGCTTTGTATAGCGGCTTCGGCGGCCCATTTGCCGTAGTCCTGGTCGTTGCGGTTGGCTTTGCCGTCTTTCCAGGTGTTGCGGGGCACCGGCGACAATACAATAGCCGTGGCGCCCCTAGCCTGAATATCCGAAATAAATTGCCGCAGGTACCAGCCGTAAGAATGAACCGTTTCGTGCTTTTTGGTGATGAGGTTATCTATTTCTTGTGATTCGTCGCCGTTGCTTTTAATGGTACCGCGGGCCCGCAAGGTATCGTTTACCGGGCTGCTATCGTTATGCCCAAACTGCATCATTACAAAATCGCCGGGTTTAATATTTACGAGCACTTTGTCCCACAAACCCATCGTCCGAAAGGTGCGGCTGCTGGTACCACCAAACGCATTATTCCGCACCACTATTTTTGTAGTATCGAAATAAGCAGGCAAAAAATTACCCCAACCCCACAAGCCGCCATCGCCTTTGCCTTTGCCGTTTTTAACCGTAGAGTCGCCGATGAGAAATAAAGTAGGTTTTTGACTGGCTTGGTTTGGTTGCTTACAGGCCGAAACAATTACCATTATAGCGCAAAACAAAACCGGCCAATATTTTAATTGGGTTAATTTATTGCAATTCTGCGCTTCCCTAATATTCGATTTCATAACTGCTTTTACTTTTTAGGGGCAATATAGATGATAAAAAATTAATTACATTTTGCTTTTGCTGCCCCTTTGCTGGCGCGAGCGTCCCGCTCGTGCCCATCATCTCAAGGCCTCCGGCCAATCCATTGTAGATAATTAGCTAATGCGATTTTTTTTAACCTGTTTGTAGCGGCCAGAGGCCGCAGGAATGAAGACACGAGCGGGACGCTCGCGCCAGCGGGAGAATTAAAATAATCAATCTTCATACTTATGTTTTGGAACCAGATATTTATTTAAGGCTATTTTTTTATGTTGCTTTAAGCCTTCCACCACCGAGGCGGCATTTTCGCGGGCTCCCGCCGGGTTGGTGTGGGTGTGGTCGCCGGGGAAATATGCCTTTACTTTTTCAGGGCCCATTTTGTCGTACTTATCCGCGGTAATATTATTCAGGTCTATGAAGTAAACGCTTTCGGCTTGAGCTACTTCGGCGGCCCATTTGCCAAAGGTGTCGCTGGCTCGCAGCACTTTACCCTCCTGCCATTGGTTGCGCGGAATCATCGAAATAATAATGGGCGTTGCGCATTTGGCTTTGGCTTCGTTTATAAATTTACGCAAATACCAACCGTAAGTATGCACGGTTTCCTGGGTACCGTTGGGCCAGGTAAGTTCTTTGGTTTCTTCGCCAATACCCCGCAAAACGCCGCGGTAACCAGCTTTGGTGGTATCGGGTTGGCTACCTTCGTTGTGGCCAAACTGCATCATTACAAAATCGCCGGGTTTTAGCGTGGAAAGTACTTTATCCCAGCGGCCTTCTTTTATAAAAGTGCGGGTGCTGCGGCCCGCCATAGCCTGGTTGCTCACGTTTAGGCGGGTAGTATCAAAAAGCTCGGCCATATAACACCCCCACCCGCCGTAACCGGCATTGGTGTTCCGGACGGTAGAATCGCCGATAATATACAAAGTTGGTTTTAACGCTGGCGTTTTACCCGCGAGGCATCCACCCAACAGCAAAACACCCAGCAGCAAAAATTTGAAAGTTTTACTACTTAACATAATTAATTTTATTTTGACCTAACAAGCTTAATTATAATTGGCGGCCATTTAATATTTTTGGTACCATTGCCTAAATAAAAACTCGGATGCGGCGGTTGGTTGTAAGCTACATTTTGCCAGGCAATGGCCAGGCGGTATTGCGGCTCGTGCATCAGGGTGGGCAGCCGGTGCTCCGTGGGAATAGTAGTGGTAAAAATACGCAGTTCCTGGTTATTGGTGGTCCGGAATATTACTTCTTCCCGCCAATCACCCAAAATATCGGCGCTTAGCACCGGGGTTGCTTTAGAGCCGTTATTCGAGGTGCAGCCTTCTGCGGTAAATAATCGTCCGGCTTGGTATTTGTCGATGTGGTGACCGTCCAGCAGTTCTCGGGTCAGGTCGCCGTCCCACCAAATCACGAAATTAGTAGAAGGTGGATTTTCCCCGATTTTTTCACCTTTTAAGTTGAGCAAACCATCCGAACCGGAAAACCACATTTCGGCACCCGGATTAGCCGAGTCAATATCGGCGGCAACGCCCCGGCCTACGTCTTTGCCTTCGTGGCCGCGCCACAATATTTCACCGGTGCGGGCATCGTACAACGCTGCGCCGGGTCCGGCGGCATTGGTTTCGTTTTCGTGGATGCCAAATACTTCCAAGCCAGGCCGGCTGAGGTCTAAATCGGTTACGTGCAGGGCATCACCGTGGCGGAGGCGGGTAGTAAATAAACCCTGACCATTGTCATCTACTACCATCGCGCCGTAAATAATTTCGTCTTTGCCGTCGTGGTCTACATCGGCAATGCTTAGGCCGTGGTTGCCCATGCCGGAATAAGGATTTTCGCGGTTTTGTGAATCGAATACCCACCTGGACGTTAACTGCCCGTTGCGGTAATCCCAGGCGGCTATTACCGAACGGCCATAATAGCCCCGGCACATGAGCACACTGGGTAATTGGCCATCGAGGTAAGCTGCACCGGCCACAAACCTATCAACCCGGTTGCCGGTATTATCGTTGCCGCCATTGCCACCTACGCCGCCCCAGCCGCCTAAATCGCCGCGCTCCGGAATATAGTTGGTAGTAGCCAGGGCTTCGCCGGTTTGCCCGCTGAACACTGTAAAATATTCCGGGCCTTTTAATATTTTGCCGTTTTGGTCGCGCCAGTCGGCGGCAGCATCCCCAATAATTTTGCCTTTGCCGTCTTTGGTGCCATCGGCGGTTTTGCAAGCGAATTCGGCACGGCCATCGCCGTCCATATCAACCACAATAAACTGGGTGTAATGGGCCCCTTCCCGAATATTTTTACCCAGATTTATTTCCCAGATCAGCGTACCGTTTAGTTTATAAGCCTGGAAAATGGGCTCGTCGGTAAAGCCGTTGGCGGGCGTATCGCGGCTGCGGCCGGTTTGGTGCAATATTATTTCGTATTCGCCGTCGCCATCCAGGTCGCCGACGGAAGCATCGTTGGGGGTGTAACCCGTTGGTGTTTTTAGTGGAATGGAAAAATATTGCTGCACCGGAGCTTGGGCGGGCAGCGTAAAGGAAGTACTGGCCGCTTGTTCTTTACCTTGCAAAATTGGTTTTACAAAATATTCATTGGCGAATTTTAGATCAGCATTAGTATCTACAAAATTAGTGCTTTGGCTCAGTGGCGGTTTGTTTAGTTTAGTTGGCGGTTTGCTCCCGGATTTCCGGTATAAATTAAAGGCAATATTTTCCGGGTCATTGCCCAGCATCCGCCAGCTCACGAATACCTTGCCCCCACCCTGGTTTATGGCTACTAAGCCTCGCCCCAGGTTTTCCATGATACGCTGCGCCCAGCTACTTTCCGGCAAAAAGGTAAAAATCAGCCAGATGAATAACCCAACCAATATTTTGTAAGCTTTCATCCGGGCCAGGTTTTGTATTGGTTTAACAAATAGGAATAAACTGCGGCAGCTAATTTCCGGCGGAATATTTATTCTTTGGTGGCCATTGGCCTTTCATTGCGCGACCATTCGCTCCAGGAACCAACGTACAGCTTCGGGATTTCCAGGCCAGCGTAATCCATTGCTAGTAAGGTATGGCAAGCCGTAACGCCGGAGCCACAATGCACTGCCACATTCTCCGGTTTCCGGTTTTCCAAAGCTGCCGTATATTTGGCTTTTAGTTCTTCCGGCGTTAAGAAGAAGCCCTTTAGGTCCAGGTTAGAGGCAAAAGGAATATTTACCGCGCCCGGAATATGACCGGCAATTAAATCAATTGGCTCCCGTTCGCCGCGGTACCGGTCTGCTTCCCGCACATCAATTACCATAAAATCGGCATCCTGCCGGATGCGCTCTATCTCCTCAATATCTACCGTAGGTAATTGCCAGCCGGTTTGAGGGTAAGGCAAAGCGGGCACCGGCACTTCAGCCCCGGACATAGTAGGAAAACCAGCGACCAAGGCGGCCTGGTACTCACCATCCAGCACCTGTACCTGCGTATGGCCCATGGCCCGTAACATCCACCAGAACCGGGCTGCCGCGTTAGCGCCACTTTTATCGTCGTACACCACTACATGGCTTTCGGGTTTAATACCCAATTGCCCTAATAGTTCTGCGAAACTGGAAATATTGGGTAAGGGATGGCGGCCACCTTCGGCGGCATTCGGTTTTTTATCCGCAAGTTCTACTTCCAAATCCACCAAGAGCGCTCCGGCCAAATGTTCTGCTTCATATTTCTCCCGAACATCTGCCCCCGTGCGGGCATCAATCAGAACCAGGTTTTCTTTATTTTGAAACTGCAGTAATTCCTGGGGATTTAGGATGGATTTCATAGTTGGCGGCTAATGGGTTTTTGGTTGATAAAAATATATCCGAGTACTGTTATGATGAGTAATGACTAAATTTAAGGATAATAGAGAATTAATTAAAAGCCTAACAATACATTATAAAGAGCCTGATATTTTAATCTAATGACAGCGTGTTTGATAAGCTCTTGCGAAGCCATGTTTGTTTTTTGCAATTCTATTTTCTAAAAAAATATTCCTAATAATCTAAAGAATAAAATTGAGATTAATAATGAAAAGGGAATTGTAAGAATCGACAAAATGAAATTAAATATTCTTTGTTGCCTCGAAGTTTGTTGATATGTCAATTTTAATTCTGGGATATTAATAATATTTGCCAAAGGTTTTTTTAGAAAAATGGTGAGCAAAATACAATATATAACTACCACTAAGGTTCCCCATACAGGCGATTTTAGCCCAATTAACAAATAAATTAATACGGGTATTCCTAACGTAGATAAGATAATATTTGAAATTAGTATATTAATTATTGCGTCTGGAACTTGCTTTTTACTCCATTGTCCAATCATTTGCCCACAAAAATGGATAAAAATCCAGTTGCGGATTATTTTATGCTTAATACTCGTAGTTGCAATGTTCAACTTTATTATCCTTTAATTTTAACAGATAATGCATACGACTAATATAGTTCACCTCAACCCCATATTTCGTTCATGTGGGTTAAAATAATGGGTTTGTCATCGGTTACCACAATGGTATGTTCGTGCTGGGCAACGTAACCGCCTTTGTTGCCGATGAGTGTCCAGCCGTCTGGTAGCGTATTAGCATTGGTTGAAGCTGTAGAAATAAATGTTTCGATGGCTACCACCGAGTTTTTCCGGAATCTGGTTGGGTTATATTTATCGTAATAATTGGCAATTTCGTGGGGTTCTTCGTGCAGACTGCGGCCAATGCCGTGGCCGGTTAAGTTTTTTATTACCTTGTAACCGGCTTTTTTCGCCTCGGTTTCAATGAGCCGCCCAATTTCGGCTACCCGCACACCACCTTTAATATTTTGAATAGCTTTCTGCAGAATTTTTTTGGAAGTTTCGACCAGGGGTTGGTGTTGGTGCAAATCCTGGCCCATTACAAAAGAGCCGCCGTTATCCGACCAGAAACCATCTAACTCCGCCGATACATCAATATTTACCAGATCGCCTTCCTGCAATATTTTATGCGGCACCGGAATGCCGTGGGCCACCTCCTGGTTTGTGCTAATGCAGGTCCAGCCCGGGAAATTATAAGTTAGCCGGAGAGCCGATTTTGCGCCTAAACTGTTCAGGATTGCTCCGCCAAAATCGTCGAGTTCTTTTGTGGTAATACCGGGCCGGGCATGGTTGCGCATTTCTTTAAGGGTAGTAGCAACGGCCTGGCTAACCCGCATCATGCCGTCGAGTTCCTCTTGTTTGGTTATAGACATCTTTCTTTTAAGTGTAGATATTGGCTTTAGTCTCTGCTAAACAACGGGCGAGGCCGTTGTCTACTCATTTTGTTTAATTTTCAGTAAACTAAGGCAACAATGTAATCTATCTGTTAGATGGTTACTTTGGCTTTAAAAATTCTGATTCCTAGCTAAAAATCCTTTTACCCGATGCTGTAGATATATTTTAATTTGATTTATTTAAAATGAATCCACTAGCTCACTAATTATAAATAAAAAGAATATTATACCAATAAGAAGGATTACAATAGCTAAGATCCCAAATACTTTCAATAATTCTTTCATTCAGTTCATCAATGCCATACAACTCTTAGGTTAAAAAACCTGGTTAATTTCCTGTTTCAGGAAGCTAATGGCGGAACCGGTAGGCTCTTTTTCGGTGGCCAGAATATTTTCCAGTACGCGTTTAGCTAAATCGGTGCCTTTGGCATTTTCGGGCAGTTCGTGGTACACCCGGTTTATGAGCGTTACCACCTCTTCTTTCGAGCGTTTTACCATTTGCCAGGCTTGGTCGCTCATGTACATTTGCTGCGATACATTGTGGTTAAATTCTTCGCGGATTTCGGCTAATAATACCCGCTGGTATTCGGCGGCCGACTGGCCGGCACTGCTTACCCGCACCAATAAATTACTGGGCGTGATGCGTTCGAGTAACAAACAAACCCGCTCGTAAGCTTGCAGCCGAATGGGCAACACCACTTCCGAGTTTTTCATCCGCAGCTCCAGTATGCGTTTCTGGTATTCTTTTGTTAAATAATTATTTACCAAAGAATACATTCCGTATAAAACCAGTGCAGCCGGTAAAATTAATTTCAGCAAGTCAAAAATATATTCCGTCATAAAAAATAAAATTGGGTAAGGTGCGTAAAAATATAGAAATTAACGATGAATTATTTTGGGAAGCCGCCTGTTTTGTTACTATATGTAAATTGGACGAACAAAATTGTTAAATATTAGTTAATTTTGCATAGTTAAATCTAAAACCATGGAAACAGCAACTTTAAATAAAACCGCTCCCATTAGCTTAACGCCCCGAGCCTTAGAAGAGGTTAAAATAATAATGCAAGATAAAAACGTACCCGCTGAATATGGGTTACGAATTGGGGTGCAAGGTGGCGGCTGCTCTGGCATGTCTTACCTGTTGGGCTTCGATAAAAAGAAGGATAACGACGAAACTTATAATATTGACGGAGTAGAAGTAATAATGGATAAAAAACACGGCATGTATGTAATGGGTATGGAAGTAGATTTCCAGGATGGCCTGAATGCCCGTGGCTTTATCTTCAACAATCCGCAAGCCAAAAGTACCTGCGGCTGCGGCAGCTCTTTTTCTGCTTAATATTTAACTTACGTTGCTTAGTATCAATAAAAAAGCCACTCTGGGAGTGGCTTTTTTTATGGGTAATTATACCCAAATGAGCTAATTGCTGCGCTTTAAAATAATACAAAGGCTGTACCTCCCAATGCGGTTATTCCGGAGAGAATATTAAAACCATTATAAAATTAAACTTACGCAACTTGCGCTTAGGTGTTTACTACTGGGTCATCCTGAGCTTGTCGAAGGATCTATTACAGCATTATAAATTAGATTTAGATCCTTCGATAAGCTCAGGATGACTACAATAATGTAAGTGCCATACCCGAATATTAATAGTAAAATAAAGAAACTAAAGCGCAATTTTAGTTTAATAAGGCGATAGCTTAATTTTCTATGGAATAGCGTTGATGCTATTCTGGATATTATTCCGGTTTTCTAAAACTCATCTGTTAAGCCATTAATCAACCGCCGGCCTTCCTGGCGGGCTGCTTTCTTGCGGCTGCGGTTGGCATTACGCGTAACTAATTTATCTTTTTCGGTGATGCGCACGCCCTCTCCCAACGATATAGCAAATTTGGATTGACCTTGGTTCTTCTCGGCTAAATAAGGCTTCATTTTAGCCGGGGTACTCTTGGCTTCGGTGCGGGCGCGGTATTCTCTCTTGGTTCTGGCCATTTTATGCTGCTAAAATATGCTAGTGCTCCACCAAATTAAAAATTAGAAATTATAAATTATGAATTATCATCAACTCGGCCAATAATGTCTTATTGATGGATAAGTTTTCTAATACATTAATTTGGAGAAATTCTAGCCTTACTTACGAAAAGCACCAGAATAGGTATAAAGCTAAATCCGGCAGAATAGTTAAATTTATAGAAGTTGATTACAGCGGGCGCGCTAAGTAACATCTAAACAAACAGCCCTTCAACCGTTCGCAATTACCCAACCTGCCTGCAAATATTACCGGTTAAGTTGGGGTTAATTAACGTTAGGTTAAAGGGCTGCACCTAAAATGAATAAGCATAGTAGGCTGCTTAAAGCAGCCTACTATGCTTATAATAATATGGCCCCGGAGCCTGAATCTAAAGGCATGGCTCCAAGGTGCCAGTTTAATAAAAAAGCCTAACATTAGTACCGTAGGTTAACGGTATCGTCCAGTGAAAAATCCAGGTTCAGCATTCTCATTTTGTTGCGCAATTCACAATATTCCCGTAGCAATATTTCGTAACGCGGCTGGCCTTCTTTTAACTTTTCCGACGGGGATTGTAAGTCTTCCGGCATTTTGCGGTTGTCTTTTACGTACATTTCGCCTTGCCCGGCTACCAGCCAATAAACATTAAGCTCCGGAAATAATTGTATTAAAAGCTTGAGCTGCTCAATCGAAAGGTTTTGGCGACCAGCCTCGATGTGGGCCACGCCGGCTTTGCCCAGATTCAACAATTCCCCAAATGCTTCGCCAATTAATCGCTTCGACTTCCGAAAAGTCTTTAATCTTTCTCCTATTGTGCTGTTGACCATAATCTAATATTTAAGTAAAAGAATAAACAGGATAAGCTTACTTCTGCATTACCATTACATCATTCATCATAAAAGTAGAGCCGCCGCTGGCTTCTATGTTGTACACTTTCTGTACTCCGCCGGCAAACTCCTTTTTCTGTAATACTTTATAAGCCGCAAAATTCCCCGATTTGCTATCGAAGCAAAGCACCTCATCGCCGGCGGTAACTTCCCCTATTTTGCGGTTACCGTTTTGCGTTAGCATGGGGTGGTTAGGCGTGGCTTCAATTATTTTGCTTTCTAATTTAACTTCCTGTCCTTTTTTACCCGCTTTTTCGGTGGCATTTACCACCACCAGGCGGGTAATCGCGTAGTTTTTAGCTTCGTGCGATACCAGTTCTTTTACCTGTACTTTAGTGGTTCTTTTGGTCGCCGGGTCGATGGTTAAAACTTCATCGCCGGCCTTTACATCCTGCAATAATTTTTTACGGCCATTAGCCATGGCTACTTCCTGCGTACCCGGGAAACAAATATCATTGCCGTAAGTAGCCGATTCGGCTTTCAGGTCTTTGCCCTGACTCATGGCTTTGTATTCCTGAAAAGAAAGTTCTTTCGAAAGCACGTAAGAAAGCTTCAGCACGAAATTCTTTTCTACTTTATCAATGGCGTGAATATCTTCGAAATATTGCTCCCAGATTTTGCCTTCGGTTTTAGAACTGGGCAGGAGCGCCTGGAATTGTTTGCCTTTTTCGTTGGTGTAAAAAATCATCATGCCCAGTTCGGCCATGCCGTCTTTGGCCAGCAGCCGGTACAAATCGATGCGTTTTTTCAGGCCATCGTCGCCGGTAATAAAATAAGGTTTGCGGCCTTCGTAGCGGTCCAGAATATAGGAATTCTCAATTTTTACATAAGTTTCATTATCCAGGTCTTTCACGGTAAACGATTTAGCCTTCTGATATTCCGCTAAGGTTATAGCCCGAAAATCGTCTACAGGTCTGGCATCTGCTACATACAAACTTCCGATTAGCATTAACGATAAAATACTCTTGCGCATAATTGTATTTGTTTGTTGGAAAATTATTTAGAAGACCCAGGCCTGCCCGAAAGCGTTGGCCTGAGTAAATTTTTATTTAAGAAACTTGCTTAAAAGCATCGGCAAAGGCCTGCATTTCGTCCATGCGGCCAATACTAATCCGGCACCATTCTTTGTTGTTGAACTTCCAGTTGCGTACGCCAACGCCGCGTTTCATGAGTTCGGCGGTAAACTTTTCGCCCTCCATTTTCAGCGGGAACATTACAAAGTTGCTCGACGAAGGAATAAATTCGTAGCCTTCTTTTTTAAGCACATCGTAGAGGAAATTCTTGGAAGCCAAGGTTTTTTTCAAAGCGTCTTTTAAAAACTCCTGGTCGTTGTAAGCCGCCAGGGCCGCTTTTACCGAGGTAGCCGAAATACTGAAACCACCGGCGGTATATTTGCTCAAAGTTTTTACTAATTCGGGCTGGGCTACAATATAACCTACCCGCAAACCGGCAAAACCGTACAGTTTAGAGAAAGTGCGGGCCACAATTACGTTCTGGCCTTTGTTAATGGCATCCATCACGGAGGCGGCTTTTGGGTCGGGCAAATAATCAATATAAGCTTCGTCGACAAATACCGGTACTTTTTTAGAAACGCGTTCGCAGAAGGCTTTTAGTTTGGCCGTATCTACCACGGTGCCGGTGGGGTTATTGGGGTTGCAGATATACATGAGTGAGGTGCTGCTGTCTACCTTTTTCTCCATCGCATCTAAATCCAGTTTGTAATCGGCTGTCAGGGGCACTTTGGTCCAGGCGGTGTTAAATTCGGCGGCGCCGCGGGGTAAGCTGGCGTAGGTTGGGTCGCCGGATACAATATTAGAGCCGTTCTTTTCGCTGAAATACATAGCCGCGGCCAGCAGCAACGGCGAAGAACCAGCGCCCATTAATATATTTTCGGGCTTTACGCCTTCGTACTCGGCAATTTTATTTGTTAACTCCCTTATATAAACACTGGGGTATTGGTAGCTCGTTTCCAAAGCCTCCATAATGGCTTTCTTGGCTTTAGCCGACGGGCCAAAAGGGTTTTCATTGGAACTTAACCGGGCTTTCAGCGGCGCCGGCGCGGCCAGTATTATACTCTCATCGGTTGCATAATTAATGCTTTCTTCGAGCAGTTTTTTCCGGGCCACCTTACCAGGCATAGCCAGCAATTGATTAGCAGATCCCGAGAATAAAGTAAGTCCTCCGGCTAAAAGGGCACTGGATTTAAGCCAGTTACGTCTGTTCATTGATGATGCCATAGTTGTATTATTTGTATAAGTGTGAGACATATTTATTATTTATTGATTAACCTTTGTTCGTAGTGGTAGGATATTGCACCCGCTGTTCGGCCAGGCGGCTGTGGACGGCGGCCACCGTGCTGCGCGCCGATTCAAAGGCGCCGGCCATCCAGGCGGTGAGGTAGGTTGTATGCTCCCCGGCGAAGTACACGTTCTTGTCGGGTTTTAAAAGCGCCGGGTATAAATTTTTACGTTCTTCGCTGCCGTACACGGCCCAGCCCCCCATATTGTACAGGGTTTTGTGCCAGGTTACCGAGAACGAGTTTTCGAATTCTTGTTTGTACTGCGGATGAATGAGGCTGCCTTTTTCCAGGGCAAATTTTTCCCGCTCCGCTACTGACATATCCCCTACCCGCTTGGCTTTATCGTTAAAATTGTAGCAGCCAATGAGTACGCCTTTTTTACCGAGGTATCCGTTAGATGGGTAGAATATTTGGGTTAAATCGTTGTTGGTGTGGGTAATGCCACCGAAGATGTGTTCGTCTTCTTCCCAGAAGCGGCGTTTAAATTGCAACCCAATTTTACCAGTTTGGATGTACGGCACAAAATCGATGGCCCGGCTTACATCCGAAGCAAAATTGTGGTTAATGTTGCTGAGCACCGGCAAAGGCAAAGTACAAATGCAGATATCACCTTTAATTTCGTGTTCACCGGTTTTGTCTTTATAAGCTACTTTTACGCCATCGGCCACATTGGTAATGGCTTTTACTTCGGCACCTAACTTTAAAGAGCCGGCAATTTTCTTTTCCAGGGCTTTGGCAATATTATCCATACCCCCTACCGCCTGAAACATGGTCATTTGCAGCTCATAGGTATACTCGGCTACGTTGTAAAAATCCGGGTCGAGCAAGCCCGATTGAATAATATCGACGAGTTTGTGCGGGTCGGCAATTTTGCCGGATTTTTCGCCGGCACCCGGGGCCTCCAGGTAGCCGCGCCGCGCCGATGCCTTGTATAATTTATCGAGGTCCAAGCCACCTTCAGCCCGCAAATATTCCAGTACTTTAGCCGCATCTTCTTTGCTCATGGCTAAATCCAGTTTATCCTGGTCCAGGGCTTTGGCCAGCAGTTCGCTGGTGTAGCCGCGCATATCGTTATGTATTTCGCGGGCCCGTACTTTCTGGTTCGATAATTTGCCTTTGCCTTCGCTGAAATAATAAGTGCTTTCGTTTACGTTGTTGTACACTTCCAGCGGCACACCCAGTTCTTTGCAGTAATGCAGCGTAAGTTTATGGTGGTGCGGTATGCGCGACGGACCAGCATTAAAATATTGGCCTTCATCAAAATTAGAGGTAAGCAACGGTCCGCCTACTTCCTGGTGCGTAGAACCTTTCCGGACACTGAACACGCGCCCACCGGAGCGGTTGCGGGCTTCCAGTATAGTAGTGCGATAGCCTAATTTATTTAACTCATAAGCTGCCGTCATGCCGGCTAAGCCACCGCCTAATATAACAATGTGTTTGCCTTTGCCATCGCCCTGTAACGAGAAGGCGTGAGCCGGTGCACTTGGCATTAAGCCCAGCGCCAGCATAGCCGGGTAAGCCGTTCCGGCGATTAAGGCACTCTTATTAAGAAAGCTTCTGCGAGATATCTTTTTAACCATAATCCAATTAAATAATCTTTAATTTAATTACGTTAAAGGTATAAATTTTATACTTAATCAGCCAAATTATAATATAAAATATAATTTACGCTTTTAAAAATATATGCTTTTCCGAAAAAGTATATTGTTTTGACGAAATACACCATAAAATTTGGGTGTATTTAATTAATTAATTAAATATTATTCAAGAGGTTTGTATAAATAAATTACAAATAATTAAAGTTTAAAGCTGATTATTCAAGTAACCCGTAATTATTTTAGGGCAGTTTTCCGAAAAAAGGTATTTTTAGGACGAATAACTACTGAAATTACACTGTAGAAACTAAAATTCTTATTCTGGCCGAAAAAGCCTTACCTGATTTATCTTTTACCAACATAGCTTTCGGCACTCAGAAAAATATTGCGACTTATTTATTATAGATGAGATTTCTGGTAACCTTATATATAATGTACCTTTAACTTAACCTGATTTAATAGCCTATGAAAAATTCTATTCTGATTTCGGTTTGCTTATTATTTGCTACCAGCGCCTTGGCCCAGCAAGCTGCCCCTGCAAAAAAAACCGCCAAAAAAATAATTAAAACAGCCCAAGCTCCGCAGCCCATCGGGCCTTACAGCCAGGCCGTAGCCGCCAATGGCTTTTTGTTTGTAGCCGGACAGGTAGGCGCCAATCCGCAGACGCGGCAGATGGTAACCGAAAGTTTTGAAGCCGAAGCCACGCAGGTGCTGGAAAATATTAAGCACATATTAAAAGCCGCCAGGTTAGATTTTCGGCACGTGGTAAAGGCCACCATTTACGTAAAGGATATTGGACAGTTTGCGAAAGTAAACGAGATCTACGGCAAATATTTCGTTTCCGAGCCGCCGGCCCGCGAAACGGTGCAGGTTGCCAACCTACCGGGGAATGCTAATATTGAAATATCGGTAATAGCGATTATGGAGTAGGTAAATACTTAAATCTTTGTGGTTTTATTAGTAAGCAATATTTTAAGGCAGGATATTTTATTTATAATTTCTGGCGTGAACTTTCTCCATTTAATATACGGATGATGACATGGCAGCAATGTAATAATTAGCAGCATAAGTCGCCAGCAAAACTAATAGTATGTCTTGTGGTTTATGGTCGTACGAAATGCTGTAGTTATAACTAAATTTTGCCCAATTAAAATCAGGATTCAATAACATTAATCTTTGTCCTTCTTTGTCTTCCAGCACATATTTATTTAAGAAAGCCCCGGTTGCTTTTAATATAAACTCTTGTCCGGTTTGAAAGGAGATTATAATATTTCCTTTCCAATTCATTTGCATATTGGCAACCTCCGTACCATTGTTAGTTACAGAAATAGTAGTGCTAAATATTCCTTTAGGTGTAATTTTAAAATTATCATTACCCACTATAGCATTGGCCTTAAAAGAAAACAAACTATCATAGGTTAGGCTTCCTAACTTTTCTGAATCATCAGTCAGTTCAAATGTCTTGTTGTTGGTGCATTTAATTTCCATAGTTTTAGTTTTTAAATTGTCAATTTAGTTTAGTCATTTCATCTGCCTTGCTAGGTGTTATTATCTGACACCTATTACAATTAATACGTAATTAACATCTTAACTTATGTACAACTTCTGGTTTTATTTATTTTCACCCGTGTCAGGTGTTATCACCTGACACTTATTATATTATAAGTAATATATAATTAACATCATAACTTATGCACTGGCTTCTGGTGTTCTTAGCAAGTATCAGGTGATAACACCTGACACGGCAGAAAAAGTATGAACAATTGTCCTTAGTGCTCCAAAGTCAGCGTCAGGGTGATTTTCTAATAATTCAAAAAGAGTGGGTATCACCAGATAGGCGTCCTCGTTTTCGAAAAAGTCTTCCACTATTGTGTCAAGAAGTAATTCGTTACTTTCAAGTGGCTCTTCATCAACTGATTTGAACCTTCTTAATTCTTTGATTATCTCTGCTGTTTTTTTCATTATGTTGCCAGCTAACGTTTTGGCAGCCAGCCGTTGGTTGCGGATTTATGGAGAAAGTTCTATTGACAGAACGTAAATGTACTTAAAAATTGATTGTTTCGATTACTTCAAAGCAGCAATCACGGCTGGCTGCTGTTGGTGGCAGTTTAAGACTCTTCAATGGATTTAACTAAGTTAATAACGCTAATTGTACTTATGATACAAACCTCTGCAAATTGTTTTTTAACGTCCAATTTATGAACAGTTTGGTTTATAAGATCGACTGAATTTTCTGCAAATTCTATTGCGCTTTTCATTACGGCACGCATTTCTTCATTTTCACCGCCTCTAAGTCTATGCGCTAAATATGTGTGAATTTGATTTTTGAACTTCCCATTGGAAACATCAACTCCTGCAGGCGCAATATGAATACTTAGATTAAATACTGTTCGTGCCATTTTATCCAAAATTGTTCTGGAAGTAGTGCCAATGTTTTGAAAGTCAATTGAATCATTTCCTCCTTGCATAAGTCCAATCAGCTTTTTTTGAAGGTTATTTATTTCTTCCCAAGGAGTTTCTACTAAAATTATTTCTGTGTTTAAAATGTTTACTTTATCGTAATCAATAGTAATTTCTTCTACTCTTAATGTATTCCAATCAGCGCTAATATCAAAATAATGTTTTATGTTTCCGGTTATCCTTGACATATCCGTTGCATATTTAATATAAATAGCGGGGTTTACCAAAAAAGTAAGATAGTAAATTTCCGGCTCCCAACGGTATCTGGCTTGACGTGCCACAGTTTTCATTTCAGAATTTTGAATTACTTCTACACATGCAAAATCCTTATTTACTTGACAGATTTCCTTTACTATATACCTTATTTTTTCAATCATAGTCTAGCTAAATTATCACCAACGTACTGGGCTATGAGGCGGCGAAGCTGCCATATAGGTGTGGTTGTGGCTCGTTATTTTTTATAGTTCCAGACTTTCATTTTTGCCGAAAGTTTTTCTGTTTCCTTTCCCAGTACAATGAAATATTTTGTTTGAAGAATAATTTCAATTAAACAATTCATGATACGACTTCTCCATTTCTGTACAAGGGGAAAAGATGAATTCTGATTTAATCAAGTCTTTTTCAATCTTGGTAACAATTATATAATTATATATTGAATTGTTGTTAACACATTGAAAAGAAGCTTGTTCAGCTTTACAGAAAAATTTATTTGGATTAAAATCCTCCTTTAAATTGATTTTAATTGGTTTCCATCCAGAACTTTCACTAGCAAAATAAACTTGGTAATTATCGCGTGTTTCTAAAACTAGATGTCTTTCATAATTTGTTCTTTCTCCGGGCACAACAGTTTCAAAAATGAAGATGGTTTTAACTGAATCAGTTGTGTTTATTTTATTGTAACTGAATATACGTTTTAAAAACTGTGCTCTTGAAGAAGGATATTTTAATGAACTCTCTTCATTTTTTATTTTTTGAATATAAGGCGGAATCCGTTTTCGCTCATATTCTATTTTAGGCCCTTTATATAATTGCCTTTCCAGAGAAGCAATAGTTGCATTATTCCAATCATTAACGAAAGATATATTTTGTAATTTCGATATTTTTAAATATCTATTATTACTAACATATTCCTCCTGGCAAGAACAAGAACACAACCAAAATAATATTAAGAATAAAACTAATTTATTTATCATCTATACTGATGTGCCACAACTATTGGATATGCGTAATAATTGTGTTTATATTTCCAATATCAGCAAGTGGTTTTAAATTGTAAATTACTGATTTTATTTATCTTACGATTTACCTTCATTTTCTATCTCCCAAAAAATTTACGCATATCCAATTCCGGATTATTCTCCTCCTTAGCTTCATCCGGGTTGGTAGTTATCTTATATGATTTTAAAAATAGCCGGTATAGAAGCTTACAATATATATAACTTACTATAAATTGACAATCATAAACAAAAAAAATGGCGGAATCATGTTCTTCTGTATTATGCTATATTTTATCTAGCTGAATAAGGCTAACTGCCAGAGGCCGGCAGAAATATTCACGAGCGGGACGCTCGCGAAAGCAGAAGAGACAAGTTAGATAAATATAAAAAAGTAAGGGAGCCTGGATATTTAACATCCGGCTCCCCTTGAGTGAGAAATAAAATGAAAATTATTATTTTAAATTACTGCTTTTGGCGGCAGTGGCACTATCTTTAGCAATGGCCTGGATGGTACTTACCAGCCAATCCAAATCTTTCAAAGGCGTATACTCGTGCGGGGTAACGCATACGCCGGCAATATTTTCCCAAACCGTGGCCGACGTATGAATGTGGGCTCTTTTGTTGTTGAAAGAATTATAAACCTAATGATTTAAAAAAGGCTTCCTGGTTTGGTTCCCGGCCCAGAAATTCTTTTACCATTTCTAATTCATCGCGGCTGCTGCCATTGGCTAATATACTGTTGCGGTAACGCATCCCGGTTTTGGGATCCATAACGCCATTTTTCTCGAAAACTGAGAACATATCTTCGGCATACACTTTACTCCACATGTATCCATAAACACTGGCCCCATAGCCCGTTAAATGTCCGAAGGACGCCTGTAAATGGGTGCCTTCCAGGTAAGGGAAAAGCATAACGCTGTTTTGAACTTCTTTTAAAACTTCAGTAGTACTTTTGGGCCCGGCCGGATCATATTTATCGTGTAAAGTCATATCCAGGATGCCGTAGAAAATTTGGGCTGATGCTGCCAGCCCCGAACCTACATTGCGGGCCTCCCACATTTTCTGGTACATGGTCTGGGACATTACCTCACCGGTTTTATAATGCCTGGCAAACAATTTTAAGACATCGTAATTCCACACCCAGTTCTCGAATATCTGGGAGGGTGCCTCTACAAAATCCCATTTTACCGCCATAGCCGTCTGTCCGGCAAGCTCAGTTTTGGCTAATATGCTGTGCAGCACATGACCAAATTCGTGGAAGAAAGTTACGGCTTGGCTGTGAGTCAACAACGCCGGTTTGCCTTCGGTGGGGGCATTAAAATTACAAATTAAAGCGGCGGTAGGTATTTGGTAGCCCTGGCTGTATTGTTTTCCAAAACGGATAGGGGAACAGGCCGCATGGGTAAATTTATCATCACGCGGATGCAAATCTAAATAAAACCGTCCTAATGTAGCGCCATTTTGCTTTACTTCGAACATCCGTACATCCGGGTGCCAAACCGAAGCATTTTTAACTTCCTCATATTTTATCCCAAAAAGTTGCTGCGTGGTCTGGAATAAACCACTTAAAACGTTATCCAAGGCCAGGTATTCTTTTATCTTTTCTTCGTCTACCTGGTATTTCTGCTTCATGAGCAGGTTGTTATAAAAAGCATTTTCCCAGGGGTTTAGGCTGGTAATGGCCGGGTTGTTTAAATGAGCTCTTTTTACGCCCAGTAGTTCGTTTAAATCTGCCTGCGCTTTTTGTTTTACTTTAGCAATCAGATTATTTTCAAAATTCCAAACCGTTTCGGGCGTTTTGGCCATACGCTCAGCGGTTAAATAGGCGGCATAAGTTGGGTAGCCTAAGTGCTTGGCTTTTTTCTGGCGCGCTACTAATAATTGTTGTAGCACGTCCACATTTTTATCGGCAGCGCGGTTATTATATTTTATAAAAAGTTCACGGCGTGCCTGGTCCGATTCAGCAAATTTCATGAAGGTAGTATAGGCGGGGCCATCCAGATTTATAATATACTGGTCGCCTTCTTTTTTCCGGCTCTTAATAAAATCTTCTGGCAAGCCTTTCATATTAGCTTCACTCACCAGCAAATGGTCTTTATAAGTTGCAATATTATTACTAAAGGTCAGCTCTAATTTGGTAATATTATCATTCATCCCCTTTAATTGCTGGCGCTTCTCTCCAGATAAAGTAAAGCCGTTGCGTTCATATTGTTCAACTTGCTCCTTTACCATCTTTTTCCGGCCTCCGGTTAGCGTTTTAGCTTCCGGGGTTAGTGAGAACGCTTTTACCGCCTGGTATAATTTTTCATCCAAGCCGATTTCGTTACGATATTTACTTATTGTCTCCAAAGAGCGCTGGGCTTGTTTACGTATCGCAGAATCTGGACTGGCATTAGCTAAAATATTAATACTCCAGAAAACCGAAGCAATTTTATCATTAAAATCATCGGCGGCGAGCATGGTATTATTAAAAGTATGTTTGCCTTTCGGGATGGCATAAATTCTTGCTAAAGAAACCCTGGTTTCGGCTATAACCTGGTCTGTAGCCTCTTTAATATTAGCGCTAGTAACGTATTTATAATTAATGGGCTGGTTAAAGGAAGTACGCAACGCATTTTTAGGATTAGGGTCCGGGGCAGCAGAAACATTAACCGATAAGAGTAGTAAGACCCAAAAATATTTGTATTTATAAAACCAAGGGGCAAAACGGGAGTAGATTTTAGTCATGATTATGGTGGATGGAGTTAATAATATTCGGATAATATTACATATTTTGTTTAAATATTACAAATTTTTAGACTTGCTTTTTTAGCATAAAGAAAGACCAACCTAGCAGCATATTTGTGCTTATCCGTATCCAGCAAATTAAGGAAAGAACTACAAAAAGAATAGTAGGCGGTGACAACCGTCAATAAAATATTTATATTAATGAGGGATGAATAGATAACCTTCTGTGCCTGCTAACCTCGCTTCATGGAGCTTTAACCGCTCATTTTAAGTTATAGCGCTATTTATTTTAACCAAGAACCGGTTATGTAAGCACCTGGAATAATACAGGTAATTAACTGGCTACCTGTATTTTACCTGTTTACTTCAAAATTATATTTTCTTAGCTCGTTACACCTATTTAAATCCGGATAATGTACCGGGTTCTTCTGTTTTGTAATGTTTTTTTACGGGAGAGGTTTACTTAGGGGCCAGATGTTGGAAAAAATATAAATTTTAAACATGCTTTTAATTATTTATACCTTACTGGTAGCATTTCCAATTTTAATAAGAGTAATAATAAAATAATTAGGCCAGTTCCTATGGCTGCAACCAAGTTTATGAATCTCTGTGCCTTTGTTCTATTACCAAATGCTTTTTTAGTTGCTTTAAAAATCATCAAACCAATTATACCGCCCGAAGCATTTGTAATTATATCGGTAATATCAAAAGCACCAATCGCCAAAATATATTGAAGTCCCTCAATTAACGCACTAATTAAAAAAATCATTAAAAGATGTTTTACAAAAACCCACTTGTCAAATAATAATCCGATATAGATTCCAAGTGGTACAAAAATCACAACATTCAGAATGATTTCACTAACATCAATTTTACCATTTGATATTACAGATTCCCCAAACGGAATTAAGTTTACGCTCCTATTTTCCATGTAAGAAAATCGTACTCCTAATTTTAGAAGTAAAATCCAGGATAATACAATCAAATAAATTATAAATAATACGGCAGTAAACCTGTTTGTTACCTTGTAAATCTTCGATTGTTCTTCCATCTTTTTTGCAAATTCCTGCTTTTTATAAGATTTGAAATATTATCAATGTTAAGCTGGGAAATATATAAAATTCACTATCAACTTCCAATTGCAAATTAAACAACTGGTTCTAATCGGTTCTTTTGTTTTGTAGTGTGTTTTATAAAGTTAGCTGAAGGAAGCAGGCAGAAATATTTACGAGCGGAACGCTCGCGAAAGCAGAAAAGACAAGTTGTAGTAAATATAAAAAGTAAGGGAGCCTGGAATATCAACGCCGGGCTCCCTTGCTGTTAGAAATAAAAAGGAAAGTATTATTTTAAACTACTGCTTTTGGCGGCCGAATTATTTTCCTTGGCAATAGCCTGGATGGTACTCACCAGCCGGTCCAAATCTTTTAAAGGTGTATACACGTGCGGGGTAACGCGTACGCCGGCAATATTTTCCCAAACCGTGGCCGACGTATGAATGCGGGCTCTTTTGAATAATTCGGTAGCTAAATTGCCGGGGGTAATTCCTTTTAGGGCAAAGGTGGCAATGGCCCCGGAGAATTCGGGTTTTAGCGAGGTAATGGTACTAAACCCCGGAATATTCAGGCATTTTTCTACCCAATAATTTTTAAGGTAATGCAGCCGTTTTTGTTTGCGCTCGTTGCCAATGGTATTATGAAAATTAATGGCGTGCCCAATGGCCATTTCGGTCGGGAAAGAGCGGGTACCCAATCTTTCGAATTTCCGGATGTCGGGGCTTTGGGGATCTTCGGGCGCTAATAAGGGCCAGATGTTTTTGATTAAAGGTTGTTTAATATACAACATACCCGTGCCAAACGGCGAACACAACCATTTGTGTAAGCTGGTACCATAATAATCGCCTTCCAAATCCGGAATTTTGTAAGTTAAATGCGCAAACGAATGCGCCCCGTCGATTACCACCTGCATATTGGGGTTGTGCTTTTTGGCAGCGCGGCTTATCAGGGCGGCCGGCATTATTTGCCCCGACCAGTTAATCAGGTGGGTAACCATTACCACCTTGGTTTTGGCCGTAAACGCTTCTTTATATTTCCGGACGATGAGCTGGTTATCCTCGATGGGTAAATCCAGGTTAATAAATTTAAGCACCAGACCGTCGCGTTTTTCGCGCTGCTTCCAGGCATTTATTACGTTGGGGTAATCCTGCTTGGTGAGCACCACTTCATCGCCTTTTTGTAAATTCAGACCGAAAATAATGGTTTCCAGGGCTTCGCTGGCGTTGCGGTTAATGGCTAATTCTTCGGGCGAGCAGCCGGCTAAATCGGCCAGTTTCAGCCTAACCGATTCGCGGCCTTCGTCGAGGGTGCGCCACATGTAGTAAGTTGGCGCTTCGTTGCTGAGGCGATTGTAGCGGTCCAGAGCATCTTGTACCACAATGGGCTGCGGGCTAACGCCACCGTTGTTAAAATTTATTACATTCGGCGAAACCGAATAGGCCTGCTGGATAAATCCCCAGTAATCTTCATTATCGGTAACCTCCTCGTCGGGAGAAACTTCGGGAGCTAAATACTTTTTATCGTCGGCAAAGCTTGGCAAGCCGGGCGTTAGCGTTAACAAACCCGCCAGGCCACCTAATTTACGAACAAAATTCCGGCGATTATGCGTAAGGTCTGAATTCATGTAGTATAATTTTAAACAAGTATTAATAAGTGATGTTATGCAAAATTTCTTGAAAACAGTTTGCTTGTCTAAGGAACTCATCTCTGTCATTCAGGAGGATACTATTTGGCTGCCTGCTAAATAGTTTCCTCCTGAATGACAAATGTGGGTTTCTCGAACCTATATTATTTAAAATATTGCGTAATATCAGTAGATAAATTCAAGGTAAAAAAATAAGTTAAAAGAGCTACCCTGCCGTTGCCAAATTAATATTTTATCAGCTTCGCATGTGCGAAACTACTTCGTTCACGGCGGCAATCATAAGTTCGGTTTGTTTGGGGTCCGGGGTGGTATTCCAGTTGTTCCGGATGGCGTTACCGCCGAGCACCAAACCATCTTTGCGCGGAATAATGTAGCCGTGCGGCGTGCTCAAGCGGTAATTAATTTCGGGTTGTGGGATCAGGAAGGAAAGCTGGCCCGAGATAGGCATTAATTCTTCGTCGTTAAATAATTCTTTGGCGCCTAAACCGGTGCAGTTTACCACGCATTTTTCCGGCAGCTCATCTACGTCTTCCAGTGTACGAAATTCTTTAATCTGAATTTTTCCGCCGAAACGCAAAAAATCATTGGTTAGCTTTTGCAAATAAAGCGGAATGTTAAAAACCATATTGGGCTGATTGACCACGTAATCGGCCCGGAAAGGATGTTGCTTTTTCGATAATTCTACCCGTGCAGGTAACTGACCTGCCAGGTGCAGCAAAGGTGCTTCCTTTGGTACCCGGCTGCCGCCAATAATGTAATGGTCCATCCAGGTAACCATGTCGCCGAGGCCCAGCAAATTCTGGTAAGCCCGAAACGAAAAACTACAAGCTTGCTCCCAGGTAGCTTTAAACTCCGGGGTAATGCGGTCGGGTTCGCAAATTAAATGCGCCGGCGACCAGGTACCGGTAGCCATACTGGAGGTGATTTTGGGCCAGAGTTCTTTGGCGTAGATGGTAACGGATTTACCCATTTCCTGCAACTGGCGGGCGGTAGTTAAACCCATTATGCCACAGCCCATGATGGCAATATTTTGTTCGCCGGTGGTTGCTGCTTTGGTAGCGGCTATTTGACCCATTCCCCACGAAAGCGAAAAACCGCTGCCGCCGTGGCCGTAGTTATGCACAATCGTTTTCTGTCCGAGTTGCTGCACTTCTAACCGGGGCCCCGATAGGCGATAAGGCCTTAACCCTACCGTTTCTTTTATAATGCGGTCCGGGGAAATATTAATGCGAGGTAAGTGGCGGGAGCCGGCAATATTATTGTTTTTCCGGTAAATGCTGTTGCCCGTAGAACAGGAACTGGCACCCATGGCGAGTGCCAGCCCCATTGCTCCGGATTTATGAAGAAAAGATCTTCTATCCATTTTACATGATTGAATTTAATCTGGAAGCTTTTTAATATTTGAGTTTGGAGCAGAGTTCACCGCCTATTCCACAGCTTCTGTTAAACTAAATCCTCCCCCTACCCCCTCCAAAGGGGGACATCAAATACTTTGCGAAAGCCTTATAAAAATGAAAATTAAACTTACTTAACTTGTACCCGGGCGGGTTTGGTAAACGCCTGACCTTTGTGGCTGCCGGAAAACTCTATGTTTACGGTATTACCCGCCTTCGGCGCGGCTAACCCCAGTTCGGACCAGGTTTTGGTTATAATTACCTTACCTTTTTGGTCGGTGGTTAGGTCAGCGAGGGTAGTTGCGTTTAATTTTACCTTAATGGCTAAATTAGAAAGTGGTATAGAATCGATGCCAACCGTATGGTCCAGGAGGCCGCTTTTATCTAATTCATAAATAGTGGCGGTTACATTTACCGGTTCGGCAGCCGTAAAGGCAGAACCAGCTACCGTTACCAGCACCGGCGATATTACCCTATCCACCACCATGGCGTCTTCTTTTTCACAACTCATCAGCAAAAAAGCTGCCCCTACCAGGCTTAAAAATAATTTAGAGCTATATTTTAGTTTCATGTTGCTTAAATCTTTGGTTCTGAAAATAGATTTTACTTTTCTACCCACCACATTTTAGTTTTTTTGTCGTCGGGCCCGCCCATGAGCGTAATGCCTTCTTCTAATTTTGCTTTGTTTAGAGAATATTCCGAAGAAGGATATTGCAAGCGGGTGGGCAGCACGCCATCGTTCAGGAATATGGCGCGGGCATCCGGCGTGGGCATAATGGGGTACCCGGTGCGGCGGTATTCGGTCCAGGCTTCTATGCCTTGGCCAAAGAGCGCAATCCACTTCTGGGTAAGAATATTTTCTTTGGTGGCAGGTCCGGCATTAATTAAATAATCAGTTGGCATGGTTAAACCGTATTGCCCGAAAGAAGCCGCAATGCCTTTTTCGTAATATTCCTGGGCTTTCGCGGCACCACCGGTAATATCCCCATCCAAGGCAGCTTCGGCCAGAATAAAGAGGAGTTCCGAGTAAGTCATGATGGGGCTGGGTGTGGTTGGTGCCGTAAAATAGGTACCGAGTTTAGCGCTGGTAGCCAGGTAGGTAGTGGCAATCGCATCGGGCAAACCGTTGGGCACCCCTTCGTATTTGCCGTTTACCGCTTGTCCGAAAACAGTTAACCGGCTATCGTTCATTGCTTGCAGTTTGTCCACGAAAGTTTTGCTTAAGTTCCAGTCGGTGCGGCCACCTTGTATCATGACTTCGTGCCACTCGTTGTTGCTTGGCCTAACCGTTGAGTGCGTCAGGACGGCGTAATCGGAGTTGCTGGTAAAGACCGGATATTTGGCCGCATCGCTTAATATTTCTTCCATAATGGCTTTGGATTCAGCGGGCTTTTTAGCTGCTTGCCGGTTGGCTAATTTCAGGCGCAAGGAGTTCGCAAATTTTTTCCAGCGCAAAATATTGCCGTTGAACAAAATATCACCCGTTACGGCCGGTCCGCTCACCACCAGCTTTTCGTTCGCCAGTTTTAAGTCGTTCAGCAAGCCCGCGTAAATTGCTTCCTGCGAATCGTACTTAGGCGTGTAAATAGGTGTAGTACCGGTTCCCTGCAACGCTTCGGAGTAAGGCACCGAGCCGTAAATATCGGTCAGCAGCGAGAAAACCCAGGAGCGCATTACCATGCCAATACCTTCGTAGTTGGTGTGGGGCGCCGTTCCGTCCGGCGCCGACTGCACCACCATCCGCTGAAAATTTAAAAGCGCATCGTTGTAAAAGCCTTTCCAGTTGTTGGTGTAATAGGCCGGGCTCATGTTGTAGTTGTCGCCTTCGTCGGAATAAATATTGCGGGCCAAATATTGCACCCACAGCATGCCGCCGTCCAGGTTAATGCGTTCAAAACGGTCGCGGTGGCCCCAGTAACGGTCTACGCTGGTTTCGATGCCGGTGGGCAGGAGCACCGCCGAACTTACCGCCGTGGGCTTGTTCGGACTGGTGTTCATATCGGCAAAGTCTTTGGTACAAGCCGTGGCCAGCAAAACGCCAGTGGCTAAAAAAACGGCTTTCTTTACTTTTATATAGGTTTTCATAAAGATAAATCTGAGTTGAAAAATCTGTAAACTATCCGCTGAACGGGCTTAGAATTTAATATCGAGGCTCACGCCCATGCTGCGGCTGTTGGGTAACTGCCCGTAAGTAAAGCCCTGGGCATTGCCGCCTTGTGAATCTACTTCGGGGTCGATGTGCGGATTATTTCGGAACAGGATAGCCAGGTTACGGCCTACCAACGATACCCGCGCCGATTGCGCTTTGATGCGGTTGGTTAGGAAAGCCGGGAGCTGGTAGCCTAAGCTTACTTCGCGCAATTTCACGTAACTGGCATCAATTATAGCGGCTTCGTGGTAAGTACGGGGGTTGTTGTAGCCGTAGAATAATTTGGCATCGGCAATTACATCGTTCGGCACGTATTCGGGCGCATCGGCAGTACCAATATTTTTCACGCCCTTGCCAATTACGCCTTCTTCGCGGCCAACCGCGGTTTCTTCGTACTGACCAGTCCAGCGGGCGGTGCCGGTTCCTTCGTCGTAAATATCGCCGCCTTTCCGAACATCAATCAAAGCACTCAGGGTAATACCTTTATAGGTAAAGGCGTTCGAGAAACCACCAATCCAATCGGGTTGAATATTACCCAATACGGTTTGCCCCGGCGCTAAACTTGGCGTACCCAATACTTTGTCGTAAATAATCTGGCCATCGGGCGAGCGCAGGAAAGCATTGCCGTAGAAAGTACCGTAGGCCTGCCCTACCCGGGCTTCCGAAGAAAGACCGCGGGTGGTGTACAAGGTGTAAGTGGTTAAACCTTCGGCCAGTTCTACTACCATGCTGCGGTTGCGGGCATAGTTTAAACTTACTTCCCACTGGAAACCATTCGCTAATTGTAAAGGCGTACCGCTCAGCATTACCTCTACCCCTTTGTTCGTTACTTCCCCGGCGTTTAGGAACCGGCGGTTATAACCGGTAGCTTTCGATATTTCTACGCCCAGAATCTGGTCTTTGGTGCTCTTGGTGTAATAAGTCGCATCTAAACCAATCCGGCCGCCCAGGAATCTTACATCAGCGCCAAACTCAGTACCAGTAGTTATTTCGGGTTTTAAGTTGGCGTTGTTAATGTCTGTGCTTTCGCCAAAGGCCGGTAAGGAACCGTTCCAGGGCGTTTTGGATTCGTATAACTGGTACAACTGATACGGATCGGCATCGTTACCTACTTGGGCCCAACTCGCTCTTAACTTCGCGAACGATAAAATATTGCTGTTCATCTCCATCAAATCCGTTACCACCGCACTTAAAGAAACCGACGGGTAGAAGAAGGAATTATTGCTGGTAGGCAAGGTACTGGACCAATCGTTGCGGCCGGTTACATCCAAAAACAAGGCGTTGCGGAAACCAAACTGCGCCGCACCAAACAAACTTTGCACGTTAAATTCTTCGATAGCACTTTCGTTGGTGTTGGGCACGGCGTTGTTGTTAAGCGTATACAACCGATCGATTACCAACTGGGCCACCGAAGTATAGTTGCGCTTGTAATAATTATTGCGGTAAATGCCTCCGGCCTGGCCGTTAAACGAGAAATCGGGTCCGAAATCTTTCTTGTAAGTCAGCATAATATCGTGGTTGGTTTCGGAGTTGCGCAGCACTTCTTCGTTGTAAGCGCCGTACAGGCGGTTGCCGTTCGAAACCCGTTCCCAGTTGGTAACATTAATGCGGGTATCGGTCCAGAAATCTGTGCCGCTTCTTAGCATCAAACTCAGGTTGCTGTTAATATCGTAACTAAGCGCCATACTACCCCGCAGCCGGTCTTTGTCGTTGGCGTTGGGCATATAATCTTGCTGGTAAAAAGGGTTGCTAAAGAAGGTGTGCTGCCAGTTGGGCGGCAAATCGTCGCCGGGCCGCTGAATGTGCACACCGGTATAATCGCGCCAGTTTTTCAGCTGATCCCAGGAAACCGACCGGTGCGACCAAATAAATTGCTGCCCCGACTGGTAAGACCGGTTATCGGAACCAGATTTAATATACTCGGCGCTAACAGTAGCTTTTAACTCGGGCGTTAGGTTATAAGCCGAGCTCAGGTTAATGTTGTTCCGCTGAAAATCGTTGTTGTACATAATACCGGTTTGGTCGAGGCGGCCCAAAGACAAGCGGAAGCTGCCTTTATCGTTACCGCCGGTGAGGGCCACGGAATTCACAAAGGTTTGGCCGGTCTCCCAATATTCTTCCCAGTTATTTGGTTGCGGCGTTAAAGGTGCTACGCCGGTTCCGGTCCACCATTGGCGCACCAAACGGCCGTCCATGGGTGCACCCCAGCTTTCATCGGTTCCTTCGGTACCACTCAGCGGCGCATTTGGTCCGTAAGCGGCGCGGTATTGCTCAATTTCGAGCGGGTCGGTAATAGAGCCGCTCCGGCCGTTGTTGTACCAGGTGCGGTAACCGTTACCGCCGCCGTAAATATCCTGGAAATCAGGTTTAACCGAAGGCCGCTCGGTGGTTATGCTGGAGCTAACTTCTACCCCAATGCCTTTAACCCCGACTCCGTTTTTAGTAGTAATTAAAATAACCCCGTTGGCTGCCCGCGAACCGTATAATGCTGCCGCATTTGGCCCTTTAAGCACCGACATAGAGGCAATATTTTCGGGGTTTACTTCGGAAATGCCCCCGCCATACCGGTTGTTGTTTGCTTGTTGAATGGGTACCCCGTCGATTACAACTAAAGGTTGGTTATTCCGGCTCACGGAGCCCATTCCGCGGATTACAATATTAGAGCTGCTGCCGGGTCCGCCGTTAGAACTTACCTGCACCCCGGCAACCCGGCCCGATAAGCTGTTAACCACGTTAGAGGATTTTACCTGGGCTAATTTTTCACCGCTCACCTCCTGAATGGTATAACCCAAAGCTTTTTTCTCTCTTTCAATACCAAAGGCGGTAATTACGACTTCGCCGAGTTGTTTGGCATCCATCGCCATTTCCACGTTCAGGGTGGTTTTGTTACCCAACGCTACTTCCTGGGTGGCGTAACCAATAAAAGAGAAAACCAGGGTACTGTTGGTGGGCGCTTCCAGTGCAAAAGCACCTTCCAAATCGGAAGCTGTGCCGGTATTGGTGCCTTTTACCAAAACCGTAACCCCGGGCAAAGCACCGCCGCCAGCTTCGGTTACCTTGCCGGTAATTTTTGAATTTTGCGCCATTGCCTGCGATATGCATAACATGACAAGGAACAGGGATAGAATTCTTTTCATAAAGTCACTTTTAAGTTCCAGAACTGTTTAGAATAAGGTGAGCAGAGGCAACAGTTCTATAAACCCCGGCAGTGGTTAATAATGTTTGTTTGGATTGTTTGTTAGTTTGATTTTATTAAATATTTATTAACTATTATTCTACATAGTTAGAATATTTTAATTTAAAAGGCAATTTTATTGAAATATTTACAATTTAGACAAAGAGTTGTAAATCTTGTAAGTTGTTTTTGGAAGGGAATAGATTATAAAGCAATAATTTTTTGAATTTTTCTAATATTAAATTATTAAGCAAACTTTTAAATATTTATAAAAGGCATTTTAATATTAAGCCACAAAGCAATAAACATTCATTATTTACACATATACGCCAAAATATTTTAAGGCATATATAAATAATTACTATACTATTATAAGTAATCAGTTTTAATTTTAACCGTAGCAAATTAAATCAAATATTGACCTTTAATAATATACACGCATAAATCAACAGCAAAATAAAGCGCCGTGTATAAAGAAAGGCCACTACCTTCCGGAAACTATTTCCTTAGAAAGTAATGGCCTTTTTAAATTAATGAAGCTAACCCTTATACCAGACAACTAAGCTGCCGCGAAGAAGCCCGATTATAATAGCGGAAGTAATATTTATTAAAACTTAGAACCAGTTTAATAATCGGTTCTACTTATTGCTTATCCGGATAAAGCCGCGATCGTAAATTCTTTTGCCGCTAACCGCATCAAAAACATACCAGATATCGGCTACATGGGTGGGGGTTGTATAAGTGGTTACAAATTCTTCCGCTCCATTTATAGTTTTATAATCCGTAACCATCTCGTACCCATCGGCTAATGCTTGCTGGTGGGCTTCTTCCTCATCATCAAACTGGTCGAGGTAGTTGTTGTAAACCTGGTGGTAAGTATCGGTTATTGTTTCGTATAAACGCTGTGCCGCCGATGAATCAAAATCCATAAAACCTTCGGGGTCTCTGGTCCATTTACCTTGTAGTTCCATAAGCGCTAATTTACCAGATGATTCTTTAATTAATCTGGCTAATGTGGGTAAAACCCAGATTCTTTATTCCAAAGCAGGCTTGTTTACTTAAAAACCTGCTTTTTAACTTTTCTAAATAATAAAATTTTGCTTTAACCGAATAAGGTTCTGTCGTTTCTGTGCGTTTGCAAAACCAAATAAACTCCTGATTTACAGCATATTTGAACGTTAAACCCAGCCTATTCCCCTTTAATTTCTCTTTCGACTAAACTTCCGGATTAAAAACTTGTTTACCAGCAGCCCCGGGCATTCGTTAGATTTACCTTAAATAATAAATATTTTTTACCTTTAGGGCTCAAAAGTAGCGCCAATGAATAAGCCATTGCCTCATATTTTATTAGTTGATGATAACCGGACTACTATTAGTCTGAATAAATTATTAATTGCCAAAGTAGATAATGCTGCCGAGTTGCATACTGCCCCCGATGGCAAAGCAGCCCTGGAGCTTTTACAGGAATTTGTCCGGACCAATACCCGGTTTCCGGATGTTATTCTGGTAGATCTTAAAATGCCTGTAATGGATGGGATAGAGTTTTACCGGATTTACAAACAAACTTTTGACCCTGATTTGGTGGCGCACACGAAAGTGGTAATGCTGACAACCTCTTTGGCACCCTCCGATTTTAAGCAGGCAAAAGATGAGGGGATAGAATTTTTCCTGAATAAACCCTTAACTACGGCAAAACTAAAAGAAATCTTAGTATAAATATTGCCACTTTCCGTTTACACTATTTAAAATAAGCGCTTATTAAATAGGCTCTAGGTAATTTAACCTGGGTCGCTGCTTATTTTTAAATACCCCCAAGAACACCAGCAAAAACGGAAGTTTGTAATTTTACCTGCTTCTGCTTTTTGCGCCAGGCTTTTTAATTACCTATGCCGGGTTCCGAAGCAAAAATATTATTTGAGTGCCAATTAATAACTGCCTTGCGCGTTATCCCGTTATTGAATTATTTTAATTTATAAAACAACCGCAGGCCTAATCCTGTTTCTTAACCAAATGAGAAATCTGAATACCAACCCGATTAATATTGCTATTGATAAAAATTATGATTCTGATTTTTGCGGGTCCATTCCCCTCAATTTGGTTAATTTAATTCAGCCCCACGGCCTGTTGCTGGTGCTGGATAAAGCAGAATTACAAATTGTGCAAGCCAGCGAGAACCTGAAGGAGTTGTTTTCGCTGCCCGTGGATGATTTTTTAGAGCAACCATTGTCAGCTTATCTGCCGGCCAGTCAGTTCAGCGATATTCAGGAAAAAATTATCCGGCAAAACAGCCAGGATAAAATTCCTTTCAGCCTCACTTTTACGGCAAATGCCAAAACGGTTTTTTTTACAGCCCTGGTGCACCCCAAAGACGAATATATTTTAGTTGAATTAGAAGAAAATGCACCAGCAACCTCCGATAATTCTTTTATTGGACTTTACCAGCAAATAAAATATATTACCTCTTTGCTTAAACAGGCTGATTCTACGGTTGCGGCGGCCCATATTACGGTAAACGAAATTAAGCGAATAACTAATTTCGATAAGGTAATGGTTTACCAGTTCGACCCGCAGTGGAACGGTATTGTAATTGCCCAGGCCAAAGAAGATGACATGGACGATTACATGGGACTGCGCTTTCCGGCCTCGGATGTACCCAAACAAGCCCGCGATTTATATTTCCGCAATCCTTACCGCTTAATTCCTACCCGCTCGTACCAGCCGGTGGGCCTTATTCCGGTTATTAATCCGTTAACCATGCGGTTTACCGATTTATCGGATTGTAATTTACGGAGTGTGGCCACCGTGCATTTAGAATATTTGCGCAACATGCAAATTATGGCGTCTATGTCGCTGCCCATTATTTTCGACGATAAATTGTGGGGGCTCATTTCGTGCCACCATAAAACACCGCTAAACCTGAGCTATGAACTGCGGTCTTCGCTGGAGTTGCTTTCGGGCATTGTATCGGCGCAGCTGGCTGCAAAAGAAAAAGAAAACGCCATGACCTTGCGGGTGCAGTTGCAAGAGATTTACGCCAATTTACTGGAGCAAATATACAACCAGCCAAGTTTTACCGAAGGCCTGCTTACAGGCGAAACCAATTTGCTGGCTTTGTTAAACCTCGCTGGCGTTGCCGTAGTTTACGATGGCGCTACCATTGTATTGGGCCAAACCCCCAACGAGCAGGAAATAAAAGAATTAATTTACTGGCTGCGCCGCCACGAATTAAATAAGTTATACGTTACCAATGCTTTGCCCGCCGAGTATGCCCGCAGCCAGGAATATAAAGAAATTGCCAGCGGCCTGCTGGCCATAGCCATTAATCCGGAACAAGGCGAATATATTCTGGGTTTCCGGCCCGAAGTGCTGCAAACCATAGAATGGGGTGGTAATCCCAACCAGGCCATTCAAATGGAACCCGACGGTAAATCTTACCATCCGCGTAATTCATTTGCTACTTACCAGGAAACCGTAAAGCAAACTTCCCTGCCCTGGGCATTCGAAGAAATAGAAGTAGCCCATGCTTTGCGCAGCGCGGTGCTGGAAAAAATTATTAAAGAAAATTATTAGATAGTAACTTTAGGAGTAGCCTGCTAAAAATGCCTTTGCCTAACGATATTCAGCATACCTCAGCCAACCCAGCGCCCCTTAAAGCAAAAGCCGATCATTACCTGATCGGGATTGGCGCTTCGGCCGGTGGCCTGGAAGCTATTCATACCCTCTTCGATCATTTTCCGAGCAATTCGAGTTTTTCGTTTGTTATTGTGCAGCATTTATCGCCGGACCATAAAAGCCTGATGGCCGAATTATTGTCGAAGCATACGCGCATGCAGGTGCAGGAAGCCGAAGACAACATGCCTACCCGGCCTAATTGCATTTACGTGCTGCCCAGCGGCAAACAGCTTACCTTAAAAAAAGGCCGCTTGCGGTTAGTAGAAAAACAGCGCAGCCGCGAACCAAACTTTGCCATCGATATATTTTTTGAGTCGCTGGCCAAAGACCGGGGGCGCTCGGCTATTGGCATTATTTTATCGGGTACGGGTACCGATGGCACTAAAGGCAGCCTGGCCATTAAAACGGCTGGCGGCATGGTTGTGGTACAAGATCCGCATACGGCAAAATTCGATGGCATGCCCCGGAGCGCGATAGAAGCCGGCTCCGCCGATTTTATTCTGGCCCCCGACTTAATGGCGCACGAAATTCTGGAGTACGCCCGGCAAATACCGCTGGTAAAATCTTTGGTAGAAATGCCGGAAGAACAAAGAAAGCAACAGGTACTGCACGAAATATTAGATTTAATTTGCACCCATACCAAAACCGATTTTAAAGATTACAAAGAAGCTACTGTTTACCGCCGCATCAACAAACGGATGGGTGAGGTAGAAGTAAAAACCCTGGAAGAGTACCTCCAGTATTTGCACGTAAATCCGGCCGAAATAAAAAAATTATGCCAGGAAATTTTAATTGGCGTAACCAAATTTTTCCGCGATCCCGAAGCCTTCGAAATTCTGAAAAATGATATCCTGCCCCGGATTATTGCCTCCAAAACCACCGAAGAATCTATAAAAGTTTGGGTTACAGCTTGCAGCACCGGCGAAGAAGCTTATTCGTTGGCCATGCTGTTTCAGGAATGTTGTGCTGAAGCCAGCCGCGAGTCGCAGGTAAAAATATTTGCCACTGATATTGACCAGCGGGCCTTGGACAAAGCCTCTAAAGGTATTTATTCGTCTTCGATTGAAAAAGATGTATCGGCGGAAAGGCTGGAGAAGTTCTTTTACCCCAAAGGCAATAAATATGTAATTAATGCCGAGGTGCGCAAAATGGTGGTTTTTGCCAAACACGATTTGCAGAAAGATCCGCCCTACAGCAAGCTCGATTTAATTTCGTGCCGCAATATGCTTATTTATTTAAACCCGGCGCTGCAAAACAAGGTAATGGCTACTTTTCCGTACGCCCTTAATTTAAACGGCTATTTGTTTCTGGGCCCAAGTGAGCAGCTCGGCGATATAAAAATGCTGTTTTACGAAGAAAACCGGAAATGGCGAATTTACCGGAAAATAAAAGAAAGTACCCGGCCTCAGCCCAATTATGGTTATGGCAATTACAACCCAACGTTTGGAGTAAGCAACGGTTTGCCGGTTAAAAATACGCAGATTTCGCAGTTCAACGACTTCTTTATGGATGCCGTGGCCGAAACCTATAAAATAACCGCCTTGTATGTTGATGAAAATTATCAGTTGCTACACGGCATTGGCGATATTGAGCGGTTTCTTAAATTTCCGAACAAGCGTTTACAGTTTAACCTGCTCAAAGTAGTACCCAAAGAACTCGCCGTAATATTAAGTGTTGATATACGGAAAGTTTTGCAACACCACCAAGAAGTTGAAAGCCGACAGGTGGTTATAAAATTAAACGAGAAAAACCAACTGGTGCAAATAACCATTAAACCGGTTGATGCAGGTAAAAACCAGCCGCGGGTAATCCTGATTTTATTGCAGGAAATTATTCAAAGTATTACCCCTTTTGTGCTGAGCGAAACCCTGCAAATGCCCGAAACCGATTTTTACCGCCAGCTTACCGCCCTGGAACTGGAGCTAAAAGATGCCCACGAAAGTTTGCACCTGACCGTTCAGGATTTAAGCACGGCCAACGAAGAATTACAATCGGTAAACGAAGAACTCATGTCTTCGAACGAGGAGTTGCAAAGCTCCAACGAAGAAATGCAATCGTTAAACGAAGAGCTGCACACCGTAAACTCCGAACACCAGTTAAAAATAAAAGAGCTGCAGGAATTAAACGAAGATCTGGATAATTATATCCGCAGCTCAAATATTGCCCAGCTTTACCTCGACCACGACCTGGTAATCCGGAAATTTACGCCTTCGGTTAAAGAAATAATTAATATTATCGAAAGCGATTTAGGCCGCCCTATTCACCATTTATCGCATAACCTGCAGTATGCAGATTTTCTGGAAAATATTAAGCACGTTAACCGGTATTCGCTGGAGTTAGAACAGGAAGTAGAAACCACTACGGGCAAATATTTTTTAATAAAAATTATTCCGTACTTAAAACAAGACGGCAACAAAGACGGCGTGGTGGTAAGCTTTGTAGATGTAACCACTCTCACTACGCTAAGCAACGTGGTACAAGGTGTTTTAAACAGCTCGTTCAATAATATTATGGCCCTGAGCGCCATCCGGAACGAGCAAAATAAGATTATTGATTTTAACTGGATATTATTAAACAAAAAAGCCGAGGAATTAATAGGTAAACCGCAAGCGCAGTTGCTTAACAGCAGCGCCCTGACCGAGCTGCCTTTCTTAAAAAAATCCGGGCTTTTCCGGAAGTTTGTAGATGTGGTAGAAACCGGCAAACACCTGCTTACCGAACAACACCTGGAAGTAAACGACCGCAAAGACTGGTTCGAAATATCGGGGGCTAAAGTTGGCGATGGCTTAACCGTAACCATGGCCGAAATAACCCAGAAAAAGTTAAGCGAAGAAAAAATATTACTGGCCTACGAAGAGTTGAAAAAAGCCGAAGGCGAATTAATAAAATTAAATAATAAATTAGAAGAACGGGTAGCCGAACGTACCCAGCAGCTTACGGCCAGCGAAGAACGTTTCCGGTTGGTATCTATGGCTACCAACGATGTGGTTTGGGACTGGGATTTGGTTTCGAACGAAATTTGGTGGAGCGAAACCATTGAGGCCATGTTGGGTTACCCGGCCAGCCAGATGGAAGAAGGCATTGACGGCTGGTTCAATAAAGTGCATCCGGAAGATAAAGACAGTATAAAAAAAGGCATTAACCAGGCTATTAACCGCGGCAAAGACCAGTGGATGGACGAATACCGCATTATGAAAGCCGATGGCACCTACGCTTATGTTTTTAACCGGGCCTATATTTTACACAATGAGTACAAAATTCCGTACCGGGTTTTAGGCTCGTTTATTGATTTAACCGATTTAAAACAGGCGCAGCAAAAACTGCAAAACACCAACGAACACCTGGTGCGGGTTATCGAAGACCTGGATATGTTCGTGTACACCGCTTCCCACGACTTAAAATCGCCGATGGCCAACGTAGAAGGGCTGGTTTTGCTTTTAGAAGAAGAAATAAATTCGTCGGAAGAGATTACGGAAGAAAGCACCCGGCCTATTTTTACGATGATTAAAGAATCAATTAATAGCTTTAAAACCGTAATAAACGACTTAACCGATATTGCCAAAGTACAGCGCGACGTAGACGGAGAAGCCGAGCTGGTTAATTTAAACGAAATTCTGGAACAAGTGCGGGGCAATATTCAGGACTTAATTGCCGGCGTACCCGTACAGTTTAACATTAATTTTGGCGTAACCCAGCTAAACTTCTCGCGCAAAAACTTATACAGCATTTTCTATAACTTAATCAGCAATGCGGTAAAATACCGGTCCTCGGAACGCGATCCCGAAATAACCCTGAGCACCGAACGGCAAGGCCCCTATTTGGTATTATCGGTAGCCGACAACGGTTTAGGTTTAAGCCAAGAAAATGTATCTAAATTATTCGCCCTTTTCAGGCGTTTTCACTCGCACGTAAGCGGCACCGGCATGGGCCTTTACATTGTAAAACGCATGATGGATAATGCCGGCGGCAAAATTGACGTACAAAGCGAAGAAGGCCAGGGTACTACCTTTATCTTATATTTTTTAGAAAGTTAATAAACCGCCCAGGCCGGTTTAGTTAACATTATTTTATTTTAATTATTAGCTATGTTTATTTCCCTGAGTTCTTTTACAGTAGCCAACGATATGGGCGAAGAAGTTAAAACCGCTTTTATTAACCGCCCGCACCTGGTAGATGAAGCGCCTGGCTTTGTACGAATGGAAGTTTTTACGGCCCAGGAAAACCCCAACGAATTCTGGCTTATGAGCTATTGGGAAGATGAAGCGAGCTTTAACGTTTGGTACGAAAGCCACAAATACCACGATTCGCACAACGGCATTCCCAAAGGCGTAAAACTGGTTCCCAAGAGTGTTTGGGTTAAATATTTTAACCGCGTAAGTGTGTAAATATTGCTGAGAATAAAACTTATAATATTGCCGCTAACTTTAAATAATCATTTTCTGAACTGAGCTAAATTCAGTTTACTTAAAATAAACAGATTCTTAAAAAATATTCTCAAATACAAAAAGTAGCCTTACATAAAGTGTAACACCAAGTCAGGAAAGCCGGTATAATTATCCATTCACCTAATAGTTTTCTTATGGATACTAATATGCATCAGAGCGCGGATAATAAATTTATTCCCATGACTTCGGTAAGCAGCGGAACCGGCCACGAAGTAAGGCCTGATGTATATTATTACACAAACCAGATTGTAAATCTGGTGCTGGTTGGAAATCCGTCGGGCGGCGATTGGGTGTTGGTAGATGCGGGCATGCCTAAATCAGCTTCGGAAATAAAAGAAGTATGCCGCGGCCGTTTTGGCGAGAACAGCAAACCCGCGGCTATCGTACTCACGCACGGCCATTTCGATCATGTGGGTAGTTTGGTAAGTTTACTCGAAGAATGGCCGGTACCGGTTTTTGCCCATCCGCTGGAGTTTCCGTTCTTAACCGGTCAGCAGGCTTACCCCGAGCCCGACGTAACCGTACAAGGTGGCTTATTAGCTAAAATATCATCGATTTACCCCAACGAACCCATTAATATTGCACCGGCTTTACAACCTTTACCCGAAGATGGCAGCGTACCTTTTATGCCCGGCTGGCGTTGGGTGCATACGCCCGGCCACTCCCCGGGCCAGGTAGCTTTCTTCCGCGACCACGACCGTACGTTGCTTTCCGCCGACGCTTTTATAACGGTTAAGCAAGATTCGCTTTATAAAGTGCTGGTGCAGAAAGAAGAAGTTTGCGGTCCACCAGTTTATTTAACTACGAATTGGCCGGCTGCTTACGACTCGGTTAAGAAATTAGAAGCTTTGCAGCCGCAAATGGTTGTACCCGGCCATGGCACTTTTATGCAAGGCGAGGCTTTAAGTCAGGGTTTGCGCAAGCTGGTGCAGGATTTTGAGCAAGTGGCCGTTCCGGATTATGGCAAATTTGTAAACAACACCAACCAACATTAAGGCGCTCCGCCTTGTTGCATTGGCTTGAAAATTACCGCGTATATTATCGGCTCTATAATTATAAATATATTCCTAAAACATAATTCCTTTCTGTTAAGAATTAAATCTCTGTGCCGATTATTTTGGCAAAGTAGAAGCGTATTATCAAAATTTAACTGAAAAAGCTATTAAAATTAAGTTGCTTGTTAATACAGGTACTTACTTTTATAAGCCTGAAAATCATCCATTTCAAATAATTAACCGCGTTTAAATTAAATTGCTTTCTACTCTTAAAGCAATACGCGGCTGCAACATACCAAAATACAATCCTACATTAAGCGTTTACTTATTGCTGGCTTAGCCCTTAAGGTACACGCAAATTGGCCGAAAGATGAGGCAAATCATTTGGCCGGTTGACTAACGTCATGCTATAATTGCCGTTCCGAAACGATATTTGTATAACGCTCCTTTGCTGCAAAACTAAATTAAGCAAAGAAGCTTTTACCGCCAGCTTTAAATATTAACTATTGAAAGCCATGAACTTACACAAACCCGATATTTCGCAACCCGCCGACATACAATTACTGGTAGATGCTTTTTACCAAAAACTAAAATCGCAACCTTACCTGTTAGCCTTATTCGATAACCTTTCTAACCGCGACTGGAACCAGCATTTGTTTCAAATGAAAAACTTCTGGCACTCGGTATTATTAAAATCGGCTGCTTTAACCGGACACCCCCAAATATTACATGCTTTGCTACCAGCCCACCAGGCCCAGGTGCGGGAATGGGTACATTTGTTTCACGAAACCGTAGAAGAGCATTTTAAAGGGCCAACCGCTTCGGCCACTAAAGGTTTAGCCGAGCAACTGGTGCGTATTTTTGCTTATAAACCGGCGCGTAACTTTTAAGCATGCTTATTTATTGCGCCCCAACCGGTATTATGCTTTGTTCCGCTATCGGTTAAGCTTACAAGAAACTCTGATTTAAACCCTGATTATAAAAGCCAGTAACATGCAACCACTCGAAATAGCCTCTACCCCTAATTTAGAAAATCTGGCCCACCAGATTACTTACCAGCCCAATAAGTTTAACGTTCAGGTTATTTGGGAAGAAGCCGGGCAAAAAGCCTTGTTGTTTGCCTTTGCCGCCGGCCAGGAACTAAAAACCCATACCACTCCCCACCCCGCCTTGTTAACTGTACTGGAAGGAAGCTGTTTGTTTCACATGCAGGGCAACTCCCAAACGTTGCAAGCGGGTGCAGTTATTATTATTCCGGCCAATATTCCGCATGCTTTAACAGCCCAAAGTAACTTTAAAATGCTGTTGCTTAAATAAATATAATTTAAGCAGTAGCAAAACCAGGAGGAGCTTCGGATAATAGCTAAAATTTGCTTTTATTCGGTTTAAACCATAAAAAGCTTCTTTAAAATATGATGCATTGGCAAAAAGTCCCGGCCTTGTTATGCTTTGCGCTGCTGGTAATAAGTGGCTGTAAATTAAATCCGGTAGCGCAGCAAGATTCCGCAACAGGCGAACTACTGTTTCAATCGGGTTTTGAAGCCGGAGTTAATGTAGTTTCCCGGAACCGGGATACCGATATAATTGGGGCCGATAAAACTTTATCCAGCCACAACGATTGGGTAAATGATTTAGACAACCACCCGGCTATTGGCAATTTCAATATTCAGTTTCAGGGCGGCGATTCTACCATGCGGTATGCCCGCCTGGTACCAGACCCAACTAATGCCCGTAACCAGGTACTTCATTTCTGGCTGAACGAACCCAATGTAGCAGGTTCTAAAGGCAGAATACAAGCTAATTTGTACAACAATAAAGGCGTAAAGGAATTTTACCAATCGGTACGGGTGTTTTTGCCCAACGATTTTAATACGGTGCGTACGTTTCCGAAGCAGATTCATTGGTTAACCATAGCGGAATTTTGGAATAATATTACCTGGAGCCAGGAGGTTCCTTACGGTTTCCGGATTACCCTGGGTTTAGGCAAACCCACCGAAAAAGAAAGTGATTTGCATTTTATTCTGGATGCCCAGGACTGCGAACTATTCCCCGACGGCAAACAAAAATATACCACGCTGTGGGCCGAAACCAACGAAGCCGTTAAAGTACCCATTGGTAAATGGTTTACCATGGATTATTACTACAAAGAAGGTAACCAGCAAAACGGTCGTTTTTACCTGGCCATTGCGCCCGATGGCGAAAAAAGAAAAATAGTTTTCGACCTGCACAAAATTACCCACAACTCCCAGGACCCGAACCCCGACGGCGTTACAGATTTTAACCCGCTTAAGCTTTATACATCTAAAGAACTGATTGCCCACATGCAACGCCAGGTAAAAACCCTGCAAATATATTGGGACGATTTTAAGTTGTGGAAAGACAAAAGGCCGAATTAGGTTGCTTTTAACTATTGGTTGTAGAAGTTGGATTAATACTGGTGATTAAATAAATTTCTAAAATGAGGTTTAAGTACCCCACAATTGTCATTCAGGAGGAACCTATTTAGCAGGTAGCCAAATAGTTTCCTCCTGAATGACAAAAGTGCGCTCATCAAATTCACAAATATTTCAGGTGAAAATATGCAATTGTTAAGGCGACTATTTACTTAATAGCAGTTAATACCTAAATATAATAATAACAAGCCTTTTGCGGTTTGGCAGAATAGGTACAATTTAACGCCACAGGTTTATTTTATAGAGTTTTAACTGGCGGTTTTTCGGTGCTCGCGGTAAAAACTAATAAACAACGAACCCAGCACCAACACCACTACCCCCATAAAAATATACCCTACGTAATCGCCTAACTTCGGGAAAGCCTGGCCTAAAAAATAGCCGGCCAATATGATAGAAGTAATATACAAACACCCGCCAAAGCCGCTTAACAGCATGAATTTTTTAATATCCATGCCACTGCTGCCCGATAATAAAGGATTAAACGTGCGGATAATGGGTAAAAAACGGCCAAATATTAAAGCTCTCCGGGGATGTTTGTGGTAATATTTTTCTGATTTTTCGAGGTATTCGCGCCGGAAAAGTAAGCTGTCTTTTTTATTATGCAGGCGTTTACCTAGTTTGCGGCCAATACCATAACCGGTTAAATCGCCGGCAAAGGCCATTATTATTAAAAGCGGAATTAGCCACCATACCGGCATATCCAGGGTTTTTAGTCCAGCAAAAAGGCCAGCCGAAAAAAGTAAGGTTTCGCCGCCGGGTACAATCAGGCCCACCAAAAAGCCGGTTTCTATAAAAACCAGGGCCGCAATTAAACCTACGCCACCCCATTGAATTAGTTTTTCTGCATCCGGCAAAATAGCCAGTAATTCTAGTTCCAGCATGTTGTCTTATTTAAACGGTTATTATTTAGGTAATAGTAAATAGTAAAGTTTAATCTTATTTTGGATTATTTTTATTTTGCTATTTACCTGAAAATGACCTTTACCGTTTTATTTAAATTAAGATAGCTCACCGCTACGCTATTCAAAAATAACTTTTACCGCAATATTTAAAATATTAATTAAAATATTAAACAGTTTACGTGTTAAACAACGTCAATGATTTAGCAGGCGGTAATACCAGATAGTAAACATTTCCATAATAGCCCAGCAAACAACTTCTCCTACCAGTCATTCAGGAGCATTCGCAGAATTCTAAAAGAAGCTTTTGCTTGAGTTGGATAAACAGGGAATAAACCTAGTCTGGAATTTACCTGTAATGCCTTCCAGGCAGCAGATTCCTGCGGAATAACAGGAGGGATAATATGATTCTATACTTTTAGCTATGGAAAGCCTTTTACAATACTTGGCATTACTATAAAATATCCTGAATAAAAGCAGTTTAATATTTTGCTATAAAAACAGCAGCTTTATAATTAGCGTGGATAACACTGCCAATTATAAAGCTGCTGCCAGACTACTTGCCGCCGCAGCAAGGGTTAAACTGCTAATAAATAATACCAAATAGTATAAGCTATCCTGCATAGATACGCTCTCTGTCATTTTGAAAAAATCTATTGTTTAGATATTCTTACAGGCAATTAGCGTTAAAAGGTATATTGCCTACTTGATTTTCTAACCAAAAGGTCCTTTCAGGATGACAAAAATAAAGTTGCGTTTTTTGGAAGGTAATATTTACTTTTTGGTATAACCCCTTACAGTATCCGGAAAGCCGCCGATTAAACGTATAAAAACAATTTGCTTTAACAATTTAACAGAGGGCAAAAGCCGGAAGCTACTTATGAGATTTAATCTTCTTTAAAAATATTTATTGGGCTTTGGTGGTGGCTACAACCATGGGTAAATGGTTTTTATTAATAATATCAACCACTTTAATTAATTCATCTACCTGCACCGTCCGGTCAATTCGCAGCACAATGGTTGGCTTAACCGTGTTCAGGGCTAAACTTTCCAGGGCGGCATTTAAATCGGTAAAAGAAAGCTGGTTTTTTTCGATAAAATATTCTAACTGGCTATTTACCGAAAGATTAATTAAATTTTTGGGTATGCTTTGGGTATGCTGCGCTTTAGGTAAAAGTAGTTTAATGGCCGTTGGGCTGGCCAATGTCGAAATGATGAGAAAGAACAGCAGCAGAAAAAATAAAATATCTGATAAAGAAGCTGCTTCTACGGAGGCGTGCCTTTTTTTAGTTTTCCTGAAATTCATGGGTCGGCACTTTAAAGAGAATATCCATAAAACTAATAGAGGCCACTTCCAGGGTGTTAACAGTGCGGTCTATTTGGGCAACTAAGTACGTATGCAAGGCATAAGCCAGCATGCCCACTAGCAAACCAGCTGCCGAGGTTATCATTTTTTCGTAAATACCACCCGCAATAATACCAATGCTAATATTATCGGCGAGTGAAATATGGTAAAATGCTTTAATCATGCCCGTAACGGTACCCAAAAAGCCCATCATAGGGGCAACGGCTGCAATAGCCGATAAATAACCCAGATTTTTTTCTAAGTTATAGACCTCTACTTGGGCCGTATTTTCCAGAGCGGCTTCAATATCGCGCACCGGCGAACCTATGCGGCTTAAGCCTTTATTTAAAATACGGGCAATAGGTGAAGCTGTACGCTCACATAAACGCATAGCCTCGTCTATATGCCCGTAGCGCATCAGGTTTTCTACATTTACCAAAAATGCCGGTTTTATTTTATTAGCCGAACGAATAAATAACCAGCGCTCCATGAAAAGATAAAGCGTGGCTAAGGAAAGTATAAAAATAGGCACCATTACAAAGCCACCCTTCAGGAGTAAATCAAAAAGCGATAAACCCATTTCAGGAGAAGTTTCGGGTAAATTAACGGGGTTTGTAACTTGTAATAATATATTTAGCAGTAACATAAGAAATGCTTTTTTCTGATTAAAAAATAATGAACACGCCGTACCCGCTTACCTTTGAAAAAGTAATTAAACCTAATCCGGTAAAATCAGGAAGCAACAGGGCAAACAGGATTTAAGTGCTTAAATCCTGCTTTTCAGAAAAAAGGTTAATTCTAAGGACCGTTCGGAAGAATGCGGTAAAAATCCAGAAAAGAGCAGCGCCAAGCTACCTGCTTAATTAGCTGTTTGGTCTGGAAATTTGGATAGAAAAGCGCGAGCAGCAGAAAAAGTAGCGGAACCGCCAATAGCAAATCAAACTCGTTTACCAATCCGGATCGCGAGGCAGCTGAAGGTACGGCTTCGGTTACTTTTAACGGCTCTGCAGCCGCTTTAGTAAAGTTAGTTTTTGGAGCAAGATCCGCAGTTTGGGCTTTTAACGGGTGTTTTTTCTGGTTAGCACTAATGTTTAGGTTAGCAAAACCAATAACAGATACCAGCAAGTACAGCCCCACCATTAATATTACGGCGAGCCGGATTTTTAATGTTAATAAAGGCTGTTGCTGCATATAAACAAAGATACAGGCAATACTTATATTTTAATACAAGCCGTATTTATTTATTTTTTATGTTTTGCTTCTGTTAAGTCTACCAACCAGGCAGATAGCTATTGCAGCACTTTGGCTTTGTTTTTGGCAACCGTGGCGTAATAAATAGGAATGCCCAGCAAGGTAATAATCAGGCCAGGCCACGTAAATTTAGGTTTATACATAATTAAGAGCCCGCAAAATATTAAAGCCATTAATATGTAAATAATAGGTAAAACAGGGTAACCCAGCGCTTTGTAGGGTCTATCGGCTTCCGGACGTTTAACCCGCAAAATAAATATTCCTAAAATGGTAAGCATGTAAAAACCTACTACCACAAACGATATCATATCGAGTAAATCGCCGTACTTGCCGCTTAAACACCAACCTGCGGCCGCCAAACACTGTACCCACAACGCAAACGCGGGTACTGCATTATTATTTAAGTTTCCTACTTTTTTAAAAAAGAGGCGGTCTTTTGCCATGGTATAATATACCCGCGCCCCAGCCAGAATTAAACCGTTGTTACAGCCAAAAGTAGAAATCATAATCATGAGGGCAATAATAATAGTACCGGCATTTCCAAATATTTCTTGCGAAGCGGCTACAGCTACCCGGTCTTTTTCGGCAGAAGCAATTTCGGATAAGGGGAGTACGGCCACGTACACAATATTGGTAACCGTGTAAATTACGGTTACAATTAAGGTTCCTAAAAATAAACTCAGGCCAATATTCCGGCGCGGGTTTTTAATTTCGCCGGCAATAAAAGTTACATTATTCCAGGCATCGCTGCTGAAAATAGAACCCACCATTGCCGCGGCTATGGCACCTAAAGCCACCATTAAAGTATAGTTACCCGTACTGCCATCGGTTTGTAAGGGCTGCATGTGCCAGGCGTTTTGCCAGTTGGTATTCCAAACATCTGGTTTAAGGGCTAGTAACCCAAAAACAATCAGGCCAAAAAGGCTCAGTAGCTTGGTTACCGTAAAAGTAGTCTGAATTATTTTACCGCTCTGAATGCCCCGGGTATTAATAAAAGTAAGTAACACAATTACCACAATCGATAATAATTGGGCCGAAGATATTTGCAGAAAACCTAAATCCAGCGCCACTAAATCTTCGCTGAACTGGGGAATCAGGTAAGCGGTAAACTTGGCAAAGGCTACTCCTACGGCTGCAATGGTAGCCGTTTGGATTACCGCAAAAAAACTCCAGCCATACAAAAAACCAACCAGCGGGTTATAAGCTTCTTTCAGGTAAACGTACTGGCCACCGGCTCGCGGGAACATGGCACTTAATTCGCCATAACTTAAAGCGGCGGTTAAAGTCATAAAGCCTGTTAGCAGCCAAACCATTATGAGCCAACCGGCGCTGCCCACGTTGCGGGTTATATCGGCACTCACAATAAAAATTCCGGAACCAATCATACTACCCGCCACCAACATGGTAGCATCTACTAAACCCAAAGCCGGTTTAAACGAAGAATCATTCATATCTTAAACTTACCAGAAATAAATAGCAGGAGAAATATAGGGAAAAAGCTTTAACTAAACTTAAATTAAATATTTGTAATACATTGTGCTTATAACACATAAAATAATTGACGAACTCAATTAGTGTAAAAAGGATAGGTCGAAACTGTAGAGAATTATAATTAGTAGCTAACTTTAGCTATATTCTCAACATAAAATATAAAACTTGTAAAATAAAAAACCCTCTCTGCATAGTACAAAGAGGGTTTTCTTTCTCAATTTGTGATCCCGTTTGGATTCGAACCAAAGACCTACTGCTTAGAAGGCAGTTGCTCTATCCAGCTGAGCTACGAGACCATCAAAAAAAAATTACGAACTGGAATTTAGAATTGAGGTATATCTTAAGATACGTTTCGTCATTCTAATTCTAATTCGTAATTCAGTTTTTGTCGGGGTGGCAGGATTCGAACCTACGACCTCCACATCCCAAATGTGGCGCGATACCGGGCTACGCTACACCCCGAACAACACGAAGAACAAATTCCTGGAAGCGGCTTTTGCTAATCGCGGTGCAAACATAAAAGCTTTTTTTTAGAAAAAAAACTTTATTTAAAAAAAATCTGGCGGAGAGAGGGGGATTCGAACCCCCGGTACCCTTTAGAGGTACGGCAGTTTAGCAAACTGCTGGTTTCAGCCACTCACCCATCTCTCCATGCTCTTCCGGTTGAAGAGTGCGCAAATATACAATAACAATTTTCAATTACACAACTGTTCAGCTTAATTTCTGGTTAAGAATCTGCTAAAAAATATTCTTTCCGGAGTATATTTCAGAGGCTCAGGTGCTTCCAAAAATTGTTTTGTTGCGTATACTGCCTTTCAGCGTCCCGGCGTTTCTTCTAAAACAATAGTGCTTCCAAAAGCTTTCCTATATTTGCAGTTTCGCCACTGCTGTTATCGCCCTACATGAACTGGTACCAATCGCTTTCCTGGCTCGAAATATTATTTGGCACCTTATTTCTGTTGCTGTACGGCTCCTACGCTTACCGCATTAAAAGACTGGCGCAATATTTTAAACAAGGTCCGCAGTGGCTCTGGATTAAATTTATTATCCGGTCGGTTTATATGCTGCTCCTGCTTATTGCCGTGCTGGGTCCTTCTTTTGGGGCCATGAAAAAAGAAATTAAAACGGTTGGCAAAGATATATTCCTGCTAGTCGATTTATCTGCGTCTATGAACGTGCGGGATGTTGCCCCTTCCCGCCTCGAAAAAATTAAGTACGAGCTAACCCAGGCGGTGCCGGCGTTTAACGCCGACCGTGTAGGCCTGATACTATTTACGTCCGAAGCTTTGGTGCAATGTCCCCTGACTTTCGACCTGGAAGCCTTACTGCTTTACACCCGTTTGTTAAATACCAACCAAGCCTCCGCTACCGGCACCAATTACGAACCTGCTCTGCAATTGGCCTTACAAAAATTCGAAGCAAATCCTGATTCAGGTAATATTTCGCCGAAAGCCCGGCTAATTACATTAATAAGTGACGGCGAAAATTTTGGGGAAGATGTGCGGGTAACTTTACAACGGCTGCGTAACCAACAAATAAAAGTATTTACGTTGGGTATTGGCACCGAAACCGGTGATTTTGTGCCCGAGGGCCAGAATTTTAAAAAGGATCGCAACGGCCAACAGGTTACGAGCCGGCTAAACGATGAGCCTTTACGGGAAATTGCCCGGCGCACCAATGGTAGCTATTTCGAAATTACAAATGATAAAAACGAAATGGACGAACTGGTGCGGGCTGTTAATTTAGTAGAAGGCGAAACCCAGGAAGCCAAAACCATTGATATTACCGCGAATAAATATATGTATCCGCTTTTTTTAGCGTTAATATTAATAGTAGCTGATGTGCTGATTACAGTTAATGTGATTAAAATATGAGGTATTTCCTCCTGGTTTTATTATTTTTTTCTTCGGTAGGCGATGGGCTGAAAAAAGCTTCGCGCATAAACGAAGGCGTAGCCAAGGCCCAGGAATATTATTTACAGCAAGCCTACGAACAAGCCGAGCAACAATACAACTATCTGCGCAACTCGCTTAACGTTAAAGACGCTGGCTTGCTCTTAAACCTGGCCCATGCTACGTACCTGGCGGGCAACTTAGAGAAAGCCCAAAAATATTACCACCAACTCCGCAACAACCCCGATGCCGATTTGCAAGGCGCTGCCCTCAACCAGTTAGGTATACTGGCTTATGAAGATAATAACCCCGAAAAAGCTTTGTATTTCTTCCGGCAGGCTATAATTAAAAACCCGCGCAACGAGATTGCCCGCTACAACTACGAGCTGGTAAAAAAATATCAAACCCAAAACCCAGCTAGATTTCCGCGCCGTTCCGCCAATCGAAAAAACCCGAAAGAAAAGCAGGCAGCACCGCAACCCAAAAGGGGTCAGGGCGTGAGCGCCTCTGAAGCCGGCAACCCCGATTTTATCAGCGACTTAACACAGCAAGGCCAGGAACCGCCACAAAATAAACCGCAGCCCGAAGGCCCAACGGATAATCAGCAAAATAATTCTACCGGAAACAAGCCGGATAAGCAACCAGTTGCGGGTGGCGATACGCCCCAAAATAGCGGCAACCAACCCGGTAACACCAAAGGATTAAATAATAACAATAATTCAGTAAACCCAGGTGCTTTCGGGGCCAGCGAAAACCCCGCAGAAATTACCAACCAGGAGCAGCAAATGCAAACCTTACACAAACGTTTAGGCAAAACCGATTTATCGCCGGAAAAAGCTTTGCTGTTGCTGGAAGCCATGCAGAATGCCGAATTACAATATTTGCAGCAGTTACCCAAGCCCCAACCGCAATCCCGGCAAAACAAAAACAAACCGGATTGGTAAACTCAAAGTAGCCAAACAGGTTATTATGGCTTGCCTAACCAGCATAATTTTTTATTTTGAATATTCCCCACGCACCATGCAACTAAAAGAAGTATATATTATATCGGCTATCCGGACGCCTATTGGCAGTTTTGGCGGCGCTTTAGCCAGTTTATCGGCTACCCAGCTAGGCGCAATTGCTATAAAAGGGGCTTTGGCCAAAGCCGGTGTAGATCCGAATGAAGTACAGGAAGTACTCATGGGCAATGTACTATCGGCTAACCTGGGGCAGGCGCCGGCCCGGCAAGCGGCGCTTTTTGCCGGCCTGGGCTACGAAGTAGAATGTACAACTATTAATAAAGTTTGTGCCTCGGGTACCAAAGCCATTATGTTTGGGGCGCAGGCTATTATGCTGGGCCACAAAGAAGTAGTGGTAGCCGGCGGCATGGAAAGTATGTCGAATGTGCCGTTTTACCTGGATAAAGCCCGCTTTGGCGCTAAACTGGGCCACGGCCAGATGATAGATGGCTTGCTTAGAGACGGCTTGTGGGATGTGTACAACGATTATCACATGGGTAATGCGGCCGAAAATACGGCCCGCGAAATGGGTATAACCCGCGAAATGCAGGATGCCTTTGCCATTGAATCGTACCGCCGCAGTGCCGCCGCCGCCGAACAAGGCTATTTTAAAGACGAAATAATACCGGTAGAAATTCCGCAACGCGGCAAAGATCCGTTGCTGGTAACCCAAGACGAAGAATATTCTAAAGTTAACTTCGATAAAATTGCCGGCCTGAAACCGGTTTTCGACAAAGAAGGTACCATTACGGCCGCTAATGCCTCTACCCTGAACGATGGCGCGGCAGCAGTGCTCCTCATGAGCCGCGAAAAAGCCGAAGCGCTGGGTGTAAAACCAATTGCTAAAATATTAGGTTTTGCCGATGCCGAACAAGAACCCAAATGGTTTACCACCTCTCCTGCCCTGGCCATTCCCAAAGCTTTAAAAAATGCCGGAGTTAACGCCAACGAAGTTGATTATTACGAAATTAACGAAGCCTTTGCGGTAGTCTCGTTGGCTAATAATCAGAAGCTAAACCTCGAAAACGAGAAAGTTAATATTTTTGGGGGCGCGGTATCGCTGGGTCATCCGTTGGGCGCTTCCGGGGCGCGTATTGTTACCACCTTGTGCAATGTGTTAGATAAAAAGCAAGGTAAAATTGGCGTAGCCGGTATTTGCAATGGCGGCGGCGGTGCCTCAGCTTTGGTTATTCAAAAAATATAATTTTAAATCTGGCATGTTTTTTACAGGCAGCCTTACGTTAAAATGTAAGGCTGTTTTTATTTTAGATACCCTATGTTAAAATTAATGCGCTGGGCAATTGCTTTACTGGCAATATTTTTCTGCCAGACCACCGGCTTTGCCCAACTTAAAAAAGTAGTAACTTACCACGATACCCTTAATGCAAAAGTTAAGGAAGTTTATTTTATGCTGCCCACCGATACGGTACCGCACGGCAAATACCAGCGGTTTTACCGGAGCGGCAAACTGGAAGGCGTAGGCAAATTTGTGCGGGGCAAACGCGACAGCACCTACACCGAATATTTCGAGAACGGCCAAACAAAATTAATAATTAATTACGCCGACAATAAAAAGCAGGGGCCTTTTAAATCGTATTACGCCAACGGCAAATTGTTGCAGGAAGGCACTTACCAAAACGACCAGCAAACCAGCACCTTTAAAACGTACCACGAAAACGGCCAGCCCAAAACCGAAGCAACTTTTGTAAATGGCGTGCCGGAAGGCGTGGTAAAAGAATATTACCCGGATGGCACCTTAAAATCGGCTATAACATACGCCCGGAGCCAACAGAATGGTACGGCGCTTACTTATTTTCCTAACGGCAAACCACACACCGAAGCCAATTACAAAAACGGCGTACCCGATGGCATGTACAAAATCTTTTACGACAACGGCCAACTGGAATCAGAAGCGCAGAATATTGATGGTAAACGGACCGGCAGTTTTAAAAGTTATTACCGCTCTGGTAAGTTAAAATCCGAAATTAATTATAAATCTGTAACCATTGCCAAGCCCAAAGAACAAGCACGCGCCAGCACCAGTATTGTAACAGGCCGCGACGTATTTCAGAGTAAAAATACCACCAGCCAGATTGATGGTTTGGCTAAAACTTACTACGAAAACGGCCAAATAATGAGCAGTATTAATTATAAAGAGGGAGTTAAAGAAGGTTTAACGCAGCATTTTTACGAAACAGGCAAACTCAAGCAGGAAATCCGGTATTCAGATAATGGTACTACCCAGAAAATCACCTCTTTTTACCCGTCGGGCAACGTAAAAGAAGAACAAAACCTAAAGCAAAATGCTAAATCAGGCGACTGGAAGACCTATTACGATGCCCCTAAAAAAATTAAGATAAAAGAAACTTACGAAATCAATAAACTCGAAGGCGACCGCCTGGTTTATTTCGAAGATGGACAGGTACAGGAAAAATCGCCGTACACCAAAGGCAAAATAAATGGCGTGCAGCTACAATATTATCCATCGGGCAAAGTAAAATCCGAGACCGAGTTTAAAGTAGGGCTCCGCCAAGGCGCTTTCAAGCAATATTTCGAAGACGGCAAACCCGAAATTACCGGCATCTACAAAAACAATAAACAATCCGGCATCTGGAAATATTTCGATGCCTCCGGTAAAACAATAAAATCGGTAACTTACCGCAACGGGCAGGTAGTGTCGGATGCGGGCGCTTAATATTTAGAAGCCTTTAGTCCAGGCGCTAAACCTTAGCGTACGTTATTTTTTACCGGACCAGCAATAAAAATATTCGGTTCGAAAAGTAATCTTACTTATTTTCGTAGCGCCAAATTAAATTACTTATGAGCCTGAATAGCCTTACTGCCGAAATACGCAATAACTGGACTCCGGAGGAGATTAAAGAAATATACGAAAAACCTTTGCTGGAACTTATTTACGAGGCATCGCAGGTGCACCGGAAATACCATACCGGCAGCGAGGTTCAGGTGTGTACGTTGTTATCGGTAAAAACCGGTGGTTGCCCCGAAGATTGCGCTTATTGCCCGCAGGCCGCCCGTTACCACACCGATGTAAAAGTGCAGGCCTTGTTGCAGGAAGAAACCGTACTGGCTGCCGCCCAAAAGGCCAAAGCTGCCGGCTCTACTCGTTTTTGTATGGGAGCCGCCTGGCGCGAAGTACGCGATAACCGCGATTTTGACCGGGTGCTGGGTATGGTTTCCAAAGTAAATGATATTGGCCTGGAAGTTTGCTGTACGCTGGGTATGCTGAACGAGTACCAGGCCCAGCGCCTAAAAGAAGCCGGTTTATACGCCTACAACCACAACCTGGATACTTCCGGCGACCATTACGAAAAAATTATTACTACCCGTAAATACGAAGACCGCCTGAATACCATCGAAAACGTGCGCAACGCCGGTATTTCGGTGTGCAGCGGCGGCATTATTGGCTTAGGCGAAACCGACGAAGACCGGATTGAAATGCTGCACGTACTCTCTAACTTGCCCGAGCACCCCGAGTCAGTACCGGTAAATGCGCTGGTGCCGGTAGCGGGTACGCCCCTGGAGCATCAGCCCCGCGTTTCGGTTTGGGAAATGATCCGGATGATTGCCACGGCCCGTATTACCATGCCGCGCACCATGGTTCGCTTATCGGCTGGCCGCACCGAAATGAGCTTACCCGAACAGGCTCTGTGCTTTATGGCGGGCGCTAACTCTATTTTTTCCGGCGATAAATTATTAACTACGCCTAACCCAGGCGTAAACGAAGACCAACTCATGTTTCAGTTGCTGGGTTTATCGCCCCGCAAAGCTTTTAAAGAAGCCGGCGAAGTAGTTGCTTAACCAAATGGATTTGCCCTTAAAATTAAGGCAAAAACTGGCCCAGCGGGAACAAAACGGCATTTTGCGGCAGCTCAAAACCACGGCTGCCGCTATTGATTTTTGCTCAAACGATTACCTGGGCCTGGCCCGCTCGCAAAAACTCCGTGCCCGGCTGGAAGCGGAATTATTAAATTATGCGCACTTACCCGTGGGTGCTACGGGTTCCCGGCTGTTATCGGGTAATTCTGCTTTGGCCGAAGCTTTAGAAAAACAAATTGCCCAATTTCACGCTGCCAAAGCCACCTTGCTTTTTAATTCGGGTTTTGCCGCCAACACCGGTTTTTTCTCGGCAATTCCGCAACGCGGCGATACCATTTTGTATGACGAGGCCAGCCATGCGTCTATTAAAGACGGCATTCGCTTAAGTTTTGCCCAATCGTTTTCGTTCCGGCACAATTCTCCGGATGATTTACAAAAAAAATTTCAACGTGCTACCGGCGATGTTTACGTAGCCGTAGAATCGCTGTATTCTATGGATGGCGATTTTGCCCCGTTAATTGATTTGGTACAGATTTGCGCAGAAAAAGGTGCTTACCTGGTCGTAGACGAAGCGCATTCTAACGGTTTGTACGGTCCCAACGGTGGTGGCCTGGTGCAGGAATTGGGTTTAGCAGATAAAGTCTTTGCCCGCATCATGACTTTTGGGAAAGCGCTGGGTTGCCACGGGGCGGCGATGGTTGGTTCAGAGGCGCTCCGCCAATTTTTAATTAATTTCAGCCGGCCCTTTATTTATACCACGGCCCTGCCGCTGCATGCTTTATTAAATATTAAAACAGCTTACGAACTTTTGCCCGAATTAAACTTTGAAAGAAGCCGGGTTAAACAATTGGCAGTTTATTTAAAAAACGCGTTGGCGCCTTACCCAAATATTAAAGTAAACCCAACCGATAGTCCTATTCAATGGCTGCAAGCGCCAGATGTAGCTTCCTTGAGAACAATCAGCCAAAAGTTGCAAGCCGACGGCATTGATGCCCGGCCTATTTTCAGTCCGACGGTACCAGCCGGAAAAGAAAGGCTGCGCCTGATTGTGCACGCTTTTAACACGGAGGCCGAAATAGATGCATTAGCCGCCGCAATTAGCACGCAATTATGAGAAGAATATTTGTAACCGGCATTGGCACTGATGTTGGCAAAACTGTAGTTGCGGCTATTTTAACCGAAGCCCTGCAAGCCGATTACTGGAAGCCGGTACAATCGGGCACCCTAACCGATTCCGATACCGCAACCGTTAATAAGTTAATTCAAAACAAAAAATCCAGGTTTCACCCGGAAGCTTACCGGTTGCCATTGCCGCTTTCGCCACACGCTGCCGCCGAAGCAGAAAACATAACCATCGAACTTAAAAATATTCAACTTCCGGAAACTGCTAACCATTTAGTTATTGAGGGAGCCGGTGGTTTATTGGTACCCCTAAACAATATTAAACTTATGGTAGATTTGCTGCCAATATTTGCGTGCGAAGTTGTATTGGTTTCCCGGAATTATTTAGGCAGCATTAATCATACTTTATTAACCTGGGAAGCTTTAAAAAACCGCAACATCAACATATTAGGTCTAATATTTAATGGCGAACCCAATACTGCTTCCGAAGACTTTATTCTGAATTATACCGGCCTGCCTAAATTATTATCGGTTTTACCCGAAGAAAAATTAACCCTGGAGATTATTTCGGATTATGCGGTTCAGCTTAGAGATAGATTAAACGTTTTATAATGAATTTAACACAACGCGACCAAGCTATAATCTGGCATCCTTATACACAAATGCAAACGGCAGCGCCACCGTTGCCAATTGTGCGCGGAGAAGGTGCTTTATTATACGACGAGGCAGGTAATACCTACATCGATGCTATTTCGTCGTGGTGGGTTAATTTACACGGCCATTGCCACCCGCACATTACACAAAAAATAACCGAGCAGCTTAACCGCCTCGACCACGTAATATTTGCCGGCTTTACCCACGAACCCGCCGTAGCCTTAGCCGAAAACTTACTACAAATATTACCCGCTAATCAGGCCAAAGTTTTTTATTCTGATAATGGTTCTACGGCCGTAGAAGTGGCCCTGAAAATGGCGATGCAATATTGGCAAAACCTGGGGCAAACTAAATATAAAATTATTGCCTTCCGCGATAGTTACCACGGCGATACCTTTGGGGCCATGTCGGTGAGTAGCCGGAGCGCTTTTACCCAGCCATTTCAGCAATATTTATTTGATGTTTTATTTATAGATGTGCCGGTTACGGGCCGCGAAGCAGAAACCGTTGCACAGCTAAAATTACTGACTGAGCAAGAAGATATAGCTGCCTTTATATTTGAGCCGCTGGTATTAGGCACTGCCGGCATGGTAATGTATAGCCCCGATATTCTGAACCAGCTCATGCAAATTTGTAAAGAACACCAGATTTTAACCATTGCCGATGAAGTAATGACGGGCTTTGGCCGTACCGGCCGCAACTTTGCCTGCGAATATTTATCAAAACAACCTGATATGGTTTGCTTATCGAAAGGGCTTACGGGAGGCGTAATGGCGTTGGGTGTTACTACCTGCGCGCAGGCAATTTTTGAAGCTTTTTTAAGTACCGAAACAAATAAAACTTTCTTCCACGGGCATTCCTACACCGCTAACCCTATTGCCTGTACCGCCGGTATTGCCAGCTACGAGTTGCTCGTGCAACCGCAAACCCAGCAAAACATGCAACGCATTGCGGCCCAACACCAGCAATTCAAGGAAAAATTAAACGGTCATCCGTCTATAAAAAATATCCGGCAAACCGGTACTATTTTGGCTCTGGAATTTAACATGGGCACAACCTCTTATTTTAACCAAATCCGGAACCGTTTGTATAACTTTGCCTTACAACACCAGGTTTTATTACGGCCCCTCGGTAATATTATTTATATATTTCCGCCCTACTGTATTACCGAAGAGCAATTAAATATTGTGTACGGCGTAATCGAAAAAATGAGCGCTTTGCTTACCGAAAACACTGATTCAGCATCTTGAGCCAAAAAGAATATATTGTTATTAGGGGGCACGGTTCCATCTCCCCGCTGGGCCATAATCAGAATTTGGTAGCTAAAGCATATAAAACCGCAACGCCTACCTTTGGTAAAAGAATTTACCAGCATATGGTTACGCCCGTAGGCGCTTTATCCGAAGTTGCCGAAAATTTTCTTAAAGTGTTAAAGCAGGAGAAAAAAAATTACCAATCGGTGGACCGGTCGGTGCTGCTGGCCATCATAGCTGCGCGCCAGGCAGTAGCGGCCGCCGGTTGGCTGAGCGATTCAGAAGTGGCCATAAATATTGGTTCGTCGCGCGGCGCTACGGAGCTTTTCGAGAATTACCTAACAGAATATTTAACCACCGGACAGGTGCCGGCCCCAACTTCACCGGTTACTACCCTGGGCAATATTTCGTCGTGGGTAGCCAACGATTTACAAACCAATGGGCCGGTAGTTAGTCACTCGGTTACCTGCAGTACTACTTTACAAGCTATTGCCAATGGTTTTGCCTGGCTAAAATCCGGCATGGCTACCCGTTTTCTGGCCGGCGGCGCCGAAGCGCCGCTAACCCCGTTTACGATTGCCCAAATGAAAGCCATTGGCATTTATTCCCAGGATCAGGAGCCAACCATTCCTTGCCGCCCTTTAAACGAAGAAAAGAAAAACACCTTTGTTCTGGGGGAAGGCGCGGCCATTTTTGCCTTAGAGAAAGTAAGTGCTGCCGAATTAAATAATTCCAGCCATCCACCCATTATTATCGAATCGGTGGGGTTTGCCACGGAGGCTATTCCGAGTAAAACCGGTCTCTCCAAAGATGGCCAGCATTTTCAGAAAGCCATTCGGAATGCCTTGCAACAAGCTGAAAACACGCAGCCCATCGATTTAATTATTTTACATGCGCCCGGTACCGTTGCCGGCGATGCGGCGGAAATCAGGGCTTTGCAAGCGGTATTCGGCGAGAATAATCTACCTCCGCTCACTTCTAATAAATGGCTGATTGGCCACACTTTAGGCGCTTCCGCGGCTTTTAGCCTGGAGTACGCTATTCACCTTCTCCAGCATTTAGCTCCGCTCTCCTTTCCTTACCCTTGTTTCCTGAATAACAAACCGTTTACAGCTGTAAATCGCATATTAATTTTAGCAGCGGGCTTTGGGGGCAATGCTGCCGCAGTAATTTTATCTTCCGGAAAAAGCTAAATATTATACCTGCGCGGTTATTTAAAGCACTGTTGTCACTAAATATTATGCTTAAAGCTTACTGCTCAGGTTGTTTATGCTGGTGGCAGATTAACGCTACTTGCTATTAAATATTTATCTATAAAAGCGGGTATACTTTTACCAATTGTATCATAAATCATTACCTTTGTGGCACTTTACTAAAAAACCAAACTGTTTTACATGAAAGTTTTAAAATTTGGCGGCACTTCCGTAGGCTCCCCTACCAACATGAAGATGGTGGCTAGTTTAATTAACACACCAGACCCCAAAATTGTAGTATTATCGGCCATGTCGGGTACTACCAATAAACTCGTACAAATTTCTGATAACCTGTTTAAAGCCAAGCAAACCGAGGCCTTGGGGTTAATAGAAGATTTACACCAGACTTATAAACAGGTAATTGACGGCCTGTATAAAACAGATAAATACAAACAACTTGCCTTAGATTTTATTCAAAGCCATTTTGAATTTATTAAATCGCAGGTAAAAAATGATTTTAGCAGCCACGAAGAGCGGGGCATTCTGGCCCAGGGCGAATTGCTTTCTACGGGTTTATTTCAGCTTTTCCTGGAAGAAAGCAATATTTCATCGGTATTATTACCGGCCTTGAATTTCATGAAAATTGATGAAAACGAAGAGCCCGATACCGCTTTTATCTCGCAACAGTTAGTTACTGATTTAGCTCAATACCCCGATACTCAATTATTTGTTACCCAGGGTTATATTTGCCGGAACACCTTCGGAGAGATTGATAACCTGAAACGCGGCGGCAGCGATTATTCTGCTTCTTTAATTGGCGCGGCCATTCAAGCCGAAGAAATTCAGATTTGGACCGATATTGACGGCATGCACAACAACGACCCGCGAATTGTAAAAAACACTTATCCTATCGCGGAATTATCGTTCGACGAAGCGGCCGAGCTGGCTTACTTTGGGGCTAAAATATTGCACCCTTCCAGCGTATTGCCGGCTAAGCAAAAAAATATTCCGGTGCGCCTGCTTAATACCATGCAACCCGAAGCCCGCGGCACTACTATTTCGGCCCGTACTTCTGGCAGCAGCATTAAAGCCGTAGCCGCCAAAGATGGCATTACCGCCATTAAAATAAAATCTACCCGTATGCTGCTGGCTTACGGCTTTTTACGCCGCATTTTCGAGGTTTTTGAAGAATACAAAACTTCGATTGATATGATTACCACTTCGGAAGTAGCGGTATCTTTAACGGTTGATAATACCCGCTTCCTGAACGAAATTATTTCGGAATTGAAAGAATTTGGTACCGTAGAAGTAGACCAGGATCTTTCGATTATTTGCCTCGTGGGCGATTCTATTGAAGCTGCGCCCGGAACTGTGGTAACCATATTTAAATCGCTGCAGCAAATTCCGTTACGCATGATTTCTTACGGTGGCAGCAGAAACAATATTAGTTTATTAGTAAATACCAGCTATAAAAATCAGGCTTTAATTGCCTTAAACGAAGGGGTATTTACCAAAACAGAACAACCCGCACATGCTTAAAGATTTGCAGGAGAGCTGGCAACAAGAGCCTACTCCTTTTTATTTATACGATTTAGATTTACTGCGGCAAACACTGGAAAGTGCCCAGCACGCTGCTTCTAAATATAATTTTCAGGTACATTACGCTTTAAAGGCTAACAGCAACAAACCGGTTTTACGGCTTATTCAGGAATTTGGCTTTGGCGCCGATTGCGTAAGCGGCAACGAAGTAAAACGGGCTTTAAAGCGGGGCTTCGATGCGGAGCACATTGTTTTTGCCGGCGTAGGTAAATCAGATGCCGAAATAAACTTTGCGCTGCAACACAATATTTTCTGTTTTAACTGCGAATCGTTGCAGGAACTGGAAGTAATTAACGAGCTGGCTGGCAAACAAGGCAAGGTGGCTCGCATTGCTTTGCGCATTAACCCCAACGTAGATGCCAATACCCATAAATACATCACTACCGGCTTAGAAGAAAATAAGTTTGGTATTAATATGTGGGAACTGGAAGATGTGCTGGCGCTTTTACAAAATTGTGAAAACCTGGAATTAATTGGTACGCACTTCCATATTGGCTCGCAGATTATGGATTTAACGGTATTTAAAAACCTGTGCAACCGGGTTAACGAAATACAGCAATGGTTTATCAGCCGTAATATTCGTTTACCCCACCTGAATGTGGGCGGCGGTTTAGGCGTAGATTATTACCACCCCGACGAAAGCCCGATTTCGGATTTTGAATCTTACTTTGCCATTTTTAACGAGCATTTAGAAGTTCAGCCGGGCCAGCAGGTACATTTTGAGTTAGGCCGGGCCCTGGTAGCGCAATGCGGCTCGTTAATATCGCGGGTGTTGTACGTTAAAAAAGGTTTAACCACTAATTTTACCATTCTGGATGCCGGCATGACCGAATTATTACGGCCCATGTTGTACCAGGCTTACCACAAAATTGAAAACCTGACCAGCCAGGGTCCGGAAGTAAAATACAATGTAGTAGGGCCTATTTGCGAATCGACGGATTGTTTTGCCAAAGATGTTTTTCTGCCCGAAACCAAACGGAACGATTTTGTAGCTATCCGTACGGCCGGGGCTTACGCCGAAGTAATGTCTTCGGAATATAACCTGCGCGATAAAGCCAAAGCCGTTTACGTAAGTGCCGAAGTGAAAAGCCATTAATTAATATATTTTTATTTCAAATAGAAACGCATCCCAGTTGGGATGCGCTTCTGTTTTAAAGGAATATTGCGGCACCAACGCTACAAATCAAGGGCTCTTTTCTTCAGCACCCTAAATTCGTCTTCGGTAATCGAACCACGTTCCCGCAAGCGCTCTAGGCGTTCAATAGTAGATATTGACTCATCTACATCCGGGCGAATGCCGTTAGCCGTGTCATTGCGATCCGGGTAAATATCGGTGTTCACGTTATCCCGCGAAAAGCTCGACCGGTCGTCGTAGTTATTGTTGCGGTCAGAAGTATAAAATTTATTATCGTTGTAGGTATCGTTGTTGTAAAAATCATTGGAGATACGCCGGGGCGCTACCGTAGCCGGCTGTTCGTTAACGGTAGTTGTTTGGTCGTTAACGGTTGTAGTCTGGTCAGTTGCTACATTATCTCTTTTTACCGTATCGGTCCGGTCACCGGGATGCAAGGAAGCTTCGCGCACCGCGTATTCATAATCTTCGGTAATAGGCCCGCCCTGGTAAGTAGGATAATTCAGGATAGTCCGGGAATCGATATTAGAAACAAATACATTACTACCTTTTTTGTCGAGGGCAGCCGACCCGATAGGTACCAGCAAATAACGATCGTAGTTATCGTTGTAATAACGCTTATCGGCCGTTAAAGCCAGGTAGCGCACTTTCATTTCCTGGGTATCTACAATCAGGTCTTTTACTACACCCAGGCTTTCGCCATCGGAGCCTACTACGCGCCAGCCGCGAACATCGGGGTTATCTTTGGCTACTTTAAAATCTTTAGAATTACTCAAGGGCAGCAAACGCTCATTCCCTTCGGTTCTTATTTCATCATTTCTCATAGTTTTTTCGCTTAAGGTTAGTTTTTAGTAAAGCGTGTTCAGGTTAAAAGCGGGGCCTGCGGCACCAGGGTTACCATACCGGTAGCCGGTACTTCATCAAAATCATTGTCTTCTTTATCGTAGGCAAATTCATAAACCGCCCAGGCTATTAAGGCCAATAAAATAAGGATTAATAACCACCGCCATACCGGCGTTTTTTTACGTTCAATATTAATTTCTGCCATGCTGCTAAATTTTAATTTTTCATAGTTTAATTTAAATCCGGCAATATTTACTGCCTTTTTTGGTCTAATCAGTTGTTTATCGTTGGTTATATTATTTTTAGCCCTGCGCAAAGCTTACAATGCCCAGCATCTGACTTTAACTAAAAAGCTTATACTACCCCAGACAAACAATAATAATTTAATACGCTGGTATTGAGGTTTATGTTAACCCGGTAGCAAACTTGCCATGAAGCCACCAGCCACGCGGGGCCAAACCAGCGCAAAATAGCTGGCAGCAGGTTAAATAATATTTTGTCCGGAAAAGGAAAGATTTTTTACCAACTACTACGGATATTTAAAACCCATAATAAAAATCGGGCTCGCTACTTTCTACCTGGTAAAACCGGGCAAATTTATTAGCCATTTGCAGCGCATGGCCAGCGGCATATTTATCGGCACTTAGTATAAAAGTATAATCCCCTAGTTGCTCCACTATTTGGGTTTTGGTGCGTTTGGTTAATTTTTTCATATCCGCAGCCGAATAGCCGGGCTTGAGGTTTACAATAAACTGGTTAGTAATTCCGAGCAGGTTTGCCTCGAAAGGAGATTGAAAAAATGGCGTAGCATACCGTATTTCGCGTTTTTTAGCTAATTTAAATAATATTGCTTCTACTTGGGCACACGATAATCCATCTTTCAGTTGCACCACGGTTGCATCAGCACTGCCGGTATTAAACTCGTTTTGAATACGATGCAGGTAAGGAAACTGCGCTACAAACCTTGCCTTCTGAGCCGCAGTAATGCCCTCCTGAAAACCGAGGATTATTTTAGAGGTGTTTACGGTTCCTAAATCAATTTTAGATTGCCCGTAGAAGTAAAAATATTCTGGGCAAGGTTTGCCTGGTTTCTTCCACAAATCTTCGCTATTGGTAGTTCCCACTGTACTGGCAGGTTCAACATATTCCGGCTGACATCCCACCGTTAGCGTAAAAAAAACCAACACCAGATATTTACAATATACTTGCTTCATCATTACTTAAAACCCCTTTCCTGCTATTTCTTACGACGCCAATCCATCTTAGTTGGTTGCATGCGCCTTCGTTTAATACTTAAACTTGGGTATATAAGCTTAATTTCGATCCGTATTATTCATTATTTTGAGGCTCAGAATATCTTTCTAACTTTGCTCTCCGTAGCTATACCAAGTTAGATGAAGGCCTTAAAAGAAACCAATTTCAATTTTGCAGGACAAACCGGTTTTTACCGCGGCAAAGTACGCGATGTTTATTATTTCCAGGATAAGCTGGCCGTAGTAGCAACCGATCGCATTTCGGCCTTTGATGTGGTTTTGCCACGGGCCATTCCGTATAAAGGTCAGGTATTAAACCAGATAGCTGCTTTTTCGCTGGCGGCTACTGCCGATGTGGTACCTAACTGGGTGCTGGCTCAACCCGACCCATGCGTAACGGTTGGGGTAAAATGCGAGCCTTACAAAGTAGAAATGGTAATTAGGGGTTATTTGGCTGGCCACGCCTGGCGCGAATACAAAAGCGGCAAGCGCGAAATTTGCGGTCAACACATGCCCGAAGGCCTGCGGGAAAACGATAAATTACCCGAACCCATTATTACCCCCACTACCAAAGCCGCCGAAGGCCACGACGAAGATATTTCAGCCGAAAACATTATTGGGTCGAATCTTGTTTCGGAAAGAGAATACCGCCAACTGGAAGAATATACCCGGGCTTTATTTAAACGAGGCTCCAAAATAGCCGCTGAACGCGGATTAATTTTAGTGGATACGAAGTATGAATTCGGGAAAGCCAACGGCAAAATATATTTGATTGATGAAATTCATACGCCAGATTCGTCGCGCTATTTTTACGCTGATGGTTACGAAGCGCGGCAGGCGAACGGGGAGCCGCAGCGGCAGCTATCGAAAGAGTTTGTGCGGCAATGGCTTTTAGATAATAATTTTAGCGGACAAGCCGGCCAACAAGTGCCCGAAATGACCGACGAGTGGCTCGACCAGATTTCGGCCCGCTACATAGAATTATACGAAGTGGTAACCGGCAAAAAATTTGAACGGGTGCCTTACGATAACGTGGAAGAAAGAATCCGGCAAGGCATTGAACAAAACATTTTAACCATTACACCATCGTAATTTAATTATAAATTGGTACCTTCGCCTTTAAATCTATATTGCAATACGTATGAAATACACTATCGATAAAAAAGAAAATTACACCATCATTACCATTGATGAGAAAAAATTAGATACTACTATTGCTCCTGATTTAAAATCAGAATTTGTGAAATTGAACGCCGAAGGCATCAGCAACCTGATTCTGGATTTGAGCAATGTTAAATACACCGACTCTTCCGGGCTTAGTTCTATCTTGATTGCCAACCGTTTGTGTAATTCATCTAACGGCTTGTTAATATTAGCTGGCTTGCAGGACCATGTAATGAAACTGATAACCATTTCTAAACTGGAGTCGGTTTTAAATATTCTGCCAACTGTAGAAGAGGCTATTGATCGCGTATTTCTGCACGAGATTGAGCGCGACCTGACTAACAAAGAAGAATAATAACGGCTGGGGTAGCATTTGGAATTTGAACTTAAAATATTAGGCAGTTCTTCGGCCACCCCATCGTATAACCGTAATCATACCGCCCAGATTTTAACTATTGGCAATCAGTTAAATTTAATTGATTGCGGAGAAGGCACACAAATGCAGCTGATGCGATACAAAGTAAAGCATCAGCGCATTTCTAATATTTTCATCAGCCATTTACACGGCGATCATTTTTTTGGCTTATTTGGTTTGCTTTCTACCATGCACCTGCAGCAGCGAACCACTCCCCTCACCATTTTTGGCCCACCTGGCCTGGCCGATATTTTAACTTTACAGTTTAAATATTCCAACACCCATTACAATTTTAAGCTCGATTTTCAGGAACTCGATACCACGGTTCATCAGCAAATTTTCGAAGATAAATATATTACCGTCCATACGTTGCCCATGCAGCACCGCGTAAGCTGCTGCGGCTTTTTGTTCCGGGAAAAGCCCAAACCGCGGCACCTGGTAAAAGCCAAACTACCCGATTTTCTCTCTCCGCCGCAACTAGTCCGGCTGAAAAATGGCGAAGATATTCTGGACGAAACCGGCAATATTTTGGTGCGAAACGAAGATGTTACCAGCGAACCTAGCCGCAGCCGATCGTACGCCTATTGCAGTGACACCCGCTACAAAGAAGATATAATACCTTACATAAAAGGTGTAGATTTGCTTTACCACGAAGCCACTTTCCTGGATAATATGTTGGAGCGCGCGGTGTATACCTACCACAGTACGGCCAAACAAGCTGCTACCTTAGCCCTGAAAGCCGAAGTAAAACGGTTATTGATTGGCCATTTTTCGGCGCGCTACAAAGATTTAACGCCGCTGCTCGAAGAAGCCAAAGCTGTCTTTGATAATACCCACCTGGCCCTGGAAGGTAAAACCATTGGTATTCTGGAGTAAATATTATTTAGATATTTTTAAATTCTCGCAATAAGCTACTATCCTAAATATTCAGGGGCTTAGTTCTTGGACCTAAACGGATTTAAACAATATTATTATCAATTTGATAATGCGCCAACTACAGGAGTCATGTTGAGCTTGTCGAAACATCTAATACCTAATAGTATAAAGTAGCTGTCATAGGTTAAAACCTCGCAGGTCTAAAAGACCTGTGAGGTTTGTTCAAAAGCTATTATTACAGTGCGGCTATGGAAGAATCTTTATACGAGCTGGTATAAATCTATTTTATAAGGCTGTTATAGATCCTGCGACAAGCTCAGGATGACCAATTATGTACATTTAAGCGTAGGATTCGCTTGATAATGGTATAACTATATTAGCTAAATATTCTCTATATTTCCTTTCTAAAAAATCCGCAGTTATGTCCGTTACCCTAGACCATTTGCAGGCTAAAAAAACAAAGTTGTTTCTGGTGTTATGCAGTATTTTCCTGGCCAACGCCTTATTAGCAGAAATAATCGGGGTAAAAATATTTTCGGCCGAAGCCTTGCTGGGCTTACCCGGTGCTCAAATTCCGGTTTTACCTGGCTTTACGCTCGATTTTAACTTAACGGCCGGGGTGGTTATCTGGCCTATTGTTTTTATTACTACCGATATTATAAATGAATATTTTGGTAAAAAAGGGGTTAAACGAATCAGCATTATTACAGTTTGCCTTATTTTGTACGCTTTTTTGGTAATAACCATTATAACCAATTTGCCGCCGGCTCAATTCTGGCTCGATGTAAATAGCAAAGATACTACTGGTAATGCCTTTAATATTGATTTTGCCTTTAACAGTATTTTCCGGCAGGGCGGCGGCATTATTATTGGGTCGGTAGTAGCTTTTCTGGTTTCTCAACTCCTGGATGCCTCGGTATTTCACTGGCTTCGGAAATTAACCGGCAGTAAAAAAATATGGCTACGGGCTACTGGTTCTACCTTGGTTTCGCAATTAATAGATTCGTTTGTGGTGTTGTTTATTGCTTTTTATGCGTTTGGTAACTGGAGTGTTGCGCAGGTAATATCGGTAGCCATTATTAATTACATTTATAAATTTACAGTAGCCATTGTGCTCACGCCGCTTTTATACATTGCGCATTACTTTATTGATGGATATTTGGGCCGCGATGCCGAGCTGATTTTACAAGAAGCCGAAAGAGATAAAACGTTATCTGCTTAATTTTTTATTTTATCTGATTTATTGATTTTTATGATTTATTAGCGCTAAAAATTTAATCTGGTTACTCGTTTAGGTACGGAACTATCTTATAATTAAATTGCGTAAAATTTTAAAGCATGTCCAGAATACTTACCGGAATACAGAGTACCGGCCGGCCGCATTTAGGCAATTTACTTGGCGCTATTTTGCCGGCTATAGCCCTTTCTAAAAATTCCGAAAACGAATCGCTTTATTTTATTGCGGATTTACACTCGCTAACCACTGTGCGCGAGGCCGAAACCCTACGCCAGAATACCTACGCCGTTGCAGCCGCCTGGCTGGCTTGTGGTTTCGATACCGAACGTAATATTTTTTACCGGCAATCGGATGTGCCCGAAGTATGTGAGCTTACCTGGTATTTGAGCTGTTTTACGCCGTATCCGATGCTGGCCAACGCGCATTCTTTTAAAGATAAAAGCAGCCGCTTAGCCGAGGTAAATGCCGGTTTGTTTACCTACCCCGTGCTCATGACTGCCGATATTATTTTGTACGATGCCGATTATGTACCCGTAGGAAAAGACCAGATTCAGCACTTAGAGATTGCCCGCGATATTGCCAGCGCTTTTAACAACCGCTATGGCGAAACTTTTGTATTGCCCCAAACCCGCGTAGACGAAAACGTAATGACCATACCGGGCATCAACGGCGAAAAAATGAGCAAATCGTACGGTAATATTATTGATATTTTTGCGCCGGAAAAGGAACTGAAAAAGGTAGTTAAATCTATTATTTCGGATAGCAAAACCCTGGAAGAACCGAAAAATCCGGAAGAGGATGTTACGTTTAAATTGTATGCTTTACTGGCATCGCCTCCCGAGGTAGAAACCATGCGCCAGAATTACCTGAACGGCAACTACGGTTACGGCCACGCCAAGCAAGCTTTGTTCGAATTAATATTAGCGCGGTTTACGCAGGAGCGCGAGCAGTTTAATTATTACATGAACAACCTACCCGAAATAGACGCCCGTTTAGCTGTTGGTGCCGAAAAAGCCCGGACTATAGCTTCCCAAACCTTGAAACGCGTACGCGAAAAAATTGGCTATTTAACGAAGTAAAGGAACTCGGCCGAACCGGAACGTTGCGCATTAGCTTTGTTGGGCAGATTAATAATTTGGTTTAGAATTAATAATTATTATTAAACTTAGAAAAGCAGTAGCTACGGAGCAGACTACAGCAGTTTGGGCGATGAGGGCCTTCTAAGCTTGTGGTGCGTAGCATTCCGACGATAGGAGGAAAACAAGCTTAGACAGCCCGAGTGACCAAACGGGGCCCTGCGGCCTTGAGCAAACTTAAACAGCAACTAACAGTTAGCACCTCAGCCTTGAAAGATGAAATCTTTCAAAAGATAAACAAAGAACCAGACTGTTTAAGGAATAACGGTAAGGAACATTGGCATTAGTCCATAAATAAAAAATCCTGAGCGGCCATGTAGCAACTCAGGATTTTTTTATTAAAGCTGTTTAGATAAATTATTCAGCTTTCCAGACTTCTTTTTTAATGGTATTACCCACCGATAATATTAACCGGGTAGGATTTGGTACCAGCACCAACCGCGATTCTTTGTTCGGGTATTCGTCGGTATCAACCCAAACGCCTTCGCCTTTAAAAGTTTCGCCGCCGGTATTGCCTAATAAATTACTTGGTAAATAGGCGGTAGGTAAAAGTACATCAGAATCCGGGCAAATGCGCTCGTGCACTTCTTCCAATACTTCCTCCAGGTAATCGCCGTAGGTTTCGTTAAAATCATCTTCCAGGTCGTGGAGTTCTTCCTCAACCTCGTCGTAGCGCTCATCGTTGTACGATAATTTACTTAACTCCGCTTTTTTTTCAATTATCGATACGAGAGACGTATTTAATTCTGCAATATTCATAAAAGCAACTGCTATAGATTTAATACAAAGTTTAAAACATGAACGGGCATTTGCAAGTAAAACCCTATAATTTACAAATAAACTAAAATTTCTTTATTATCAGGTTCAATTGCCAGGAGTTTAATAAACCCAACCGCCAATTATGACCGCAAGCACCAACACCGATTTTTTACCTTTAAACGGCACCGATCACCTGGAATTTTACGTGGGCAATGCCAAGCAGGCGGCGTATTATTACCAGACCGCCTTCGGGTTTGAACTGGTGGCGTATGCCGGCCCCGAAACCGGCTGGCGCGACGGGACTTCGTACGTATTGCAACAAGGTAAAGTTAGGCTGGTACTTACGGCCTCGCTCCTGCCCAATTCGGAAATTGCGCAGCACGTACAAAAACACGGCGATGGTGTAAAGGTACTGGCGCTATGGGTAGATGATGCCGAAAAATCGTTCCGGGAAACCGTAAGCCGCGGCGCCATTCCGGCTTTCGCGCCCCAAACCTTAACCGATAATTTTGGTGAAGTAAAAACAGCTTCTATCCGTACCTACGGCGATACCCTGCATACATTTGTAGAGCGAAAAAATTATACCGGCCTTTTTATGCCGGGTTATGTTGCCCGCCAAAGTTCTTTTAAAACTACGCCGCTGGGGCTACAATATGTAGACCATTGTGTGGGCAACGTGGGCTGGGGCGAGATGAATAAATGGGTTCGTTTTTACGAGGAAGTAATGGGCTTTAAGTTGCTGATAACTTTTGATGATACCGATATTTCTACCGATTATTCGGCCTTGATGTCGAAAGTAGTTTCGAACGGGAACGGCTACATTAAATTTCCGATAAACGAGCCCGCTGAAGGCAAAAAGAAATCCCAGATAGAAGAATATTTAGATTTTTACGGCGGCCCCGGCGTACAGCACATAGCCTTAGCCACCGACGATATGCTGCATACGGTTTCGGAATTGCGCCGCCGCGGCGTAGAATTTTTGGTAGTACCCCGCAATTATTACGACGACCTGCTGGACCGGGTAGGCCATATAGACGAAGATTTGCCAGCCCTGCGCGATCTGAATATTTTGGTTGATCGCGACGAAGAAGGCTACCTGTTGCAAATATTTACCAAACCCGTAGAAGACCGGCCCACCTTGTTTTACGAAATTATTCAACGCAAAGGCGCTAAGTCTTTTGGCAAAGGCAATTTTAAGGCGCTTTTCGAAGCCATAGAACGCGAACAGGCTTTACGGGGCAATTTGTAATTCTTAATTTAAACTGTAATTTAACTCCCCTAAAATATTAGAGAACCCGAATTAAATATCTTAATTAAAATAAAACTATGTTAGAACCAGCTATTCAAAGCAAAATAAACACCTGGCTTAATGGCCCTTACGACGACGAAACAAAAGCCGAAATAAAAAGATTATCGGAACAAGGCGAAACAGAAGCCTTGGGCGATGCCTTTTACCAGGATTTAGAATTTGGTACCGGCGGTTTGCGGGGTATTATGGGCGTAGGCAGCAACCGCATGAATAAATATACCTTGGGCGCCGCCACCCAGGGACTGAGTAATTATTTAAAAAAATCTTTTGCCAACGAGCAAGTAAAAGTAGCCATAGCCCACGACAGCCGCAATAATAGTCCGGAATTTGCCCGCATTGTAGCCAACGTTTTCAGCGCCAACGATATAAAAGTATATTTTTTCGAAGCCCTGCGTCCTACTCCGGAACTCTCGTTTGCTATCCGGCATTTGGGTTGCCACAGCGGTGTGGTACTAACGGCTTCGCACAATCCCAAAGAATACAACGGCTACAAAGCTTACTGGAACGATGGCGGCCAGGTAGTGGCTCCGCACGATAAAAATATTATCAACGAGGTGAAAGCCATTTCGGGCATTGAAGAAATTAAATTTGAGTCGAAAGAAGAAAATATTCAGGTAATTGGGGCCGAGGTTGATAACGCCTACATCCAAATGGTAGCGGGTTTGGCCGTTAACCCTGCAGTAATAAAGCAACAGCACGACTTAAAAATTGTTTACACGCCTATTCACGGCACGGGTATTACGTTGGTACCGAAAGTTTTGGAGCGGCTGGGCTTTACCAACGTAACCATTGTGCAGGAGCAAGCCACGCCAGATGGTAATTTCCCGACGGTAGTTTACCCGAACCCCGAGGAAAAAGAAGCCATGAGCCTGGCCTTGCAAAAAGCTACCGAAATTGATGCTGATTTGGTACTGGCCACCGACCCCGATGCTGACCGCGTTGGCATTGGCGTGAAAAACCTGAGCGGCGAATTTGTACTCCTGAACGGTAACCAAACCGGCAGTTTGCTCATTTATTATCTTATTAAAGCCTGGAACGATGCCGGCAAACTTACCGGCAAAGAATTTATTGCCTATACCATAGTAACTTCCGACCTGATTGGTGAAGTGGCCAAACGTTACGGCGTAAAATCTTACCAAACCCTTACCGGCTTTAAATACATTGCCGAAATAATTCGTTCGCTGGAAGGTAAAGAGCAATTTATTGGCGGCGGCGAAGAAAGCTACGGTTATTTGGTAGGCGATTCGGTGCGCGATAAAGATGCCGTGGCTTCCTGCGCCATGATTGCCGAAATGGCGGCAGCGGCCAAAGACCAGGGCAAAACCTTGTACCAGCTCATGATTAGCATGTACCAGGAATTCCGGTTTTACAAAGAAGACTTAATTTCTTTAACCAAAAAAGGCCAGCGGGGTCAGCAGGAAATTGCCGAAATGATGCAGGAACTCCGGCAAAACCCACCCCAAACCATTAACGGATCGCCGGTAGTGCAAATCCGGGATTATAAATCGGGAGAGGTGAAAAACGTAGAAGCCAACGCTACCGAAACCATTGATATGGAACGCTCGAACGTGCTGCAATTTATTACCGCCGATGGTTCTAAAATATCAGCCCGGCCATCTGGTACTGAACCAAAAATTAAATTTTACTTTAGTGTAAACGAAGCCTTAGCTTCCGAAGCCGATTTTGATAAGGTAAATCAACAACTTTCGCAGCGTATTCAGGATATTATTTCGGATATGAAGCTGAGATAAATAGCTGATTTTTAAATAATAAAAAAGCCTGCTTTAAAATATTAAAGCAGGCTTTTTTATGAACTTCGGAATATTTATCAATAAGGTTTAGATTCGTGGGAAACCCGCTGTGCTTCTTCCACGCCTTCTCTCGGCGAAGTAGCTCCAATCGGCCCTTTATCGCTTTGGTCTTTTAGTTTAAGCTGCAAGCCTTCGGCTACCCGGCGGCCGTAATCCTCATCGGCCAGCGTAAAGTGCTCAACCATTTTATCCTGAATTTTTTTATCGCAGGTGCTGAGCGTGGTAACTAGGTTTAAAATCAGTTCGTCGCGTTCCCAGTCTTCAAAGTTGCGGTACGTTTCTCCGGCCTGCTTAAAGTCGTTGGTCCGGTCTATTTTTTGGCGCACCAAGTTAGCTTCGTAGCGAGGAGTATAGGGTTTATCGGCTGCCTTGGCTTCCTGTAAACCACCTAAGAACGATGGCTCATAGTTAATGTGCGGGTTCTGGCCTTCGGCAAAATCCGTGTTAAACGCCATTTGTCCGCCCCGTTGGTTGGTAGCTACTTTTACCCGAGGAGCATTAATAGGCAGTTGCAAATAATTAGCGCCAACCCGGTACCGTTGGGTGTCGGAATAAGAGAAAGTACGGCCCTGCAGCATTTTATCATCGGAGAAATCCAGGCCATCTACCAATACGCCGGTACCAAAAGCCGAAAGTTCTACTTCGTTAAAATAATCAACCGGGTTCCGGTTCAAAGTCATTTTACCCACGGGCAGCCACGGGAATTGCTCTTTGGGCCACAGTTTGGTATCATCTAAGGGGTCGAAATCCAGTTCCGGATGCTCATCGTCGCTCAAAATTTGCACAAACAGTTCCCACTGCGGGAAATTGCCAGCTTTAATGGCTTCGTATAAATCCTGCGTCGCGTGGTTAAAATTCTTACCCTGAATTGCTTCGGCTTCGGCCTGGGTTAAATTGCGGATACCTTGCAGCGGCTCCCAGTGGTATTTTACCAGCACAGCTTCGCCATCGGCATTTACCCATTTATAGGTGTTAACGCCCGAGCCTTGCATTTGCCGGTAGTTAGCCGGAATACCCCACGGGGAAAACAGGAAAGTAGCCATGTGGGTAGCTTCGGGAGTGCCGGCAATAAAGTCAAAAATGCGCTCGCCGCTCTGAATATTGGTTACCGGGTCTGGTTTTTGGGAGTGAATTAAGTCCGGAAACTTCATGGCATCCCTGATAAAGAATATTTTCAGGTTATTACCTACTAAATCCCAGTTACCATCTTCGGTATAAAATTTAACGGCAAAGCCGCGCGGGTCGCGTAAGGTTTCCGGCGAATGAGTGCCGTGCCCTACCGTAGAAAACCGCACAAAAACCGGCGTTTGCTTTCCTTTTTCCTGAAATAATTTAGCTCTGGTATATTTGGCAACCGGCTCATCACCTACGGTTCCGTAGGCTTCGAAAACACCATGAGCACCAGCTCCCCGAGCATGCACTACCCGTTCCGGAACCCGCTCCCGATCGAAATGAGATATCTTTTCAATAAAGTGGTAGTTTTCCATGGTGGCAGGTCCCCGGTTGCCAACCGTGCGGATATTCTGATTATCCACAACTGGGTGCCCCTGGCGGGTAGTGAGAATCCGTTCTTTTCCGTCGGCTCCCATTCCATTTCCGCCCGGACTTCCCTGGCCGTTACCGGCAGCGCCATTTCCGTTGGCACCGTGGTTGAGTGGTGTTTGGTTTTCTTCTTTTATCATAGCCTTTTAGTTAAACAATCATTTTTTACTTACCCGTAAGCCGGTATAAATGTTTTGAAATAAACTTGTTTTTTACGCAGAAAACAAAGTTTATTAAAATAATACCGGTTTAATTTACAAGCAGTTATATTTTGAAAGCTTAAAGCAAACCATTACTACCAATATTTATGTACCCGGCGATCCGGTAAACTTATTCATGAAAGGCTTAAATGGTTAGGTAAGTGAAAATTTACTTTTATTTTCCCCACTTTTTAACCCAGTTCGGGTAATCGGTATGAAGTAATTTAGCCGGACGGGTATTGTACCAACTGTAACCTACGCGCCGTTCGTTTTCAATTTCGGCCAATGCGTACCGCTTAATGCCATCCCGGCCGGTAAATATGGGTTTATTGCTTTCTAATTCGTAAAAGCGGGCCCAGGTAATGGCGTTTGGGTCAGCGATTACTTTAACATCCCGGCCTTTTGGCTGCGTAGCATCGGTTACTTTTTGGGTAGTAATACCAGTAATTTTAACTTTTTCCAGCCAGGCTACGGCGGCAACAACGGCTCTTTTTATTTCCGGATTTGGATTAGGAATATGCATCAGGAAGTCTAACACGGCTACCGATTCGGAACTACTCAGCGATGCCAGTTCAAACTTACGTGCTGCAACTGGTTCCAGGGTTTTATAATGGTGCTGCGCTCCCCAGGCCGTTAGTCTACCGTTTTGATAATATTGGGTTTTCAAGATGCATTTTAAGCCTTTATTCACGGCGGTTTTGGCTTGGGCTGCTAATTTTTTGTCTACGGCACTGTAGCCATCAGCTTTGGCGGCCGTTTTTGCAAGCACCCACAAAGCATCGGTCATGGCGCCGTCGTTGTAAGTTATGTGTTTGTGGTAACTGCTGGTATCTGGGTAAGATTGGGGCCAACCGCCGTTGGGGTACTGCGCCAGGAGTAAATATTTTATGCCATTTTCAGCCGCTGTTAAATATGCCGGATTTCGGGTTTCGGTATAAGCTTTAACTAAATAATTTATTTCGTAAGTAGTAGATTTATCGTCGATGGTGGCGTCGGGCTTATTTTTATCTTTTAACAGCAGCGCTTTGTGTTCATCAGTAATATTTTTTTGGTAATTGGTGGCATTGCCATTGTACTGCGGCCAGCCGCCATTGTCCCGCTGGTAATTGAGCATCTTCTCTGCAGTGGTGTCCTGCTTAGTTGCCTGCTGTACAATCTTTGTTAAGGCTTTTACTGCGGAATTGTTTTTTTGCAAAAAATAGCTGCTGAAAAAAATAACTCCTAAAACTAGCGAGAACTTAAACATAGACGGAATATTCTTGGGAAAACAAGTTTATCTAAAACTAACAAATCCTTTTTTATTCTAAGCTACTAGTCTACATTTTTTATTAATAAAATAAATAATTATATATAAATAATAAACCCTGCTCTTTTGGGAGCAGGGTTTAGCAATAATAAAAAACTTGTAATTCTAAAAAGGAGGTTCTTCTACATCAAAGGTCGATCTGGGTAAAGAATCGCCGTTCATTTTGCTGCCTAACACTTTAAAGCTGCCCCCGCCCGGCGCATCGTCGAAATTACTGGGTGGTAAACCGCCGCCAAACGGATCATCGCCAAAGCCGCCGTCCAGGTCGCCGAATTTAGTATACTTACCAATAAATTTAAGCGCTACGTTGGCTAAAGAACCATTCCGGTGTTTTGCAATAATTACTTCGCCTACGCCTAAAGTCGGGTTACCCATTTCGTCTTCGGTAATGCCATAATATTCGGGACGGTACAAAAAGCAAACCATATCGGCATCCTGCTCAATAGAACCGGATTCGCGTAAGTCGGAGAGCTGCGGTTTTTTATCGCCGCCGCGGGTTTCCACGGCCCGGCTTAACTGCGACAACGCAATTACCGGCACGTTCAGTTCTTTGGCCAGCATTTTCAAGGCCCTGGAAATAGAGGCAATTTCCTGCTCCCGGTTACCACCGCCTTTACCACCTTCCGAATGACCACTCATCAACTGCAAATAGTCAATAATAATCATTTGAATATCGTGGTGGGCCTTTAAGCGGCGGCACTTGGTACGCAATTCCCGGATAGATAAACCAGGAGTATCATCAATAAATATTGGTGCTTCGGAGAGTTTGGATATTTTATGGTTGAGCTGCGCCCACTCGTAATCGGCTAGGTTACCTTTCTTAATTTTTTCCCCTTCGAGTTCTGCTTCCGACGAAATTAAGCGGTTAACCAACTGCAACGACGACATCTCCAAAGAAAATATTGCCACTGGCTTTTTAAAATCAATAGCCGCATTCCGCATCGCCGAAATTACGAACGCCGTTTTACCCATTGCCGGACGAGCGGCCAGAATAATTAAGTCGGAAGGTTGCCAACCGGAAGTTACCCGATCCAAAGCGGTAAAGCCGCTCGGCACCCCGGTTAAACCGTCTTTTTGGTTTTTCTTTTCCTCCAGTTCTTTAATGGCCTTGTGCATCAAGGAGCGCATGTCGTCGAAGTTCTTCCGGATGTTCGATTCCGATACTTCAAATAAAGATTTTTCGCTTCGGTCTAATAAATCGAAAACGTCGGTGGTATCTTCGTAGGCTTTGGTTAAAATATCAGTGGAGATAGAAATCAGTTCGCGCTTAATGGCATTTTCCGTAATAATCCGGGCGTGAAATTCTACGTTGGCCGCCGAGTTAATACGCGTGGTCAGGTTCATGATGTAGTAAGGCCCGCCTACTATCTCCAACTCCCCTTGTTCGCGCAACTGCTGGGTTACCGTTAAAATGTCAATCGGTTCTGATTTATCGAACAACGCCAGAATAGCTCCGAAAATACGCTGGTGCGCATCTTTGTAAAAACTCTGGGGTTTCAGAATATCAATTACCGCCGTTAGGGCATCTTTTTCCAACATTAAAGCACCCAAAACCGCTTCTTCCAGTTCCAGGGCCTGCGGAGGCAATTTACCAAAAGCTACCGGCGTGGTGGTTTTGGGCGTCCAGGCCGCTTTGGTTTTCACTCCTCCAAATTTTACATTATTCTCCTCCATACTTACAAATCTAACGAACTCCCGGGCTGTGTTATTAACAATTTATGCACACTGTACTTTTGGTTTGAATTATATCATTACCTTGGAAAATAAATCCGGCGGAATAAAAAATATAAAACCAAGGCGCAGAAGTATTTAAACTTACTGGCGGCTTTGGCCAAGGAAAAGGCACTTTAACCGGAAATTTATTTTTGTACATTTGCTAAGCCCATTAGTTTTTTTCATGACGCAAACTGCACTGCAAAACATACATCTGATTGCCACTGGGGGCAGCATTATGCATAATTTAGCCCTGGCTCTGCATCAGAAAGGACTTACCATTACCGGCTCCGACGACGAAATATTTGAACCCGCGCAAAGCCGCTTAAAAGCGGCCGGTTTATTACCCGCCCAGGAAGGCTGGTTTCCGGAAAAAATAACTTCCCAACTAGATGCCGTTATTGTGGGCATGCACGCCCGGCCCGATAATCCGGAACTGTTAAAAGCGCAGGAATTAGGTTTGCCGGTATATTCGTTTCCGGAATTTATTTACGAGCAGTCCCGCAACAAACAGCGGGTGGTTATTGGCGGTAGTCACGGCAAAACTTCCATTACCTCTATTATTATGCACGTGCTCAAACACCATAACTGGTTGTTTGATTACGCTGTGGGCGCGCAACTGGAAGGCTTTGATAACATGGTGAAGCTGACCGAAGAAGCCCCTATTATTATTATTGAAGGCGACGAATATTTATCTTCGCCGATTCAGCGGGTACCTAAGTTTCATTTGTACCATCACCATATTGGGGTCATTAGCGGCATCAGTTGGGATCACATCAACGTTTTCCCGGACCCGGACACCTACCGCAAACAGTTCCGGATATTTACCGACATGACGCCGAAAGCCGGGGTAATTATTTATAACCAGGACGATGAACAGGTATTGCGCGTATGCGTGCCCCGGAACCCCGATGTAAAATTTATTGGCTATTCGGCGCACGAACACGAAGTTTACAACGGCGTAACGTACCTGACTACCAAAAAAGAAAATATTCCTTTACAAATATTCGGGGAGCACAATTTACAAAATATAAGCGCTGCCAAAGAAGTTTGTAAACAATTAGGCATAAAGTCGCAAGGATTTTACGAGGCAGTAGCTACGTTTAAAGGTGCCGCCCGCCGCTTAGAATTATTGGGCAGCCACGGCACCGTACGGGTTTACAAAGATTTTGCCCACGCGCCTTCTAAGGTAATGGCCACCACCCAAGCCATTAAAGACCAGTTTCCGGAACGGAAATTAGTAGCCTGTCTGGAGTTGCATACTTTCAGTAGTTTGAATAAAGATTTTCTGCCGCAATACCAACAGACCTTAAATGCTGCCGATGTGCCAATTGTGTATTTCAACCCCAAAACGCTGGAGCACAAACGCATGCCAGCTTTAGCGGCGGCGGATATTACCCAAGCCTTCGGCAACGAAAAAATACAGGTATTTACCGATAGCCAGGCTTTGGCCGATTACCTGAAATCGCTGCGGTGGGAAAATCAGAATTTATTGCTGATGAGCTCCGGCACTTATAATAATATGGATTTAGGAGAATTAGCTACCGCTATTCTTTCGTAATAAAAGCCTTACTGCTTCTATGAAATTAAACCTGAAAAGACCCATTGTGTTCTTTGACCTCGAAACCACGGGCGTTGATATTTGCAAAGACCGGATTGTGGAAATTAGTATGCTTAAAGTTTTGCCTACCGGCGAAGAAATATTAAAAACCAAGCGCATTAACCCTACCATTCCCATTCCGTTGGAATCGAGCATGATTCATAAAATTTACGATGAGGATGTAAAAGATGCGCCCACTTTTGCCCAGCTTGCTAAAGGCATGAACGAATTTTTACAGGGTTGCGATTTGGGTGGTTATAACCTGTGCAAGTTTGATATTCCGCTGCTGGCCGAAGAATTTATGCGGTGCAATATTGAATTTGATATATCGGACCGGGCCATTGTGGACGTTTGCAAAATATTCCACCAGATGGAGCAGCGCACCCTATCTGCGGCCTACAAATTTTATTGCGATAAGCCCCTGGATAACGCCCACAGCGCCGAAGCCGATACCATTGCCACCTACGAAATCCTGAAATCGCAGATCCAACGGTACGAAAACGTTTCGATGCTGGCCGCCGATTTAAAAGAAGTGTTTCCGGTAAAAAACGACATGGAGCAACTGCACAAATTTACCGCCCAGAACTGCGTAGATTTAGCCGGTCGTATTGTGTACAACGCCGAAGGTAAAGAAGTATTTAATTTTGGCAAATACAAGAACGTGCCCGTAGAAGACGTATTCCGGAAAGAACCCAGTTATTACGATTGGATGCAAAAAGGAGATTTCCCGCTTTACACGAAAAAAGTAATTACCCGCATTAAATTCCGCAGTAGCGCCAGCGCCTTCATGAAGGTTAGCAGTTAGGCTTAAAGTTGCAAGGTTAAAGGTTGAGGATTATCTCAATCCGGTTAAATATTATCGGCCCGCAAAACTTAGCTAAAGCATTAATGCGCTTTGTCTGATTTTAAGCAGAAAGCCAGCACCAGGATTGAAATTAAGGCGATTTTCTTTTTATTCATTTGTTCTCTTTTATGAATGAAGTTACAAAAAAGCCAAAATGCAAGCCGTCTAAATAATTCACAGCTGTCATTCAGGAGGAACCTATTTAGTTAACTGCCAAATAGGTTCCTCCTGAATGACACGTGTAGACTCCACTAACTTGTTAAAAGTAACCAAATGGTGCTCGCGTAACATCAATTTCTAATTTATACCAATAAAAAAGCTGATGGTTCTGGCCACCAGCTTTTTTGTTTTTAATATTTTTAACAATCAGAAGATCGCGATTATTTTTTGCGGTAATATTTCAGCGCCTCGGGCATTAACCGTTGTAAATCGGCGATGCGGGTTTGGTCGGAAGGGTGCGAAGACAAGAAAGTTGGCGGGGCACTACCGGCTCCTTTCTGCGACGCCATTCTTTGCCAGAACGGCACTGCCTGCTGCGGATCATAACCGGCAATCGCCATAAATATTAAGCCCAGGTGGTCCGATTCCGATTCTTGTTTACGGCCGTGCCGCAACATACCCAACTGGCTACCTAGCCCAAAAGCGTTCATGAATAAATTTTGCGAAGCCGCCGAACCGCCTAATGCCGCCGCGGCTACTGAGCCACCCGCCTGGGCAGCTACAGCCTGGCTCATACGTTCTTCGCCGTGTTTCGCAATGGCGTGGGCAATTTCGTGCCCCATAACCACAGCTAAGCCGGTTTCGTTTTGAGTTATGGGCAAAATGCCGGTGTAAACGGCCACTTTTCCGCCGGGCATACACCAGGCGTTTACCTGTTTATCCTGAATTAAATTAAATTCCCACTGAAAGCCTTGTAACTGACTGGACATATTATTCTGGGACATGTATTGCTCTACCGCCCGCTGAATTTTGCCACCTACCCTTTTTACCATGGCCGCATCGTTGTTATTTAAAACCTTAGCGGTATCTAAAACCTGGCGGTAAGCCTGGTAACTCATAGTTTGCATTTCGGCGCTCGAAACCAACGATAGTTGCCGGCGGCCGGTAATAGGCACGGTAGCACAAGCTACTGTAGCTAAAAAAACTGCCGAAATCAATATTTTCCTTAACATGCTCTTAATTTTTTAAGTAAACTTTTTTAAATCTTTCCTGACATTTTTTCTCCAACATAGTCTGCCAATAACGGCTAAAATAACGAAGGTTAAACTTCCGCTTGGTATTTTTGCTTATGCACCTTTCATGCCAATTGCGGTTTATACGGTTTTGTTAATATAAAAAGTTATGGCCCCACCAAGGTCCGATCTTGGCATAATCTTAAAATCAGATTTTTATGCCCGGAAATATTAATTTATTTTTGGCTTGCTTAATTTAACCCCACATGAAAATATTAGCCATCGGCCGCAATTACGCCGAACATATAGCCGAACTAAATAACCAGATTCCGGATGAGCCGGTTATATTTTTTAAACCCGATACCGCGTTACTCAAAAACAACGACCCATTTTATTACCCGGATTTTAGCCAGGATATTCACCATGAAATAGAAATAATATTGCGTATTTCGAAAGAAGGCAAAAACATAGCGCCTAAATTTGCTTCTAAATATTACGATGCATTGGGCTTGGGTATTGATTTTACTGCCCGCGATTTGCAAGCCAAAGCCAAAAGCAAAGGCCTGCCCTGGACGGTGGCCAAAGGCTTTAACGGCTCGGCACCGGTATCGGAGTTTTTACCGATCAGCGATTTCCCGGATTTAAAAAATATTAATTTCCGGTTACAGATAAACGGTCAGGAAAAACAAAACGGCAACACCAGCATGATGCTGAATTCGTTCGACGATATGCTGGCCTACATGTCGCGGTTTATTACCCTGAAAAAAGGCGATATTATATTTACGGGTACTCCCAGCGGCGTTGGGCCTATTAAAATTGGCGACCGGTTAGAAGGATTTATAGAAGATAAAAAGCTTTTAGATTTTGAAATTAAGTAGTAAAGCAGGCGTAGTTTTTTTCAGCCTAATATTTCTTTTTGCTTTGGGCGGACAGGCCCAGTTTAATCAGTTACAATATACCCCGGATTTGGTACCCACTGGTTATTTTGGGTTCCCGATAATGCCGGGGCAGCAAAATTTCCTGGCGGGCAGCATGGGCGAAATCCGGCCTAATCACTTCCATGGGGGCATTGATATTAAAACCAACCAGGTTACGGGCTTGCCGGTGTATGCGGCCGCCGATGGCTATGTTTCGCGCATCGAGGTTTCTACCTACGGCTACGGCAATATGCTGTACCTTACGCACCCCAACGGCTTGGTTACCACGTATGCCCACCTCGAAACTTTTGCGCCCGCCATTTGGGATTACGTGCTGCGCAAGCACTACGAACAGGAAGCTTTTGAACTGCGCTTAAATGTGCCCAAAGATTTATTTGTGTTCCGGAAAGGCGATGAAATTGCCAAATCGGGTAATACGGGTGGCTCGGGCGGACCGCATTTGCATTTTGAAGTACGCGACGATAAAAATGCTTTGCTTAATCCGCTTAAATATACTTTTCCCGAAATCCGCGACGATATTGCTCCTACTTTTAACGCTATTGCCATTAAAACGCTCTCGATAGACGGGCGGGTTAATAACCGCTTTGGCCGCTTTGAATTTACGCCGGTAAAAAATGGAACCGGCTTTACCCTCCCCGACACGCTTTCGGCGCACGGTTTACTGGGTTTAGAAGTATTTGCTTTCGACCGCCTGAACCAGGCCTTAAACAAGAATGGCGTACAGCAGGTAGATATTTTAATTGATGGTAAACCTTTTTATAATCATTTAATTGATGGAATACCTTTTGAATTAAACCGGCATGTATCGTGGCACATTAATTACGAGCACTACAAAACCACCGGCAAAAATTTTCAGAAGTGCTACGTGGACGATGGTAACCGCTTACCTATTTACAACGCGGGCGCTGGGCGGGGCAAATTGCGCGTTGAGCCCGGCCGTACTTACGGTATAACCATGATTTTAAAAGATTCGCACAACAATACCACCACGTTACAGTTTACCCTGCGCGGCGAAAAACCATCGTACTTTTATACGCCCGGGCCACCCGTTAAAAAACCGGATTTTGGCTACGAAGTATCCGAAAATTTATTAAAAGTAATGGCTACCGACACTGCCCGTCAGCCGCAGAACATGCGTTTGTTTGTGGGTAAAATGCAGTACGATTTAGTACCGAGTTATGCGCAGGCATCTTACGCCGTTTACCTGTACGATTTACGCGGCGGCCTGCCCGATTCTATTAGTTGGAACAATCAAACTAAAAAATTCACGCAAAACGTTTCCATTCCGGCCGGTACCGATTTTTCTTACACCAACCGGTACATGAATATTATTTTCAATAAAAATTCTCTTTTCGATACGCTTTACCTGCACACCGCATATACAAATGGTATTTACAGCATCAGCAGTCCGCTTACGCCGTTGTTTCAGCCAGTAAAAGTAACGTTAAAGGCCAACGAAAATATTCTGGATAAGAGCAAAGCCGCCGTTTATTATTTAGGCTGGGGCAACAGCCGGGGCTTTTTAGGCGGCGTATGGGAAGGCGATAATATTACCTTTTCGGCCCGCAACTTAGGTAAATATAAAATATTAAGCGATACTAAACCGCCTACGGTGCGTTTACTAACCAAATCGCCGAAAGTAATAAAATTAAAAATAGGCGATGATTTATCGGGTGTTACTTCTTTCCGGGCAGAACTGAACGGTGAATTTTTGCTGATGCAGTTTGAACACAAAAACGCGACGCTTACTTCGGAACGTTTAAATAAAGCAGAACCATTGGCCGGCGATTTTGTGCTGCGGTTAAAAGATGCCATGGGTAACGAAAGTGTTTACCGGGTAAAAATTTAAATAAATATTTTACTTATTGTTTATTGTACAAAAAGCCCGGATTTAATTATCTTTGGCTGCCTAACCTTTTTATTATTGCTATTATGAAATTAAATATTGGCGATGAAGCTCCAGATTTTGCTGTACCGGACCAGGATGGCATCGTACATAAATTAAGCGATTACCAGGGCCGTAAATTAATTATTTATTTTTACCCGAAAGACGATACCCCTGGCTGTACGGCCCAGGCCTGCAACCTGCGCGATAATTATTATGCGATGCGCGAGAAAGGGTACGAAATAATTGGCGTAAGCGTCGACGACGAAAAATCGCACCAGAAATTTATTCGGAAATTTGAGTTACCTTTTACACTGTTATCCGATACCGAGAAGAAAATGGTAGAAGATTATGGGGTTTGGCAAGAAAAATCGATGTATGGCCGTAAATACATGGGCACCATGCGCTATACGTTTGTGATAGACGAAAATAGCATTATCCAGGATATTGTTACCAAGGTAGATACCAAAGATCATGCTGCCCAATTAGTTAAAGATTAAATATTAACCTTTTTCGGCTACTATTTTGGTAATTAATTCTTATAATTGCCAGTTTGACACTTTTAAATTTAAATATTATTTATCAACTTACCGCTTTTAATCATAACGCCTAAAATATACTTATGAATCCATTTAATTACGATACCGAAGAACTTAAACAAACTGCCGCGCAGGTAAGACGCGACATTCTGCGCATGGTACACGCCGTTAACTCTGGTCACCCGGGCGGCTCACTAGGCTGTACCGAATTACTGGTATCGCTGTATTTTAAAATGATGGATCATAACCCGGATTTTAAAATGGAAGGCCGTAACGAAGATTTATTCTTCTTATCAAATGGCCACATTTCGCCGGTTTGGTACAGCGTACTGGCCCGGGCCGGTTATTTCGATGTAAAAGAATTAGCTACTTTCCGGAAATTAAATTCCCGGTTACAAGGCCACCCGGCTACCGAAGAAAACTTGCCCGGCATCCGGATTGCCTCCGGCTCTTTAGGTCAGGGTTTATCGGTTGCTACCGGCGCTGCCCAGGCTAAAAAATTAAATAACGATAAAAACCTGGTATACGTGCTGATGGGCGACGGCGAACTGGACGAAGGCCAGGTTTGGGAAGCTGCCATGTACGCGCCGCACCATAAAGTAGATAATTTAATTGCCATTGTAGACCGTAACGGCCAGCAGATAGACGGCCCGACCGATGCTATTATGTACCTGGGTAACCTGCACGCCAAATGGGAATCTTTTGGCTGGAAAGTGCTGGAAACCAACGGCAACGATTTCGATGAATTAATTCCGACTTTAGAAGAAGCTAAATCTTTAACCGGCCAGGGTAAACCCATTATGATTTTAATGAATACCATTATGGGTTTTGGCGTTGATTTTATGATGGGCTCGCACAAATGGCACGGCGTTGCCCCTAACGATGCCCAGTTACAGGAAGCATTATTGCAGTTAAAAGCAGCCAGCAACGATTATTAATAAAAGCGTCGGCGGCTGATAACCTTTTATTTTGCAAATTGCCACATGCTTGCTTCCCGGTTATTATTTTTTGTTTGCCTGCTTTTTTGCCTGTTTGGTAATATTACCGCACAGGCGCAGGCAAATAATCGCCCGGAAATACCCAGAAAAACCCGTATTCTGTTTATGCTCGATATGTCGGGCAGTATGCTGGCTAAATGGGAAAACAGCACCCGCACCGAAGTAGCTAAAAATTTACTTTCGAAGCTGGTAGATTCGTTGCAGCAATACCAGAATTTAGAATTGGCGTTACGGGTTTACGGGCATTTGTACGGGCGCGAAAGCAATAATTGCCAGGATTCGAAGCTGGAAGTACCGTTTGCCGAAAACAACGAAAAGCAAATTATTAATCGGTTAAAAACCATTACGCCCAAAGGAAATACGCCTATCACGTATTCCATCACCCAATCGGCAAATGATTTTCCGGCAGATAAAACGGCCCGGAATATTATTATTTTAATTACCGATGGGTTGGAATCGTGCGGCGGCGACCCGTGTGCGGCTTCGCTGGCGCTGCAAAAAAAGAATATTTTTTTGCGGCCCTTTGTTATTGGGATTGGCGCTGATACGCAGTTTGAGCAACAGTTTTCGTGCGTAGGACAATATTTTAACGCCGCCGATATAAATGCTTTTAACAGTATATTAAAGCAGGTTGTAGATATTGCCTTAAGTAAAACCACCGTTGCCATTGAGTTAAAAGATGACCGCGGGCGGCCCGTAGAAACCAACGTAAACCTAACGCTGCTTAATAGCTTAACCAATGAGCCGGAATATAATTACGTGCATTACCTGGACCAGAACGGCAAACCCGACAACCTGGACATTGATGCCGTAATTAGTTACGATTTGGTTATAAATACCGTGCCGCCCACAATTTTGCCGCGCCTGGATATTAAACCGGGTAAGCACAACGTGTTCTCGGTACCTATTCCGCAGGGCACCTTGCATTTACGGCAAGACGGACCCTCGCCTTATGGGCAGGTACAGGCGCTGGTACGGGAAAATAATTTGGAGAAGACTTTACTGGCGCAGCCATTTGGCTCCCGGCAAAAGTACTTAACCGGTAATTACGATTTAGAAATATTAACCTTACCCCGCATTTATATGCAGGATGTAGCTGTAAAAGCCGGCTTAATGACCACGGTTACTTACCCGGCACCCGGTATTTTAAGCATTCCTTCGGATATGCAGGGTTACGGCAGTTTGTATACAATAGATAATTCTGGGCAGCAAACCTGGGTTTATAATTTGCCAGAGGTAATCAATAAATTAAATTTACCGCTTCAGCCTGGAAATTACAGGCTGGTTTACCGTAGTAAATTTGCGCGGGGCAGTAAATTCACCGATGTGCAGGATTTTACGATTCGTTCTGCAATCACCACAACCGTTAAACTATTTACGAAATAAAGATGAAAGATTTCCCTTATACCGAGTCGAAAGATACTCGCTCCGGTTTTGGTGCCGGTTTACACGAATTAGGAAAAACCAACCCCAATGTGGTAGCGCTTTGCGCCGACCTGACCGGCTCCCTGAAAATGGATGCCTTTAAAAAAGATTTCCCGGAAAGGTTTTTCCAGGTGGGTATTGCCGAAGCCAACATGATTGGCCTGGCTGCCGGTATGACCATCGGGGGTAAAATTCCTTTTACCGGTACTTTTGCCAATTTTTCTACCGGTCGGGTGTACGACCAAATTCGCCAGTCGGTGGCTTACTCCGGTAAAAACGTAAAAATTTGTGCCTCCCACGCCGGGGTAACTTTAGGCGAAGACGGCGCTACCCACCAGATTCTGGAAGATTTGGGCATGATGAAAATGCTGCCCCACATGACTGTAATTAACCCCTGCGATTTTAACCAAACCAAAGCTGCTACCATTGCCATTGCCGATTACGAAGGCCCGGTTTATTTGCGCTTTGGTCGCCCGGTAGTACCTAACTTTACCCCAGCCGATCAGAAGTTTGAAATTGGCAAAGCCTGGGTATTAAATGAAGGCAAAGACGTAAGTATTTTTGCGACCGGCCACTTGGTTTGGAAAGCTGTTTTGGCCGGAAAAATATTGGCGGAGCAGGGCATTGATGCCGAAATTATTAATATCCACACCATTAAACCATTAGACGAAGAAGCCATCTTAGCATCGGTAGCCAAAACCCGTTGCGTGGTATCGGCCGAAGAGCACCAGCTAAACGGCGGCCTGGGCGACAGTATTGCCCAGCTTTTAGCCCGTAAAATGCCGTTGCCATTAGAAATGGTAGGCGTAAACGATAGCTTTGGCGAAAGCGGTACTCCGGAGCAGTTAATGGAAAAATACCGGTTAAATGAAGGCGCCATTGTAGAAGCCGTACAAAAAGTAATGGCCCGCAAATAGTTGTCAGTTTTTGGTTGTCGGTTGTCCGGAAAAGGCAACTACTATCCGACAACTGACAACCATATACCGACAACTACACATTGGAAGATAAAGAACTCGTACAAAAGTTTTTAAACCCTGATAGCCGCAACTTTGCCTACAACCAGTTGGTGCGGAAATATCAGCAAAAGGTTTACTGGCACATTCGTAAAATGGTTATCGACCACGACGATGCCGACGACTTAACGCAGGAAACTTTCATTAAAATCTGGAAAAACCTGGAAAACTTCCGCCAGGAATCCCAACTCTACACCTGGATTTACCGCATTGCCACCAACGAGTGTCTTAATTTTCTTTCCTCCAAAAGACGCAAATTTTTTTTACCTTTAAATGATGTTGCCGCAGAGCTGGCCGAAAAAATTGACGCTAGTCCTACCTTAGAAGGCGACGAAATTCAAAAAAAATTACAAAAAGCCCTGCTCCGGCTGCCCGATAAGCAACGGTTGGTCTTTAATATGCGTTACTACGACGATTTAACGTACGAGCAAATTTCCGATATATTGGGCACCTCGGTGGGTGCCTTAAAAGCCTCGTACCATTTGGCTGCAAAAAAAATTGAAGAATTTTTAACGCAACATTAAACCTAGACCCTGATTTTCACTCTAATAAATATGAAACTGGACGAAATACCGAAGAAGAATATTTACGAGGCGCCGGCAGATTATTTCGACAAGTTGCCGGGAGTAATGATGAACCGGGTTACTGCCCGCCAGCAAACCCAAGAAATATTTGTTTTTAGCGCTTTGCCATGGCTGAAGAACGCTTTAGCGGGATTAGCTTTGGTAATTTCATTTATTTTTATATTTTTAACTAATAACTCAAATCCTGAAATTAATGCTGCTGGAAGTAATCAGATTCTGGCTTCTGTATCAGAAAATGAGGCTATGGAATATTTGTTAACTTCTGACCAGCTGGACAATTACGATTTGGCAGTTTTGCCCCAGGCAGAGCAGGATTTTACCCACGAATTTATTCAGGCATCGGAAGCTGAGATAATGCGGGAAGTAGAATTAGCCGATTTAGATGAACTATCTTATTAAAATGAAAAAATTACTTTTAAGCATTATTTTACTTTTTTTTATTATTGGTGCCCAAGTTCCGGGATTCTCTCAGGATAAACATCACCCCAGCAAAGAGCGGTTACAAAATATTCAGAACGCCAAAATTGCTTATCTTACCGAAAAACTGGATTTAACGCCGGATCAATCGCAAAAATTCTGGCCCATCTATAACCAACTCGAAACCGAAAAAGAAGTTTACCGCGAAAAATGGCATTCTTTACGTAACGAAAACCTGGATGCCATGAATGATGTTGAAATCAGGAATGCCCTGAATAACCGTTTAAGCTGGCGGCAAAGCGAACTGGATCTGGATAAACAATACATGGATAAATTTCTGCGGGTTATTTCGGTACGACAATTAGCTACCTTGTACCGCAGCGAACGGGAATTTACCAAAGTGTTATTAAAAAAACTGGACTCCGAACGCACTGCCAAGGGCAACCGTTAACCATATTTTAAGTATATCTTTAAAGCCTGAACTTATAATTCAGGCTTTTTTTATGTTCTTTCGCGAAAAACTAAGTTTATGCTCTCGAACCGTCAACTTTTTTTACAACACCAGGCCCAGACTTCCGATTTTCCGCTAATGCTGGAAATTGAGAAAGCCGAAGGCGTTTACCTGTACGATGTAAACGGACAGGCCTACCTCGATCTGATTTCGGGTATCGGGGTTAGTAACGTTGGTCATAGGCATCCGGAGATTATTTCGGCCATTCAGGCGCAGCTAGATAAATATTTACACCTAATGGTTTACGGCGAGTTTGTACAAGCGCCGCAAGTGTTATTAGCGCATGCCTTGCAAGCCACTTTACCTTCGCACTTAAACAATACTTATTTGGTAAACTCCGGGGCCGAAGCCGTAGAAGGCGCCCTGAAATTAGCTAAAAGATATACTGGCCGCACGGAGTTAATTTCTTGTTTTAATTCGTACCACGGCTCAACGCACGGCGCATTATCGGTTACGGGCAGCGAAAACTTTAAAAGAAGCTTCCGGCCGTTGTTGCCCGATGTTTCTCATATTCGTTACAACCACTTACCCGATTTAGCCCTAATAACCAATCGCACTGCCGGCGTAATTATTGAAGCGGTACAAGGCGAAGCCGGGGTTCGGTTGCCGGACGTAACTTATATGCGTGCACTGCGGGAAAAGTGCACCCAAACGGGCGCGCTGCTCATCATGGACGAAATTCAAACAGGTTTTGGCCGTACCGGAACGTTCTGGGGATTTGAAAAATATGGGATTGTGCCGGATGTGGTATTGTGTGCCAAAGGCATGGGCGGCGGTATGCCCATCGGAGCATTTATTTCCTCATCCGAAATAATGGGTGTATTTAAAAACGACCCGATATTAGGCCATATTACCACCTTTGGGGGCCATCCGGTTTCGTGTGCGGCGGCTTTAGCAACTTTAAACGTAATACAAAACAGCAACCTGCTAGCCCAAGTAGAGGACAAAGCAAATTTATTCCGGCAATTATTGGTACATTCCAAAATAAAGGCAATCCGGAACAGTGGTTTATTAATGGCTGTGGAGTTCGAATCTTTTGAGGTACTTAAACCCATTATAGATAAAGCCATTACCAAAGGTGTTATTACCGATTGGTTTTTATTCTGCGATAATTCTATGCGCCTGGCTCCGCCCCTGGTTATTACTGAAAACCAAATACAGGAAGCCTGCACTATTATTCTGGCCGCCATTGCAGAAGTTTCTTAACCGGTATTTTCTTTTAATTTAAACCGGGTAAACTATATTTGGCTTTTCGAGTAAAAGCATTACCTGATTTAAACCATTTAAACTGGTAAAATTCAAGAAGCCCTTATCCGGATAACCTTCCAGCAACATCTACATGGAGATTATTATAGTTTTATCGCTGCTCTTAATTGCCATTATATTATTTGCTACCGAAAAGATTTCAGTTGATATTGTTACCTTAATCATGCTGATTGTGCTTTGCACAACCCGTATTATTACCCCGCAAGAAGCATTTGCCGGTTTCAGCAGCGATTTTATTGTAATACTGGCTTCTATTTTTGTGCTAACGGCGGCTTTAGAAGAAACCGGTATTTTAGAGTTTATGATTGCCCGTTTGGTAAATATTGCTAGTCGGGGGGCGCATATTCTGCTTTTCCTGGTAATGCTTATTTCGGGCACTATATCGGCTTTTATGAATAATACCACCGTAACGGCCATGTTTGTGTCGCCGTTGCTGGGCGTATCGCGGAAACTAAAATTCAGTGCTTCTAAAATATTAATGCCGCTGGCTTTTGCTTCTATTCTGGGTGGTACCTGCACGCTTATTGGCACTTCTACCAACGTAGCCGTAAGCGGGTACATCGATAAAGCAGGCTTTGAGCCCGTAGGGATGTTCGAAATTTCGGGAATTGGCCTAGCTATTTTTGCGGTAGGCATGCTTTACATGATGACCATCGGCCGCAGATTATTGCCCGATCACCAGGAAAGCGTTTTGACCGAGGAATATAAAATGCAGAAATATATTACCGAGGTACTCGTGCGCCCAGATTCGCCGCTGGTAAATCAACTGGTATACGCTTCGGATTTAAGCAAAAAGAAATTTAAAATGCTGAATATTATCCGGGGAAAAGAAAAATTTCTGCCGGATTACCGCACCCGCATTCAGGCCGATGATATTTTGTTAGTAGAAGGCCAAATAGAAGATTTAATTACCATTCGGGAAACCAAAGGCATTGAAATAATGGCCGATGTGGTATTAGAAGATGCGCTCCAAAGCCCCGATATTCGGCTGGCCGAAATATTGATTACTGCCCATTCTAATCTTATCCGCCACACCATTCGCGAAATTGATTTTCAAAGACGTTATGGCTTAACGGTGCTGGCGGTTTCGCGCCAGGGCGAAACGCTCCGTACGCAAATTAGTGATGTAAAACTGAAGTTAGGCGATTTGCTTTTGGTGCAGGGCGCGCAGGAACGGCTTAATTATCTACGCTCTAACCAGCACTTAGCCGTACTAGAAGAATTTTCGCAAGTGTTGTTCCGGAAACGCAAAGGTATTATTACCATTTCGGCGTTTGTGCTGGCCATTATTCTGGGTTCTTTTGAGGTATTGCCTTTGTCTATTTGTTTTCTGAGTGCCGCTGTTATCAGCATTTTAACAGGTTGTATTAGTACCGATAGAGCTTACCAGGCCATTGATTGGCGCTTGCTGATTCTGATTGGGGGCATGACGGCTTTTGGCGCGGCAATGGATAAATCTGGCGCCGCGAAATATTTAGCCAGCGGCATTGTAGATTTGCTGGCTCCTTATGGTACCATATCTATTTTGGCTGGTTTTGTTTTCCTGACGGTGTTCTTAACCCAACCCATGTCTAATGCTGCTGCCGCTCTGGTAATTGTGCCAGTAGCGCTGCAAACCGCCGAAGCCTTAAATTCTGAACCCCGTACCTTTGCCATTGCTATTATGTTAGCCGCTTCGGTATCGCTGGTAACGCCTTTCGAGCCTGCCTGTATTTTGGTTTACGGGCCGGGCAAATACAAATTCAGCGATTTCCTAAAAGTAGGCTCTGGTTTAACCCTGATTCTGATTGTGCTAATTATTGCGTTGGTACCGGTAATCTGGCCTTTATAGCCGGGTGCTAGCTTTTTAAAAATATTCCCGCTAAGTGGTTAAGTGCTACAACCAGGTTAAAGCGCGTAAGTATTGTAAAAGCCAGGCTAAACCATGATACCTGGTAAAGAAAAATATTATGCCAATGCTCCTTAATAATATTCCATAAATAGCTTGGTTTGTCCGTTTATCTTTTGAAAGATTCCATCTTTCAATGCTCTAGTGCTAACTAATTTTATTTGTCTAAGTTTGCTCCCGGCCGCGGGGCCCCGTTTGGTCATTCGGGCTGCTCATCTTTCCTTTCCTCCTACCGTCGGAATGCTGCGCACCGGAAACCTGAAAGGCCCTCATCGCCCAAACTGCTGTAGTCTGCTCCGTAGTTACGGCCTTCTAGGTTCTATAATAAGTCTAAAGTCAATTAACAAGCCTGCTCAACAAAGCTAATCCGCAACAATATGGATAGGCCGAACTCCTTCCCTAATTTAGGGCTACGATTAGGACACAAAATGGAGCGGGGAGCTGTTGGGGGTAAATGGCAGATGCAATATTTAGCAACATTCGGATAGAGCGACGGGTCAAGCAAGTAGTAGAAAAGATAATAGAAA
>NZ_VWSF01000024.1 GCF_008629685.1 Adhaeribacter rhizoryzae | reverse complement strand
TTGCTTTTGCACTTTGCTAATAAAGCAACTCAAACTTAACAATAATCATTTAACCAAAAATTCCAGCTAAATACAACTTTCTCTGATTGTTATGATTGCCTGAATCTTTTCTACAGCCCTGCTAGCCGCCTTTCCCCAGTACTTTCGTTTTGGGAGTGCAAAGGTACGAACCAATATTAAATTTCCAAACCACCACCTGAAAATATCTGTATCTTTCTTGGAAACACCTGTTAAATAAGAATATAAATTTTTAATATATCTTACTTGTTGTTTCGTACTGTATCTTACCTTGATTAATTTGCTTCTAAGTTTATCTGGTTGTTCTGAAGCTTGTAAAAATTTAGAGGCAATTACAATGCTTTATTTTTAGTTTTAGCCTCGGCAATAAAACTGTGAAAGCAATTCGATTTTCCAGGTCAATAGAAATTTACGCCGGAACAACAGTTTCTGGAACCTGACTTGGAATAACTGTTTCGGTTACTATCCGTCCTAAATCGGTTAAAATACTCCCAATATCACGTACCAATATTAAAGAAGTCATAAGGTGAAGATTATGCAAACAACTATTTTGTGCAGCTACGGCTTTCGTTATTGCTTCTTGCAATTCCTGTAAATTATTCTCGGATGTTTCTACTGCGGTTTTGCCATATGCCTGAATGCATCCTGCCGTGGCTAACATTGCCTCTTTAAGTTCTTCAACATACATTTCCTCCATTTGAATATCCTGCTTTATATTTATATCGGCCAAGCTTCGGCGAATGCCTCGTATTTGAATGGTAATGCTTTCTAATTGATGCAGGTTTTCAGCAAGCTGATTTAATCTGACGCGTTTTGACGTTAGCAGAATATTATATTTTAAACTTTGCTTAGCTAAATCGAAGGCTTTGTGACATTTTTCCGCTTCCAACAGTAGGGCATCAACTTCTGTGCGACCAGTCTTTCTTTTACTTTCCGTATTATTAAGCAGGGCTGTTAAACTAATTAAGGTAGCGGCAGCCAGATTGCTATAAGTTGAAATTCGTTGTTCTACTTCCGGTACAACATTTTGCGGAACAATTAAGGCATTTATTAAAACAGCAATGGCAGAGCCTATAATTGTTTCTATAATTCTTTCGTAGCCGTATCCTTCTTTGGTTTGCCCAAAAGCCAAAACTAACAATGAGCTAATGGCTACTTGCGAGATTATCTGAGCGTTCATCCGCAGGGCTTTGGCAATGCTCATCCCTATCAGAATAATAAAGAAAATAGAGATAGCGCCAATTTTAAACCAATGGCCCAGCAGCATACTCAGCAGCACTCCGCCAATAATTCCGATAATGCGCTGTGTTGCTTTATCAACAGAATCAGCTACGGTAACCTGCACCGTAATAATGGCCGCAACCGCCGCAAAATAAGGGTACTCAGAATGCAACAAGCTGGTGGCTACAAACCAGGAAGCCGCCGCCGCAAATGCTGTTTTAATAATTTGCAGCGTTGGCCCGATTCGGTTTAGTACATCTATAATTTTAAGCACAGCCTATATTTATTTCGACACTAATTAGATGGTATTTATTTTGCAAACAAAACTTTACAAAAGGAACAAAAAGCAAATGAATTTATGAGCATGTATATAATTTAAGAGAATAAATAAATTACCTACACCTTTATTTATTAGCCCACGAATATTGCCGGCATATAATTCAATAATTTGGCAAATATCCTGTGGGCGCTACAACTACCTTTTTAATATTGCGCGAATTTGCTTTTCTATTTGAGCATATTTTTGCTGGGCCTCTGTTAACGGCAAACCAGGAGCCATACCGGGGCGTTTAAATCCAGTTGCTTTTAACCAGGCATCTTTCATAATAGCTTGGCGTTGGCTAACCAGGTTATATATTTCTTTACCTTGCGGATGTACTTGCAGAGCTGCTTGCACATCAGGTACTGCGTTTACGTTTTCGCCTAAATATTCTAAGACCGCTCTGGCAATGAGCCAATGGCCTAAATCGTCGGGATGCACGCCATCATTGGCTAGTTTAAAATCGGTTTGGGTAAGCCGCGCACGCTCCAGATATTGCGTTGTAGCCGTATGCACATCCGCCACTTCCCATTGAAGCGAATCTTTTTGGGACAGCAACCATTCAGAATATTTATCTAAAACCAAATTATACCCTTTTGTACCCAGTTCTTTATCGTCGTGCACAGGTGGCGTTAAATAGATAATCTTTTTAGCGTTACTTTTTTCTAATTCTGAGTGCAGCCATTTTATACCGTTACGGAAAGCCTGGAATCGTTTAGCATCGAACGGCAGGTAAATGCCATCGTTCATACCATAACAAGCAAACACCACGTCGGGCTTTACCTGGGCCAATATTCTGGCTAAACGTTCATGTAAATCCGGACGCGGAAACTTTCCGTCAGCGTGGTTAAGCTCGCTCAATCCCGATACGGTTTCGCTGGGCAAGCCCAGGTTAATAAATTCAAACTGCTGCTTTTGATAATGCGTGATAAAATAAGCTTCAATATCGGTTATATATTTACCGGCATAAGTAATACTATTTCCTAAAAATAATATGCGCTTCGTTTTTTTAGGAAAGGGCGCTTTACTAGTAGCGTAAGCTGCATTAAAAATAAATAAGGCTAGCAGCAAAAAATTAATGCGCCTATAATAAGGCAAATATTTTTTAACCGGAATATTTATTTTCATCATAACCTGAATATCAATGGCAAAGCTATCTTCATTTACCTGGTATAAAATAAAACAGAAATTAGCAGCTTTCTGCTTTACTACCTAAAAATGACAAGTAAAACATTAAATGCCCAGTTAAGATAATAAGAAGGTTAAGGATATGATTACCGGTAAATTATTCAGAGGAAATTAAATAGAGTGCCTTTATTTAATCTCTTTATTAAGCAACAATGTATATTTTATTCACTTTCTGATATGGCCTTGCCTGAGGCTATATTCGGGCTGCTATCCTGAGACAAGTATAGGTTTTGGGCCGGAAAAGCAAATCCTTGTCCTTTATTCTCCACTACCTCCATTATGCTTAATATTAGTTCTTCCTGAATTGCCAGAAACTTATTAAAGTCATTCGTCAGGATATAGGAATATATTTCTACGGTACGGGAATCGGGCGCAATTTCAATAAACCGGACCCTGGCCGAGGTAGGATCTACTTCGGCGTTATCGGCTAAAAGGGTGCGTAGGGCTTTCAGAATCTCCCGGATTTGCTCGGTGGTGGTTTGGTAATGCAAGCGTAGTTTAGGCGCAAAAAGAATGCGATCGCGATGCGCAAAGTTTTCTATTTGCAACGAGGCAAACTCGCCGTTGGGTATGGTAACAATGGTACGCTCGCTGGTGCGGAGCCGGGTAGAACGCATGCCAATTTGCTCTACCGTACCCAAAGTTTGCCCAACCCGGCAAAAATCGCCTACCCGTATGGGCTGATCGGCAATTAAGGTAACGCTTCCCACAAAATTTTCTACGGTTTTCTGAGCGCCTAAGGCCAGGGCAATACCACCTATACCCAAAGCCGCAATACCGGTAGTAACATCAAAACCTAAGGTGCCTAAAATGGTAATAATACCCAGAACAATTAAGGCAATTTTTGCAGCTCGCCGCAAAAATAATACTACCGAAATACCCGACATAATCCCGCGCCGGGTTAGTTCTTTCTCGCCAAACCGGCTTACCACATCCAGTAATCGCCAAATCAGCAATAAAATCGCTACTAATCCCACAATTACGGTTGTCTCACTAAAACGCTGACGCACAATAATGGAAATACCAACTTCCTGGCTCGAAACCACTAATATCCAGGCCGCCAGATAAAGCCTTATGGGCAAAGCAAAAGCCTTTATAATACCAACTGTAGGTTCATCTTTAGATTTATGCCAAACTACCCTGATAATAAAAGTAACCGCAATGGTTATGCCCCAAGCCGCCAGGTACGCCAGCACAGCCAATAATACCATACCCAACCAGTGCCCCACCGGTACGCCGCCCCATTTATAATATTTTAAACCTTTGGGTAAAACCTTGCTGGTAACAGGTGCCGATGCTACAGTCTGGGTATCGGCTGGTATTCGCTTAAAGGTTTGCGCTGAAAACAGCCAAAGCGGAGCGCCCGTGGTATCTACAGATTTCTCCAGAATTAAATCAAAAGACTCGCCGTTAGCCGTAGCCGTACCTACCCTATCTAGGTTTGGCCCGAGATTATCATCGGCATTACCCTCCGGTTTATCGCTTATAAAGGAATACGGAATAATACTGCCGCCTTTGTCGAGCAGTCGTTGCAGGGCCCTGGCCTGGTTTTCTCTATCTTCGGTCTTTCTTAAAGTACTGTCGAGGTTCAGATAAAGGGCTGCCCTTGTATAATTTTCATCTGCAACAGCATCTATAAATCCTGCTACTGTACCCCGGGGCGTGCGCCGGCCCAAAGAATCGGGTAACCACTGCGGTGCCGAAACTTCTGCTGTAGTATCGCTGGTTGGCAGTAACTGGGCAGAGGCAGGCGTAGCAATTATGCTAAAACCCACGAACGTGGCAAGGCACCAGAACAACCCAAAATAATTATTAGCAGAAACTTTATTTAAGAAATATTTAATTACTGTTACAAACCGGATAAAAACCATAGTTAATTATTACTGCAATATTTAAGTCATTGGTTGGTCAGGTAAAATAAAAGGGTGAGCTTTTGCAAAATTCAACCCTGCTACCACTTGCGGAATTATTATTACACTTAATAATTAAGGTAATATTTCTTTTCCCGACGCTAGCTTATACGGTTTGGTTGTAAAAGGAGGTTTAAAAACTAAAAAGATGACTTAGAAAACCCATGAGCTACAACATTTTTACGAGATTGTTTCGGAAAGAAAAGCTGTATTTAAATTTATTAAAAAGGAATATTTATTTTTTAATAATAAAATTAATTTTTACATATAAATAAAATTATTATTTTTAACCTGCTTTAATGTGAGCCTAATTCTATGTGGCAGCAATAGGAAAGTTTGATAATTCCCGAACTTTCTAAAACCATAGATGAATAGAAATTAACCGCAAAAATAAAATTGCCTAATCATGGTCCGGAAGCTTCTGTTACTTTTTTGTTTTTCCTTTTTCATAGCCGAAATATTATGTTCTGGAAAAGCAATGGCTCAAAACCTGAATAAAACGGTTATGTCGGAAGCGCTTCCTTATGAAAGCCTCAGCCTAAAAGATTTAAAGGCATTCCGGCCCGTAAAGAAAAAGCAATGGCACCTGGCCGGAGAAGTATTTGCCGACCGGAAAAAAGAAAAGCACCTGGAAAGTAAATCCGGCACAGGTATTTTGGTTTACCAACCGCAACAAAAAAACAATCCGTTAATAACCAAACTGCAACACGGCGATCTGGATCTGGAATTAGATTTTCTGCTGGCAAAAGGTTCCGCTTCGGCTATTGCTTTGCACGGAATTTACTTAATTAATTTAAAAGATAGTTGGTTGCAGCAAAATCTTACGCCTACCGATAATGGTGGAATTTTGGCCGGAACCAACAATTCTGCTCCCGCTATTAACGCGTCTAAAGCGCCGGGTTTATGGCAGCACCTCCGGGTTAGTTTTAAAGCGCCAAGGTTCGATGCAACTGGTAAAAAAACGGCCGATGCCCAATTAATAGAAGTATCGTTAAATGGCAAGGTGGTTCAACAAAATGTAACCTTAACAGGGCCTTCCGAAAAAGGTTCTTTATCAGTAGAAAAAGCCACTGGCCCGTTAATGCTATTTGGCGGAAATGGCCCCATTGCTTTTAAAAATATTCAATACAAAACGTATGCAGAACAACGGCTGGTATTATCAACCATGCAGTACCAGTTACACAAAGGCCGTTTCCGCGACCTGAATAAATTGCCAACTACTGCCCCTGTTAAAACCGGAAATACTGATTCTTTGTCGCATAAAATCGGCGACGAAAATGAACTGCTAATAGTAGAAGGCGAAATAGACGCGCCCCGCACCGGCGAATATTTATTCCGGGTTACGGCCGCCGGGTCAACCTGGATATTTCTGGATAATAAATTAATATTAGATAATAAAGGCTCCCGCGATTTGCAGCGTTTCTTTTACGGTGGCACCAACCTCACTGCCGGCAAGCACCCTTTTAAATTAATTTTTTCGAACCACGACCGCAGCCTGGTTGTGCAATACGAAGGCCCAAATATTCCATGGACTACCTTAACCACTCCGGCTTCTAAACGGCACATTTCCGGTGAAGAATCTTTAATTTACCAGGTTAAAAAAGAACCGGTGCTGCAACGCGGCTTTATGAAACACCAACAAGGCACCAATACGTATGCGGCGGCGGTAGGCATTCCGGGTGGGATTAACTTTGCCTACGACCTAAATGCTTATACGCCTCTAAGTGCCTGGCACGGCGGCTACCTGGATGTAGGCCACATGTGGGTAGAACGCGGCGAAAAGCAACTGGCACAACCATTAGGCCCGGAACTGCAGCTTTCCGGCTTGCCTACCATTACTTTCTTAAAAGAACAAAATATTGCCTGGCCCGATACCATTCATCCGGATAATAGCCCTTTCGTTGAAAAAGGTTATAAGTTGCGCCCGAACGGCTTGCCGGTTTTCTTTTATGCTTTACCCAATGTTTCGGTGGAAGACTACCTCGCTCCTACTGCCAGTCAGGAAGGTTTAACCCGGGAAATTACGGTTAAATCTAGTGGCACCCCGGAGCCAGTTTACTTATTATTAGCCAGCGGCCACAATATTCAGCAATTGCCAAACGGCACTTATGCTGTTAACGACAAAAGTTACTACCTCGAAGATATTCAGGCCGGCAACAGCAAGCCCCTTCTCCGGACCAGCAATGGCCAGACCCAATTATTATTGCCCCTAAGTGCTTCTGCTAACAATATCCAGGTTAAATATTCCATCATCTGGTAGATTTTTTGCGCTGTTATGAAAACTAAATTTCACCACCTGCTGCTTTTAATATTTATTTCTTTTGCTCCTTTAATACTAAAAGCCCAGCAAGGAGATGCCGCCCGGGAAAGTAAATATTACGGTATTAAAAATGTCCCCATACCCGATAGTGTAATGCTGGAAGTGGGCGGTCTGGCTTTTACCCATGATGATAAACTGGGCGTAGCTACGCGCCGCGGCGAAATATGGGTAATTGAAGACCCTTACGGCAAAAAACTGAAAACGCCAAAATATACCCGCTTTGCTACCGGCCTGCACGAGCCCCTTTATTTAGCTTACCGCAACAACGCTTTTTATACTACCCAGCGCTCGGAACTAACCAAAATTACCGACACCGACCAGGACGGCAAAGCCGATTTGTTTAAAACCATTTACGCCTGGCCATTATCTGGTAATTACCACGAATATTCCTACGGCCCCCTGTTTTTGCCCAACGGCGATATGCTGGTAAATTTAAATTTATCGTGGGTAGGCCGGGGTGCCAGTTTAACCAAATGGCGGGGCTGGATGCTGCAAATAACCGAAAAAGGCGAAATGACACCTTTTGCTACCGGCCTACGCTCCCCGGCCGGCTTTGGCCTGAATACCGCCGGCGATATTTTTTACGCCGAAAATCAGGGCGATTGGATTGGATCTGGCCGCATTACGGAACTAAAGCTGGGCGATTTTGCTGGTAATCCGGCTGGTTTGCGCTGGTCTGGCGAACCTAATTCGCCGCTGCAGCTTAAACCCGACATGTTCGCCGACTCCATCGGGCTGATGTACGATTTCGCCCAGAAACACAATAAAGTAAAACTGCCCACCGTTTGGTTTCCTCATACCATCATGGGCATTTCTACTTCGGCTATTCTGAATATCGATAATGATGCTTTTGGTCCGTTTAAAGGCCAGATGCTCGTAGGCGACCAGGGCCACAGTAAAATCATGCGGGTTTTCCTGGAAAAAGTTAACGGCGAATACCAGGGTGCGTGCTTTCCTTTCCGCGAAGGCTTTTCTTCGGGCATTTTACGCATGGCCTGGGGTAGCGATAATTCTTTGTTTGTGGGCATGACCAGCCGGGGCTGGGCATCCACCGGTAAAGATTTATATGGCCTGCAACGACTAACTTACAATGGTAAAACTCCTTTCGAAATGAAAGCCGTCCGCGCGCAAAAAGATGGCTTCGAAATAGAATTTACCCAACCCATTAATAAAAAGCAGGCCGCCAGTTTGACCAATTACCAGCTAAACAGCTTTACGTATGCTTACCACCGCACCTACGGCAGCCCCATTATTAATACCTTAAGCTTGCCGGTTTCCAAAGCCGTTGTTTCTCCTGACGGCAAAAAGGTAAAAATTATGGTTAATGGCTTACGGGCCGGCTATATTCATGAACTAAAAATTAAAGGCTTGCAAAATTTGGCCGGTGAAGAACTGTTGCACCCGGTGGCTTATTACACCCTGAATAATATTCCGGGTGGCGGCGCTAACCACCATGACCACGCCGCAATGTTAGCTGCTCAAAAAACTTCCTCAACGCCTAACGATAATTCTCCTTGCGGACCAGATGCCAGTAAAAATATTACGGTTCAGCCCGCCAATTGGACAAATGGCCCAGAAGTAACGATTAATATTGGCACCAAACCAGGCCTTAAATTCGCGATTGAAAATTTTGAAGTACCCGAAGGCAGCCGGGTAAAACTGGTGTTCAACAACACCGACGATATGCTGCACAACCTGGTTATTGTTAAAAAGGGTAAGGCCGAGGCGGTTGGAAAAATGGCTATGGAACTGGGCATCAACGGTTCTAAATTAGGTTACGTGCCGCCCTCGCCAGATGTATTGTTTAACACTTGTTTGCTGCAACCCGAATCCTCCCAAAGTATCTATTTTACTGCCCCCAAGGCAGGTGATTACCCGTACGTTTGCACCTTTCCCGGTCATTATTTTGTGATGAAAGGAAACATGAAAGTAGTGCCGAGCGCTACTGGTAAGAAATAAAAGATTAGTTTTTGCCTTTAGGTAATAGGATAAATATTTAAAAACAAAAGCATGGAATATTTCCCATGCTTTTGTTTTTTCTTCTGGATAGCCGTAGCGGTTACTATAAACTAATCTTCTAAATGGTGTTCCACAAATGGTCTGATTTTCTTTCTGCTTATCTTTTGAAAGATTTCATCTTTCAATGGGTAGGTGCTAACTAGCTTTACAATCCTAAGTAGCCTCCCGGCCAGCGGGCCCCGTTTGGCCACTCGGGCTGCTCATCTTTCCTTTGCTCGTACCTCGCAATGCTGCGCACCGGAAACCCAGAAGAGCATCTTCCAAAAGGCCCTCGCTGTCCAAACTGATGTCAGTTGCCAGTAGCTATTGTCTTTCCCGGTTCAATCATTATTTAATGAGCCTCCGCAACAAAGCTACTCCATAATGTTCCGGTTCGGCCGAACTCCTTCCCTGATTCAGGGAAGATGCCTGGAGGGCGGAAGGGTTAATATCTTCCAAGAGAAAAGTAATTGCCAACTAATCAAGCAAACAGCCGAAAAAGGAAAATGATTGATAAATTTTACTGTTTAATGGGCGACAAAGAACTATTTATCCTAAATATTACTTGAACCAGATTTCTTGCCGAATCACTCAATCCAAATATTATTAATTTGTAGCCACTTTTTTGGTGGCTCGCCCAATGCCAAACTGATCACCCGCTTTCACCACTTTATTGCCGGCTACTTGAACTTCTACCATTTTCTCGCTGGCCACTTGGTTGTAAAACTCATCTTTTAGCGTCAGCAGGATTTTACGGGTTTTAACCTCAATTACTTCTCCGCTCGATGGGTAAGCGTATTTGCCATCCATGCTAAAGGTTATCCAGCCGGGCATATCTTGTAAAGGAATGGTGGTTAATTGCTGATAAGGTTTTACCGCACTAAAAACATGCAGGCGCATATTATGGCCGTCGGCCAGCCAAATTTCTTTTTCATCCGGCGTGAGGCCAATGCCATGGCTCGGATTACCGTGCCGCCGGACTGGGCCTTTGTTCCAGCCTTCTACTATTACGCGGTCCAGGAGCTTACCCGACTTCAGGTCGGCTACTTCAAAACCCAGCAGGCTGTCTACGGTTGCAAACACCAGCGTTTCGCTATGGTTTATGGTAAACGGGCGAATGCCCCTACTGAATGGCCCTATCTTTTTCACAATGGTGTGGGTTTTGGTATCGGCCACATGCAGCAACGGCGAAGCAATATCGGCTAAGTACACGTAATTTCCGGATGGCCCGTATATGGTATTATGGGCCCGCCCCACTACTTCTATTTTCTTTAGCAGGTTTCCGGTTTCACAATCTACTACATTCCAGAAAGTTTTCTCCAAAGATGGTAAATACATGGTTTTGCCATCCGGGGAAATGGCCATCCGGTCGGCGCCGCCTTCGTAAGGCTTCTCCCATAATATTTTTTCGGTGGTGAGGTCTATGCGTTGTAGCGTACCCAATGTGCTGATGTAAATACTATTAAGCGGTACGCTGACTGCTATTCCTTTCACATTCGCCGGTTTACCGTCCCGGCCTAAACCCTGGGTTTTAATGCGCTTCACAAATTTATGCCCATTATCCATATCAAAAACCAGCAAGCCGTGGCCGCCATAACCCAGGTAATTACGAATTCCCGGCACAGCTACATATAAATACCGCCCATTAGCAGGCGCTTTTTGCAATGCGGCAGCATGAAGTTCTACCTGAATATTCCTGTTAAAAGTTAAGGCCAGGAGCAATCCAAAGATTATCAAGAGAAGCAGGGAAGCTTTTGTTTTCATTTCTAAAATAACTTTAATATAATACCAGTATAAACCAGAACCTGCGCTTCAGCGCACCCTAATGGTTATCGGGAGCTTGTGGAAGTAAATATTACATAAATTGCGGATAGTGCAACTATGCCTCTAACCAGAATGTCCGGCGAATTCCGGTGTAAAAGAGTTCATCGGGAGGCATTAATATTTGTTATTTCTACCAGGGTTGATATAAAACTCAGCGCTGTTGGTTGCCAAGGGAAAGTACTACCGTATATTCACTTATTTACCTGGCCAATATTCCGCCATTTTACGCCGCAAAAAGGTGACACTCCGTTCCAGTTGCGCCATGCCTTCCACGCCATCTTCAATACTGATCCAGCCATCGAAGCCCACCCTTTTGAGTTCCTTAAATATTGCATCATAGTCGTTTAATCCTTTTCCTATTTCGCCGTGGCGGAGGCGTTTGGCGTAGCCGGCAGAACCACCTTCCTCCCGTCGTAAATCCGCTAGGGTGCCTTCTATTAAATAGCGGTCGCTGGCGTGCATGGTAACCACCCGGTCCGAAACCCGCTTCAATAATTCCAGCGGATCTTCGCCGGCCAGGTAAGTATTGCTCGGGTCATAATTTACCCCAAAATTCGGATGATGTACACTATCAACCAACTGGCAGAATACTTCCATTTTCTGCGCAAATTCTGGATATTCCCAAAAGTCGTCTTTATAATGATTTTCGATAATAAGCGTAATGCCCCGCTCCTGCGCATATGGCAAACACACTTTGATGCAATCGGCTGCCAGTTGAATACCCGCTTCAACACTTAGTTCCGGCCGGCGCTGACCGGAGAGCACCCGGCAATAAGTGCAACCCAGCGCCTGCGCCATATAAATCCAGCGTTTCTGTTTGGCTATTTCTTTCTCCCGGAAATTTCTATCCGGATGCGTAAAGTCCGGGGAGCAACAGAGCATCGGAATTACCTTGCCCCGTTCTTCTACCTGCCGGCGGAAAAGTGACCAGTTTGCTTCATCGGCCATCTCCAGAAAGCCGGCATACCACTCTAACCCATCAATATCCAGTTTTGTAGCTAAGTCTATCCATTCGGAAACCCGCATGGTACCGTCTTTGCAAAGCGCCTGCATAAAAGCTTTCGGAAATGCAGCGAGTTGGGGCATAAGATTATTTAATTGGTTGAGAAATATTGTACGTTAATGTAGTTAGAGTTTACTTACTGCTGTATCGAATCCTGGCTTGGTGGTAGTCGCCAGCGTGGAAGTATCTTTGGGTGGATTGCGCCCTTGCAACGGATATTGCTCCAGATCCACCACCTGACCGCTGATGGGGCCGCTTTCATCGGCCAGCCAATATACGGCGGCAGCGGCTATCTCAGCGGGCCACAAAATCCGGCCGGCTGGTGCAAATACCGGCGGCACCGCTTCGTACCAATTTTCTGCCAGGCCCTGTTCCTGCTTGCGTTGCGCTTCTTTTTCGGTGAGCACCCAACCCGGATTAATTTGGTTTACCCGTACCCGGTTTTCGCGGTGCAAGGTATCGCCGAGGTTACGGGTTAGAGTCTGAAGAGCCCCCTTCGAAATGCTATAGGCCAGTAGATTCGGTTCGCCGCTCCAGGCATTCACCGACCCAATATTGAGGACACAGCCACGGGTTCGGGAAAGATGGGGCAAAGCTTCTTTAATAAGCCGGAAGGGAGCCACAGTATTCACCTCCAGCACCTGCCGCAGAAAATCCGCATCTGTGGTATTAATATTCGAGGACACCACCATTGCCGCATTGTTAACTATGGCATCCAGTTTGCCAAAAGCCTCTAAAGCTAAAGTCACCAACTGTTGCGGGGCATCCGCATCAGCAAGGTCCTGGATGTGCAGTCGGGCATTTTCCGGACCCAATTTCACCACCAGGGTTTCGCCTAAATCTGGTTCCAGTCCGTGAATTACCACACGTGCGCCTTCGGCCACACAGCGCTCCGCAATAGCTTTGCCAATGCCGGTGCAACTGCCGGTTATAATAATTACTTTATCCTGAAGGCGCATGGCTCAGACGGGTTTCAGTACACTTTTTACCACTTCGCCCCGGTGCATTTTCTCAAAAGCTTCATGCCATTCGGTAATAGGCCAAACCCCACCAATAATTGGTTTTACGTCTAAAGCGCCGCTGGCAAGTAAGGCTAATACCCGCTCCCAAATGGGCCAGTTGTGGCTGAAGCTACCTTGCAAGGTTACATTCTTTTGTACCAGGAGGTCGAGGGAAAAATTCAGCGGCTGCGGGCCCCACCCTACCTTGGTAATGTGGCCATTGGGGCGAACCAGTTGCAGGGCAATATTTAAGGTGGCACTCACGCCGGCAGCATCCATAATACAGTCGGCCCCCAGCCCATCGCGTTGTTTGGCCCATTCCGAAGCATCGCGCATAATTGGTTCACAGCCGTATTGGGCCGCAATATCCAGGCGGTGCCGATCCGGTTCCAGGCCGACTATTGCTACTTCGGCCCCGCACAAGCGGGCTACGGCGGCACACAAAATACCAATGGTACCCGGCCCCAGCACTACCACCCGGTCGCCGGGCTTTAGGCGGGAATTTTCTACCACGGCATTATAGGCCACACTGCAGGGTTCAGTGAGGCAGGCTTGTTCAAAAGATAAGGTATCAGGTACCTGGTGGAGACAGCGGGCCGGCACCCGGACAAAGCGCGTCATGGCGCCATTTACGCCGTAGCCAAAGCCTTTGCGGGTAGGATCGAGGTTATATAGCCCCCGGCGGCATAATGGATTATTAGGGTCGATGACCGCGGCTGTTTCGCTTACGACCCGATCCCCTTCTTTCCAACCAACTACCCGGCTACCTATTTCCGCAATATGACCGCCAAATTCATGACCCAGCACTACCGGGTAGTTCACTGGCCAGCTGTGGTCGGCCGTCCATTGATGCAGGTCGCTGCCGCATACGCCCACGTTGGCCACCTCTAACAGTACATCGTCTTCCCCGATGGTGGGTTTAGGAATTTCCCGGATCTCAACGGAGCCTTTTTCCGGGGCATAGTTTACAACGGCAGCAGATTTCATAAGGAAATGGCTATTTTTTAATATTTAAACCTGGCCCACCGGAACATCGCCGTAGGCATGAATTTTTTCGCATATCAACCGCAGCGAACTTTCCAGGTCCCCGTCCGCAGTCCGGAAGGCATCGGCATCTATCGTGAGCGGGGCACCCAGCACTACCAGCGGCGCCCCGTATTCCGGACAGCGGATAGCTTGCTCCAGTGATAGCCCACCCACCGCCTGCACCGGCACCCGCACGGCTTGTACTACTTCGCGCAACTGATCCAGCGGGCTGGGCATTCGTTGGCCTTGGGCGGCAATACCGCGGCGTTCGTCATAACCAATGTGGTGAATTACATAATCGCAGCCTAAATCCTCCAGCCATTTAGCGCCGGCTACCATATCCGGACAAACCATATTATCACCCATCACTTTTACCCCAAAATCACGGCCGGCTTGTACCACGCATTTAATGGTTTCGGCATGGGCCCGGGCCATAACTACCACGTGGGTAGCCCCGGCTTTGGCCATCATTTCGGCTTCCAGGTAACCGCCGTCCATGGTCTTCAAATCTGCCACCAACGGCACTCCCGGAAAAGCCTCCCGCAACTTCCTGACACCGTGCAGCCCCTCTGCAAGGATAAGCGGCGTACCCACCTCCAGCCAATCTACCCCGGCGCGCATGGCCAGCGCTGCCGTTTCCAAAGCTTCGTCAATATTGGTCAGGTCGAGGGATATTTGCACAACAGGTTTCATGAGCAGAATTAGTTTTGATAAAACAAACGCGGAAAAAGATGCTACCCAAAATAAATTGCGCCGGATGGCTAGGAAATTGTAAAATATAAAATTTAATTATACAAATAAGATATCTGTTTAGAATTTTTTAAACGAGCGGAATAGTCAGATTAATTTGGCGTCGGTTCTTAACCGATGAGTTGATTAAGCAGTCGAAAAGAAAACAGCTTAATTACAAGAGGTAAATAAGAGCTTATAATCTAATTTACGAATAAGCTTAATTACAAAATAATACCTTAAACCTGCAGTTTAGCCAGGTATATTTTCTAGGGGAGAGCCAGGACAACTCGGCAATCAACAGTTCAGTAGCAATAAAAAACTGTAAAGTAATAAATCAGGTGAAGCCAGTATTTGCCAGTTGCGCCTGATTTATTACTTTCCTTAATAAAAAGATAAGGTAAATATTCCGTTCTTAATGAAGATCCCGGGTTACTTCTGAACCGGAGCCGCCCTGCAATAAATCCATATCGGCGCCTAAATGGGCCTGCTGCACGTGGTTGATGTACAGCTTTACGTACCCCCGGACAGCCTGCGGTGCCGGCGGTATCCAGGCGGCTTTGCGGCGCTGTAATTCTTCATCCGAAATATCCAGGTGCAATCTCCGCTGCTCCACGTCAAGTTCGATCATATCACCGTTCTCGACCACCGCTAAAGTGCCACCTACCGCTGATTCCGGCGATACGTGTAACACCACGGTACCGGCGGCCGTGCCGCTCATCCGACCATCCGAAATCCGCACCATATCCCGAATTCCTTTTTTGAGGAGTTTTTCCGGTAAATCCACATTGCCAACTTCGGGCATACCGGGGTAACCTTTCGGTCCCACTCCTTTCAGCACGATAACGCAGGTTTCATCAATATCCAAATCCGGATCATCAATCCGGGCGTGATAATCTTCTATGGTTTCGAAAACAACAGCCCGGCCGCGGTGTTTCATCAGGGCCGGTGAGGCGGCGGATGGCTTGATAATGGCGCCATTCTCGCACAGATTTCCTTTGAGCACCGCTATCCCGGCTTCGGTTTGCAGCGGCTCCGCCAGGGTGGCGATTACCTCCTTATTGTGGCAGGTCATTTCGGCATTATTCTGGCCTAGGGTGCTGCCGTTTACCGTAATGACATCGGGGTGCAGGTAAGGCATTATTTCCTGCAGCACCACGGGTAAGCCGCCGGCATAATAAAAGTCTTCCATTAAATATTTGCCCGAAGGTTTCAGGTTTACAAGCAGTGGAATTTTACTGCCAAGTGCATCAAAATCATCGAGGTTTAACTCTACGCCAATCCGGCCGGCAATGGCCAGCAGGTGAATAATGAAATTGGTAGATCCGCCCACGGCCGCATTCACCACAATGGCATTTTCGAAAGCCTCGCGGGTGAGCACTTTCGACAGCTTTAAATCTTCTTTTACCATTTCCACAATCCGGCGGCCGGAAAGCTGGGCCATTACTTTTTTGCGCGAATCAACGGCCGGAATTGCCGCTGCCCCCGGCAACGTAAGCCCCAGCGCTTCTACCATACAGGCCATGGTCGAGGCCGTGCCCATGGTCATGCAATGGCCCTGGCTGCGCGCAACGCCAATTTCCATTTCCAGAATATCTGCCGCGGTGTAATTTTCTACGGTTTGTTTTTCTTTAATCAGCCAGTTAAAAGAGCCGGAACCCACGCATTCGCCTTTATAGCGGCCGTTCAGCATGGGACCGCCCGGCACCACAATGGTAGGTAAATCTACGCTGCAGGCACCCATTAAAGTAGAAGGCGTAGTTTTATCGCAACCGGTTAGCAGTACTACTCCATCCAGCGGGTTAGCCCGGATAGTTTCTTCGGTATCCATGCTGGCGAGGTTCCGGAAAAGCATGGTAGATGGCCGCATAATGGTTTCGCCCAGGGAAGTTACCGGAAACTCCAGCGGAAAACCACCGGCTTCTATTACGCCTCTTTTCACTATCTCGGCAAAATCGCGCAGGTGGGCATTACACGGCGTTAAATCCGACCAGGTATTGCAAATCCCGATTACCGGCCGGCCATCAAAATAATCGCTCGGGTACCCTTGGTTCCGCAACCAGGACCGGTGCACAAACCCCATTTTATCGGATTTGCCAAACCAATCGTAACTCCTGAATTTTTTATCATCAGACATAAAACAAATTATTACTTAGGGGTGGATATTTTATTTGAACGGGTAATTAACGATTTTTTTTTGCAGGTATCTGTAAGTTTTATAGTACCGCTTTTTGGGCTCTATATTTTATTAATAGCCCTGCGCCAGGTTTATCTGGTTTTCAAGTGGTTCACCGGCCAGGAACTTGTTTAAGTTTCGTAAAAATAATTGAACCTTGCCTTCTTCTTCCACTTTAAAGCCGCCGCCGGTGTGTTGGGTTAAAATTACATTTTCCATTTCCCACAAAGGGCTGGTTTCGGGTAAGGGTTCCTGTTCGGTTACGTCTAAAACCGCTCCGGCTAATTTTCCGGATTGTAATGCCTGGATTAAGGCTTGTTCATCGGTGGTATTGCCCCGGCCTACACTGGCATAGAGGCTGCCCGGTTTCATTGCCTGAAAAAAAGCTGCGGAAACATATTTATCTAAGCCGCCCGGCAGTGTATTAATTACCAGGTCGGTTTCCGGTAAAGTCTCCAGCAAAGCATCAAAAGTATGAATCTGGGCCTGGGGATTGCGGCGGGCAGTCATCTGAACCGCACAACCAAACCCTTCAAGCATTTGTTTTACTGCCTGGCCAATGGAGCCGGCTCCTAAAATAATAATCTTTTTATTGCTGAGTAAATCCAGGTGAGGCCTGATTTTACCGCCTAACCACCGTTTCTGTTCCTGGCATTTCACCAGCAAGGGCAAGCCGCGGTAAAAAGCCAGAATTCCACCTACCATGGTTTCGGCACAAGGTTTCGCGTAAAAATCGCCCATATTAGCCACTTGAGCCTCCAGCCGCAAGTGCTGGTACTGGTTAAAGCCAGCCGAATCTAATTGCCAGAAGGTTAAGTGGGGTGGAATTTGTGCGAACCAATCAACCGGCGGGTTGCCCATGATTATTTCGGCTTCGGCAAAAGCCTCGGTTAAGGCATTACCAGATAATTCCTTTCTAAAAACAAGTTGTACCGATGCGGGTAAGGCACTCCGTAAAAAGGACCGTAAAGATTCGTCCAGCGGCGAATAGATAAATAGCTTCATTGCTGCTAAAAGTAGAAAAAAAGGCTATTACTCCCAACCAGATGCTTAAAAATACCGGCAGTTTCTTACTATTTACTTATTAAAATTAGCCGGCAAGTAGTGTAAAAAAAAGGTGGGTAAAATGTCAATTATTTTCCTCAGCAGGAACCCGAAATAATCTGCTTCAACTTCTTCATTTGTGCCGGGCAACACCCTTATTCCGGTATATTAATAACAATTACTGGTTAAACAGCTTAGCACCCACTTACCAATTCATAAGCTAAATACTCCATTACACACCCATTTTAATCAACTTCATCTATTGTAGATTATTTATTATTGAAATTTATATTTATATTTAAACTTTTAACTTGCTTAAAAAGCGTTAGAAATAAAATCAGTTTTAAACCAAATAGTATCTTTATCCACCACGAATGATACAGTTGCGCATAAAATTATTTTTGTTTTGCTCACTTCTAATATTGGTTAAACTTTTAGCCGGCCCCACTTTGCTCCTGGCCCAGGGTAAGGTTTTAAAAACCGATAAACTCCAACAGCACGTTAATTATTTTAATCAGATGGAGCCGGAGGAGGTAAAAAACTTTGTTCCTAATGCTCAAGCTATCGGCTGGCTTTCCCAAAATATTCCCTTGTTCGAGAGTCCGGATTCGGTAATGGAAGCCACTTATTATTACCGCTGGTGGAGTTTCCGGAAACACCTGAAACAAACGCCGGACGGTTTTATCTTTACCGAATTTATTACCCCGGTAGGGCACGCCGGCAAACACAATTCCATTTCCTGCGCCTTGGGCCACCATATTTACGAAGGGCGCTGGCTCCACAATTCGGAATATATCGACCAGTACACCCACTTCTGGTTTACCGGCGATAAAAACCAACCCAAGCCCCGTTTCCACCAGTTTAGTAGTTGGGTGGGCGATGCTGTTTACAACCGCTACCTGGTTAACCAGGACAAAAAGTTTCTCCTCTCGCTGGTAGCTGATCTGGATGCTGATTACAAAATCTGGGATCAGGAAAAGAGCCTGGGCAACGGACTTTACTGGCAATTTGACGTGCGTGATGGCATGGAAGAATCGATGAGTGGCTCGCGCAAAGATAAAAATGCCCGCCCAACCATTAACAGTTACATGTACGGTTACGCCCAGGCCATGAACCGCATTGCCACCATCGCTGGCCAGCCCGAAATGGCCAAAGCTTACGCCGACAAAGCAAAACAGGTAAAATCGGTGGTGTTAACGCAGCTCTGGGATGAAGAGGATAATTTCTTTAAAACCAAGCTGGAGAAAGGCGGTTTGCATCCAGCTCGCGAGGCCATCGGGTATATTCCGTGGTATTTTAACCTGCCCGACGATTCGCCTAAATACGCCAAAGCCTGGGAGCAGATCACCGACCCTGAAGGTTTCTCTTCGCCGTGGGGCTTAACCACCGCCGAGCGGCGCGACCCAACTTTCCAGACCCGTGGTTCTGGACACGGTTGCGAGTGGGATGGTCCGATTTGGCCCTTTGCCTCTACCCAAACCCTGAAAGGTTTAGCCAACTTACTAAATAATTACCAGCGCCACGACCAGACGAAAGAGCATTATTTCCAGACGCTCCGGACGTATGCCCTATCACACCAGAAAAACGGCAAGCCATACCTGGGCGAATACCAGGACGAAACCACCGGTTATTGGTTAAAAGGCGATAACCCCCGCAGCAGCTACTACAACCACTCCGGCTTTTGCGACCTGATAATAAACGACCTGGTGGGCCTGAAGCCCCGGGAAGACAATATTCTGGAAGTTAAACCTTTAATTCCGGAAGGAAAATGGGATTGGTTCTGCCTCGATAATGTAAAATACCACAACCAAATAATTACGATTCTGTGGGACAAAACCGGTAAAAAATACGGTAAAGGCAAAGGCTTCCGAATTTTTGCCAACGGCAAGCAAATTCACATCGCTAAAAAACTGGCTCCTATTCAAGCCAAACTACCCCGGCAGGCAAGTTAAATTTCCCTGCTTTTAAGCCTCTACTGTTTTTGAAGCAATATTTATTATACGCATTAAATTCTACCTCATGAGATTCAGCAGCATCAATATTTTATCTCTGCTTATACTTTGCACCATAGCTTTTACTGCCTGGAAAACGCCCGTAAAAAACAATATTTACTACAATGTGCTCGACTACGGCGCCAAAAATAACGGCAGCAAAATAGCAACCGAAGCCATTAAAAAAGCCATTGCGGCCGCTTCGGCCAAAGGCGGCGGTACGATTTATTTCCCGGCCGGCGAATACCTGACGGGCCCCATACACCTGAAAAGTAATATTACCATTTTTATTGATGCCGGCGCCCATGTCAAGTTCAGCGATAATTTTGACAATTACCTGCCCATGGTTCCATCGCGCTACGAAGGCATTGACGTAACCAGTTTTTCGCCTTTGTTTTACGCCAACAAAGCCGAAAATATTACCATCCGGGGCCGGGGAACCATCGATGGTCAGGGTAAAAAATGGTGGGACTTTGCCGAAGGTGAATCCCGGAAAAGCAATGATTCGAAGTGGCAAAAAGAATTTCACCGGCTGAACCAGGATATTTTGCGGCCCGACCTGCCCGGCGTAATTGAGCGGGGTTTCTTGCGGCCGCCCTTTATTCAGTTTATGTCCTGCAAAAATATCCTCATCGAAGGTATCACCATCATCAACTCTCCTTTCTGGACCGTGAACCCCGAATTCTGCGAGAATGTAACCATCACGGGTGTTACCATTAACAATCCGCCTTCGCCCAATACCGACGGCATTAACCCGGAGTCCTGCAAAAACGTGCATATTTCTAATTGCCACATCAGCGTCGGCGACGATTGTATTACCATTAAATCGGGTAAAGACCGGGCCGGCCGCAAAATGGCAGCACCCGCCGAAAACTATACCATTACCAACTGCACCATGCTTTCGGGCCACGGCGGGGTAGTGATTGGCAGTGAAATGTCGGGTGATGTACGCAAAATAACCATCTCAAACTGTATTTTCGACGGAACCGACCGGGGCATCCGAATTAAATCGGCCAGGGGTCGCGGCGGCATAGTAGAAGAAATCCGGGTAGACAACATCATCATGAAAAATATTCGGGAGCAGGCCATTGTGCTGGATTTGCAGTACGCCAAAACCCAACCCGAGCCAGTATCGGAACGAACTCCACGGTTCCGGAATATTCACTTCAGCGATATTACTGCCGAGGGCAACCAGGCCGCCTTCCTGAACGGTTTAGCCGAAATGCCGATTGAAAATATTACTTTCAGCAACCTGAATATTCAAGCCAAAACCGGCTTCACCATTAAAGAAGCAAAAAATATTGAGTTTCATAATGTACAGGTAAATGCTGCCACGGGGCCGGCCATAACCGCTGAAAACGTTAATAATATCCAGATCGAAGGGGTAAAAACTTATTCGCCCCAACCGGGCATCCCGGTAATTAAATTAACCAATGTGGCGGATGCTTTTATCTATAATTCTTCTCCGCGGCCCGGTACCGAAATATTCTTACAACTGGCCGGTGATAAAACCAAAAGCATTACCCTGGAAGGAAATAATTTCCGGCACGTAAAAACGCCAGTGTTAAAAGATAAAGAGGTAACCGATTCACCTAAAATGAGCGCCTCTAAAGTTGCTGTTGAATAAAAGTTAAGAACCCAAAGGTAGAATTACTATTTCACCAAGGTATCGGAAAGCTCCCCGCCTCAGATGAGGAGGGGTTGGGGGTGGTTGATTTACACCATTGAAATTCACCACCGAAACTAACTTATAAAGTTGCCAAAACCCAAAAACTAAACTATACTCAAATATCCGCCACCACCCATGACCAAACTAAAAAAATCAGGTATTCTAACCTTTTTTCTTTCCGTCTTTACCTTGGCGAGCGGTTTTAGCCAGCAAACCCAAAAGCCGGATTTAAAACTTTGGTATACCCAGCCCGCCGTTAAATGGACCGATGCGCTACCCATTGGCAATGGCCGTTTAGGCGCGATGGTTTTTGCCGGCGTAGCCCAGGACAGAATTCAGTTTAACGAAGAAACCCTCTGGACCGGAGAACCCCGCAATCACAACCGCGAAGGAGCCGCCGCCTATTTACCGGAAATCCGAAAATTATTAGCCGAAAGCAAGCAAGCGGAAGCGGAAAAGCTGGCAACAGAAAAATTTATGGGCCTGAAAAGCAGCGAAGGCCAGCGGGAAGTTTGGTTTCGTGAAATGCGGGCCTTAAAAGGCCTGGATAGTAATCCGGCCTTAGCTAATTACGACGATAGCCAGTGGAAAACCTTTGAAGTGCCTACTTACGAAGGCTGGGAAAGTGCCGGCCTGGAAGGCCTGGACGGAGCCGTTTGGTTCCGGACCAGTTTTGATTTACCAACTAACTGGAAAGGAAAAAACCTGGTATTGGATTTAAACCGCATCCGCGACCAGGACTTTACTTATGTAAATGGAAAATTAGTAGGTACGACCGATGGCACCGAAAGCCGGAAATATATTATTCCGAAAGAGGTGCTGCAGCCGGGTAAGAATATTTTGGCCATTCAGGTTCTCAATTATTTCGCCAAAGGCGGTATTGCGGGTTACAAAGATACCTCCCGTCCCATTGCCGTTTATCCCGAAGGTGAATCTGCCCCAAAAGGAATTTCTTTGGTTAAAACCTGGAAGTACAAAATCCAGAACGACGAACCGCCGGCCGTGCCCCGCTTCCAGGCCGATTACCAGCCTTTCGGCGATTTATATTTAAATTTTTCGGGCCACGACAATGCCCAAAACTACCGCCGCGAACTGGACCTGACCCAGGCAATTTCCCGGACCACTTACACCGTTGGCAACGTACAATTTACCCGCGAATATTTGGTCAGCCAGCCCAACCAGGTAATTGCCATCCATCTCACCGCCAGCAAACCCGGCAGCCTCAGCTTCCAGACCAGCCTGAGCAGCCCCCATAAAAAATCCGCTACCCGCCGGCTGGATAACCATACCCTTGCCCTGAACTTGCAAGTCCGGAATGGCGCTTTAAAAGGAGAAAGTTACTTAAGGGTGGTTACCACAAAGGGCCAGGCCAATGTAACGGAAGATAAAATAACCGTTAGCAACGCCGATGCTGTGACCTTGTACCTGACGGCCGGTACGAACTACAAAAATTATAAAGATATTACGGGTGATCCGGCGGCAGCTTGCAAATCGGCGCTCGCTTCCATTCAGGGGAAAAATTATGAGCAAATCCGGCAGGCGCATATCCGGGAGTACCAAAGTTATTTTAACACGCTTACCATTAATTTAGGCCGGAGTGAGAACGAAAAGCTGCCCACCGACAAACGGATCGAGCAATTTGCCAACTCGGCAGACCCAGCTTTAACGGCGCTGTACCTGCAATACGGCCGCTATTTACTCATTTCGAGTTCCCGGCCCGGTTCGCAGCCTGCTAACCTGCAGGGCATCTGGAACGATTTACTCACGCCACCCTGGGGCAGTAAATATACCACCAACATCAACGCCGAAATGAACTACTGGCCGGCCGAAGCTTTAAACTTATCGCCACTGCATGAGCCTCTGTTCGGGATGATTGCGGAGCTGGCCGAGGCCGGTAGACAAACCGCTAAAATACATTACAATGCGCCCGGCTGGGTTTTACACCACAACACCGATTTGTGGCGGGGCACCGCTCCTATCAATGCTTCTAATCACGGCATTTGGGTTACCGGCGGGGCCTGGCTCAGTCAGCATTTGTGGGAGCGCTATTTGTATGCCCAGGACCAGGAATTTCTGAAGCAGGAAGCTTACCCCATTATGAAAGAGGCGGCGCGTTTTTTCAATAATTTCCTGGTAAAAGACCCTAAAACCGGCTGGCTCATCAGCACGCCTTCCAATTCCCCGGAACAAGGCGGCCTGGTAGCCGGACCTACTATGGATCACCAGCTAATCCGGGCGCTATTCCAAAGTACCATCCAGGCCAGCGAAATATTGAAAATGGATAAAAGCCTACGGGATTCTTTAAAAACGAAATACAGCCAGATTGCGCCTAACCAAATCGGGAAACACGGGCAGTTGCAGGAGTGGCTCGAAGATGTAGACGACCCAAAAAATAAGCACCGCCACGTATCGCACCTTTGGGGGGTGCATCCGGGCAACGAAATTAATTGGGACCAGACTCCGGATTTAATGAAAGCCGCGCGCCAGTCGCTAATATTCCGGGGCGATGAAGGCACCGGCTGGAGCCTGGCCTGGAAAATAAATTTCTGGGCCCGGTTTAAAGACGGCAACCATGCTTACAAAATGGTGAAAATGCTTATCAGCCCCGCGGCCAAAGGTGGCGGTTCTTACGTGAATCTCTTCGATGCCCACCCGCCTTTCCAGATCGACGGCAATTTCGGCGGGGCAGCCGGCATTGGCGAAATGCTGGTGCAAAGCCATACGGGTATTATAGATTTATTGCCGGCCTTACCCTCCGAACTGCCCATCGGCGAAATAAACGGCATCTGTGCCCGCGGTGGTTTCGACCTGAACCTAAAGTGGAATAACGGCAAACTCCAGGCGCTGGAAGTGCTTTCCAAAGCCGGTGCACCTTGCCAGCTTCGTTATGGCGACAAAACCATCCGCTTTAAAACGAAGAAAGGCCAACGGTATAAACTGGATGCCAACCTGAAACGAAACTGAAATAAATAGTAATCATAAAAGAGGTTTGTTTTGGAAATTAAAGAGAGAAGCTTTTTAAAATTTTAGAAGTTGGATGAAAGCGTTGCTCTTGTGGGGTGATAACACCATAGCCGTCAGGCTAAGCATTGCATTGAATTGCCCGGGTGCTTTAGCTCCGGGTTTTAAGGGCATTTCCCGGAAATATTTGGCACCCCTGACTAAAGTCAGGGGCAATTTAAAGCCAAGAAGATTGGTAAAAGGTGTATGTAGTGATTCGTTTTTTCTTAGCCTGACGGCTATGGTGATAACACCACCAATGGCACCTGGTTCTGTTCGAAACAGTTATACTAAATAGCTTCAGAATAAAATATAGCTAGTAAAAAATCAAAACCAGGATTAAAAACAAACATGAAAAGTACCTTCAAACTTGTTTTCGGATGGGCCTTTTGGGTAGTCGGTCTACTGTTGAGTGTAGATTTAAAGGCCCAGGCTTTTGACCAATCGCTGCTTTGCCAGGGGCGCTATTACACCGAAGCGGAAGGGAAAGCGGCACTGGAAAAATTTGCGGCTACCTACACCAACCGGAAAGGCTGGGAGAAAAGAGCCGACCGAATCCGGCGCGGTATCTGGGAAGGAGCAAATCTGGAAGGCCTGCCCACCAATACCCCGTTAAAGCCAATCATCCACAGCAAACGTACTTACGATGGGTACACCGTCGAAAATATTGCCTTCGAAAGTATACCCGGCTTTTTTGTAACCGGCAATTTATACCGGCCATTGGAGCCGCAAAAATCCTATGCCGCTATTTTATCGCCCCACGGTCACGGCACCAACCCGCGCTTCGGCGAAGATGTGCAGAAACGTTGTGCTGCCCTGGCCCGCATGGGCGCCATTGTCCTGGCCTACGACATGGTGGGTACCGGCGATTCGGATCAGACCATTCATAAACACCCTTACGCATTACAACTGCAAACCCATAACAGCCGCCGGGCCATCGATTTCCTGCTGTCGTTGCCCAACGTAGATCCAAAACGGATTGGTATAACCGGCGAATCCGGCGGCGGCACCCAAACTTTTTTATTAACCGCTTTGGATAAAAGAATAGCGGTTTCGGTGCCGGTAGTTATGGTTTCGGCGTACCATTTTGGCGGCTGCGTGTGCGAAAGCGGCATGCCGATTCATAAAAGCCCCGACCACCAAACCAGCAATGTTGAGATTGCCGCTTTGGCGGCTCCCCGCCCGATGCTGCTGGTATCGGATGGTAAAGACTGGACGAGCAACACGCCTGAAGTGGAATATCCTTACATCCGCAATGTATACCGCTTGTACGGCAAAGAGAAGCTGGTGCAAAATCATCACCTCCCCACCGAAGGCCATAATTACGGCATCAACAAACGCAAAGGCGTTTACCCGTTCCTGGCGCAGCACCTGAAACTTTCCTTAGCCAACATAACCAACGCGCAAGGCGAAATTGATGAAAGCTTTGTAACTGTAGAAAAGCCAGAAGTGCTGCGCGTGTTTAATGCGGCGCATACCCGGCCAGCTTACGCCATTTTGGGCGACGAAGCGGTGACCAAACTCCTGCAGTCTTACGCAAAAACGGCCTCTATTAAAAAGTAAACTTCCTGACGGAACAACAAAAAAATAATATACATGACAACTGCTACGCTGCCTTTATCCATCCACTTTCCCGGGAAATTGGTTTTTAGTAAAGGAACTTTAAATAACCTGGCCGAGGAAATATTAAACTTCAATTTACCCAAGGTATTTATTTTAACCATTGAGCCTTTGCTGCCCAAGCTCCAGGACCTTATCCATAACCTAGAAGGCCAAGGTAAAACTGTATCTGTGGATACGTCTATTGTGCAGGAACCTTCCTTTGCCGATTTCGAAAATTTATTGCGGGCAGCCAGGCAAATCAATCCGGATGTGGTGGTAGGTATTGGTGGTGGCAGCGTGCTGGATGTGGCTAAACTGGTAGCCGCTCAGCTCGATAATACCCAAACCTTAGCCGAAATTATTGGCATAGGTTTACTAAAAGGAAGAAGCAAAAAATTAATCTGTATGCCGGCTACTTCCGGCACCGGCAGCGAAGTTTCGCCGAATGCTATCCTGGTGGACGATGCGGATAATCAGAAAAAAGGCATCATCAGCCCTTACCTGGTACCGGATGTGGTATACGTAGATCCGCTGCTGACCATGAGCGTGCCACCCCAGATTACTGCTGCTACCGGCCTCGATGCCCTTACGCATTGCCTGGAAGCCTACACAAATAAATTTGCCCATCCTTTTATTGATATGTACGCCTACGAAGGCATGCGCCTGATTGCCGCGCACCTCGTAAAAGCCGTGCAGGATGGCACCGACGAGGAAGCCCGCAGCCAGGTAGCCATGGGTAGTTTGTTAGGAGGCTTTTGCTTAGGCCCGGTAAATACCGCCGGGGTACACGCCCTTTCCTACCCATTGGGTAGCACTTTTCATTTACCGCATGGCCTTTCCAATGCTTTGTTGCTGCCTTTCGTAATGGAATTTAATTTACCGGCCGCTCCCCGGCGTTATGCCGAAGTAGCCCAGGCTTTGGGTTGCCCGCCGGGCCATACCGACGAAGAAACCGCCCGCAAAGGAATAGATAAAATCCGGCACCTGATAAAAGCATGCGGCATTCCGGCCCGGCTCCGGGAAGTAAATATTCCCGAATCTGCTATTCCCGGGATGGCCGCCGATGCCCTGAAAATTACCCGCTTGCTTAAAAATAATCCCCGGCCAATCTCTTTGGAAGATGCCCTAAATATTTACCAGGCTGCTTATTAAAAAACCGATGAAACAGCATAAAAAATACCAGGGCGTAATCGTCCCGACCATAACCCCGCTTAGAGAAAATCTCCAACTGGATACCGAAGCCGTAGAAAAAATATTCAATCACCTTCGCCGGCACGAAGCCATGCCTTTTATTATGGGTACTACCGGGGAGGCGGCCTCTTTGCCATTAAACCTGAAAAAGGAATTTATTCAACTGGCTGGCAAGCTCAAGCAACCGGGCGATATGCTATACAGCGGCATTGCCTCTAACTGCCTGACCGAATCGGTGGATCTGGCTAAATATTGCTTTGACGCCGGCGTAGATGTAGTAGCGGCTCACCTTCCCTCTTATTATCCCCTCACGGAAAATCAGGTGAAGAAATATTACGAGCAACTGGCCAATCAAATTCCAGGACCGTTAATTATTTATAATATTCCTGCTACCACGCACTATTCTATCCCGCCGCAACTGATTGAAGAATTAAGTTACCACGAAAATATAGTGGGCACCAAAGATTCGGAACGCAATGAAGCACGGTTGCAGGAATCCCTGACCTTATGGGCAAACCGCCAGGATTTCAGCCATTTTTTAGGGTGGATTGGGCAGTCGGCCGAGGCCTTATTTAATGGCAGCGACGGCCTGGTACCCAGTACCGGCAATTTGCATCCAAGGCTTTACCGCCAAATGGTACAGGCCGTACAGTCGGGCAACCGAGAAGAAGCTTTTGCACTCCAGAAACTCTCCGATCGGATGGGTGACCTATACCAGTCCGGCCGCACCCTCGGCGAATCTTTATGGGCCCTGAAAACGCTGATGCAGGAAGTGAACCTCTGCCAACCCTACATGATGCCGCCGCTCCAACCATTATCCGGCCAGGAAGCTGACCAGTTACGGCAGAATTTTTATGCCTTATTAACCGAAGAAGAAATGAACATCCAAACCCTCCAAGTACATGTCTAACAAACCCATCATCGGAATTACCATGGGCGACCCGGCCAGCATTGGTCCGGAAATCGCCATTAAAGCTCTCCTGGACGAAAATATTTACGCTATTTGCCGGCCCTTATTGGTGGGCGATGCCGCTGTTTTTAACCAGATAATCGAAAAACTGGGTTTAAAGGCCCAAATAAATGTGGTCTCGGAAGTGCAGGCCGCCCAGTTTAAATTTGGAGAACCCGATGTACTGGATTTGCAGAATGTAAACCTGGCGCAACTAACCTTTGGCGAAATATCGGCTATGGCCGGGAATGCTTCTTTTGAGGCTGTGAAAAAGGTGATAGATTTGGCCCTAGCCGGAGAAATAGATGCCACTGTAACCGGACCCATCAACAAAAAATCAATCAACGAAGCGGGCCACCACTTTGCGGGCCACACCGAGATTTACGCTCATTATACCGGTACCCGTAAATACGCGATGCTGCTGGTAGAAGAGAACATGAAAGTGATTCACGTTTCGACCCACGTTTCATTGCGCCAGGCCTGCGATTTGGTAAAGCAAGAGCGCATTCTGGAAGTGGTTGATTTGCTGCACCTGGGTATGCAGCAGTTAGGCGAAACGAATCTTAAAATTGGCATTGCCGGTCTGAACCCGCACGCCGGCGACTCCGGCCTGTTTGGTACTGAAGACGATGCCGAAATATTGCCCGCCGTACAGGAAGCTTTACGCCGGGGCTACGATGTGGAAGGGCCCGTACCGGCCGATACCATGTTTGCCAAAGCGGCCACCGGCTATTACGGCGGCGTAGTTGCCATGTACCACGACCAGGGCCACATTCCGTTTAAACTCTCCGGCTTTAAGTGGAACGCCCAGAAAAAACAGATGGACAGCGTGAAAGGCGTCAATATTACTATGGGCTTACCCATTATCCGAACCTCGGTTGACCACGGAACGGCCTTTGAAATTGCCGGTAAAGGCGTTGCCAGTCCCGATGCCATGGTACTGGCCATCGAATCGGCGGTACAGCTCGCCCGTAACAAAGTGCCCCAGCCAGCTCCTGTTTCGGAATGATAGCCGTTGTAGCCGATGATTTAACGGGGGCCGCCGAATTGGGAGGTATCGGGTTGCGCTACAACCTCAGGGTAGAAATATGCACCCAGGTAAATGCCCAAACAGTGGCCGACCTGTTAATTATTTCTACCGATTCCCGCTCTAAACCGAAAGAGGCCGCCGAAAAGGAAACGGAACAGGTAATACGGGCATTGCTGCCCTTAAAACCGGAGCTGATTTATAAAAAAATGGATTCGGTGCTGCGAGGCCATGTGCTACCCGAAATAAAGGCCCAAATGCGGGCACTCAATCTCCAAAGAGCCCTGTTGGTTCCGGCTAATCCGGCTTTGGGGCGGACCATCACCAATGGCATTTATTATTTACAAGGTATTCCGATTCACCAGAGCAGTTTTTCCCAGGACCCTGAATTCCCCCTTACTTCCTCGCAGGTAGATAGTATTTTGCAGTTTGGAAATGAAGTAGTAAAAGTACAAAGCCATAACCAACCGCTGCCGGAATCCGGAATCATTGTGGGAGAGGTGAGCTCTGCAAATGATTTAAAAGCCTGGGTGCAAAGCCTAGACAACGAAACTGCTTTGGCCGGGGCTTCTGGCTTTTTTACAGCGCTCCTGGAAGCAAAAGGTTACGTAGCAATTGAGCCTACCACTAATTTATCCTTTAATCCGGAAAAGCCGGCTCTATTTGTTTGCGGCAGCACTTTTGCCAAAAGCCGAGCTTTGGTTAAGGCGGTACAAGCCAGAGGTGGGCCAGTAAGTTATTTGCCGCAAGAATTATTAATAGAACCCAATATTTCTGAGGAGCAGGTAAAAAAATGGGTTGAAGAAATTATTTCATTAATCCAACAGCATAACCGGGCAATTTTGGCCATTGCTCCCGACACCACCGCCAAAATACCAGTTAATGCCGCAACCCTCCGGGAAATAATGGGGCAAGCGGTACAAGAAGTTTTTAAGCAGATTGGATTAGCAGAACTTTATTTAGAAGGCGGTTCAACGGCGGCAGCAATATTTAAGCGGCTGGGTTTCTACCGGTTTTATCCGCAGCAGGAACTCGCTCCCGGCGTCATCCGGATGCAGGTAGCAGACTTGCCAAACCTGCACCTTACCCTTAAGCCCGGCAGTTACGATTGGCCACCTACCGTCTGGAACTTCAAATAATACCCCAACCACCACACCTATGACCACCACCGCCACCTTACATTTCCTGGATTACCTCATTATTCTTCTTTTCCTGGTCGTATCGCTATATTTTGGTTTGCGATTTGCCCGGAAACAAAAAACTACCCAGACCTACTTTGCGGCCAACGGCAATATTCCTTCCTGGGCCATTGGTTTGTCTTTACTAGCAACCTTAATCAGCAGTGTAACATTTCTGGCTTATCCCGGCACCGGTTATTCCTCTAATTGGATTTTACTGGTGCAGGGCTTAATGGTGCCAATCGTATTATTAGGTACCATCTGGTTTATTGTGCCGCTTTATCGCCGGGTAATAGGCTTAAGCACTTACGAATATTTCGAAAAACGCTTTGGAGCCTTTGCCCGGTATTACAGTTCCTTTGGCTTTGTGCTCCGCCAGTTTTCTTCTATGGGTACTGTTTTTTACCTATTGGCACTGGCTTTAAATAACATGATTGGGGCCAACACCCTGTTGGTGATTTCGGTAGTAGGGGCAGTAATCATTTTATTAACTTTATTGGGTGGTATTGAAGCGGCCATCTGGCTCGATGTGCTGCAGGGATTTATGCTGTTTGGCAGCGGCATTGTTTGTTTAAGTATTCTGGTTTTCTCGGTAGAGGGTGGTCCGGCTACGGTTTGGCAAATTGCCCAGGAAAACGGACGTACTGGTTTTGGCCCTTATGACCTTGATTTTACCCGGCTTACTTTTGCCGTAATGGCCATAAACGGCGCTTTTTATGCCATTCAGAAATACGGCACCGACCAAACCGTGGTGCAGCGGTATTTAACCGCAAAAACCGATAAATCTGCCATTCGGGCTTCTTTGCTTGGCATATTGCTTACCGTACCTATCTGGACCATGTTTATGCTGATTGGTACGGCTTTATTTGTTTACTATCAGCAACAACCTTTACCAGCTGGCATTAAGGCCGAAGCGGTTTTCCCTTATTTTATCATGACTAAGCTACCCGTGGGCGTTGTAGGTTTGCTCCTGGCTTCCATGATTTCGGCCGCTGTTTGCAGCTTAAGCGCTGATTTAAATTGTTTAGCTGCCGTTGGTGTTGAAGATTATTACAAAAAAATCAGACCTAATCGTCCGGATAGAGAGTACCTGCGGGCCGGCAAATGGATGGTAGTAGTTTCGGGCATTGTGGCGATTTTAATTGCTTCTCTTTATTTAATGGCCGGCGACGAAGGTGTTTTGAGCATGATATTTACGCTGTATGCAATCTTCTCCGGCGGAATTGTGGGTATTTTCCTGTTGGGCCTTTTCTCCGCCCGGGCTAACCAACAAGGCCTAAACATTGGCATCCTGGTTTGTGTGCTGTTTACGGCCTACGCTTTTTTATCATCTACCGAAATTGGTATTGGTGCCAATAAATCTCTGCTACTGGACCTTGGCTCATATAACTTTACCCATCATAAATACATGTTGGGCGTTTACAGTCATCTGATTGTAATTGGCGTGGGTTATGTGGCTAGCCTGTTCTTTCCCAAACCGGTACTGGATAGAAACCTGCTGTATAGTGGCTGGCTGAAAAATCGCCGGGCTGAAAAGAAAGCAATGCTGGCAAATAAAGAAGTGGTGGCACAATAAGCTAGCAACCAGGATAAACCATTCAAAACAAATTACATCCAATTTTTTAGGCCACTCAGTAGAATATTTTGTTTATTCTTTTATAAATTTAATATTTATATATAAATTAGGGTTTAACTAGCAAAATATTCTTAAATCCTATTCGCCACCACTTGTTTTTAACTTTCCTGACTTATGAATAAATCATTCCGCCTGCTGCTTTTGGCTATTTCGGGAGCCCTATTGCCCCAGAAAAACATGCTGGCCCAGAACAAAGGCCTGCTAAATAATTCCAAAAGTCCTTATGCGCAGTTACGCAACGTGGATATGGATGATGTGGCCTGGACCAAAGGTTTCTGGGCCGAGCGGTTTCAGGTGTGCAAAGAAACCATGGTGCCTAATATTGTGCGGATTTACAAAGACCCCGAAATCAGCCACGCCTTCCGGAATTTTGAGATAGCCGCCGGTTTGGAAAAGGGGGCCCACACCGGCCCCTCCTTTCACGACGGTGATTTTTATAAAGTTTTTGAATCGGTAGCGGCCGCCTACGCCGTTACGAAGGACGAAAAACTGAACCAGCTCATGGACCAGAGCATTGCGGTAATGGCCAAAGCCCAGCGGGCCGATGGTTACCTGCATACGCCGGTTATTATTAAGGAAAGATCGCAATCGGCTGAAGCCAAGGTACAGCAGGATAAGTTGCTTTTTGAAGCCTATAACTTTGGGCACCTCATGACGGCCGCCTGTGTGCATTACCGGGCCACCGGCAAAACCTCTTTCCTGGACGTAGCCAAAAAAGCCACCGATTACCTGTACAACTTTTACAAAAATGCTTCGCCGGAATATGCCCGGAATGCCATTTGCCCCTCGCACTACATGGGCGTAGTAGAAATGTATCGCACCACCCGCGACCCCAAATATTTAGAACTGGTAAAAAAACTAATTGATATCCGCGGACATGCCGGCGATATTGGCACCGACGACAACCAGGATCGTATCCCGTTCCGGGACATGAAAAAAGTTTCGGGCCACGCCGTACGGGCCAATTATTTATTCGCCGGCGTAGCCGATGTTTACGCCGAAACCGGGGACAAAACCTTGTTGTCGACGCTGGATTTGATGTGGAACGACGTGGTGAACCGGAAAATGTACGTTACCGGCGCTACGGGCTCGCTGTACGATGGCGTATCGCCGGATGGTACCGCTTACAAACCCGATACCGTCCAGAAAGTGCACCAGGCCTACGGCCGCGATTACCAGCTACCCAACTTAACCGCCCACAACGAAACCTGCGCCAATATTGGTAATGTGCTTTGGAACTGGCGCATGCTGCAACTAACAGGCGAGGCCAAATACACGGATGTAATGGAATTGGCCTTATACAACAGCGTTTTGTCGGGTATTAGCCTCGATGGCACCAAATTTTTATACACCAACCCACTAAGTTTTTCCGATGAGCTACCTTTTAGCCAGCGGTGGTCTAAAGATCGGGTGGGCTATATTAAAAAATCTAATTGCTGCCCACCCAACGTGGTGCGCACCATTGCGGAGTTGAATAATTACGCCTATAGCACATCGGATAAAGGGATTTATTTTAACCTGTACGGCGGTAATACCCTCGACACCAAACTTAAAGACGGCTCGGTGGTAAAACTGACCCAGGAAACCAATTACCCCTGGGACGGTAATATTAAAGTAAACCTGGATCAGGTGCCGAATAAAGCATTCTCACTGTTTATGCGGATACCGGGCTGGGCCAATGGCGCCAAAATATTAGTGAACGGCAAACCTTATACCCAAGCCAAATTAACTGCCGGCGAATACGCCGAACTTAATGGCAAATGGAAAAAAGGTGATAGAATAGAATTAACACTGCCCATGGAAGTAAAATTATTTGAAGCAAACCCGCTGGTTGAAGAAACCCGCAACCAGGTAGCCGTAAAACGCGGACCCGTCGTTTATTGCGTGGAATCGGTAGATATGGGTAGCCAGGATATTTTCAATGTCAGCATTCCGGCCGATATTCAGCTCATCCCCAAATTAACCAAAATCCAGAACAGCGACGTAATAAGTTTGGAAGGCACGGCCAAACTGGTGCAAACCGGCAACTGGACAAACCAATTGTACAAAGAAGTTTCTAAAGAAAACAAGACCACCCAGATAAAACTCGTACCCTACTACACCTGGGGTAACCGCGGTCATTCCGAAATGTCGGTTTGGATGCCTTTGAGCCGGTAATAACACCTATATTACTTCAGTTCTGCGCTTGAGGCAGTGAAGCATCGGAGAGTATATGGCGCGGGCGTCCTCGCCCGTGTCTTCTTTTTCCGGCCTCTGGCCGCTATTGTTAGTGCACAATATTAAGCCATGTTGATTATAAGCAGCCAGAGGCCGGCAGAAATCCTCACCAGCGAGACGCTGGCGATAGGTATAAATTAAGAACAATTACTTTAGTTTCTTAAGTTTTTAAACCAAAAATACCCGGAAATCCGGGCATTTTTGTTTTGGAGCACGCTTAATATCTTTACTTAACCAAAGCTGGTTCTGTCATAATCTCCCGTTTAGGGTTTGCAGCAGAGGAGCTGCCCACCGCCTTTTGCCAGCCCAGGTAATATTTTTCCACTTGGGGCTGCTTTTCGCCCGGGTTGACCTGGGTTTTGATGGCATTAAGCGTTTTTAAGTGTTGGATATTCTGAAAAATACCCTCTTTTAATCCGGCTAAATACGCTGCTCCCAGTGCCGATACCTCCGGCATTCCTATTTTTACCACTGGTTTTTCCAGTAAATCAGCGAGAAACTGAACTACAAAATTATTAGCGGTAATACCACCATCTACCATTAGAGCGGCCAAATCAATGCCGGCATCCAGTTCCATCGCCTGAATCACATCTTTAATCTGGTATGGAATAGACTCCAGCGCGGCTCTTACAATGTGGTTTTTATTACAATCGAAAGTAAGCCCCGTAATGGAGGCTTTGCGGCTCATATCCCAATGCGGGGCGCCCAATCCGCTAAAAGCCGGCACCAGGTAAACGCCGTTATTATCCGGCACCGCTTGCGCCATGGCTTCGGTTTGCCGGCTATCGGTTAATAGTCCCAACTCGTTTTTCAGCCACTCAATGGTGGCGCCGCAGGTCACAATTACGCCTTCCAGGGCATAATCTACCCGCGCTTCGGTACTCCAGCAAATAGTCGTAATCATGCCCCGGCCCGAGGGCTTCGGACTGTCGCCGATGTTCATCATAATAGAAGAACCCGTACCCATGGTGGCTTTGGCAGTGCCGGGTACAAAACAACCTTCACCAAAAGCTGCCGCGTGCGAATCGCCGATTATGCCGGTAATATTTACCGGTTCCGGCAATAAGCCGCCAAAATCGGTTTCTCCGAAGAAAGCCGCGGATGGTTTGGGTTCGGGCAGATTCAGGCGGAAAAGCCCAAACTGCGCCAATAAACCCTGGTCCCAGGAAAGGTCGTGTAAATTAAAAAACAGGGTACGCGAGGCGTTGGTGTAATCGGTTAAATAACTTTTGCCATTTGTCAGTTTATAAAGCAGCCAGGTATCTATGGTGCCGAAATAGGCTTTACCGGCATCTATGGCTTCCCGGACGGGAACAATATTTTCGTAAAGCCAGATTAGTTTAGTCCCGGAAAAATAAGGATCAATTATTAACCCGGTTTTTTGTCTTACGGTTTCGTTTAAACCTTCCTGGCTTAGCCGCTCACAAATACTAATAGAACGTTTGCATTGCCACACCACGGCATTGTATAAAGGCGTTCCGGTTTCGTCCCAAACCACAAAAGTCTCGCGCTGGTTAGAAATACCAATAGCCTGAATATTTTTTAAATCCTCCCCTTTAGAAGTAAATTCAGCTAAGCATTGCGTTACCGATTGCAATACGTTTTGATAAATTTCTTCGGGCTGCTGCTCTACGTGCCCACCTTCTGAATAAAGCGTTCTCAACGGTTCGGAACCCCGCGCCACCACTTTCCCTTCCGCATCGAATACTAAGGACTTGGTACTGCTGGTGCCCTGGTCGATGGCCAGGATATAGGAGCTTTTCATTGTATTTGGTTTTAAACCGATTTAATAACTGCTATTACGCAATTTTTGCTTGCTTACCTTGTTTGAGGCTGAGGAAACCACACCTGTCATTCTGGGAATCCAAGGATTCCGGGAGGAAACTACTTGGAAATCTGCTTCATAGGTTCCTCCTGAATGACAGGTGTGGTTTCCTTAAACTTCTATTATTAGCCGCCATGGGTGGTGTTTTCACCGCCTATTCTTGAGCTTCAGCCTTATTGCTGGCCGGTGAAAACACACGGCCAGGGCTGCCTGGGACTAAATTTTAAAAGTATAAACAGGTTATATTTTAGTAAATAGTACTGCCGGAAAAATTACAGACCTTAGAATATTTCAGAGAAATTAAGCCTAAATTATTCCGACTTGGAATTGGCTTTATCAATAATTACCGCCAGTAAAATAACCATGCCTTTCACTACTTGCTGCCAGAACGGCGACACATTTAACAACACCAGCCCGTTATTCAGTACGCCAATAATAATGGCACCCTGCACCGTGCCCAGGATACTGCCCCGGCCACCCGACAAAGACGTGCCACCAATAACCACCGCCGCAATCGCATCTAATTCGTAGCTAATACCGGCATTGGGCTGGGCCGAATCGAGGCGGGAAGTAACAATAATGCCCCCGATAGCCGCCAATCCGCCGGCAATGGCATACACCGTAGTTTTTACTTTGCTGATGTTAATCCCCGAGAGGCGGGCAGCGCTTTCGTTGCCCCCAATGGCGTAGATGTAGCGGCCCAGCCGGGTTTTGTTCGTTAAAAAAACCGCCAGCCCCACAATAATCCCCGATATCCAGACCGGAACCGGAATGCCCAGCAGCCAACCCGTACCGATGTAAGCAAAATCAGCGCCCAGCCCCGAAATAGGAAAACCTTTCGTATACAGCATGGTTAATCCCCGGGCAATGGTAAGCACCGCCAGGGTAGCCACAAAGGGCGGCACCTTAAACCGGGTAATCGTCCAGCCATTAAAAGTGCCCAGTAAAGTACCCGTAAGCAGGCCGGCCAATACCACCCCGAGCAAAGTAAAACCAATAAATAAATCCTGCGACGGCAACTCAATTCCAAACTTTAGTAAGCCCGCGGTAATAGCCCCACAGAGTGCCAGCACCGACCCCACCGATAAATCGATGCCGGCCGTAAGCACCACCAGGGTCATACCAACGGAAATACAAATATTCACCGAAATCTGCCGCATTACATTCCAGCCGTTGGCCACGGTCAAAAATTTATCCGAAAGCAAACTGATAATCAGGCACAAAATAAAGAGGGCGATCAAAGACTGGAATTTAACCAGGTACCGGCTGTACGAACCGGAGAATGCCGGCGCTTTTAAAGTAGGTGGCTGGACCTGGGCTTTTTCCTCTTTTACAAAAACTTTTGGACTCATAGTGGTGACTTAATTAAATAGTGTTGGGAATGGCCGCTTTCAGTATCCCATCTTCAGTTGCTTCTTCCATCGCGAATTCGGCGGTTAAACGCCCTTCGGCCATTACCAGAATCCGGTCAGATACCGATAATATTTCGGGTAGTTCCGACGAAACCACAATAATGCCCAGGCCGGCATCGGCTAACTCCTGGATTAATTTATAAATTTCGCTTTTTGCGTTAATGTCAATGCCGCGGGTGGGCTCGTCGAGTAATAAAATCCGGGGCTTGGTAGCCAGCCATTTGGCCAGCACAATTTTCTGCTGATTACCGCCGCTCAGGTTACCAGCCGTTTGCTTTTCCGAGGAAGTTTTAATTTTCAAATCCCGGATATATTTCTCCGACAGCGAAAATTCTTTACGATTGTTAAGAATACCGGCATCTTCTAAATCGGGCAGCGTAGTCAGGCAAATATTGGTTTGCACGTCCAGGCCCAGCACCAACCCATCTTTTTTCCGGTCTTCCGGCACCAGCGCCAACCCGGCTTTAATAGCTTCGGCGGGTGATTTAAGCGTTACCGGCTGCTGGCTAATAATTAACTGACCAGTGGCTAGTTTCGGGTGCAGCCCAAAAATAGTTTCCAGCAATTCGGTCCGGCCAGCCCCCATTAACCCAAAGAGGCCCAATATTTCGCCCTGGTGCAGCGTAAATGAAATATTTTTCAACAGGCTTTGGTCTTTCCGGACCGGGTGCTTTAAACAAATATTTTCTACCGAAAGCAGTGCTTTTCCCTGGTTGTTTTTTGTTTTTTTGCGGCTGATATTTATTTCGCGGCCCACCATTTTCTGAATGAGCCTTTCCTGACAAACTTCCTGCATGCTGCCGGATTCGATACACCGGCCATCGCGCAGCACCACAAAACGGTCCGCAATCCGGAATAGCTCATCCAGCTTATGCGAGACGTACACAATTGCTTTGTTTTCGCGTTTGAGGCCCTGTATAATACCGAACAAAACTTCTACCTCGCTGTCGCTGATGGCCGAAGTGGGTTCATCCATAATAATTACCTCCGACTCGTCCAGCAGGGCTTTGGCAATTTCTACCACCTGTTGCTGCCCAACTTTCAATTCCCCCACCAGGGTATCGGGGTTTACGTCCAGGTTTAGTTTATGCAGCAGCAACTGGGTGCGGCGCCGCATTTCCTTTTGGTTAAGGGTACCCCAGGCGGTAATGATTTCGCGGCCCAGGAATATATTCTCGGTAATGCTTAAATACGGTACCAGGTTTAGTTCCTGGTGAATAATAGCAATTCCGGCACGTTGCGCTTCGCGGGGATTCGCAAAATTAACCACCTGTCCCCGGAACAGAATACTGCCTTCGTAATCCGGGTAAACACCCGACAGAATTTTCATCAAAGTGGATTTGCCCGCGCCGTTTTCCCCGATCAGGGCCGTAACCTTCCCCGCCTCAATTTCAAGGCAAACATTTTCCAGCGCAACCACGCCAGAAAACTTTTTGGTAATATTTTCTGCTACTAACAATTTATTTGTGGTGACTTTAAGTGGTAGTGGTGGATGCTGTTGGTTCGGTATGCTAGCTATTCATTAGATTATTATTTCTCTTCTTATTTTTAAACCAATTATTATGAGCCAAATGGCTTGTGCCTTTATAGCAGGAACAGCAATATTATTTCTGAATCAGATTCAGCGAAACCGGAATAACTTCTATTTCGTCGAGTCGCAGGTGCACCTGGTTAAGCTCAATAGCCCCGGTAAACGCTACCACGTCGCTTTTCTTAGCCTGGGCCCGGAACGGCGGTATTATTTCGGTGCGGATTTTCTTATTGATTTCGGCCGAAACATTATTCATATCCATGGTATTGCTGAAATCATTAATACTCAAAATTCCCAGGGCATCCCGCACCGCATTGCCGTACACAAATTCGGTAGCTAATTTTACTTCTTGGCCTACCGAATCTGGGAGCAGCGTCACGGAAATATCGTTTTCGTTGCTAGCGGTAATTTTTCCTATGCCTTTTATTAAAAAGTATCGCAGATTACCGATTCCCAGCGCATGGGAATAATTTTTGAAAGCGTTCTCTTTATCGGATTTAAGCAGCGTCAGCAGTTCCGGCAGGTTGTTGGCTTTGGCTAAGCCGGGGGTTAATTTTTCTTGCCAGAAAGTTTGGGCATATAGAGTTGCATCAAATTTACCGGTAGCCGCAGCAGCCTTTACTTCACTCAATTTTTTGATATATACCGAATTATACCCGACAATTAAAAGAAGGATGAGGGCAACGGTATATTTAATTCCTTTTTTCAGCATATTATTTTAATTTTTGGCCAGCTCCAGGTAATCCGAAACATTTTGCTGGTTTACCATTTCCACGGCTACAGGCATTTTTTTGGGGAAGTCGCGTTTACCTTTAAAATATTCATCGGCAAAGGTGGCGGCGGTTTGGGCCATTACTTTCGGGTACTGCATACCGGTGGCCACAATTTTTCCTTCTTTAATAGAACCTACTACATCCTGGGCGCCATCAAAACCAAAAACTTTTACTTTGTTCGCCAGTCCGGCCGCTACCAGCGCTTGGTAAGCCCCCATGGCCATGGCATCGTTGCCGCAAAAAACTGCCGTAATATCGGGGTTGGCCTGCAGAACGGATTCTAATACTTCCATGGCTTTGTTCCGGTCGAAATCGGCGCTTTGCTGGGCCACCATTTTCAGGTCGGGGTAATTATCTACCACGCTGTGAAATCCTTTGGAGCGGGCCCAGGTATTGTTGTCGCCCACCAGCCCCAGCAACTCCACGTATTTGCCTTTTTTATTCATTTGTTGCACAAAATATTTCCCAATGGTTACGCAACCCGAATAACTATCCGACAAAATTTGAGAAGTAGCGGCCTCCGGCGAATTTACTTCCCGGTCCATGCAAAAAACCGGAAGGCCAGCTTCTTTCGCTTTCAGCACATTTACAATAGAACCATCGGCATCGGTAGGGTTAAATAATACGGCGCTAAAACCGGAGGCAATGGCATTCTCGAAATGATCGGTTTCCAAAGCCGTGTTATTTTGTGAATCGAATATTTTAGCTTCGTAGCCCAAGGCGCGGGCTTTTTCAGCGGCAGTCTCGGCCAGTACCACAAACCACGGATTATTCAGGGTAGAAATAATAACGGCTATTTTCTTCGGCTCGTCGGCTCCGGATTTTTTGCCACAGCTGCCTACCACCAAAAGGGTGAGTAACAGGGAAAGCAGGACAGTAAATTTATTTCTCATATTTTCCGCTTTAGAACAAATCAGGGAAATACCGTTACAATTACCCGCTGGTACCGGGTTAGCGCTGGTTTGCCGTTATCGGTTACTGCCAGAATTATATGTATTGTGTCAGGTTGGGTAACTTTTGGTGCCACGAAGGAGGCCTGCTGGCTCTTATTATCTTTAATGGCTAAGGCATCTTTGGCTTTGTAGGTCCCGGCTTCGCCGTAAAAAATCCAATTATAAGTTAAGGTATTTTTATCCGGATCCGAAGAACCTTGGGCACTTAAATTAACTGTTTCGCCGCTTTTGGCTTTTAATTCGTTTGCATGGGCCAGCATTGCTTTGGGCGGATGATTCGCTTCTTTGTAAGGCTTTACCGTCCAGTCGATGCGGGCAGCAAAATCGTTTTGGTAAGCTTCGCGCCAGCGCCAGATGGTAGCCTTGTTGCTGGTATGGTAGTTACCGTCTACGCCTAAAACTTCATCTACCGCATCGGTCCAGAAAGGCCGGGTTTCGGGTTCGTAAAACCATTTTTGCGTGCGGGGCAAATAATATTCGTAACGGCCGCCCCAACTGCCGTAATCCGGGTGCTCCGGATTGCTGAGGCCATTATTTACCAGACCCAGAAAAGACGGCGTGTCGCCTTCCATCAGGAATTTGGTAAAAGGATGCTGCGCTCCCAACGGACCGTGATTTTTTCGGATGTTTTCATCCAGCCACGGGTTATCTACGATACTGAAATCGGCACCTACAAAGCGACCGTGAAATTTATCCCCGCTAATGCCGCTCCAGGTAGCATAATGGTAAGCCCCGGCCGCATGATAACCCGGACTAGCTACAAAAAACAAGTTCGGAAAGGTTTTGCGAAGCCAGGGGCCAGTATCATCTTGGTCCGAAATGGTATAAACCCGCAGCTTCGATACAAACAGATCTACTTCGGCGGGGGTGCGGGTCATTTTCACTTTCCAGAGGGCCTGGGCCAGACAGTTAGCGCCACCCCAAATAGGTATCCAAATAGGCCGATCATCTTTTTTATCTACGGCGGCAATAATCAGCTCCGAGCCTTCCGAATCTTTTCCTTGCCCCACGGCCCCCATGCCGTAACCCGCATATCCTTTTTTAATAATGCTGTTTAAATATTGCGTTTCGGGAAAGCCTTTCTCGTGCAACAATAAATTCTTCCGGACCTGGCCGTAAGCTGCCACAATTTCCTTTATCCGTTCCGGTGCAACCCGGTCTTTCTGGTGCACCGACGTAGTAGCCACTAGCCCCTCGATATCCCACTGGTTGGAGTAAGTGAGGAAACGAACCATCGATTGCGCATCATCGGGCTCATTCTCGATATCGGTTAATACCAGCACCCTAAGTTTCTTATCCGTTCCCTGCGCCTTGGTAAGAACCGGGAAAAGAGCAACCAGAAATAAAAAGATACTGACTAGAAATTTCATATGGCTAATATTTGGAAAGGATTAATGCTTTTGCTTTAATATTTTCAAGGCGGTATCGGCAATACCACTTTCGGACAGGCCGTAATGGTTAAATATTTCGTTTTGGGAACCCGTAACCGTATACTCATCCGGGATGCCCATAATTTTAAAAGGATTGTGGTAGTTATGCTGCAATAGGAAAGAAGCGCAGGCTTCGCCCAAACCGCCGTAAACACTGTGTTCTTCTACCGTAATAATGGGTTTTCCTGTAGCGGCTACCCGGGCCAGCAACTCATAATCCAGCGGCTTGATGGTGTGCATACTGATTACGGTGGCCTGAATATTATAATCCTGCTCCAGCTTTTCGGCCGCCTGCCAGGCTGGGTACACCGTTTCGCCGGTGCCGATAATAGTTAAATCTTTTCCTTCCCGAATTATTCTTCCTTTAACAAAACTGAATGAATTATCAATATCAGTTGGTAAGGCGGGCATTACTTTTTTGCCGAACCGTAAATAAAATGGATGATTGCTATTAGCAGCTTGGGCAATAGCTTGTTCGGTCTCGAAATTATCGGCGGGAGCCACTACGGTAATATTATTTACCGCGCGCAGTACGGCAAAATCGTGGAGGCTGTGGTGTGTGGTGCCTAAGGCGCCATAACTAACGCCGGCACTGATACCGATTAATTTTACCGGGTTATCGGAATAAGCGACATCGTTTTTAATTTGCTCCAGAGCCCGGGCCGTGAGAAAACAAGCCGGGGAAACGGCAAATACCTTTTTACCCGCTGAAGCCAATCCGGCGGCTACGCCCACAAGGTTTTGTTCGGCTATGCCAATTTCTACTATCTGCGCCGGAAATTTCTGACCAAATGGTCCTAACTTACCGGAACCCCGCGAATCGCTGGTGACCACCACAATATCTCTATCGAGTTCGGCGAGGTTTTGCAGCGTGCCGGAAAAAACATCCAGGTTAGCCTTATCGCTTACTAAAACATTATCAATGATTGCTCCCACTTTTTAATCGTTATAAAAGTTTTACTTTGGCTGTTGACCATGCTAAATGCCAGCCATAATTAGATGGTTGTTGAATCTAAATATTTACTATGGAAAGCTGTTTAACCCGCCACAACTTGTTTTTTAGAGTGTCGCTACTGCATTGTCTAATTCCTCAATAGCTTGGGCATATTGCTGTTTATTCGGTACGCCGTGGTGCCATTTTAGCTCATCTTCCATGTAGCTGATCCCCTTGCCTTTTACCGTATGGGCAATAATTAAACTGGGTTTGCTATCCGTAAAAGGCAATTCGTCCAGGGTTTCCTGCAGCATTTTAAAATCATGACCGTCTACGTGGCGCACGGCCCACCCGAAGCTTTCGAATTTCAGGTCAATCGGATCGGTATTGCAAACATCACTGGTCCGGCCGGTAATCTGTAATTTGTTGTGGTCGATGATGGCCGTGAGGTTATCCAGTTTGTAGTGAGCAGCCGTAAGCGCGGCTTCCCAGTTAGAACCTTCTGGCAATTCGCCGTCACCGAGCAAGGTAAATACCCGGTAAGCTTTATTATCCATTTTTGCGGCTAGCGCTGTACCCACACTGATGGGTAAACCGTGGCCCAAAGCGCCGGTATTCTGTTCTACCCCGTTTACTTTGCGCGTCGGGTGACCAATGTAATGCGATTTATACCGGCACAATGTTTCCAGGTCAGACTCCGGGAAAAAACCTTTATCGGCCAGCACCACAAACAACGCTTCCACGCAATGGCCTTTGCTTTGGATGTACCGGTCGCGGTCCGGCGATTTAAAATTATCCGGACCTACGTTTAGCGTGTGATTGTACAGCACATTCAAAATATCGATACAGGACAAACTGCCGCCGGTATGGCCGGCATTAGCACCGTAAATGTATTTGAGGATATTCTTCCGGTACCCAATCGATTTTAAGGCTAGTTCTTTTGGCGTCATGCACTAAAATATTTAAAAGCTAGGTAGTCGTAAATCAGGCGGTGTGCTGATAAACCTCCCAGCCCATATAATTCTCTAAAGCTTCTTTTAATATGTCGGCGGTTTTAGAAGCATTCATTACCACGTGGTGTTCAAACCCGTTGCGGCAAACGTATTGCATTAAACCTTGCAGGTTATCTATTTTGGCTACCGCCCGGTTGCCGAAGGTTTTTAAATCATCATCGGTTAGCATGCCTTCACCTACGTAGGCTTTTATAATGCCTTTGGTATCGTCGGTGCTGATGCGGCCGTAAGTAAGCGGCATAGCCGGCGTACGGCCATCCAGGGCGCCGTAGGTATTTTCCACACCCACCGTAGTACCCAAAATAGGCGCATTACTGATTTGAATATCGGGCAGGAAAGATTTGGCCCAGTTACCGCAATGAAACAGCACGCATTTTTCTTCGTCGTCGGCGTAATTGTTATTCCAATCAACCAAAGCACTCGGCGAGCCGGAGGCCAGTTGCATGGCGTACATACTAAGGGTTCCGGTAACGTCTACTTCACAGGCGCTGGGCAGCATATTTTCGCTCATCATGCTCATGCTGGTACACACATTGCAGCCGTAGTTTTTCTGCAGCGAAGTCCAGCACTGAATAGCCGTGGCATCCAGGGCGTGTTCTTCCATAAAGTTCGCCAGTACCGAATCCAACTTGGCAATTTGAATGAGCGCATCCGGTGGGGTCAGGCCTGTTGAAGTGTAAGCTTTTATTTTATCTAAGCGTTCTTTTACAATGCTATCGTCTTTGGTGAGGCGATTAGCGTGGCCTAATATTTCGGATAAATCAACGGTGGTAACCGAAATGCCATGGCGTTGCAATATTTTTTCGCTGTAACGCACGGTATTAAAAGCGCCCGGACGAGCACCAACTGCCCCTATTCGTACATTGCGCAAACCTTTTACCACGCGGCAAACCGCCACAAAGTTGAGTAGGTCCTGCGTAAAGGTTAGGTCGTTCAGGCGTACTACGTGTTTGGTGGTAAGCGAATATTTAATGCCGTATTGGTACAGGTTGTTGCAAACCGATATTTTGCCGCACCAGGCATCGCGCCGGCGGGCCACATCCAGTTTATCTAAATCATCGGGGTAAGCTTGTATTAAAACGGGCACGTTCAGGCCGGCCATTTTCAGCGTTTCGGCTACGCCTTTTTCGTCGCCGAAATTGGGCAGCACCACCAGCACCCCGGCAATTTCATCGGCGTGCTGTTTAAACAGGCGGGCACATTTCTGCGCTTCGTGAAAAGTTTCCACCCCACCTAATTTTGAATCTAACGCATCCAACAAAATCGGCCGGATATTTAACTTTTGCAGCGTTTCGATAATTTCAACGCGGGCTTCTGCAACGAGTCTGTCCGGAAAAAAATCACGATTACCAATGATAACACCTAAACTAATGCTCATACTATCTGTTTGCTCCTGTATTTATGCGAGGGATAATTTTTAATCTGCTATTATTAATTCAATATCGTGCTCCCGAAATAAATTTTTATGCTCATCGGTAATGCCCGTATCGGTAACTATATAATTAATGAGCGAAAGCGCACCGAGGCTCGCAAAGGCGCTCTTCCCAATTTTAGTTGAATCGGCTACCAGGTAAGTAGTTTCGGCCGCCTCAATCATGGCTTTTTTCACCACCAGGTCGCTGATACTCGGGTAAGTCAGGCCAGCTTTGAGCGATATACCCGCCGTAGCCAGGAATAATTTCTGCACGTTTAAGCCTTCGAAAAAATCGGCTGCTTTCTGGCCCGTCAGCGATAAAGTAGGGGGCTTAAATTCGCCGCCGGTCATGACTACTTCAATCCCCGGCTGGGCCCCCAGCAGCAAAGCAATATTTAATGCGTTGGTAATAACGGTTAAGTCCTTGATGCCTTTTATCTGCTTGGCAATCTCGGTAGTGGTTGAACCCGAATCCAGAATAATGGTATCGCCGCTGTGGATAAATTCTAAACACTTTTTGGCAATCAATTCTTTTTTATCCAGGTTATCCTGGTGTACCAGCGAAATGGCCCGCACCTGGTTTTCCATGTCCTTTAAAAACCCGCCCCCGTGCTCCCGCACCACCAAACCACCTTTCTCCAGTTTCTCAAGGTCCTGCCGGATTGTCACTTCGGTTACTTTAAAGATTTTGGCAAGATTATTTACTTTCGCGGAACCATCTTCTTTTAATAATTCCAGAATTTTTTCTCTTCGTTGTTTCGCCATCATAGGCTTTCAAAAATTTAGCGGTTATTTTTTATCTAATATATAAATATCAAGACAAAAGTAAACAAACCATAACAAACGAAAAGCTTTAAACCAACGCCTCAAATATAAATAAAAAAAATTTACATTTACGTTTATTTTCTATTTTTTTCGAATTAATATTCTAAAGCAACTATTTTATAGAACATTCAGGTATTATTACACAAAATATTTTCGAATAATAATTTTTACTTTCTAAATTTTCATTATTATTGTCAACAATAAGTTATAAATTTATTATTTATTAGTAAAAATATCTAAATTATCGAATAATTATTTATTAAAAAGCAGGATTTATTAAAAATTCGAAAAGATGAAAGCCCTGAATCTTGTTTTAAAAGCTATTGCCGTTCTTTTGTTGGTGGCAATATATTTTCCTACCTCTGCCGCTAAACCCCGAGTAATCGTTAGCACCGATATTGGCGGCACCGATCCGGATGATTTTCAGTCTTTGATTCATTATTTAATGTATGCGGACAAGTTCCAAACTGAGGGCTTGATTTCCTCGCCGTACGGAGAAGGCCGCAAAAAACACATTCTGCAAATCCTGGACCTGTACGAGCAAGATTACCCAAAACTTAAAGCTCATATTAAAGACTTTCCTTCGGCCGACGGATTACGGGCGGTAACTAAACAAGGAGCATTAGACCGGGCACCTGGCAAAGGCTGGAGCAAACCGAGTGAAGGATCTCGTTGGATTATAGAATGTGCCCGGCGCAAAAGTTCTCAGCCGTTGTGGGTTTTGGTGTGGGGCGGCATCGATGATTTAGCGCAGGCGCTGCACGATGCCCCGGATATTACAGATAAGCTGCGGGTTTACTTTATAGCTGGACCCAATAAAAAATGGAGCGCCGACGCTTACCAATACGTGGCTCAAAACTTTCCGAACCTTTGGATGATAGAAGCCAACTCAACTTACAGCGGCTGGTTTATCGATAATAACCAAGAAGGCGATTTGGGCAATGAAGCTTTTTACGAAAAATTTATTCGGGGTAACGGCGCAATGGGCAAGGACTTTGGTAATTATTATAAAGGCTCCCTTAAAATGGGCGATAGCCCTACGGTTACTTACTTGCTGCAAGGCGATCCTGAAAAACCAGCAAATCCGAATTGGGGCGGCAGTTTTGTACCATTAAAACACAGCTCCCGCCGCATTTTTAACCGCCAAACCACTCTGGCCGACCAAGTGCCCGTATACGCGGTGGTTGAATGGGTCATGCAAGGTCCGGACCAAGGGCCTGCCCACGACAAGCCCGTATTGTGGCTGGAAACAGAAAACCAGAAATTTGAAGGTTATTACGAAGGGAATGGCAAGTACCGCGCCCGCTTTGTCCCGAAAAAGGTGGGCGAATGGAGTTACGTGATTACCAGTCCGGTAACAGCCATAAACGGGCAAAAAGGCCAGTTTACCAGCGTAGCCCCCTGGCCTGGTGCAAAACACGCCGATGATATTTCCCCGCTAAACAAATGGTGGAGCGACAACCCCGACCCTGCTCTATTTATGGGTGCCAGCCAGGGAGCCCTCACCGTAGGTCGTTTCCGGGAAGCATTTCTGCAGGATTGGGCTAAAAGATGGGCCTGGCTGGAATAATACCCGACGAACTTCTTCTCTTAATATTTAGCTGTTTACCAGTAATCTTAATCAGACTAATTCAGACTAATACTTTAAAGTTACATCATTCAAATTTCGTTCTGCAATAATTTCATTAGTTCTGTTGGTTAAATTTTTTCAATCGCCTAACCTTGAATTGCCCCTGACTTTAGTCAGGGGTGCCAAATATTCCAGGGTAATACTCTTAAAACCCGGGGCTAAAGCACCCGGGCAATACAAGGGGCGATACATTCTCTACCTGCCTAAGACTAGATTCTAAAAAGAAATTATAGAACTCACCTAACAAAAGAATTAAATTTTTTCTTTTAACTTCTTTTTTTTTCGTTTATTTTCTATATACTTGTAAATAATTCTTCTTTTTCAGGAATAAATTTTCTATTTATTAGTGTGTCAGAACAATACAACAAAGTTTCTGGAGAATTAAAATAATTTTCTTCCCCGAATGGGTAATGCTTTTTTTTATTAACAGCACTACCCATTGCTTACCTGCTTCCACCAAAAATTAAACTTACACAAACCCAAACACATGAAAAACAAACTTTTACGGCTAACAACCACCCTGTTCTTCTTTACCTTGCTAAGCGTTGATTTTGCTTTTGCCCAAGGAAGAGCTATTTCGGGAAAGGTAACGTCTAAAGAAGAAGGCGGCGCTTTGCCGGGCGTAAGCGTGCTGGTGAAAGGCACCACCAACGGCACCATTACCAACACCGACGGCAATTACCAGTTAAATGTGCCGGATAATGCTACGCTGGTATTCTCTTTTATTGGTTTTACCTCGCAGGAAGTAGCGGTAGGCAACCGCACCACCGTAGATGTAGCGCTGCTGCCCGATGCCAAAGCGTTGTCCGAAGTAGTAGTAATTGGTTACGGTACCCAAACCAAAAGAGCCGTTACGGGTTCGGTGGCTTCGGTGGGTTACGATAAGTTTAAAGACCGGTCCTTCAGCAACGTAACGCAGGCTTTAGCCGGCGAATTACCGGGGGTAAATATTACCCAAGCCCAGGGCGCACCGGGTCAGTCGCCCATTATCCGCATCCGGGGCATTAGCTCTATTACGGCCGGCACCAACCCGCTGTACGTGGTAGATGGCTTGCCCATGGAAAATTTTAACCTGAATAATATTAACCCACAGGATATTGAATCGGTGGAGGTGTTGAAAGATGCATCATCGGCAGCTATTTACGGATCACGGGGTGCGAATGGGGTGGTAATTATTACTACCAAGTTGGGTAAAGTTGGTAAAACTTCTATTAACGCCAGCTACGAATTTGGCCAGCAGGAAGTAACCCGTAAAATAGATTTAATGGATGCGCAGCAATTTGTAAACTACTATGTAGATGCACATAATAACGCCTGGACTGCCTCTGGCCCCGGTCGTTTAGCCAGCGACCCCAACAGTGTACGCCCCACGCAATTCCGGATTCCGGAAGATTTTGTTACCAATCCGCAGCAATTCGGCAAAGGCACCGACTGGCAGGATGTAATGTATCGCACGGCTCCTTCGCATAATACCCAACTTTCCGTATCGGGTGGTACCGACAAAACTCAGTTCTTGTTTTCGGGTGCTTACCTCAATCAGGAAGCTGTACTGGACCGCAACTATTACAAACGCTTATCGCTCCGGACGAATATTAAGCAAACCATATCGGAGAAAATTGCCATTGGCGTTAACCTGGCTTTTACGGGTATTTACGACCGTACCGATGGCACGCAAGGCAAAAGCGACGTAGTAAGTTTGGGCGTACAAAGCGACCCAATATTCCCGGTTTACAACGAATTAGGCAATTTAGGCTTTAAAGACCCGAACTCAACCTGGTACCGTTTTGCTACTTACACCGATTTGCAGTTGTGGCATCCTTATTCGCTTACCCGCGAAATAGCCAAGCAGAACAAGTCCTTTAATACAATGGGTACAGCTTACCTCGAATATAATATTATCAAAGACCTGAAATTCCGCACCAGCATCAACGGTAATTTATATAACACCCGTTATAATGCTTACCAGAACAAAGACATGAAGTTTGGGTACTCCTCGGCTTTAGCCGCACGGGGCGACGTGAACAACAGCTTTATGCTGAACTGGCTAACCGAAAATACCTTAACCTACGACCGGCACTTTGGCAGCCACGGCGTAACGGCCCTGGTAGGTTATACCGCTCAGAAACAACGCGATGAATATTCGTCGGTAACGGCCGGTAATTTCCCGAACGATTTGGTACAAACTTTAAATGCGGGAACCGTTAACGGCGGAACCTCGCTGGCCTCCGAATGGTCGATGCTCTCGTACCTGGCGCGGGTTAACTACAATTTCCTGGATCGGTATTTCTTAACCGGTACTATTCGCCGCGATGGTAGCTCACGTTTTGGTACCAACACCAAATGGGGTTACTTCCCATCGGTATCGGCTGGCTGGTTGGTTTCCGACGAAAATTTCCTGAAAAATGTAACGCTAATTAATAATTTAAAATTACGCGCCAGCTACGGCGTGGCCGGAAATAACCAGATTCCGAACTACGGTCCGATTGGTTTATTAGGCAACCAGAATTACGTGTACGGCAATAATTTAGCCAATGGCCTAAACGTAACCAATATTGCCAACCAGGATTTAAAATGGGAGAAAACCACCCAGCTAAATTTTGGCGTAGACGTAGGCTTGCTTTCAAACCGCCTCAACCTGACGGCCGAAGTATATAGCTCTACTACCAACGATTTGCTGTTGTTTGTACCGGTGCCCGATTTAACCGGATTCTCTACCCAACTTACCAATATTGGTAAAATGCGGAACCGCGGCTTCGAATTTGGCTTAAACTCCCGCAATTTGGTAGGCAACTTTAACTGGACCACCGATTTTAACCTTTCGGTAAACCGCAATAAAGTTTTGCAACTGGGCCCGGGTAATGCCCCTATTGTTTATACCGATTTTGTGGTAACGGTTAAAACCGAAGTTGGTCAGCCTTTGTCTAATTATTATGGCTACGTATTCGACGGGGTTTATAAAAACCAGGCCGAAATTGATGCTAGCCCGCATGACCCTACTACTACCCCCGGCGACCCAATTGTACGGGATGTAAACGGAGACGGCAAAATTACTGAAGCTGACCGCACCACTATTGGCAATTACCAGCCAAACTTCACTTCGGGTTTAACCAACTCTTTTTCTTACAAAGGCGTGGAGCTTTCGTTTATGTTGCAGGGCTCTTTCGGCGGCGAGATCGCCAACCAATTAATCCGGTACAATGGTATCTGGAACGGCGGCCGCAATGCTTACGCCGAAGTTGCAAATTACTGGAAATCCGAAAGTGAGCCCGGCGACGGCAAGCACTTTAAACCAACCGTAGCGCCCAAAGGCTTACAGGAAAAATTCTCCAGCTACTGGGTAGAAGACGGTTCTTTTGTTCGGATTAAGAACGTACGGGTGTCTTACGCGCTGCCTTCTAATTTGCTGACCCGCTTGCCGGTTAAATCGGCGCGAATATTCCTGAACGCCGAGAACGTGCATTTATTCAGCAAATATTTGAACTACGATCCGGAAAATACTACTTATCCCGCTACTACTTATTCGCCAACCGCTACTTCTGCTTCCGGCATTCCTTCCGGAACCATGCTGGGCGTCGACTATGGTTCTTACCCGGTACCACGCATTGTAACCCTGGGTGCCCGCTTCGAATTTTAATTATTTATAAAGAGCTGAAAAATGAATAAGATAAAAAGAATAATAGCTATTGGCTGCCTTTCGGTAATGGCTTTTGGCTGCAAGGAAGATTTCCTGGAACTTGCCCCCATCTCTAACTCCAACGCTAATAATTTTTATAAAACCCGCGAAGATTTCGACTTAGCTTCGAATGCCGCCTACGCTACGCTGTATACCGTTTATGCACCCGAAAGCAGCGTTTCTTATACCGAACAGTTAAGTGATAATGCCACCTTGTATAATGTAGCTGGTATTCAGGCCGACCGGTGGGCTTTTAAAGATTATTCACTCCGCACTTCTAATGTGGAAGTTTATCGGTTCTGGCAGGAAAATTACAGAGCTTTGTTCAGTATAAATATTGTGCTGGATAAAATAGAAACGGCCAGTGTGGATGAGGCTTACAAAGAGCAAGTAAAAGCCCAAATGCGTTTTTTACGCGGCCTTTATTATTTTAACATGGTGCAGTTGTGGGGCGATTTGCCGCTGGTAACCAAGCCCCTTTCGGCCGAAGAAAGTTATAAAGTGCTGCGGTCGCCGGTAGCGGACGTGTACAAGCTTATTACCGAAGATTTGGAATACGCCGCCGAAAAATTACCATTAGCCTCGGCCATAACCGCTCCCGGCAAAGCTTCTAAAGGTGCGGCCCAAACGCTACTCGGCAAAGTTTACCTGACGCAGAAAAATAAAACGGCGGCAGCTCAAATATTGCAGGAAGTGGTAAACAGCAAGCAGTATGAGTTATTGCCAAGCTACGCCTCATTATGGGTGGTAACGAATAAAAACACGAAAGAATCTATTTTCGAAATTCAGTATAAAGGTGGTGCGGGTAACCCTTACAGCAACTACTGGACGGCCTTTGCCCCTACCGAAAATTTTGTGCTAACCCAGTTTGGTGGCGGCATGAACCAGGTAACCGACGATTTATACAACGAATACGAACCCGGGGATCCCCGGCGGGATGCTTCTATTTCTACTGGTTACACGAATAAAGTAGGTACTTTTATTCCGATTAAGTTTCCGATTAAATGGATGGACCGCACCGCTCAGGTGGTTGGCGGCCGCGAGTTGAGCAACAACAACTTTATGGTGCTGCGCTACGCCGATGTGCTGCTGATGTTAGCCGAAGCTACCGGCGATGCCAATTTCCTAAACCAAGTGCGGACCCGGGCCGGCTTACCCGCTTTTGGCGCTGCCGGCTATCCCACCGATAAATATCCCACCCTGGAGTTAGCCATTGAACACGAAAGACGCGTTGAATTGGCACTGGAATTTCATCGATGGTTCGATTTAAAAAGAACCGACCGTGCTCTGCCAGTCCTAACCGCCAAAGGCAAAGCTGTAACGCCGCAAAAATTATTGATACCAATTCCGGAAATTGTGCGTCAGCAAAACCCAGCTATTGCTCAGAACGAAGGTTATTAAAATAAAATTTATTTAAGCCTTACGAAGGCTTTTAATCAGCAATTATAATTGATTATGGTTTTTTAATAACATTCGTTTAAACAATACTTCGTTTAATCTTTATTAGGATATGGTACCCACCCCTGTCGTTCAGGAGGAAACTATTTGGCTACCTGCTACATAGGTTCCTCCTGAATGACAGGGGTGGGTTACTTATACCCTTTTTATTAATATTTAAGAACGTCATGTTTTCAGAAACTTCAGATATCAAGAACCATTATTTAAATATAGCACACTTAATGCCTGATAGATAGAAGTTCCTACCATTTCCTCCCCTGATTTAATTTTATTCAAATAATTTTTATAAATTAATTAACTACAAAGATAAGTGCCATGCAAACGAAGTACATGAGTCTGGATGAATTTACGATACAGCAATTAAGAATGGTGCCGGGCGGAACTGGCGAATTGAGCCGGCTTTTGCGCGATATAGGACTGGCTTCCAAAAGAATAAATGTGGAAGTAAATAAAGCTGGCTTGCAGGATATTCTGGGTGATATGGGCGTTAAAAACGTGCAGGGCGAAGAGGTAAAAAAACTGGACGATTTTGCGAATAACCAATTAATTTATGTTTTAAAAAACGGCATGAGCTGTGCCGGCATTTGCAGCGAAGAAGAAGAAAATATCCAGGTTTTTGACGATGAGCTCAGCAATAAAAGTAAATACGTAGTCCTGTTCGATCCGCTGGATGGCAGCAGCAATATTGATACTAATATTTCCATTGGTACCATTTTTAGTATTTTCCGTCGGGTAACCGAATTAGGTAAGCCCTGCACCATCGAAGATTTTCTGCAACCCGGCAGCCGGCAGATTGCCGCCGGCTACATTGTTTATGGCTCGTCTACGATGCTGGTGTACGCTACCCGCCTGGGCGTAAACGGTTTTACCCTCGATCCGCCTATCGGGGAATATTGCCTAAGTCACCCTAATATTCAATGCCCGGCTGATGGCAAAATATATTCGGTAAACGGTGGCTACTACCGCCAGTACGACCCGAGTGTACAGAAGTACATTGATATTTTGCAGAACAAAACCAAAGAAGACGGTGGCCCTTTAACACAACGGTTTACCGGCAGCATGGTAGCCGATTTACACAGGACTTTAATTAAAGGCGGTATTTTTATGTACCCTTTAACTACCGATAACCCCAAGGGCAAGCTGCGCCTGATGTACGAATGCAATCCTTTTGGTTACATTACTGAAATGGCTGGCGGCAGGGCCGAAAGCGGCACCGGAAAAATTCTGGATATTCAGCCCACCAGCCTGCACCAGCGCACCCCTATTTTTATCGGCAGCAAGAATATGGTAGAAGAATGCATGTCTTACGTCGAAAGCCCGGTAACCATGGCAAAAATCCAGTAACCCAATAACTCCTATTTAATTTATATCAATTTCTTCTTAACAATATTCCATAAATAAAAAGGTCCAGCATGTGCTTGGACCTTTTTTGCGTTTATAAAACGGACAATTTTAACTTTTTGGCATTAATTTTCAGAACAGCAGATTCGCACCATAAATATTTTTACCAAAGCTGTTTTCCTCATTATGATAAAACTTAAACCGAAGGCACTTGCGGTGCGGGTTCCAACTGCTCTGCTACAATTTCCCTGGAATCCACTACCGGTTTCCGCCGCCAGTAATTAGCCAATATAGAACCTGAAATATTCATCCAGGGACTAAAAACTGCCGCTGCTAAACCAACCGTTCCTAATTTCCCCATTGTGCCGGCTAACCCGGAAGCCATGCCCCCGTTTTGCAGCCCAACTTCAAAAGCCACCGTTCGCGCAGAATTTTTGTCGAGACCAAAGAAGCGGCTGAGCCAATAGCCGAAAAAATACCCGGCGCCATTATGAATAACCGAGGCCAGAAAAAGTAAGAAACCTACTTGTAATAAATTCTCGCGGCCTGCCGCAGTCGTAACCATAGTAAAATACACAATGCCAAACATCGAGAAATACGGCATGATGCTATCGAGTTTAGGAAACTGTAGCGTTAACAGATGATACAAAACCCCAACTATTACAGCGCCGGCCATAAAGCTAATTAATTCAACCAGGGTTAAGATGCCCGGCGTAGTATTCACTTCTAAATAGGCCCAGCCGCCTACAGCAAGTGCCACTAGCCAAAGAGAACAGGCTGCCGTTATGATGGTTACCTTCCGCTGGCCAGGAACGGAAGCAGTTTTAAGGTAATCGTGTAAAAGGGCCGCACCAATGGGTACAATCACGATTTTAATGATTTCGGCCATCATATCTACAAAACTAATCTCGATTAAAGTACCGGCCAGTAGTTTCATCAGGAGCGGCGTAATGAAAGGAGCCACCAGAGTAGCCATGGCCGTAACCGTAACGGACAAAACCATGTTGGCGCGGGAGATAAAAACCATTACGTTAGAGGCCAATCCGCTCGAACAAGAACCAATTAAAATAATACCAGCCGCGATTTCGGGTTCAAAATAAAACACCTTCGTTAACAGCAAACCCATTAGTGGCATTATGGAAAAGTGGCACACCAAACCAATTAGCACGCCTTTGCCGGATTTTCTTATACCCACAAAATCTTTGATGCCCATGTGCAGCCCCATGCCAAACATTACCAACTGGATTATTATTAAAATCAGCCATTTATTCCGCAGGTCAAAGTCGCCCCATTTGAGAAAGGCCGCCGGATAAATCATACCGGCCACTACGGCCGCAATAATCCAGGCGGTGTATTGAAAACCTTTTAAGGCGGGTACCGCGCCCAGGCCAATAGCCAAACAAACCGATGATACCACTGCCGCTGGCTGCCAGATTTGGGCTTGCCCCATTACAAGACCAGCTAACAACAGCAGCAGGCAAAGCCCGCTTACGCCCAAACAAACTTTCCGGATTTTTTCCATAAGCCCGCTTAGGTTAAGACCGTAGCCAGGTGTTTAACGGCTTCCGGTGGACTTGCCAGAATGGGCACCCCTTTATCCTTTTCCGCTAAATTATCAACCACCCGGGCCATAGAAGCCTGGGCCAATAAAATAACATCTACCTCCTGCTGCAGTTCCCGGAGGGCATCTGCCACCATGGTATCATGTTTAGCGGTGTCGCCGCTCATTAGCGCTTCAAAAGCACCTTCGCAAAGGCGGGAGGTTAACTCGATTTCCTTACCTGCTTTGGCCGCGCGGCGTTTAACCAAATCGCTGGTGGGGGCTAGTGTGGTTGGCAACGTAGCAATTACGCCAATCCGGGAACCGGTTTGTACCGCCAGGTCAGCCATGGGCTGGTCTACCCGCAGCACCGGAACGCTGGTAAGCGCAGCGGCGGCCTCCACGGCGGCACCGATAGAAGAACAGGTAACCATAATGTAATCAGCACCGGCTGCTTCGGCTGAGCCTACATAATCAACTACCCGGCGGGCCGTCAGGGCGGTCAGTTCGCCCCGTTTAATGACATCTTTTATCAGGCTATCATCTACAATATTAAAAACCTGCACGCCCGGTAACTGCTGCTGGCAAAGTTGCTGAAACATCGGCACCAAAGTGGCAGAGGTGTGTATTAGTCCTAAAGTTTTCTGTTTCATGAGGTAATATTTGGTGGTGAATAATTGGGGTAAGCGGTAATTAAATTTAAACTACTTAAAATTTAGTTTATACTATTGGTTATTAGTCTCAATCCTGTCATTCAGGAGGAACCTATTTGGCTACCTGCTACATAGGTTCCTCCTGAATGACAGAAATGGGCTCAACAGTCATAAAAAGAGTTAATCTGAATTTCTATTCAAATTAAAAAGTCTCTATAATTTTTATATAAATTTTTCCGGCCGCGGCCAAACCAAAATAATCTTCCGATCCCACTTGGCCGCCTTTAAAGTTTACTTCTCGACCATCAATAGGAGAACCGGGAGCATAAGCCCGGCAAAGCGGCGCGCCAGGCGAGAGCGGCGCAATCATTTCTACGGCTTCTATTCCTAAGGCCCGGGCGGCATAACTGGAGGTGTCGCCACCGGCAATTACAACCCTTTGAACCGATGCTTTTTCCAGAATAGCCCGCACCAGGTTGCCTAAAGCGGTGCCGTAAAGGTGCGCGGTCCGGCTTTGAACCTGCTGAGCCGTAAGACCTTGCTGGTGTAAAACAGCAGCCGTTTTGTCTATTCTTTCGTCGTCTGCCCCGCGGCTTGTATGAATAATTACGCTACGCCCTTCGTCTAAATATTCCAAAGCTTCCGTTAAATATTTTTGCAATAATCCAGCGGTATTCTCCCGATCAGAATGGGCTAGCGTGACCGTATCCAGGGCAATTTCGGCAAAACCTTGCGCTAATGCCCAAGAAATCTGACCAGCAGTTACCGGCGAGCAACTGCCGGAAGCAACCAATAACGGTTTGGCTTTTCCGGGGTTAGGCCAATCAGGAGCGGGTGGTAAGCGATTCTGTTCTGTCCAGAACTGGCCCAGAGCCATTTCGATGCCCGATGAACCTACCGAGAACAACGGTTTTTCCGAATTGGCATAAATATCGAGCAAAGACCCAATGGCTGCTAATTGTTCTGAATATAGGGCATCGAATAAAACGACCTCGGCTCCCTGGTTAATTATTTCTTTTAATATTTTCAGCGCTTCATCAGCCGGACGGCCTACTTGCAAAATATCAAATAAGCCAATCTGTTTCGTTGTTTGCCGGGCCAGGTGCAGGCGCAGATCGCTTTCGTCGGCGGGCGTTACCGGGTGCCGGCTCATGGAAGGATGGCGATCCAGGCGGTAAATATTGCCTTGGCTGCCGATACCCATCCGGGCGAATAAGTTACCAAATACACAATGCCGACCCAGCGCCGGAGCGGCTACCAGTAAGGGCACGAAAGCCGCCTGGAATATTTCGGCTCCGACCTCAATGGCTTTCCCGATGCTCCCGACATTAGGCGAAGAATCAAACGTTGAGCAAACCTTGTAATGCACGTGCGGAATGCCCAGGGCTTGCAAAGCCGTAAAAGCCGGTCGCAGTTCCTGTTCCATTTCGGCCGGAGCCATCGCGCGGGTTTTGCCCGCCACGCCTATGGCCTGAAGCCCTGAATAGCGACTTAAATGTTCCGGCGTGGGTGTATTCATAAACAACACCGTTCTGGCGCCGGCCCGGCTGAGAAACTCCAGGGCATCCGTAGACCCGGTGAAATCGTCGCCGTAATAGGCCAGCATCAGGTTGTTCGGCTGCTTACTCATGCGGGTGAGCCAAATTTTTTAACGGAATTGCCAAACTCGGGATATTTTTGCGCAGCCTCAGCTACCGTTAACCCGTCCACAGCGGCTTCCCAGGCTTGCTGCAGCGCCACTACGCCGCCAGCTGGTCCGTCCGGGTGGGCCATAATGCCGCCACCGGCCATATAAAGCAAATCGGTAGTTTGGGTACGACGATACGTTTCGGGCGCCTGTCCGCCCCACTGGCCGGAAGATACTACCGGCAAAATAGAATAGCCGCCGAGCATGGGTTTTAAACATGCTTCAATCGACCGCACTACCGAATCGTCGGACTCCCAGAATTTATTTTGGATGCCATTTACGTGTATCTGGTCTACGCCGGCCAGCCGCCATATTTTCTGATAAGCCGGAAACTCAATGCCCAGCAAAGGGTGACGGTTCAGCATGCCCCAGCCATTGCGGTGTCCGTGAATCGCCAATTGCCCCTGGTCGCAGATTTTCTTTACCCCCGATAATCCCACACTATTCAGGCTAATCATGGCGCTAGTACCGCCAGCTGCCAGAATATATTCGTAGCGCTTCAACATCTCATCTATTTCATCGCTGATGTTAAAGGCATACATTACCTTTTTGCCGGTTATATCGGCGTGCGCGTTTATTACCCGCATTACCGCATCAACCCGTTCCTCAAAAGGCGAATTACCCGAAGAAACCAGCAGTTCATCGTCCTTGATAAAATCAATGCCGGCTTGGACTAAAGTTTTTATCAGGTCTGCGGTTTGGGCGGGGCTCAGGCCAATGCTGGGTTTAATAATGGTGCCGATTAGCGGGCGATCGGTAACCTGGGTAAGTTGGCGGCAACCCGCAATGCCAAACCGGGGACCTGCGAACCGGGTGGCAAACGAATCCGGCACCTCCAGATCCATCAGCTTTAAACCGGTAAATTGGGTAAGCTCATACAGGTTGCCTTGCAGTGTCGAAATCATGGCCGCCAAGTTATACCCAAAATTTTCAATCGACCAGGAAACTTCTACATGGGCCCGGTGATAGGCGCCGCCATTTAGGTTTAAACCCGGTATACTGGGTTCCGAAACCGTTTCTACCGGCCTTATAGCTTCAACCCGGGCAGCAAACCGCTGTTTTAATTCCTCCGTTTCGCCCGGTACCGCCACAAAAGTACCGGAAGATTGCTCCCCGGCTAAAACGGCAGCGGCTTTCTCTACGGGCAAAGGCGTTTCAATAAAGTAAGTAGCCTTAATTCTTTCCATGGTTCAGTTCTTTTTGCCGCTGGGTAAGTTCAATATTAAATAATTATTTCCTGTGATTATCGGACCGCTCTTGTGTTTTAATTAGTAAAACAGAATATCCATAACAAGCCTAAATTTATTAAGCATATTTTATTTGTAAATTAATTATTTATATTTAAAATAAATCAGAATTGAATATTTATTTTTAATGGAGAGTAGGATAGGGTGAATATTCAGGCTAAATCGGTGCATCAACCAGAACCAATTCCGGATTTGCTAATTGAATTGTAAATGGAAAGAAGATGACAGGGCAGGATAATAGCTGTTTTGAGTGGATTACTTTTGCTTCTTCCAGGTGTAATCTGCAAAATTTAAAAATTGTTCCCAATCGTAACGGGTAACATCATGTTTGCCGGCACGGATGTGGTAGGCTAAACGGCCCCAGACCGGCTGATGAACTTTCGGAAATCCTGTTGCGGGCAAGCCTTTTGTCCGGAGGAAACGATATACCGGATCAGCTGCTTTTATGCCCAGATATTCCCCTTTGGGATCGGCTCCTAAGTCCTGTTCGGCGCTGGCCACGTAAACCGGGCGGGGTGCAATTAAGGAGATAACCATGTGCTGGTCGAAGGGCAAAGCGGCTTCGTTTTTGTTGTACTTCCGGAAATTCTGGCAAAACCAGTGCGGGTTGCCCCGGTTCAGCCGTTCCACGTCTTCACCGAAATTTCGTTTCGATAAGGCCGCTCCACCCCCACCCGACTCATTACTGATGACCATAGCAAATCTTTCGTCCCGGACACCCGCCCATAAAGCGGCCTTACCCATCCGGGAGAAACCGAATAACATTACTCTGTTTGGATGAACATCCGGATCAGTTTGGAGATAATCCAAAGCCCGGCTCAAGCCCCAGGCCCAAGCCGACATCGTACTGAAATTATCACCCCGGTTTTGCAGTTCGGGATACAAGGCATGCACGCCATTCTGGAAATTATCGAAATAATCCGGGTCGATATCGTTGGCAAAAACAGTAGCTACCCCATAACCGCGCGCCAAAATAAGATCCAAAGGCCAGCGGCTGGCGGTAGAGCCCCGCGACTTTTCGGTGGAACGGTTATTTACCACCCCAGCCGCGCCGGCCCACACCCAATTATACGAAATTTTAATAGCTGTATCCGGATTAACCCCTTGGTTACCCTGGAAATTAAGTCCTAAAAATACCGGAACTTTGCCTTTCACCTGGTTGGGAAGATAAAGCAATATTTCCATTTGGGGTCCATCGGGCTGGCCGGTGAAATAAACGGTAATTTGCTTGCGGGTGGCGATTCCATTTAAGGCCGTTTTATCCTGGTCCCAAACTTTAAAGGTCATGTTGGCCGGTCGCACGGGTGAACGGCCGTACATTTCGTTTTCGCACAACTCTATTATTTCGGCCCGGCGCTTTGTGCGCCATTGCTTAGGCGTTTTTACCTTGGTACCATTCTGAAAGACCAGCGGATCAGGCAAAATGTAGGGGGGCACTTTAGCCTCCTCATAGTTCTGCGCTATTGCGGGTAAAACAAGGACCAGCAAAAGCCAAACTAATAATAAATTATATCTCCAGGCTAGACTTTTATTCACGTTTGATTTTTTAAAATCCTGCTTTAATTAAAACCTTACTCAAACCGAGAGTTATAACGATTTAAATTGAATTATTTAAACCTTATGGATACTGCTGTTTTTATAAAGATGCTGTTTAGTATTTCTGTTTCGAACAGAATTTGGTGCCATTGGTGGTGTTATCACCGCCAATTCAAGCGCTTCTGCCAAACTACTTGCTGGTGAAAACACGCAGCAAGGGCAGCGGTTTCTTCCGATTTGTAAAATTCTAATCAGCTCCTTAACCAAAAAGCTTTGCTCCAAATTCTACAAAATTTATTTAGCATTGTAAGCTACCACGTATTCTTTACCCTTATCAATAGTCATTTCGAAAATATTGTTGCCTTTGGCGGTTATTCTGGTGCCTTTAGATGTGGGCTTGCTTTTGCTTTGGAAACGGAGCGTGCCGGTACCTTCGCCGGATTTTACTTTAATCTGCTTTTGGCTGCAATAAATATTTATATCGCCTTTGGGCGTAGGCACGCTGCCTTCCATCCACTCCAATCCACCCAGAACGGGCTCTACCAAATAAGTAGCATAAGCCGGTGAAGTAGGTTTTACACCCAGGTAATATTTGCCTAATAAATAAATCGGGCTGGCTCCCCAGGCGTGGCACAGACTCCGGCCAAACGGACGACCGTACATCGCATAATGCTCCGCTCCTTTTTCGTTAGGATCATATTTTTCCCAGAAAGACGTAGCACCTAGTTTCAGCATCCCGCCCCAATAATCTTTCATTTCCTTTAACACGTAGTTCTGCTCGCCCATGGCACACAAAGCTTCCAGTTCGTAAAAGCGCATGTAGGGCGTGGTAATTTTCTGCACTTTATCGTTCAGCAGCACATGTTGCTTTACCTCCTGCTTCTGGCCGGCGTTGAGGTAGTCGAAGAAGATGGCAAACATATTAGCGTAGCGGGTAACATTATCAGTGGGCTGGCCATTAACCCGGCTGTGTACCAAGGCGTGTTTGTTCTGGTCCCAGTAAGTGGTAAATAATTTGGCTTTTAGTTTGGTGGCTAACTCGTTGTAGCGCCGGGCACCTTCCTGGTCCTGGGCAATACTGGCGCAAAGAGCCATGGTTTCTAAGCTGCGACAGAGCAGCAACTGCTCAAAACTGACTTCGCCTTGTTTACTCAGTCCATCAGCCCAATCAATAAAAACCCAATCACCCGCCAGGCCTTCTACCATGCCATTTTTATTCCGCCGACTCAAGGCAAACTCCATCAGGCTCTGCATGCGGGGGTAAAACTGTTTAATAAAACTTTTATCGCCGGTGTACTGGTAATAATCGTTGATGCCCAAGAACCAGTAAAAAGTGTAATCCATGATGGTGTTGATGTGGCTCGTAACCGGGTCTTTGCCCCGCTGGGCCAACAACGTACGGGTTACCGACGGCGAATCAAAGAGCAAATAATAATTCATCAGGTAACTTTGGTACGCATCGCCGGACCAAATCCAGCGGTCGCGCTTAATACCATCGATGAAAAACTCGCGCGTATTCAGGTGCAGCGTGTAGGCCGCTACATCCCATATTTTATTTAACTCCGGATCAGAACTCCGGAATTTACCGCGGTCAGCAACCGGCAAATATTCGTACAGCATCGAGACATCGCCAATGCTAACGGAATTATCGAACTGAATATTGACGTACCGGAATGCCCGGGAACCCGGTAGCACCATATCCACGGCTTGCGGCCGGTCTACCTGCAGGTGGTCCAGGGTTTCGCCGGTTTCGGTAGCCAGCGCTTCTTCCTGCGATTCACCGTAGTACAGCGATACTTTGCCTTTGCCTTTCAGGCCGTGCAGTTTTACAAAGCCAAAGGTCTCTTTGCCGAAATCAACGAGGATGGAACCTGGCTGCCGCGTAACTTTAGCGGCTTTCCAGGGCTCGGTAGGTAATTTAAATTTGGAAGGCAGATTTTTAGGATCATTAAAATTCCAGGATCCGGCTTTGAGCCAGGCAGTACCGGATTGTCCCGACACTTTGCCGGTTTCATCGATCCATTCTTTGTCCTCGAAAGTAACCAGCCACGTGGAATCCGATACAATGGTTGGGCCTTTTACAAAAATGGCCGGCACCTTATCCTGCGCGTGTACTTTAATATTTAGCTTGTGTTTACCGGCCGGTATGGTAACCTTGGTTGGAGCACCGGGCAGCATTTTGCTATCTAGTTTTACATTGTACTGACCTTCGGCATAAAGTTCTACTTCTTCAGCTTTCGCCAGGTTAAACTCTTTGTGAAAATCCATGAGCACGTAGTGGCTGTCCATGCGCCAGAATGGCGGAAAGAAAGCGCCGCGTTCGGTGCGCCGGTTCTGCATGTCGTTGGCTAGCCATATTTCGTAATCGCCGGGGTACCAAATCCAGGTGGCTTGTTGGGCCTGAGCAGGGTTAATAACTATTAAAATAAAGAGCAGGCAAAAACCGGTTATGGTTTTTACTAATTGCGTTTGGATGTTCATCAGGAATAAGCGGTGGAAATTAATTATTAGAAGTTAACCGGTCTGGAAAACTGATTTGAGGTAGGCGGTATTGGCACTAAAATTTTCTTTTACACTGCGGGGTTGTTTGGCGTCGCGCGAGCGTTCTACTACCAGCCAGCCGCTCCAACCCATTTTATCCAGCGTTTGCTTTACTTTATGCATATCGAGGCGGGTATTATGTTGCAGCCAAACACCATCTTCGTCGGTGCAATGAATCTGACAGATGCGCTTTTTGCCCAATATTTTTAATTCTTGGTGCAAGTCGCGGCCCGCTTTTAAGGGGTTAGAAAAGTTGAAATAAATCTGAACCGCTGGGGAGCCAATATCTTTTAGTAATTTCTTTTCACCGGTTGCATCGAGCGCCGTTTCAATGCCAATAATAACACCCGCCGCTTCGGCCATTTTGCCCACTACTTTCAGCCGCTCCACAATGGCCGGCCGCAATTCCGGGTGCTGCACCAAATCGCCTTTTATTCCGAGCGGCAAAAAAGCAACTTTCACGCCTAGCTGTTTCATGGTTTCGATGCAATCGCCTACCATGCGCTGGTAGGTGGGCCGTTCGGCGAAAGACTGGGCGTAAAAACCGGTCATGGCCAGCGAGCAGAATTCCAGATTAAGTTCTTTGGCTTTATTTATAAATTGCTGCCGCACCTCCGGATTGGCTAATTGGTTTTCGAAAGTTTCGCGGTTGCCCAGGCCACCCATGTCCAATTCTAAGCCATCGGCGCCAATATCTTTCGTTAATTGCAAAGCGCTCAATTTCTGCCGCTTCAGAATCATTAAATCAATTACCGCAATTTTGTACCGCTGGTTAGTGGCTGCCGGAAAGAAATATTTAGAAGATGGTGCAGCTAAGGCCAAGCTGCGGGGCAACAACAAACCGCCGGCCAAGGCCAAAACAGCATTTCCCAGAAACTGCCGCCGATTAATATTATGCTGGTTACTCTCTTTTACCGCATCAGATTTGGCTTTATTTTTCATGCAGCAGAATTATAAATCTTTTTCGGAGTTGGTGGTATTAGCGGCTTTCGGAGCGGTAGTAGTGCCGGGCCAGAGCTCATTTTTTATTTCTTTTAACTCCAGCTTTTTCGGGTCTATTTTAACGTACTTAATGCGTTCGCGCCGCCAGGTGTATACCACGTGTACCATGCCGTCGGCCGACTGAATTACCGAAGGGTAAGAATATTGGCTGATAGGAGAATCTTCCAGGACCAAAGCCGCAAACCAGGTTTTTCCGTTTTTGGAAACAGCCAGGTTAAGGGGGGTACGAGCACCTTTGTTATTCTTGGCGCCTACCGGGGGTTTAACGTGGTTGTAAACCAAAACATGGCGGCCATCTTTTAAGGTAACGGCATCGGTACCCGAATTGGCATTGGGCAAGGCACTGGCAGCCAGCGGCGACCAGGTGCGGCCATTATCCGAAGACCATGATTCTACCAGTACAGCATCCTTGCTCCGGCAAAGGATCTGCAGCTTGCCATCGCGGTGCACCAAAATACTCGGCTGGATGGCATTAAAGGTTTTGCCATCGTTAATCGGCCCGATTTTCTGCCAGGTTTTACCAAAGTCTTTCGTTACTTCAAAGTGTACCTTCCAGCCGTTGCCTTCGGTGCTAGAGGGGGCAATCAAGGTGCCACCAGAAAGTAATACCGGCTTATTTTTAACCGGGCCTATAAAGCCAGCGGGCAAAGCCTTGGCCTTCGACCAGGTTAAGCCATTGTCTTTTGAGGTTTTTACCCAGCCCGTCCAGCCGGCTACGTTGGGCCCAATTTTGTAATATAATTGCAACTCGCCGCCGGGTACCTGGTACAATACCGGGTTCCAGCAGGCGTACCGGAGCGTATCGTTTACAATTCCGTTGGCTACTTCCACGGGGGCCGTCCATTTATTATTTACCTGGCGGCTCACCCAAATACCCACGTCGGGGTTTCTTTCTTTCGTGCCGCCAAACCAAGCCGTTATTAATCCTTTCGGGGTTTCGGCAATGGTAGCGGCGTGGCTTTCGGGGAAAGAAGTTTTCTCGAAAATAAACTCGTCTACCAAAATGCCTTTTTTAAATTTAGGAGCCTGGGCCGAAGCACTGAAACTCCCCAGCAGACTCAACACCAAAAGCATACGCCATAATCTTTTCATAAAATTCGCTTTATAAGTAAATTATTTATTTAGTTCGAGGCTGGCCAAAATAAAAGGCCCAACGCCTTTAGGATCGTTGATGCGAATGGGTTCTTTCACGTAATATTCAAAAGAACCATCCCGGTCGTCGCTCAGGCCGGCTACTTCGCAAACCTGCAACAGATTTATTTCGCCATCGGGTTTTACTTCGATCAATTTCTTAATAATGCCGTTATAACCTTTATCGGCTATTGGCTTAAACTTGGCATCCAAGTAACCTTTGTTTACACTTTTGGCAATGGCGTACACAAACATACATGAGCCGGAAGCCTCCAGGTAATTACCCGCGCGGTTACCTTGGTCTACCACCTGGTACCACAAACCGGTTTCTTTATCCTGGTATTTTTGCAGAGCCGGTACCAGCCGCTGCCAGATAGCCAATATTTCTTTTCTTTTCGGATGCGATTTGGGCATATAATCCAGTACATCTACCAAAGCCATGGCGTACCAGCCAATGGCCCGGCCCCAGAAATTGCGGGAGCGTCCGGTTTCTTTATCGGCCCAAGGTTGCACCCGCTTTTCGTCCCAGCCGTGGTACAACAAACCCGTTTTAGCATCGCGCAGGTGCTTCTCCATTAATATTAGTTGCTGCGCTACATCATCAAACAGTTGGGGTTTTTTAAACTCTTGGGCGTATTGCGCCAGGAAAGGGCTGGCCATGTAAGCGCCGTCGAGCCACAGTTGCGAGGGATATTTTTGCTTGTGAAAGAAGCCGCCTTCGGAAGTACGCGGGTGCGTTTTCATTTGGGCCCGCAATTGCTGTAGGGCTTTTTTATATTTCTCGTCGCCGGTAACTTTGTATAGGGTAAAAAGACTTTTACCGGCGTTGATATTATCAATATTATAGGTTTCGGGTTTGTAAGTTTTAATGGTACCGTCCGGCTGAATCATTTGGGTGCCGTAGTTTTTTACATAATCCAAATATTTTTTATCCTGTTTTTTCTTCCAGATTTGCTCAAAAGAATAAACAATTAAGCCCTGCGTGTAGCCCCAGCCTGGATTCTTGTTTACATCCTGCAGCCAGGCGTTTCTTTTAACCGTCGAAAGCGCCATCCGCTCCGACCATTTCAGATTAACCGGAATATTCTCCCCTTCTTCAACTAGAACTGCAATATTTGGCGAAAGGATCTCGGCTGAACCTTTTGGATTAAAACTGCTGGTTGTTACCAATAGCCCGGCAAGTAAAAAAGAAGCGAACCACCTGCGGCTCCAATATATTTTATTATTCATTTACCTTTTTTTAATTCCTAAAGCAAAGCCTAAATTCTACTCACCACTCTATATAGTATGAGCAAATTCTAACGGGAAGTAGTTTCCAGAGGGGCGCCACTGGTTTTTAAAGATTTGATGTAAAAAGCAGCGAGTTGGTCTTTTTCGCCGGCTTTAGGTAAATCGTAATTCTGGTCGGTGGGGGTGTCGACATCCGGGAAACGGCGTACCTCGCCGGTACGAAAAACGACCCGCTCGATGGAAGGAACCGGGGCAAAAAAGATACGGGCGCCAATGGTTTTGCCGTTTACCGTTACCACGTACGAGCGCGTATCTACGTTTAAGTCTACCTTTATATCGTATTGTTTGCCTGCTTCGTATTGAATAAGATTTGAATTGCGGTAACCGGCTTTGGTTTTCAGGCTGCCGTCTGCATCAAAAATCATCCGGACTGCGGCATTGCCTTTGCCATCCTGAAACTCAATATTTAGTTGGCCTTTGTCGTTCTGAGCCGGGGTAATGGAGAATTCAGCGGTTACTTTTTTAGCAGCCGGAATCACGCGTTCGGCTTTGGCGTATTCAAACGGGTCCCAGTCTTTCAGGGCCAGGGCTTTGGTGCCATCCGCTGCTTTTTCTACCTGCACCGGCGCCCACAAGGCGCTGTAAATATTCCATTCTTTTAACTCTTTTCCGTTCGGCATTAAGTTAAATACTTCGTTGGCGGGGCCGTCGGCTTTTTCTTTTACCGGCACCGGAATCGACGACACCCACATATCTTCTTTGTTCATGCTGTAGGTTACCCACATGTTGCCATCCGGCGGCGTGCCGTTACCTTCTACAATGCCGCGCACGTATTGCGGACCATACGATTTATAATTGCCACCGTACCGCATCCGGGTAATTTCGCCGTTTACCAATAATAAATTAGTATAATCCAGACCGTTGGCGCTGGTAGAAATGGCTAAAGGCCAGCGAAATTCCGAAGGATTGTAAACGGTAGCGTACCGGCCATCAGATGTTTTTTGCCCCCAGATTTTAGCATTGCTATTTACAAAATGCGGTGCCCGGATGGGATTATATTGCCAGGATTTACCACCGTCTTTGCTGATGGAGGTTAAGGCGTGTTTCCACAAACCTACTACCCGGCCATCCGGCAAATGGTAATAATTAAAGGCTTTTATTTCTCTTTTAAACGGAACCAGCGGATCGTTGCGGTCGGCTTCTTCTACCCACTGCTGCATCATGAGCGGATTGGCCAATAATTCGTTGCACGCGGCTACAAAGCCTTTGTCTTTGCTGGTGGTGTAAAACGGATAGCTTGATTTTTTCTGGTCCCAGGTGCTGTTGTAGCGGATAAAATAAATGGGTCCATATTTGCCGTTGGGTAATATTTCGCGAACTACCCGGCCAATGCCTTTCCCGTCGTTTGGGTCGTCTTTAGCATCCATGGCAATGCCGTAGTAAGCCAGGGCCAGCAAGCGGTTTTTCTTCGATACAAAAAAGCCCATACGCTGGTGCATCACCGCATCCAGGTCTTTGGCAACGCCGGGATAGCCTTCTTTTTTCCAGCCATCAGGAATGCGGTAAGGCGGAAATATTACCGTGGGTTTAGACCAGCTATAACCATCTTTGGAAGTCAGCAATAAGGTTTGTCCGGGTGGCACGTGCTCGCCTACCGGGTTACTCAAAAACTCCAGGTAAAACGTATTATTCCAGTAAGCCAGCATGGGCGCGTGATTGTACGTCCAGTTCAGGCCACCGGCCAGTTCCGGATGCTCGCGGTTGGCCCGAAATACCTGAATATTATGCACCCCAACCGCCGGACTGAGCTGCCCGTGGTGATAATCTACGTTAGATAAGGTTTGGCCGGTATACCGCACGGTATCTTGGGCTTGTACAGTTATTAAACCCAATCCTAAAAAAGCAACTACCGAAATCTTTTTAAAAATATGCATCATTAGCTTCTATCAATACCCTAAAAAACTGCCTTTTACCATCCTGTTTCCTATACAAGCCCTTTCTGAAAAGGATGAAATTTAATCTGATAAAGAAAAATATTTATTCAATATTTTCTCACTTATAAATATAATATTTATATATGAAATAATCAAAATAAAACTGGTACAATTTACTTCTGGCCTGTTTATTTACCGGGTAGCAGCAGCCTTCTGCAAATTTTGCAGTTGCTTTTTGGTGGCTTTAAAGATGGTGCCGTGTTTGTGACCTTTCGGTACATTAACCTCTTTGGTGATATCGGTAAAGGTTTTGAAGTCTTTCGTCCGCATGGCCCCATAGATTTTTTCCTGGTACACATCAAAATAAATCAGCCACTGGTCTTTAATTTTTACCACCGTGGGGCCTTCGATAAAATTACCTGTAAAGGGTTCGATCACGCCGGTGTAGGGGCCTAAAGCTGATGGACCAAAAGCCATTTTGAGGTTGCGGTTGGGGCGGGTATTATCTTTCAGTACCAGCGCATATTTACCTTTATTTTGCTTTACAATAACGGCATCGATTACACTAAAACCTGGGTCCAGGAATAGACGGGTTTCGGAAAAAGTTTTAAAATCGGGCGTGGTGGTGTAGTACATCCGGTGGTTATTATTTTCTTCTTCGATGCCCCGCGGAAAACGCCCCGGAATAGTAGAAGCCCAGATAATCACAAAAAGTTTTTGGTCCTCGTCGTAAAATAATTCGGGTGCCCATACATTTACGGTGGTAGGCTCGTGCTGCATTACCGGAATAAATTTCTGCTCCGACCAATGAATTAAATCTTTGGAGCTGGCGTAGCCAAAACCCTGATCGCCGCGCCACCCGGTAGTCCAGACCAGGTGAAAAGTACCATCCGGACCTTTCACCACCGATGGGTCGCGCATGAGTTTACTGGAGCCGGCTTCTGGTTTCAGAAAGGTTTTGTTCAGGTCGGTCCATTTGTAGCCATCGTAGCTGTACAGCAGACGCAGGCCTTCATTGGCCGGCTCATGGAAAGAAGAAAACAGGTAAACTTCTTTGCTGCCGCAAGCGGTAAATATTAATAAGCAGAGAACAGGGAACAATTTACGGAGCATTATTTTTTATCTAAAACCAGTACCCAATCGTTGCCGTTCTGCGGTTCGCCGGGAGGGTTAAACTCCTGCACGCCCGTGTTCGGGAAAGTGCCAATGGCGGTAAACTTGCCGTCGCGCGGGCTGTACCAGGAAGCTGCAACTTGCTTGCCGCTAATTTTTCCCATATTAACTTTAAAAGAACGGCCCGTATAGGTATACAGAAAAGCATAATCCTGCCCGCGGGTACTTAATACATAATTATATTTTTCGCCTGTCTCACCGGCAATCAAGGTTTGATCCGGTACGCGTTCGAAGTAAGATCGTGAGAGCATTAGTTTTTTCAGGTGCACCATTTGGCCAGCCCCCGGATCATCAATGCCGTTAAACCAATAATCTTTTACACCAAAAGCGCCCTTCTTTTCGCCGGGTTTAAACATTTGCATTACCGCATTGTGGCCGTAGGTATACCCGGCACCACCGGCAAACACCGACCAGTAACCATAGCGGCGCACATCGCTGTCGGTCCAGACAGGCTGGGTAAAATCGTGCAGGCCGTGTACTATTTTCTCGTAGGAAGGCTCGCCGTCTAAAGTTGGCTTGGTAGGCGATTTTTGGTAATCTACCTGCACATATTTCCAATTGTCTTCGCCGTACTGCAGGTCGGTGGCTGAGGTGTCCTGGTCGTAGCGGCGGTGGCCGGATTGGAACATGTTAAAATCTAACCAGGGCTCCTGGTGAAACCAAGCCGTAGAAGAAGTACGGCCACGCGGATGGAAAGTAACCAAATGATCCGGCACCGTTTTTTGCAGGACTTTTCCAATATTTTGCCACACCCGCACCGAATCACTGCCCCGGATATCGCCGCCATTTAACCAGATAATATTGTTCCGGTCTTTATACCGCTCCGTCAGAAAAGTAGCGTATTGCGCCGCGCGGTCCGGGGTAACCTGCTTACTTTTTACATTGTTGCCCCACATTAATACCAGGCCCAGATAAAGGTTCTTTTCGGCGGCTTTATCTACGATATAGTCCAGGTGATCCCAATAATCATATTGCTTTGGGTCGGCAAAATTATTGCCTTCGGTTACTTTTGGCCTAGCGGGATTTCTGGCAATCAAAGCACTGTCGCCGTAGCTATTTACGGCACCAATGCCGTGCAGCACGCTAATCTGAATTACATTAAAACCTTTTTGCCGGCGGTTTTCGAGGTATTTTTCCGCTTCTTCCCGGTTCAGTTTGGCAGGTAGCAGCCAGCCCGTGTCGCCTAACCAGAAAAAGGGCTCGCCTTTTTCGGTCATGAAATAACGGTTGTTTTCGGAAATGCGCAGTTTCGGTAGGATTGAAGACTTATTAGGCAACCTGTGCGCGGCACAGGCTGCAACTAATAAGTTTACCACCCAAATCAAACAAACAAACAAAATTCTTTTAGTCTTAAACCACATAAATAATTGCGTATGCCTTAACTCCGGGAAATCCACACCACCACCGGACCAGATGGCAGTTTTTTTGTTTCGGCTAGTTTCCCGTTGCTGCTAGTTTCTTCTTTCTGAAGTTGTCCAGTTGCCGGATCGAACCAGCGCACCCGGAACTTACCCCCAGCCGTTTTTAGATCAACCGGAATATTTCCGGCTTTTTCCTGATAAATAATATATTCCCCGTTTTTATTGCCCAAGGCGTATTGCCCGGCAGGGTGATTAGGTAAATCCAAGGGTTGCATCTGGGCAGCAGCCGTTAGAAAACCCGGGTGAGCTACAACCGGAATCTCGGCCAGAGAGCCCCCGGCTAAAAAAGCGGCCCAGCCCTCGTGATCGTAGTTGCTGGCGGAGTACATCACGGCTTTGCCGGGATTGGCTTTGCGGTAATCGCACACCGCGCGGTAAACCTGGGCAAAAGAAGATTTACCCGGTTTTACTAAGCGGGCATGCTGGCGCGGCGCTAGGTTCTGCCCACCCGCTGGGGCATAAGCCGTACCATCTTCGCGGTAATGCCAGTACCGGATATCAATTACATCTACTATCGCTGCCCGGGCCTGGTCAGTCAGAATGGCATCTTGTACATCTTTGGTGGTGCTTAAACCAACTAGCGCGTTTTTACCGGTTTCTTTTTCCCATTCCCGAATGGTATCGAGCCAGAATTGGACAAAATGCAAAGGACCCGTATATTCTGCACTGATTAATTGCAGCACCCCGGTATTGCCGTTGAAATTATTCAGGCACTGCTGGATGTAGGCCCGGTGCAATTCCCGGCGTTTGGGATGATTTACATCGTAAAACTGCTCGGCCAGGAAGATACGTTTGTCACCGGCATAAGGTACGGGCTCCGGGAAACCGGTTTCGTTAATATTATTGGCAGGTCGCCACGGGAAATCGGCGTAATGGGCACCGGCTTCTATGATATTATGCTGAAAATATTGCTGATGCACCAGCAGCAAACCTTTTTGGTCCGCTAAATCCGCAAAGGTTTTTAAGCGGCTCCAGTACCAATTATTGGGTTTCCTGAGGTCGTATTTACTCAAGCCATCCCAGGCGGTTTCTTTCCCGCTGCGGGCAAAAGGCAGTTCGTAAAAAGGTGGCCACACTTCTCCGTCCATCCGGCGGATGCGTTCGTGGTCGTCGCGACGGCGCTCGTACCACAGGCCGTAATTGTGCTCCAGGGCTACCTGTCCCTGTTTTTTCATGTTATCTGTAACTTCTTCCAGGTCGTCGGTTAAACCATGGCCGGTGCGGCCCGGTACAAAACGGGTGATGTGGGGTTTGGTTTTTGCTAATGCATAAATTCGGGAAGAACCCGACCACCAGGGTACATCCTGTCGCTTACCCGTTAGTACTTCTTTGCCGCGCACCAGCCAACCATTTTCCACGTGCATTGGTGCCGCCGGTTTTTCGGCTACGGGCGCTTTTAACTTTAGCTGATCAACTGTTTTTACTTTGCTGGCCTGCGTGGGAATAGGGTTGCGTTGCGGGGCACCATCAATCCAATCAATCAGGCGGGGCGCTGGCTTTACGGCCTCGGCCGTCAGGGCCATGGCTACGGCTACCGGCGGGCTACTGGAGGCATCAGTTTCCATGGGAAGCAGTTGTGCCCGCTCACCTACCTCTTTGCCAAGCCGGTCGGCTAATTGCGCGTAAAATAAGGAGCGGGGCTTGATGTGGCTGTTCGATTCTTCCCAGTAACCATCGCCGGAAAATTGAGCCCAGGTACCGAATGCCCAGTTTTGAGCCGTAGGCGGGGAATAATTATCGATGCGAGCAGCGGCGCATTGCCAGAAAACACTGTTAGCGGCACTCCAACCGGCTCCTTGGCCATCTTGACCCCGGTTTTTAAAACTCAAAGCGTGGCCATCTACATTTACAATGTCAAACAAAACGCCGGCTGCCCAGCTATCAATAGCCCCGCTAAAGTTATAAGGCAAAACGGATTCGCACTGCACAAAAGCGTTGGGGCCAGCCGCACAAAAACCCACGGAAAAATCGTGGTAACCCTGTTCAGCGTAGTTCCGCTGAAAAAGGGTTTGCTGCCCATTGGTGAAAAAGGTATAACGTCGCTGCCCACCAATTTCGGAAACCGGTGCCAATGATTTGCAATCTTCTACGGTTACCCGTTTCGCCGATTCAAATACCGCTACCGCCGAGCCGGCAAAATGCTCAAATATTACCTGCCGCACCCAGGCATCCTGAATATTTTCCAGGGTAATCGCCATCCAGCGGTGGTCTTCGTCTTTGGGATTATTTTTATCGTAAGCCGAACGTAGGCGCAGATTCTCTACCCCTACCCGGCTAATTCTACCCGGCCAGTTCATTTTGGTAACGGTGCCCCCACCGTAATTTGCATCTAAAGCCGTGGTTATCGGCGCATCTAAAGTCAGGGTTTCGCCATTTACGGCCACTATTTTCCTGTCCCAGAATAAATCGCGTTGACCTGGTTTCCAACCAAGTGCGGTAATGCCGCCGCCAAAATGGTCGGTGCCCAAAGCTTTAATCCACTCTGCGGTACTCGGGCGTTGAATCTGGACGTGGTCGCCCACTTTAAAAGTTTGGCTGTTTTCTATCCGGATTTGGTTGGCGTTTACGGGAACATAAGAATCTTTAATTTTTATAGGTGTTCCCAGTTGCTTATTGTTCACCCCGTGCAGGGTAATAAAGGTCTGGCGGTCTTTGCCGGCGGCTATTAATACCGTACCATCTTCGCCTATGCCGCTCCCGCGCAGTACCACCCCGGAAGTTTTAATATGCAGGCTGCCGGCAACTTCGTAGGTTCCTTTTTCCAGCAACACCGCTCCCCGGAAACCGCTTTTATCCATCGGTAAACCCGCAACATAATCCAGGGCCGCCTGAATCCGGCGGGTAGCATCTCCTTTCTGTAACGGCACTACCAGCTTAATGGGCACGTTCGGAATGGGTGCTTCGCTGGCTGCGTAACCGCAGTAAGAGAAATCCGGAATGCGGTTACCTTTTGCATCGGGACTATAAAACAACCGGCCATCTTTGCCCAAGGATACCGGTGAAGCGGGTTTTGCAGGTTTACTATTTTGCGCCAAGGCCGGGAAGTGCAGGCTTAATAAGCTAACGAGCAGACATGTCAGGAAATAATATCTTTTAGACTTGGGCAATATTTTAAATAAAATATGCAATGGCTTAATGCTTATTTATTGTTATCGGGATTGGTGCGTTATACTTTTTGAATTAGACTACTCCTTAGTCAACACCAATTTCTTTAATGGTGGAAATCCTCCTCTTGCCCTCTCCAAAGCTCATCCTACCCCATAAGTTTAAGAAACTTATTTTAGATGCAGTAGGAGCACTTTCTAAAAGTAGCTTTATTATACAAAAAGTGCCTCAATTGCCTAATCTCCTGCCTTTTAAAAGATATGGGGTAGGGTGAGCTCCAAAGGGGGACTGTTGCTGGTTAGTTATCTCTTGGCTAGCGGGTCAGTATTGTTTTTGGGGTCCTGCCAATTTACTTTCTTTTTAGGGTCGAGGCCGTTGATATATTTCTCGATGTTGGTGTAGCCGTCGCCGTTCATATCAGCCACCGCATCAGCCGCGTTGTTTGGGTTCAGGTTGTATTTCTTTTCCCAGTCATCGGGCATGCCATCTTTGTCGGAGTCTTTGTAAGGGGTGCCTTTATATTCGGGGTAGCCACCTACCTGACTGATGTGCGTGATAATACCCAATTTATAGGAATCTTCGGGTAAGCGGCGCTTGACAAACTCTTTACCCACGCCGGTAACTCCGCCTTCTTTGTTGTTGATTTTACCGGTTCTTACCTGCTCTACAATGCGGGCATCTACCGGATCGCGTTTGGGCAAAGTGGCTCCGGCGTTGGCCAACACATAGCTGTAAGCCTCAGTAGCCGACATGGTTTTTACCGGCGCCATCGGAAAAGGCTTATCTACCTTTATTTGGTTTAAATATTCTCCGGCATCGGCTCTGTCTTCTACCTGTACGCCACCGGCCCAGTTATCTTTTGTTACTTTCTCGAAGCCTTCTACCACATTGCCGTTTACATAAGCTTTTCCGAAAGTTTTAACGGCATTCTTGTCCCGGTTAGCTTCGGGTTTCAGAATGCGGTAAGCAATGGGTTTATCTTTGGGTGTAATCGGGCCGGGTTTGTAATAATTATTGATGAAGTTAAACAGGGAGCGGTGATCACCTCCATCGGCCGAGCGGTTCCACCAGTTAAATATTACATTGTTAACAAAACCAAAGTCGCCATACATGCCAATAGACGGGTTCCGGGAAATATTATCGGCCCATAAATTGCGCATGAAGGTACTGTTTAGGCCACCAATGGTACTGCCAAAAGAGTGGTTATAGGTATCGAGGCATTCGGAGAATATGGAATTCTGGATGGTAATATTTACAGTGGGCAGTTTCTGTTCTTTGGTGCCGTCGCCGGGATCGTACATGTGCCGGTACCACGACATATTTTCGTCCAAACCCCAGCTAGCTGATACGTGATCCACAATAATATTACCGATAGGATTGCCGCCAATGGCATCGTCGCGGCGGGTTACTTCGGTTTCGCCGCGCCGGAAACGCATGTGCCGGATTACCACATCGTGGGTATTTACCCAAATGGTTTCACCGGCTACACAAACGCCATCGCCGGGAGCCGTCTGGCCGGCAATGGTAACGTAAGGAGCTCTTACTATAATGGGGCTCTTCAGCCGGATTATACCCGCTACATTAAAAACAATTATACGGGCACCACCTTGTTCACAGGCTTCGCGCAAGGTTCCGGGGCCACTATCGGCTAAACTGGTAACCACAAATACTTTACCACCGCGGCCGCCAAACGAGTAAGCCCCGCCGCCTTCAGCTCCCGGGAAAGCCGGAATTTTGGCTTGCGGCAAATCCGAAGGCTTCGCTGCCCAGGGCACATAGGGTTTCCCTTTTTTAGCTTCGGCTTCAATAATAGGTTTGGCTTTGGCCCAGGCCAGGTCCGATAACCTTTCTACTTCTTTTAATTCTTCATCGGCTTTAGCTTGCAGAGCCGGCGGAATGGTGGGGTATTGGGCAAATGATTTCGGGCTAACGCCTAAAAGTGAAATCAGGGTTAAACCCAATATATAAGATTTCTTCATTTTACCTTGTATTTTAATTTTTGTGGTGGAGACCGGCCTTACACTTAGTCCTGAATGGCAGTAACAGAATTAAGATGGCCGGGTGTAAATTGGTAATGGTAAAGTTTAAATGCCTGCTCCTGGTAATCAGTTTTTATATTTCCGGGAGCAGGTTTCCAATATTTATCAGGACTTTCGTTTAAATTTTTAAGTCCTCCCCCTACCCCCTCCAAAGGGGGACTTTTCCAAAACGTTGCAATTATCTTTTTTAATTGCGGGCAAAAGTATCGGTATTATTTTTCGGGTCTTTCCAGTCTACTTTTTTAGTTGGGTCGATGCTGTGGATATATTTCTCGATGTTGGTATAGCCATCGCCATTCAGGTCTGCCACCGCATCGGCCGGATTTTTGGGATCCAGCTTATATTTCTTTTCCCAATCGTCGGGCATGCCATCGTTGTCCGAATCTTTGTGAGGTTTACCTTTATAAGTAGGATAACCGCCTACCTGGCTGATATCGGTGATAATGCCGCCTTTGTAAGAATCGATGGGTAAGCGGCGGTGCTTGAACTGCGTTTCGGGGACCTTCACGTTTTTGTTGTATTTGATTTCACCGGTGCGTACCTGCTCTACCACGCGGGCATCCACGGCATCACGTTTGGGTAAAGTAGCGCCGGCGTTGGCCAGCACGTAGTTGTAAGCTTCCTGGGTAGGCATAATATTTATTGGGGCCATCGGGAAAGGTTTGTTCGAGCGCATATTGTCGGTGTACTTACCGGCATTTGGTTCGTCTTCTACCTGCACGCCGCCGTCCCAGTTGTTGCGGATTACTTTTTCGCTGCCTTCTACAATATTGCCGTTTACGTAAGCGCGGCCAAAAACCAAATACCCCAATTTACTGCGGCCCGATTCTGGTTTTAAAATGCGGTGGCCAATGGGTGTGTTTTTAGGGGTTAGGGGACCGGGTTTGTAATAATTATTGATAATATTATACAGTGCCGTGTAATCGCCGCCATCGGTAGAACGGTGTACCCAGTTAAATACCACATTATTCACAAAGTTGAAAATGCCATTCCAGCCGATGGATGGATTGCGGCCGGCATTATTCGCCCACATATTCCGGATAAAGGTACAATTCTCACCGCCCAGGGTGCTGCCGAAAGCGTGGTTCCAAGTATCGAGGGCTTCGGAGAAAATAGAATTCTGAATCGTAATATTTACGGTGGGCAGCTTCTGTTCTTTGGTGCCGTCGCCGGGATTAAACATGTGGCGGTACATCGACATGTTTTCGTCCAAGCCCCAGCTGGCCGATACGTGGTCGATCATAATATTGCCCACCGGGTTGCCGCCAATTGCATCGTCGCGGCGGCCCACATTGGTTTCACCGCGCCGGAAACGCATGTACCGGATTACCACGTCGTGGGTGTTAATCCAGAAAGATTCGCCGGCTACGCAAATACCGTCACCGGGAGCCGTTTGGCCAGCAATGGTAATATAAGGTGCCCGAACGATTAATGGACTTTTTAATTTAATAATACCGGCTACGTTAAAAACAATAATACGGGCGCCACCTTGTTCGCAGGCTTCGCGCAAGGTTCCCGGTCCGCTATCTTCCAGGCTGGTAACTACAATTACTTTACCCCCACGACCACCGAATGAGAAAGCACCGCCCCCTTCAGCTCCCGGGAAAGCCGGAATTTCGGCCTGCGGCAAATCGGTTGGGCGGGCGGCCCACGGAATATAAGGTTTGCCTTGTTTGGCCTCGGCTTCCACAATCGGCAGCGCTTTGGCCCAGGCCTCATCCGATTTTCGTTCGGCCTCTTTCATCATGGCATTGCTGGCTTGCTGCACGTCTTTAGGCACATCGGGGTATTGTGCAAACGCCGGTTTTGCTACCGAAAGCATTGCTGCCGAAACCAAGAAAGGGAATATTGTTTTTTTCATTACCTGATTATTTAAAATATTTAGGTTTAATATCTAAACCGAGCTTTCAGAGCAGATTCAAACTAAAAATCTTTATCTGAATTAATTCTTTACTCTAAATTTCTTCTATTTAATCAGGTAAACCAACCAGAACCGGCTTAAACCCGACCAAATCTAGCCCAAACGGGATTTTATACCCCTGAAAAAGTAGTTACCAAATTAAGTAAATTTATTCATTAATAAAATAATCATTCAATTATAAATAAAATATTACCTAATCTGCTATTTTGTTTTGGTTGAATATTGGCTTATTCTTTTGGTCTGAAAGTGTGGTTTTTAATCAGCTATAATCTTTGTTTAGGTCAAATAATTTCCCCCATTCGCATCAGGCAAAATAAACCTATGTAGCAGTAAACCAATCAGTTTACTCCTACATAAAAAAGGTGCGTTATCTAAACCTTGGTTCTTACCCATATTAGATATGAATTCGGTTTTAAAAACAATAAAATAATTACAAGCAAATATCCACCCATCGCGGTCATTCCGGAATAATCTTATTAGCAAGTAGCTAATTAGATTCTTTTGGAATTCTTCGAATTCTGCAGGATGACTGCGATGGGTGGTACAGTCTTTATTTTATTTAAAAGCGCAGTATTCATTTGATAATGATATATTTTAGCTGTTGCGGAATAATATTCATGAAAGCAAAATTGCTTTTGGAGTATTCCAAACTGGATTATGTTAAAATAAAAAAGGGGATATTAAACATCCCCCTTTCGTTTAAATTACAAATATTGATTCAAATTCTGGTGCAAACCAGTTTCCTGAGGCTGATGCTATTGCAACGGGTCAAAAGTACCCTGACCAGTAAGGCCAGGCCAGCCTTGCGTTTGCTCAATATGCGGAGAGGCAGATAATATATTCTGATGTAAGCCGAAGAAATAATATTCGTTATACCAGGTAAACTTCCAGTTGTTGTTAGTGGGGTCTAAATTATCGCGTTCTTTTACTACAAAATGATTGTCGTACAGGTAATCTAAATACGCATCGTAATCAGTAATACCATCTGGATAGGTAACAGGCTGGCGTTCAATAACCGGAACTGTACCATTATTGGCTCTAACCAAAGGATTAGTAGAACCTACATACGGATTGCCGTTGGTATTTTTAACGTAAATCCAATAGCCGGTGCGGCGGGTGCCGTTTAATGGCTGCATACCTAAACGATCCAGGGTATTTACTTCCGGATTACGATCAAAAAGCATCCAGCGCTTTAAATCCCAGAAGCGTTTACCTTCGTAGGCCAGCTCCACTTTTCTTTCGTTCAGTACGGCAGCAAACATTTTATCCCGGTCGCCCAAAGAACCGCTTAAACCATACGAACCATCCAGATTCTCAATGCCGGCCCGCTCTCTGATTGCGATGATTCCTTCTAAACCTTCGGCGAGTTTATCAGCGCCAATCGCCGATTCGGCTAAGTTCAATATTACTTCGGCAAAACGCATTTCCATGTAATCGGTAGTGCTAATCATGAAATTGCCGGAGGAATTATTCGCCCCTGGATTCGTGGCTTTGCGCAGGTAAATACCAGAACTGTTGGCATTGGTTTCGGTATAACGGTCCGGTTCTACTTTAGTAGCCTGGTTCTGGTTGCTGAACCAGGAATAAGTCCACTGGCGGAAATTAGGGTTGCCGCTATACGGCCATAAAGCACCGTTATACACAAAGGTTTTGTAGAAACGCGGATCACGATTTTTGTAAAATTTCTTTTCGTCGTAAGCATATGCCGAGGTCGGATCGTCTTTCATTTTGCCGTCTTTCATCGGGAAGGCATCTACCATCTGCTTGGTGGGCGAAATAGAACCACCACCCAGCAACTCCCGCGACCGCGCTGCTTGCTCATGACCGCTGTTTCTTCTGGTTTGGTCAGAAGTTACGTTATTATAATTGTAAACAATAACGGCTTCGGGATTATTGGTTTGGGCAAAAAACATATTTTCCCAGGCTTGCGCATTGGCCAAATTGCCGGCTTTATACAAGCCAAATCCGTTCTCTTCTAATAAAGCTTTTGCTTCTTTGTTGGCGGTGTAAGCTCTTTCCCAGCGGGCCCGGTCGTCGTTGCGGTTAAATACCGGGCTGGCCCATGTTAACAACACCCGACCTTTAAAAGCCGCTGCTGCGCCGCTGGTAATCCGACCCCAATCGGAAGCCGCCCATTTACCCGGCAGCATACTTTTAGCATCGTCTAAATCTTTTACTATTTGCTCCAGCGTTTCAGAAGATTTATTCCGGGGCAAGGCGTTGACGTTATCACCTTCGGCTACAATCGGATTCTGTGCCGATAACACCAACGGTACGCCGCCATAAAGCCGCAGCAATTCGAAATATTGAAAAGCCCGCCAAAACAAAACTTGCCCTTTTAGCCGGGTTCTAACATCTTCGGGTAAACCATGCTGATCTATCTGATCCAGAAAAACATTCATTTGTCTTATCCGGGTCCAGGTGTTGTTTTGCGCACCACCAACCGGCACCCGCTCGCCAAAATATTGCAGGGCGTGGTTCTGGTTATTGCCTATTACGGCCCAGGTTTTGTTCCATTCGCTTTCGCCGCCCAGCTCTTCGGTGGTTTGGGTAAAATCATCGGTAAACTGACCTCTTACGCCCGTTTGGTTGTGAATGAATGGCTGGCCGTTATTATCGGGTTGAAAGAGAAAATAAATGTAATCTACGTAGGCCTGGGCCATTACGGCATCTTTGAAAACATCTTCGTTGATGCCGGTTAAATCGCCTTTCTCTTCTAAGAAATCATCGTTACAACTGGTAACTACCAGCATCAGGGAAGCCAATAGCCATGTTAATATATTTTTATTCATGATTCTTCTAAATTATTTTCCTAATACCTGTTTCTATGCTTATAATGTAAGATTAACGCCTAAAGAGAAAGTTCTTAAAGTTGGATAATCTTCCCAACCACCTTCGGTATAGCGGTAAGTAAAAGGATTGTAAAAATTAAGCGGGTTAATACTGGTTAAGACAACCCGCGCATTAGATATGCGCATGGCATTTACCAATTTTTTAGGTAAAGTATAATTAATGTTAAAGTTACCCATGCGCATCCGGAAGGCACTTACCCGCCAGAACGTGGAAGTTGGCGTAGTGCTGATTGCGGTATAAAACGGATTAGGCATGTTGCCACCGGGGTTGAGAACCGGATCGTAGATATTGTTCCAGTAAGCGGGCACGTTTTGAAAAGAGTTACTAATATCGCCTTCCATGCGGCTTCTGGATTCAATTTCGGACCAGCCGCCAAAAGAGCCGCCAATTACCGCATCAAAACTTAAACCTCTGTAGCCCGCTCTTAAGGTTACCCCAAAACCGTAATGGTTAGAAGCCCGCTTGGCTAATTGTATTTGGTCATTATCATTAATAATTCCGTCCGGACCGGCAAATGTACCATCAGCTTGTAAGGCACCTCTTACATCGCGGTAAGATAACATGCCGGGTTTTAAATTAGCCGCAGTTTGATCAAAAACCTGGGTAATATTATATTGCTCTACATAAGCATCTACATCTTCCTGCGTGCGGAACATGCCTAAATAATCGTAGCCCCATACGCCATTATCAGAAGACTGGCCCGGACGCGGTGTTTTCCAAGGGTACAACAGATCGTTTTCGTTGAAGTTATGTTTGATAACTTTATTATCGTACCAGCTAAATCGGCCTTCTATGCCGTACCGGAAGTCCTGGGAAATTTTATCATCCCAACCTACGCTTACTTCATAACCAAACAGATCAGCGGCGCCAAAATTTTGCGGGGCAACGGTACCACCCACCGTAACGGGCACATTGGCAGATCTTACTAAAAGCATATTGGTTTGCTTGTTGTAAAATCCTTCGAGGGTAGTAGAAAGCCGGGAATCTAAGAAGCGGGCATCTATCCCCACGTTTTGTTTTAACTCATCGCTCCAGGTTCCATCCGGGTTAGGCGATGCCTCCATTTTAATGCCGGTGCCTTTAGCAGTATTATCGCCCCAAACCGGCGCTTTGCCACCCTGGAAAGTATACCGTTGGCGCCAGCCCCACAACTGGGTATCGTCTTTACCCAATAAACCTACCGAGTACCGGATTTTGAGCAGATTAACAATAGAAGGATTAAAGAAATTTTCCTGGGAAATTACCCAGCCGGTACCTAAGGAGTAAAATTTACCCCAATAGTTTTCGGGGGAAAACTTAGTAGAGGCATCGCTCCGGAACATAAAGTCTACTAAATATTTTTCGGAGTAGTTATAGTTGGCGCGGGCGATATAGCCTAAAGTCCCGGTTTCGTATCCAAAAGTCCGGCCATCGATAGCGCCAAAAGCGGTGTTAAACTGACCGTTGGTTGCTAAAACCGGGTCTTCTTTCCAAACTTCTTCCATCGATGATTCGGCTTCGCCGCGTTCAACAGTAAAAAAGCCACCTACCGAGTGCTTACCAAACTGCTGGTTATAATTTAAGGAAAAGTTAGCCTGGGTTGATAAAGCATTGTCGTTGGCAAAACGAACGCGGTTGTCGTTGGTAAATTTAGTGGCAACCGGATCGGTAGCGCCTTCATAAATATGGCCGCGGCTGCCGGTTTTGGTAAAGGCATACAAATAATATTGGCCGCCAATTCTGGCGCTTCTGCCCGAGCTCATGTTTCTGGCATAAGAGGCTCTGGCTTTTAAGCCTTTAATAAAAGGAAATTCGTATTCGGCATACAGGTTTATTTGCGTGCCCTTGTTGTCATTATCTATATAATTATTGCCTTTATCGAGTTCGAAAAAGTGATAAGCCGAGATGGAATTGGTGCCGCTGCCAGGTAGTCGCACGGGCAAACCATCGATGTACATGGGCACGTAGCGGGGAGATTTTAATAAATTGCGGTAATCGTTCTCGGCATTCTCCCCACCAATTTTACTGTTTATACTTAGGGAATTCTGAAAATTACCGGCCACCTGTAAACCTACTTTCATACCCGCCATTACATTTACATCGGCCCCGGCCCGGTAAGTCCACTTACTGTAATCAAGCTTGCCTAAATTTCCGTTCTGCGTGAAATAAGCTACGTTCGCAAAATAAGTTGATTTATTCGCGCCGCCACTCACGTTTAAAGTATGGCGCATGTTGTAAGAAGCTTTCCAGGCTTCCTCTAACCAATCGTGATTAATGGTTTTAAAATGCTCTAATTCATCGTCGCCGAAAAAGTAACGGTTATCCGAAACACTCCGGTTAGCGCCGTTGGGCCCGTTCATAATATTAATGTAGCGGCCTGCGTCGTAAGCGCTTAACATTTTGGTACGATAGGCTTCATCGTTTACGGCGTAAGAGCCGCTGTAGCTTATTTTGGGCGGACCTTCTTTGCCCCGTTTGGTGGTTACAATTATTACTCCGTTGGCGGCTCTGGAACCATACATAGCCGCCGCCGCATCTTTTAGAATGGTAATATTCTCTACTTCCGAAGGATCGAGGGTGTTAAAAAGCGTTGGGTCCGGAACACCTTGGGAATTTACCTGGATGACATCGTCGATAACATATAAAGGGCTGTTATTGGCTGCCGTAGAGAAAGAAACCGGGTTCCGTACGGTTAATTGGGCCTGCGATCCGGGGCGCTCGGTACCGCCACTTACGCCTAAACCCAGTACCCGGCCGGCTAAAGCTGCCCCCAGGTTACCTAATGGCAAATCTTCAATTTCGGCGGCTTTAATATTATCTACCGCACCCGTAGTAGCACCTCTGGTAGTAGTAGCGCCATAACCAATTACAATAACTTCTTCTAAAGCCCGGGCATCGGGAGCTAAAGTAATATTAAAATTAGTAGTGTTGCCCAGCGGAACTTCTTTGGTAATAAATCCCACAAAAGAAACAATGAGCGTACCGGTTTCGGTGGGAGTAGCTAAGCTAAAATCACCCTCGGCATTGGTGGTAGTTCCTACGGTGGTACCTTTTACCAAAATGGTAACGCCTGGTAAGCCCCCGCCTTTTTCATCGGTAACCCGGCCGGTAATTTCCCGCACGGGTTTGGCCTGTAACACGGTAACCATGGTTAATAGTAAGCACAAAGGCAACAATAGCTTTTGGTGCCACTGCTTCCTCAGGAATTTAACAGGTAACGCTGATTTCATAGAAGTTTAGTTAGTGATTTTTTATGTGTGGTGAGATAACTCCGGAATACAGTGCTTTAAAGCAAATTAGGCTTGCCCTAAGCGTTTTCTGAATAAAATTACTTTGTGCGATAGGCTGCCACTTAAAAAAGTAGCATTGCAGCTTTATTAAATCAATGCTGCCGTAAGAGGAGTCAAGCAGGTAAAAAGAGGGTGCCCAAGATACCAGAAAATCAGATTTTCAATGTTTCAGGGCACCCATCTTTATCCACCCAAATTTTTTATTTTGCTTTAGCGGCTGCTTCGGCTTTAATTCTTTTATCCCACTCTTCGCCTGCCTTTTTCAGGTCGTAGCCGGCCGCCGAGAGGTAATTATTAATTCGGCCTTTGTACTTGCCAAACCAGCCGTGCTTTTTTTCCGACGATTCCGCATCCATGGCTTTCTCCCGGGCTTCTATTAAGCTGGTCATAATAAAAGCTTTTTGCGGCTCCGTTAAATCAGGTAACATAGACAAGTAGCCTTTATAAGTAATGGGCAGCACGCCGTAAGTCATGCCATCTTTCACCTGGTCTACCTGGGCTGCATTTAGTTGCTTGCTTAACTTAGCTACATATTGGGTATGCAGTTTATCTAAGCGGCCCGTTGCTTTTTCTTCAATTTTCTTTACCTGGGCTTCGGCCACTTGCTTGTTTTCGCCGGTTTTGGCTTTGGCAGCCTTTACCTGAACATCCCGCTCGCTGTGAATCTCGTTCAGGTCGCGGTATTGCTGCACAATAATATCCCGCACCTTGGTGGTTTTATTTGCGTCAGGCAGGTTCAGGGATTTTACAATTTTATCGGCCCGCTGGGTAATGGTGCGGGTATAAGCGGCTTCTTTATCGGCGGCAGATTCTTTGGCAGCAGCTGGCTTGGCTTCCTGGGCCTGCACAGCGGCTGTACTTGCCAGCAAACCTAAGCTAAAGGCAAAAGCAAACCGGAATAATTTGTTAATTAATGTCATGTGGTGGTGCGTAATCTTTATAATAATTCCGAAATAATTCTGGTTCTGTAAGTTTGCTGCGCCCTGCTGGTCAACTTTAATATAACTAGTTCTTGAACTAGCTTGCAATCTGTGTTTTCAAATATAAATAATTATTTCAAATATAAATAAAACTATTAATCCGGCAATCTTCTAAATTATCAATTTATTATACTATCTTACCATCAGGAAGCATTAGGCCAAGAAGATTGTATAGTTTGCTTCATAAATTACGCTTGGCAATCTGTTTTTTAGCTTTCTGCTTAAATCAGGCAAGTAGTGGTGGCGATGAAAAATAAATGGAAATCGGGCTGATAAAAAGAAGTAAATATTTGGTTAACAGACGCACCTTAACATGAAGCCCCAGTTTCATAAAGTACCGGTAAAACTACAGAACTCTTATAGCGCGCGGCACGATAAGCTGCCCAACTTTGGCACCGTGTGGCATTATCATCCCGAACTGGAACTACACTATGTTATTAAAGGAGAGGGCGTGCGGCTGATTGGCGATAATATCAGCAATTTTTCGGCCGGCGAAATAATATTACTGGGCCAAAACCTGCCGCATACCTGGCGGTGCCGCGACGAATATTTTGAGCATAACCCTGAGCTATCGATAGAAGCAGTAGTTATTCATTTTTTACCGGATTGCTTAGGCCCGCACTTATTACAACTACCCGAAGCTTACCTATTGCCACGATTATTCGAAAAAGCCCAAACCGGCATGGTAATTAATGGTAGTGCCCGCGAAACCCTGGCCCCTTTAATGCTGGCGGCGGTAAACGCCACTAACTTGGATCGTCTGATTATTTTGCTGACGATGCTGAAAATCCTGGCCGAAACCACCGACTTTAAACCAATTGCTTCGTTCAATCAGGTTCTTTCTAAAAGCAGCGAGCCCGATAATATTCGGTTGAATAAAGTCTGGACGTATACCTTAACGCATTACAAAAAGGAAATTAGCCTGGAAGAAATTGCGGCCGTGGCTAATCTGAGTGTTACGTCCTTTTGCCGGTATTTTAAACTCTTAACTAAAAAAACGTATTACGATTTTCTGATTGAAATTCGGGTGAGCCACGCCTGCCGCTTGCTTATAGAAAATAAATTACCGACCGAAGTGGTTTGTTTTGAATGCGGCTTTAATAATGTATCTAATTTTTACCGGCACTTTAAAAAAGTAACTGGTTTAACGCCACTTCTGTACAAACGCCAATACCTAAATACCTGATAAGTTTTCCAGGTTGAGCAGGAATATTTGCAAAAATCTCTCAAGGCCCTGGCCTATATAACGGTTATACGCCAGCATTTTGCCATTATTAGCCCAAACGGGTGCGCCCACGGGTTTTTCAGTTTCGGGCCGGAACTCGGTTAAGCGCGTCGATTCGCCGGTTTGGAGGTTGGTAATAAATATACTGTTATTTGCTACGTACGCTACCAGCTGCTGGGTAGGACTAAAATTAAATTGCCCCTGCACCGGGAAAGGATTAAACGTAATCTGCTTAATTTTTCCGCCTTTCGGTGACACTTGGAATATTTGGGTAATATTCTGCACATCGGGAGCCAAAAAACCAATGCTGCTGCCATCGGGGGTAGTGCGTAACCAATGGCGGGGCCCCCGTACGCCTTTTTTGGTAAAGGTTATGCGGCGCTGGCTTACGCCGGCGGGTACCTGCGGACGAGTAATATTGGTTCCTTCCAGTGGTTCGCCGGGGTTAGCCTGGGTAATATCTGCGGGCAAATCCACCACAAATATTTCGGTTTTGAGTTCGCCGGCTTCATCCTGCACATTCCCCTGAAAAGCAATGGCCCGTTGCTGCCAGGTGCCATCCGGCTTTTGGTAACCTTGTTGCCCAATCCAGGTTTCGTCAAAAGCTTTTTCAATTTCATCGCTGCCCGGCGTGGGGTTTTCCTGCACCCGGGCTACCACCACCGCAAACATTTCGCCGCTGTGGTTTTCCAAAGAGCCATCGTCTGGCACCATTACTTTCTGGCCCGGCACCATAACCCCCACGGTTCTTAAATCCTGCACCTGAGGGTTGGTTTTACTTAGTTGCTCTATAATATAATCGTTGTAAGTAAAACTAAGCCAGGCACCATCGCCGCTCCAGGAATGCGCGTGGGTGCCGCCCCGCAAAGCGCCCGGCGTAAACGGCGGTACAATATTCCGGGCATCCATAAAAACAGGTTCCTGGGGTTTATCTACCCAAATGGACACGCCAGTGCGGCGGGTAAAACTATAAGGCTGGTCTTGGTTAGCGTTGCGAATGCCGTGAATAAATATTACCTGGTTAGCCTTGGGCGAAAAAGTAGCAGCCCCTACTCCAGGGCCATATTCGGTTTGGTTGAGCACCTGGTAAAGTTTCCGTACCTCTCCGGTTTGCACATTTACCATCCTAATACTACCGGTCGATATAATTTGGGTATCGTCGTTGCGGGTATCAAACACCAGCCACTGGTCGTCGGGGGAAAAACATTGGGTATGGTGCAGGGTATGGCCGTAAGGCTGGTTGGTTAATTGGTATTCGGGCAGCGGCATGAGAATTATTAGAGCTAGGGAAATTAAGTTTACCGCCTAAAAATAAAAGAATATATCCGTTCTTGAAGTTTTAAATCTCAGAACAAATATATTCTTTATTAAATTAATTGCGACCGGAAGTGCCTGTTCTTAAATTTCTACTTTCAGACCTAATTCTTCCTGCAAACGGCTATATTTTTGGTAGAGTTCGTCTACTTCTTTTCTGATTTTTGGCGTAAAAACACCTACTTCGCGGCGGGTAAAAGTAGAAATATTTAAACCGCGTTTTTGCAGGTAATATTTAGATACAATTGGGTACACCGCGTGCATCACATCCATGTTATCGATAAAGAACTGCTGCACCCGGTCTACTTCCTCAGTTAAGCTGGTGTTGTTGTAATTTTCGCAGAGCCAAACCACCAACTCCGGGAAATAATTACCCTGAATACACGACAGCCCCGCCGAACCCGCTTTCAAAGATTCTACAGCGTGTACCATGTAAGCATCGTACAAACCAAAACACGGATTATCAGCTAACCGCAGTTTTTCCCGCACCTGGTCTATATCGAGGCAGGTATCTTTGTGGTAAATAATTCGGCCCGCGGAAACAAATTGTTTTAAGGTTTGCGGCGAAATTACTCTTTTGTAAGGCACCGGGCATTCGTAAAAACCCAACGGAATATTGGGTGTTAAATCAAATAAATGAAATGCATTCTGGGCAAAAATTTCTTCAGATTCAGTTTCTTCGGCCAGTAAACCTGTTATGCAAATAACCGCCTGCACGCCCAAATCATGAACTTTTTTTACAAAATCGGCTTGCCCTGCAATGGGTCCGCCAAAGGTGCCGGTGGCTACTACGGGAACGGTGCCGTTGGTTACTTCCAGCACATGCTTAATTATTTGCAGCCTTTCGGAGGGCGTTAATTCAAACATTTCGCTGGAGAGGCAGTTGGCAAATAAACCCGAAGCGCCTGCCTCAAGGTAAAATTGGGTTAATTCGGTTAAGCCCCGGTAATCAATTTTTCCGTTCTCCTGAAATGGGGTTAACATAACCGGAATAAAGCCTTTTTTTCTTTCCATTTTATTTTGCGGGTAAAATATTACATTGTTGTTTGCAGCGCCAGGTAAATATTAATTGCTTTCATGCCAAGCGGGTATTTACTGCAAGGTTTTTTCTTTTTGGTAAGCTGGGGTAATTGCTGCTATTGGGGTTTTATTCCGAAGTTTGGTAACAATTACCCCTACCAGGAAAATGGTAAGGGTACCAATTACAATTATCATATTTTTATGCAAAGGGCTGCGGAATTGTTCTAGCTCCACCGGAATCAAATGCGAAAAAGTCATCCAGAGAATTACCAATACGCCTATTATAGTGGCCGTGAGCGCTTCGGCGTTGCGGGTTTGCCGGCTGATAATACCTAATAAAAACAAGCCCAGCATACCAGCGGCAAATATTCCGGATAATTCCCACCAAATATCCAGGATGCTTTTTACGCCAATCATGGCAATACCGGTGCCCATGCCCAGCAAGCCAAACACCACGGTAGCCAGGTGCAACACCAGCAAGCCTTTTTTATCGTTCAGGTCGGAGTTAATGTAGCGTTTAAAAATATCTTCGGAGAAAACCGTGGCCGAGGCATTCATACCGGAGCTAATGGTGCTCATGGCCGCCGATAAAATGGCCGAAACAATCAGCCCGACTAAACCCGCCGGAATCTTGGTAACCATAAAGTGCGGCATTACTTTGTCGCCGTAATCGGCGGGCTGCAACGAGGCGGCCATTTGGGCAATATCGGCGGTAGAAGCAGTAGCGGGCAACCTTTCCAGCGCCACCTGGTTTTTAATGCTCTGGATGAGTTCCGGGTGCAGATCGTAGTAGGCGTACAAACAAGTGCCGATTATAAAAAACAGCAAAGACGCCGGCAGGTATAAACCCACGCACAACCACACCGATTTGGCCGCTTCTTTCGCCGACCGGGCCGTATGGTAGCGCTGCACGTAATTCTGGTCCATGCCAAAATTATTCAGGTTAATAAAAAAGCCGTACAACAGCACCACCCAGAACGTAGCCTGGGTAAAATCGGGCGCGTAACTTCCTAAGCTAAATTTATTATCGTTTTGCCCGATTTCCATTATTTTGGCAAAGCCGCCCGGCATATCGGTTACAATCAGGTAAATAATTAAAACGGCACCCAAAGTTTTAATTACACCCTGTACTACTTCGGTCCAGATTACGGCTTCCATGCCGCCCAGCACGGTATAAATAATAATACAAATACCCGTCACCAGCATTACCGTTTCCATGGAATAACCGGTTAAAGCCTGCAAACTCAGGGCAATGCCAAAAAAGATAGAACCCATGCGGGCCAGTTGGGTAAGTAAAAAACAAACAACGGCGTAAGTACGGGCCCAGGGACCAAAGCGTTTTTCGAGGTGCGTGTAAGCCGAAACTTCACCGGTTCGCCGGTAAAACGGCACAAAAAACCGTGAAGCTACCCAAGCTGCCAAGGGCATCGATAAACTAAAAACAAAAGCATTCCAGTTGCTGCCGTAAGCCTTGCCCGGCACGCCCAGAAAAGTATTGCTGCTCAAAAAAGTGGCGTAAATCGAAAGCCCAATGGCCCAACCCGGAATAGTACCCGAAGCCTTGGTAAACTGCTCGGCGCTTTTATTTTTCCGGGAAAAATAAATGCCCACCACTACCATGCCGATGAGGTAAACCAAAATAATAGCCAGGTCGAAAAAGGGCAAGTTATGCATGTGGTGGTGTGCGTAGCTTTAGAATGTTCAGATAAAAAACTTAAGGTAGAAAGATTTTATCAACCATCAAATACAAATGTAATATTTATTAGTAAATTTACGCTATACAAATTTACCCAGCTTTTATAGTATCTTATCTGATTGATGTTTTTGCATGACCCAGGTTTTACTAAAATCCTACAAAGAATTTACCTAAGCTATTTTAACCAGGTTTGCTAAAACCGCTACCGGTGTACCTTTTTTACAGGGCCGACCGGTAGTTAATAAATATATAGTTATTTCACCACATTATAAATATTAAATGAGCAAAATCACTTTACAGGGTATTACCTGGGGCCACAGCCGGGGCATTACGCCTTTATTAGCGGCCGCCCAGCGTTATTCCGAATTAAACCCAAACATCGAAATTACCTGGCGTAAAAGAACACTCCAGGAATTTGCCGATTTTCCGATAGAGAAATTAACCCAGACTTACGATCTGCTCATTATCGATCACCCGTGGGTAGGCCGGGCTGCCGCAGATAAAACCGTTTTACCGCTGGATGAATATTTACCCGCCGAATATTTAGTTGAGCAGGAACAGCATTCGGTTGGGTATTCGCATTTGAGTTATAACTACGGCGGCCATCAGTGGGCTTTGGCCATTGATGCAGCCACCCCCGCCGCCAGTTATCGCCCGGACTTGATAGCCAAACATAACCAAACCTTGCCGGATACTTGGGAAGATGTGTTGGCTTTAGCTAAAAAAGGAAAAGTTGCCGTGCCGGCTATCCCGATAGATTTGCTTATGAATTTTTATACCTTCTGTTTGGCGCACGGGCAAGAGCCTTTCTTAACTAAATCTGAAGTAATAAATAAGGAAATTGGACTAAAAGCCCTGGCCAGCATGCGCGAATTTTATAGTCAGGTGCATCCGCAGTTTTTTGAATTTAACCCGATTGCAGTGGCCGAAATCATGACCCAGACTAATGATTATTTTTATTGCCCGTTTGCGTATTGCTACTCAAATTATTCCCGGCTGGGCTACGCGGCTAATACATTGGCTTACACCGATACGGTGCGGTTTGGCAGCCACGGGCGCTTGCGAACAACGGTAGGCGGCACGGGTTTGGCCGTTTCGGCTTATTCGGAACACCAGGAAGCGGCTTTGCAGTTTGCGCAATGGTTGGTATCGCCCCAAATACAGGCTACTATTTACGTGCAGCACGGCGGGCAACCCGGGCACCGGGCAGCCTGGCTTAACGAAAGTGCCAACCAGCTTTGCCAGAACTTCTTTACAAATATATTACCCTTAATGGACCGGGGCTACATCCGGCCGCGTTATAACGGTTACTTGCACTTCCAGGACCATGCCGGCGACCCGTTGCAGGAATATTTAAAAAATGGCGGTAGCCCCGAGAACGTACTCCAGGAAATAAACCGGATTTACCAGGAAAGTCTGCCAGCGGAAGTTTAAAATTCTTCCAAATATTACGGGGCACGAAATTCTGACCGGTAAGCTAGCCTCAATATTGCGGGCAGGGTTAAAAATATCTTTTTACTTTCGCCTGGCTGTAAATTCCGGCTCGTTTAAAATATTCCCATGATTCCACCACTTACCTTACCTCAAACTACTCCGCCAATTGTAATAATTGGTGCGGGTGGCATTGTGAAAGATGCCCATTTACCCGCGTACCAGTTAGCTAATTTCCCGGTGGCCGGAATTTTTGATTTAAACCCGGAGAAAGCCCAAAGCTTAGCATCGGCATTTAATATTCCGCAGGTATATGCCTCTTTACCGGAACTTATAGCCCAGGCCCCTCCCAACGCAGTATTTGATATTGCCTTACCAGCTTCCGAAATATTAGCTACGCTCCGCTTAATACCCGATGGTTCGGCATGTTTAATTCAGAAACCCATGGGCGAAGATTTAACCCAGGCGGAAGAAATATTACAGTTGTGCCGCGCCAAAGAACTGGTGGCCGGTATTAATTTTCAGTTGCGGTACGCGCCGGCCATTTTAGCAGCCCGCCACTTGTTAAACCAAGGCTTATTGGGCGAATTGGTTGATATTGAAATTAACGTGAATGTATACACGCCGTGGCATTTGTGGGATTTTCTGTTTAAACTTCCGCGCACCGAAATATTATACCACAGCATTCATTACGTAGATTTAGTCCGCAGTTTTTTAGGCAACCCCCAGGGCATTTACGCCAAAACCACCAAGCACCCGCATATGGCGCAACTGGCTTCGGTGCGCAGCAATATTATTATGGATTACGGCAGTACCGTGCGGGCCAATATTTTAACGAACCATTGTCACCAATTTGGGCTCACTAACCAGCAATCTTACATAAAACTGGAAGGAACTAAAGGGGCGGTAAAAATAAAACTGGGTTTACTCATGGATTACCCCAAAGGCGTACCCGATGCGTTTGAATACGTGATTTTAAAACCAAACCAGGAACCACAATGGCAAACCATGAAAATAGAAGGCAGTTGGTTTCCGCACGCGTTTATTGGTGCTATGGCCCAGGTAATGCTAGCCGCCGAAGGTTCAATTACCCTACCCGATAATTCGGTAGAAGATTGTATTTACACCATGGCCTGCGTAGAAGCGGCTTACAAATCTAGCGCTTTGGGCGGGGTTCCTATTGCAGATGGTTTTTAAGAATATTTTTGAATTTTATTAAGGGAAAATCAGTATAAGTTTCTTTGTTGTCTATTCAGGGCTTTTTGGTATGCTGCGGTACTTTTTCGGCCTTTTTAGCTTTTGCTGGTGCGGCTTTTTTTCTTCTTGATGAGTTTAACCCTTCCGCCCTCCGGGCACCTTCCCTAAATTAGGGCTACGATTAGGACACAAATTTTTGGGCCAGGGTCCACCCGTGCAAGATATGCTGGAAGTAATTCCAACCGCGCAAAAGGGTAATCACCCCCGCCTGCTTTTCGTGGGGTTTCCACCCGCCTAATCGGGCTATTATCCAGTAGCACCATTGTAAAGAGTCTTGGGGGTAAGGATTCCGCTGCTTGGCTGTTTTTCCTTCATAACGTTTTTGTAAAGCCTGCAGACAAGCGACTTCTTGCCGGGTAAAGCTTTCTGCCAGCGGCACGGCTTCTTTCTGTTTAGAAGCCAGGTGCAAGAGCATTATCTTGCTAGCGGCAAACAAAGCCAGCAGCGTGAGTTGCACTAA
>NZ_VWSF01000023.1 GCF_008629685.1 Adhaeribacter rhizoryzae | reverse complement strand
GAGCGCACCAGCAAATGGGTCTGGTTGTCGGGCACTTGTAAAAACAACTCGCTAATGTCGCCTTCCCGGTCACAGATAATGGTCAACGCGCTGGCCTTTGCCAACACCTGCTTACTGGCTTGAGCAGCCTGAATCCAGCGGTAGCTTTCTTTCTCTTCTATGGGCTGCTTTTGATACTGCCTTTGCTTTCTATCTGGCGCCATTGCTTCTCTACTCCAGACCTGCACATGGCTGTAGCCCAGGCAGCGGCCAGTATCCGCTTGCACCACCAGCGAAGGATGCAGGAAAAAGCCTAAGGACTGCTTATCTCCAATCACCCCGAGCTGCTGCTGGTCGGAAATGTTGCGCCGGTTGCGTTCAAAGTTAGGCTGCGTCGTATCCTGAAATACTAAATAATGGGCGCCCACCTCCACTTGCCGCGCACAGTCCGCTTGCAAGTACGAAATGATTTGACTGGTCTGCAAACGGGGGTTATGCAGCAGACGGTAGTAACTCCGCTGCTCGGCTTCGCTCGCACTTAGCTGATGTATCACCACACTTTGCTTTTCTATTATCTTTTCTACTACTTGCTTGACCCGTCGCTCTATCCGAATATTGCTAAATATTGCATCTGCCATTTACCCCCAACAGCTCCCCGCTCCATTTTGTGTCCTAATCGTAGCCCTAATTTAGGGAAGGAGTTCCGCCTATCCGGAACGTTGCGGAATAGCTTTGTTGAGAAGGTTTAAATCTAATGATTATTTAGCCTTAGAAAAGCAGCAGCTACGAAGCAGACTACAGCAGTTTGGACAGAGAGGGCCTTCTAAGGTTGTGGTGCGTAGCATTCCGAGGTACGAGGAAAACAAGCTTAGACAGCCCGGGTGGCCAAACGGGGCCTCGCGGCCTTGAGCAAACTTAGACTTCAAAGTTTATTTAACACCTTAACCTTGAAAGATGGAATCTTTCAAAAATAAATAAATATCAGGCATTATTAAGAAGCATAGGAATTAATTATAAGATTACGATTGTTTTACAGCTTTTCTTACGGCCGGTGCCACCACATTACCCAACAATTCAATGGCCCGCATTACTTTTGCGTGCGGCAACGTACCTACACTAATGTGTAACAGAAACCGGGTATTGCCAAACAGCTCGTAGTTGTATAATATTTTCTCGATTACCTGTTGCGGACTACCCACCAGCAAGGAACCTTCGGGGGCCCGCATCATTTCAAACTGCGCCCGGTTCATGGGTGGCCAGCCCCGCTCTCGCCCTATTTGGCCCATTAAGTAAGCATACGGCCCGTAAAATTCATCGGCCGCTTGTTGCGAATCTTCGGCAATATAACCATGCGAATTAATGGCTAACTGAAATTTAGATTGGTCGTGACCGGCTTTCTGGTACGTTTCTTTATATAAATTGGTAAAAGGTACAAACCGCTCCGGCATGCCCCCAATAATTGCCAAAGCCATGGGCAAACCGTAGTTGGCGGCCCGCACCACCGATTCAGGGGTCCCGCCAACGGCTACCCAAATCGGCAATTCTTTTTGATAAGGGCGCGGGTAAACGCCCCGGTTATCGATGGATGGCCGAAGCTTACCTTGCCAGGTAATTTTTTCGCTTTTATTTAATTTTATTAATAAATCCAGCTTCTCGGCAAAGAGTGTGTTGTAATCTTTTAAATCGTTGCCGAACAGCGGAAAAGACTCAATAAAAGAACCCCGGCCCGCCATAATCTCGGCCCGGCCTTGCGATAATAAATCTACGTGGGCAAAATCCTGAAATACCCGAACGGGATCATCGGAACTAAGCACCGTAACTGCACTGGATAATTTAATTTGCCTGGTTTTAACGGCAGCCGCTGCCAGCACCACGGCCGGCGACGAAACAATAAAATCGGGCCGGTGGTGTTCGCCAATCGAAAAAACATCTAAGCCCAACTGGTCGGCCAGTTCTACTTCTTCCAGCAAGTGCATCATTCTTTCGTGCGGACTCAGCAGTTTACCGGTAGTTGGGTCCGGGGTATTTTCGACAAAGGTGGTAATTCCTATTTCCATGCTTATAATTTTACCTTATTTAAAGAGCAAAACAAATTATACTGAATAAACAAAAAGTTCACCTGCAATAGCTATTATTTATTAGTTGGTACTTCCGGATGGATTTCAAACTTTAGCTAATACTGGGTGGTAGCCTGCTTAAATATACACGCAACATTTTTCAAAACGCTTTAATATTATTGCCCTTTAGCAAAATATTCTTTTCTTTCGTTAGAAGAAATAGGTAAACATGTTAGATATTGTAATAGAAGCCCGGCAAGCAACTTTAGGCCCTGGTATGGCGGTGCGCAGAATATTGCCGTTCCGGTTGCGCCGGATGGTAGGCCCGTTTATTTTTATGGATCATGCCGGCCCCATAGCTATGCCAGCGCAATTAACAACGGCCATGGATGTGTTGCCACACCCCCACATTGGCCTATCTACGGTAAGCTATTTATTTGGCGGGCAAGTTACGCACCGCGATAGCCTGGGCGTGGAACAAATAATCAGGCCAGGCGAAGTAAACTGGATGACCGCCGGCAGCGGCATTGCGCATTCCGAACGGTTCGAAGATCCTGCCGCTTTAACCGGTGGCCAACTCGAAATGATTCAAACCTGGGTAGCTTTGCCAGAAAAAGACGAAGAAGCAAGTCCGGCTTTTAATAATTACCAACCAGAACAATTGCCAGTATTTACCGATACCGGCGTTTGGATGCGCTTGATAGCCGGTAATGCTTTTGGTTTGCAAAATAACGTAAAAACCCATTCACCTTTGTTTTACGTGCATGTTGTATTAGAAACAGGCGCCCGTTTTGGCTTGCCCCGGGAGCATGCTGAACGCGGCATTTACGTGGCTAAAGGCAGTTTGGAGGTAGCGGGCCGCACGTACACGCCCGGGCAATTGCTGGTTTTTACCAAAGCCACCGACCCCATAATTATAGCAAAAGAACCTACTACCCTCATGTTGCTGGGCGGCGAGCCCTTAGGCGAACGGTTTATCTGGTGGAATTTTGTATCGTCGAGGAAAGAACGGATTGAACAAGCCAAAGCCGATTGGCAGGCCGGCCGCATTCTTTTACCCCCAACCGATAACCAGGAATATATTCCGTTGCCAGCAGATAAATCTAAACCGGCCGGCAGCCCGCCGCCCGAAGCACTTTCCTGAAAGGCAAATAATCTACCCCTCTTCGTTAGAAATCAGCTTAGTTGTTGAATTAAATTTTACTAAAGCCAACAAGATTAAAGCTAATTTATTAACTGTTTTGGCAATATTTTTCAGGTTTTACTTTCTTTCGGGATGAAAGCAATTTCTGCTTCGCTTAAATTTTTTCTGGTGCAAAAGCTCCAAATTTCAAACAAAGAAGCCCTTCAGCATATTCTGTCGGGTAGGGTTTTGGTAAATGGTAAAAAAGGTAATCTGGCCCAACCGCTACACCCGGAAGATGTTGTAATAATTGACCAGCAAGTTATTAAAGAAGGAAAAGAGTTTATTTACCTAGCCTATTACAAACCGCGGGGCATTGAATCTACCTTAAACCAAAATATTGCGCACAGTCTGGGTCAGGCTTTAAATTTTTCCGAAAAGGTTTTCCCGGTTGGCCGCTTAGATAAAGAATCGGAAGGGTTAATGCTGCTAACCAACCATGGCCAGATTTACGATAGAATTGTGCACGCAAAAAATCACCAGGAAAAAGAATATTTGGTAACGGTAAATAACCCCCTAACCCCGGCAGTTTTAGCGCAATTAGCCTCCGGCGTAGAAATAATGGGCCAAAGAACCCGGCCCGCCGTGGTAAACCAGGTAAATAGTACTGCTTTTAATATTATTCTTACGCAAGGCCTTAACCGGCAAATCAGACGGATGTGTTATAAACTGGGTTACGGCGTAGAAAGGCTAATCAGAAAACGTTTGGTAAATATTGAGTTAGGCAATTTAGAACCAGGCGAATGGCGGCATTTAACTTCTAATGAGTTGGCAGTTCTGCAGGAAAAAATAGCCCTCCGGAATTACAGAATATTTTATTAAGCTTAATTCAGCTTGGGCAATATTAAATAATTCACGCCTTCGTATTCGTTGGTTTTGCAAGCCTGGCTTTGAATATTTTTGAAATTTAATTCGAAATTAGCAATTACCTGATCCGGGATAAACAGTTTTTTTATTTTCCGGATGTCCTGCACCACAATATAGGCGCTGGTTTCTTCTACCTTTATTACCTGCTTTAAAAACAAGGGCGAAGGCTGAATCAAATAATTATAAACCTGTTCTTTAGTCCTCATTTTCATATTCATTTAAATTTACCAGAACCAGGAACATCCTTTCGGTCAGAAGCTCAGTTCCCGGTTACCGGATTCACCAAACAAAACAAATTCAAGCAATATTTTTTATTTACCACTTCAAGCTTAATACAAATTAGTTTAATATTTTAAACCAACACCTGGCTTATAAACTAAACTCAACCAGGAACATAGTAAAGATGCAGGAGGAAATTAAACTTTAAAAATTTATTATCCTGAATGCCTTAACTGCTGTTATGAATGCCCGAAATAAGGTGCTGAAAATTTCAGCCAAGTATTTATAAAGATGGGAGTTACTACTGAAAGGTGCCGGAATACGGGAGAATTATTACTTCACTATTTATGGTTATAACAGCTTAAACCTTAGCTTACAGCGGCTAATAAACTGGGGTTAAAAGCGGTAAATTATTCCCCAATTGGCTCCTCCGGGTCTTTATCTTTTAATTTTTTAGGCTTAACTTTAACTTTGCTTTTTTTAGATATTCCAGTAATTTCTTCCAGGTTTTTAACGGCATCAACTACTTTAGAAAGCAAAGCCCGGCCTTCGTCTATACTCGTAACGGAAGCCAGCGTAACCCCTAACCCAACCGCTCCCAGCAACGATAAAATAATGCGGTCGTCTTTTATAACAGGTTTAATGGCCCGGTAAATAGTTTGATGTTTTTTCTTTTTCTTGCCCATACCAATATTGCCCTGAATCTTGTAAGGTTAATCTACGTGCCACTTCTGCCTGGGTTGGGGGGTGGTAATAGCTGGGGTTGCCGGGAGTTGAAATATTAGCCTTAACAGAATATTAACGCAGTTTAAGGGTAAATAGTAGCCATAACGGTAATAAGCAGCTACAAACAGTCCTATTAAAGAATATTTTCAGGAATTTTTATAGACCAGCGAAAACTGACGCAACCAATTTTCGGCCTTGCTTTTATCGTCGAAAACCTGGGCCCGAAAAGATTTAAGCTTAGTGTAAAAAGCAGAGGCAGTAGATTCGGCGAATGATTCGGGTGTGGTAATCATGGCAAAATATTTTAAGCCGGCCCTTGCTGCCTTTGGTGCCCAATCGTTTAAAACCCACTCCAAAGAATGGTCCCAGCCGCCCAGAATTAAGCGGGTATCGTTTAACACACTATTATAACCAGATTCCTGTAGCGCCTTGGTATAAGCCAAAGCACCCGTCTTAATATTTTCTTCGGTTAAATACCCCATCCAATTTACATGCACCCAGCGATTTTTGTCATTTACCGTTATGGTTAAAAACACCCGGCCAAAAGGATTACGAAGTTCTTGCGTCATTATTTTAGTTTAATAAGGCCAAAACTATTAAAAAGCTGAAATGGTTTAACAGCCCCCAACAATATTTATAAATATAAATTATAAAAGTTTACAAAAAAATATACTGCTTGTAAATCCTGGTTAAATACAGTTTTATTTAAATATTTAATAAATAATTAAATGAGAAAAATTTTAATTATGAAAATGGGTACAAACTACCTACGTACCTGTTTACCAGCAGGTTTACTATACCTTGTTATTTATAATAAACCAAGCCAAGCTCTCTAAAATATATTAATTATCTGTTTCCCTTTTCCGAGGCTTTTGTTGTACCCATCCTTTTGAGTTCTGCAACCTTAATAAAATTATTAAGTAATGAAATAGGCTGTTCCGGATTCGGAAAGCTAAAGGCTCGGTTTACAAATATTATTAAATATTAATAAGAGTGCCTTTATCCAAAACAGATGTTTTACTTAAAACTTTAGGACGATTTTTATGCTAGCAATGAATTACCGGGGCCCGCAACGGGTCCGCGTCAGTCAGAAACCTATGCCCGAAATAAAGCATCCCCAAGATGCCATTGTCCGGGTTACGCGCTCCTGTATTTGCGGTTCCGACCTGCATTTATACAACGGCAACGTTCCGGATACCCGGGTCGGGATGACTTTTGGTCATGAGTTTACCGGTATAGTGGAAGAAGTTGGTCCGGAAGTAGAAAAAATAAAAGTAGGCGACCATGTGCTGGTGCCTTTTAATATTGCCTGCGGTAAATGCCATTTCTGCCGGCAAGGTTTATTTGGTAACTGCCACGAATCTAACTCCCAGGCTACCGCTGTAGGTGGTATTTTTGGCTATTCCCATACGGCTGGCGGTTACGATGGCGGCCAGGCCGAATACGTGCGGGTTCCTTATGCCAACGTAGGCCCAACCGTTATTCCGCCCGGCATGGACCCGGACGATGCGGTGCTGCTGACCGATGTGGTACCAACTGGTTACCAGGCTGCCGAAATGGGCGGCATTCAGCCCGGCGATACGGTGGTGGTTTTTGGTGCTGGCCCCATCGGAATAATGGCCGCCAGATGTGCCTGGTTATTTGGCGCCGGCCGGGTAATAGTGATTGATAAAATTGAATACCGGCTGGAATTTGTGAAAAATTACGCCAATTGCGAAGCCTACAACTACGAAGAAATGGACGACCCCGTAGTATTTGTAAAGAAAACCACCGACTGGATGGGAGCCGATGTGGTGATTGATGCAGTAGGTGCAGAAGCAACCGGCAACACCATGCAAACCATTACCGGCCGTAAATTATTGCTGCAGGCTGGTTCGGCTACGGCGCTGCACTGGGCCATTAACTCCGTTAAAAAAGGCGGCATTGTTTCTATTGTAGGGGTTTACGGGCCAACCGATAACCTGGTACCTATTGGCAACGTGGTAAATAAAGGCATTACTATCCGGGCAAACCAAGCTTCGGTGAAAAGATTGCTCCCCCGGTTAATAGATCACGTGCAGAACGGAATATTGAATCCCAAAGCCTTGATTACGCACCGGATTCCTTTAGAAGACGCCGCCGATGCTTACCGTATGTTTTCTGATAAATTGGATAACTGCATTAAACCCGTGCTTATTCCCCCATCAGCCAGAATGTAAAAAAATAAACTATGGAAAATACAACGAAAGATTATTCGCATATTAAAGGTTGGGGCATAGATGCTGATCCGAAGAACGACCCAACCTATCCCATGAAAAATCGCACCGATGCGGAGCAAACCGGCTATAGCTGGGATCGGCCCTCGTTGCAACCGGTAAATACCGAAATTCTGCGCTCGATTGAACGCCCGAATATTACCGCTGTGTTTGGCACCTCTACCCCGCCCAGCGGATTGAGCGGTATGCTCCGGCGATTTGCTTTTAAATACAGCGAATCGAGCTACGGCCACTGGCTGCCTTTATTATTAGCCGACCGGGTAAACGTAGTTGAAGGCGTATTGGATGACCTGAAAAATGGCCATGTTCCTAATATTTTTGCCGAAAAAGGTATGAAAGCCGAATGGCAACATAACCGGTTGGGCGTTATTCAGAAACTTGCCGTTGCGGCCGTACTAACCGTTGGCGTAATTGCTTACGTTAAATCCAGACAAGATGAAGACGATGACGATTAGCCAAAACTTGCGCTTAAGTATATTGGTCATCCTGAGCTTGCCGAAGGATCTATAACAGCATTGTAAAATAACTAATAGCTATTTCGACAGGCTTAATATGACCGCAATAAAGTAAGCGACATACTCCAATAATAATGGTAATAAAATAATCAAGCCGCTGCTGTTATTAAGGTAGAAACATTGTAGTCGAAAGCTACGGGGTTCTATGCTAAATAACAGCAGCGGCTTTTATAAGTTAACAATATTTTTACAAAACAGATTTGATAATATTAATTACCGCCCTCCTAAAATATAGTTTGATTTAAATATTCATTTCTGAATTTGCCGGTTGGATCTAGTTGTAAAGCTAGGTTTTTAAAGGCATCTAATTTTTCGTAACGAGTTGCTATTACTTCGGCAGGCATGGTAAATAATTTTCCCCAGTGCGGCCGCGCCTGAAAAGGTGCTAGTTCTTTTTCTATTAAAGGCAATAATTTACTAACTGCCAGCCAATCTTGTTTCCAGGTAAAATGAATAGCTACGGTTGGCTGTTGGTAGCATGGGCTCAGCCACAAATTATCGGCCGCAATGGTTCTAATTTCCGATACAAATAAATAAGGGCTTATCTGTTCTCCCAAATTAGCAATTGCCTGAATAGCATCCACGGCATAATGGCTGGCTACAAAATATTCTGATTGCAGTTCTACGCCGCTGCTGGGCGTAAAGCCCATTTTAAAATGGGGTAACCGCTCGTACCAGGCGCCCGGCAAGCCTAATTGTTCGGTACAGTTTTCGGCGGGCACGCCCGCAATTGGGTGCAAAGGTTGCGTAGCAGCGGTAGCGCCAAAAAACGCCGGTGCAACGCTATTGTTATGGTTATTATTTATTTTGCTTTTAATCCAAACTTCGGTAAAGCTATTATGTCGCCAGTCGGTAAATAAACTCACGCTGTAGCCGGCCGCTACAATCTCCTGAAAGTTAGCGGTAAACTGCGCCAAAGGCAGGTTTTCGTAGACAACCTGCTGCATCTGGTAAGCCGGTTCCAAGGCTAAGGTTACTTTTGTTATTACGCCAACTGCGCCTAAGTTTACCACCAGACCATTAAATAAATCGCCATCTTTTTCTTTCGAAAAAGTGCTTATACTGCCATCGGCCAGCACCATTTCCAAAGCCTGCACCGGTACAGCCAGGTTGCCGTTCCCTACGCCGGAACCGTGCGTGGCGGTAATAATAGAACCTGCAACCGAAATATGAGGCAACGAAGCCAGATTGTGCAAGGCATAGCCGTGTTCGTGCAGGTATGGTGCCAGTTCGCCGTATTTAATACCTCCTTCCACGGTTACAGTATGAGCCTGCGTATCTAAACTTATTATTTTATTTAATCTTTTGGTCGAAAGCAAATAATCTGGGCTGTCGGCAATGCGGTTAAAACAGTGGCGGGAGCCCAATACTTTTAGCTTATCGTGCTTTTGTACCAATTCCTGTACTTCGGCTACGGTATCGGGGAAATACACCTTATCTGTAGTAAACTGAATATTGCCGGCCCAGTTGGTAATAATGCTGTCTGATAATCCTGTGCTTAAAGATGTTAGCCTACTATTAGTCTGCCCGGTTGGTGATAAATTTCTATTAGTTTTATTCTGCATCTGTGATTCTGTTTACATACTTAAAAAAGGCTATCTAATTTGCCAGCTGCTTCTTTTTATTTAATATTAAAAGAGATAATCCTTAATATTTTTAAGCCTATTTAAGCCAATGCAAATTAAACTTAATCTGCTACAATTTAATCTTTGATTTAGAACGGGATATTTAAAAGTCAGTTTGTTGCTGATAGTTAATGGATTTTGCAACTAGCAATAGCTTTAGCAAGAAGTTATTTTTATTTCCTTAACCGCTTTCAAAAAAATTATCTCTTAGTTGCTGATATTTTAGATTAGTCCTATTAGCTTAACCACTAAAATCCGAACTTCCTATGAATTCCTGTATCCGGAAATTCTCGTACGTACTACTCGTAACCATGCATGCGTCCGGAATGGCGTTGGCGCAAAAGCCTAAACCCAAGCCGCTGCTCATTAACCTTGACCCACAACAGAAAGCCCAAGCCATCGATAACTTTGGGGCGGCGGGTTGCTGGTACGCCGAAGGTATTGGCAAACATTGGCCGGCAGAAAAAAGAGAAAAAATAGCCGAACTGCTTTTCAGCCGGGAAAAAGACGCCCAGGGAAATCCCAAAGGCATTGGTTTATCGGCGTGGCGGTTTAATATTGGCGGCGGCACCACCGAGCAAGGCGACAGCAGTGGCATTGGCGATGTAAACCGCCGGGTAGAAGGCTTTTTGCAAAACGATGGCACTTATAACTGGAACAAGCAACAAGGCCAAACCTGGTTTTTGCAGCAAGCAAAACAATTTGGCGTAGAAAACCTGATTGCATTTGCCAATACACCGCCCGTACAATTTACCCAAAATAAATTAGGCTTTAAAACGGTTAAAGATTATAAAGCTAATTTAAGACCAGATAAATACGAAGCGTATACCGACTTCTTAGCCAAAGTACTTCAGCATTACCAAGATCAAGGTTTACAGTTTAAATATATTAGTCCGGTAAACGAACCCCAATGGGATTGGACCGGCAAGTTTGGCGAAGCCAAGCAAGAAGGCAGCCCCTGGCAAAACCCTGAAATAGCCCGGGTAATAAATGCCCTGAATAATTCTTTAAACCAGCATAAATTAACAACGCAAATTATTTTGCCCGAAGCGGCGAAACTCACGTATTTGTACGCCGAGAAATCGGGAGCTTCGCGCCAGGTGCAGCAGTTCTTCGGGAAAAACAGTGCGCTTAATTTAAGCCGGTTGTCGCATGTACCTAAACTGGTGGTGGGGCACAGTTATTTCACCGATGAAGGCGATAGTGCTATTGTGGCCGTGCGGCAGCAGGTAGCCGATACAGCGGCCCATTACGGCGTAGGTTTCTGGCAATCGGAATATTCTATGTTAGCAAATGGTTACCGGGAAGGCACCAGAGGTCGCCGCTCCGCTATGGATTGCGGTTTGTTTCTGGCCAAAATAATACACCAGGATTTAACCGTGGCCAACGCCAGCGCCTGGCAGTTCTGGAATGCTTTTGAGCCCGGCAAACCCGATTTTGATACCCGTTATTATTTAATTGCTCTGCAACCTAATCGTAACCATACCAACGGCGAATTTTTTCAAACCAAAAACTTATGGGCCCTGGGTCATTACAGTTTGTTTATCCGGCCGGGCATGCATCGGCTGCTCATTAAACGCAACGATAATTTATCGCCGGTGGCCGCTGCCCAGCGTGTAATGGTTTCGGCTTATACCGGCGAGAAAAATAAGCTGGTGGTGGTGGCCATTAATTACGAAGCAGAAGCCAAAGCCCTGCAACTAGCAATAAAAAATTACCCCAAAGGCGCTACTTACCAACGCTATGTAACAACGGCTGCGCCCGACGAGAATATGAAGCTTTACCCAACCGGGAAAATAAAGGAGCAAATTTCCTTACCGCCCCGCTCTATTACCACGCTGGTTATTAATTATTAATAATCGTTTGAAAATACAGAAAACCAGAACTTGCGGCCGGTTGCCATAACAGGCCGCAAGTTCTGGTTTTAATTTTATCTTAATTTAGTTTGCGGATATCAGCTTTTTAAAGAACGGAACCAGTTCCTGGGCTAATATTGCGTGGTCTTCTACATTGGGGTGCCCGCTACAGCCTCGCGCCCGCATGGGCTGGAAAAAATATAAGGCTACTGGTTTGTCGGTTGGGTAAGCTGCATCAATTTTACTTTTTACGGCAGTAAGGCAGTTTTGCAGGGTTTGGCGATTTTTACCGTTTAGCATGGGGCTGCTCAGCAGGGCTATTTGGGCCGGCGGATACTTACTTTTAACCTGCTGCACAAATTTAATATAGCTGTTTACGTAACTGGCACTATCGAAAGGCAACCTTGTTTTTTTACCATCTCCGCCACTAAAATCGTTCGTGCCCAAAGCTATACTTACCACCTGGGGTTTAAACCTGGTAAAATCCCACAGTTGCGCATTATATTCCTGAAAATTAACTTGCTCGTACACCTGGGGCATGGTTGGCCCGTCGGAATTCCAGTTGCGGTAAACCCCAATGCCGCTCACGCTGCTTAATACAAAGTTAAGGCCTAATGTTCTTGCCAGCCGGGGGCCGTAAGCCATATAAGCGTTGTGCTGGTCGTGGTAAACACCCGAACCGCAAGGTACTTCCGAAGGATCGGCAGCCGCCCCGCTAGTAATACTATTCCCAATAAATTCAATGATTGGTTTTACTGGATTCTTAAGCGGTTTTAATTTTTTGCCGGTAATGCTACTAATTAAAATAGGCCCGGTATACGCTTCGGTAGCTTTATACACCCAAACAATATGTTTGCCGGTCGTTGGCGCGGTTATCCGGATGGGTTCTTTCGCATTGCCTGCTACCCGTATTCGCTTCTGGTACACACCGTCCAGTTCGTACTGCAAATAATTATGGCCATTGGCGTTGGGGATAGAAGCAAACAACTGGCATTCGGTTCCTTCAAAACTAAAACCAAAATGCACCGCCGAACTTACCAGTTCCAATTTCTGCTCCTGGTTTAATAGGTACCGGCCAAAAGGCTGCAAAGCCGCGGCGGGCAAATATTCTTCTTGGGGGTTGTTAATGTTAAAGGTAGAACAGCTTAAGCAAAAAAAGCAAAGCGTCAGGGCTAATAAATTACGTTGGTTACGCATGCAATAATTTTATTTGTTTAAAATGGTGCCGGATTAACAATATTCTGATTATTTTAATAGCTAAAAATACTGCCAAGAGAATAATACTCACAACCCATTTCTGAATTATACTTTTAAACAAACTTGAATATTCCCGGATTAGGCTTTCAAATTCTAAGCAATTTATACCTGCTATTAGGGAGAATAGGGTAAGCTACAACCTTAAAAACAACAAACATTATTTATGCCGCTGTTTTACAGTGCTTTATGTAGAGAATATCCGGTCTAAAACTAAATAATTATAACCAACGCGGTCAGTTTATTTTAGTAGCTTTTTATTCGAAACAGCCATTTGTAACAAATAATTTTTATTGTATTTAACGGCTTTTTTAAGCTGAAAAATTGGCAAAATTTGTTACAACCAATTTGCTATCAGATTATTGTATAATATTTAATTTTTATTTCTATTGCTTAAACCCTAGTTTTGCGCCTCCAAATAAGACGTATTAACTAAGATATATTATTTAATGATAAAACAACGCAAAGGCCTGGCCATCCTGATTGTACTGTCGCTTCTTCTTTATATTTCGGCCGCCCAGGTTCCAGTTCTAGATATTACCAGCGTTCTCGCCAAAATACAACCCACCGAAAAACCAGCTACTACGGCGCCGCCAGCAGCGGAAAAAATAACCCCACCCGCCCCTATTGTGTATGGCATTCCAACCGATTCTTTGGAAATAGTAGAGAGCGAAGTAGAACGGGGCGAAACGGTTTCGAGCATTTTAGGCGCTTACAATATTTCACCGGTTACCATTCATGAGTTGGCGCTTAAAGCCAAAAATATTTTCAACTTAAAGCGCATTCAGCCCAAGCGCAACTATATTTTACTGCATACCCGCGATTCGGCTCAAACCGCCCAATATTTTATTTACGAGCCCAACGAAAGAGAATATATTATTTACGATCTCCGCGACAGCCTACAGGTTACCCGTCACAAACGCGAAATGCAAATAATAGAGCGGGAACTGGCCGGCGAAATAAAAGGCTCTTTGTATGAATCGGTGCTGGCGGCGGGAGGCTCGGCGCAGCTGGTAGATAAACTGGCCGATATTTACGCCTGGCGCTTAAACCTGAACCACATGCAGCCCGGCGACCAGTTTAAGCTGATATTTGAGGAAAAACAAATAAACGGGAGTGTAATTGGGTACGGCGCTTTAAAGGCGGCCTTTTTTCAGCATAACGGCCAACCGCTTTATGCCATTGCTTTCGACCAGGGCAACGGAGTAGCTTATTACGACCAGGATGGCAAAAGCTTTAAAAAGGCTTTTTTAAAAGAACCTTTGGAATATTCGCGGGTAAGCTCCCGGTATACCATGCGCCGTTTTCACCCGGTACAAAAAAGATTTAAAGCGCACCTGGGCACCGACTTTGCTGCACCCAGAGGCACCCCCATCCGGAGTGTGGGCGAAGGCGTAATATTAGATGCTGCATACGCCCGGGGCAATGGTTATTTTGTAAAAATCAGGCATAACAAAACTTATACAACCCAATATTTGCATCTTTCTAAATTTGCAAAAGGCATCCGGCGCGGTAAAACCGTGCAACAAGGCCAAACCATTGGGTACGTAGGCAGCACCGGCCTGAGCACTGGTCCGCACCTATGCTACCGCCTGTGGAAGAACGGTAAGCAGGTAGATGCCTTAAAAGTTAAACTGCCCTTGGCTGAACCGGTGAACCGCAAGAGCAAAAAAGCGTTTTTAGCTGCCAAGGAAGAAATTGTAAAAAGGCTGGAAGCTTTAAACTTAAACCAACCGAACGAAAACAGTGGTACCTTAGTAGCCTCTGATAATACCAAAGCAGCTAAAAAGAGTTAAGTACGCAAACTTTTATTAGTTTAATAGATCAGACAAAAAGAGGAAGCCGGAAACTTCCTCTTTTTTATTTTAATAACTATATTAATCTAATACAGGAAGTTTTTAATGTAGATTTTTTTCCAGATAGTTATTATTTATAAAGTTACTTTTTAACTTCAATCAACCGGTCGAGCAGCTTAACCCGATACGATTGATATTTTACAAAATCAATTGGATTCTCTTCGTGCTCAATTAAGTTTTCGAGATAAAAAAGGCAATCCTGAACCTCCTCTAAACTAAGCTGCGAAACATCCAGGTTCTCAAAAATAGTAAATTCCAACCCTTGCATACCAAATATTGCCTTTACTGAAGGCCAACCTAAAATATATAAATTTTTGAATATTTTTACAGTACAAATTTAACTAATTATTCCTTTAGGGTACAAGAAATTGTGCTACTAGCTAAAAATATTTTATGTAATAAAGCAATTTTAGGTGGTGGCCATTCTTTTATTGGCCTCTATACACCACAACCATTCGTCGGTAAATATTTTAGCCCGCCTTTCTGCCTGTTGCGGGTTAAGTGGTTTGCCTGCTGCATCAAAATTATTCTGGGCGCTGGGCACCGGAAACATGGCCGGCACTACCCAAGCCCGTATTTTGTAAAGCGTAAACAAAAGCGAGGTAATTACCTGGGTGCCACCAAAATTTCCATCCGAAACGGTAGCAATGGCAATGGGCTTCCGGTGCCACTCTTCGTAAAGCAAATCAATTACATTTTTTAAACTAGCCGGGTAACCGCCGTTATATTCGGGTGTGCAAATTAAAACACCATCGGCCTTCCGGATTCTGGCGGCAAAATCCAGTACCTGCGCCGAAGGATTCTCCTGAAAACTCAGGCGTTCTTCGAAAATCGGAAACCCAAAAGCCTGCAAATCCAGCAAATCGGTAGTACCTAGTTGCTGTGCTTGTATATAATTTTGAAAAAACAAAGCTACCCTTTTGGTATTATTTGCAGTACGTACGCTGGCAGCTATTATGGCGAGGTGTGGCATAGCAGTTTGTGTTTTATAAGTCTATTAGATTATCTGCATCAGATTATCTAATAACTAGAGTTAGTACAAGTGGTTTTCGTTACAATAAACGCTTGTCAAAATATCTAACAGATAGCATTAATAAATTTAGATAATCTTTTTGACGCGCCTTTATAGCCAGTAACAGAACTTGCCCGAATCAATCTAAGAAATATAATTATTAATAACCCCTCCTAGACTTAGGTGGTGCTCTAAATTACCCTTTCTTCAGATAGTTAATTCAGCTAAGTTGCGACGTTGCCAATAACCGCATAAATAAAACTAATTATTCTACAACCACCATCCCTGCATTTTTGAGGCTGGCGTAACCTTCGGAAACGTTAATTACCTGCTTAAACCCCATCTGCTGCATTAGTTGCGCAGCTTTACTGCTGCGGCCACCTACCGCACAATAAACCAGGTAAGGTTTGGTTTTGTCAAACTTAGCTAATTTATCGGCAAAGTCAGGGGCATTATAATTAAGATTATGCGCATTTTTAAGATGGCCACCCGCGTATTCCTGCGGCGTTCGTACGTCCAGCAGAACTAAATTTGGTTGTTTGGTTAGAGCGGCTTTCGCGCCTTTGCTATCTACGGTTTTAAGGCTGGCAGCCGGTTGTTGCATAATATTCGCGGTAACAGTAGCAAATACTATTGGCTTTGGGTTAAAAGAAGTTAAAGTTGGTAATAAAAAGCTAATCAGGTAAACTGCTTTCATTTGGCGGAGAATTTACATTGTTCTGGCATAGTAATAAACGCTTAAGTGGGTAATGATAATTGCAAAATAATAAATAAAGAATTTCTTAAAAATTGTACCGGTTAATATTGCGTTTTCTTTAAACCGATATAATTACAGCAATTGTAAAAACCAGTAAGCAACCCACTTTGCTGTTTGCCTCAATTTAGCACTTGTAAACCTATAAACCGGTAAAATCTGTAGATAAAATACTGAAAATTCAGTATTGCTTGGCTTTTGGTAGCCGTTTAACTTAGCGCTAAACCAGGCCAATGCCCGATTTTCAAAACTAACCTTTTCTGGATCTGCTCTAAAAAACTTCGGGCTATAAAAAATCAAATTATTATCAATGCTAAAAGTAGCAAAGCAAATAAAGAAATATACAACGCCCCAATAAGCTTTGGTGGCTTTACTAATTATCATGCATTTTAAACTTTAAGGTATGAAAAACAGAATTACGCTTTTCCTTTCGGCTTTAGTTCTTTTGAGCAGTAGCGGCTGCGACGAAATACTGGATGAAATAAAAAAAGAAAAACGTCACGCCCCCCGCATAACAACTCTGGCTCAGGATTTAACCGGTCCGTTGGGCATTGAAACAGACAAAAAAGGTAATTTGTGGGTTACCGAAGCAGGTACCGGCCAAACCAACGACGGGCAACTAACCTTAATTACGCCGCAGGGCCGTAAATTTACGGTAGTGCAAGGGTTTGTTTCCGAAGTAAGCCCCGAAGGTGGCATTTTTGGCCTGAACCACTTGTTGCTCCACGAAGGTACGCTTTACATGCTGCACGGCGTAGAAGGCAAATTGTATAAATATAATATTGCCAATTATAAACCAGGCGCGGCCCCCATCCAGGCCAGCCAACTCCCCTTCGAAGACATTGGTACTTTCGTAAAAAATTACGCCTTCGAAGAAGATACCGACGAAACTGATATTTTTAACCTGACAGTAGGGCCCGGTGGTGATATATTTATAGTAGATGCCGCGGCTAATGCTGTTATTCGCCGGCGATCTGGTACGGGCCAATTAAGTGTATTTGCTACTATACCGCCTGTACCAAACCCCCAAGGTGATCCCGATCAGGTTCAGGCGGTACCTACCGGTATTGTGTACGATGGCAATAATTTTCTGGTATGTACCTTTACCGGTTTTCCTTTCCCCGCCAACCAGGCTACTATTTACCAGGTTAATCGGCAAGGCAATACTACCGTTTATCAATCGGGTTTGGCTAGTTTAACCGATATTGAATTAGGCCCCGACCATAAACCCTTAGTAGTGGAATATGGCACCTGGACCGGCGAAGGTTTCGCCGAGAATTCCGGTGCTTTGGTTCGCTCTACCCCAGAGAAAAACACCCGGTTAATTACGGGCTTAAACTTTCCGAACTCGCTGGAACGAGGCAACGGCCAGGTATATTACATTGCCCAAACCTTTGATGGGGTTATCCGGAAAATAAATTATTAAGGTAGCACTTGGATTTACTATATAATAACACGGGCGAATAGCTTTTAAAAGAAGCTACTCGCCCGTGTTATTATATGGGGTTAACGAAAAGTATATTATTCTTTATTTAGCGTAGACGGGCACACAAAATTGGTGCGGGAAATATCGGTTGCCGCAATAGCTTTAAAGCCGCCGGCCACATCTATAATATTATGATAGCCGCGCGCCCGTAAAATAGAAGCCGCAATCATAGAACGGTACCCACCGGCGCAATGCATATACACCAATTCTTCTTTCGGAATTTCGGCTAAGTGCTCGTTCAGGAAATCCAGCGGAATATTAAGTGCGCCTGCTACGTGTTCGGCTTTATATTCGCTTTCTTTCCTAACATCAATTATTAGCGGCGCTCCTGTTTTAAATTGTTCGGCCAATTCTTCCGCTGAAACTGAAATAATAGTATCTACTTCTTTACCGGCTGCTCTCCAGGCTTTTAAACCGCCTTGTAAATACCCCAAAGCATGGTCGTAGCCAACGCGGGCCAAACGGGTAACCACTTCTTCTTCGCGGCCAGCATCCGCTATAAACACCAGGGGCTGCTTTACATCCGGAATTAAGGCACCTACCCACGGCGCAAAACTGCCATCGATGCCAATATTAATGGCATTGGGAACAAAGCCAGCGGCAAAATCAGTAGCACTGCGGGTATCCAGCATTATGGCGCCGGTTTCGTTAGCAGCCGCTTCAAAAGCTTCCGGACTTAAAGCCTGCAAACCATGTTCTAATACCGTTTGTATGCTGGTGTAACCTTGCTTGTTTAATTGCACATTTTGCGGGAAATAACTAGGCGGCGGCATTAATCCGGCCGTTACTTCTTTAATAAATTCCTCTTTAGTCATGTTGGCGCGCAATGCGTAATTGGTTTGTTTCTGATGACCAAGCGTATCAAAAGTTTCTTTGCTCATATTTTTGCCGCAGGCCGAACCCGCACCGTGGGCCGGATAAACGAGCACCGCATCGCCTAAAGGCATTATTTTATCTCGCAACGAATCGAATAAATGGCCGGCTAATTGTTCCTGGCTTAGTTCCGATTTGGCCGCTAAATCGGGCCGGCCCACATCGCCAATAAATAAGGTGTCGCCGGTAAAAATGGCAAAATCTTTATCTTCTTCATCGCGCAGCAAATACGTGACCGATTCCAGGGTATGGCCGGGGGTATGCAGCACTTTCAAAGTTACATTGCCTAAAGTCAGTTCTTCGCCGTCTTGCGCCAGATAAGCCGGAAAGTTGGGGTTAGCCACTGCGCCGTAAACAATTTGGGCACCGGTAGCCTGGGCTAAATCTAAATGGCCCGAAACAAAATCGGCGTGGAAGTGCGTTTCCAGCACATATTTTATTTTAACATTATTTTTTTCGGCTTTCTCCAGATAAGGTTTTATTTCGCGTAAGGGATCAATAATGGCGGCTTCGCCGTTACTTTCCAGGTAATAAGTTCCTTGCGCCAGGCAACCGGTATATATTTGTTCTACTTTCATAGCTTCTTTTAACTAAATGAGGTTACGCAAAATTAAACGGTATACTTGCTATAATTCTTTAGAGCCAATTGCTGTTGTTTAGGATTTATCAGACTCCAGGAACGACAAAACCAGATAGATCAAGCTTATATTTTAACTTTTGGGTAGCAACCGTGACCTAAATAAGCTGTTTTAAATTGTAAATAAAATTAAGCGAAACCGAGCAGAATAAAAAACAGGTTTTGCCATTAAGAAACGTTAAAACTTAAGCAGGAATATTGGTTTGGTATTTGCAAATAAGTAATTCTGTTTTTTGGCGTTACCTTATTAATCTATTCGTCGTTATTACACTCGTTTTTCAATTTTGCCGTATTAACTTAGCATCCTGTTTAAACAAATAGTTAATTTTATTCTAATCGAACAAATAAAATGAAAAAACCAATTCTTTATACTTTATCCTTTTTGCTGTCGGCTTTTACCGCGCTACCCGGTAAAGCCGCCGACCCAAACCAACCAAATATTGTTTACGAAGCAACGGTTGATTCTTCGGCTTATACGGTAGAACGGCTGCACGAAGGCTTTAAGAACCCTTGGGGAATGGCCTGGCTACCCGATGGCCGCATGCTGGTAACCGAAAAATCCGGAGAAATATTGGTGTTCAAAAATAATAAGTTTACCGGCGATAAACTGGCGGGTGTACCTAAAGTTTTTAACCAGGGCCAGGGTGGTTTGCTGGACATTAAACTGCACCCCAACTACGCCAAAAACCAGTGGGTTTACATTTCTTATTCTAAACCGGTTGAAGGCGGCGCCACTACAGCTATTATGCGCTTTAAGCTAAAAGGTAACCAGATTGTAGAGGCGAAAGATATATTTACCGCCAAACCGTATATACCGGCCAATTTTCACTTTGGCAGCCGCATTATTTTCGATAAAGATAATTTCCTTTATTTCAGCTCCGGGGAAAGAGGCACCCAACCTAAAGTACAGGAACTCAACAACGATCACGGTAAAATTCACCGGATTTACGACGATGGCCGCGTGCCGCAAGATAACCCGTTTGTGGGCCAGAAAGATGCAAACCCTACCATCTGGACGTATGGGCACCGCAATCCGCAAGGCATGGTGTACGATGCAGCCACCAACCGGATTTGGGCAGTAGAACACGGCCCCAAAGGTGGCGATGAGCTGAACCTGATTGTTAAAGGTAAAAACTACGGCTGGCCTAAAACCTCGCACGGCATTAACTACGATGGCTCTATCCTGACCGAGAACAAAGAATTGCCCGGCATCGAAAAATCGGTGCGGATTTGGGTGCCTTCTATTGCCCCTTGCGGCATGACCATTGTTACCAGCAATAAATACCCGGACTGGAAAGGCAATTTACTCGTTGGGGCTTTGGCGCACCGGCATATTGCCCGGGTACAGTTATCGGGTACCAATTACGTAGCCGAAGAAAAATTAGTACAGGATATTGGCCGCGTAAGATGCGTAGCGCAAGGCCCCGATGGTTACGTATATGCCATAACCGAAGGCCCTGGTTTACTCATCCGGTTAATGCCTAAAAATAGTACGCAGAAAGCGGCTAAATAATCTAATTGATACCCATATTAAACAGAAATTGCGCTTTAAAACAATAAAAAGTAAATATCCACTCACTAGGGTCATTCTGGAAGAATCTTACCAGCAAGTAGCCAATTAGATTCTTTCAGAATGACCGCGATGGTTGGTACAGCCTTTACTTTATTTAAAAGCGCAGTATGCATTTGATAATGATATAAGATTTAAAATCCAACAAAAAAAGCCCCTGCCGCGAGCAACGCAGCAGGGGCTTTTTTTGTTGGGTTAGTTATACCTTAATGCTTATTTTCTGGGCTTGCTTTTGGGCTTTCAGCGCCAGTTCGGTGGCTAAAAAGCAATGTTCCTGCGTCATGGCCGTTTCGGTGCGGTTAACAATATCATCTACCAACTGTTTGCCGTACGGCAGCTCGGTATCTTTGCAGTCAACGTAACGGGTCTCTTTCTGGTCGGTCAAAAACAGGTGGTTGCCGCCTTCCCGACCGGCAATGTCAATATTTTTCCGGATTTCGATAAATCCTTCAGTTCCTAAAATGGTTAAACGGCCATCGCCCCAGCTTTTCAGCCCATCGGGCGTAAACCAGTCTACCCGAATATAACCCGGACCGCCGTTGCCGCGCAGCATGGTATCGCCAAAATCTTCGAACTTAGGATATTGCGGGTGGTTAAAATTACCTACCTGCGAAGCTACAATTTCGGCCTGGGTAGAGCCCGTAAAAAACAAATATTGGTCGAACTGGTGCGAAGCAATATCGCAGATAATACCGCCAAATTTTTCTTTATCAAAAAACCACTCGGGTCTTGATTTGGGGTTCATGCGGTGCGGCCCCAGCCCAATGGTTTGAATTACTTTGCCAATAGCGCCAGCTTTTACCAGCTCGCCTGCTTTTACGGTGGCCCGATTTTCCAGGCGCTCGCTGTACATAATAGAATAAATGCGCTTGGTTTCTTTTTGTACTTTGCGCACTTCGGCCAGTTGTTCTAAGGTAGTTATGCCGGGCTTATCAACCATAAAATCTTTGCCGGAACGCATTACTCTAACGCCCAGCGGCGCCCGCTCATTTGGTATAGAAGCACTTACTACCAGTTGAATAGCTTTATTTTCCAGAATTTCTTTTTCGGTTTTAGCTTGTTTTGCCTGCGGATAACGCTTCTGAAAAGCCGCCGCTAAATCGGGTTCCTTGGCATAAAAACTAACCAGCTCGCCCCCTCCCCGTATTACGGCTTCTACCTGCGAATTAATGTGTCCATGGTTCAGGCCAATAACGGAAAACCGGATACGCGGGGCAGCCGGATTAGCCGTGCTACTGCCTTTAATTTGAATGCCCGGCGCTTTGGTAACAATGCCGGCTTCGGCAGGCAGGGCGTTTGGTAAAGCCGATAAAACCATAATACCGGCCGCCGTGGTAACTGTTTCTTTTATAAATTTCCGGCGGTTAAATTGAGGATCGTTCATGTAAAAATAACTAGTAGTGGTGGATACTTTTGTTCAATTATAAGTAATTCGGATATAAGAAAAAATATAAATCCCAAGATTAAATTACAATTTTTACCATTTTTTTCTCATTTAACTAATATATAAGAATATTGGCTACGATGCTAATTATGGCTCACTATTAATTATTTACAGCAAGCGCAGGCAAAATTAAATAGCATTAGTTTTATACTATTTAACTATGAATAGCAACTTAATTTTAAAGAATTCAATCTTAATTGTAATAAAACTAAAATAAATAAAAGGAGTATGTTAAACTATATATATAGGTGCTGCTTTCACTGGCCGGTGGCGTAGCACTAACTTTTAATATTTTTAAATGTAAATGATTGAAGCATGAAAAAGAAAAATTTACTGCATTTTGCTATTGTTTTGTTTATTGCCCAGGTATTATTTTCGTGTAGTTCCGCAGAATATTACCGGTTAGCGCCGAGTAACGAAAAAGCTTACCAACCGGTAAAAGCAAAACCCGCTCCGGTAGTAGCAGCCACTACGCCTGATGCCACAACCGCACCCCTCACCGATGAAGTTACTTTTAATAATGCACCAGAAGAACCTGTTTTGGAGGCTAGTATTGTAAAAGCGCAACAACCAATAGCAACTAAGCGCCTGGCTACAAAACCTTTAACTCCGGCTAAAAACCAAGTTACCGACCAAAAAGCCTTAACGCCCGAAGAAACGCAAGCACTGGCTTTGGTAAAAAACCGGTTGGCGCATTTAAGTAAAGCAGAGAAGAAAGAATTTAAGACTAACGTAAAAGAGATATTGCAGCAAGATGCCTCTGGTTCGAATATTGTGGAAATCATATTTGCCATTTTAATACCGCCGGTAGGGGTATTTTTGCACGAAGGCATTAACAACCGTTTCTGGATAAGCTTGCTGTTAACTATTTTGTTTTTTATTCCCGGTATGATTTACGCCTTGCTGGTTGTAACAGACACCATCTAAATATTTTTGTAAGAACAGAATATTAGGTTTACCAAATAAAAAAGCCGCTCCTAATGTAAGGGCGGCTTTTTTGTTTGATATAACTTAACTTCAGGTTTGATTAAATTAAGTTCTGTAAGATTTTGCTCCTGGCAGTAAGTTTAAATAATCTTGTTTAACTGATACAAATACTTATTAGTTGGTGCCTTACATTATTGTAGTCATGTTGCGCTTATCGAAACAGCTAAATCTAGTTTTATTTGGTTGTAATAGATCCTTCGACAAGCTCAGGATGACCAAAATCAGGTTTAAGCGCAGTTAAAATTTATAGTAGTATAATATTAATAAAAAAATCCCGGTTGCCTTGCAGCAACCGGGATTTTACTTTTATTATCAAATTAAATAATTAGCAATTAATTTAGTCTTGCAAGCTTACAAAATTATTGTCTTTATCAAACCGCAGTTCCAGTTGGTTCGATAATTCAACATCCTGGTTGGTACCTTCCAACTCCCAGCCCGTAATATGTTCGGTGGTATAATTGGTTTGTACATAGCTGCGGATAGGGCCCGGAATTACGCTGTCGGGTAATTTGGTTTGGCTATCGATCTCGGTTATTTGGCCTTCTTTGTTAAAATCTAACTTGGTGCCATTATTTAAAACCACATCGTATGAAATATTTTTGCCGTTTTCTTCTTTTACTACCGAAGTTACTGTTTCGTTCACAAAATTATTACTGATAAATTCTCTGGCAGTCTGGGGCAAATCTTCGGCTTTTACCACTTCTTCTTTCTCACAACTAGACAAAAAGAAGGTAGCACAAACGGCAGCAATTAAAAAGGATTTACTTTTCATAAGTAAGTAGTTAAAGTTAAATGAATTAATTTATTGGGTAAGAACTTGTTATTCTGATTTCAGGCGCACCTGTAAAATATTGCCAGGTGTTTTTTTGCCTTCGTTGGAAATATACATCTCACCGGCCGGGCTAAACGTAATACCTTCGGGTTGGTTAAACACCTGGTCGTCGAGTTTGTGCCGGGCCAATATTTTACCAGCCGGGCTTATTATAAAAAGCTGCGGGTTAGCACCCTCGGTTAAGTAAATATTGCCGTTTTGTGGGTGCACCGCTAACTCAGATGGCTGCAAAGCATTATTCAGTTTTTTGCCGGCATTATTTTTCAGGTTGGTATCATTTAAGTCTATTTTAAACAAAGGCTGCGCGGCCATTTTTTTGGTACTTAAATTAAAAGCATAAACGCCTTTATAAGTCTGCGATCCGGCTTCGGCTCCTTTTATGGCCAGCAGTAACCGGTTTTGCTTGGCATCATAAGTGAGGCCTTCTACATTGTTGGCAGCCGTTAAAGGAGTAGCATGTTCGGTTACTTTCGGCGATTTGGTATCCAGGTTATCTACTTCGTAAATTTTACCATCACTGCGCACCACGTAAGCTGTACGGCCAACTACGGCAATGCCTTCGTAATCGCCGGCGGCACCAAACGTAATGCTTCGTTCAATTTTATTTGCCGCCGTATCGTAAATAAATATTACGCCATCTTCGTCCTGTACGCAGGCAAACTGGTTATTGCCCAGGTAAGTAATGCCCGATACTTCCAGCAGTATTTCGGGTAAATCCCATTTTTTAACAACCTCTACGGCGCTTGAAGCAACTTCTTTGGTTTTATTATTTTTTTGTTCTTTTTTGGTTTTCCCGTCATCGCCGGAATTACTGCCTTTGGCATTTTCGCAAGACAATAGCAAACCCGGAAAAACTAAACTCAAACAAAATATTTTCAGACTTTTCATAATTTTATTCTTTTTAAGTATTCGGTTTGGTCTGGTAATAGTCAGATTATTTTAATTTAAATATTTGTTTAATAAGCATTTATCTAAATAAACAATCTAACTGTAACGTAATTTACAATTCAAAGGTCGGGTGCAAATCCGGAAACAATCTGGAATTAGCATGTGTGTGGTAGATTTTTTTCAAAAATATTCTTTATAACTTAATTGAAGTATACCGCTATTTGGTGAAGCTGCTGGTACTCATAGGTAATCCGAAATTGGTACAAATCGGCGATGGCTTTGGCAATGGCTAAACCTAAACCCGTAGAACCCGGACTATCGGTGTTTTTATAAAAACGGTTAAATAATTTATGGTCGTTCAGGGGCTCGGCCTTACCGGAATTCTGAATTACAAAAGAATTTTTATCGATGCTAATATTTACCGAGCCGCCCGGCACGTTGTGCATAATGGCATTTTTAACCAGATTAATAATTAAGATTAAAGCTAAATCGGGATTTAACTGTTGCCGGCAAATAGCTGTTTCCTGCACTTGTATGGTAAGATTCCGGTAAGTAGCCTGATCGGCAAAATCACTTACCACCTTTTGCACGGCCTCGTTAATATTAACCTCTTCTACCGGGCCAAACTGCTTGTTTTCTATTTTAGATAATAATAAAAGCGATTTATTCAGGCGGGTTAGCCGTTCCAGGTTTTGCATAACAGCGCCAATCTGGGTGAGCTGATCTTCCTGTAAATTCTGGCCTTCGGCGAGCAATTCCAGTTTATTTAAGCTAATGGCCAAAGGGGTTTGCAATTCATGCGCGGCATTTTCGATGAAAACTTTCTGGCTGGTATAAGTCTCAATATTTTTTTGCAGGAGTTTTTCGATGGTACTATTAAGCAGTTGAAATTCTGTAACCTCGGTAGGTTCTGCCACCAGCTGGCTGGGCTCTTCCAGGCGAAATTCCTGCAGACGTTGTAATAATTTGTAAAAGGGTTGCCAAATGCGTTTGAGCAAAATATTGTTAAGCACCAAAATACTGGCAATTAAACCCAAATACAGCCATAGCAAAGCAAATAGCAAATCCTCAATTAAATCATCTTCTTCTACCATAGAGGTAATTACCCGCAGTTCATAAAACCGGTTTTGGTGCCTGAATACGGTGGTCAGCATCCGGATTGGTTCGTAATCCTGTTCGTTTAGCATGTACATGAGGGTATCCTGGTAAACATCTTTCCGGTGTTGGGCCTGGGCAAAAGAAATTTCTTTCAGGCGGTAATACCCATCTTCAAAATCGCGGCGCGCAAAAACTGTGCTGTCGCGGGCTGCTTTTTGTATTACCAATATTTTCTGATTACCCAGGCCATCGTCCATGCTGTCGTATATTTCGTCGAGCATGTTAAAGTAAAAAATAGCGGCCCAAACCAATATTACCGCCAATAAAATACCGGCCAGGTAAGAGGTAGTGTAATTGAGTAATTTCATGGGGAAGTTAATTTATAACCAATGCCGTAAATAGCCCCGATTTCTACGGCGGCGTGGTGGTCTTTTAATTTTTTGCGCAGGTTTTTAATTTGGGAATAAATAAATTCAAAATTATCGGCTTCGTCTATGTAATCGCCCCATACGTGTTCGGCCAAAGCGGTTTTACTCACCAGCCGCCCTTTGTTGGTTACCAGGTAAAGCAAAATATCGTACTCTTTCCGGTTAAGGGTTAATTCCTGGTTGTTTACCCAAACCTGGTGCTTGTCGGGGTCGAGGGTTAAATTTTGTATTTGTATGAGATTACTGCCTTCGAATATCCGGCGGCGCAACACCGATTTTACCCGAGCGTGCAATTCGGCAATATGAAAAGGCTTAGCCAGGTAATCATCGGCACCCAATTCTAAACCAGCCACTTTGTCGTCTAAAGAATTTCTAGCCGATACTATAATAACGCCATCCGATTTTTTATTTTTTTTGAGGTCTGCTAATAAATGCAAGCCATTACCACCGGGCAGGTTAATATCCAGTAAAATACAATCGTAATCGTAGGCGCCTATTTTGTCTAAAGCCTCGTGGTAATTAGCCGCTTCTTCTACCACGTATTGTTCTTTCCGCAGCGAACTGACAATATTATCCAGCATGTCGGGCTCATCTTCTATTACTAATATTTTCATGGCAATTTATTTAGCTAGTTTGGGGAGTTTAGGCACAATTACGCAGGCAAAACCGGAAAAAGTTAGGAACCGCATAAAAAAAGAAAGTAAAAAGGTTAAAAAACGTATATTTTAGCAATTCCGTTAGTTTTTTTCGTAAGCTGTAATTTCTTAAGCTAATCCATAATAGTTTAGCCGGCTACTCCGGGGTACTATCCCGACACTAAAAATTTTCTAAACGCAACTACCCGTATGAGTTTAACAACCGAAAATATTCTTTTGGTCGGTTCTGTTTTATTACTAATCAGCATTCTGGCCGGCAAAACCTCGTACCGGTTTGGGGTACCCACTTTAATATTTTTCTTGTTGGTTGGTATCCTGGCCGGCTCCGAAGGTATTGGCGGCATTCATTTTAATGATCCGCAGACGGCACAGTTTGTGGGCATTGTGGCCTTAAATTTCATACTTTTTTCCGGTGGCTTGGAAACCGATTGGAAAACCATTAAACCTATTTTGTGGCAAGGTATTACGCTTTCTACGCTAGGCGTTTTTCTGACGGCTATGCTGGTAGCGGTTTTTGTGTGGCAGGTTACCGGCTTTTCGCTGTACGAAGGTTTGTTACTGGGGGCTATTGTATCTTCTACCGATGCAGCGGCGGTATTTTCTATTTTGCGCTCAAAAAACCTGGCTCTTAAAAGCAACTTACGGCCCACCCTGGAACTGGAAAGTGGCAGCAACGACCCCATGGCCTATTTCTTAACCATAGCTTTTACCGGCCTGGTCGTAAACCAAGAAGCCGGTTTGGTAAGCCTTATTCCGTTATTTTTTAAGCAAATAATTATTGGCAGCTTGCTGGGGCTTGGCTTTGGTAAACTTAACCAGATTTTAATAAATAAAATTAAATTAGATTTTGAAGGGCTTTACCCGGTGCTGGTTATTGCGCTCATGTTTTTAACCTTTTCGGCCACTAATTTTATTGGGGGTAATGGTTTTCTGGCGGTTTATTTATCGGCGGTAGTGCTGGGTAACCAAAGCCTGATTCACAAAAAAGCTATTTTTAAAGCTTTCGATGGTTACGCCTGGCTAATGCAAATTGTATTGTTCTTAACGCTGGGCCTCCTGGTTTTTCCGAGCCAGATTATACCGGTTATTGGCATTGGGCTGCTGGTATCGGGCTTTTTAATTTTGGTTGCCCGCCCCATAAGTGTATTTATAAGCTTATTATTTTTTAAAGTTAAAAACCGGAGCCGCTGGTATATTTCGTGGGTGGGTTTGCGGGGCGCCGTACCCATTGTTTTTGCTACGTACCCCATGCTGGCCGGCGTAGAAAAAGCCCAAATGATTTTTAATATTGTGTTTTTTATTTCTTTAACTTCTGTACTGATACAAGGCACTACCCTTACGCCTATTGCCAACTGGTTGCACGTATCGTTACCCAGCCGGGTTAAAAGAAGAACGTCGGTTGATATTTTATTAGGCGATAATATTAAATCCGAAATAATTGAAGTGGTGCTGCCGCCCAATAGCCCGGTAACCGGTAAATCTATTATTCAGTTGGGGTTTCCTAAATCTACTTTAATTACCCTTATAGAACGAGAAGGGCAATATATTACCCCAAATGGCTCCACGGTTTTACACCCACAAGATAAACTCATTATATTATCGGAAAACCAGGATGGCATTAACAAAGCCTTAGAAAGCTTAAAAGTAGAACCGGAAGTTTAAAACGCGAGAATACAAAAGGCGCTTAACCTATTATAATAGATTTAAGCGCCTGAATAAATATTGCCTAAATAACGATTTACTGCGTTAAAAATATTTAAAATATATTAAGTTCAACGTTAAACCAGCACTCCTTCGTCTGCCAGTACACCATCGGCTTCCGGCTGATAAAGCACCTCCTTTATTTTATAGATAAACTTGCAATAAGGCGCGGTCCATACAACTTCGTCGCCGGCGCGGCTGCCCAGAATAGCGGTACCAATAGGCGATAAAACCGATATTTTGCCCGCGTTAAAGTTAGCTTCGTGCGGAAAAACCACGGATAAAATCATTTCGCTGTTACTTTTAAGTTCCTGCACCCGCACCCGTGAGTTCATGGTAACCACCTCGGGCGGAATTGTAACGGAAGGCACGCGTTTGGCTCGTTTTAATTCTGCCTTTAACCGGATATAAGCTGGCATTAAATCTTCATTTTTAGGCTGACCCTGAATGAGCTTAACCAATTGCTGGTAGTCGTCTTCTGTTAAATAAATAGTATTCATGGCAGTTAAGGTTTTATGGTTGATAAAAATTTATTTCCGGCCGCTAAAGCTTTAGGCTTTTAACTTCCGCAATAAAAATTATTAAAACTGGTAAGTCGTAAACCCGGTAAAACCGGTTAATGCTTTTGCTAAAACTTTCTTAATCTTTAGCCGTTTAGTTTAAATTTTTAAAGCAGGCTAAAGTTAAAATTTAGGTGACCGGTTAAAAGACCGGTTCTTTTTTAGCGATAAATTTTGCCGGAAAGAGCCGGCTTACTTGAAAAAGGCTTTAGGAGCCGAATAAAAACAAAGGCAATAGCCATTCAGCACTTCACACTTAGCAGCATGATGCGCGACCGGGTTTAAACCAATAAATGGCTTTGCGTCGGTTTTAACTATTTTCTGTTTAAATGGCATAAGTAAATGCAGGTACTTTAAAAGAAAACGCCGTGCAACGTTAAATATTATACCGGGCAGCCACCATACAGCAATAAACTTTTATATTTTAGTAAACCGGTTAAAAGCCGTTATTTAAACCCGATAAAATTTTACTTTGGGCAACTCTACTAAATTTTAAGAGTAATAAATATTATTTATAAATATTCTTACGTTCTGGAAAAGAACGTTTTGCTTTTCTTTTTTTTCTTTTGGTGGATTTGGGGAATTAAAGCGGTTTGTTTAACCGCAATCCACCCGAATCTTATTCATTTAACAAACTAAAAAACTTATGCATAACATTATCATTAGCGAAAAAGACGCGCTGCGCCTCCGGGAGCGCATACACCACTTCCGGCAGAGTTCCAATAACTACACCAAGGAAATTAACAACTTAACCAAAGAGTTAAGCCGGGCGCAACTTGTAGAACCTACTCAAATTCCGGTTGATGTGGTTACCATGCACTCCGTGGTAAAACTAAAGTACCTGCAATCGAACCAGGAATTAAAGATGGAGATTGTGTATCCGGAAGAAGCTGATATCAAAAAGAACAAAATATCAATATTTGCGCCTATAGCTACTGCTTTGTTGGGCTACCGCAAAGGCGATGTAATTGACTGGGTAGTACCTAGCGGCAAAGTTAAAATCCAAATCGACGATATATTGTACCAACCGGAAGCAGCCGGTGATTTTCACTTATAAAATCAAGCTTTAGGCTATTATTTGCTATTTCTCATAACTCATTAATATACAATCTACTAAAAGAATTTATTTCGGTTATTCAGGAAGTAAACATTTGGTTGTTTGCTAAATAGCTTCCTTCTGAATAACCGGAATAAATTACTTAAACCTCTTTTATTAAACAGTACACAATAACACTTTTTTAAATTATTGCTTCAAAACTGATTAAAACAATATTATACCACATTACTACCAGAAAGCAATTTTACTAAGAACATCATTCCTTACGAGTTCAGTTATATTGCACTTTGGTGTAAAAACTTTTCTCATATTTAATTCCAAAAGCTGATAAAACAAATAGTTGTATAAATATCTGCAATCGTTTAACCTTCTTTTCCATTAATATTTACCCTAAATACCTATCTTTTTATAAGCAGAATTTTTATAAAAATAAAGATTATAGAAAGAGCACCTGTCATAAATTACTCCAAATAAATCTTGATATTTTTTAGTAAAATCATTATCTTTCATTAAAATAATATTATTACATAATCCTGTTGTTGACCTTTCCGCTTTTTTGCTAATAACTACTATATGGCCTTTTAAACTCTAAAACAGTTGCTTTATGGAGCCTGTTACCCAAAAATATTCCGGCAAAGACCTCTACTTCGAAACCATACCTTTTGAGGCCGGCGACGGGTTTGAATGCAGTTTAATTCGTGTAAAAGGCTATAGCGCCGCGAGCAAAGGACCAATATTGCTGGTGCACGGGGCCGGGGTAAGCGCCAGTATATTTTTAGCACCGGTTAATAAAAATATTGTACAATTCTTACTGGAAGAAGGCTACGATGTATGGCTGGAAAATTGGCGGGCCAGCATCGATTTTGCGCCAAATAAATGGACCTTAGACCAGGCAGCTTTATACGATCATCCGGCAGCAGTTAAGAAAGTAGTAGAAATAACTAGCAAGCCTAATATTAAGGCCATCATTCATTGCCAGGGCTCTACCAGTTTTATGATGTCGGTTGTAGCGGGGTTAGTGCCCCAGGTTACCAATATTGTTTCGAATGCGGTTTCGCTGCACCCCGTAGTGCCCGATTTTTCCAGGTTTAAGCTTTCGTTTATGGTGCCGGTAATGAAGCAGCTAACCGAATATTTAAATCCGCAGTGGGGCCTGCAAGCGCCTACCCTAACGGCCAAAATGGTGAATACGCTGGTACAGCTTACCCACCACGAATGCCAGAACAGCGTGTGCAAACAAGTAAGTTTTACCTACGGCAGCGGTTTCCCGGCTCTTTGGCGGCACGAAAACCTGAACGAAGAAACCCACGAGTGGATTAAAGGCCAGTTTGCCGCCGTGCCCATGACTTTTTACAAGCAAATAGCCCGGTCGGTAAAAGAAGGGCACCTCATGTCCGTTGAGCACAAGAAAGAGCTGCCGGAATCTTTTGTGGCAACGGCGCCGGCTACCGAAGCCCGTATTTCTTTTTTTGCCGGCGGTAAGAACCTGTGTTTTCTACCCGACAGCCAAATCAGGAGTTTTAAATATTTCGATGATCTACGGCAAGGTTTTCATGCCTTGCGGGTTTTACCCGATTACAGCCACCTGGATGTTTTTATTGGCAAAAACGCCGATAAAGATGTTTTTCCTTTAATGCTGCAGGAACTTAGTGTAAACTAATAAATTAACGTACAATCCTATGGCTATTCCTAAAAGACTCTTGAAACAGGCAGGCAGGTACGCCCGCGTAGATGGCATTCCGTACCAATTGCCTATTAACTCCGACAAAGCTGCGGTTATTATGGCGGCTTTTCCGGCCAATTGCCAGAAAGCCCGTAACCTTTTACCCGGCAACGAAGTGCACCCGGTTCGGCTCTGGAACGGCAAAGCCGTATTTATTTTAACCGTAGTAGATTACCGCATCACCGATATTGGCAAATACATAGAATACAGTATTGCTTTGGCTTGTACGCACGGCAGTAAACCCGCTCCCAAAGTACTGCCGGCATTATTCATCAAAACTTTTGGAACCGGGCAATATATTCTGGATTTGCCGGTAAGTACCGAAATATCGGTAAAAGGCGGCAAAGGCATTTGGGGCATGCCCAAGCACCAGGCTAACCTCGATTTTGTGGAAGGTCCCGAAATATTGAGCGCGCAGTACGACCAAGACGGCCAAATGATTATGCGGCTTGATATTACCCGTCCCTCCCGCATTTTTATGCCCATGAACATGGGTGCCGCTAATTATTGCCGTTTCCGGGGCATGCTCATGAAATCGTATATTTATTTTAAAGGCAAAGCCGGCCTGACTTTATTTAAAAAAGGTGCTGCTAAAATTACTCTGGGCAACCATCCTAATGCGGCGCAGCTTAAATACCTGGAAATTGAAGAAGAGCCAATATTTACCGCTTACCTGCCCGAAACTACCGGCATTCTGGATGATTATTTTGAAAGCTGGTTTTTAAGCTACCCCGAATTACCGGAAAAAACCGGTGAAGGCCTGGAAAGCGTGTACCATTTAGGCTACGGAGAAGAATGGTTAGAAAAGCCTAATCGCCAAACTGCCAAGCAACCCCAAACTGCAGGAGTTTAATATTTAACCTTAAATCAGATGCACAGCGAAACCAAACACACTTTACTCGGGCTAAATCATTCCCTGTTGTTTTTGTGCACTTCTATGTACCTGGGCACGGGCTGGTCGTTAATTCTTTTCTCTTTCCCGATTGTGCCGGAACTCACGCCCGCTAATTATTACCTGCAGTTCGTGCCCCAGGTAACGGCGGCCACTCAGTTTTTTACTTACATGACGGTGGTAATGCTGGCAACGGCCCTAATTATGATAATTGCGGAGTGGCGGAGTGCTTTGCGCTGGTTCCCGATTGGGGTAATAGCCGGGGTAATATTGGCTACAGCGCTTACTATTATTTACATAATACCTTACAATGAGCAAATGGCCGCCGGTATAACAGATGCTGCTGTATTGCAAGGTGTACTCGAAAAATGGACGCGCTTAAACGTAATCCGGGTTAGCCTCTGGAGCGGGCAGTGGCTGTGCATGATGGCCTATTCTTTTATTAAATATAAACAAAGCTTTAAGGCAATAAATAAACCGGTTTATAATCAGCGCAATGCCCAGGTTGCTGCCTAAGTTGCTTTTGTTTATCTCCGGGGTAACGGTTTTAACCGGCGCAGTGCAGGTGGTGGCGGCACCGTTGGTATTAAATATTGTAGGTGCCCGAACAGATAAAACCAGTGCTCATTTTTTTGCCATCGTGGGCATGTTCATGGTTTTGTTTGGTGGTTTGCTTTGGCAAAGTTTAAAGCGGCCATTGGGGCCGGAGCCAATATTCTGGTGTGGCTTACAAAAATTTGGCGCTGCGGTTGCCATTGGGTTAGGTGTTCGGAACGGTATATTTTCCAGCTTAGCCTTAAGTGTGGCTTTGTTCGATTTTGTATCTGGCATTTTAATATTTACCTATTGGCGAAATTTTAAAAATAAAGCATGAAGGGGCTGGCCTATTTTTTCTTCTACACTTACGTGGGGTTGCTGGTAGTAGCGGGTTTGTGGGGAGCTTTTATAGGGGCCAGAATAGACCAGAAAATGCTTTTCGATTTTGATATTGAAAGTGTAAACGCGACTACCGCGGCCAGCATTTTAACCCAGTACCGGTTTTTGCGGCTCATAGAATTTGGGTTTGGCTTGTTCGCGCTCCTGTTTACCCGAGAGGTATTTTCGCTAATAAAGTTTAACCGCCTGTTTTTAGGCGTGATGTTTTTAGGCGTATTAGCCCGGGCCGTGTCTTACTTGATAGATGGTCCGCCCAATTGGTTATTTTACTTTTTTGCGCTTTACGAATTAATAGGCGTTGTCCTGATTTTTTTATATACCCGAAACAAACTGCAACCGCATGGAAAATATACCTAAACCGCTCCCATTCCGGGTTCCGGAAGGCTACCAAGGCCCCAAAAGGTCTTTGGTGCTGGCGGGCGGCGGCATGCGGTTGTCTTACCAGGCCGGCGTGTTAAAGGCTCTGGAAGAACACGGCTTGCAGTTTACCCACGCCGATGGTACTTCGGGCGGCATCTTTACCTTGGCCATGCTGCTATCGGGCCTGAGCACTGACCAAATGTGCCACAACTGGCGCACGCTCAATAGTAAACACTTTGTATCTTATCTGCCTTTCCGGAAATATTTAAATCCTTTGCGGCTAGCGGCCTTTGGCGATGCCGATGGTATTCGTTATAAAATATTGCCGCATTTGGGTGTAAATATTGAGCGCATACAGGCGGAACAAGCATTAGCCGGCACTTTTAACGTGTGCAATTATTCCGAGAAAAAGAACGAAGCTATTCCGCACCAAAATATTACCCTGCCGCATCTGTTGGCCGGGGTTTCGCTGCCCATGTTTATGCCGGCCCTGAAAATTAACCACAACTGGTACATCGATGCGGTCTGGATAAAAGATGCGAACTTACTGGAAGCAGTGCGAAGAGGCGCCGAAGAAATCTGGGTGGTGTGGACCATTGGTAATATTTCGGAATACAAAAACGGCACGTTTAACCAGTATGTGCAAATGATTGAAATGAGCGCCAACGGCGCACTCTACGCCGAACTCGACTATATAACCGAACTAAACCACCGGATTAGCCGGGGCGATTCGCCTTACGGCCAACAAAAAACTATTCAAGTTCACCTGATAAAGCCAGCTTACCCGCTGCCGCTGGACCCGGACCTATATTTTAACCGGGTAAACGCCACCACCTTAATCGATAGGGGCTACGCCGATGCCAAAGAATATTTGCTAAACCTGCCCCCCGAACCAGTTGCCACCACTAATCTATCCACCAAAATGAAATCTCAAGGCATTGCTTTCTCTTGCCGGGCCAAGCTTTCCGGTAAATTATTTAACCAATTGGCGGTGCTGCATTTATCGCTCACCATTCACGATATTCAGGATTATGTGCAAACAAATCAGCCTTACCAATTAAACGCGAGTTTAAGTTTTCCGGAGGGGCTGCGCATTTATTATGGGTTCAACGGCGAACTAACCGTGCAACGCAACGATACCGGCCAAGACAAACTGGTTCAGTTTCAGTTCCGGGCCGAAATGGAAGGAAAATCTTACGTGGTTACCGGCAGCGCAGTATTCAACGGCCGTTTTTTATCGGGGTCCGGTAAAAAAGCAGAGGTTAAATTGTACGCCGGTACCAGTCCGGTAGGCCGTCCCCTGCAAACCGCTGAATTTAATATTAGCGTAGCCGATTGGGTTTACCTGCGCCGGAGTTTAAGTGTGTACAACGCCAATGGTTGGTTTGAGCGGCGAAGGGCGAAAAAAACACTTAAAAGTTACTTCTTCAGCGATAATTAATATTTATGTTCAACCATTAAGTAGTTGTGCTATGGCTCAGGTAAAAGCTGCCGAAAAACAGGTAAAAGTCGCTGAAAAGCAGGCTAAAGCGGCCGAAAAAATTAAAAAGGCTGTCCTGGAAGATCCGTTTGATTATACCCCAAAAAAAATGGTGGGCTGGTACGATGCCCGGCAGCTATTGGGCACTGCCGTAAAAACCGTCATTTCCTCCGTATTTGGTTCTTATTCCGATAAACGCGAAATCCAGGCTTGTCTGGCTAAACCCGATACTTACGATTACAGCCACCTGAACGAAGCCTGGGTTGATTATATGTCGGATACCGGCGATGGCTTCCATTCTACTTTTACCATGGCCAATTTGCTTTCGGAACCGGAACGGGAAGTAGGCGGCTACCCCACGTTTAAAGGCGATATTCTAATATTAGGCGGCGACCAGGTTTACCCTGTAGCTAACCGCAACGATTATAAAAACCGTTTTCGCGGACCATTCGATTCAGCTTGCCGGCATCAGTACGAGCAACAGAAAGCAGCGAATAAATTATTCGAAAAAGAACACCATGTTTTTGCCATACCGGGTAACCACGATTGGTACGATGGCTTATCTAATTTTATTAAAATATTTTGCCAGGAACGCACCATCGGCAGTTGGCTTACCAAACAACAACGCAGTTATTTTGCCATTAAACTCCCCCATAATTGGTGGTTGTGGGGCATCGATATTCAACTCGAAGCCGACATTGATCACCCGCAACTCCAGTATTTTGACAAGATAGCTGCTAAAAAAATGCAGCCCGGCGATAAGGTAATATTGTGTACGGCCGAGCCCAGTTGGATTTTTACTTCGCGGAACAACGATAAAACGTACGACAACCTCAAGTTTTTTGAGCAGCGCTACATTGTGCAAAATGGTTTTGAACTGGTTGTTACTTTAGCCGGCGATTTGCACCATTACGCGCATTATGCCTTAACCGAAAACGGCAAAACTTACCACAAGATTACCTCGGGGGGTGGTGGCGCCTTTTCGCACCCTACCCATAATTTAAAAGATGAATTAAAACTGCGCGAAGGTAAATTTAAACTACAGGCTACTTTCCCCACCAAAGCTCAATCGCGCCTCATGGCCTTGCGCACGCTTATTTTTCCGTGGTTTAATTTACAGTTTGCAGCTTTCATGGGCTTTTTTTACCTGCTGTTTGCCTGGCTTTTGCAGGAGAACGATCATGCGTTTGTAACTATCATCAACCAATACCCTTTAGATTTAAACGGATTTCTCAATTACACCAACCACGTGTTAAATATTATATTGTTTAGTCCGTTTATGGTTTTCTTTATTGGGCTGGCCATATTTGGCGTTACCAAATTCACCGATACCAAATCCAGCCGAACGCCATTTTTATGGTTGTTGGGTTTGGTGCATGGCTGTGTTCATATTCTGAACGGTTTTTTACTCATTAGGCTTTGTTCCAGCCTGGCCTTTTCTATGGAAATAAGTTTGTGGCGCCAAATAGGAGTTTTAACCGTTGCCTTGTTTGTAGCCGGCGGGCTAACCGGCTGCATTGTAATGGGTACTTATTTATTTATATGTAACCTGGTATTTCGCATTCACGACAACGAAGCTTTTTCTTCTTTTAAATATTCTGGCTATAAAAATTTTCTGCGGCTGCACATTACGGCCGAAGCCTTAAGCATTTACCCCATTGGCGTAGAAAGAACCGCTGTTTGGAAAAAAGAAGGCAAAATATATCACCCCGACCAAAAAGTAAAAACCAAATTAGTAGACGAGGTTATCACCATAAAAACAAAAAAATATGAAGAAGCACCCCAAAGCGTACCTGTCCTTACCCATAACGGCTATTAAACCTTTTTACGATGTGATGGTAATTGGCTCGGGTTACGGAGGCAGTATTGCCGCCTCCAGGCTGTCGCGGGCCGGTTTAAAAGTTTGTTTACTCGAAAGAGGCAAAGAATACCAACCCGGCGATTACCCCGACGACCAGGTAGAAGCAGCCAAAGAAATGCAGGTAAATATGCCGCATAAACACTTGGGTTCTACCACGGCCTTGTATGAATTTCATGTAAATAAAGATATTAACGTTTTTGTAGGCTGCGGTTTGGGCGGCACTTCGCTCGTAAATGCCAACGTGTGCATCGAGCCTGATAAACGTGTTTTTGAAGATGAAGCCTGGCCCAAAGAAATCCGGGAAGATTTAGCTTCTTTTGAGCGGGGCGTACAGCGGGCAAAGGATATGCTCAAACCAGAATATTACCCGGAAGGTAAAAACGGCTACCCCAAACTGCCTAAAACCGAAGCTATGAAAGTAGCGGCCAAAGCCCTGAATGAGCCTTTTGCCTTTGCTCCCATTAACGTAACCTTCGAAAATAAAATAAACCACGTGGGGGTAGAACAGCACAAATGCGACCTCTGCGGTGACTGCGTTACGGGCTGTAATTACGGGGCAAAAAATACGACCCTGATGAATTATTTGCCTGACGCCCGCAACCACGGTGCCGAAATATTTACCGAAGTGGCGGTACAACACCTCGAAAAAATAAACGACCAATGGGTAATATATTACCGGTTGCAGGAAGCCGGCCGCGAAAAGTTTAAAGCTCCTCTTTTGTTCGTCCGGGCCAATATGGTTATTCTGGGCGCCGGCAGTTTGGGCAGCACCGAAATATTGCTTAAATCTAAACAAAACCGTTTGCACCTATCGAACATGCTGGGTCAGCGGTTTACCGGCAACGGCGATGTACTGGGCTTTGGCTTTAACAACGACTTAGAAATAAATGGCGTGGGCTTTGGCAAATACAAACCCGGCGAAAAAGTTGAAGCGGTAGGTCCCTGCATTGGTGGTATTATAGATATGCGCGGCAAAGAAAACCTGGAAGAAGGCTACGTAATAGAAGAAGGTGTTATTCCGGGGGCTTTATCGGGCATTTTACCGGGCACTTTTATAACCATAGCTAAATTAATGGGCAAAGATACCGATGCCAACTTAAAAGACTTTGCCCTGGAAAAACTCCGGAAACTGAAAACCAAAATATTAGGGGCTTACGAAGGCGCTTTAAAAAACACCCTTACCTATTTGGTTATGTCGCACGACGATGGCAATGGCAAATTAAGTTTAGCCCACGACCGCATTCGGGTAGATTGGCCGGCCGTAGGCAAGCAGCCCATATTTAAAGTGGTAAATGATAAATTAAAAGAAGCTACCAAGGCTTTGGGCGGCACCTACGTTACCAACCCATCGTGGAGCAAAGCCATGAATTTTGATTTAGTAACCGTTCACCCACTGGGCGGCTGCGTAATGGGCGAGCACGCGGAGAAAGGTGTGGTAAACCATGTAGGTCAGGTTTTTGCCTCTGAAACCGGTACCGAACTGCATAAAGGTTTGTACGTAACCGATGGGGCCATTATTCCGCGCTCGGTGGGCGTTAACCCACTGCTTACCATTTCGGCGCTGGCCGAACGTTCCTGCGAAATTATTGCCCGGGATTATGGTCTAACTTTTAATTATGATTATCAGGCAGTGAAACCGCAGGAAAAAAAGGTAAAACCGGTAGGGCTGCAATTTACCGAAACCATGACCGGCTTTTTTTCTACGGAAGAAAAAGCCGACTTCCAAAAAGGCCACGACTTGGGCAAAAGCAAACTTTCGCCGTTTACCTTTACCCTAACCATTGTATCAGAAGACTTAGAGCAAATGCTGAACTCCGACCAGCACGAAGCCAGAATGGCAGGAACCGTTACCGCTCCGGCCTTGTCGCCCAAACCTTTAACCATTAGCGAAGGCAAATTTAATTTGTTTGTGAAAGACGAAAACGATCCGGACAAACTGAAAATGCAGTACCAAATGAAGCTGCATACCGTTGGCGGCCACGCTTATTTTTTTACCGGTTACAAAGAAGTTGCCGACGATAAAGGGTTTGATGTTTGGTCCGATACCTCTACCCTGTTTATAACAATTTACGAAGGGATTGATGATACTGGTCCGGTAGCCGGCAAAGGCATACTGAAAATATTGCCCAAAGATTTTCAGAAACAAGTTACTACCATAAAAGCCTTACATGCGGGTAATGCTTTGGAAAGTGCCAAAGCCATTAAAGATTTCGGCCTGTTTTTCAGCAAAGCCCTTTATGCGCAATATTTATAATTAATACTCCGGAAAGGGTAAAGCTTGTTTCCGGAGTATTCATATTTTTTAAGTAGGCAATATTTCTCTAAACCATGAAAAGCCGTAACCTGCTTTTGCTTTTATTGCTCGTGTTCTTCTTGTGGAGCAGTTGCGCAGAAAAAATTGGCGCAAGGTTTACGGCCGGCGTAAAAAAAGAATTACCCAATTCCTACCTCGATAGTACGGCCAAAGTTCTATCGAACACGGTGGCCCGGAGTGTGCTGGCCACCGTGTTAAACGATAGCGTGCAAACCCGCATCCGGGCGCAGGTAGATTCTTTGGGCCGCCAGCTAGACCAACAGGCACTCGCTACCACCGTTCGGGTAAGAGATAGCCTCTTAAGCGCTTACACCCAAAGGTGGCTCGAAAGAATAATTCAAAATACAACGAATGATTTAAATACAAAGGGCCTTTCTTTTTTAGATAATGTTCGCGGCGAGGAAACAAAATTATTTGTAGCGGCCCTCCGGGACGAGTTGTTAAACGACATTTCCTTGCAGCGTGCGGCTATTTTCCGGGACGAATTGTTGGGTAATAATACCCACGTTTTGCTAGATTCGTTGGTACAAAAAATAGCTACCGGCCTTATTCAAAAACAAGTTAATCCTAATATTGCCAAAATAAACGCGCAAACCCAGGCAAGAATAAAGGATATAAAAAGATTAGCTTTTGGGGCCGGCGGCGTAGCCTTACTTATTGGCATAATTGCATTTATACTATTCCGGCAAGCCCGCAAACACAAAGCAACCCTTAAAGTAATTACCCACCAAATAGATAAGATTCCGGATCAGGCAGCTTACGATAAGTTGGTGGGTGCTATCCGGACGGAAGCCCAGATAAAAGGCTTAGAACCGCATTTGCAGCAAATATTGAAAGAAGAAAAAATATACCAGCAACCGCAGTGGCAAGAAAAAGACTTTCAGGCCCTGCACCTGATTACCCAATATTTAAATAAACTAAGCCACGAAGAAGCTGGTCAGGAAATATTGCAGGGCTTAAAAGCCGAATCGGCCAAAGTAAACCTGGATGCGCACCTGAATAGCCTGATTAAACGCGCAGACAATATACCGGAGAAAGTTTAATCCGGCAGAAGCGCCTTATTCTTATTTTATTCTGAAGGTTCTTAAACAAGCTCTAACCTATATATTGCAATCAACCCTTGCTGTAAAGCTTTATTCAATATGCTGCCTCTGTAAAAAAATTATTTTGGGCTTGCCTTTTCTTGTTTAATCCCGTAAGAAGGCTACAGATACAATCCTAAAATAATCCAAATGGCAAATAAATTAGGATGTACTGGTTTATACCAATTGAGCATGGATAGAGATACCTGGAAAAGTAAATTATTGCCCTTTTTAAAACCATTTTTGCAGCCCTCCGGCAAAGATTGCGAAGTTTTTACACCGGCTAAAGGCATGCCGATTAGGTTTATTTTTGAAGGCACTTTTTTTGTTGAAGGCCGGCACGGCGATTTTCTTTTAAACTTTAGCGACCCGGATATATTTATTTTAACAGTTCGCAGTCAACATAAAGCGGTGCGGGTAGCCTGGAGTAAATTGGTAGCTTTTGAATTGCATACGCAGGCGTTATGGCAATAATATTGACCTAACCTGTAGCATAAAGCAATATAATATTAATTCATTATGGCGCATTAAGGAGCATGGAATAATATTAAAAGCCTAAACCCACCCCTACTGCCTCCAAGGAGGGGAATAGGCCATTCCATTATCCAAGATGGTGCTGCGATTAAGCGCATAAGTGTTTTTATTAATGTATTATTTGATACGCCAATCCAAGATTGGCTTTCCTAAAAATGCGTAGAGCGCTACGCTAACTCTACGCATAACAAAGATTTATTTTAAGGAGTAGCTGATGCTACGGAGCAAACTACAGCAGTTTGGGCGATGAGGGCCTTTCAGATTTCCGGTGCGCAGCATTCCGAGGTACGAGGAAAGGAAAGATGAGCAGCCCGAATGACCAAACGGGGCCCTGCGGCCGGGAGCAAACTTAGGCTTCTGAAGATAGTTAGCACCAAAGCATTGAAAGATGGAATCTTTCAAAAGTTAACCAGAAACAGGTTATTTATGGAATTCCGTTAAGAGCATTGGCATAATAAGACAATAAAAAAGCCCTGGAAAGAGATAAAACTTATTATCGCTATTCCGGGGCTATTATTTATTCAACTTTACTGCTTAATTTATTTAACTTTCTCTACTTCGGTAAGGCCCAGCACCTCACTCGTCATGGTTCTTACTTCTTCTAATAACTGCGGATCTTTGGCCAGCGATTTACCATAAGACGGAATCATTTGCTTTAATTTGGCTTGCCAGGCTGGAGAATTAAACTGGTCGTTAAAGCAACGTTCCAGCAGGCTAATCATAATAGAAACAGCCGTGGATGCCCCCGGCGAAGCGCCTAATAAGGCTGCAATAGAACCATCGGCCGCACTTACAACTTCGGTACCAAATTCCAGAATGCCACCTTCGGTGGGGTGTTTTTTAATTACCTGCACCCGCTGGCCAGCCACTTCCAGTTTCCAATCTTCCATCCGGGCTTGGGGTACAAACGCCCGCAACGAGGCCAACCGGTCGGTGGCCGATTGCCGTACTTCGTTTATCAGGTAACGTGTAAGCGGAATATTTTTGATACCTGCAATGAGCATGGGCCGCAGGTTATTGGCTTTAATGGATAAAGGTAAATCCATAAAAGAACCGCTCTTTAAGAATTTAGTAGAAAAGCCGGCGTAAGGCCCAAAAAGCAGCGCTTTTTTGCCGTTAATAATCCGGGTGTCTAAGTGCGGAACCGACATAGGCGGCGAACCTACGGAGGCTTTGCCGTAAACTTTGGCCTGGTGCCGCTCAATAACTTCAGGATTGGTACAAACCAGCCACTGGCCACTTACCGGGAAACCACCAAAGCCTTTTCCTTCCGGAATATCGGATTTCAGCAACAAAGGCAAAGAACCACCACCGGCACCTATAAACACAAACTTGGCTTTTATTTTGCGCTTTTCGCCGGTAGCCAGCTCTTTTATTTTCAGGTGCCACAAGCCATCTTCCCGCTTTCTAAGCTTACGTACTTCTTGCCCAAAGTGTAAATGTACCCCGCTAGATTCCTGCAGGTTATTAAACATACAACGGGTAAGCGCACCAAAGTTAACATCGGTGCCAATTTCCATGCGGGTTGCCGCTACTTTTTCCGAGTGGTTGCGGCCTTCCATTACCAAGGGTATCCATTGCTCCAGTTGTTCCGGGGTTTCAGAATATTGCATGCCTTTAAACAAGTGGCATTGGGTAAGCGCTTTGTGCCGGTTTTTTAAATAGCGTACATTATCCTCGCCCCATACAAAACTCATGTGCGGAATACTCCGGATAAAAGTTTCGGGTAATTTTATGAGATTTTGCTGAATGAGGTAAGCCCAAAATTGCCGCGATTCTTCAAACGACTCGGCAATTTTAACTGCTTTGGAAGTATCAATGGTACCGTCGGCTTTTTCGGGTGTGTAATTTAACTCACAAAAAGCCGAGTGGCCGGTGCCGGCATTATTCCAGGCATCTGAACTTTCGGCCGCAGCCACATCCAAACGCTCAAAAATTTCAATGGTAATATCTGGCTGCAATTCTTTTAATAACATACCAAGCGTAGCACTCATGATACCCGCTCCTATTAAAACCACATCCGGATATTCTTCAAAAGAATTATCGTGTTTAACCATATTTCTAATAAATTATTTACAAAAGTAGATCAATAATTATAAATTGTTCATTCTTTAAACGCTTTTATGCTAAATCTTTTAAATGAACTTTACTGCTTTAGGTTTAGCAGGCTTAAATAGAGCCGAACTCCAAAACAATTCTCTTAAAACGGATTTTAAAGTAACAAGATGAGTTTTAAGTTACTTTTTATAGCTCCTTCCTCAATATTTATTAAAAAAGTTGTTCCCCCAAACGCAGCAGCCAGGTAAATATTAATGAACGCCTTAAATATTCAGTTAATGGTCGTTTTGAGTGGGTTTATGGCTTCGGGAATACGGATTATTTAGCAGCGGAGCATTCGGTTACCAGAGAAAATACAGTTACCTGCCAATATCTGTTTATTTGTGTATTGCTTAATAGGAAACTAAAAAGAAGCGCTATAACGGCTAATTTTTTCAGGCAAAACCAAGGTTCAGGTATTCTACTTATCTTAAAATGACTCAAAATTGAACACTGTACTGTCCGGTTTTAATACAACCTTTTAATATCCTATTCGCAAAAAGTAGCTTAAACGTGCGCTGTTTGCCCTTTCTGTTCATTGGCAAATCGTTTGTTAGTCTTTTAGCAGATTAGTCTTCCACGCTAGATTACCTAAACTGCTATGCTTCGTAATTATCTCACCACTGCTTTTCGCAACCTCATCCGAAACAAAGCTTATTCCTTTATTAATATTTGTGGCTTATCGGTGGGCATGCTGGTAACTATGCTTATTGGGTTATGGATTTGGGATGAATTATCTTTTAATACCTACCATAAAAATTACGATTCTATTGCCCAGGTTTGGGGCGGTAATATTAATCCGCAAAGCTCAGCAGTTGAAGGTTCCTTTGATTTGCAGTACCCGGTAGGCACAACCCTCCAGGAAAACTATCCGCATTATTTCAAGTCTGTTGCAATGGCCTTTGAGGCCGGAGATTATACCGTGGCAACAGCAGATAAAAAGTTTAGCCAAAAAGGACAGTTTATACAAGAAAGCGCCCTGGAAATGCTTTCCCTCAACATGCTGCAAGGCAACTACCAAAGTTTGCGGGATCCCTATTCGGTTGTTCTTTCCCAATCAACGGCCAAGACTATTTTTGGCAACGAAGATCCCATGCATAAACGGTTAAGAATTGATAACTTATTGGAAGTGACCGTAACCGGGGTTTATGCAGATATTCCCCAGAACAGCCAATTTAGCGAAATCAGTTTTTTCCTGCCCTGGCCTTTATTGGTATCTTATGCAGATTGGATGAAAGAAAGTGCCACCGACTGGGATAACCGGACCGTTAAGGTGTATGTACAACTACAGCCCACCACCAATTTAGCCGCCGCTAATGCCGCCATCAAAAACCTCTATTACCAGCATGTACCGAAGGACTTTTTTAAAACAATGGAAAAGAATAAACCTTTTGTGCAGTTAATTCCCATGAGCAGTTGGCACTTATATTCTGAATTTGAGAATGGAAAACCCGCTGGCGGACGAATTACTTATGTCTGGCTCTTTGGCATTGTGGGAGTTTTTGTATTGCTGCTGGCTTGTATCAATTTTATAAATTTAAGTACCGCCCGTTCTTCTACCCGCGCCAAGGAAGTAGGTGTTCGTAAAGCTATCGGCGCCGGTAAAAAACAATTAATCCGGCAATTCTTAAGTGAATCTTATTTGGTGGTGGTAATGGCTTTTGCGATTGCGCTTTTGCTGCTTTGGTTCGTACAACAGCCTTTTAACCAGCTAGCCGATAAAAATATAGCCTTTCCGTTTAGTAATCTAGCTTTTTGGGGCATAAGCCTGCTGTTTATTTTATTAACCGGTTGTGTGGCCGGCTTGTACCCCGCTTTATATTTATCTTCTTTTCAGCCGGTAAAAGTTTTAAAAGGCGTAATAAAGTCCGGGCGTACGGCTACCCTGCCCCGCAAAGTGATGGTGGTGGTTCAGTTTACGGTTTCAGTGGTATTAATTTCGGGTACGCTGGTGGTATATGGGCAAATTCAGCACGCCCGCAACCGGCCTATTGGCTACGACAAGCAAAATTTATTAACCCTGGATATGAGCGATCCCAGTTTTAAAGGTAAACAAAAGGTACTGCAAACCGAATTAATGCGGAGCGGCGTGGTAGCGCAAGTGGCCAGTTCGTCTAGTCCCGTTACTGCCGTATGGAACATAACCGGCGGATATGAATGGCTGGGCAAAGACCCAACCCTTGATGCAGCGTTTGCCAGATGTAAGATAACGCCCGAGTACGGCAAAACGGTAAGTTGGGAAGTAGTGGCTGGCCGCGATTTTTCCAGCGCCTTAGCTTCTGATTCCACAGATGCCATCATCATCAACCAGGCGGCGGTACAATATATGGGCTTTACAGATCCAATAGGGCAAAAACTCACCGATGTGGACGAAACCGGCGAAAAAAAGTGGACCAAGACTATTATAGGGGTAGTTAAAAACATGGTGATGGAATCTCCTTTTCAGCCCGTGCAGCCCACCATATATTTTATTGATGCGGAAGATGCCTCAAAGGTATTGCATATTAAAATAAATCCGGCGGTAAGTGCCAGCGTGGCTTTGCCCAAAATAGAAGCAATATTTAAAAATATTGTTCCCGCCGCTCTTTTCGATTACAAGTTTGTAGACGAAGAATATGCCCAAAAATTTAGCCAGGAAGAGCGCATTGGTACATTAGCCGGGCTCTTTTCTGTAATTGCAATATTTATTTCGTGTTTGGGTTTGTTTGGTTTGGCCTCTTTTGTAGCAGAACAACGCACCAAAGAATTTGGCATTCGAAAAGTGCTGGGCGCAAGTGTTTCCAATCTTTGGTATATGCAAATAAAAGAGTTTGCCGCTTTGGTGCTCCTTGCCTGTTTAATTGCTATTCCTATCAGTCATTTGGTAATGCGTAATTGGCTGGCAAAGTACGAATATCACACCGAGATTACGCCTGTTTTTATAATACTACCCTGCGTAGGGGCTTTGGCCATTACCATTTTAACCGTAAGTTATCAGGCAATTAAGGCCGCGCTAATGAATCCGGTGAAAAGCCTCCGGAGCGAATAGCCTGAAAATTAAATTATCTGAATAGTTTTTGATAAAAAATATTTCAAAAACTATTCAGATAATTTACCGGGGAATTATCTGAATAGGCTTATTACTACTGAATAGTGTATATTACTGTAAATAGAAAAATACTGGCCAACAAAATATTACGCTTATTTACCACCTTGGTAGCCGCTATTATTGCTTTAGTGGAAGTATTCCAAAGCACACTTTACCTATTCAGGCAAGCCTAGCCTGTTCCGGATAAATCCGAAGCATTTATTAAAATAAGTAAAGAAATAAATTATTTATCTAACTGAAATAATTTGTCGAGCAAGCTCACGACTACCTCACTACACGTATAAGGGGTAATAGCAAACGACATTGGCATAGATAAAGAATCTCTATCGGTGTGGTAAACGTTAGCCAGCAAAAACCCGGCAAAATAACCCAGGCTCCAAAAAATGCCTAAGGCTTGGTTAACAGTATGTCCTAAAGCGGTAGAAATGCAAATACAAACAATTACTAACTTAATATTTTGCAAAAACAACATAAAGGTGAAATATGGAATAAATGGTGGTAGGTTTAGTTCTTATATAAATTCTATTTAGCAGGCTATATTTTATTCAAAAACAGGATAATTGACTCTTTGTTTTCGTAAGACCTGATGAGATGCCAAATCTACAACATAAAACTTTAATTTGGCTTATCTTCTACTATTGTTTTTTTAATATTTATAATATATTTTAAGCTTTGTTTTCTAAACAGCTTAATAATAGGCAAATATAAATATTAAAATATAAATATTGTTTTAATTAAACCAATTTCTTTTTATTCATTTTACCAAGATCTAACCTTCTCTTAATTATTGCCAGCAAGCAGCCTCAGGTGCTGTATTGCTATTTTCATAATATTCCTTCTGTTAAACGCCTTCTTCTTCTAGTTCTATTAACAGGTTAGCTATTAAAGCTGTCCAGCCGGTTTGGTGCGAAGCGCCTAAACCTAACCCGGTATCGCCGTTGAAAAACTCATAAAATAAATGGTGTTCTTTAAAGTGCTCGTCGGTAGATAAGAGCGGATGATCGCCTTGGTACTGGTACCGGCCAGCTTCGTTTTTCTCGAATATTTTTAATACTCTCTTGGTGAGTTCCCGGGCAATTTGTTTCAGGTTTAACTTTACGCCCGAACCGGTCGGGAATTCGTACACGTAAGCATCGCCGTAATAGCGGTAATATTTCCGGAGGGCCTGAATAATCAAATAATTCATTTGCAACCAGATAGGTCCGCGCCAGTTAGAATTACCGCCAAACATAGAAGTAGAACTTTCGCCGGGTTCATAATTAATACTGTGCTGGTTACCCTGGTAGTTAAATACGTACGGGTTTTCCTGGTGATATTTAGATAAAGAGCGAATGCCATAATCCGACAGAAACTCTCCTTCATCTAATAATCGTTTTAAAACGTGTTCTAGCCGGAAGCCCCGCATAACCGAGAATAAATGGTTACCGGCTTCGTTTTTGGCTTCAATGTGCGAAATTAACTGGGCCAGATCAGGCCGGGTGCGAATAATACCAACGGCCCGCCGCTTAAATTCCTGCATTTGGTCGAAGGTGCTGCTGTTAATAATTTCAACGGCCAGTAACGGAATAAGCCCCACCAAAGATCTTATCTTAAGTCGCTGACTTTTACCGTTATCTAACTGTACAGCATCGTAGTAGAAATTATCTTCATCGTCCCAGAGCGAAATATTCTTTTCGCCAATATTATCCATAGCCCAGCCAATGCTAAGGAAATGCCGGAAAAATTTAGCAGCCGATTCTTCGTAAGCCGGGTTGCGTTTAGCCAGTTCCAACGACATACGCAGCATATTTAACGAGAACATGGCCATCCAACTGGTAGCATCGGCTTGCTGCAAATTTTTAATGCCGGGCGGCATGTGGTTACGGTCGAATACCCCAATATTATCCAGCCCCAGGAAGCCTCCTTCAAACAAGTCAATGCCGTTCACGTCTTTTTGGTTTACCCACCAGGTAAAGTTCATGAGCAACTTCTGAAAAGCCCGTTCTAAAAAGTCCCAATCCGGAACGCCGGTCTTTTTCTTATCGGTGGTGTAAACTTCCCAAACGCCCCAGGCATGTACCGGCGGATTTACATCGCTGAAATTCCATTCGTAGGCGGGTATCTGGCCATTCGGGTGCATATAATATTCCCGGAGCATCAGCAACAACTGCTGTTTAGCAAAATTGGCATCTACGTGGGCAAAGGTGGTTGTATGAAAAGCCAAATCCCAGGCCGCGTACCAGGGGTATTCCCATTTATCCGGCATCGAAATAACATTCCGGTTAGTCAGGTGCTGCCACTCGGTGTTACGCTTGTACTGCCGATGCGGGGCTGTTTCCTGCATACTGCCGTTCAGCCATTTGTGTACATCCAGGTAATAAAATTGTTTGGTCCAGAGCAAGCCGCCAAAAGAGCTTCGTACCAGTTTTTTGTGCACCGCCGAGAGTTTATCCGGAATAACAAACTCTTTATAATAGCTCATGGTTTCGGCCTGCCGTTTTAAGAACAATTCATCAAAATCACCCCAAGGGTCTTCTATGCGGTTGCGTTTTAACCGTATCCGGAAAACTTTGGATTTGCCACCCGCTATTTTTTCGGTAAACCAAATAGCCGACTTGGTACCTTCTTTAGCCGGATTGATGGTTGATTGCCCACCTAATACATAATTATTAATGCCATCTTTTACATAAGGTAATTCATTCTGGCCATTATAAATGCGCTGGTTATTGGTTTCGTTGTTACAAAACAGCTGTTCGCCTTTTTCGTGGTACAGGTAAAATACGCCGATCCGCTGCGATGTGGTTTTTATGCAGTTGTCAGAATACGAAGTAATATTAGGCCGGGTATAATTGGCATTGTGCTTCCAATAATTCCTAAACCACAAGTGCGGCAAAACATGAATGTCCGCTTCTTCCGGTCCGCGGTTATGAACGGTAATCTTCATCAGAATATCGTTCATATCAGCCTTGGCATACTCTATATAAATATCAAAGTATTTTTTATCGTCGAAAATGCCGGTATCTAATATTTCATACTCGAGCTCCAGACGGGTACGTTTGTTTCTTTCTACTAACTCATCGTAAGGGAAAGCCACCTGCGGATATTTGTACAGGTATTTACAATAAGAATGGGTGGGGGAAGAATCGAGGTGGTAATATAATTCTTTTACATCTTCGCCGTGGTTGCCTTGCGCATTGGTTAAACCAAAAAGCCGTTCTTTTAGCATACTATCCTGCCCGTTCCAGAAAGCCGGCGCCAAACAAAGAATTTGTTTTTCGTCGCAAAAGCCGGCAATACCTTCTTCGCCCCAACGGTAAGCATTACTACGGGCCATATCGTGGGTAATAAAACTCCAGGCATTGCCATCCGGGCTATAATCTTCGCGTACTGTGCCCCACTGGCGCTCCGATAAGTAAGGCCCCCAGAATTTCCAGTTGCGATTATTAGGCGATTGTTGTAACCTTTCGTATTCTTTAATTCCCATCTTTTCTGGCATGCTAAAAACCTAAATATCTCCTAAATTAGAAAACAATATCTTTCAAAAATAAACCAATTGTTTTAAATAATTTAAATAAACCCGATTTAATATTAATAATTTTTTAAAACATACAAAAATTCACAAAATCAAGAAGCAACTTAAGGCTTACCATATTTACTTTCTTTAAAGATAATTATTGGTTATTATCTTTAAAGCCCCTTCTAAAAAGCAATTCTGGCAACCGAAATTTTAATATTTAAAGACCATATACAAATTTCTGTACCAGAAAAAACCTTTAAATAAAGAGAATTTATTTTAAAACTACCGGCAATTTCATCTAATCTTCATTTTGGGCATCTACTTTTGAATCATAAGTTGTAAGGTTATGAAAGAAATATTAGAAATGAATTATATAATAATAGCATTACTAGTAGTTGCAATTGCCGTTTGGGAACTGGATGATAATTGGAGTAAAGTAAAAAAGAAGAACCGCGAAGACTAATACACGCATAACCTGATTTTTCAGGAAAAACAATCTTGTACAAGCAACCAAATATTTATTAAGAATTAGGGCTAAAAGCTTAGTTAAGTAGTAAAGCCAAGCACTTAATAAATATTGGTAGCGCAAGCAGATTAAACCTTACAAAGCATATAAGCGCGTAAAATCAGGTTTAACTGCGTTAGAAAAAAAAGTTAAGATATATAATATTTTTTATATAAACATTGCATTATCTGGTTTGCTAAATATATACTATTTGTATTTTATCAAAATTTTATAAATTTAAAATTATATATAAGTTGCTTTATTACAGGTATTTATAATTTTAATTGTTAATAGGTCAAAAATTTTTTTGCACAAAATCAATAAAGTAGTTTTTGAAATCAAAATTGTATTTTTATATTGCATCATGAATTTACAAGTATTTGAGCGTTTACCGCTTGAGGAGCGGTTACAGCTAGTGTGGAATGAGGGAAACCAGTTAGGTATCCGGTTTGGCAGAAGACATAATGTATGTTTGTATCACCTGCAAGACTTCTTTGCTGAAATATGGTTAGACCCCGAAGAACAGAGTGTTTCAATGGTAAGAGCATTTACCAGTACCAAATGTTTAGAGCCTTATTTAAGCCATATTAATATTAGTGAGCTTTTAACCGAACATTATGATTAAATAAATACTTTCTATTAATAGAACAGCCTTGCCCCTTGTTGTTAACAAATTTATTTAACTTGATTTTATGAATTTACATAGGCTGAATTCAGGTTTGCTGATAATTAAAAGCACGCTGCTTAACTGAATCAGGTTAAACTAAACTTTGTTGCGCATCACTAATTAGGATTTTTCCGGGTAACACAAACAGTATATTTCGGCGTTAATAAACGCCGAACGAATAAATATTGTTTAAACGCTAAGCAGTAAAGATTTTAATATTTTTAAGCACTTGTTGCTTGTGCGTTACTAGGTATCTTAATATTTTGCTTTGCAGCTCTTGTACAATATTCTGAGATAATTATGCACCCGAAAGTAACTTTTCGGTAGCAAATGCATAAAACCAGCATATGGAGCCTAATAATTTAGATAAGTGGGATGTTGCCCGGTACAATGAGTTAAATGGTTATTTTCGCATTAAAATAAAATATTTGCTGGAATCTGATCCATTTTTAATGGAGATTATTGCCCAGCAAAATAGTATTGCACTACCAGATTTGGTGGACAGGATGAGCCTAGACGACCAGCAACAGTGGGCTGAGTTTTTAGCATTAGATAAACTAAAACTGCACCTGAATATTCAAAATCACCTGGAAGGTAAAGGCACTCCTTACTCTCCGGAAAATGGTTTTGCTTCGGATTCTGCTAATAATGAGAATCTATGGTGAAAATTACCGGTTGGTTGCATAATCTTGTTTCTTGTTCATTCTGATTGTTTGTAAATATAGCCAGCGACAGAACTTGCCGGAAATTAAGCTAAGAAAAACAACCACCCCTAATCTCTCCTAAACTTAGGCGGGGAACTAAGTTACCTTTTCGGCAATATTTAACTCCAATAAGTTATAACGTAATCTATTCTGAAAGTTTTGAAATAGGTTTAATTTAAGCCTATACAAAATCTACCTTGCTGCTAGTTTTTTTAAAGGCTGCTTAAATATCAAAGGCCCTTAATCGGGTAAACTGATTTTACCCAGCCGGATTGTAGGTATTTTAGGATTACCAAAATCTAAATCTAAATTCTGGTTAGCGATACATTCGTTGGCCAGCACTGCAAACAAAACAGCTTCTTTCGCATCCGGATTTACACCTAATTCCGTTAGCGGCGATAGGGTAAATTGCGGTAATAACTCTTGTAAATTTTGCTGCAACAAGCGGTTATGCATCCCACCACCGCTAATATAAATTGCCCCAGTACCCCCTTTAATGGTTTCCCGGATAGCGGTGGCAATACCAACTGCCGAAAACCGGTTTAATGAAGCCATTATATTAGCCGCACTTAAGTTTTGGCAATTTGCTGTTTGTTGGGCCGTTTTAAGATATTCTAAATTAAATAATTCGGGGCCAGTAGTTTTAGGAAATGGCTGCCGGAAAAATTCATTATCAAGCAAAGCTGCTACTAGCTCCTGGTTATATGTTCCGCTGGCGGCCAGTTCACCATCTTTATCATAATATTTATCGCGGAACTGGTGCTGCATGTACGCATCCATGATGGTGTTTCCGGGACCAACATCCGTTGAAAACACGCGTTTCGCATCTAAATCGCCCGGCAAATAAGTATAGTTGGCAATGCCGCCAATGTTTAGCATAATGCGGTCCTGACCATTTTGCGAAAACAGCAAATAATCGCCGTATACAGCCAATGGGGCTCCTTCACCGCCCGCCGCAATATGTTTTTGCCGAAAATCGCTTACGGTAATAATTCCGGTTTTTACGGCCAAGTGATCACCATCTCCAATTTGGAGCGTAGCATTGGGCCAGCCCGGCAAGCCGTGTAAAGCTGCCGGCGCGTGGTAAATAGTTTGCCCATGACTAGCAATAAGGTCTACTTCTGCCGGCCGAATATTCCATTGTAGAAGACTTTTCAGAATTAAATCGGCGTGAAAGGAGCCTAAGTACGCATTTAAAATACAAACCTGCTCCAAATCAACCTGTCTTTTAGAAAAAATATTCTTAATCTTATGTTTCAGATCGTCGGTATACGGAACCGTGTTAAACTGCAGTAGTTTTAATTGGGTATTTAATCCACTTCCTTCAACTGCACACAGCGCAATATCCAAACCATCTAAAGAAGTCCCCGACATTAAACCAATAATTACGCGTTTATTCTTCTTACTTATTTGGTATAAATGCTCCAGGCTATTGCTCATATTATTTCCAAACTAAAAACTGGTTCTTTTTTATTATTTAACAAAGCTAAGATTTTCTGAAGAATACAGGCAACTAGTAAAACTTATCTGTTTTTTCTTTCTTTTTTAATAAATGAAATCATCAAAAAAATTAAATTAGAAGCTGTTTGGTATTTCGGTTTCAAACAGAATAAGCTGCGATTGACTGTGTTATTACCGCCAATTTTAAAGCTTCCGACAGACTACTTGCTGGTGAAAACACACAGCAAGGGCAGCGGTTTTCTCCAATTATCTAAATGTTAAACAGCTTCTTAATTTAAGTACTGATTATTCAATCTAACGCGCATCACAAAAACACAACTATACTAGTCAATAGAAGAAGACTAAGCTGTACCTTAAATAAAAAGCTTAGTTTATTAAACATTGGCTATTCTTATTGCATAATCTTACTGCTTTGTAAGAATAAAAACTAAATAGCTTTACTCAATAAACATAAGATAACTATTTCTCATTTTATATACTTATTATGTTTATAAGAATAATTAATTATTTATAAGATATGAATAATATTTAAGATTGGTTAATTAAATCATCGGCTTTTTCTAGAGTTTCTTTACTTTAAGTTGATTATGTTAATAACTCGTTTTATCCACATAATCAGCTAATAAGGCATTAAAGTTGATATTAGCGCTATAACTTTATAGGCTTTAATTTGCTCTTTAAAGCTTTTTTTAAATGCTTTAAGGTTAATCTTAAACTATTTAAAATTTAAGTGCTATTTACAACCAGTAGCTAATATATGCTCCTATTAATTTACTGCATAAATATTGCCGAGAAGGGATGAATATTTCTAATGGTACTGGTAGCCTTTTTAATAAAGCTGCAAAAGCTTTATAACTCAATCTTTACTAATCACCTTTGAACAGAAACAATTTTCATTTCGGCCTGGTGGCTTATAAGAATATTAATGGTCTAATTGTTGCGTTTACCTATTTTGAGAAAATAGCACTTACCTGTTTAAAAATAAGGGCGATTTTAGGAATACTTATTGTATAAAATCTACCTGTTATTATTTCAGCTTTAACAGCTTTGCTTAGTAACAGTGTTGCTGCTGCAATTGTGCTGACTTCTTATTATTAAAGTAAAAAATCAGCATTTATCCTTAGGTGTTTAAGTATTTTAATTATTCAGCATTTTCGTAAAACCGTTAGTTTGGGAGAAGTTAGTAAGAAATGTATTTTAGGATATTAGGCAGCCAAATTGAATATCAACAGGCCGCAAAACGTTTGGAGCAATTAGCAAATGCGCAACCGCATACACCAGAAGCATTGGAATTAAAAGAATTAATGGAAGCTTTTATCAGGTTTGAGAAAGAAATGCAACAGTCTAAAAATAAGCCGAACCGAAAAGCATAAGGTATTAAACCATTGAGATAAACTGTAAGAAGAAGTTACTTCTTAAAACTTTGACATGGCTTAAATTAGTTGCATGCATTAGTAGCAAGAACATCTTAGTTATACCAGACTCCCTCCTTTTACATTATAATATTACAAGCTAAATATTATAGAGCTCTGATTCTAAAAATGTTATTTAACATAAAAAATACACTTGTTTCATTTACAAATATTATTACCCATGGGTTCAAGTATGCGCCGGAGCTTACTCTAATTTTGTAATTTGTCTAATCAGCAAAAGACTCACCGCTCCATTTAAGTACAAACCCAATTTAGTTTTAATTATTCTTTTTCTATTAACCGGTAAACAGCGGAAAAATCTTCTGGTCCTAATCCTTTTTGCTTGGCTAAAGCATATATTTCTTTCGCCATGTGTAAAGCAGGTAAAGGCACGCCCTGCTCATAAGCCGTTAAGCCCGCCAAATGCAAATCTTTATGCATCCACTCCAGTGGAAATTCTGGGCTAAAGTCGCGGTTTAGCAGTTTAGCTTGTTTAAGTTTTAAAAAAGGCGCGGCTGTTGGCCCATTTAGCAAAGTCTGGCAAAGCATTTCTTCCGATATTCCTAAAGCAGTGCCTAAATGCAGCGCTTCGGCAAAGGCAACCATTGCCTGCGCCAGTAGCATGTTGTTTACCATTTTCATGCTGGTACCTTGTCCAACCGGCCCTACATGCACGATAGCCCGCCCCATAATATTAAATAATTCCTGTACCTGGTTTATATCCGCAGCATCGCCTCCTACTAAAAACAATAACTCCCCTTTTTCGGCGGGCACCAACGATCCGGCAACTGGCGCATCTATAAACCGATGCCCCATTTTATGTGCGACCGCCGCCATTTTAAGCGTAAAAGAAGGATTAACGGTGCTGCAATCTACCCAAAGCGAATTACCGGGTAAGGCCCTGAGAAATCCCTGCGCGCCAACAGCAGCTTCTTCTACCGACTCGGGGGTGGACAGCATGGTAAATATTAAGCGGCATTCCCGGGCTACTTCTTCGGGCGAAGCAACTTGTTTCGCGCCAATTGCTACCAGCGGTTCGGCTTTGCTGGCTGTTCTGTTATAAACTACCAGGTCATGACCAGCTTTAATTAAGTTAGCGGCCATGCGGCTGCCCATTATACCCAAACCAATAAATCCAATTTTCATGCAGCTATTATTAATAATAAAATTATCGTACGCACCTTTTCTAACGGAGTTTTTCTAAATAACTCAAACTACTCTAACTAATTTTTTCATCTTTTGCCGGATAGTATTAATATTTAGTTCTTTAACTGTTAATTCACCATTTCGGACTATATTTAGCGCACCTATGAAGCTAGAACATTTTGCCCTGAACGTAGAAAACCCGCTTGCCATGGCGGACTGGTATGTTACCAACCTGGGTTTGCAGATAGTAAGGCAAGCCACAGTAGCGCCTTTTGCCACTTTTATGGCCGACGATAGTGGCCGGATTATGGTTGAAATTTATTTAAATCCGGCCGACGAAGTACCACCCTACCGAACCATGAACCCGTTGTTGGTGCACTTGGCTTTTGTATCGCCGGCCCCCGACGAAGACAAAGAACGGTTGGTGGCGGCTGGCGCAACCCTGGTATCGGACCAGCGACTGGAAGATGGTTCGCATTTAGTGATGCTGCGCGACCCCTGGGGTTTGGCAATTCAGTTATGCAAAAGAGGCAAACCCATGCTAACGGCGGTCGAGAATAATTTAAATGCTTTACACTAATGTTATTAGCTTAATATTATTTTAAATGAAATTACCTGAAAATAAGGTTTGGAGTGGCGCATTGCTTCTGCTCTTAATAGTTGTCTGCGCTTGCCAGCCGGGTAAAAGCACAAAAGAACCGGTAGCTTCCGGGCAAAACAATGATCCCTGGGAGCAAGCAGCCGCTATTTTAAAAGAAATTAAGGCGCCGGAATTTCCAGAGAAAGATTTTGTAATTACTAGCTATGGCGCAGTGGGCGATGGCAAAACCAATTGTACCGAAGCCTTCCGGAAAGCGATTGCGGCTTGTAACCAAGCGGGCGGTGGCCGGGTGCTGGTGCCGGCCGGAAATTATTATACAGGCCCCATTCATTTGTTAAGTAATGTAAACCTGCACGTGGTAAAAGAGGCCCGCATTTCTTTTTCAACGAAGCCCGACGATTATTTACCATTGGTTTATACCCGCTGGGAAGGCGTGGAACTCATGAATTACTCGCCGTTGATTTACGCTTTCGAACAAAAAAATATTGCCATTACCGGCGAAGGCACCTTAGATGGCGGCGCTAACGAAACCAACTGGTGGCCCTGGAAAGGCCAGCAACACTACGGCTATAAACCAGGCACTCCCAACCAAACCGACCCAGACAAACGCGCTGCTTTATTCCGGATGGCCGAAGAAAATGTGCCGGTACGTGATCGGAGGTTTGGACCAGGTTTTTACCTGCGGCCGCAGTTTGTACAGCCTTACCGCTGCCAGAATGTACTGATACAAGGCGTAACCTTTATAAACTCGCCGATGTGGATTTTAAACCCGGTACTCTGCACCAATGTAACCATTGAAAAAGTAACCGTAGAAAGTCAGGGCCCTAACTCCGACGGCTGCGACCCCGAATCGTGCAAAAATGTACTCATAAAAGATTGCTTCTTTAACACCGGCGACGATTGCATTGCCATTAAATCGGGGCGCAATGCCGATGGCCGCCGCATAAATGTACCGAGTGAGAATATTATTATTCAGGGGTGCTCGATGGCTAACGGCCACGGCGGCGTGGTAATTGGGAGCGAAATATCTGGCGGTGCCCGCAATATTTTTGCGGAAGGCTGCACCATGAATAGCCCTTTGTTGGATAGAGCGCTACGCATTAAAACCAGTTCAGCCCGCGGCGGCATTGTCGAAAATATTTATATGCGCAATATTAAGGTAGGCCAGGTTAAAGAACAGGTAATTATTGCCACCATGTTTTACGAAGATTCGGGCGCTTTTGTACCCACCATCCGGAATATAGAAGTAAAAAATATGGTAGTAGAAAACGGCGGCAAAGTGGGTGTATTGCTGGAAGGCTACAAAGAATCGCCGGTCCAAAATATAAAATTAGAGAATGTAGAAATTAAAAACGTGCAAAAGCCTTATAAATTCTCTAATGTAAAAGATATTTTTTTTGAAAAGGTAACCATAAACGGAAAACCAACAACCGTATCCGCAGCAGTTAAACAATAATTCTATTTCAAAAATTAACTTACGCTAATACTTCATAAATAGTGAGTGGTTGGGCTTTATTTTTAAGGCTCACCTCTCCTATTTCCCGGAAACTAAAAGATTCTTTAGCTTTTTGATAAATGTGTTTGGTGGTTACAATCTGGCCGGGTTTAGCAATAGATTGTAAGCGCTGCGCCACATTTACGGCATCGCCGATAACAGTATAATCGAGGCGGCGGAGCGAAACTGAACCAATATTACCCGATACCATTTCGCCGGCGTTTAAGCCAATAGATACAAAAGGTTTAAAAACAAAATCTTCAAATTTAATTTCTTCGGCCGCATCAAAATAAGATCTGACCGCCAGCGCCGCATCTATGGCTTGGTCCAGGTGATATTTACCCCGGAAAACAGCCATTACGGCATCGCCCATAAATTTATCTATGTAGCCATTTTGCGCAATAATTTCTTTTACCATCAGGTCGAAAAATTTATTTAAAATGGTAATTACCGTATTGGCTGGTACTTTTTCGGTGATACCGGTAAAACCGCATATATCAATATATAACACCGTAGCCTCTATGGTTTCGTTAGCGAGGAGGCTGTTTTCAAATTCCTGATGGGTCATAAAATTCAGCACATTCTCGTCTACGTACATCTTTAAAATATTATTTTCTTTAATGGCTTTTATGGTTTGGCGCAATTGGTTTACATGTTGCACCGTTTTTTCCATAGTCAATTCTAAATCTTCAAAATTTACCGGTTTGCACACAAAATCGAAGGCGCCGCGGTTCATGGCCGTCCGGATATTTTCCATGTCGCCGTAAGCCGATACAATGACCGATTTGAGAATAGGGTTTTCTTCCGGAATTTTGGTTAATAAAGTTAAGCCATCCATTTCGGGCATATTAATGTCGCTCAGCACTATATCCAAATCGGGGTTTTCTTTTACCTTAACCATGGCATCTACACCATTGCGGGCAAACAGAAACTCGTAAGCATTTTCCCTAATCTTCTTCCTGAATTTTTGTTTAATGAGCATTTCCAAATCTGCTTCATCATCAACCACCAATATTTTTGCCATCAGCAAGTTACATTACGAAGTTTATCTTTTAATATATTAAAATCCAGGGGTTTGGTCAAAAAATCGTCTGCGCCCAATTCCATGGCTTGCCGGAAATTATCCTGGTCGCTGTAGGCTGTTATCATCATAATAGCGGGCGGTGCGCTGGTATGTTTTTGCCTGATGTGCCGCAGCAGATCTAACCCGCTCATGCCGGGCATATTTATATCCGATAATATTAGCACTACTTCTGAATCATGGTCCTGCAAATACAATTCGGCTTCTTCGCCGGAGAGGGCAAAGGAAAAGTCTAATTCGCCGCTCCTAATTTCTTTCCGAAATTTTTGCAGAAACAAAGGCTGTACATCGGGCTCATCGTCTACTACCAATATTTTCATATAAATACAGCCTTTGTTTTAAATTAAACTCATTTTAATGCTGGTGGGTTAATCATAAATATTAAGCTTAGACCATGTAAAACTCCCACTGAATTCTGTCCGGATCTTTAAAAGCTACATATAATTTTTGCAGTGTTTCATCCAGCTTTACGCCGGTATTCTCAACGCCTGCATCGGCCAAACCCTGAGCAAATCGTTTTAGCTCATCTTCGTTCTCGCAAGCCAGGGCAATGTGGTCGAGGCCAATATTAAAAGGCGTAAATGTTTTATCTTCCGGATGTACCGGCTCTGCTTTTTTAAATACCACGAATACCGAACCTGCTACAAAACCAATCAGGTCGGGGGTATCTAAAGCCAGTTGGAGGCCAATAATATTTTGGTAAAATTCTTTTGTAACGGCTATATCGCGGCAACGCAGCGCAATATGATGAATGCCGGGGGTGTTGGGAGTAATTGCCATAGCTTTGGGGTTTAAAGGGTGAGATTGGTTTTGGTATTTATATTAACATTAACTGGTAGCGTTATCGTAAACTCGGTAAATTCTCCTTCTTCTGTTTGCAGATTTATTTCGCCGTTGTGGGCTTTGGTAATAATATCGTAGCTCAAAGACAAGCCTAAGCCGGTACCCTGCCCGGTGGGTTTGGTGGTAAAAAATGGCTGAAATATTTTCTGACGCACATGTTCGGGAATACCGTTGCCGTTATCCCGCACTTTTATTTCTACATAATTATTTTTCTTTTTGGTGGATACCCTTACTTCGGGCTGGTAACTGCTGTTTTGCTTTTGCTGTTTATCATGCGTAGCGTAAAAAGCATTATTAAATAAATTAAGCAGTACCCTACCCAAATCCTGTGGAATTACCTCAATGCTGCCCAATTGAGGATCAAAATCATTAACCAAACGGGCGTTAAAAGATTTGTCTTTGGCGCGCAAACCGTGGTAACTCAACCGCAAATATTCTTCGGCTAAAGCATTGATATCGGTGAGTTCTTTTTTGCCGGTACTCGACCGCGAATGCAGCAACATACCTTTTACAATGGCATCGGCCCGTTTGCCATGGTGAATAATTTTAATTAGATTTTGCTCAATATCGTTTAACAATTCCTGTTCGTAATCTAAGTCCCGGATTGCTTTCTGTTTTTCTTCTTTTAATTCTTTTAACATTTCGGTACTTACCTCCGAAAAATTATTTACAAAGTTGAGCGGGTTTTGAATTTCGTGCGCTATACCGGCGGTTAAAACGCCCAAAGAAGCCATTTTCTCAGATTGAATTAACTGCGATTGCGTAAGCTTTAAATTGGCCAGCGATTCCTGCAGTTCGGCTTGCAGTTTCAGGTTTTTGTTTAGAAAACCATTTATTAAAAAGTAAATAATAGAGCCTACCGCAATAATATTGTTTATGAAAAAAATGGTATATATAGCTGCCGGAAGTTTAGGGCCCGGTGCTGCTAAAAACAAATCCCAGAGGCCGGCTATAATTACCGATACCAAAAAAAGGTAATAGTAAACCTGGGCCGTTTTCTGACTGGCGAAAGTTAAAGCAATAACCGGCGCTAACAAACTGGCAAAAATAACAGCGCTGCTATCAACAAAATTACCAATGACGATGTGGTTAACAATAATGGCTAGTAAAATCAGGAAAGGTTGGGTAGCCTGGTAATAATTATAGTTTTTGGTTTTTAAGAAAATAATAAAATTTACAAAGTAGATGCCAATATAAATGAGACAAGGATAAGCCATATTGGAGTAACCCAGCGCAATATACATCAGGCAATAAATGGTACCACAAATTACCGTTAAAGCCCCTAATTGTATAAGCGACATTCTTTTGTTGAGCTCGGTTGGTTCGAGCCCGGTAAAACCAAACAGTTTATGCAAACTCGCATTATTAGTTAAAAACATGTTGCGCAGGTATTTTTTTGCGGGCCATTTGGAACATGTAAATATAATATACATCTAAAATGCTGGTTAGCACACACAGCGACAGCAAAAACCAGTCGGTGAAATGCAGAAAGCAGAAAATATTGATGAGCAAATTACCAACGGCTTTAAACCAGGCGGCCGGGTAAGAAAACATTTTCCAATCCTGTAACCGGAATACCAACGGAATGTATAAAGCCGAAATCATGACATTTAATATATAGCCGGAGTAAGCGCCCATGTGGCTAATAGGCGCATCATAATTTTTAATGTAGAAGTACAAAACCGGCAGCCACGCCAGCATGGTAAAAAATATTAAAGCTCTGGCATTTTCGCGGAAGGCAGGAATAGAGATTTGTTTATAGCCGTACCGGAATAAACCGTAAACAATAATACAATCCATAAAAAACCAAATGCGGTAACCCCATTGAAAAAGACCACCCATGTTGGTATCAAAAACCCAACTCCACAAAAACTCCCATATAATATTGCCGCAAACTGTAAATAGCGGTATTTCAATAAATTGCTTTTGTTTAATGTTTTTTAAGGTATAAAAATATACCATAATCCAGCAGAAACAGCCTACCCCAAAAGTTATAAGCTCTGTCAGGGAATAATCAACTGTGTTCACAAATTGATTTTGCATAATATTTCGGGATTAAATTATTTAAAACCGGTAAGTTTATGATACAGGTAATTAGCTTCGTGCAATAATTTAAACAACCAAGGTGTTTCATCAGTCCAGGGCAGCCCTTTTTCGTAGCGCTTTTTGTCGAGCCACCGCAGCACAGCTAAAACTCCTGGTTCGTGCAGGTTCCAGATTTTACAATAAGGTACATTTGCCTTGGTTTGGGCAATTATGCCGTTTACGGCGCGGCGGGCAGCTTCATTGGCGCCTTCCATGGTAGCCAAATCGGTAAAGGTGCGCACGTAATCAGAAGCCAGAAATAAATTTTTTATACCAGTGGTGGCTTCCGGACGCATACTCCAGGAATTAGCAGTATTCACCAGCAAGGGTTCGGCATTATGCATGGCCGCAAACGAATTACCAACTGCCCGCGCTTCTTCCGAAATATCGCAATCTATGTGGCAATCCAGTACCATGCTGCGATCTATTAATCTCTGCCCGTTTACGTTCAGGCTTTTTTCCATTTGCGCCCAAACTTCATCTTTTATTTCTTCTAAAGTACAGTCGCGGGCTGTTTTGCCATTAAGCCCCGGCGTAAACCAATCCGATACATCTACCGACAAAATACCTTTTACCTGACCATTGCCGTACTTACTTAAATCAAAACCTTTCCAGAATTGTACCTGCGATATTGCTGTAACGGCCCACGGCGAATCAATAAAAATAATATGGCCTTTATTCAGGGGTACATCCTGGTTTAAATAATATTGAATGCCATTCATCCAATTCAGGCTGTGCTCGTGTTTTTGGCTAAGATCTTTCAAAAAAGCTAAGGTACTGTCGGCGGTCAGCATCTCTTTGTTTACCAACGGAGCCATTCTTTCGAGCGGCATGGCAGCAATGTAATAATCGGCTTGAATTGTTTTTAACGTTTCGGTTTCCAGATCTTTTACCCGCACACCGGTTATTTTATTAGTATGGGCATCGCAAATAAATTCGTGGGTTATATGGTGATGAAAATATTGCACCCCCATACTTTGCAGGTGCTTTAACCACGGTAAAAGCCAGACATCGTTGGTGGGGCCGTTTAAAACCCGATCGGTTTGGCCTTCGGGGTTGGCCATCAAGAGCATTAACTGCAACAGAATATCGCCCCCGGTTTTGGTACTCATTAATTTGGGCTGGGCCGCCACCAAGGAATGCGTGAGCCCGCCTACACAATATTCTTCATAAGGGCACGGATTTTGGTCGCCGCACTGCTGGTCGGTTTCCATGTATTGCCACCAGCCAATGCGCTCATAAACCTGCTGGCGCCTTTCGTAACTGCTGGTTAGTAATTGCCAGATTTTATCGGCAAAAAGCACCTCGTTTTCTTTGGTTAAGCCAAAATCTGCGTGCTGCAGTACCTGAATTAAAGCATTTAAATCGGCTTTGCTTTTGGGGAAGTTCACAATATCCGAAATGGGCATTTTACCAAAGCGGGCGAGCATTACCCTTTCGGTCATAACCAGGTTATCGAATACGCCATTTAAATTATTATTAAACGGAATTCGTTTCATGGTATCGGTTACGTGTTTGTAAAACCCCGGAAAAAACCGAAACCCGTGTTCTCCCGGCAAATCCGGGCGACCGTCCCGGCCGGTATTTTCGGCATCTACGCTGCGGGCTTTGCCACCCACATAACGCGGTTGCTTTTCGTAAACCTCAACTGAAAATCCACGCTCCGCCAGCTCGTGCGCAGCACTCATACCCGCTACCCCGCCACCCAAAATTGCCACCTTTGTTTTCATACAAATTCAATTTTTTGAACGCTGGAAATGCAAAGAATCAAGAATAAAATGTAAGTAAAGGGAGGTGCTGGTTCCGGGTACTTGAATAAATAATATTTACCTTGTAAATTCAAAAACCAGGGTACAAAATAAAAAAACCTCCGGGAAAAGGAAGTTAAAATAATATTGAATTAAAGTAATATATTTTTTTTATATTTTTAGCCAAGATGTAATTATTATTTTCCGGCAGGGCGGGTGTAATCACTTAAAAACTACACCAATTCAGAGATTTCGTTTATCGCTGAAATATTATTTGGGAGGAATATTATAAATATTTAGCGGCGGCTGATTTAAAGCTAAATAAATTTCAGGTTTCTACAGATACTGTTTTAAAACCGGCTAATTGGGTTTGGTTTAGTTTACCTAAAGCATACACCTGAACTTCGTGTTTACCAATCCGGTATACTTTTACATCGGGCAATTGCGCTTGCATGTAAGTTTGTAATTCCCGGAAACGCCTTGTTATATCCTGTATAAATTCATCGGCATCGGGAACATCGGCGGTTTGGTTACGCAAAAAATAAGGTAAATCCACCACTTCTAAGAAAGATTCCTGCGGCTGCCCGGCTAATTTTAGCACCTCAGCATTGGTTATGGCAGCTGCGTCCGGTACTTCAAAAATAAAAGGCTCCAGCGGATATTCGCTTTCGCTCATATAAAACAAGCCTTCGCAGCGTTCCTGCAAATTCTGCATAAAAGTATCTACGGCTGCTGCATTTGTTTCCGACATGGAAGAAATGTATAAATTTTTAACAATAACTCAGAAAAATATTACCGCCGCTCCGGACCGGCATCTACTTTCGCCTCAATAATTTGTTCAATTTCGTCGGGCAAGGCCGAGAGTAAATCATAACCGGTAGCCGCTTCAATGGCATCAACGGTAGTCAGGTAAGTAGCCCAATCGGGGTTAGCATTATTGGTATTGGGCGTATTTACGGCAATTACCCGGGTTTGCTGGTTAATGCGGTTACCATCGTCGTCGCCCTCCGGAATAACCACCACCACTTTCCAGATTTGAGCGGGCACCGTAATCTTGCCGCCCGCAATGGTTTCTTTAAACCCATTACTGCCCGTACCACCTTTGCCGTAGCTTCCCATTATAATATAGCATTCCTGGCCGCCTTGTTCTATTAAGGTCCGGATATATTCTTCCATATTGCCCCAGGTTTCGCGGTTATGCGTAGGAGCCTGCGGAATAATATTGGTCATTAAAAAAGTGGCTGTATTATCTTCCGGGGTGTTGGAGCGATCGGCGGAAGGACAATTATGCCCCCTATCGAAACCACTACCGGAATAAGCGTAGGTATTTACCTTGTACCAACCGGTGGGCAAGGTTGTATCGGTCCGGAAATTATCTTGCCGGGGCGCATCGCCCATCCAGTCGCGGTTTACGTGCCAGCTAACCCAGTTAGGAATACCCCGGTCGCGGCTGTAAGAAATTGCAAACTGCGGTTTGTCCAGCAAATAATTATTAAAATTGCTTTCCTCGGCGGTAGCATTACTCGGGTTACCCAATAGTAAATGTTCGCTGCCGGTAAAAATGGTGCGGGCGCCAGGTTTCTCCTTGGTAGTAGTCTTAGCCGCTTCGTCCGGTTTAGGGCTGGTATCTATGCGCCTGACACAAGTAGCCAGCATCAGGAAAAAACCTAATAAAGCCGCTATAATTACATAAACCAGTATTTTATATTTCATAGTTAATTAAAATAATCAACTGAAAAGTTGGTAAAATCAACCTTATATAAATTTAAAAATCAGAGAGTTAAACAAGCCTGCTTAGCTATAGTTTTATATAATTTAATTATTAATATATTACTCCTAATCCTTTATTTTGGATGAAAATAAAGAGATAATTTAATTGTATTTAGCCGCCCAATTACTTTAAATAAATATAATTATCTAAATCCGGTGGGCTAAAATTTTAAAAGGCTACTTACAACCCGCAAATAATTATTTTTTATGCTGATGTTTCTGGTAATGCGATTGCAGCGCATCTTCCCCAAAATCGTTGGTTAAATCGCGTACCACGGTGTGTACATGGTTTGCATTATTCTGGGAGTTGTCGTATTCTATTAATATTACCGGGCTATGAATGCGGTAATAGTGCGCGTTGCCTAAACCTGGTTCTTTGCTGCCGGCCCAGGTAAAATACATGTTATGCAGGCCTGCTTTTTCTACTTTTTGATTTAAAGCCTTTGCCAAATCTGGCCGGTAGATTTGCAGGTACGTTTGCAGCAATTGGTTAAATATTTTCTGCTGGGCAGGCGTCATTTCGGTGTATAAAATTCCGACTGGTTTTTCCAGCATAGCTTTGCGGGCATTACCGGTTAATATTTCGTTGGGTGCTTTTTCCGAGATTATTACTTTTTGGAGTTGCTCCGCCGAAAAAGAATGCAGCAAAGCAAATCCCAGGTCAGCTTCCTGTTTTAATATTTGTTTGCCTTTATGCGGGCCGTTTGGCACAATAGCCGGATTGGAACCCATAAAAGCAGGCGTTTGCGAAACTACTTTGCCAGTCACCGATGAAAAATTTAAAGATAAATGGTGGCCTTCTACGCGCCAGCCCCAAGGTTCCTGGGCAGCAGGTTTACCGAAAAAAGAAAAGTAATATTTATCCGGATCGCGGTAAGTGTCTTCGGGTGGGCGATTTTCTAATGCTTTTAAAATAACTTCCAGTTCTATAATGGCTTTGGCTTTACCGTAGCCTTGCTCGCTTAAGGGTACCTGCAACAAGGCCATAGCTAATTTTCGTTGCTGCGCAGTCATGTCTTTCAGCCACAAACCTTGCCGTTGCTTGGGCACATAATGCCAATTAAATCGTTCCTCATCGGTAAAAGTAAAAACTGCTTTCTGTTGTTGGTCAGTGGTTAGGGAATTTAAAAAAGCTTGCGCTGCTTGCACCATATTTTTCTGCTGCAATGCCGTTCCGGGGGGCCTGGCTTTTGGTTGCTGGGCCCAGGCTGAACCCATTAAAATAAACCAAAACAAACAGGTACCAAGCAATTTTTTCATTAGCGTTTCTCCTTAAACTTAACTTTAGACTAAATCATTTTATGCATTTATTATCTGAAATTTATGTTAAACGAATTAATATTTATTTTCTGAATTTACGCATAATTATCCTTATAAATATATCGTGAGTCTAAGGAGCCTATCGCTGTCATTCAGGAGGAAACTATTTGGCTATCTACTAAATAGTTTCCTCCTGAATGACAGGTTTGGATTGCTTCATAAATATTGCTGCCTTTTAGTTTTTAGATATTCGGGCAGTTAAATAATATTTTAAAAAGCAGCTTTCTGGCTAACACTTATATATTATTTATCTGGTTAAACGGTAAAGCAGCAGCGCTGTTCGTTGAATTAACAAGGGCAATTCTTTTAAGTTGATGGTTTCGCCGGGCGCATGCGCACCTTTGCCGGTAACGCCTAATCCATCTAAACCAGGAACGTAAGCCGCTATATAAGAAATATCGCCGGCACCTCTTGCACCGGGGTCACCGGCTTTAACTTTGCCCAATCCCATATCTTCGCTAATATCACTTACCAATCGGGCCAACTGAATATTTGCTTTAGTGGGTTCCATGGCGGGTATGCCATCCGAAAAAGTAATTTGCGCGCTGGTACCGGGTAAATGTTGGGCAACAATTTCTTTCATGTGGGTGCGGGCTTTTTCTTTCTGATTTTCCGTTAAAAACCGTAAATCGCCGGACACTTTTACCTGGGGTGCAATAATATTGGTTTTCCCGATTGCTTCGGCCCGGCCGTTGCCCATTTTAACTTCGGTACCGCCCGCCACCAGCCCCGGACTAAAAGTTAAGTATTTTTCCTGGCTTAATTTTTTGCGAAAATCGTTTAAAATACGGGAAGCTTCGAATATTGCGCCATAGCCAGCATCTGAACTAAAAATAGTGGAAGAATGGCGCTGTTGTCCGGTAACCTGTAATTCCCAACTACTCGAACCCCGCCGGGCCGTAGCTACCGTATGCAAATCAGCAGCATATTCAAAAGCCAGGGCTACCTCGCTTTCTTTGGCCCGGTTAATAAAATCTTGCCGGCTAATGCGGGTGGGTTTGCCCGAATTTTCTTCGTCGCCGGTAAAGTAAACCGTAATAGCGGTATTTTTAAGCAGGCCGTGGGCCGCTAACGCTTTTAAAGCCGCAATAATTACCACATCGCCGCCCTTCATATCGTTCACACCCTGCCCGGTAGCAGTAGAGTCATTCAGTCGCTGGTAAGGGTTGGGTGGCATGTCGGGTTCGAAAACGGTATCGAGGTGGCCCAGCAGTAAGAGTTTTTTCCCTTTATGGCCTTTTCGTTGCGCTACCAAATGGCCGGCCCGACGCATCGAATCTGGCATTGGCAGCCAAGTAGTAGTAAATCCTAAACTGGTTAACTCTTTTCCGAAAACATTGCCAACTTCCTTTACCCCCGCTACATTCAGGGTGCCGCTGTTAATATTTACCACTTGTTCCAGCAACTTTTCGGTGGCAGGCATATTTTGCGTTACGGTGGCCAATATTTTTTTCTCCGTTGCCGATAGTTGCTGCGCTTGCAGATTAGCCGCCGAACCAAAAGCAAGGGCACCTAGGATAATATTTAACTTAGCAATATTCCGGAAACGCCACATAAAAGCCACATAAAAGGTTAAGCAGTAGATTTAAATATTTTGGCTGAGCCGAAGATTATGACGAAGCGCCCCAGGTTTGGCGCAAAAACTGCAGCCAGTTGCCGTGCATAATATTCTGGATATCAGCCTCAGAATAACCGCGTTTGGATAATAAAGCCGGAATTTTCTGCAAATCCGAAATGGTTTCTAAGTCGTAAGGGCTTTGTTCTTTACCAAAAGCGCCATCCAGGTCAGACCCAATTCCTACGTGGTTGGTGTTGCCGGCTAGTTGGCAAATATGATCCAGGTGGTCCAGCACTTTGCCTAGATTACAATTAAGGCCCTCAGGGGTAGATTTGCCTCTTTCCCAGTTCGGCACGACCATCCAGGCATCCATAACACTGCCAATTACCGCGCCCCGGTTTATTAATTCCCGTATTTGTTCATCGGAAAACTGGCGGTTGTGGTTTACAATAGAACGGCAATTATTGTGGCTGGCCCAAACCGGCCCGTTAAAATGGTTTAGCGCTTCCCAGAAACTATCGTCGCAAAGGTGGGTAGCATCCAGAATAATATTCAGGCGTTCCATTTCTTTTAATAATTCTTTGCCCTGCGGCCCTAGACCACCGGTGGCATCGGTGCCATTGGCGTACCGGCCCGGACCATAATGCGCTAAACCCACGGCCCGCAAACCCTGGGCATAAGCCCGTTCTAAATGGCCCGGCGTAATAATAGAATCGGCGCCTTCCAGACTTAAAATATAACCTATTGGTTTACTTTCGGTAACAGTAGCTTGTTGCCATAAATTTAGGTGATTATCTAACCCGGATAAATCTTTAATTTGCACCAGTTCGCCGGCTTCTTCCATGGCGCGGTACCAGGCTAGTTGGGCCTGGGTTTGGGCCCAGGCTTGCTCGGGGGAGTGCCAACCGGACAAAGGGTTATCAGGGGCTACAAAGCGGGCAATCTGGGTAGCTACTACCAACCCAATATTACCCTGGCGCAATTCCGGGAAAGCCACGGTACCTTTGCCCCGGTCCGGCAAATCGGTTTTACCGGCTTCCCTTTCGCGTATTTTGTTCACCGACTGACGTAAATCCCGGTTCCACTCCATGGCGTTCATGGCCAAATCGAGGTGTGCATCTACAATAAACATAATTCTTCTTAAACAGTTATGAAACGGTTGCGCGATATTACTTGCCAGGTGGTTTTAATGGCGCCGACTTCGGCTACATAAGCTTGTTCGTACAAGGCACAGGTTGGGCAAATATGAATGGGAACGCCGTAAAATACATCGCCTACCTGGTAATTATTCGCAGCATTTACTTTTACTACAAAATGTTCTTCGCTTTGCCCAATTGCTTGCACATCCGGCGCATTTAAAAATATTACCCTCGGAAAAGGATTCTCAGCCGCTACGGATTTATGTCCCAGGTCAAGGCACAAGGTTTCATCATCTAGCTTGGAAATGACCCGGGTTAAGACCAGCGCCGCAAAATTAAATTGTTGCTCGGGCAAAAGTTGGCTATAACCCCAATCCCAGAAAATAAACGTACCGGGGCTGCACTCAACACTGGGCCGCAAGGCATGAATGGGAAAAGTAGGTGTACCACCGACCACCAATATTGGTTTAGGTAAGCCTTTGTTTAATATTTCGTTCACTAATTCTTCCACCGGAGCAAAGGCTGCATCGCTTTTCTCTTTCCGGTCCGATAAATCGGTATCGCGTATATGGCCATCGTAGGCATGCAAACCGATTGGTTTTATACCGGCCGTTCTGTGGCACGTAACGTAAAGCGCTAAAGCAGTAGGTCCTGGCTGAATGCCGGTCCGGTTCATGCCCACGTTTAAATCAATAAAAACCGGCAACTCCCGGCCAGATTTTGCAAATATTTCGCCAATTGCCGCTGCCGTTACCGGATTATCTACTAAACAACTGAATTGGGTATTGGGGTAAGTTTGGGTTAGCTGTTGCAGCCTGGCAATTTTCGGGCCCACAGGTTGGTAAGCCAACAGTACATCGGGTGCACTGGCCATCCCGAGCATTTCGGCCTCAGCAATGGTGGCGCATTTAAATTTAGTTATACCGGCCGCCAAAAGCATTTGGCTTACTTCGGCCATCTTGTGCGTTTTTACGTGGGGCCGCAGCCATTCCACGCCAGATACCATACTCTTTAACAGCCGAATATTTTCTTTAACCCGCTCCGGATATACCACCAGCGCCGGCGTATCTATAGCCTGAATATTGTTCAGTATAAACCACTCATTGCCAACATCCTGCATAAACTAATTTTATATTTTAAATTAACTCAAACAAAGCCTCTACTTCTACCGGAATATTATCGGGCAAAGAGCCCATGCCTACCGCACTGCGAACCCCAATACCGTTTTCTTCGCCCCAGATTTCGGCGAACAACTCGCTGCAGCCGTTAATTATGAAAGGATGTTTTTGAAATTCGGGTACGCAGTTTACCATACCCAATACTTTAATTACCCGCTTTACCCGGTTTAAAGTACCTAAATTGCTTTTAAGCGTAGCCAGAATAGCCAACCCCACCTGGCGAGCGGCCAGTTTGCCCTCTTCGGGCGTAAGGTCCTGTCCTATCCGGCCCATAATCAGGCTGCCATCGGTTTGTACCGTGCCGTGGCCCGACACATAGCAATATTTGCCATCGAGCAGCAAAGGCTTGTACACGCCAAGTGGTTTAGGCGCCGGTGGTAAAATAATATTTAGTTTGGCCAGGTTGTTTTCGGGAGTCATGATGAAATATTTAAACGTTAACTATTCGGAAAAATAATATTTAAAATTGCTTTGCTGATTATCGTTGCGCGGCAGCCTTCTGTTTTTTCTTCGGCCGGGTTTGTAGCGGCCTTTGCTGGCTGTTTTTGGCATTTACCTGGGTTAGCTCCCGAATCAGCGTTACTTCTTCGGTGCGGTAAGGTTCGCCGTTGGCCCGGTAAATATCATGAAACCACAGTTCCGGTTCTTTGGGGTACGGCTTTTGCCAAGAATCCCAGGGGTAAATGGTATTGGTTTTGCCTGCCACGAAACCCCAGTTATACGCGGCTACTTTGTATCTTTGAGCAACCGGTAAAGAACCCTGGAAAGTACTTTTATTTCCTCTGGACATGTACTCGGTGCATAACAGCGGCCGGCCGTATTGCTGCAGCCATTTTACCCGTTTTTCAAACTCCGGGGCATCGTCGTAGTTATGAAAAGAAATTACATCGGAGTTCTCGACCATTATTTTTTGCAGCGGATTTAATTTTTCGGGCGTAGACCAATCGCCGTTCCAGATGCCGCAGGTTACAGGTTGCGTGGGGTTAGCGCTGAATGTCCAGGTGAAAACTTGCGGCAGCAACCGGGTTACCAATTCTACTTTGTTCGTAGGTTCCCACCTAAAATAACTGGAATTGTTCATGTTATCCGGCTCGTTCCAAACATCCCAGGCCAGAATACGCCCATCATCTTTAAAATGCGAAACAATGCCTTCCACATAGCCTTTCAGGTAAGCTTGTTTGGCGGGGTCTTTCAGCACATCGGCACCCGGCCCTTGTACCCAACCCGAGTTATGCAGTCCTTGTACGGGTTCGTGTTGTTTACCCAAGTGCGGAAACGGGTCCCAGCAGGAATCAAACAATACAAACATGGGCTTGATTTTATGTTTTTGGGCAATATTTAAAAACTGATCGATGCGTTTTTTAAAGCCTTCGGCATCTTGTACCCACAACTGGTCGTGCAGGAAAACCCGCAGGGTATTAAAACCCAAGCTTTCGGCCCAGGCAAGTTCTTTATCTATGGTAGCTAAATCAAAAGTTTCGGTCTGCCACATTTCCAGTTGGTTTATAGCGTTGTAAGGCGAGTAGTTGCAGCCTACGAGCCAGGGTTGCTTGGCGTACCAGGCATTGGCTTGTTCTTTCGTCCAGATGGGCCGCTGCGCCCAAACCGATAAGGAAATACTTAGTAAAAAACAGGTTAAAAAGCTGCGTATGGCTGATGGCATAATTATTTAGGGCAAGAATTTAGCGCCTTAAAAGTAAGAGAAAATATTTGTCAGTAAAATATTATTCTTTGTTGAATCTTGGCACCAGTGTAACAACTACTTTAACTAAATTTATTTCGGTTTTTTAGCTGCTTAATTGTAATGGAAGTATGCTGATTCTAATTACCTTAATCTCTGACGGTGGCCAACTGCACAAATAATTTACGACGGAAGCATTACTGCCTGAAAATGCGTATTAACTTATTAAATTATTAGGCCTAAGTTTTTGAATTATGCAAGCCAAGGGTTCTGCACAAAAATATAAATAATGAAAAAAATTCTTGTTCCTACCGACTTTTCCGAAAATGCCATTGCTGCCGCTAATTTTGCGGCGCAGTTAGCTAGAGCAACCAGCGCCGGATTAATACTGCTGCACACCGAAACCAACCAGGTAGCCATTGCCGAAAGTACGATGGTGCTGGATACGGACCCGGCAATTATCAGAAAAAGTGAGCAGCAACTGCAGCAACAAGCGCAATTATTGCAAGAACAGTTTAATTTAAATGAGCCTATTCAAACGCTGTGCTTAGTGGGCAACCTGAGTTTGGTTCTGAACCGGGCAATAAAAAATAACCAGGTTGATTTGGTGGTAATGGGTACCAAAGGTGCGTCTAACTTAATGACCAAATTTGTTGGTACCAACACCGTTTCATTTATTAAAACGGCTATTTGCCCCGTGCTCATTATTCCGCCAGCCACTACTTACACGCCTATACAACGCATTGCATACGCTTCTGATTTTCAATCTGATGAAAGGCAATTATTGCACCAGCTATTCAATATTTCGGAATCGTTAAAGGCCGAAGTATATGTGGTAAATATTAAAAGCGAGCGGCAGTTAAAAACCATTACCGATGCCCAGGCTTTGTATTACATGCAAAAGGAATTTCCGGAGTATAACCTGCACATTAATCAAATAAAAGAAAACAATGTGGTAAAAGGTTTGCAGGAATTTGTAGTGCAAAATAATATTCAATTATTGGCAGTGGCCATGCACGAGCGCAACTTTCTGGAAGATTTTTTTCATAAGAGTATAACCCGGCAATTGGCGCTGGAGGCCCAGTTTCCGCTTCTGTCGTTGCCCGCCCACCCCTATTACGGCCAACCAGAACTGAAACACAATACCTATTGGTAAGACCCAAAATATTGGTATAAAAAAAGCAGCGTTCGTAAAAGATACAAACGCTGCTTCTTTTAATTCAAGTCTATCTAAATATTGCGAATATTAGTTGGTGCCGGAAGCCGGATTACTTTGATTCTGGCGATTCAGTTGCATGGGGTTCTGGCCGCCGGAAGAACCGCGGGGTAAACGTTGTTCTTTAAACAGCTCAAATTTAGACGGTACGTGCTCGCGTGGCCAGGCGTTATTGGTTTCGTCAATATCAGCCGTTTCGCGGAAAGGATCGAGTTTCACACTTTTTACTTCTTTGCTCTTGGCAAAAACCTTGGTTACCTGTACCTCATTTTTACGCCAGATATAAGCCGGTATTTTTTCAGTTTCGGTTGAGCCATCGGCATACGTCCATTCCAGAATAATAGGCATTACCAAACCGCCAATATTTTTAAATTCTACCTCGTAAAAATAGTTTTTAGTTGTATAAAATGCCTGTTGTTCTTTCGACAGGGAATTGTAGAACTTCTGGAATTCGGCTTGTGAAGAAGCTGTAACCGCGTAACGGTCCCATTTATTATAAAAGTCTTGTAAACTGGTATCCTGGGCAATGGCCGTTTTTATACCGGCTTCGCGGTTACGTTGCTGGCTAATATTGCGGGCTTCTTTTTCGGCGTTGTTACGCGCCTGAATATTTTCTGTTTCCGGATTTTTGGTATCTAACCGGAAATAGCGCATACCCGCAATGGAAATATCAACCACATCGGTGCCGTAGAACCAACCGCGCCAGAACCAATCCAGATCAACGGCCGATGCATCTTCCATGGTCCGGAAAAAATCGGCGGGCGTAGGGTGTTTAAAGGCCCAGCGGCGGGAATATTCTTTAAATGCATAATCGAACAACTCGCGGCCCATTACTGTTTCGCGCAGAATATTCAGGGCAGTAGCCGGTTTGGCGTAAGCATTGGGTCCGAACCGGATAATGTTTTCGGAGTTGGTCATGATGGGCTCCAACTGGTCTTTCGGAAGCTTCATGTAATCCACAATTTTATGGGCCGGACCGCGCTGCGACGGGAAATTAACGTCCCATTCCAATTCAGCCAAATATTGTAAAAAGGTGTTCAGGCCTTCGTCCATCCAGGTCCACTGGCGCTCGTCGGAGTTCACAATCATCGGGAAGAAGTTGTGGCCTACTTCGTGAATAATTACGCCAATCATGCCGTATTTAGTCGCTTCGGAATACGTACCGTCTTTTTCGGCGCGGCCGTAGTTAAAGCAAATCATGGGGTACTCCATGCCATTATTGGCTTCCACCGAAATAGCCACCGGGTACGGGTACGGAATACTGTGCTTGGAATAAGACTGTAACGTATGGGCTACCACTTTGGTAGAATATTTATTGTAAAGCGGGTAAGCTTCCGGCCCGTAGTACGACATGGCCATTACTTTTTTGCCTTCGATGTTCGTAGCCATGGCATCCCAAACCAAGCGGCGGCTGGAAACAAAAGCAAAATCCCGTACGTTTTGGGCGGCGTAGGTCCAGGTTTTCTTTTTCTGGGCTTTGGCTTTCATGGCTTGCCGGGCTTCGGCCAACGTAACAATTTCTACGGGGGCTTTAGCGGTTTGGGCCTGGTTCCAGCGCTTTAATTGTGCCGAAGTTAAAAGCTGGCTGTAGTTCTGGCACTCGCCGGTTGCTCCTATTACATGGTCGGCGGGAGCCGTAATATTTACTTTAAAATTACCGAAGGTTAAGGCAAATTCGCCGCTACCGGTAAACTGTTTGTTTTGCCAACCCTGAAAATCGGAATAAACGGCCAAACGCGGGTACCACTGCGTAATGGTATACAGGTAATTATCATCTTCGGCAAAATATTCTAATCCGCCGCGGCCACCTACCGTCATGCGGTCGGGTATTTTATAAGACCAATCTACCTTAAACCGGAAACGCTCGCCGGGTTTCAGGGTATTGGGCACTTCTACCCGCATCATAGTTTGGTTAATGGTGTATTGGAGCGCTTTGCCGGCACCATCGGTTACTTTTTTAATTTTCACCCCCAAATCCTGCCCGTGGCCGGTAATATTCCGCAAATCGCTAACCGACATTTTTTCCTTCATCTGGCTACCGTTAATTTTCTGGTTGTCGCCTTTGGGGTCGTGCTCGTTTTCGTCGAGTTGCAGCCAAATATACGTAAGCGGGTCCGGCGAATTGTTAAAGTAGGTAATTGTTTCGGAGCCGGTAATTTGTTGTTTGGCATCGTCGAGCTCTACATCAATTTCGTAGTCGGCGCGTTGCTGCCAATACCTGGGCCCAGGCGCACCAGAAGCCGACCGGTACACATTCGGGTCGTGCATCAGGGTACCCAACTGCTCAAATTTATTGCCGTGATTAGAGCCCGGGTTATTTTGGTGCTGGGCGCTGGCAGCAGTTCCCAAACCAAATAATAGTAAAAGCGAAACAATTTGTTTGTTCATGAACAATTTAGCGATTAAGAAAACAAAGCGCCCAAGCGCTCCAAGGACATAGTTAAGGCAATTCCGAAGATAGCCGAAGACAAAAAAAGATTCCACTCGCGGCGCGAAGCCCGGAACCCGTTTAAAACCAGAAAAGAAAGGGTTAAGGTTATAAAAACAATGGCGAGTTGCCCCACCTCTAAACCCACATTAAAAGCCAGCAACGGCCCGGCTACCTGGCTGCCCAACAAGCTTTTAAGATAGTTCGAAAAACCCATACCATGAATTAATCCAAACAGTAGCGTGAGCAGGTAAGTCAGCAGCCAACTGCTTTTATTTTGGTTTTTGCGCAGAATATTTACCAAACTGGTAATTACAATTGTTACGGGAATTAAAAATTCGATGAGGCTTACCGAAACCGGAATCAGGTTGAAGACGCTAAGCGCTAAGGTAAGCGAGTGGCCAACGGTAAAAGCCGTTACCAGAATCAGCAGTTTTCGCCAATCTTGCCAGCCATAAACGCCACAAAGCGCCATTACAAACAAGATGTGATCGTAGCCTTGCCAATCCAGAATATGCGTAATACCCAGCTGAAAATATAAAGGAAAATCCTGCAACGCGAACTTTTATTTAACTTGGCACAAAATTAGTTTTTTTGACGTTCTTTAAAAAATATAATTCAGATGTTAAATCTATTTTTAATATATCTTTTAACTTTTTTGCACCCGTTTTATGTAAGCGTAACGGAGGTGAACCACAACCAGAAAACCAAAAGTCTGGAAATAAGCACTAAAATATTTTTTAACGATTTAGAAGTAGCCCTGGAAAAGCAATCTAAAACCCAGTTAGATATTTTAAAGCCCGCCGATAAGAACCGGGTAGACCAAGTGTTAAACCAATATTTAACAAAGCACCTGCAATTACAGGTAAACGGCAAACCGGTTAACTTAAAATATTTAGGTTTTGAGATTGAACAGGATGCGGCCTGGTGTTATCTGGAAGTGCCCCAGGTAAGTCGCATAAAACAAATTCAAATAGAAAACAGTGTACTTTTTGCCGAGCACGATTCCCAGACCAACATGGTGCACATAACGGTTAACGGCAATCGCAAAAGCACCAAACTAGACAACCCCGAGAGTAAATTTACCGCTACTTTTTAGGTTTGAATTTAACTTATCTTATTTAAAGTAAATTATTCAATAAACTACCTATAATCTTAATAATCAGAAAGTATTATTTTTAAATATTTTACTTTAGATTTTATACCAATATTTAGCAGGAATGGCGCTTTAAGAAAATAAAATAATTATAACCGAATATCTACTCACCACGGTCATTCTGTAGAATTCGAAGAATTCCAAAAGAATCTTATCAGCAGGTAGCCAATAAGATTCTTTCAGAATGACCGTGGTGGGAGGTACAGTTTTGCTTTAATTAAAAGCGCCGTCATTGTTTTACAATTGTATAAGTATGCTTGCTAAACAAAAAAGCGGCACAAGAATTACGCCGCTTTTACCCAAACTACTAAACTAATACATTGTTATTTTTATAGAGCAACCAATTCCAGGTTATGCTTTCTTTGTTTATCGAGGGTACAAACCGGACAATGGGCAGAGCAAATTATGCCGTTTCCTTCGGGGTAAATAATAGTGGGTATATGCAGGTGATAGGCGTCGGTTTTCAGGTATTTTTGGCTATATAAACGTTTAACCAGGTTCTCGTCGGGGGTGGCAATTACAAGTAAATCGGCTTCCCGCTGTTCGGCAAAATCGTTGATACCTTCCAATTTATCATCTTCTTCGAGCAGGAAAAAATTGATTTTATCGTAAGTTACTTCTACGCACAACTGGCTTAAGGCTTTCTTGTACTGCGCCAAATAAGGCCGTTGCTGCTTTTGATAAACATGAACCAAATCCAGATTTGCCTCATATAACCGGGCAAAAGAAATTATTCGTTTTAACATGCTCATATCCAACCTGGTGAAGTCGGCAGCGTAGCTAATACGGTTAAAGGTTTTTATATCTCCTTGCGCCGGCACCAATAAAATAGGGCAATTTACCCGTTCTAAAAAAGCCTGAAAGAATTGGGTGTTCTCCGTTTCATCAGCGGCATAAGGGGCCGCCATTAAGATTAAATTAATGCGGTAATCCTGCACCAAATCCTGCACCGAGCTTACCAAAGAACCCGATCTTACCACACATTCGTTGTGTACCACCGTAGCGTTTACTTTGGGGTATTGCTGATGCAAACGTCCGGCAAAATTCCGTAACCGCGACAAAGCCCGGTTTTCGTTAGTAGCGGTTAACGCCTCAGATTCCAAACAGTGCAACAGTACAATTTCAGCATCGGCTTTGGCCGCCAGCTTATTCGCAAATTGCAGTACCGGTAGGGCTTCCTGCGATAAATCGGTTATGACTAATATATTTTTCATGATGTTAACTATTAGTTGGGAGCAGGGTTTTATAATTCTACTGTAAATGTAAGGGCGTTAAACCTGCCTTCCCACGACCAACATCAACCAAAAAATTGATTTTTATCATGGTTAGGGGTTAGTTGTTAGTTGTTAGTAATTAGTTGTTAGTTGTTCTGTATGGTTTGTAAAAAATCCGGATAAAAAATATTCATAGCTATTCTTTTCTTCCAATTCACTGCTACCCACTAACAACTAACAACTAATCACTTCTTATGACAACACGCCATGGTTACGTGGTGCGACGTGGTGGCCTGCGCTTTAGGGCTTACGTACGGAATACCTAAGTTCAGGCCGCGCAGAATAAATAAACAGGCGATGATGCAGGCCATATAGGGCACTGCTTTTTTAAAGAAAAATCGGGTTTGGGGTTTAATTAATTTGCCGGATAAAGAAACCAGCAACATCATAGGCAATGTGCCCAGGCCAAATAAAGCCATGTAGGTCATTGCTAAAGGCAAAGTTTTCATGGCGATGGCACCGGCCAAGGCAATATATACAAAGCCGCAGGGCAGCAAACCGTTCAGCAAACCCACCACCAGCAACGATAATAAATTTTGTTTCTGGTAATATTTAGCAAAGGTCTTCCGGACCCAGAACAAGGTTTTTTGAATAAAAGGTATATTTCCCAAAGGCCGGGAGATAAGGGCGGGCATAACGGCCAATATTAATATTAACACGCCAGCCACAATAGAAACTAATTGCTGAATGCCTACTAATTGCAACGATTGCCCAAATGCTCCGGCAACTAAACCCAAACCCGCGTAGGTAATAATGCGGCCGCCGTTGTACAACAAGCGGCCCGCAACAAACTGCCAGCCCGAGCCTTTGCCAACGGGTAAAGCCACGGCAATTGGTCCGCACATACCCAGGCAATGGAAACTACCCAGTAAGCCCATTAAAAAACCTGCCCAAACCATTTTATTGCAGCGTTATTTGCGTTTCGTTGTAATAATGCTGGTTGCCCCGGTTGTAATTAACTTTAACGCGCCACAAGCCTTTCGATAGTTTTTCGGTATTCAGAACCTGGTTTTGCGATTCGTTTAGTTTTAACGGCACCTGAAAATCCTGGGAACCATCGGAAGGACGAAAAAAATTAATGGTGCCGGTAATTTTCTCGTTAGCCTCTACCGCCATATTTAAAATTACCTGATTGGTACCGGCTGGTGCCGCCACAGTTACCGCTTGGTTTTGGGCAGCCGTGCGGTTCATTACTTCAATATGTTTCTGGTAATCCAGTTCCTGCTGGTAATAATCTTTGCTCACCAGATTTACTTCGGAGCGCATGGCCTGCGTAACAAAGAAAATAATGTAGCTCATAAAACAGATAAAAGCGCCCGTAATAACATAGGGTAAAAACCACCCACTCTTTCTGGAATTAACTGTTGGAGTATTCATTCGGATTAAATTTCTTATTTATTAAATTATTTGGCCGGACCCATAAACTTGGTTTTTTCCACGGCAATCAGTTTTCCGCGGCTGTAAACCCCTACTTCTATTTCGGAATTAATGCCGGTTAAATATTGGGCCGGAATTTCGGCTAAGAAAACACCTTCGGTAATGCCTTGTTTGGGTAGTATTAAGTTGTTTTTTACTACCTGAATCGTGCCTTGCGCCGGTTCCAATAATTTTAAGGTAATGGGCATTTCTTCGTTGGTTTTATTGATAACCGAAATATTATACAGGTTTACAATATCACCTTTATCGTTTTTCTGGAACAACATGCCCGGCGTGCGCAAAATGGTGGCATCTACGTTGCTGCGGGTTACCAGCAGCGTTATTAATATTCCCACCAGAATTAACAACACTGCACTGTAGCCTTTAATCCGGGCATTTAATTTCCACTTCTCTCCTTTTTCAATGCCTTCCATGGAGTCGTAGCGGATTAAGCCTTGCGGCTTGTTTATCAGGTCCATAATGTTGTTGCAGGCATCGATGCAAGCGGTACAATTAATACATTCCAGTTGGGTGCCGTTCCGGATATCGATACCGGTGGGGCAAACCTGCACGCACTGGTGGCAATCTATACAGTCGCCGGCGGTACGCTCCTGGCCTTTACGCTGTTTCTCGCGGGGCTCGCCACGCACAAAATCGTAGGCAATAACGGTGGTTTTTTTATCCATCATTACGCCTTGTAAGCGGCCGTACGGGCAAACAATGGTACAAACCTGCTCCCTGAAGCTGGCATACACCCAGTAAAAGATACCGGCAAAAACCAGCAGCGTACCCAAACCCACCAGGTGGTTCAGCGGCGAATCCAGCACAATAACTTTTAACTCATCTATGCCAATAATATAAGCCAAAAACAGGTTGGCAATCAGGAAAGAAATAGCCAGGAAGATGGTGTGTTTGGTGCCTTTTTTCAGAATTTTCTCGCGGGTCCAGGGGGCTTTGTTCAGGGCTTTTTGTTTGTTGTAGTCGCCTTCAATAAAATATTCGATGCGGCGGAAAACCATTTCCATGAAAATTGTCTGGGGGCAAACCCAGCCGCAGAAAACCCGGCCGTAAATTACCGTAAACAAAATAATAAATACCACCAGGGTTAAAAAGGCCAGCAGCAGGATAAAGAAATCCTGGGGCCAGAATATTTGTCCGAAAATAATAAACTTACGGGCCGGGAAGTTGAGCATGAGCACCGGCAAGCCATTAATTTTCAGGAACGGTACCGCAAACAGAATGGTGAGTAAACCATAGCTTACCAGTTTACGGGCATTGTAATATTTTCCGGATGGTTTTTTGGGGTAAAGCCACACCCGTTTCCCTTCTTTATCTACTGTAGATACCGAGTCGCGGAAGTGGTCAGTATCGGTTGCAACGTGGCTCATTTTAGTTTAGATTTTGTTTGCGTTGGGTAATTACCTGCCGCGATTGTGGTTTTTAACTTTACAAAAATCTGAATTGCGCTGCCGAATAAACATGACGGCGATCATAATGCCGGCTGATCTTAATCAGGGAGGAATATTGATTTATAGTAATCTGATAATCCATAATAATCACCTTAGAACATTGTCTATTTATTATTACCTTAGCCTTACCGCCACTTACCCCCACACGCCTATGTACAAAAGAAGAAATTTCCTTAAAAACGTAACAGCACTTGCGGCTGCAGGAATGCTTTCAGAGAACAATGTATTAGGTGCTGCCAGTGCTCCTAGGCAAAAGAAAATCGGGATTCAGACTTATTCTATTCGCCTCCAGTTGAAGCAAGACATGGTAGGTTCGTTAACAGCCCTGAAGAAAATTGGCTTCTCGCATGTAGAACTGTATGGCTATGAACAGCAGGACAAAAAAGGTTCTGTTCTTGGCTATTCGTTAAAAGATTACCGAAAGTTGTTAGACGACATTGGTCTGGAACCAACCAGTTCTCATCTGGAGCCGCCGCTGAAAAGCCTTTACAAATTTGGTGATGGCGGAGGAACCGGTAAAGGAGAGCGCAGCATCCAGATTGAAACCTATACCCGGGAAAATACCAAGGCTATACTTGAATTCTGGAAAAGGGCTATAGCCGATCATCAGGAGCTAGGTGTGCCGGTAATGGTGCAGCCTGCTATGCCCCTCATAAACACGCTGGATGATGCTAAACTGGTTTGCGATATTTTTAATCAAACCGGGCAACTAGCCAAAGAGGCCAAAATGCGGTGGGGCTACCATAACCATAGTCAGGAATTTAAACGGATTGGGGCAAAGCGCGGTGAAGATTGGTCGCCGGAAATGGAAATTACCCAGAACAGTTACCCCAGCGAAATTTTCTATGATTTTCTCTTGACCAATACTGAGCCCAGCCTGGTATTCTTTGAAATGGATGTGTATTGGGCAGTAATGGGCCAGTGTGATCCCGTTGTTTATTTCCGGCGGTACCCGGGGCGCTTTCCCTTCCTGCACATCAAAGACAGAGACGTTCTGGGCTCGACTGGATTTATGAATTTCGAAAACATTTTTACGGTTGGTTATGCTACCGGAGGCTTAGAAAAATATTATGTAGAGTTGGAATACCCTAACCCGGCCACCAGTGCATCTCCTTCACAACTAGAATCAGTCAGGAAGTCTTACGATTATGTGGCTAAAGCAGCATTTGTGAAATAGCGCCTGATAAGGTAATCTCTTGGGAGCAACTTTGGCTATAATTATTTTGATGGGTTCCCATCTTAGGCCTTTTTTCCGGTAAGTTTAATATTCTTTAATAAAGCTTACCGAAAAGAAGATAGCCCAGGTTCTCACCTAAGGATTAATTATTTTCAAAAGTAATATCCTTGAAATATAATATAGAGAAGGTTTTCAGAAATAATGGCCTACCAGGTTATAATACTCAATAGTATAAAGGCTATTCCATATAAAAAATTAAATTAATTCCGCCCGACGCCGTCAAAGGAGAGCCTTCTCTTACCTTCGCGAATGACTTGTTTAATTCTCTTTTTCTTCTATAAAATACTGAAAGAAGGCTTTGGCAAAATCGGAGGCCAGCAAGTTTTTGTTAAGGTTGGAACGCAAGGGATTAAAGAAGCCGATGCCCGGTATTGGTTGCACCACGTGGTAAAAGGGCCGGCTTAAATCCTGAGAATTGGCCAGCACAATAAAGGTAAGCGCTTGCTCCGGAACCCGGATAAATAAAGCCGAGTAGCCGGTCCACCAACCTGTATGCCACGCCACCTTTACGCCTTTATAATTTTTCACGTACCAGCCCAGTCCGTATTGAATTTCTTTTCCTTTAGGGGTTACAAAAGGTGTAAATACCTTTTCCCAGGTTTGGGGCAGCAAAAATTGTTGTTCATCTAAGGCATTGGCGTAAACGGCCAGGTCTGCTACACTGCTCATCAGGCCGGCCGCCGGACCAAAACCATAAGTATATTGCACGGGAACCAGTTGCTTTTTCTGCCAATCATAAGGTTTGGCTACTTTGGTTTTAAAAACTTCCGGGTTGTAACCGGTTAATTTAAAATTAATGCTATCGTCTGTACTCGGAACGGTATTTTGTAAGCCAAGCGGCCGGATAATATTTTGCAGCAATATTTCGCCAAACGGTTGGCCCGCCGCCTTTTCTATTACCAAGCCTAAACGGTTATACCAGTCTCCGTTGTAGCGGAAGGTGTAGCCTGGTTTAAACGCATTCAGGGAATTACCCATGGCCGTATGCGTGAGCAAATGCTTTACTTTAATCCGTTCATCGCTGCCCCAGCGGGCGCCTAAATTAATATTGTATTTGGCAATTGGATCATCCAAACTTACTTTACCCTTTTCTACTTGCTGCATCAGCAAAATAGAACCAAAAGTTTTGGTTACCGAAGCAATTTGATATACGGTATGTTCGTCGGGTATAATTTTTTGCGCCACATCTGCATAGCCAAAGCCTTTCTGCCAGGCCAATTGTTTATCTTTTACAATACCAACCGATAAACCTGGAATATGATGTTGCTGGCGTAAGTTTTCTATTTCTTTCTCAAACGCAGCTAACCTGGCTTGGGTCCAAATATTACTATTAGCCAAAATAGGCTTTTTACCGGGCTGAGTTTGGCCGTATACATTTAAAAGCGGGTATACCAAAAGGATTAAAATAAAGCGTAATTGATTCATCTTTATTTTTAAAACAGGTTCGGCTTTGTTAGGTACTTCATACACCCTGAAATACAACAACTTAGTACAAGCTAATATAGGCAGAATTTATTTATCTTCTACCCTAGAATTAATAACTAATGTTAAGCAATAGGTAGGGCAAAATTAAATTTAGGTATCCAGAATGACAAAAGTGGGTTACTTGAACTATATTATTTAAATTTTTGCGTAACATCAGTTACTAAGGTAAAAAGGAAATATTTTCTTAAACTGAGAGTATTTTTTACAAGCAAAAAGCCCTTCCTTAAAATTATTAAGGAAGGGCTAAAACAAGCTACTTAGGGTTAAAAACTCAAAACTACTTGGTTACCTTCTCGCCTTGCGGCTCTTTAGCACCGGCCGGGTTAGAACCTTGTAAGCTTAATATATAACTGCTCACTTCCAGTATCTGGTCTTTAGAGAGTTTGCCATTCCAGGCTACCATGCCTTTTTCGGTTATCCCAAATTTGATGGTTTTAAATATTTCGTTTACCTCACCACCGTGCAGCCAGTACTCGTCGGTTAAGTTAGGGCCAATTTTACCTTCGGCTTCCTGGCCGTGGCAGGCCGCGCAGTTTTGCAGGTAAGCAGTTTTCCCTTTTTCCAAAGCGCCAGCATCGGTTAACACTTTATAATCGGTTTTTTCGTTGATGCTACCTTCTTCGGTGGGCGGGTGCAACAGGGCAGCAGTTTGCATTTCGGCTTCGTATTCAGCATCCTGTAATTTACCGCCCATTACGTGGTAGTTAACTACGTACACCAAACTAAAAACCACCGTTGCGTAAAATAAATATCTCCACCAAGGCGGCAAGTCGTTGTCGAACTCATGGATGCCGTCGTAATCGTGGCCTTCCATAATAATGTTCTTGTCTTTCTTAACAAAAAGCTGGCCCTCGCCCTGGAACATGGCTACCAAACGGGCCATGAACGAATTTTGGTACGCTGGCTTCTCGTAAACTTTAGCCAGCAGCGGGGAAACCTGCTTTAAAATAATCAGGCCAAACCCCAGTATTACCAATAATAAAATAAGCGCAAAAGACACCAGCACCAGCAAAATAGGATCTATCGCCTGCAAATTAAATTCAGGTGCCGGAACCGAAGCCGCCGCCGTGGCTTTGTTATCTGTTGCCGGGGCAGCGGCCTCAGCCGGAGCAGCTTCGCCGGGGTTAGCCAGGTAGGCTACTACCGAAGTTACTTGCTCTTCGGAAAGGCTGCCTTCGAAAGCCGGCATTTGGGTTTTGTTGAATTTCTCGAACAAAGCCACCGCCTCTTTATCGCCGCTCTGGATTAATTTAGTTGAGTTTTTAATAAAGTTCTTCACCCAGGCTTCGTCGCGGCGCTCGGTTACGCCTTTCAAAGCCGGCCCAACTACCTGGGCATCCAGGCTATGGCAGGCAGCGCAATTATCGGTAAATACTTTTTTTCCGGCAGCTACATGGTCCTGGGCAAGGCCCGGCAAGGATACGGCAAATGCTGCCGCCAGCACAAAGTTTTTAAATTGATTGGTAAGTGTTTTCATGACCGGTAAACTCCTTCTTTTGGCAGTGAATCTTCATCGTTCTGGAGCGGCAGTTCGCTCATGTTTTTCACCAGATTTTTATCTACCAGAATCACGTACAGAATCAGGCAAAGGAAGAACCCGAAGAAGATGGCAAAGGAAATAATGGGGTATATTTCGATGCCGGCTATGGATTGCAGAATATTTTTATACATGGTTTTTTATTAGTTTAAAGGGGTTCGGGGTAACGCTTCAGGAAATTTAATTTTCAAGGTTTCCTCCTGGTTTTACCCAGGAGGAGCCTCATTCAAAAAACTAAAACTTACCTTTTGCTTTTTCTATTTTTCTGCTACTTCTTCTTTGGCTTTAATGTCGGTACCCAGGCGTTGCAAGTAAGCAATTAAAGCCACTATTTCTTTTTCGGGTTTAACTTCGATGCCTTCTTTCCCGAGTTCGGCGGCAATTTCTTTCGCTTGCGTCATCAGGTGGTCGTTGGCATTTTTCTCGTACTGTTCCGAGTATGGTACACCCATCCGGCGCATCGCATGAATTTTATCCGAGGTGTCCGAAATATCCAGGTCTTTCTCGGCTAACCAGGGGTACGGCGGCATAATAGAACCCGGCGACATGGTGGTAGGGTCTATCATGTGGTTGTAGTGCCAGGAGTGCGGATACTTACCTCCTACCCGGTGCACATCCGGACCAGTACGTTTAGAACCCCACAGGAACGGCCGGTCGTACACGAATTCACCGGCTTTAGAATATTCGCCGTAACGTTCGGTTTCGGAGCGGAACGGACGCACCATTTGCGAGTGACAGTTGTTACAGCCTTCTTTGATATACACGTCGCGGCCTTGTAATTCCAAAGAAGTATAAGGTTTCACGCTGCTGATGGTAGGCACATTAGACTCAATCAGGAAAGTCGGAATCATCTCGATTAAACCACCAATCAGGATGGCTACGGTTGCCCAAACGGCTAACTGAATCGGACGACGCTCAATCCAACGGTGCCAGTGGCCATCTAATTTGGCGCCTTTCGGCAATTTCTGAATTGGGGCAGCATGGGCTACTTCGTCGGCTAATAATTCGCCCTGACGAACAGTTTTGAACAGGTTGTAGGCCATTACAAAGGCACCCAGCAAATACATGGCACCACCAATACCGCGCAAATAATACATCGGGATAATCTGGAACACCGTTTCGAGGAAGTTCGGGTATTGCAGCGTACCTTCGGCGGTAAACTGTTTCCACATTAAACCTTGGGTAAAGCCGGCCCAGTACATAGGAATAGCGTAGAACAGGATACCCAGCGTACCTAACCAGAAGTGGGTATTAGCGAGTTTATTGGAGTACAATTTGGTTTGGAAAATGCGCGGGATTAACCAGTACAGCACGCCAAAAGTTAAGAAACCGTTCCAGCCCAATGTACCTACGTGTACGTGCGCTACAATCCAGTCGGTGAAGTGCGCAATGGCGTTTACATTTTTCAAAGACAGCATGGGACCTTCGAATACGGCCATCCCGTAAGTTGTAATCGCTACCACCATAAATTTCAGCACCGGGCTTTCGGCTACTTTGTCCCAGGCACCGCGCAGGGTTAATAAACCGTTAATCATACCACCCCAGCTGGGTGCCAGCAACATAATCGAGAAAACTACGCCTAAAGATTGTGCCCAGTCGGGTAAGGCAGTATATAACAAGTGGTGCGGACCAGCCCAGATGTAAATAAATATCAGCGCCCAGAAGTGAATAATAGATAAGCGGTACGAATACACCGGGCGGTTAGCCGCTTTGGGCAAAAAGTAATACATCAGGCCCAGGTAAGGCGTGGTTAAAAAGAAAGCCACCGCGTTGTGGCCGTACCACCACTGCACCAATGCATCCTGCACCCCCGCATAACCCGAATAACTTTTCAGGAAAGACACCGGAATCTCGAATGAATTAACCAGGTGCAGCACCGCTACCGTTAAGAACGTAGAAATAAAGAACCAAATAGCTACGTACAAATGGCGTTCGCGGCGTTGTAAAATGGTCCCGAACATGTTCCAGCCAAATATTACCCAGATTACCGTAATGGCAATATCAATGGGCCATTCCAGTTCAGCGTATTCTTTGGAAGTGGTAAAACCCAGGGGCAGCGTAATAGCCGCGGCCACAATAATAAGCTGCCAGCCCCAGAAGTGAATTTTGCTCAGTAAATCGGAATACATCCGGGTTTTACACAAACGTTGCAGCGCGTAATAAACGCCCATAAAAATACCGTTGCCCACAAACGCAAAAATGGCCGCGTTGGTGTGCAATGGCCTTATCCGCCCAAAGGTGGTGTATTCGGTGCCCATGTTCATGGCCGGGTTGGCCAACTGGAACGCCACAATAACCCCCACCAGCATGGCCACCAAGCCCCAACCCACGGAGGCAAAGGCAAAGTTGCGGACTATTTTGTTGTCGTAGTAAAAGGAATCCACGGCCGGTGCGCCCGGCGGAACTACTTTCTTTTCTTTTGGTAATGTTTCGAGTAACATAAGTGCTCTTTTGAATTTTTACGGTTCAAAATTCGCCAGAAAGCACTGGGAGAAAGATGACGTAGGTCATTTCTGGGGCTGATTGTTGTCAGGGAGGGGTGATGGGGAATAGTTGGTTTCTACCTAAATTTTCTGGAACGTTAGGATAATTAAGCTTTCATCAAGCTAGTTTAACCTTAGATAGACGAATGAAATATTAATTCTTGACTTTTGTTCTGTTAAATAAAACCTAACTATATTGTCACTTACTTTTTAGCTAGGAATATTGGCGGTATATACACAAAGGGTGTATATATTCTGCAGTTGAGCAAAATCTTTAAAATTGAACTACGATCCTAAAATCATAGATGATTATATCAAATCATTAGAGTATTACTACTTTCAAGATTTCTGTGACAGGCTGTTAATTACCCTCTATCCTGAGGACTACACGCCCGTTCGGGCAGGAGGAAGAAAAGGAGATATGAAAAATGATGGATACTGCTATGTTTCTCGCATTTTCTTTCAAGCTCATGCCACCAGAGGAGAAAGTGCAAAGCTTACAAAAAATAAAATCGAAGAAGACTTAATTGGATGTTTAGCAAATTGGGATGATGTACTTAAATTTGTTTATATCACAAATGACACCCTAATTGGTGAAGTAGAAAATTTTGTTGACGCGTTAAGAAAGAAGTATAAGAAAATTGCAATTGAGACCTGGGGACACAAACGACTTGCTTCTAAAATTAAATGTCTAAGTCATAATGAAATAGAGTATATTATAGACAGAAAATTTTTACCAGAAATCTCATTTTTAAATAGTGAGGTGATTGGGGCTAAGTTTTTAATAACTAGCGAATTTAGCATCATAAAAGAAATATCTCAGAACAACCTATCTCATTTCCCATTCGAAAACCCACTCTTATTTGAGAATAGAACTCTCAAATTCTTACGTTCTATAATTGGAAAACAACAATACAGACATACTGAAATAGAGAAATCCTTAGTAATCGACAAAGAACATTATCTCATTGAGTTCCCTGACGCTAAATCTATACCAAACGATGAAGATGAATACCAGTTCTTCTATCATAGACGAACTCCTAATCGTGAAGAGATAAAATTAACGTTAAAATCAGACAATATCTCACAATTTCTCCTGAAAAATAGGATATCTGAAAATAGAATAAGCGAAATTAGAACTTGTTATGAAAGTGAATGTGCAGGGGCAGAAAATTTTCAAGAGCTGTTTATTGTTCGGCCATTATATGCTCAATTCTTAGTTCTAAAGAATATTTCTAATTCACCTATACGGCTTAAATCTTTAGAGTCTATCGCTAATGATGGAGTCCTTTATAAAAAAGAGAATTTAGAGGTAAATGAATTTACTAATTTCCCTAAGTTCCTGATTGAACCTGGTCAAAATATCATAATCCCAATCGGCTTGTTCCTAAGTGAGTTTAAGGAATTATCAGAATCAAATAGTGACCTAGTTTCTTATACTTACGTCCCTAATCAAGTTCAGCATTTAAAACTAGGTGCATTAGAAGAAAGCCCAAATATTGAATTCATTGGCCCAAGCTTTATCCCCAAAAAAATAATTATAGAAAATAAAAATCAGGAGATTACTTCTTTAATTCACGACTTCTCGTTTGGTAATATTTATTGGCTAAATAGGCATTGGCTATTTGGTAGTTGCCCACACTTATTTTTTGTTAAAAACGGTAAGCTAAAGTACCAAGGAGAAATATTTAATGTACTCCCAAATCAGTTTAATAAAGAATACATAAAAGTACCAGATGGCGTTTTTGAGGTAATTGTAGCTGAGTTAGAACAAGAAGTTACACTTATTAATCAAGTCATTGTGAACGGCAACATTCATGATTCTGAAATAGTACTTAAAGAAGGAGAGTTTTATTCCATAAATGTTTTTTCAAATGATAATATTGAACTTATAGGTAAATATATTTTAAATGGTTTATCAAGTGGAATACTGCCAAAAAATAAAAAGAGTGAATTAATAGAGAAATTTAAAAAAACCAGACTAATCATTTGAAATAAAACACTGGACAGACTATGGTTTCCCTAAGTCTCATGTTTTTAACAAACTTAGTCTCGGTATAATATCAAGTAGCACTAAATACTATAGTTTTTATACATAAGACCTATAAAGGTTAGGAGGTTAAAACATATACTTTCATGAAGTTAACAGAACAAATAGCGATGCACTTCCGGGAAATTCATTTTGGCGGAAACTGGACTGACGTAAACCTGAAAGACAGCCTGGCCGAGGTAGATTGGCAACAAGCCACCACCAAGGTTTATGATTTAAACACCATTGCGGCCCTGGTTTTTCATGTTAATTATTATGTGAGTGCCGTCTTGAAGGTGTTACAAGGCGAACCGCTAAATGCCAAAGATAAATATAGTTTTGACCTGTCGCCCATCCAGTCGCAGGAAGATTGGGAAGCTTTATTAAATAAAACCTGGAATGATGCGGAAAAATTTGCCACGTTGGTGCAAGCTTTACCCGAAAGTAAACTTTGGGAAACTTTTACCGAGGAACAGTATGGTAATTATTACCGGAATATTCACGGGGTTATCGAACATACTCACTACCACCTGGGGCAAATTGTGCTGTTAAAAAAAATATTAGCTCAGCAAGCTGAAACAAATAACGTTAGGGAGAACAACTAAAGATTAAAAAAAACTGGCTGGTCAAAAGACACAGCCAGGGCAGAATGTAGCATACACAACAAACTTAACAGCAAACTTAAATTAACGGCTTGCTAGTAAGCCAAATAATAGCTTTTGCTGCTTCAATTAATAGCCTTTACTTCTTCGATTTTGTTTTTGCAGGTTCTTCTTTCACCAGTTTCGGCATTAGCCAGGCATCTGCTTTTTCGTATTGCTCGGGGTAAGTCCAGTGGCCGGTTTCGGGTACTACAAATAAATCTTTGGGCGCTTTTGTTACATTGTAAGCCGAATAATACGAGGTTGGCGGACAAGTTTCGTCGTTGTAACCCCAGGAATAAAAACCGGGCACTTTTACATAGCGGGCAAAATTTACCACATCGTAGTAGCCTACCGTATTAATTTTATCGGGTGTTTCGTGTACGCGGTTATTATTTTCGGCGAATAAATGCGGCCAGCCGCCAGCGCGGCCGTTCAGGTAACCGGTCATATCGGATAAAGCGGGGTAAAAAGCCACCAAATATTTAATGCGATTATCGAGCGCGGCCGTTACAATAGATAAAGCGCCGCCCTGGCTGCCGCCCATTACACTCATTTGGTTATTATTTACCTGGGGCAAACTCGCCAGAAAATCTACGGCCCGCACACAGTTTAAATAAACGCGCTTGTAATAATACCGGTCTTTGTTTTCGAGGTTAAACGCCGGGTAGTTGCTTAAAGCCCCCGCCGACAAGTTGTTGTAAACATCCTGGGGCATATCTACCGGAATGCCGTGGATGCCAATCTGGAAGGTAACTACGCCTTTTTCGGCATGGCCTATATCGCCGCCATAAGGCCGGATACCCGCGCCCGGCACCTGTAGCAAGGCGGGATATTTGCCTTCTTTTTTCGGTACGCACAAAATGCCATACAACCGCGATTTACCAAAGCCTTGCAAATTTACGTGGTACACATTTACGTTTTCGGTGCAGCGCTCGGGCATTAAGGTCATGCGAGCATCCATGGGAACAGCGGCTAAATCGGCTTTGCCCTTTTCCCAGAACTGCGAAAAATCGGCGGGCAATTTTACGGTTGGTTGAATATTCATGGGGTCAAAGGCGGCGGTACCCAGGCCTTTGTATTCTTTGCCGTCTAAAGTCGCAAAAACGTCGCAGCGTAAAAAGCCGGCGGCCGGCATGGTGCCGCCATCTAATAATGCTTCGCCGTTGGTGAGCTGCAAGGTGCCCGTTTTTACAGGCTTCATTTTTTCGGGCATAATATTATATCGCACCGTGGCAGTTGGCACCGGCACCCCCGATTGCGTAACCGCTACCCGAAATTTAACCGGTTCGCCGGGTTTGTACAGCCAGTTAGAATGGTCGGGCGTAACCTGCACCTGAATGTAACTTTTCTGAATCTGACCGAAACCTACCTGGGCCGACAAGAGCAGGAGCAAACTCATCAACAGAAACCGCGAAGGCAGCAGCATATTTTTTTTTAGCATGTGGTGGTATGTAATTAATTAAATATTTAGATATAGGCCTTAATGATAAGGATTTTAGGTTAAGGATGTAAGCAATTCGGCAAAAAATTTAAAGCAGCCACTATTTTTGCCAAATAAACCGGTTGGTTATGTACCTTCGGGCGCTAAGTTTTAAATAATGAATGTACATTACGAAATAGCTACCCCGGCGCATCTATCTGCCTTGCTGGATTTGCAGGAAGCATTTTACGCCATCGACCATTACCCGTTTAACCACCCCAAAGCCGAAGGCGTAATGCGGCACTTTTTGCAAACGCCGGCATTGGGCATTATTTGGGTAATTAAACCCGCGCCGGAAGCTGAAGCCATAGGTTACCTGGCTTTTACTTTTTGTTACAGTTTTGAATTTGGCGGTAAGATTGCTTTTCTGGATGAATTTTATTTGAAAGAAAATTTTCGCGGCCGGGGTTTGGGTACGCAAATATTAAGCTACGCCCTGGAGCAAGCAAAAGCACTTGGCCTGCAAGTTTTACACCTCGAAGCCGAACGCCACAACCAAGCCGGTAAAGCCCTTTACCACAAATTCGGCTTCCGCGACCACGACCGCCATTTAATGACCAAGGTTATAAATTCAGAACAGGAAAAAGAAAAATAATAAATATTAAAAGTTTCTCCTAAACTTAGTAATTGCTGTTAAAACAGGAAAGAAGAAGCTAAGTTGGTTCAATTTTGTCATTCAGGAGGAAACTATTTGGCCTATTCAAGGTAGGTTGCTACTATGGTTAAAGGCAACTACTTTGTATACATTACAACAAACCCGAAAAGGACTGTTTTGTATACAGGTATAATTAATAATTTACAAACCAGGCTACAACAACATTTCAATAATTAAGGCGAAGCCAACACATTTGCCGGTAAGTTCTACTGTTATAAATTAGTTTATTACGAAAGATTCCGTGATGTAAATATGGCAATTGAGCGAGAAAAGGAAATTAAAGATATGAGCCGGGAAAAGAAAATAGAATTGATAAAATAATGAATCCGTATTTTGATTTCCTGGTAGCCAGCGGCCATGAATAGGCCAAATAGGTTCCTCCCGGAATCCTTGGATTCCCAGAATGACAAGAGAGACCTATTTAACAGAAAACATTACCTAAAAGAAAGCTTCTTAACAACCAAAAAATATTCATGCCAACACCTTCTTTAGACCTTGCTCCTATTACCCGCCACTTACGCGCCATGGCTGGTTCCCGCATTTTAATTGCTGCTGTCCATCATATTCCGGTTTTTGAAGCGTTGCAAAACGGGCCGCTTTCCTTTACAGATTTAGCGCAGCAATTAGGTTTAAAAGAACGGCCGGCTATGGTTGTATTTCCGGCGCTGTGTGCCATGGAAATGCTGGCTTATAATTCTGAAGGTAACTTAACCTTAACACCGCTGGGGCAATATTTAACCCAAAACCAGCAACCCAACCTGATTGGTTATACCGGCTTAGAAAAAAACGACCCGGGCGTGCTGGCCTTAACCCAATTCTTACGCCACGACGGGCCAACCGATACCACACACGGCGTAACTTACGTAAAAGACGGCGACGCGCCTTCGCCAATGGATGACCCGGAAGCCGCCCGCTTCCTGACTTTAGCTTTAGCTGGCCGGGCCGAATATTTAGCGCCGGTCGTAGCTGAAAAACTAACTCAAAGCAACGGGCATTTACTGGATGTAGCGGCCGGAACCGGCTTTTATACCTACGAGTGGCTGCTGGCCAATCCCGAAGCAACTGCCACGGTTTTCGACCGGCCCGAAGTGCTGAAAGTAGCCCAGGAACTATTGAATACATTTTGCCAAAGCGGCCGGAACAACGCGGCGGGTGTACGCGAGCGGGTTAAATTTATGGCCGGCGATATGCTGCACGATGAACTGCCCCAAACTGATTTACTTTTAGCCGCCAGCCTCTTCCACGATTGGCCCACCGAAACCTGTATTAGCTTAACGCAAAAGTTTGCCAAAGCTTTAAAACCCGGCGGCGAGTTGTGGGTACACGATGCTTTTCTGAACGATACTTTAGACGGGCCCTTGGCGGCGACCGATTATTCGGTAATGCTTTTCACCGGCACCAAAGGCCGTATTTACAGCCGCCAGGAGCATCGTGCGTGGTTTACCCAAGCCGTTTTAATTCCTGCCAGAGAAAATATTCCTACCCTGCTCGACTATAATTTAATTTCGGCCCGTAAACCTGAATAATGAATATTGTAGCTTAACATGGAAGAACAAAAGAATAACCCCCTGCACGGTAAAACCCTGGAAGCAATTTTGGTTTACTTAGTAAATTATTACGGCTGGGACGAGTTGGGTCATAAAATTAGGATAAACAGCTTTAACCACGAACCAAGCGTAAAATCGAGTTTACAGTTTTTACGCAAAACGCCCTGGGCCCGCCAAAAGGTAGAAACGCTCTACCTGAAAACAATACGGCAACAAAACCGAACTACCGGCTAAACCAAAGTAAACCGCTTCAACCGGGCTGCGTAGTATATATAAATAAGCTATATTTATAGCACAAACCGGCATCAATTATGAAAAACATACTGGTCCCCACCGATTTTTCTGATAACGCGGCTAATGCGCTTGCTTATGCCGTTCAACTAGCCCGGTTCGCGCAAGGCCAAATTATTCTTTTTCATAATGCGGAGTTACCAATTAATTATGCCGGTGCTAATATTTATGCTGCCGGCGCCGGCGATATTGGCATAGGCGCTACCCCTTTGTACCCGGGCGTTGGTTTTCCGGAGCCCGAAATGGAACGGATGCAACAGGAAAAATTAAACAGCTTAGCCGAACAAATACTGCAGGACAGGCAATTTCACATTCCGGTTAAAACCGTTTTTAAATATGGTTCTTTAACCGGCAATATAGCCGACCTGGTGCGGGAAGAGCAAGTTGATTTAATAATAATGGGTACGAAAGGCGCTAATTCGTTTCTGGACCGCCTGGTTGGCACCAACACCGCTTCGGTTATAAAAGAAACCCACGGCGTACCGGTGCTAGCTATTCCGTCCGAAGCCCGTTTTACCGCGCCCCACCGCATTGTATTTGCCGCCGACCTCGAAAACGAAACCGCAATATACCTAAACCAGTTACTAACTTTTGCCCAACCTTTTGGGGCTCAAATTACGCTGGTGCATATTGTTAGCCAAAACAAACCCGAACTTATAAACGAAGAATTAATTTTATCGGAATTGCGCACCCGCTTTCCGGAGCATCAGTTGCAATTAGTAAAACGCACCGGCGAAACCGTAGCCCAGGGTTTAGAAAATTATTTAAAAGAGCATCCGGCAGATTTACTGGCGGTAGGCATTCACACGCATGGCTTTTGGTATTCGCTTTTTCACAGCAGTGTTACCGAGGAGTTGGTTTTCCATGCCGCCCTGCCCTTACTAGCCTTACCCGAAAAACCAATTGCAAGGGTTTAGTTACAGTTGTAAGGGTTTAGTTAAACAATAAAGCAAATTATTATTCTAAGGAATTCACCCCTGTCATTCAGGAGGAACCTATTTAGCAGGTAGCCAAATAGTTTCCTCCTGAATGACAGATATGAATTACTTAAACCACTTATTGATATACTTGTAGAATATCAGTTATTTATCGTTACGCGAAGGTTCTAATCCGGTAAAGTTAAATATTGGGGTGGTACCAAAAAGCCGGGTTTTTAACTTAAAACTAAAAAATTGTTTTAAGTTGAAAACCCAGCCTAAGCAATTTTATTCTTCAAAAAAATCTACCTTACCGTTATCTACATCGTACAATCCGCCCACAATTTTAATCTGGCCATCCTGTACCAGTTCCGCAATAATCGGGCTCTCTTCCTTAATTTTCTGAATAGTTAAGTGCACGTTTATTTCGGTTACGTTTTTTACAAACTCCGGATTTTTGCCGTGTCTATCGGTTTGGGTGGTAGTTTCGTGTTCTATGGCCGGTTTAACTTTATCTAAAAGCTGGGTGAGGTTGCCCAGTTTTACATCGTTGCAGGCCCCTACAATAGCACCGCATTTGGTATGGCCCAGCACTACTATAATTTTGGTATTTACTACTTTGGTCGCAAACTCCATGCTCCCCAAAATATCTTCGTTTAATACATTACCGGCCACCCGGATACTGAAAATATCGCCTAAACCCTGGTCAAAAATAAGCTCGGCGGAAGTCCGGGAATCCATACAGCTCAGAATAGTAGCAAAAGGAAATTGTCCGTCGCGGGTTTCGTTTACCTGCTGCAACAGGTTGCGGTTGGCGCGCAAGTTCTGCACAAAACGGGCGTTTCCTTCCTGTAAATATTTAAAAGCTGTTTCGGGACTAAGCTTACTTTGATTTTCTTTCGAATGTACGTACATGGGCTGTTATTTTCGTTTAATAAAATTTATAAAAGATTAAAAAATATTAGTTCTGGCTGGTTCGGGCTAATATTGTTCCCGATGTATTAAGGGGCTGTTAATGAAAAATATTCTGCAAATAACAGGCACTTTTTCTTTACCTTACTTAAGTGGTTTTAAACCAACCTGACTGTTTTGTTTTAAATTTTTCTTTTTATTTTTAATTTACTGGTTCTCTTTAATTGGCTGCGAATATAGAACCAGCTTATTAAAATGAAATTAAAAGTAAAAATTTAAGTAACAACTTTTCCGAGGATTGTACACAGGCAGGCTGCCAACTTAAATAATTACTTGGAAGAATTTTCCGGCGCCAGAACAGGTAGCCTCCTAAATCCGGAGGCAGGTTTAAAAGCAAATATTATTTCACATCTTCTATATATTTATAGCTATATTTTCCGTATAACAAGACCAACTAACTAAACCCATATACCCCCACAAGAACATGCACTTTCGTATTTTGTTTGCCTTACTAATTTTAATAAGTTTCTTCAGTCGGCCTGCGCTGGCGCAGCAAAAGCTTAAAACCGAAAACGTCATTTTAATAACGCTCGATGGTTTTAGATGGCGCGAACTTTTTACCGGGGCTGATGCCGATTTAATCCGGGATAAAGATTATGTGGAGGACCGGGACGCTTTAAAAAAATTATTCTGGGACGATGACTTACTCGTGCGCCGGCAAAAATTACTGCCGTTTATTTGGGGTACATTGGCCAAAGAAGGCCAGCTTTACGGAAATCGCCAGCACCAGAATTTGGTAAACGTAAGCAATCAGCACCGTTTTTCTTACCCCGGCTATAGCGAAATATTAACCGGCTTCGCCGACGATGAACGCATTAACAGCAACGATAAAAAAGATAATCCGAACCGGACGGTGCTGGAATTTATTAACGAGCAAAAAGGCTTCCGGAAAAAAGTAGCGGCCTTTGGTTCCTGGGATGTTTTTCCGTTTATAATTAATGCCAAGCGGTCTGGTATACCAGTAAACGCTGGTTTTGCTACGGCCGAAGACTTGCGCCTGACCGACCGGGAAAAGTTTCTGAACCAATTGCAAACCCAAATACCCAGCCCCTGGGGTAGTGTGCGCCTGGATGCCTTTACCCACCATTACGCGCTGGAATATTTAAAGAAAAACAGCCCGCGTTTGGTGTACATTGCCTACGGCGAAACTGACGATTTTGCCCACGGTGGCCACTACGATGCGTATCTGAAATCGGCGCACCAAACCGATGCGTTTATAAAAGACCTCTGGACCTGGGTGCAGCGCTCGCCCAAATACAAAAACAAAACGACCTTACTTATTACCACCGACCACGGCCGCGGCAATGGCAACGGAACCTGGCGCAACCACGGGGCCAACGTTGCCGAAGCCGACCAAACCTGGTTTATGGTAATTGGTCCGGATACCCCCGCTTTTGGCGAAATGAAACAACCACAGCAACATTATACCAACCAGGTAGCAAAAACAGTGGCTACTTTATTAGGCATAAATTATCTGGCAGAAAGGCCCGTTGGTGAAATAATCAGCAGCGCCCTGACACCGGAAAATTTAACGGCTACGAATAAATAATGTGATAATAATATTAAGCAGATCCTGCGCTTAAGTGTACTTTATCTGTCATCCTGAGCTTGTCGAAGGATCTATAACAGCAATGTAAAGTGAAATTTAGCTATTTCGACAAGCTCAAGATGATGGCAATATTTTAAGCGCAGTACCCAAATAATAATGATATAATATTTTAAAAAGCGGTTTAAACAATCCACTCCTGCCATTTAGGAGGAAACTATGAGCAGGTAGCCAAATAGTTTCCTCTGGAATTCTATGAATTCTCCTGAATGACATGGGTGGATTGCTTTATTCTAAAAATATTTGTCTTTTAATATTTATTTAAGGGGTAATAATAACTTTACTTTTGGTATGATGAGACTCGATTTGCCGGAAGGCTTCCTGGGTTTGGTCGAGGGAGAAGGTTTTACTTACCGGTACTTTTAACTGTCCGGCATCTGCCAGCTCCTACAAAATAGTTAACTGCGCAGAATTAGGCTCTACAAAAACGTACTCAAAATTTAAATCGGGCGGCAGGTTTTCGCCCCGGTTTAAAATAGAAACCAGTTTGCCACCTGCTTTAAGGGCGGGTAAACTTTGCTGCAAGGTTTCGCCGCTGGCGCAGTCAAATATTAAATCAACGCCGTCCGGCAATATTTCTTTTACGGCTTCGGCTATTAGGTCATTGTTATAATCCAGGGTATGGTCGGCGCCCAGGCTGCACATGTGGTCGTGGTTTTTGCGGGTGGCTACCCCAATTACAGTTGCGCCTTTGGCTTTAGCCAGTTGAATTCCCAAAGAACCAACCCCGCCCGAAGCGCCCAATATTAAAACCGATTGATTGGCCTGCAAATTTCCGGCATCGAACAAAGATTGATAGGCTGTTAAGCCAACCAGCGGAATGCCGGCGGCTTCTTCCCAAGTAATTTGCTGCGGCCGCAAGGCCAGGTAACTTTCCGGAATAACCAGGTACTCGGCAAAGGTACCGTTCTGCACCATGGGTCGGCGGGCGTAAGCATAAACTTCATCGCCGGGCTTAAACCGGCGGGCACTATAACCCCGGTCTACCACCACACCGGCAACATCCCAACCCGGTATAGCCGGAAAAATCACCGGAATAAAAGAATTTAAATATCCTTCCCGCACGGCGGCATCTACCGGGTTAATACCGGCTGCTTTTACCTGCACCAGTACTTCGCCTTCTTTTAATTCCGGCACGGGCAAACTACCCACCTTAATCTTCTCTAACGAACCAAATTCTTCGAAATAGGCCGCTTTTGTTATTTTTGCCATTATCTAAGCTGTATAAGTGTAATTAAATTCAGAATATTATTTATTACCGCTTAAACGCAATTTGGTTTAGAAAAGAAGTTGCAAAGGCTAAAGCAAAAGCTTAGAAACTGTAGAAATCTTCTATTTGAATATCCTGGGTATACGGCTCCAGAATGGCCATCGGGTTTACCGAACTATGAAAAGAACCAATAATTTCGAGATTTGGCTTTTCCCATAATTCTACAAAAAAATTATTTAAGGTATAAAGGGTAATATGCCAGTCTTTATGGTTTCGTTGGGCAACCACCGTTCCTTTATTGGTTAAAACTTCTACCTGGCTCCAGGAAGGAAGCCGGTTAAATAAGGGATATTCTATCATTTAATTAATGCGTGTCGGCTTTATATTTTAGGTAATAAACTAATTCTATAGGGGTTCGGTTCGGGTAAGCCAGCTTTGCTACAGGTTTCCTTTAAAAGTAAAAACTTAAATTTAAAAATTGTAATATTTAAATTGCTATGTTTGTATATGAGCTTACAGCAGATAAATAGTTTCGCCGAATTTCAGCAGTTTGAAGGCGCTGAACTGGGTGTTTCGGAATACCACACCATTACCCAGGAACAAATAAACAAATTTGCCGATGCTACCTTGGATCATCAATGGATTCATCTGGATCAGGAACGGGCTAAAGCAGAAACGCCGTTCGGGAATACCATAGCCCACGGTTATTTAACGGTTTCGCTGCTGCCGTACCTTTGGGGGCAAATTGTAGCCATTGGCAACTTAAAAATGCAGGTAAATTATGGCATTGAAGAATTGCGGTTTAACCAAGCTGTAACGGTAAATAGCCAGGTGCGTTTGCGGGCCAAATTAATTTCGCTGAAAAATTTACGCGGTATTGCCAAAGCCCAACTTGAGGTTAACATGGAAATTAAAGACCAGCCCAAACCCGCTTTTACCGGCATTATAACCTTCCTTTACCATTTCAATAGTTAAAAAAACTTGTGTTAGTTCTATGGCGCGGATATACTTCCGGGCCTTACCTGCTATATATTTTTAAGCTTTTAACCGCTATCTTAAAAGGAGCTAAGGTTTATTTAAATATTATCCTCCTACCCGGCTATTCAAAGTTTTCTCTTTAGAAAAAATAAAAGCACGGCAGTAAATCCGTGCCAGAGAAAGGAAGTTTATAGCGGACCTAATATTTCTATCTAAAATATTCCCAGAATTTTCCGGCGGTAAATACGCTTTAAGTCGTTTTCGAATAAGGTATACGGGTCCTGGTAGAATTTTATAAAATTGGGTACGCTGCTATGGCCCGGGTATGGCGCATAATAATGGGTAGAACTGCGGGTATCGTTGCGCCAGACCAGCACATAAGCCAAACGCATTTTATGCGATTGCATAGCCTTTAAAAGCGTATTCGTCCACCAGGTTGTATCCGGAATTGATTCCAGACCAGTTTCGGTAAAAGCCGCCAGTTTGCCAGCTTTCAGGGCATAATCCGAAACAATTTTGAGTTTGCGGGCGCCTGTTTCAATGTCGTAGCGGTCACGGCCGTAATCGGCGTAGTTGTCCATGCCCACCATGTCTACCCATTCATCGCCGGGGTAACGTTCCAGAAATTCTTCTTCGGAATTAAACCTATTATCCGGCGAAAAAGCATAAATAAAATTGTGTACTTGCAGGCTGTCGCGGAGGTAAGTTACGGTAAAGCGCCATAAACTTTTAAATTCATCGGCCGAAGTATGGGGTTTGCCCCACCAGAACCAGCCCCCATCGAACTCGTGGTAAGGCCGGAAAATCAGGGGTACCAATTTGCCATCCTTACCCCGGATGCTGTGGGCCCACTCCCCGATACCGCGCAATATTTCTTTGTATTGCGCGTGGGCTTCGCCGCCCGGAATAATATATTTAACGGCTGGCAGCGAAACCGAATCTTTCCAGTAAAATCCACCGCCCGATACCGGATTAGAAAAATGCCAGGCGACAGTGGTTACGCCGCCCCGGTTATAAGTATCTATTACGTTTTGGCGCAGATTGTCTTTTGCGCGTTTAATAGCTTCCGGTGGTCGGCCCGAAAAGCCGCTTAAATCTACTCCTACTACGGCCGGATGCGAGCCGGTAACCGATTTTACATCTGAACGGTTTTTGTCGCCGGACCAACCGTGCCCGTACTCGGTGGCATGCTGGTGCCCAAACAAGGTGTGCTTATCAGATAATTTAAGCAGGTTGCGGTACAAGTTTTTGGTTTGGCGGGTAGCCTTCGCATCAATGGGCTTGTTTTTTTGGCCCTGCACCGCTTGCCCTGCCAACAGCAGGATTGCAAATAATAAGAGTTTGTTTCGCACTAGTTGGTTCTATGCTTCTGAAAGGAATATATATTGGCAATTTACATTCAGTGCTGAATTTTTCACAATAATAATTGGCAGAAACAATTCTTAACCTATCACATCTGCTGCGCTTTTAAATATTACCATCTTCGTCCGGAACAAAATTAATTTCGGCATCAGCCTTAAATGCCACATACACCCGCACCCAGGGTTGGTCATCAATCAAACGCCATTTATGCCCGGAACCAGTCGTGTCCATGGCAATCAGCACGTTACCAGGCCGCAGGATGAATTTTTCGCCGGTAAAAGTTTCGAATTCCAGCGTACCCGATAGCGTAACTACGTACTGCGTGGTCGGAGCCGGATGCCAGTCGTAGGTACCATGCGGCGGCGTCGTTTTAAACCTTACCGAAACCGCGTCGGTTAAATAATCTTCTGTTACCGAACCGTATGCAACCTTGGTATGTCTGTCCGGACCGGTGTAAATTTTAATGGCTTTAATCATTGTAATTAATTTAAAAACAGGTACAAACTTAAGAAACAAGCAAGTAAAGTTGTTACAAGTACGCTCCTTAGTTGGCCTCGCCGGTTTATTCTTTATTAACTATTTTACCTAATAGCCTTAGGCGGGGTTATCTCCAATTTATTTAATCTTTCGTATATACCTATTGGCTAATTTAAAATGCTTTTGGTTAAGTATAATATGAATAGAATAAAGCTGTTTTGGCTGGGAATTTGGCTATTAGTTGGTTGCGATAATTATCCGCAGGACCCGGATAAAACCCTGGAAAAAGTACGTAATGGCACCTTAGTAGTGGGTTATACCGAAAATCCGCCCTGGGTAATAAACACCCCACAAGAACCAACCGGCATCGAAGCCCAGTTAGTAAAAGAATTTGCAGCCGAACTAAATGCCCGGGTACAATGGCAAAACGATTCGGAACAAGACTTATTTGAGCGCCTGGAAAAGAAAGAGTTGCACCTGGTTATTGGTGGCCTCACGGCTAAAAACGAATGGAAAAAGAAAATATCTTTTTCCAAGCCTTACCTGGAAAAGGAAAAAAAGAAGTATGTAATGGCCGTTCTAAAAGGCGAAAACGCTTTTGTGCTGCAACTGGAAAAATATTTACACCTGCAAAAAGAAAAACTTAAAAAAATTACCACTCCGTGAAACCAATCGAAAATTTTGAATATCCGCCGGAACTGCAAAAGGACTTTGAAAAAGCCAAAAAGCTGGAATGGATAACCATTTTTCACCTCCTTTCTACTGTAGTGTTAATGTACCTGACCATGGGCAATTCGCAGGCCATGAAAACGGCCTGGTTCGAAGATTTGCTTAGCCTTACGCCCTCGGTTTCATTTTTAATTGCTTCTAAAATATTCTACCGGAAACCTACGAATGAATTTCCGTATGGGTACCACCGGGTTGTGAGCATTGCGTATTTGTGTAGTTCGCTGGCGCTTTTTACCGTTGGCGCCTTCCTGATTACCGACTCTCTCATGACCTTAATCATGCAGGAACGCCCCACTATTGGCATGGTTACCTTATTTGGCAAATCGTTCTGGCTGGGTTATCTAATGATTGCGGCTTTGCTGTACAGTTCTGTTCCGGCGGTAATATTAGGCCGTATAAAGTTACCCCTGGCTGAAAAATTACACGAAAAAAACCTCTACACCGATGCCGAAATGAACAAAGCCGACTGGATGACGGCTTTTGCAGCCATTGTGGGTATTCTGGCTATTGGTTTTGGTTTATGGTGGGCCGATGCCGCCGCCGCCGCTTTAATATCGCTGGATATATTGCACGATGGTTACAAGAATTTAAAACAAGCCGTGGTAGACCTGATGAACCAGGAACCCAAAACCGTTAATAACCAGGAAACCGACCCCTTGCTGCATTTAGTACGGGAGCACCTGGCCCGAAAAACCTGGGTGCGGGATGTAAGAATAAGGTTACGGGAAGAAGGCCATATTTATATGGGCGAAGCTTTTATAGTACCCGCCGAAGATATTAACCTTACCCAGAACATGATAGAGGCGGCCCAAGAAATTAAAAATATTAACTGGCAACTGCACGAAGTAGTGCTTACCCCGGTTAAAGAACTCCCGGAATAAAAATAAATATTTGTCCTGTAAATGCGCTGTAAAGGCTTTTGTATTCTTGTTTTAATAATAAACCTGCTATTTTCAGCTTGCCACCAACCCGAGCCAGTGGCTTTTAGCGCAAAAGTTGGCATGAAAAAGAAAGAAGTAGTAAAAATATTGGTCAAGCCCTGATACAGTGGTGGCTACGTGGCTTCGGTTGAACCAACCGCAGCATACACCCCGCAACGGGACCGCTTTCTGTTATTTTGGGTTTATCCCGACAGCAGTTTAATTGTTTTTAAACGCGATAGGGTTTTTGAGATTTACGGCAATGTCAGGCCCTATAAACAACGGTTAATACAACAAGCCAAAGGGCGCCGCACCCAAAAATCAACCGCAGCTTTAGACTCGATAAGTAATAAGTAATACCAATTCATATACTCATTATTCCATAGGAGGGCTGTTCAGGCATTATTTTAAAATTAAGGTTCTTTGCTGTGCGCTCAAGATGCTTTGTTATGCTGTGGTACTTTTGCAGTCTGTTTCGCTTTTGCCGGAGCTGCTTTTCTGCTGAAGTAGCTTAACCCTTCCGCCCTCCGGGCACCTTCCCTAAATTAGGGCTACGATTAGGACACAAATTTTTGGGCCAGGGTCCACCCGTGCAAGATATGCTGGAAGTAATTCCAACCGCGCAAAA
>NZ_VWSF01000022.1 GCF_008629685.1 Adhaeribacter rhizoryzae | reverse complement strand
GCCAAGCAGCGGAATCCTTACCCCCAAGACTCTTTACAATGGTGCTACTGGATAATAGCCCGATTAGGCGGGTGGAAACCCCACGAAAAGCAGGCGGGGGTGATTACCCTTTTGCGCGGTTGGAATTACTTCCAGCATATCTTGCACGGGTGGACCCTGGCCCAAAAATTTGTGTCCTAATCGTAGCCCTAATTTAGGGAAGGAGTTCGGCCTACCTGGAAAGTTACTGATTAGCTTTGTTGAGCGGGCTTGTTTATTAATTATTAACAATAATTATTAAGGCTTAGAAAGGCAGTAGCTACAGAGCAAACTACATCAGTTTGGGCGATGAGGGCCTTTCAGGTTTCCGGTGCGCAGCATTCCGACGAAGGAGGAAAGGAAAGATGAGCAGCCCGAATGACCAAACGGGGCCCTGCGGCCGGGAGCTAACTTAAACAGTAACTAACAGTTAGCACCTACACCTTGAAAGATGGAATCTTTCAAAAGACAATCAGAAAGACCAAGATATTTATGGAATATCGTTAAGAAGCATTGACACTATTGGCTACTTTTTTCCGGCAAGTTTAGCATTCGGAAAAGGCAAATATTTGTACGAACTTGCCTTTATGAATAATTTTAGATTTTTAATAATAGTCGGCTTTTTGTCATTTTTTGCCGCCTGCCAAAACCCGGATAAAGAAGTTATTACGCCTACGCCCGTAACGCCACCCGAAACCATAAAACCGGCCGTTGACCCGCCGGTAGCCAACAGCATCGGCTTCTTTTTATTAGACTGGCAACCCAAAACTTTTACCGCACCCGCTTACCAGGACGCAGCCGCTCCGGCAACGGCTGTTCATACAATTACCATCGATGCCAGCGCGGTTATTACCAAAGTGTCGCGTTCAATTGCCGGCGATAATGCTAATTTATGGATGACCCAAATACTGACAGAGCCGGCTTTAATGACTCACCTCAATAATCTTCAACCGCATCTTATTCGTTTTCCGGGGGGCAGCATTAGCGATGTTTTTTTCTGGAATGCGCCCAAGAACACCCCGCCGGCTGATGCACCAAACCAGTTAACCAATGCCGATGGCTCCAAAACCAGCATGCCATACTGGTACGGCAAAAACTCCGAGAACTGGACCTTGTCGCTGGACAATTATTACCAGGTGTTGCAACAAACCAATAGCCAGGGTATTATTACTGTTAATTACGGTTATGCCCGTTACGGCACGGCCGCCAACCCGGTAGCCGCCGCCGCGCATCTTGCCGCCGACTGGGTACGTTACGACAATGGCCGGACTAAATATTGGGAGGTTGGCAACGAAAGCTTTGGCGACTGGGAAGCCGGTTACCGCATCGACCCTTCTTTGAACAAAGACGGGCAGCCGGAATACGCTACCGGTGAACTGTATGCCCAGCATTTTAAAATATTCGCCGATTCGATGCAGCAAGCGGCCCGCAAACTTGGCAAAACCATTTACATTGGGGCGGTTCTTTACGATAGTCCGGTTCAAAGCTGGCAAACCAATACCGTAAAAACCTGGAATACCGGGCTGTTGCCCAAAGCCGCTAACACCCCAGATTACTACATCGTGCACAATTACTACACGCCCTTTAACCAACAAACCAACGCCGATAATATTTTAACTTCGGCACCAACCGAAACCAAGCGGTTAATGGACTTTGTAAAACAATCTGTGCAGACGGCGGGTGTAAGTGAGAAACCAGTAGCGCTTACCGAGTGGAATATTTTTGCCGTAGGATTAAAACAGCAGGCATCGTACATCAACGGCATGCATGGGGTAATGGTACTCGGCGAAGCCCTGAAAAATAAATATGGCATGACTTCCCGATGGGATTTGGCTAACGGCTGGAACAACGGCGACGACCACGGATTATTTAATATTGGTGATGAACCGGATGGCGTTGCTAAATGGAATCCGCGGCCAGCATTTTATTATCTGTATTATTTCAAAAAATTCCTGGGCGACCGGTTGGTTGCGGCAACCATGGCTACAAACCCCGGAATAGAAACCTATGCCGCTACCTTTACTTCCGGCGAATTAGGAGTTACCCTGGTAAATAAAACCAATACTACCCAAACCGTAGAACTTAAAATAAATAATTTACGGGTAGGCAATCGCTTTTATTGGTACACGCTAACCGGTGGCACCGATAACGGCGAGTTCTCCCGGAAAGTAATGGTAAACGGCAGTGGCCCTACCGGCGTGGCTGGCGGCCCTGCAAATTATGCAACCCTCAAAGCCAACAGCGCCCTTACCCAAAATAGCATTAAGGTAACTTTGCCGACGAGGTCGGTGGTAAATGTAGCTGTTGATAAGAACTGATTCTGCTGATTTCGTTGGCTAGAATATTTTAGTTATCTCTTTTAAGGTAAGCATCTGCTTGAGTCTTATCGCCATAATCTCTAATATTATTTACTTATATAATACCACTATTAAACAGGAATTGCGCTTTAAAAACAATAAAATAATTACGAGCAAATATCCACTCACCGGGGTCATTCTGGAAGAATCTTACCAGCAAGTAGCCAATAAGACTCTTTCAGAATGACCATGGTTGGAGGTACAGCCTTTGCTTTATTGAAAAGCGCAGTATTTAATTAATAATAGTATAATATTAGAGGCTATGGCGGATATTTCAATTCATAATAAGTTTTACATATAATAATATTGCCTGCAACAGTAGCAAATCTCTAACCTGAATATATTTCGGCCGCGAAGTCTCTAAAATTTAGCAGTATTTTTTATATTGTTGCTGATCCACCGCATGTAAAACTATGAAACGAAGAACGTTTGTTAAAAATGGGTTAGTGGTTTGCGCTACCCCATTGGTACCATTTTTTATACAAAATAGCTGGGGCAAGCCCCTACCCGACCAGCAACCGCAGAAACCCGCCTGGCTGGTAAAATTGGTACACTTAAACGACGAACGAATAAAAAACCACCAGAAAATACAAATAACCGATAAAAATAATCCAGCTTACGGCGGTATTCCGGATGGCAACGAAATAGTCCATGTGCATGCGGTTACCGGTTTTCTGCAAGCCGGCATGTGCGGTTTGGTAAGTAAAGAATCTGAATATTTTAATAGCAAAACGCTAACTGCCCAATTAGTACTGGCGGCCAACTATCTCCGGAAATTACAGCACGCCGACGGTACCATCGATTTATTTTCAACTAATTTTCACTCTACGCCGGATTTAGCTTTTATTGTAAAATGGCTCACGCCTGGTTACCGGCTGTTACAACGCAGTTCGGTGCCCAACAAAAAAACTTTACTCCAACCCTTAACCGAATTTCTGCAAAAAGCTGGCAAGGCGTTAACCGTGGGCGGCATTCATACGCCTAACCACCGCTGGGTAATTTGTTCGGCTTTGGCGGGTTTGTACACCATCTGGCCCGAACCAGCCTACCGCCAACGCGCCGAAACCTGGTTAAACGAAAAAATTGACATGGACGCGGACGGGCAATACGAAGAAAAAAGCAGCTACATCTACTCCTCGTTAAGCGACCGCGTACTGCTGGCAACTGCCCGCGGCTTTAAAAAACCGGAGCTGCTGGAATACGTGCGTAAAAACCTCGAAATGACGCTCTATTACATTCACCCGAACGGCGAAATTGTAACGGAAGCCTCTGGCCGCCAGGACAAAGCCATAATTGGCACCCTCGAAAATTATTATTACCCTTGCCGCTACATGGCCATCCACGACCGCAATGGTAGGTTTGCCGCTGTTTGCCGCCTGATAGAAGAAACCGCTTTCCCTAAAACCGTCGGGTTTTTATATTATTTTCTCGAAGATCCTACGCTGTGGCAGGAATTACCGCCTTCCGCTCCCCTACCTACCAATTATGTTAAAGCCTTTCGCCCATCCGGATTACTCCGCATCAGGCGCGAAAATTATGATGCTTCCATCCTGCTGAATAATCCTGTATTTTTTACCATGCATAAACAAAATGCCGTGTTACAAGGCATCCGGTTAGCCAGCGCTTTTTTTGGCAAAGGCCAGTTTACGGCAACTAATTACCGCGAAGAAAACGGCGCTTATTTACTGGAAAGCAACCTGGAAGGCCCGTATTACCAACCATTTCCGGCAGCTAAAATTCCGGGCGATGGCGATTGGGCTAAAATGCCGCGCGAACAAAGGGCGCAATCGGAAGTGCAAAAATTAAAAACCTCTGTAGCCATCCGGGAAATAGAAAAAGGTTTTGAACTGGAAATAGATATTCAGGGTACCGACCAGGTGCCGCTGGCGCTGGAACTTATTTTCAGGCCGGGCGGCCAATTTACAGGGGTGCAGGCGCATTCCGATTTACCGGAGGTATATTTCTTAAAGGAAGGCCAGGGCCGCTACACCCTCAACGGCAACCACATTACTTTTGGGCCGGGTAATTACCAACATAAATGGGTAGATATCAGGGGCGCTTTGCCCCGGACCAATGCGCCCACCGTATTTATAACAGGTTTCACCCCTTTCAACCGGAAAATCCAACTCACTTGATTAGGTATTATTTTGCCGACGGGAATTTTTATGGCAATATTTTAATAGGTTAGAATAAGATAATTGCTGCGATTTTAGATAGCACAAAGTCCATCCCTCCAAACTCGGTCATTCTGAAAGAATCTTATTGGTTGCCTGCTAATAAGATTCTTTCAGAATGACCGCGGTGAGTGGGTATTCTTTAGAAAATATTAAAAAGAAAGCTAATGCTCAATTTTATTATGATAGGAATATAACAGCACCGCAATAAAAAGGAGACTTGAGATTGATTATATTTTCACATCTACTTTTCTGCCGGTTTTTACGGCCTGAAAAATAGCATCAATAATTTTTAAATCTTTTAAACCTTCCAGGCCATCTACCGGCACTACGGGCTGCTTGTTGTCGAAGATAATAGCGGCCATTTCGTCCATTTGCACGGTTTGGTGTGTGGTATGCGGACCAGTTAGTTCGCCTTTGTGGGTGCGACCTTTAATAGGGCCGTAGCCGGTTGCCGGGAATAATTCGGCATAACCTTTATCGCCGTTCAGGAAAAACCGGTCGAGGTTGTTCATGGAGTAAGTAGATAAACAAGAGGCTACTGCCCCGCTCGGAAAGCCCAACTGAAACTGAATGGTTTCATCAACGCCTTCTTTAAATTTTACAGGATCGGTTTTGGTTTCCTGGGCGGTTACCCAGGTTGGTTCCTCGCCTATCATGTAACGCGCGCCGTTAATTGAATAAATGCCAATATCCATCATAGATCCGCCGCCGGCCAATTCTTTCTTCAAGCGCCACTGGTTCGGGTCGCCGATTCTAAAACCGCTCAGCCCCTGAAAAAACAATACTTTTCCCAATTCGCCGGCTTTCCGCATCCGGATAATTTCGAGGGTATTGGGCTCGAAGTGCAACCGGTAACCCACCAGCAATTTTACATTGGCTTGCCGGCAGGCATCTACCATTTCCTGCCCTTCTTTGGCGTTAATGGCCATTGGCTTTTCGCAAATAGCGTGCTTACCCGCTTTCGCTACCCGAATTACCTGGTCGCGGTGCAGGGCGTTGGGCGTAATTACGTATACCGCATCTATGTCGCGGTTATTTTTAATCTGGTCGAAATTCTCGTAGTTGTAGCAGTTTTTTGCCGGAATATTGTACTTGGTTTGCCAATCTTTTAGCTTAGATGGCGTACCGCTGATAGCCCCTACTAATTTAGCCCGCTTACAGGCTTGCAAGGCTTCGGCCACCCGCGTTCCGTAACTACCCAGGCCCATAATAGCCACGCGCAGTACTTTCCCTTGCTGGTAGGCTTGTTCTTCAAAATCCGGGAGTGTTAAAGACCCGGTGCCGGGTAAAAAAGGTAATGCAAAGGCCGTAGCTGAAATTTTCTGTAAAAAATTGCGACGAGAAGTCATAGCCGGAAGTTTTTGTTTGCTTTTTAAAAGCTTAAATATAGAGAAAGTAAAACTAAAAATAGATGTTCGTGCGCCTGCTTAATTTATCGAACAAATATTAAAGATACTTTTTATTAAAGTTTATTAAACCGCAACTTATCCTATTCTTAATTTCAATAAATTTAAGCTAAAAGAAATTTGGTTTGGCTAATGGTAACGTTGCTTTACATTACCAGGTTAAAACTAAAATTTACTGCTTAAATAAATTAAGCTGCCCGAGCTATAGGCGAAAAATAATTTGATTTACTTACCTGCAGTCACTTACCTAACCCATATATTAAAGCATCTTATTCGCAATTACCAAAACCCACAAACACCTTAAAAATGGCCTTACCTAATATTTTTACCAAAGAAATATCGGAAAACGTTATCAACAGAATTAATGCCTTAACCCCAGAAACCCAGCCCCAATGGGGTAAAATGAGCGTTTCGCAAATGCTGGCCCACTGTAATGTAACTTACGAAATGGTTTTTGAAGATAAGCACCCGAAACCTAATTTTCTAGTGCAATGGATACTCAGGTCTTTTATAAAAAACACCGTTACCGGCGAAAAGCCCTATAAGCGTAATTTGCAAACCGCCCCCGCTTTTATGATTAAGGATACCCGCAATTTTGAATTGGAAAAAAATCGGCTGATTAATTACATCCGGCAAACCCAAGCTTTAGGCGAATCCCATTTCGATGGTAAAAAGTCGCATTCGTTTGGCGCTTTAAACACAACCGAATGGAACAACATGTTTTATAAACACCTGGACCACCATTTAACCCAATTTGGCGTGTAAATAAATATTTTGCAGAAACCTGATTTACAAAGCGGGTTCCTACCTTAGGATGCTGCTGTTTCGGATTGCAAATCCGGAACAGCTATAGGTTATTACTTAAAAGATACTTGCTAAGTGCTTAAAGCTTTCTTAACTGTATGCGCATGGCTGTAGCCGGATTTTTTACCAGTAGTTGCTCAAAATCTTTATCGGTAAAACCTTTTTGTTTTAAACGCGGAAACAGCTCTTTAAAAATATTGGTGTACCCCTGAAAATCAGCTTGCGATTCCTGCGGCTTGTACCAACCGGCATCGTGCGAAATTAACACCCGGTGGAGTAAGCCCGCTGTTTTTAAACGCAGTAAAGAATCAGCGTAGTTCTCGAAATCGCCCCAGCCAATGCCGTCTAAACTAACCCAGGCACCTTGCTTGGCGGCTTTAAGGTGCAAACTTTTATCTTGCTCGCTTTGGGCATGTACCCATACAAACGCATCGGGCTTTACACCAAGTTGTTGCAAAATATTTATTTGCTCGAACGCGGCCGGCCCTGGTCCGGTATGCGAAAAAATAGTAAGGCCGGTTGCTAAATGCGTTAAGGCCGCGGCTCGCACTAATTTTTGGTGAATTTGGGAGAGCGGCATCTGCCCATCTACGCCAATTTTAATAAAACCGGGCCGGATTGATGTATTTTCAATGCCATTTTTAAATTCTGTAATCCAGCGTTGGGCAAGTTGGGCAGCCGTTTCGGAAAAAGCCCAGGGCGGCAAATATTTATTATCACGGACACCATAGTAGCCGGTGTTAGTTATTATTTGTAAGCCACTTTTCTGCGCCAATAATTGGAGTAACCGTACATCGCGGCCCAGAAATGTCGGCGTACAATCAAAAATACTTTTTACGCCTGCCTGCTTAACTTCCTGTAAATAAGGCAATATTATAGCGGCTACTTCGGCCGGGTTCCAACGGTCTTCATTAATTTTATCGGCTCCAATAAAATCTACCAGAAAATGCTCGTGCACAAGCGCTTTACCTAACTGGTTTGCCGCGATAGCACCATTTATGGTTTGGATAGTGGCCCGGCGTTTAGCGAAGCCGGTTAGTAATCCACCTAAACTGGTTAATAAAAATGCGCGGCGGTCTAGTTTACGCATTTGGTATATTACTTTTTAGATTGTTCTACAGACAAATTTTCGGAGAAGAAATTAAGCAGATTACTACCGATGCGTTCCGCTACCCGGTTAATGTGGTCGCCGTTGTATTCTTCGTAAAAATGATTTATGCCGTAGCTATCCAGCACCTGATTTAATTCTTTTATGCTGGCAGCTATACTTTTATCCTGATTTCCGGCATCAAAAGCCAATGCTTTAAGTTTCCGGATGTTATAGATATTCTGATCAATGGTAGCTAATGGCCGGTTAGCGGTCCACTTGGCTATTACCAAAGGCTGCACTTGTCCGTTTTCTAAAGGCAAATCTATATAAAAAGGTGGCTTTTTTGGGTTCGGCGACCAGGCAGCGGCCGAAGCGAAAGTAGCTTTGGTAAAGAAATCGGCTTTATCTAAGTCGGCTTGGGTTTGAATAGCTTTTAAGCGAGCCTGGGCTGCCGCATCCTGGGGTACATTACTGGTGGGTTCCAGGCAGCAAGGGCTCAGCAAATACAAACTCGAAAACACTTCCGGGTATTTTTGCCCAATGCGCAAAGCGCCATAACCACCCATCGAGTGCCCGGCCAGGCCACGACTAGCGGCCCGCGGAATGGTGCGGTAATTTTTATCGATGTAAGCCACTAATTCTTTGGCCACATAATCTTCCCAGTTGCCGGTATTCTCCGAACTCGAATACATACTACCCATAAAGCGGGTATAAGCATTGGGCGTTACAAAAATCATTTCCTGCTTATTAGCCGAGGCAAACGCCTGATCCAGTACCTCCGGTAAATTCATCCAGTGCTTTTCAAAACCATACAATTTCGCATCGTTGTCGGTGAAGCCGTGCAGTAAATAAACAACCGGGTAGCGCCGTTTTGAGCTGGCTGAATAACTCGGCGGCAAATAAATAGAAACTTCCCGATCCGGCGAATCTCCGGCCAGGTTCCCCTCCAGGCCTTTGCCGTGTACCTTTATGCGTTCTACTTTCCCTTTCTTGGGCAATTGGCTTTGGCTGTTACCTGGTAATGCTATAAACAGGAATAATGCTAAAACTAAACCAAGTAAATAATAATGCTGTAAGCTTTTGTGCATAGTACATGATGTTTTCAGGCAGGTAATATAAAAAATATTTGGTTATATAAGTCTTGCGAAAAAGAAGTGCTGCGTGAGAAGCTTTTTAGAGTTTAAGTAACTACCAAAGAAATAAACAGATTCTATATTTAAAACGCCTGCTTTCTGCCTAATTTTCATTTCTATCCCATTTTTCCATTAATTCGTCACATTTAGTTTTACTTGTGCCCAAGGGCCTTTAATCTTGCTCATAATTAATCCGGGTTTCGCCATTACCTTAATTTAAGTTGATTATGAGAACTTTTATTTTTACCAAACATAATTATTTACTGTCCGCTGCCAACCGTTCCACTTTCGCCGGAGCAACTCCGGAGAAGCATAAAACTTTAAAGAATATCTCTGCCGCAGAAAATAGCCGGGTTAAAACTACTTGCCTCGGCATTATTTTCTGGCTGTTAGCCATAACCGGCCTGGTTACAACCGGCAATGTTTTTGCGCAGAATTTATCAGCCACTTTCCCAAACGCCAATCAAGCCCTTAGCCCTAACCACAAAACATTAGTAAATAAAGGTAAAATAATTGGCCAAATCGTAGATGAAGCCACCGGCCGGCCCATTACGTTTGCGAGCTTAACCCTCGAAGACCAAAACACCGGTAAAATTATTAACCACCTTGTTTCGGACCGGGATGGCCGGTTTCTGGCAGACCAACTGACAAACGGCAAGTACCGGCTATTTGTGGATTACCTCAGCTACGGCACCACAGTAATTGATGGGCTTTTGGTAGATAATGGAGAAGTTAATATTGGAAATATAGGGCTGATTGCTGATGCCCAGGCCTTAACCCAAGTTTTAACCGCCTGCGACAAAGATTAACCCACCTTGTAAATAGCACAAGCAACTAAAAAATTCGCCCTCTATCCCAGAATATTCGGCTTTCGTCACATTTTTTATATTAACTGCCTGCCATCCCTTAACATTGTTCTATATATTTTAATCTATGAAAGATTTTTTCGCTAATCCTGCCAACCTACGTAAGCTGGAATTTTGGGCGGCTACCGCCATCTTTGTTTTTGCCGTACTTTTCCTGTCAGCCAACCAAGACGGCCCCAACCATTATCACTTTGATGAAGTAGACATATCGTTTAATTATTACCGGAATTACTTTTTCCCGCAGCTCATTAAGTTTACCACACTTTACCTGGCTTTTTTGCTGTTAAACTTTGTAGTAGCGCCCAAATTAATTCAGAAAGACAATTTATTCCTGCACATAACTTTAACGCTGCTCACCTTCCTGGTAATTGGTGCTGTAGTAGGCGTTACCGATACGTACTCTAAAAATTATTTATTTAACCAGTTCGATTCCGTAGCGGAAACCTACGACTATATTTTTCAGGATAGTTATCTTTTTGCAGCGTGGCTGGTTTTAATATTTGGCTTTTATACCGTAATAAAATACGTGGGCATTTATATTTTAACCAATGCCGAAGCTATCCAGAGCCGGTACCGGCTTATTACCCAAGACAGCCTGATGGCTTTTTTGTTGTGGATGGTAAGTATGTTGGTGCTCTTAATTATTAATGCTGAAGCTGAATTTTTACTCGGTTGGGGAATATTGGTACCAACCGGCATCTTGCTTTATTCTTACGCCTGCTTCAAGCTTATACCAGAATCTTTAGGTAAAAAAAGGGCTTTCTGGGTTTACCTGAGTAAAGTTTTTGTGGCATTAATATTATCGTTTATTCCGATAGCTTTAATAATAGCTTTAATAACCCAGCGCGCCGAAACCATGATGGGCATCACGGTTTTTAATGCATCGGTACACCTGGTAATTACAGCGCCGCTTTCGTGGGTATTATTTAAGCGCCAGATGCGGGGCAAAGAAGAATTATTCGTCTTGAAAAAAGAACTGGGTCACTCCAACGCTAACCTCGATTTTCTGCGTTCGCAAATTAATCCACACTTTTTGTTTAATGCCCTCAACACCATTTACGGCACCGCCATTCAGGAAAAAGCCGAGCGCACCAGCGAAGGCATAGAACGCTTAGGCGAAATGATGCGGTTTATGCTCCAGGAAAACTTACAGGATAAAATAGCCCTGGTACGCGAAATAGAATATTTAACCAATTATATTTGCTTACAAAAGCTGCGGATTGATGCCAACCCGGGTGTGCAGATTCAGACGGAAATTGAGCATCCGGTAACGCATTTCCAGATTGCGCCCATGTTATTGATTCCGTTTATCGAAAACGCTTTTAAACACGGCATTAGTTTTCGGGAGCCATCGCACATAAAAATAACGTTAGAAGTAAGGGAAAACACGCTATATTTTGATGTGTATAACAGCAAGCACCCCAAGCCGCAAAACGACCCGGAAAAAGATAAAAGCGGTATTGGATTAAACAACGTAAAACAACGATTGCAGCTTTTGTACCCAACCAAACACGAATTAATTATCCGCGAAACCGGCAAAGAATTTTTCGTTCACCTGACCTTAAAACTAGCCTGAGTACCCTATTATAAATGAAAGCCATTGCCATCGACGATGAACCCATAGCCCTGGAAATAGTAAGGTCGCACGCGGCTAAAGTTCCTTTCCTGGATTTAAGAGCCGAATTTACCGATGCTTTTAAGGCGCTGGAATATTTACAGAAAGAAAATATTGATTTAATATTTCTGGATATTAAAATGCCCGATATTTCGGGCATTGATTTTTTTAACAGCTTAAGCAAAAAGCCGCTTTTAATATTTACCACCGCTTACTCCGAGCACGCCGTTACCAGTTTTGAGATGGATGCGGTAGATTATTTGTTAAAACCTTTCTCGCTGGCCCGCTTTATTAAAGGCTGCAACAAAGCTTTTGAGTTATACAATTTCCGCACCGCTCCCGAAACCCAGGACCATTTGTATATTAAAACCGGCTACGAACAACAAAAGGTTTTATTTGAAGATATTTTGTACCTGGAAGCCACTGGCAACTATGTAACGTTTGCCCTAAAAGATAAAAAAGTACTTTCGCGCAGCACATTCAGCGAGGCCCAAAACCTGCTACCCGCCCATAAGTTCGCCCGAGTTCACCGCTCTTTTATCGTCGCCATCCACCAAATTGATAAAGTAGAAAGGCACCAGGTAACCATTAATCACAAAACCATTCCGCTCAGCGAAGCCTACCGCCAAAATCTTACTTCCCTGCTTCATTAATTTTTTAAAAGTTTAGGTAGCTTTGAATAAATGGTTTATTAGGGTAATATTTAGGTTCTTTGTGCTTGGTTGCGTGAAATCCTCCCCCTACCCCCTCCAAAGGGGGACTTTTCGTGGACAGTGGGAACAAGCAAGGTAAATACTTATAACAGGTAAAATAAGACAACCAGTAGCTACGAAGCAGACTACAGCAGTTTGGGCGATGAGGGCCTTTCAGGTTTCCGGTGCGCAGCATTCCGAGGTACGAGGAAAGGAAAGATGAGCAGCCCGAATGACCAAACGGGGCTTCGCGGCCGGGAGCAAACTTAGGCTTCTATAATCAGTTAGCACCTCAGCCTTGAAAGATGAAATCTTTCAAATGACAAACCTCAAATCTTTACCTTCAAAAAACAAACTCCTAATCTTTAACAGAAAGCTAGATTATTTCTTTTCAGGCACCGTCCAGTAATAAATAGTAGAGCCATCAACTTCAATTTTTTGCTCAGGTTCCCAATCGCCCATGTTAAAAGCGTGCGACACAATGCGGGAGCCGGGTTTCAGTTGCTTGAGCAAAATAGGCCGTAGTTTTAAATTAACTGAGGGCAGTAAATAAAGTGTTACCACCGATGCTTTGCTGAAATCAGTTTCGAATAAATCGGCTTGTTCAAATTTTACTTTATCGGTTACTTTAGCGGCCTGGGCGTTCTGGTTAGCTTCTTTAATGCGTTCGGGATTAATATCGATGCCGGTTCCGGTGGCGCCGTATTGTTTGGCAGCGGTTATGACAATACGCCCGTCGCCGCAACCCAAATCGTAAACCACATCGTTTTTAGTAACCTTGGCTAATATTAACATGGCATCTACCACCGTTTGGCGGGTGGGCACATACGGCACATCCGGGGTGCGGGCCGCTGTTGCGGCTTCCTGGGCCAAGGAAGCAGTAATAACCCAAACAATTAAGAGTAAGGTGGTGCATAATTTCTGAAGTGTTTTCATTTTTTTACCATTAGGCGTTAATAAATAAAACTTATTTTAGAGCGAGCACTTCGTAAAATCTTAACTTAATCAGACCAAGCAGCTTTAAATTATGCAGGTGTTACCGCTTAGTAAACTTTGCTTTTAACTTTTCTGATTGGCTAAGGAAACTTTTTCAGTGGCCGGTAAAGCCAGGAGCAACAAAAAGCCAGCTATTAACACGCCTACCCCAACCAATGCGCCTACACCAGTATAAACCAAACTCGAATACAACAAATAGGCACTGGTCAGGCAAAACAAGAGCGGTGTAATCGGGTAAAAAGGTACCCGAAAAGGACGTTCCCGGTGGGGCTCTTTCCGGCGCAACACAAAAAGCGCGATGCCTACCAATAAAAAGAAAAACCAGAAAACCGGCGCGGTATATTCCACAATGGTTTCGAAGCCTTTGCGCGTAAACAAGCCCAAACCCAGCAGCGCCAGCGAAATAAGGCCTTGTACCAAAAAAGCATTTACCGGCGCATTGGCCTGGCCATTCCATTTACCCAAAGTCCGGAAAACTGAAAAATCCTGCCCCAGCGCATAATTGGTGCGGGCACCCGTAAAAATAGTAGCATTGGTAGATGTTAAGGCCGAAATTGCCACGAGCACCCCAATAAGTACCACCCCACCCTCACCGAAAGTAATTCGCATTAAATCGCCGGCCACTGCTTCTGATTTAGCCATGCCGCCGAGCCCCAAAGCTTTCAGGTAAGCTAAATTAATCAGCAGGTAAATTACCGTAATCACCACAATACCCAGAATAAGCGCTTTGGCCATGCCTCTACGCCCCGACCGCAGTTCGGCGGATATATACGCCGCTTCGTTCCAGCCGCCGAAGGTTAGCAGCACAAAAACCATGGCCATGCCCAAAGAATTTCCCGAAACTGATATTTCGGAAGCAGTACCGATTGCCGCCGTCGGGGTGAAAAAGAAGCCGGCCATTGTAATCAGCAACACCCCGGAAACTTCTACCAGCGTGAGTATTTTTTGTGTACCGGTGCCAAAGGTTACCCCAATAATATTAATGCCGGTTAAGGTTATAACCACCAACGCCGCATAAAAGGCCGAAGAGAAGGTTCCTAAACTATAAATTTGGGTAAGGTAATCGCCGATAATAAAAGACAGCAAGGCAATGGAGCCGGTTTGCACCACACTCATGCGGGCCCAGGCAAAAAGAAAAGCCAACCGCCGGCCAAAAGCGCGGGAGATAAAATGGTAATCGCCGCCGGTATTCGGGAAAGTGGTGGTTAGTTCGGCGTAACACAAAGCCCCAATTAACGAAACCAAGCCCCCCAATAGCCAAACAGACAAAAACATTTCCGGCGAATTAACATTGCCTGCTACCAGCGAAGGCGTTCTAAATATACCGGCTCCTACTACAATCCCAACAATCAGGGCAATAGCGTCCATCATTTTTAAGGCTGGTTTCGGCCTCGGAACCTGTTCGGTGCTTACCGGTACAAACTCAATCTCTTTTTCCTGACGCATTGCTGCCATACCGGACTATTTAGCGGTTTATTGGGGGATTGTTATTTTCAGTAAATTATAAATTTTAGAAATACAGCACGTTTATTATCACCCACTTACGAGTAAAGCTACAAAAATGATATAAATATTTATTACAATAATTATATCGTGTATTTCCTTCATACCTGGCTTATCAAACAAGCTGCGCATCTGCATTAAATAATCCTACACTTAATATTTACCTAATATTTAACCCATCACCACCTAGGCCAATATTTCCGGTGTGCTATTAAAAATTGGCGCTTCCTTAATCCGGTACAAGCCGTTGCTGCATTTTAGTTGAACAAAACCAGACCAAGTGAGTTAAAGGCTTAAAATATTATTTCGATGCTGATAAGTAGAAATTTAAAGTGGAGCGTTATTTTCTTTTACACCTGGAAAAGCCTGTCCTATTATTTTACCCTGGCTGTTACTGTTTTTCTGCTTCACGATTATTTTAGTGTCTGGAAATTACATATTCCATTTACGGCTATTTCGGCATTAAGCACCGCGCTGGCAATATTTTTGGGTTTTAAAACCAGTAATGCCTACGAGCGGTGGTGGGAAGCCAGGCAAATCTGGGGCAATTTGGTTAATTACAGCCGGGCCTGGGCCCGCCAGGTTATCACCATGATTATTCCGGAAAATACCACGCAAACCCAAAGCGTAAAAGAATTACAATATCGCCTGATTTACCGCCATATAGCCTTTGTACACGCCCTACGGGTATATTTAAGAAAAAAGCATTATTATAACAAGCAGTGGCAGGAAGAGATTTACGAAGAACCCAATCAGTATTCGGATGCGCTTGCTTTTTTATCGCCGGAAGAATACAAATTATTTACAAACAAGCAAAATCCACCCAATTACCTGATCGAACTGCAGGGCGAAGATTTGCGGCTGGGTTATGACCAAGGCTGGCTTTCGGACTACCGGTTTGCGAAGCTCGATGAAACGTTAGTAGAGTTTAATAATATTCAAGGCAAAAGCGAGCGCATTAAAAACACGCCTTTCCTGCGGCAATACAGTTTCTTTTCGCGCGTATTCGTGTTTATTCACGCATCGTTGTTGCCCTTTGTTTTTGTAGAAGAATTGCGCTGGGCCAGTATTCCCATATCGGTGATTATTTCGTTTGTATTTTTAGCCTTAGATTTAATTGGCGAACGTTCCGAAGATCCGTTCGAAAACCGCTTCGAAGACGTGCCACTCACGGCCCTGAGCTTAACCATTGAAACCAACCTGAAAGAACAATGGGGCGATCCGCAGTTTCCGTCTAAAAAACACGCAACCAACGGCATTGTACTGTAAGGTATACCGGCAAGTTAAACCATGTTATTTTTCCGGTTTCCGGTTGTTGTTTTGGGTAAAATGCTGGAGTAGTTTTTCGCTGGCATCGGTCAGGTAATTGGTAACAATACCAACTACCAGGCCTACGGCAATTTCGGTTCCTTTCCGGTGAATTACCTTGCCTATTTCCTGCAAAAACGTGGGCTGGTGCTTTCGGTTTTTTTTCTTCTTTTTCTTTTTACCCATAGCCGTTAACTAAGCTGTATTCCGTTAAACGCCATACTTAAACAAAGAGATTTTAAATTCTATAAAAGCTTTAGCTGCCATATTAATTATTACGCTTATTTGGCTACTCAAAAGTTAATATTCTAAAATATTGCTTCCGGCCTAAGCAAAGGCTAATACCAACCTCGCAAAATATTCATTTTTTTTCGGCAACGCTACCGGTATTTACGTTTGTATCGATTTTAACCCAATACAAGTCATGCAAGAAAATGTAAGTGATTACCTGGTTAAAAGAATGCAGGCCTGGGGCGTAAACCGGAAATTTGGCTATCCCAGCGACGGCATAAACGGCATTATGGGCGCTTTAAACCGGGTCGAAGATCAAAACCGTTTTGTACAGGTACGCCACGAAGCAATGGCTTCTTTAATGGCTGGTGCCTACCCCAAATATCCCAAAAAAGTAGGCGTTTGTTTGGCAACTTCGGGCCCCGGTGCTATTCACTTACTAAATAGCTTGTACGATGCCAAACCAGATCACCAGCCCGTAATAGCCCTGCCGAAGGCAATGCTGCTGCGCTTAAATATTTAGATGACCCGCTGCGGCAAGCGGTAAAACAAGCAAGCTCAAAAACGGAATAATTATCCGGTACTGCAACCCGTAAACCAACCAAAATATTACCCAGAATAAATATTTCTAACTCGGTTAAATTCTAACCTTAATTGCTAAATCATGGCTCAAAAAGAACTTACCAAAATTGCTTCTTTTGAAGGAATTCAAGTTACCGGCGTTACCATAAGTCAATCCGGACGATTATTTGCCAATTTCCCGCGCTGGCACGAAAACTTGCCTTTTTCGGTGGTAGAAGTTAGCCTAAACGGCGAATACAAACCTTACCCCAACGAAGCCTGGAACACCTGGAACGGCAAACCCGAAGAAAATAAATTTACCTGCGTGCAATCGGTAGTGGCGCACGAAAATTCTTTGTTTGTTTTGGACCCGGCCAGCCCTATGATGAAAGGCGTGGTAGGCCATGCGATGTTGTACGAGTTTGATTTAACTACCGATGAACTGGTAAACAAGTGGACTTTCGATAAAAATATTGCCCCGGAAAAATCTTATTTAAACGATTTGCGCATCGACCGCGAAGCTGGCAAAATTTATATAACCGAATCGGGCGTGGGTGCTATTGTTGTGCTGGATTTAAAAACTGGCAAACCCCGGCGTTTACTCGATAACCATGCCTCTACCAAATCGGAAGATATTTGGCTGACCGTAGAAGGGGAACGTTGGGTAAAAGAAGGCGAAAAGCCGCAAATGCACGCCGATGGCATTGCCCTTTCTAACGATAAAAAATATTTGTATTACCACGCCCTCACGGGTTATAACCTCTATCGGGTACCCACCCAAGCCCTAACCGACGAAAGTTTAGATGAAAAAGCCTTAGCCGGAAAAGTAGAAAATTTAGGCAAAACCACCGCGCCCGATGGCATGATGTTCGACCACTTGGGCAATTTGTATCTGGGCGACCTGGAAAATAATGCCATTATGTGCCGCACCCCCGAAGGCGAATTAAAAACTTTTGTACAGGATGCCGAAATAAAATGGCCCGATACCTTTACCATAGATGAGCAGGATAATTTCTATTTTACCACTTCGCGCATTCACGAAATGGAAGGCGATATTTCTGACCTAGATTTTAATATTTATAAGGTTTCGCTTACATAAAATTACCCTGAACCAACCCATATACCGCCGCCAACCGTAAAGGCTTATTCTAAGCGTAAAACTTAATATTCAACTAAAAATACACTGGTAACCAGAAGAAGATAAATTCAATTTTCTTCCCGGCAAACCCTTAAAATATATGCTTATGCAGAAAACCGCTGAAAAAGAAAATTTGGAAAAAGCTTCGGTTGCTTTACCGCCCACGCACACCGTTACGCTAAAAGTAAACAACACGGAAAAACAATTGCAACTCGCCCCCTGGGTCTCGCTGCTGGATGCCCTGCGGGAATATTTAGGTTTAACGGGTACCAAAAAAGGCTGCGACCACGGCCAGTGCGGAGCCTGCACGGTTTTGGTAAACGGCCGGCGCATAAATTCCTGCCTGACCCTGGCCATTATGGAAGAAGGCAACGATATTACTACCATTGAAGGTCTGGCCAAAGGCGATGCCCTACACCCCATGCAGGAAGCTTTTATTCAGCACGATGCTTACCAGTGCGGCTACTGTACCCCCGGCCAGATTTGTTCAGCGGTGGGGTTGCTTTCAGAAGGGAAAGCCAAGAACGAACATGATATTAAAGAACTGATGAGTGGCAATATTTGCCGCTGCGGCGCTTATACCAATATTGTGGCGGCGGTACAGGACGTAATGCAGCAGAAAGGAGATCCGGCAAATGAATAGCTTTACTTATTTCCGGGCGCACGAAGTAGCCGCCGCCCTTACCGAAAAAGCTACCGCTCCGCAAGCAAAATTTATTGCCGGTGGCACCAATCTAACCGACCTGATGAAGGTAAACGTAGAACAGCCGCATCATTTAATAGATATTCGTCGTTTGCCCCTAAATAAAATTGAAGAAACCGAAGAAAATGGTTTACGCTTAGGGGCCCTCGTTACCAACGCCGATACCGCTTATCATCCTTTAGTAGAAAGCCGCTATCCTTTACTGGCAAAAGCTATTCTGGCGGGTGCTTCGGCCCAGTTGCGCAACATGGCTACTAACGGCGGCAACCCCTTGCAGCGCACCCGTTGTTATTATTTTTACGATACCGCTACTGCCTGTAACAAAAGAGAACCCGGCAGCGGTTGTTCGGCCCTAAACGGTTATAACCGCATACACGCTATTTTGGGCACCAGCGAACATTGCATTGCCGTGCACCCTTCGGATATGGCCGTGGCTTTAACCGCCTTAGATGCCAAGGTAAACGTAACCGGGCCCCAGGGCGAAAGAGTCATTCCTTTTCCGGAATTCCACCGCTTACCCGGCGATACCCCAAATATTGATACCAATTTAAGTCCCGACGAAATTATTACTGCTATTGATTTGCCTACTAAAGGCTTTGCCGAAAATAACGCTTACCTAAAGTTACGCGACCGCACTTCTTATGCTTTTGCGTTGGTATCGGTAGCAGCCGCTTTAGAACTGGAAGGCAATATTATAAAAGAAGCCCGGATAGCTTTGGGCGGTGTAGCACATAAACCCTGGCGAAAACCGGAAGCAGAAGCCCAACTAGTTGGCAAAGAAGCAAACCCCGAAAATTTTGCGCAAGTAGCCGAAACCTTACTGGCCGGTGCGCAGGGCTTCGGTCATAATAATTTTAAAATAGAATTGGCCAAACGGGCTATTGTGCGGGCTTTGTTACAAGCAGCTAAAATGGAGGAAATATCATGAGTAATACTACCACCAACTATATAGGCAAACCCGCCAGCCGGGTAGATGGCCGGGCCAAAGTAACCGGCGAAGCAAAATATGCCGCTGAATTTCCGGCGCCCGGTTTAACTTACGGCGTGGTTGTGTCGAGCGCTGTTGCCAAAGGCACAATCACTAAAATAGATACGGCCGCTGCTTTAAGTTTGCCGGGTGTTTTGCAGGTTTTTACCCATCAAAATCGTCCCGGTCTGGCCTGGTTCGATAAAAAATACCAGGATGAAGATGCGCCGCCGGGTACGCCTTTCCGGCCGTTGTACGACGAAAAAATATTATTCAGTCAGCAGCCGATTGCTTTGGTTGTAGCCGATAATTTTGAAGTGGCCCGGTATGCGGCTTCTTTGGTAGAGATTACGTACGAAACCGAACCGCACATTACCAGTATTAAAAACCGCCTGCACGAAGCTTACACACCTAAAGAATATAAATCGGCGGAGCCATCGCCGCGCGGCGATGCTGAAAAAGGTTTGGCCCAGGCCGAGATAACCCACGAAGCTGAATATTCCCATCCCAGTGAACACCACAACCCCATGGAAATGCACGCCTCAACCGTAGTACTTGCGGAAGATGGAACGCTAACCGTTTACGACAAAACCCAGGGTGTACAAAACAGCCAGAATTATATTACCCAGGTTTTCGGCTTAGCTAAAGAACAGGTACAGGTTATTTCGCCGTTTGTGGGCGGCGCTTTTGGTTCGGGATTGCGGCCGCAGTACCAGTTATTTTTAGCCGTAATGGCAGCCCTGGAACTAAAACGTTCGGTGCGGGTAGTTTTAACGCGCCAGCAAATGTTTTCTTTTGGGCACCGGCCGGCTACCATCCAGCATTTAGTATTAGGCAGCACCAGCCAAGGCGCTTTAACCGCGGTGGTACACGAAGGCTTTGCCGAAACTTCGCGGTTCGAGGATTATACCGAAAATCTGGTGAATTGGTCGGCGATGTTGTATAAATGCGATAACGTGCAACTGGCGCATAAACTCATTCAGATGGATGCTTATACCCCGCTGGATATGCGGGCTCCCGGCGGTGTAACGGGTTTGTATGCCCTGGAATGTGCCATGGACGAGCTGGCCTATAAACTAGACAAAGATCCGCTAGAGCTGCGCTTAACCAATTACACCAATATTGATTTAAGTAAAGATAACCCATTTTCGAGCAAAGAACTGAAAGCGTGTTACCAGCAGGGCGCCGAAAAATTTGGCTGGGCGAAACGGAATCCCCAGCCCCGGTCTATGCGCGAAGGCAAAACGCTGATTGGTTACGGCCTGGCCACGGGTGCCTGGGAAGTAAATCAACAAAAATCCAGCGCCAAAGCCGTTTTATCGCCGGATGGCCAGTTAAAAGTTACCAGTGCAACCGCCGATATTGGCACCGGCACATACACCATTATGACCCAGATTGCCGCCGAAACCCTGGGCTTACCATTAGCCAATGTAACATTTAAATTAGGTGATACCGCTTTGCCGCAAGCCCCTCTGCAAGGCGGCTCCTGGACAGCCGCATCCGTTGGTTCGGCGGTAAAAGCCGCTTGCGAAGGTATTCAGGAAAAATTACTGGCCCATATTCGTAACCTGAAAGAAGGTCCGCTCGCCGGGGTTCAAAAATTAGAAGAAGTTCTGTTTGCCGACGGTAAAATAATATTAAAAAGTAACCCGGCTCAACACATGCTGCTGCCGGAAGTAATGCGGCTGGCCGGTGAAAATTTTATAGAAGCAACCGTAACCACCAAACCCGAACTTAGGCAGAAAAAATATTCCATGTTTTCGCATTCGGCAGTATTTGTAGAAGTACTCGTAGACGAAGATTTTGGCACTATTCGGGTAACGCGGGTGGTGAGCGCCATTGCGGGAGGCCGCATTATTAATCCTAAAACTGCTCGCAGCCAAATATTAGGCGGTATTGTTTGGGGCATGGGCATGGCTTTGGAAGAAGAATCGGTAATGGACCAGCCGTACGGCCGCTTTATTAACCACGACTTAGCCGAATACCACGTACCCGTTAACGCCGATATTCATGACCTGGAAGTAATATTTGTAGAAGAAGACGACGATATTGTAAATCCGCTCGGCGTAAAAGGGCTCGGAGAAATTGGGATTGTGGGTACCGCGGCGGCCATTGCCAATGCCGTTTACCATGCCACCGGCAAGCGGGTTCGAGATTTGCCTATTACCCTTGATAAATTAATGTGAGTTCGAAGTAAAAGGATTACCAGTATTAGACTAAAGTAATATTTTAAGCGCTAACTATTTATAAACGCACTAATGTAAAAAAACCCGGTAAGGATTAAAGCTTACCGGGTTTTTAGCTTATACTACTATCAACTGGAAAATGTGCTTAAATCTAATTTCGGTCATCCTGAGCCTGTCGACGGATCTATAACAGCATTAAAAATAAAACTTAGATCCTTCGACAGGCTCAGGATGACCAATAATGTAAGCGCATTAACTAATCAATATTCGTATTATCCAGCTTTAAACAAGTGATGTTTATTTTACTTTTTCGGGGGATCAATATTATTTTCGGCGGCTAATTGGCTTTTTACCTGCTCGTCTTGTTTTCTGAGTTGCGGGTGCCGCATAGGCGAATGCGATGGCCGTTCGTCGCCGAGCAAAACGCCCCACTGCTGAAAATTATTGGTCCGGTCGAAGATAATTTTTAACACCGCAATAACTGGTAAGGCCAAAAACATACCCATAATTCCGGCCACTTTACCGCCAATTAAAAGGCCAATAATTACCGCCAGGGCATTAATTTTAACTTTAGAGCCCACAATACGCGGCATCAGAATATTATTATCCAGGAACTGCGCCACGGCAATGGTAATTAATACCGTAAATATTGGCCATAAATCCGGCGAAGAAGCCAGCGTAAGCAGCACCCCAATAATATTACCGATTAAGGCACCCACGTACGGAATCAGGTTTAAGAAAGCAAATATTACCCCAATGAGCAAAGCATGTTTAATCCCGATTAAGAGTAAAGCCCCTCCTACCAGCACGGTCATGTACGTTACCTGAATAAGCAGCCCTGTGAGGTAGCTTTTAATAATACTTTTAATTTCCGACAATGCTTCTTTTACCCGTTCGTGGCTTTCGGGCGGAAACCATAGAAAAATAAACCGCAGCAGCAGGTTTTGGTAAAACAAAAGCAGAAAAGTATAAAGCGGTAGTAGCGCAAAAAATACAATTACCGAAACGGCCGATCCGGCGGCGCCCGTGAGCATGTTTACCCCATTATTCAGCAGGCTATCGCTTTGCTCCTTTATAAATTTTAATTGCTCATCCGGCGAAAAATTGGTTTTGGCATTTATCCAGGCACTTAGCGTAGACAAATGGTGGGTAATATTTTGGCGAATGGTGGGCAAATCGGCGGCCAGGTTGCTGGTTTGGCTCACTAAAAACCAGATAATTACTCCAAAAACCAGGAGCATGACCAAAATATTCAGGCCAATGGCTAATACTTCGGGGAAACGATGCTTGCGCAGAAAATAATAAAGCGGCAATAACACCAAACTTAAAAAGAAAGCCAGCAGCAAAGGCGCTAAAATATCCCGGCCAATGGCCATGGCCCAAACCAAAAAAAACAGGCCCAATAATTCAATTGCTCTCCGGACCGTAATGGGCATGCTTTTCATAGCGACAGACGTTAAAATTAAACCTATATTTAACTTTGCTAATTGCTCATACGCAAAATCTGAAAAATAGAAGTTTAATAATTTCTGGCTGCTTGCTTCCGGTTAATTCTTTAAGCAAATTCAAGTTTAAGATGGGGCTATAAGCTTAACCGCTACTAACTATTTAGCCGCAGCAATTTTATTCACTTTGCCCGGTACCCGCTGAAACACATCTTCGAAATGGAAAACAGCTTTACCGGTAGCATCTTTTACAATACCGCTCCAATACATTTTGTCTCCTTCTATACGCTGGGTAATTTCAATTTTATCTGATTTATTTATTGGGAAAGAAGCATATTCCATTACCGGGTATATTTTATTTCCTTGCATGGTATAGGTACCGGCCATCCGGTTCTCAACTTTTTTATCACGGGTGCTGGTACGTATCCAGTGGGTAGGCGTAATTATCTGAAACCGGGTGGCAGTGGCATTGGTATGCGATTGTTTTTTGCTATCTACCCCCCAATACGTAGAAGATAACTGGTTCCAGGTACCAATACCCGGATTGTTCGGATAACTATTAGCTGATTTAACTTTAACAAAAGTATGATTAACCGGATATTTTAGCGAATCCGAAACAATAAAAGTGCCTTTACAGTAAAATTTGTCATTTTCTACCTTATAATCATACGCTGCTTTCATCTTTTTATAAGGCTCCAGATTTATTAAATATTCCGTAAAATCATCGGTTTGCAGATTCTCAATATATTTATTGCCTTTAAGAGAATACGTACCGCCACCGCCCATACTAACCGTATCAGCGTTTAAAGGCCGTATTAAAAACATAACATGAGTAGGTGTAATAATTTTTATTTCTTCTACCTTATCGCTGGTTTCAACCCAAGTACCCACCAGCGGGTTTTGAGCAAAAACAGGTAAGGCCCCAATTAATAACATAGCAAAAAATAGCAGTTTAGCTTTCATAATAAATTTGGTTCTAAGGTGAATAATGCCGGAAAGGTTTAAATATTTAAAGAAGCTTACGGGTAACTATACTGGCGCCAAAACGAATTATGGTTATTACAATTAATTAATAATGAAAGTCTGCTATCATAAATATTTAGCCCAGGTAGCTTTTGCCCTATAGCTATATTCGTTCCCAGCCAAACCGAAAAGAAACCCGCTAATACAGGTTTCTGAATTAATACATTAATGAGGGAATATAAATAAGTTCTATCCGAAGTTAGCTATCCAATCAGCGCCTTATCAAATGCTTAAAGCAAGAATATTCTTGTAATTAAATTAATATTTTAGTTTGATTATTTTAAGCAGATTTATCTCAATAATATTATATTAAATGTAATATTATTACCGTACAAGTAAAAATTTTTATGAAATTATTTACAATAATTATAACAGTAATATAAACAGGTCTTTTCAACCAAGCTTGGTTATAGTATATCGTCAGAAAAATATTTGCATTTTCAGCTATCCTAAGCACAATTATCTACCCGAAAACTTTATACTACTCTGGCAGGAATAAACATCTTTTGGTAATTAATTTTAATTTCTGATAAACTGAACAGCCTGATAAATAATAGGCTTTTCCAAGGCTTTCACTGATTTTTGCAAAAGCAATTCCGGGTAGTAAAGGTTGTGGCTTATGGCGGTTATTAAAAGACGAACCCGCTGCCGTTATTTTTTGCTAAACACCCACCATTATAGATAAATATTGCCTGCTGAGATTTATATAAATATTGGTATCCTTGCAAAAAAGTAAATATATGCTTAAACCCGACAGCCTGATTTTTGACATGGACGGCACCTTATGGGACGCCAGCGAAACTTATACTGCCGCCTGGAACGCAGGTTTTAAGGCAATGCAAATTAACAAAACCATTAGCCGCAGCGATTTGGATTACATGATGGGTTGGGAAAGAAGAAGGGTACTGGAGCACACTTTCCCGGATTATCCGGAAGAAAAAAAAGAACAGATTTACGATGCCATTGTGGCGGCTCAGGATAAATTATTGCCCCAAACTGGCGGCCGCTTATACGAAGGTGTTTCCGCAGGAATTGCGCAACTGGCTACCAAATACAAGTTATTTATTCTCAGCAATTGCCCTGTAAATACCATTAACCAGTTTTTAACCTATACCGGCCTCACCCCCTATATAACCGACCAAATGGCACACGGCGTAAACAATATGCCCAAGCACCATAACATTAAATTACTGCAAGAAAAATATGCTTTACAAAACCCGGTTTACGTTGGCGATACGGAGCCGGACCAGGTGCAAAGCGATTTAGCCGGAGTGCCTTTTGTGTTTGTAGAGTACGGCTTTGGCCAAACCGAAAAGTATGCCTTAAAATTTAGCCACTTTACCCAGTTAACTACCTATTTCATGGCTTTATAACCCTAAACCTATGCGCTACATTCACGCTGGCTTAACCGTTAATTGTGTATTATTGAAAGACATCGTACATTAAAATTTTACCTTCCGATAAAGTTACGGTTTCGTTTAACCCATTTCTAAAAGTAAGCTCAAAAGTACCAGACAGATCGCACATGGGGGTTTGTTGGGTACACAAGCATAAAATATTAAAAGCGGGCCGCGGACCGCAAGCGGTTTTGGTAAAAGTTATATTTCCCGATTGGTAATAATATACTTTTTCGGGTGGTAAAGGGCTGCCATCCGGTGCCACGGCAGCTAAATCAAAAGTGCAGTTCTCCCGCGAATTTACAAAGGGCATCTGGTAATTTTTCGGAACAATAATCCCACAAATATCCGAACCTACTTTCCGGATATCGAACTGAAACGGACTGGCCGAGACGGTAGTGGTATTCTGTATATTAAAATTATTGTTGGCAAAACTGTTGCCTTTAAACTCATCTGGGCGCAGGGTATAAACAACGCCATTCATTTTAAAACTCAGATAATTACGCTTTGGCGGTTCCGGTTCTTCGCCGCTGCTGCAAAACTGAAATACCCAGCTACAAACCATTAACAAACACAGTGCTTTTTTCATAACCCGAAATATTATGATTTAAAAGTAAAAGCATGGGAAATGCCGGAAACTAAAATTGGAATAAATCAGGAATTTCCTTTAATATTGCCGGCGACAGAAATTGCCGAAATTAATCTGAGAAAAACAACATCACTAACCCCGCCTAAACTTAGGCGGGGAACTATTTACCTTTATCCCAAATAGTTAATTCCGCTAAGTGGTAACGTTAGCTGTAACACTTACCAGGTTTTTAGGCAGATTATTCTTAGCCAAACAAAAATATACAGGATTAATTTACAACAATTTATATAATTACGAAAGGTTCTAACGGGCTAATTCATAAATATTTACCTGCCAATATTTGCTTACGCTTTAGTTTCTTCCAGATGCACTAAATAGCGGGTAAGTTTATCCCACTGCAAAGCCTGGAAACCAGCCCAACCGCCTTCGGCTACCAAGGTATTAACCACGGCCCGATTACCGGCTTCGGCGCCCTGGTTATTGGGGCGTTCGCCCCTGCCAATTTCGGAAGCTTTAATTACAGTACCCTGGCGTTCCACCCGAAAGGTGCTGCTGGCTTCTTTTCCGAAAAAATGTTTTACTTCTTCGGTATTATCGGTAAGCGGGGCTGGTGCCGGACTAGGGCTTACTACAAATTCGGCCAAATTTTCTTCTTCATGAATATTGGTTACCGTAACCCAGTTTTCCGGGCCTGGGCCGGGCAATATTATTTGTACAAAATCGCCCACTTTAGGGTTTGCCTCTGCTACCTGGTTGCCCTGCTCATCAAATAATATAAAAGTAGAATTAATGCCCGGCAGCCCCGACCAATTATTTACGCCAAATAATTTCTGTTTAGAACGCGCAAAAGCTTCTGTTGCACTGCTTTCATCGGGGTAAGTGTTTTCGTTCGAAAACTCCGTATTCTTCACTTCTTCGCCCCGCAGTACATCAATTTCTTTCTTTACTTTATTAATAATATTATCTAAGCCCATGATTGCAACATATTTAAACCGTAAAATGGTACGGCCTAATATTTTAAATGTTCTTAAACGCTGATAAAAAGCAAGTAACGGCTTCTAAATAAATTACCTAGGCGGGTACTTGTTCTAATATAATGGTTCCGCAATAACCTCCCCATTGCTTCCCCGTAAACTTTCGGATTAACAATTTCCGGTAAAATTTTGAAATCGGTTAGCTGGCACAGAAACCTGGCTGACCGGCAGAAACTAAAGGAAATATTATTACGCCGGCAACGGCACTAATTAAATACAGAACAGCAGCAAAAAATGGATGAACTTTGGTACAAAGAGGCAATATTCTACGCCATAGATGTAGAAAGCTTTCAGGATGGCAACGGCGACGGCATCGGCGATTTTAAGGGGCTTACCAGCCGGCTCGGTTACCTCGAAGATTTAGGTGTTACCTGTTTGTGGCTGCTGCCATTTTTTACCAGCCCCAACCGCGACAATGGCTACGATGTAAAAGATTATTATTCCATCGATAGCCGCCTAGGTAATTTACAGGATTTTTCAGATTTTATTGCCGCCGCCAAGGAGCACAATATTCGGGTTATTATTGATTTAATTATTCACCACACTTCCAACGAACACCACTGGTTTCACGCGGCCAGTAACGACCCCAGTTCTAAGTTTCATAAATATTACATCTGGAGCGAGGAAAAACCCGAAAAAACGCCGCCGCCTAGTTTTCCTGGTCAGGAAAACGACGTTTGGACTTACGAAAAACGGGCCGGTGCTTTTTATTTTCATCACTTCTACAGTTTTCAGCCCGATTTAAATATTGACAACCCCGATGTGCAGCACGAAATTATGTCGATTATGGAGTTCTGGCTGGCCTTTAAAATTGATGGTTTCCGGGTAGATGCCGCTACTTTTATTATGGGCGACAATGGCGTGAAAGAAGACGAAATCCGGAACCCGGTTGGCTTTCTGAAAAAACTACGGAAAACCGTAACGAACAAAAACAAAGAAGCTATTTTACTCGCCGAAGCCGATGTAGAACCCCAAAAAATTCCGGACTTTTTCGGGAGAGGCGATCGGTTTAATTCCTTGTTTAATTTTATTCTGGATAATTATTTGTTCCTGGGGCTAGCCCGCGAAGAAGCTCAACCCATTGCGGAAGCCCTAAAAATCCCCATGCCGCCTAAAACCTGCCAGTGGACTAATTTTTTACGAAACCTGGACGAATTAAACCTGGGCAAACTGACCGAAGAAGAACGGCAGGACGTGTTCAAGAAATTTGCTCCGGAAGAAGATATGCGCATTTACAACCGCGGCATTCGGCGGCGCCTGGCACCCATGCTGAACGGTAACCGCCAACACCTGGAAATGGCTTACAGTTTATTATTTTCGTTGCCCGGTTCTCCCCTATTAATTTACGGCGATGAGATTGGTTTGGGAGAAGACCTGGCGCTGGAAGGGCGCACCAGCGTCCGGATACCGATGCAATGGAGTGCCGGTACCAATGGCGGCTTTTCTACGGTTCCGGCTAAAAAATTATTCCGCGCTCCCCTGCTGCAAGGGCCGTATGGCATTAAAAAAGTAAATGCCGAAAGTCAGCAACAGGACGAAAATTCTTTACTCGCGTGGATGAAACGGCTAACCCGGATGCGCAAACATTGCCGGGAAATTGGCCGGGCCCCGGCCAACGTACAAAACACCGACAATCCGCACGTGCTGGTTTTAACTTACGAATTCGAAGGCAACGCTTTGTTAATTGCGCATAACCTGTCGGGCAAGCCTGTTCGGTTTAAGCTAAAAAGCCGCCGGTACCATGCCCGGCAATTAGTAGATATTTTCAGCAACCGCACATATGAGCCCACAACCGAAGAAACCACTCAGCTAGATTTAGATGAATACGGTTACCGCTGGTTCCGGGTAAACCGCTTAAAAACAGAAGCCTAAACCTAGAGGTTGATATCACAAGAAAATTTATCTGAATGAGATAGTCCTTATTTTAAACTGTTTTCCAGAAGGGTTACCTATAAATATTATTCCAGAGCTTAGCAATAGCACCTAATACTCATATTAAACAGGATTTGTACTTATAAAACAATAAAATAATTATAACCTAATATCCACCCACCACGGTCATTCCGGAGGAATCTTATTAGCAGGTAGCCAATAAGATTCTCTTGGAATTCTTAGAATTCTGCAGAATGACCGTGGTGGAAGGTACATCCTTTGCATTATTTAAAAGTGCAATATTGATTTGATTAGGGTATAATATTTTATAAAATATTAAGGCTTTTGCTAAGCTCCGGTTAACTAAAAGGTATATTTTAAATTCCTTAAAATTGCAAGCACTATTAGCCTTACTCGGCCTTGTTCCAGATAGATTTTAGTTCGGTTACAGTACCGGCATTAAGTTTTACCTGGCCTTTGTTCGGTATTAAGCGCAACCGGGTAAATTTTTCATCCGGGAAGAATATTTCGGTCATTACGGTTTTTCCGTTATCGGCAAATAATTCTACCGACGCTACATCAACCAATAATTTTACCAGGAATTTACTGCCGGTGGCAATGCGGGGTGCGTAATGGATGCCGGCAAAATCTTTAGAAAAACTGCTTGGTCCAGATTGGGTGCGATCGATGTAATACCGGTTGCCAGCAGCATCGTAGCCAATTAATATTCGCTGGTTTTTAGAATTAGCCAATTCCACGGCAAACCCACCGACACCGCCCGCAAGTTCCAGTTCTAAGTTGGTTTCGAAGGTTGGGGTGTTTAGCGAAAGTTTTTCAGAAATATTTAAAGCATCGGTTACGGTTTGGGCGGTTAGTTTGTGGGTAGTAGCGTAAATATTCTGTAACTCTTTTACGGGCTGCGATGCCACGCGTAAACCGGCCGGCGTATTTTCGAGAGTTAGGGTGCGGGCTACGGTGGTGGCGCTGCGCCAGTTTTGGGTAGGCACCTCGTTGGCGTACTGCCAGTTACTCATCCAGCCAATAAATAAGCGGCGGCCATCCGTTTCTGGCACATTGGCCCAGGTAATGCCGGCATAATTATCTTTGCCGTAGTCCAGCCAGATACCTTCGCCTTTTTTAACGGTGCCTGGTGTAGTGCTCTGTCCGGTTAACTGCGCTTTAAAATTATTATCCAGCACAAAGTTTTTACCATCAAACTCCCCCACAAAATATTGCGTACCGGAGCCGCCGTTGGGTGCGCCCGGGTTAATATTTACAATCAAGATCCACTTTTCTTCGTTGGTACCCGCAATAGGCAGTGTAAATAAATCCGGGCATTCCCATACGCCGCCGTGTCCGCCAATATCCGCGCCAAAATCACTTTCTTTCGTCCAGTTTAATAAGTTTTTAGAAGAATAAAAGCTGATATGGTCCTTAACTGCTAAAGTCATTATCCATTTTTGCCCTTTGTCGTACCACGATACTTTTGGGTCGCGGAAATCTTTAATGCCGGGATTTTTTAAGACCGGGTTGGCTTTGTATTTAGTCCAGGTGCGGCCATTATCCAGGCTGTAGGCAACGCCCTGGGTTTGGTAATCGTTGCGACCGGCTTTTTCACCTTCGGCATTGTGGTAGGTATAAATAGCCACCATGGCCGGGTTATCTTTGGTACCCAGATCAGAAGTATTATTTTTATCTATTACGGCACTTCCGGAAAATATCGTACCCAGGCTATCGGGGTATAAAGCAATGGGCAGGTGCTCCCAACTTACCAGGTCTTTACTCACGGCGTGTCCCCAGTGCATCGGTCCCCAAACGGTACTATCGGGGTTATGCTGGTAAAACAAATGGTACTCGCCATTGTGGTAAACCATACCGTTGGGGTCGTTCATCCAGCCGGCAGGCGGCGTAAAATGAAACTGGGGCCGGTGCAACTCATCAAAAGTAGCCGCTGTTGCTTTTCCGGCTTCGGCCTGGTTTTTATCCGTGGTGGTTGTATTGTTTCCTTCTGAGGAAGTTTGTTTCGAACTGCAACTATAAAGCAGCCCGCATAAGGCAATTCCTAAGGTTATTTTTTTCATAAGTAAATTAAGGGTTAAGTAAACCGGAAAGCAAAGCGGATTCTGAGATTCAGTTAGCTTTCCGGTTGGTTGATTTATTTGTTGTTTTAATATTTTCCTCTTTCAAATTAATTCCACAATCAATCTGCTGCGGAATTTGGCAACATTCATCGTAGCTATTCCTAAATATTATAACTGAGATAATGCAAATTTTATTAATCGGCAACGTCTAATCCAAAGGTGTCATTCAGGAGGAAACTTGTTAGAAGGTCACAAACAAGTTTCCTCCTGAATGACAATAAATTATTCCTTTATGAGCATCCTTTTAACCTGATCTTAGTTTTTCGTTATGTTGGTTAGTACCCCGGATTTTGCACATATAAACCTTTGGTAAAATCAATTTCTCTCTGCGGAATCGGGAAATATTCGTCTCTGCCTTTGGTAAATTTAGCCGCCGACAAAAACGTTTTCCTGGTTTTTTCTACATTCAGGTAAGCGTTCAGGGTTTCGGCCGCAATACCCCAACGTACCAGGTCGAAAAATCGCGGACTCTCCATCGCGAATTCCAATCTTCTTTCCCATTGTAAAGCTTTGCGGGCATTTTCCTGGTTCCAGGTGATATTTACGCCGTTTACATATTCATTAATATTATAGTTAGAGGGACTGGTACCATTAGCCAGTTTTGTCCGGTTGGTACTGTTTTTAGCCCTGGCTCTTATTTGATTAATAAGGGGTAAAGCTTCAGCTTGGCGGCCTAACTCAATAAGCGCTTCGGCTTGCCAAAGCAGCACATCGGCATACCGGATAATATCGATATTTTTAGCGCTGCCGTAAAATGGCCCGACCTTTTTGAAACTGGAACTGGTAGCTTCCTGCTGTTCTTTCATGTTGCCAAAGCCTCCGTACAATTCCGGAATCCGCTCCCAACTGTGGTTGTAAATAACACTTGGGTTGTATTTAAAAGGGTGGCCCTGCACACCAACGGTATGATCCAAGCGGGGATCAACAGGTTTGCCGGTTGGGGTAAGATCGGCATCGGTTACAACTTCGTTATTAAAGGTATCGAACTGCGGAAGTCCGGTGGCGGTGGTTTTAAAGGCGTTTACCATGTTCTGCGACGGAATATGAAACCAGCAGCATCCATATTGCGGTGCCAAACTGTAATTCAGGCTCGTAGCCATACTGAGCCGGCCTATTTCGGTTCCATCATTTATGGAAAACTGAACCGCAAATACAGATTCTGGCCCGTTATCAAATCCGTACAGAAAATTTTCGGCAAAATCAGGCTGCAACCGGTATTTATTAGAATTGGTAACCTCGGTTGTTAAGGCTACTACTTCGTTTAATCGTTGCGGGTTAATGCTGGTTACCTTATGGTTTTCATCCTGCTGGTAAGCCTGGTAAAGCCGCACCTTCGCCAGATAAGCTTTAGCCGCTAATTTATTGGCACGGCCTACCTGCGACTGGGTTTCGGGCAGGTTATCAATGGCAACTTGAAAATCTTCGGCAATTTTATTCCATAATTCATCATTGGTATACTGCCGGTTAGATACTTTTAATATATCTTCTTCCGAAAGGGTTTCATCAATGTACGGGATGTTCTTGAATAATACTTTCAGCAGAAAATGCATGTGCCCTCTTAAAAAACGTAGTTCGCCCTGGCGCACCTTTTTATTTTCAAAATCTGCATCGGTTAAGCCATTAAGTGCCTTTAAGGCAAAATTTGCTCGCGAAATAGCCCCGTAAGCGCGGGTCCAGGTGTTGTTAGCATTACCAATGGTGGTAGGCGTAACCAGGTTGTATTGTTCATACGTGTTGTATTCGCCCACATCGCCCACACTACCGCCACCTTTATAAGCATCGTCGGAGCGCACACTGCCGTAGGCCCACATACTGGTAATTGGTCCATCCCAGAAATCGTTGCCAATGGCTGCGTAGGCGGCAGTTACTAATTGGTCTACTTTATCTGGGGTGGTGAGCTGATTGGCGGTGAGCGTTCCTTTTGGTTCGTATTCCAGGTAATCTTTACAGCCAACAGATAGAACTAAGGTGGCGGCTATGAATATTTTATATAGATTCTTTTTCATGATTGTAAATGCTGTTAGTAATTAAAATGCGACGTTTACGCCTAAGGTGTAAGAGGTAGGTTGTGGCCAGTTGCCAAAACCACCAATTCTTTCGGGGTCTTTACCTAAATATTCTTTGCTTTTGATGGCAAACAAGTTTTGGCCAATCAGGTAAAAGCGCAGGGTTTGCATTTTTACTCTTGAAGTAAGCTCTGCTGGCAACGTATAGCCTAACTGCACATTCCGCAGTTTGGCATAAGAGCCATTTATCATAAAGAAATCTGAAGTCCGGTATTCATCGTTTTTATTCACCAGCGATAACATTGGGGTGTTGGAACTGGTATTCTGAGGGGTCCAGGCATTCAGTACTCCCGGTCCGTTGTTCTGATTTACCGTTAAGAAGGAGTTAAATTGTCGGGCAGGGTCAAAGCCAGTTTTGCCGGCTACACCAGAACCAAAAACAGACAAATCAAAGTTTTTATAAGCGACATCTACTCTTAAACCATATTCCATGCTCGGTAACAAAGTTCCTAACCAATCCCGGTCCGAGGCATTAATTACGCCATCATTGTTAAGGTCTACGTAGCGGATGCGGCCTACATCTTTTCCGGTTTGCATAGCGTGGGCATCTACTTCGGCTTGGTTCTGGAATATACCGTTGGTTTTATAGCCAAATACCGCCAGTTGCGATTGCCCGATGATGGATTTTTCGACACTACCGGGGTATGCCGTACGCACTTCTGCCGGCAGCTCGGTAATTTTATCTTTAAAGTGAGCGGCATTGCCCGTGATGCTGTAGTTTATACCCCCTGGCGTGGTATTCTGGTAGGTCAGCAACATTTCCCAGCCTTTATTGCTTTTGGTAGCACCGTTCAGCCATTTTACTCTGCCTTCGCCAACTGCGCTGGCAACTGGAGGTTGAATTAATATATCTTCTGTTCTGCGGGTGAAATAATCAAAGGAGCCGGATAACTTTTCGTTTAAAAAACCAAAATCTACCCCCACGTTTAACTCATTAGTTGATTCCCATTTCAAACTTTGGTTTTCACCCTGAATCTGAACATAACCCGAAGGTAAGGTTCCCTGATTGGCACCGTTCAGATCATAGGCAGTTCCGGTGTTTAAATGGTCGCCTATTCTGGTACCATAATTTGGCTGGTATAACCCGTATCTGGCAATATTGCCAATTTCCTGGTTACCCACCCGGCCTACCCCGGCTCTTAGTTTTAAGTTGGAAATAGCACCAATGTTTTTGAGAAATTCTTCTTCGTTAATCCGCCAACCCAAGGTAAAAGCCGGGAATAAACCAAATTGGTTTTCGGAACCAAACCTGGAAGAACCATCGCGACGCAACGTAACAGAGGCTAAATATTTTTCGCCGTAGGCATAGTTAACTTTTCCGAATAAGGAGAATAAACGATAACCGGTAACCATACCATTATTGGTACTCCGGCCGGTACCGGCATTTAGTACATAATAATTTTCGTCTTCGGTGGTAAAACCTTCCCGGAAAGCGCCAAAACCCTGAAAGTCATTGCGGATAGCTTCGGTACCAGCCAAAGCATTGATGCGGTGCTGACCAACTTCAAACTGGTAATTAGCCGTATTGGCCCAGGTTAAAGTAAGTTCATTGCCCTGCTGTAGTGATAAGCTGTTAATATCTCTGCCCAAAAAGCCTTCCTGAAAAGCCGGCTCAATATTTTTGAATAAGGAATTTGAATAATCTGCTCCTAAACTAGTTCTAAATACCAAACCCTTTTTGGGTGTAACTTCGGCATAAATATTACCAATGGCATTTAAGCGGTTATTCTTGTCCCAGCGGTTCAGGTATTGCATATGCACCGGATTATTGCGGTCGGAGTAACCAGCTCCAATCGGGCCGGCATAGGTTCCATCGGTTCTGAGCACGGGTAAAGTAGGGGCCAATGTAACGGCTAGTTCGGTAGTAGGAACCCCGCCCAAATCGTTTACTTGTAAAGTTTCCGATGACCGGGATAATTGCAGATTTTCGCCAATTTTAACTTTGTCGTTCAGGAAAGTGGTGTAGGCATTAATGCGGGTGCTGTACCTATCGAAATTGGTATATTTCAGCATGCCGGTATTTTTAAAATACCCCAAGTTAATAAGCAAACTGCTTTTATTTGTTCCGGCTGTTAAGGTAAGGTCTTGTTGGGTAACAATGGCTCTTTCGTAAGCGGCATCCTGCCAATCGGTATTACCGGCTGGCTGCAGCGGATCGCCGCCTACAATAGGCACAATATTTACTTTATTCAGGACTGGGTTATTAAAATCATTGTTCCAGTCGTAGGTATAAAGGGCGGAAGTTGGGTTAGTTCGGTCGTTAACAGCACCCTGCCAAAGGGCACGGCCCCGCTCTTCGGCAGTTAGCACATCTTCTCGCCAGGGCTTTTCGGATTGTACCGATACATTGGAATTAAACTGAACCGATATTCTTTCCTGTCCTTCTTTTCCTTTCCCATCTTTGGTGGTGACGATGATTACGCCATTAGAAGCCCTGGCACCATAAATAGAAGCGGCCGATGCATCTTTTAACACCTGTACCGAAGCAATAGAGCTAGGGTTTATACTGGCGAACACCTGCGCATCTTTAGTCGGCACGCCATCTATCACATAAAGCGGATTGGGATCACCTAAGGTATTTAAACCCCTGATTAATACCCGGCTGTTGCCGCCGTTGGGCTGACCGGTTGCCTCCACGTAAAGCCCGGGTACCCGGCCTTGTAAAGTACGCATGGGGTTCCCAGCCGGAATATCTTTTACCTGGGTCAGGTTTACCACGGCCACTGCACCAGTTAAATCGGCTTTTTTCTCGGTTTGGTAACCGGTTACTACCACTTCTTCCAAAGCTTTGGCATCGGGCTGCAGGGTAATATTTAAGGTAGTTTGGTTATTAACGGGTACCTCTTGGTTGGTATAACCAATAAAGGAAACCACTAATACGGCATTGGGATTAGGCACCGACACCGAAAAGGTACCATCGGCATTGGTGGTGGTACCGGAAGTGGTTCCTTTTATGGCAAGGCTTACGCCGGGCATGGGTTCTCCGATTTCGGAAGTTACCTTCCCGGATACGGTTATGCTGTTCTGGGCGTACAGGATTTGCGCCGCCCCGAGAAATAGCATAACTAAGTAAAAGATTCTTTTCATGTGTTTAAGATTTAGAATAGTAATTATTAGGTGGTAATGCTAAAATTGAAGATTTGAAAAATCAGGAATTAGGAAGCTATTTCGGCAAAAGAAGCTTCCAGATTTTGCGGGTCGTATGCGGGGGTAGCACCTTTTTGGGAAGCTACAAAAGCACCAACCAGACAGGCTTTTTGCAAACAGGCTGCGATGGGTTGCTCCTGGAGGTAAATGCTGAGGAAAGTAGCCAGAAAAGAATCGCCACTGCCAATGGTGTCTTCTACTTCTACTTTGTAGCCCTGATGTTGGAAGTATCCTTCGTCGGTCAAAACAGAAGCTCCTTTTTCGCCGCGGGTTAAGATTACCATTTGCAGCCCGAACTTTTCGCGGATATAAGCCATCTGCTGCTCTTCGGTTCCGGCCCGGCCAAACCAACCCATAATTAATTCCAGTTCCTGGTTGTTCATCTTCACGATGTCGGCAAACTGCAGCAGGTGCTGAATGCGCTCCGGGTTATAGTGCGGCGGCCGCAGATTTACATCAAATACTTTCGTTTTGGCGATAGGCAAATATTGCAACAGCGTTTCGCGGGTAGTTGTGCTGCGGGCGGCGAGGCTACCGTACACAAAAACATCGCTTTGGGCTACCACCTGGGCTACTTCCTCCTCGTATTGAATGTAATCCCAGGCCACTGGTTCTACTATTTTGTAGCTGATTTCATTCTTATCATCTACATTCACTTTTACCACGCCGGTTAAATGCGTTATGCCAATCTGGATGCATTCGGTAGAAACTTCTTTCTTCTTTAAAAAATCTAACAGCGCATCGCCTAAATCGTCGGTACCCACCCGGCTAATAACAATGGGGTTGTAATTATTGTATTTTAAATGAATGGCTACATTCATGGGGGCACCACCCGGCATATGGCCGCTGGGCAGCATATCCCACAAGGTTTCCCCAAAACAGATTATTTTGTAATTCATGATTATTAATAAATAAGGGTGGAAAACTCAGATGAATAATTGAATAATTAGTGCATGACAACAGTTTGCCCGATTTGCTCCAGCGAGGTGCCTTTGGTTTCGGGCATTAAGCGCCACACAAATATTAATTGCAGTACCATCATGCCGCTGAAAACCAGGAAGGTGTTGCCGCCGCCGAGCGTTTCGGAAATGTAGGGAAAGGTAAAAGCAATTAAGGCGGCCATAATCCAGTGGGTAAAACTGCCCAAGGCCTGACCGGAAGCTCTTACCTGGTTGGGGAATATTTCGGAAATAAATACCCACAGCACGGCACCTTGCGAAAAAGCAAAAAAGGCGATATAAACAAAAAGGTAAATCGGAACAGAAAAGGAATCGAACTCTTCGAGATAAAAAGCTTTGGCTACCAGGCTAAGCGTTAAAATTAAACCCACCGAGCCGATGAGCATGAGCGTCCGGCGGCCAAAGCGATCGATGAGGTTAATGGCTAGCAACGTAAACAAGAAGTTGATTAAACCAATACCAGCCGAAGATAAAAGAGCTGAGCTTTTGCCTAAACCGGCCATTTCGAAAATGCGGGGAGCATAATAAATAATGGCATTGATGCCCGAAGCCTGGTTGAAAAAGGCAAATAATACTGCTAATGTAACCGGGGTAAAATATTGCTTCGAGAACAAAGAAGTCTTCATTTTTTTTCCTTGCTCATCCTGCGCCGAGTTCTTTATTTCAAAAATTATTTGCTTTACATCCATGCCCGGATTAGCAATGGCTAACGTTTTTTCGGCCTCGGCTACTTTGCCTCTTTTCAGAATTAACCAGCGCGGGCTTTCCGGCACAAATAATACCAGCACCAAATAAATAAAGGAAGGAACGGCTTGTATGCCCAACATCCAACGCCAGTCGTTTTCGCCAATACCGGCAAACGCATAATTAGACAGATAAGCTACCAGGATACCAAATACAATATTAAACTGGAACAAAGCCACCAGTTTACCCCTCGATTTGGCTGGTGCAATTTCCGAAATGTACATAGGTGCGGTTACCGAAGATACTCCCACCCCAATGCCGCCTAAGAAGCGAAAAATTAGGAAAGTATACCATTCCGGGGCCAGCGCCGTACCCAGTGAAGCAAGCAGATACAAAACCGCAATACCGAAGAGGGTAGTTTTACGCCCGTATTTATCTGAAGGAATACCGCCTAACAAGGCACCCATTACGGTACCTATAAGCGCGATGGCAACTGTAAGGCCGTGTTCAAAAACATTTAAATGCCAGAGTTGCTGAATTGATTTTTCGGCTCCCGATATTACTGCGGTATCGAACCCGAACAGAAAGCCGCCTAGCGCTACCACCACCGACCAGAAGAAAACCTTTTTGTTAGCCATTTTTTGATTTTGTTTTTATCAAAAGTAGGCGGTCTGTCAGCGGAAGGAGTTAAGGATCATATCAAATAAAATTAAACTTTGATACATGCCTCAAAAATACAATAACTATCTGTTTATCAATTATTTAAATTAATTAACCTTACACCAAAAATTAAAATTTGTAACATGATTTTAAATTTTGATACAGACATAATCTTGTATTATTCTGTTTTAACTTTAGATTTTGCTGGCGATAGCTTGGGAAAAGAGGAATCTTATTGGTTTTGGAACCAGGGGCTTAAATCATGAATCTGACAATTCAAATAAAAAAGTATGTCCAGACTTTAATACTAAATAGTAAATATTAAGCTCCATAGCAACTCAGCAAATGGCTATGCCTACCTAAGTCTGTCATTCTGTTAAGAATCTTCTGCATGAGTTTAAAAAAACAGGTAATAGGCCAACGCTGGTATTTGCCTGTAATCCTATCCAAGCAGGAGATTCCTGCGGAATGACGGGTGGAGAGGAAAGGATTTATAGTTTCAGCTATGAAAGGGCATTTATACTAGCTGGTATAAATGCATCCTCATTCGTGAATATTAGGTCAAGCCTCAAGCCTGAATAAAGTCAGAGACTTTACTTCATGTTTAGACACAAGTGACGCTTCGCTTAACACTTGCGCCAGCAAACCAGCAAATGAGAATAATTCAATAGAAAATGCCAGATTGATAAACCGCTCTAAACCGGCTCAGTACGTAAATGCTGATTTTTATAATCGGTGGGCGAAACCCCGAACTTGCTTTTAAAAGCAGTAGAGAAATAGGTAGCCGAAGAAAACCCAACCTGAAAGGCTACATCCGCAATAGAAGCTTGGGGCTGCCGCAAAAGCGTACAGGATTTATTAAGCCTTACCGTTTGGATGTAATCATTTACATTGCAGCCAATCAGGGCTTTAACTTTGCGGTATAACTGCACCCTAGACAAGCCAATTTCCCTACCTAAGTACTCCACACTTAGGTCCGGATCGGCCAGTTTGGCGTCAATAATCCGTTTAAAGTCTTCCAGAAACTTTTTATCCAGCTTAGAAATAGTAACGCCTTCGGTTGGGGGCAAATGCAGTATTTCGCCAGCAGAAAAACGCTCTTTAACCAGTTGCCGGTTAGCTAGCAAACTACGAACACTTTCTTTTAAAACCTGCGGGCTGAAAGGCTTAGTTAAATATAAATCGGCCCCTACCTGCATACCCTCAACCTGTTGTTCCAGGCCGGTGCGGGCAGTTAAAATTATTACCGGAATATGCGACGTGCGGAGATCAGCTTTTAAGGAAGCTACTATTTTTAACCCATCCGTGTCGGGTAGTGTTAAATCGCAAATAATCAAATCCGGACTATTTTCGTAAGCTTCTGCTAATCCTTGCTGTCCCTCGGCGGCGGCGGCAACCTGGTAACTTGTTTGCAAAGTAAACTTCAGGAAATTTCGCAAATCCGGATGATCTTCGATTACCAGCACATGGTGCTTTTTAGGTTCTGTATGGGCAGGCATTTCCCAAACCGCGCTGGCATCTTCCAGCAAATGATTACCCACCAATTGTTCCCCGGTTATTACCTGGCCGGTGGTTTTTTCTTCTTCGGTAAAATGCTGCTGGCCTAACTGTAATTGTACCGTAAAGGTGGTGCCCTGATTGGGTTGGCTAACTAATTTAATTTCGCCGTGGTGCAAAGAAATAAACTCTTTCGAAAGCGGCAAGCCTAAACCGGTACCTTTATGCGCGGCGTGCTGGCCCTGGTAAAACATTTCGAAAGCCTTGCCCGCTTCAGAATCTGACATGCCAATACCAGAATCTTTAACTTTAATATTTACAACGTTTAAACTAACATCTTTTTCTACGAGTATTTGAATCCGGCCGTAATCGTTGGTAAACTTAAAAGCATTAGATAAAAGGTTAAAAAATACTTTATCCATCATGTTTGTATCAAACCAAACCGGTACAGTACTCAGGTTAGTTGTTAACTTAAACTCGATGTGGTGTTTTTTGGCCAATTGCTCAAAGGGCCGCATTATCTCCCGGATAAATAAAATTAAATCATTTTCGGTAGCCTTAACTTTTATTTTGCCACCTTCCAGCTTCCGGAAATCTAATAATTGATTAACGAGCCAGAGCAAACGTTGCGCATTTTTCTGAATCAGTTTTAAGTTCTGCTTTACCATTAAATGGTCGGCTTTGCCGTGCAATAAACCTTCTATGGGCCCCAAAATAAGCGTAAGCGGCGTCCGGAACTCGTGCGAAATATTGGTAAAAAACCGGAACTTAGATTCGGTTGCGGCCTGGGCTTCATCGGCCATTTCCTGAATTTTATTCCGTTGCTCTACAATTTCCCGGTTTTTCGCCTTTAGCTTTTTGTTAATTTTTTTTCTTTCTACGGAAGAATACAGCGCCCAAGCGCCTAACACTACTGAGCAAACCAGCAGCCCTGACAATGAATACAATAATATTTGCTGGTTTCGGTAAAGGGCTATTTGCTCATCGTTCCGTTTTTGTTGCCGCTCAATATCTTCCTGCTGGGTCAGAATTTTATCGGTTTGCATTTTAATCATGCGGGCATTAGAGGAGTCGATAACGGCAGTACTTAAAATATTCTCTTTGTTAAAAGGCTTCTTCAGCAATATTTGCATAGCCGTCCGGATGGCTTCTTCGCCGCCGGTGGGGTATAACATGGTAGCGTTTAAGATGCCGTCGTTTACCATTTGAATGCCCCCCAAAGGCCCGGCCAGCCCATCGATGCCAATAAATTTGGTTTTGCCTAATAGTCCTTTTTCTTTAAACACTTCGTGAGCACCCAGGGCCATCTGGTCGTTGTGGGCAAAAACCAAATCTACGGTGGGCAGGTCGGCAATATTTTTTTGCAGGCGTGCTTTAGCTATGTTTTTTTCCCAATCGCCTGGAAAGGTTTTTATAATGGTGATGCCCGGATATTTGCTGATGGCTTCGGAAAAACCCCGGTGCCGCTCTACGGTAGGCGAAGATTTGGGCAATCCGGTAATTTCCAGTACCTGGCCCCGCCCCTGTAAAGCAGCGCCAATATATTGCCCGGCGGTTTTGCCTACTTCGTAATTATTGCCACCTACGTAAGCCGTGTAAAACGAGGAAGCCGTTTTACGGTCTACTACCACCACCGGAATGCCTTTTTGGTAAACTTCTTCTACAATGGGGGTTATGGGTTCGGCCTCGTTCGGCGAAACAATAAGCAGGTCGGGCTTGGCCCGAATTAATTCTTTTATTTGATTAATCTGGGTTTGGCTGTTGCCTTCCGCATCCAGGTATAGTAAACGGGTGTTCGGGTGAAATGCCAGTTCGCGTTGCATGCCCCGGAGCATATCCTGGCGCCAAACATCATTGCCGGTACACTGCGAAAAGCCAATAGTATAGGTTGGTTCTTCTTTTTCTTTACAACCGCACAGAAACAAGAAACCAATAATTACAAAGAGAAGTTTTTCCCGGAAAGGCATCTAAGTAAAACAATTAGGTCTGTTAAGGCTTACCGCTTAACAGCTAGACTAATTTAGTACAATAAAATCAGATGCCCTCGTTTACCACTTTAATAAATTACCAGTAAAAAGTTTATTTCATTATAATAAAGCTACCTTAAAGGGATTTTATTAATAAAGCTTATTTCATAAGCTGCCAAAAACTAAAATATTCTGATTTTTAATTTCGGTCAGCCAACTAATTTTAAAGTCACATTTTTACCTTTTTTAATTTAACCAGCGCGACTAAACTAAGGCTATTTTCTCCTGCGGTTTATTAATATTCCTACGAATGCTTCTTTACATTGCCTAATAAATATTAATTATTTACTGCTTTCCGAACAGGTAGGGGTTCCGGAGTGTGTGATTTGTTTGGGTCTGGCAAAATAAACAAGGGCAAATTAGCTTTTTGCGTAAACTGGCCGGTTACACTTTTCCGAAACAATATTTCCAAAAAGGTATGGCGATGCGGCACCAATGCTAGTAAATCGGCTTGCTGCTCCTGCGCAAACTGCTGAATGCCAGTTGCTATATCAGCCTCCTGCCGGAAATGTACTTCAAAATCTAAATCATGCAATTGCTCATCCAGCAATTCCAATGCTTTCAAGACCTTAGTCTGCTCAGCTTTAGGGTTATTATCCTGGTAAAGATGCAGCACCTGCAAATGCGCGTTAAAAAGTCCGGTAATTTGTTGCAACGAGCGCAGTGAAAAAGCCTCCGGTAAATGGGTAAGATCGCTGGCAAAAACAATGTTCCGGATTGGTTTACTTGGTGCGACAGCCGGTAATGCCAGTACCGGTACCCGCGCCGATTGAATTACCTCAGATACGGTACTGCCCATAACAGCCTGGCTTACAGCCCCCGCACCACGCATGCTCATTATAATTAAATCGGGCTTGTAATTAGCAGCCGCTGCCAGAATTGCTTCCGCCGCCAGACTAAATTTGCTGACACAGTTAATTTTTACAGTGGCTTTTCCGGCGGCTATGGTATCACTTACCAATACATGGTTTCCGCTTTTGGTCAGCGGTTGGTTGGCAGGTAAATCCGGCGCAACGTTTTGGGGCCTGATAAATTTTAAGCTAAAATTTTTGGCAGTATCGCTTTGTACCTCCCTCGCAAATTCTTCCAGAACCTGATTCTTTTCTTTTTCCAGTTGTGCTATTGCTTCATCTACCCTAAAAGCATTTCCGGTCGATAATGGCTCATGAAAAGCATGTAGTAAAACTATGCTGGCCTGTGAAAGACGGGCTAAATCAATGGCAAAAGTTAAAGCCCGGCGCGAACCCAGGGAATAATCAACCGGAACTAATATTGTATGCATGTTGGCAGGGTCTATAAAGCTGTTAGATAATTATTCAGAATAAATATTATCTAAAAGTAGAAACCTTTTTGTGCCTGTACGATGACAAATATTGCCTGCCAGTATGATTTTGATCAGAGCTTTTAAGAAACCCAACGTACTTAATTAACTGCCGGATTACACTTGTTTACGGTCGTTTCTTCTTCTCCAGATAGTGTGAATTTTGGCAACGCCTATAGAGGCAACTAGCCAAAGCGTAATAAATACATAATTAAATTCGGAAATCTGTTTCATGATGGTGTTTTAAGGAAAGGGTCATTAATTTTATAATACAAATTAAGCTAATTACACTTTAAATTAAAATACCTATTTTTAAGTATATTCTAATGTGTAAAATACTATTTTAACATTAATTTAAATAGCTTTTACCTTCTACAATTGCATCAAACATGTGTAAATCAGGCACAATTTCATACAAATTTCTGAATAACAAAACAGCCATACCAAACAAATACCATTTATTAATATTCCGCCTGAAATTTAAACACCACAAAATAACCCAATTTTTGTTTATGCATTTATTGCGCGAGAAATATACCAGCAGCGCGAACTTAACCATTGCGGTATAGCCAGGTAATTAACCTGTACTTACAACAAACGTTTATAGCAGCAACCTTTTAAATAAAAGCTATCTGTTATGAACCAAGCGCCAAACCCCGACTACCATAAATTGCACGAACAGCAGCGGCAATTTTTCGAGAGTGGCCAAACCAGAAGTTATGCTTTCCGGAAACAGCAATTGTTGCGCCTGAAAAAAGCTGTTCGTACGCACGAGGCTCTAATAACCGAAGCTCTGTACCAGGATTTGCGAAAGTCGCCGACCGAAAGCTACACCACCGAAATAGGTTTTGTTTACGAAGAAATAAATTATGCCCTAAAGCACTTAAAAGATTGGATGAAACCCCAGCGCGTTTCTACACCGCTGATAGCGCAGCCTGCCCTGAGCAAAATATACCGCGACCCGCTGGGACTTACCTTTATTATTGCACCCTGGAATTATCCTTTCCAACTCCTGATTTCGCCGCTAGTAGGTGCCATAGCCGGCGGAAACTGCGCCATTTTAAAACCTTCCGAAGAAACTACCCATACTGCTCAGGCTATTGAAAAAATAATACAGGATGCTTTTCCGCCGGAATATATTGCCGTGGTGCAGGGCGTTGGTTCGGTGGTAGTACCGGTCCTAATGGAAAACTACCCTTTCGACCATGTTTTTTTTACGGGCAGCGTACCAGTAGGCAAAATTATTATGGCGGCGGCCGCTAAACACTTAACCCCCGTAACATTAGAATTAGGCGGTAAAAGCCCTTGCGTAATAGACGAAACCGCTAATTTAAAGGTAGCCGCCCGCCGCATTGCCTGGGGTAAATTTCTGAATGCCGGCCAAACCTGCGTTGCCCCCGATTATTTAATAATTCAGCAATCTGTTAAGGAAAAGTTTGTGCGCCTAATGGCCGAAACCTTAAAAGATTTTTACGGGGAAGATCCGGCCCAAAGTCCGGATTACCCACGCATGCTAAATAAAAAACACTACGAAGCTGTAACCAAATTCTTAAATAATGGCCGGATTTTACTTGGCGGGCAAACCGATGAAAAAGACAAATATATTGCACCTACCCTGCTGGATAATATTACCCCCGATGACCCAGTGATGCAGGAAGAAATATTTGGCCCTGTTTTGCCCATCCTAACCTACGAGCGCCTGGAAGAAGTGCCCCAGATGATTGCGCGGCAGCCTTACCCGCTGGCTTTATATTTATTTACCAATAGCAAGGCAAACGAAAATTATATAATGCAGCAAGTGCGCTTCGGCGGTGGCTGCGTAAACGACACGGTATTACATTTAGCTAATCCGGCTATACCTTTTGGTGGCGTTGGCACCAGCGGCCTGGGCAGTTACCACGGCAAATACAGTTTCGATACGTTTACGCACAGCAAAGGCGTTTTAAAAGCAACTACCAAATTAGATATTCCGTTGCGGTATCCGCCCTATCAGAAAAAAGCCAAATACGTTAAGTGGTTTATGGATTAGCACCTACCCGGCGTACTCTTCTTAAAAAATGCGCTTAAAAACTACAAAAACATTAAATAGGTTTGCTGGTTTATTAGCGTAATCAGACCCAGATTTTAGCCCGATTATAATATTATTTCCTCTGATTTCAGGCAGGTAAACGCATGCTAAATCAGCTCAAATATTATTTATAAACTACTGATTACCAACAACATTAAATAACATCAAGCTGAACCAAGCCCCCGTGGCGCCTGTTATAATCCTGTATGCAGAAACTCAATCCTTCTACAATATTATATACCCCCGATGCGCTGAACGCGCGCGGTTTACAGGCTTTGGCAACTTACCCGGATGCGGCCCGCGAAGAAATAAAGCAACATAACCGTTTGCCGGGTTTAGACGGCAACCATTACCAGGTAAAGTCTAATGTGCTGGTGTTGGGCCGTTTAAAAACCTTAATTTGCAAAGAGAGTGGCCGGAGTTCTGATTTTATTTCGCCTAGCTTAGCCAACGGCTGTTTAGGCGCTTGTGCTTATTGCTACGTAGACCGGAACAAGCCCGTAAACCCGATTACCTTGTTTACCAACACCGAAGAAATATTGGCTGCGGTAGATAAGCACGTGCAAAAGCAGGTTTGGCCCAAAGTGCCTAACCAAACCCACCCCTTGTACTACACCTACGATATTGGCTGTAACTCCGATATTTCGGTAGATGCTTCTATTTCGGATAATGTAAAAGTAGCTGTAGATTTTTACCGGCAGCACCCGAAGGCTTTTGCCACTTTTGCTACCAAGTTCGTGAATCCCGATTTGCTTACTTACGATCCGCAAGGCAAAGTTCGCATCCGGTTTAGTTTATTGCCCCATAAAGTAAGTAAGCTGGTAGATGTGCGCACTGATTCTGTTGACAAGCGCATTGCCGCCATCAACGATTTTTACCAGGCCGGCTACGAGGTGCATGTTAACTTTTCGCCGGTGATTGTTTACGAAGGCTGGCAGGATGATTACCGCGAATTATTTGCGCAACTAAACGAAGCAGTGCACCCGCAGGTAAAAGCCCAAATGAGTTCTGAAGTAATATTTTTAACGCATAACTTCTGGCAACACGAAGTTAATTTAAGCATCAACCCGAAGGCCGAGGAATTAATCTGGACACCGGCAACGCAGGAAACTAAGCGCAGCCAGTTTGGCGGTATTAACGTGCGCTACCAGCACCAGCTAAAAGCCCAATTAATAGAAGAATTTAAGCAGTTGCAGCAGGAAATTATTCCGTGGTGCCCTATCCGGTATATTTTTTAACCCTGAATTATTTATATAAAAGCCCCGGCACCAACATCAGGTACCGGGGCTTATAGTATTATTATAGGTAGTATTTAACGACTGGACTAGAACGCGTTTAAACGTACTTTAGCTTTTGTTAAGTAGAAGGCTTTATTTTATCTACTATTATTGCTTATTCTAATCACTTCAAATCCCAAAAAGCCTACTGCCATACAAAGTGTAATTGGTTCATTTTCATTGTACTGTTCCCACTTTGTTTTATAAAGCTCAATACGCTCCTCTTGACCATTTATATTTACATATATCCAATAAGTCTTTGAGCGATTACCTCCTAAGGATTTTCTCTGTATTTTATAATCAGAACATTCAGCAGTTAAGCTAAATCTATCATTAATAAAAGCAGCAATTTCAGGAACAAGCAATGTAAGGCCAATAAAAATGAGACTAGTCGAAATATATTTAGAGGTACGTTCATAATTTTTTAAGTTCGGCAAGATTGCAAACAATAGCCAAACTAATATCATTGAAATTATGAGTCCTGCTAAGGCAAATAAAATAAAAAATTTAGTCCCTTGTAAAATATTGTCAAAGCTTACTACGCCAATTCCAAACATTGCTGCGAAACAAATAAGAAAGGCAAAAACATCAATCATCCAATACCTTTTAATCTTTGCTGATTGATATTCCTTACTTTTAGATTTCTTAAGGTTTACTTTATTCATCTTTTGGCGTACTGCTAACTTCTTTCTAAACCCAGTTTTCAGAACGACAAATACCCTCTTGTAAGCCACGCAGTTCAGCTAAACCGCGCATCCGGCCAATGCAGGAATAGCCGGGGTTAGTGGTTTTCTGCAAATCATCCATCATTTGGTGGCCATGGTCGGGCCGGAACGGAATGGGCTCCGCTACTTGCTGCTGAACGGTTAAGATTTCTTTCATTACGGCGTACATATCTACGTCGCCGCCCAGGTGGTCGTCTTCGTAAAAATTGCCGTGTTCGTCTTTTCTAACATTTCTTAAATGCACAAAATGAATGCGGTCACCTACCATGTGGGCCATTGCGGGTAAATTATTATGGGGGTTAGCGCCCAGCGAACCGGTACAGAAACAAATGCCATTGCTTGGGTTGGGTACGGCTGATAAAATAAATTCTAAATCTTCGGCGGTACTCACAATGCGTGGTAAACCCAAAATATTAAACGGCGGATCATCAGGGTGAATGGCCAGTTTTATTCCTACTTCATCGGCTACCGGCGCTATTTGCTGCAGAAAATATTTCAGGTTTTCGCGTAGTACGGTGCGGTCAATATTTTGGTAACGGGCCAAATTTGCCCGCATTTCTTCCAAAGTCTGTTTTTTCTCACCCGGAATCCCGAACATGACAATATTTACCAGGTAATCTAATTTTTCCGGCGTATAGCTTTGGTATCTTTTTTCCGCTTCCTCCAAAACTGCCTCAGAATAATCCTGACGGGCATTTTCTCTTTGCAGAATATGAATATCGAATACCGCTAGATCGAACCAGTTAAAGTAAAGCGCTTTGGAACCATCGGGCATTATTAAATCCAAATCGGTGCGGGTCCAGTCGTTTACGGGCATAAAATTGTAGGTTACAATCTTAATGCCGCAGGCGGCAATATTCCGCAGAGATTCTTTGTATAAATCGATATAGCGCTGGTAATCGCCGGTGCGGGTTTTGATAGATTCGTGAATGGTTACGCTTTCTACCACATCCCAGGTAAGATCATAAGCAGCTAATTCGGCCTGCCGCTTTTGTATTTCTGCTATGGGCCAAACCTCGCCGTGCGGAATGTGGTGCAAGGCCGTTACAATACCCTCGGCACCGGTTTGTTTAATATCCTGCAGCGTTACCGGGTCTTGCGGACCAAACCAACGCCAAGTTTCTCGCAATTTCATGGATTGTTTAAATGATTTATGTAATAACCTATTTGCTAGTTAGCTATAATTAATTACAGGAGTCCACCCCTGTCATTCAGGAGGAAACTATTTGGCAAGTAACAACATAGTTTCCTCCTGAATGACAGAATTTGAAGTCCTTGTACCTTCCTTATTTTATTTGTAAAATGAATTAAATATTTAACTAAACGCCCGAAAACACCGAAAAGCCACCGTCTACGCAGATTACTTCGCCGCTTACAAATTTAGAGGCATCGCTGAGTAACCAAATTAAGGTGCCAATCAGTTCTTCGGGTTCGCCAAACCGTTTGTAAGGGGTGTTACGGATAACGGCTTCGCCGCGGGCCGTATAGCCGCCATCGGGGGTAGTTAATAAACTGCGGTTTTGGTGGGTTACAAAAAAGCCGGGCGCAATGGCATTCATCCGTATTTTATCGCCGTAGCGGTTTGCCAGTTCCACTGCCATCCAGCGGGTAAAATTATCGACGGCGGCCTTTGCCATAGAGTAGCCCAGTACCCTCGTTATCGCCGACTGGGCAGCCATCGAAGAAATATTAATAATGGTACCACCATTGGTTACCATGTGCCGGCCAAAAATAGTAGTGGGTAAAATGGTACCGTACAGGTTCAAATCGAAAACCTGCTTCAGGGCTTGGATATTTACCGAAAAAATATCCTTATCGGGACCAATTACCGCTTCGGCCACGTTGCCACCGGCGCCATTAACCAAAGCATCTATCCGGCCAAAGGTATCTAACACCTGCTGGCAGACTTTTTCCAAGTCTTCCTGTTGCAAAACATCGGCCGGAATAAACAAAGCATCTCCGCCAGCGGATATTACTTCTTGTTCCCTTTCGCGTCCCACTTCCTCGTTCCGGCCCAATATTACTACTTTACCACCGGCATCGGCTATGCCTTTAATAAACGCACCGCCCAAAATGCCGGTGCCACCCGTTACTACAATTACTTTATCTGTTAGGTTAAACATTTATATTTTATATAATATTTTTAAAAGGCGGTTTTGGATTTTCTAGGCAAAAATTACCAGCGGCAATATATTAAAGAAACCCAGTTGAATATTTCCCAGTTTTCTTTTCGATATTATAATAGCCTGTATTAAATTAAAATGTGAAGCTGTTTAGCATTTTAAATATTGGTTAAACCCGCTGCCCTCGCGAAGGAGGCACCAGCAAGCAGTTTGGCAGAAGCTTTAGAATTAGCAGCGATAACACCACCAATGGCACCAGATTCTGCTCGAGTCAGAAATATTAAACAGCTTCAGATTATATTCTTATCCGTTGCTATAAATTCTAAAATTAGAAATGGCAAATACGAATTAGCTTTTTCTGTTGACTACATAATTAGTACCGTACGGGTAACGCTGCGGCCTGGAGAGTAATTTATTGGCTTCGGCATTATTTTTAAATTCTTCTTTTTTAGGGTCCCAATATAGTTTGCCCGGCACTTTCATGGCAGCGTGCGCCAGCAAACAGGCACTGCACGAACGGTGGGCCACCTCGGCCGGACTAATGGTTTCTTTTTTGTTCTGGATACAATCGAGCCAATTGCCGTGCTGCTCGGGGCTGGCGTACAGGTGGGTTTCTTTGGCTCCTATTTCGGAAGTTAATATTTTGGGGTCGCTGGCCGTGAAGGCTTTGTTTTGTTTGCCACCGGAAGTTGGGTCTGAGGCGGTAACGCCGCCTTCGCCACGGGTAACAAATATCCAGCCGTTGGTGCCTTCAAACTTAATACCGTTCGGGTTTTTACTGTTTATAAACATGGTTACCCCGTTAGCATACTTCGATTCTACGGCATAATCGCCGTGCACCGACCATAATCCTTTTTTCGGGAAATCTGCAAATTTTGCTTCTAGTTCAATGGGGCCGGTTAGTTCTGTATTCATACCCCAATGCGCAATATCTATGTGGTGAACACCCCAACCGGTTATCATACCGGCCCCAAATTGCTCAGAGCGCAACCACCCCGGACGGGAATTAACGTCTTTTTGCGAATGCACCCGCTCTTCGGTATAATAAATATAAGGGGTAGAGCCCAGCCACATGTCGTAGTTCAGATTTTCTGGAATCGGCATTTCGGCGGTGCTGCCACCGGCAGGGTCAGAAGGTAAACCTACATGCACATTTAATAATTTACCAATACGGCCATTCCGGACCAGCTCGCAAGCTTTTTTAAACTGCGGCCACGGATTTATAGAACGCTGCTGGCTGCCCAACTGAAACGTAACCCCTGATTTACGCACGGCATCGCTCATTTGGCGGCCTTCTTCTATGGTAAGGGAAGTTGGCTTTTGCAGGTAAATATGCTTGCCGGCCATTGCGGCCTCTATGGCGGGTTGGGCGTGCCAGTGATCCGGGGTGCTAATCATAACCGCATCAATATCTTTATTGGCCAGCAGTTCTTTATAGTCGTCGTAGATTTTTACATCCAGGTAGCCTTTGGTATTCATTTTTTTATCGTACCAACCTTCTATCATTTGTTTGCCGCTTTGTAGCCGGTTTTTATCTACGTCGGCTACGGCCATAATCCGGGCCACATCGTATTTAAAGGTTTCGGGTAAATCATGGCCCCGGGCTATCCGGCCAATACCAATCTGCCCAATATTAATTTTGTTGCTGGGGGCATTTTTGCCAAATACCGAGGCGGGCACAATAGTAGGAAAGCCGGTAATAGCCACGGAAGTAACCAAAGCACTTTTTGCTGCTTTTTTAATAAACTCCCTTCTGCTATTTAATTCATGCTCATTTTTATTCATGATAAGTTTACTATAGTTGGTGGATAATTTTAGTATAGGTTAATTTAGGCATAAAATTTAATACCGCACGGGCGCATCTTTCGATTGGGCATATGCTTTGGTATAATCGAGTTTTTTGCTTTGGCCAGCAATAAATTGGATGCCTTGTAATAAGTGCTTTAAAAACATAGGTTCCTGGTAGTATTCTTTGTTATGGCCCAGGGTGGTAACCCAAATATTGCCGCCGTCAAAATGCTGGTACCAAACTGCCGGAAACAAATCTTTATAAGGGCCAGAATATTGCTTAACTTTTTCGGCATCGGCGGCATCTAAAGCTTTAAAAGAAGTTAAGTCGTGGGCCATGGTAACTTTTATGCCCGGGTAAAGCTCTTTGGTAAAATAGCATTCGTCGCCTAAACTGCGTTCCCAAACTTTAGGCAAACCTTGCATGGTGGGGTGCGATGGATCAATTAATTTTACATTAAATACCTGGTTTTTGGCATGCCAGACAAAAGTTCCGCCCACCATTTGCTTAAACCAGGTCCAGTTACGTTCGGTACCGGTTACCGAGTGCACTCCTACAAAGCCGCCGCCGGCTTGTATGTAGCGCCGGAAAGCCGTTCTTTGGGCATCGGTATCAAATACATCGTTGTTGGTACTGGTAAAAATAATTAAGGTAAAATCTTTTAGTTTGTCTTCGGTAAATATTGCCGGGTCTTCGGTTACTTCTACTTTAAACCCATTCTCCTGGCCCATTTTCTGAATACTTTTAGCCGCAAAAGGTATATTATCGTGCACATAACCTTTACCGTTTTTGGTATACACCAAAACTTTTACATTTTTCCAGTTTACTTTAGCACCGTTCTGCGGGGGAGCGGCAGCCGTTAAAGAAGCTATTATTAAACAAAAGAGTAAGCTTTTCAAAAATAATTTCATGAGCGCAAGCTGGTGGATAGTTGGTTAATAATTTTTATCTGAGTTCGGGAATTTCAATTTTAATAAAGGAAGCGGGTGTTTACTTAATGAGCATTAACTGCATAAGTAAGTGCCTAAAGTAATTATTTTTTATGTATTAAGTCTGCCTGTTTTTAAATTTTCAGGATTACTGTAAGCAGTGGTTTTGCGCCAGGCCAGCTTTTGGTTTTTTAAAATAGTTAACAGGCCTTTGGGCAGGCTTTTAAATAAACAAGGTGTACCGGACTGGTACACCTTGTTTAGCTAGCAATTACAAATAGCCTGGGTTCTGAAATTTGGTTTTTTCTTCGGCGGTCATTTGCATTGCATCCAGCTGCCCGAGCGGAATTGGGCGCAAATAATGGAATGGTTGAATGGTACGCGTTACGGTAACCGCTTTATGATCTCCTTTTGCAACACCGGCAATCTGGTAAGTAGAAGCCAGTTCCGTCCATTTTTGGGTACGCACCAAATCAAACCAGCGGTATCCTTCACCAAAATACTCCCGCGAACGTTCTGCCAGAATATAATTAATATCTATAGTGGCGGGCGTAGCCGCAATCATCGCTGCACTATTATCTACTACTTTGGCCGTATTGCCGTTGTTATCCCAGCGCCATTTGCCGGCACGGGCCCGAATAACGTTAATCAGATCTCTGGCGCTTTTACCCGGTTGCGTAGCGGCACCCTTTACCGCAGCTTCGGCCGCTATAAAGTAGAACTCTGAATATTTAGCAATGTTAAAGGGCCGGGTACTGCCCGCATTTGGCTGGCCTAATCCATTGCCGTTGTCGGTACGGTAAGGTCCAAGCTTCCAAAGACCGGGATATACAATTCTGCTTATGCCTTGCGGCGATATTACAAAATCAGATCTGCCGGGTAATTCACCGGCACCAATACCGTTTCTGCCTGCTCCGTTAGGATACGTAATAGGCGTAGCGGGTTCGTCGTTCAGGAAAGTTAATATTGCTCCGCCTGGGCTAACCGGCAAACTATTGGCATTATATACCACCGCTTTTGTATCGCCGGCTTTGGGCCAGTTGCCCCGGAAAACGGTGGTAAAGGTACCATCGTAGCGCGAATCATTTGTTTTATCAGCAAAGGTGTTGGTAAATACCCCAATGGTAGGAGCCATCCGGGTCCAAGGGCGCCCTAAGGCTTGTACTGCTTCCCGCTGAACGGAGTTGATGGAAGCCGCCCAGTTTGGATCGGCGCCACTTCTGAGCTCGGTATAATTCCAGGTCATCATCCAGCCGGCAAAGTTATCGGGAGCACCGCCAGAGCCAAAAGTAAGGCTACCGCCGTTATAAAACTGGCTCGATTCCGTATGGTCGGCGTACAGCATTGTTTCCTTGTTGCGGTCGTTTGATCCTAGGTTTACATCGTAGTAAGTAGGCTGTAAAGCATACGGGCCAGGGTTATTAATGGCGGTTGCAGCTACGTCGTATGCCTGCTGAAAGTACCACTGGGCATTGTGTCCATCCGGATCAGTGCGCGGAGCTTCCGGGTAAGTAGGAATATTGTTTGGATTTTCCAGCCACCAGGCGTAAGTAAGATAGGCTTTTGCCAAATAATGGCGCGCAACATTTTTAGATGCCCCTCCGGTAACACGTGGGGTTTCTGGCAAATCATTTACCGCAATCAATAAATCCGGGAATATAGCTTTGGTATAAACCTCAGGTACCGTGTTGCGTACGGCTGTCCGCACCGCGTTGGTGTTAAACTTTAGTTCTCCGGCGCCTAAATCTAAAGGAACCCCGCCAAACGTTTGCACCAACTGAAAGTAATCGAATGCGCGGAAGAACCTGGCTTCGCCAATCAGCGCATTTGAAATTGTTCCTACTTCGGCAGCATTCTCGATAATACCGCTAGCCGTATTAATGTTAGAGAATGCGGCTCCCCACAATACATCGGCCCGGCTGCTGGCAGCATTCAGTTCTCCCTGACCCGACAGATCCATTACCTTAAAGTTTTGATCCGCACTCTGGGCCCATGTTACTTCGTCGGTACCGGTTTGGGTAGCATTATAGTAGTAGGCTTGCCCATATATATAACGCAAGTGGGCATACATAGAAGTTAATCCTCCCTGAACACCTCTTTCGGTACGAAAAAAACCGGGTTCATAAATACTTCGCGGTTGTTCTTCTAAAATATCGGAGCATCCCGCCAGAAATAAGGTTAGGGCGGCTGTTCCTATAATTGATTTTATGTTATATCGTTTTTTCATGGTGCTTTTCGTTAAAATGTTACATTTAAGCCTACCAGGTAGTTCCGCGTGGCGGGTGAGTTGGTGCCTAAAGTCAAAATGCGTCTCAGGTTTCCGGAAAGCGCTACGGCTGCATTTTCGTTACCAAATGAGTTGGTTTCGGGATCCATACCGGTTTCTTTATGATAAGGCGAGAACAACACAAATGGATTTTGGGCAGTAACATAAAGCCGCAGGTTACCTACACCGGCCTTTTGCATCCAGTCGTTTTTGTTAAAGTTATAACCAAGCGAAACAGTGCGTATTTTCAGGTAAGAGTGATTGAAATAACCCAGGGTACTGGCATACTTCGGATTGTCGCCGCTTAAATATTTGCCGGGTCTTGGATAAGCGGCATCGGTGTTTTCGGGTGTCCAGTAATCTACCTTTACGTTATTGCGGCGACCGCTCAGCATATTTAAATAGCCTCCCGAGCCGTAGATGGTGCTGTTAACGATGCCGCCGTTTTGAAAGGCCGCTACCGCGCTCAGGTCAAATCCTTTATAAGAAACGCGGGTATTAAAGCCTCCCTGGAATCTGGGATTCACGTCAATAATTTGCCGGTCAGCGGGTCCGATAGCCCGGGTGGGTGTACCATCTGCGTTAAAAGTGCCGGTATATTTTACTCTTATGGAACCTAGTGTTTCATCAGCATTGGCGGTTGGCTCCAGAATATTCCGGTGCGGGTCTTCTGCATTCCATAAACCTAATTTCTCAAAGTCGAATATTACATTCACAGGATGTCCGACAAACCACCAATTAGATTCATCTCTATCTTGTCCGGAAGCCAGCGCTACCACTTTGTTGCGGTTGGCGTACAAATTAACACCGGCTTCCCAGGTCCAGCCATTAAGGTTTTCCAAAATTACGCCGTTAAGCGAAAGTTCTATTCCTTTGTTTTGGGTTTGCCCTACGTTTTGCACAATACTGCCCACGCCCGATGTAGGCGGCAGGTTAACCCCTAGCAGCAAATCTTTGGTCTTTGTTCTATAATATTCTACCGTACCTGACAGGCGATTATTCAGGATAGCGAAGTCTAAGCCATAGTTAAAGGTCTGAGAATATTCCCATCCCAGATTTGGGTTAGGTATTTGGGATACATAGAAACCGGTTTGGTAGTTGGTAGGGCCAAAATTGTATGGCCGGGTACTTAAAAGGCCCAGAGTAGCGTATGGATTAACCGCCTGGTTAGAGGTTTGTCCATAACCTACCCGCAGTTTTAACATGTTTACCAGACCCACGTTCTGCATAAATGATTCTCTGGCAACATTCCAGCCTACCGAAACGGCCGGATAGGTATGCCATTTATATCCCGGAGCCAGCCGAGAGGAACCATCGGAACGGACGGTAGCGCTTAATAAATAACGGTCGTCGTAGGAGTACATCGCGCGGCCCATCCACGACATCAAGCCGCTTAAAGTATATTGCTGCTCGCCCGGGGCAACTGTAATTTCGCCGGCCGCATTACCTAAGTTGTAATATTGAAAAGCATCCGACGGAATATCGATTGCCGCTATCTGGGACCTGTTGAAGGCGGTTTGCGAAGCAGAGTACAAGCCTACTATATTTACATTATGCTTCCCGGCAAAGGTGCGATCGTAGGTGAGTAAGTTTTCAATGGTCCAGTCGGTTGTAACGCTGTTACTAACCGAACCCGTGGAAGGGGTTTCCGCGTTAACGGCGTTAACTCCCCGTGCGGTGTAGCCGCCACCCTGCGACTGCCGGTAATTCAAGCCCAGGTTGGCCCGATACTTTAAACCTTCTACGCCCGGGATTTGTACCTCCCCGAATAAGGTGTTATAGGTAGCAAAAGCCTTGGTTTCGCTTAACCACCTGTCACTTAAGCCTTCTATTATATCTCTGGTAAGTACAAAGCTTTCATCTAACGGCATCTTGATGGTTCTTTTCAGGGTGCCGTCTGTATTATAGGGGTTGGCAATCGGCGAATTGCTTAAATTACCATACAGCCCCACGTTGTTTCCTTGGGTTTTGTTATAGTTGTTGTTGGTGGTAAAACCTACGCGGATATAATTACCAATACCCTGATCAAGACTACCACGCATAGTATAACGGTTATATTGCTGGGTAGGAATTACACCTTGATCATTAAAATAACCTGCACTAAAATTGTAGCGCCCCTTTTCGGTACCACCAGAAACGCCTAAGTCATGGCTCTGGGTTGCCCCTCTTCTGTATAATAAATCCTGCCAATCGGTATTAACATCATCAGATTCATCTAATGAGTTGTTATACAAACCGGCTGCCTTACGGAGAGCGGCAAACTCCTGGCCGTTCATCATCGGAAATTTAGAGAAAACCTCTTTTACACCATAGAAACTGTTATAGCTTATTTGGGGTTTCTGCCCGATTTTACCACTTTTGGTTGTTACTAATACCACACCGTTAGCGCCGCGCGAACCGTAAATAGCCGTGGCGGAGGCATCTTTTAAAATATCTATGCTCTGGATATCATTCGGGTTGATGTCGCTGATAGAGCCCGGATACGGGATACCATCCAATACTACCAGCGGGTCGTTGCTGGCAGTAAGCGACCGCGTACCGCGAATTCGGATTTGCATAGAAGCGCCTGGCTGGGATGATGTCTGCGAAAATTCAACGCCAGGCAAACGCCCTTGCAAGGCCTGCGTAATATTTCCCGCCGGCACTTCCCGTAGCACATCTCCGCTGATAGATGCAACCGAACCGGTTACGGCTTCTGCCCGTTGGGTACCATAACCCACTACTACCACTTCTTCCAAAGCTTTTGCATCGGGGCTTAAAACCACATTTATAGTAGTTTGGTTACCTACCGTTACTTCTTTCGCAACATACCCTACGTAACTAATAACCAGCACCGCATTATTATCCGGAACCGCAAGCGTAAAGTTACCTTCAGCATCAGAGGCGGTTCCGTTGGTAGTACCTTTTATCTGTACCGTAACCCCGGGTAATGCGCCACCCCCAGCTTCCGTTACCTTGCCAGATACTTGCCGGCTCTGCGCCTGCACCGTAGACCAGGCCAATCCTAAAAACAGGAATAAGGCCGTAACAACTATCAACTTCAGCCTCAGAAACCGATGGTTCTGAGTAGCAGAAGTTGGAACTTTTTGTAAAACGTAATGCATCATAAATTAATTAAGGATTTAATAATTTAAGTAGTAGCCGTTTAACGCTTTTGTAACTACCTGCTTGTTTCAGCCCGTTAGGTTGTACCAAAGGTTAAGCTGCTTAAAATCAGCAATAAATTGTCTTTCAGGCTTTAAATATCATAAGAATTACTATAATTACAATCGATTGCATAGCATAATTTTACTTAATTTTTAAATATTGCAACCAAAATTATAATCTATTAAATTTATATTCATAAAACACAAATATTATTAAATAATATTTAAAACATTTGTTAGCTCTAATTAATCAATTGTAAAATTGTAATGTTCTTTGATATTATCCAGATAAATATTACAGACTTAGACAATATTTACACTTTATACATGCAAGTAAGACTGCTTATAGTAATACTTTAGAATATAAATATCGTAAACAATTAATATACATACAGAAACACCTTTATAAAAGGCAAGTTTAACCAAGGTTATTTCTAAAAATTATACTTTGTTGTGGTAAATACAGGAATACCTTTTTATATTGCAACCGATTACAACAACTTTACAGCTTTAGTTGTAATTAGTGGCCGCAGTATATATGGAACTACTCAGTACAGGTAATAAAGAGATTACCATTTATGATATAGCCCGGGAGTTGAATATTTCGCCGGCCACGGTTAGCCGGGGCCTGAACGACCATCCGGCCGTAAATAAAGAAACTAAGAAGAAAATATTTAACATGGCAAAAGAAATGGGCTATCGCTCTAATACTTTTGCCAGTAATTTGCGGCGGCAACGCACCAATACCATTGGGGTAATTGTACCCCGGCTCAATAGTAATTTTATGTCGTCGGTTATAGCGGGTATGGAAAAAGTAGCCAACGATGCCGGTTACAACTTAATTATCAGTCAATCGTTGGAAACTGCTAAAAAAGAAGCTACCAATGCCCAAACCATGTTTAACAGCCGCGTAGACGGCTTGCTGGTTTCGCTGGCTTACGACACCGACAATATTGAGCATTTTAAAGACTTCCTGAAAAAAGGCATTCCGGTTATTTTCTTCGATAGGGTTTTTAACCATAAACAATGCACCGGCATTGTTATAGATAATGTAAAAGCCGCCCAGGAAGTAACCTCGCATTTAATCGGGCAAGGCTGCCGACGGATTGTGCATATTACGGGTAACCTGAAAAGAAACGTTTACGCCGATCGCCTGAAAGGTTATAAATACGCCTTAGCAGACCATAACCTGGAACTAGATAATAATTTAATTATTCAGACGAATCTTAGCGTGGAAGATGGCATAGCAGCTGCCGAAAAAATTTTGCAGATGAATACTTTACCCGATGGGGTATTTGCCGCCAACGATGCTTGTGCCGTTAGCTGCCTGCAAACCCTGAAACAAGCCGGTATTGCCATTCCGCAGGATATTGCTTTTGCCGGTTTCAACAACGATCCGGTTTCGAAGGTGGTAGAACCAAACCTGACTACCGTTGATTATCCGGGCTACGAAATGGGGGAAGTTGCCGCGCAAAACCTGATCAGCCATTTAAACGGCACTTCAAATATTAACAGCACCAATACCATTATTCTGCGGTCGGAGTTGGTTATCCGGGCATCTTCGCTGCGAAGCGATTCTCTTAATAAATAACACTTGTTTAAACTTTACTGCAGATTTAACCACCCAATAATATTTTAACCCAAATGGCTGCCCGCAGTAGCAACCTTAATTATAAAAACACAGAATCAGGTAAAATTTTATGATACAAAACAAGATTGCCTTAACCCTTTTATTACTCCTGCTCCTGGCCGGCCTATCCGTAGGTGCTTACGCCGAAGATGGTTACCGCCTCTGGCAACGGTACGATTTGGTAAAGGATGCTAAAAAACTAAAAGAATACCAGGGCCGCGTACAACAGGTAGTTATTGAAGGTAGCTCCCCCACGCTTACCGTAGCCAAACAAGAATTACAACAAGGGCTGCAAGGTTTATTAGGCAAAAATATTGGCAACAGTAATATGCTAAAACAGGCTAACAGTTTGCTGGTGGGTACACCGCAAAATTCCCCGGCCATTGCTGCTTTAAACTTAAATCAACAACTTGGTTCGGTTGGCAAAGAAGGTTATTTAATATTAACCACAACCGTTAATCGCAAAAAAGCCACCGTTATTGCGGCTAATTCCGATGTGGGGGCACTTTACGGCGTTTTTCATTTTCTGCGATTAATTCAAACCCACCAGCCTGTAGACCAGCTAAATATTAGTAATGCCCCTAAAACGCAGCACCGTATTCTGAACCACTGGGACAACCTAGACCGTACCGTAGAACGGGGTTACGCCGGCTTTTCGTTATGGGACTGGCATAAATTACCCGATTATATCGACGACCGTTACCTGGAATATGCCCGCGCCAATGCTTCTATTGGTATTAACGGCACCGTATTAACCAACGTAAACGCCAACGCCTTAATATTAACCAAACCTTACCTGGAGAAAGTAAAAGCCCTGGCCGATGCTTTCCGGCCGTACGGCTTAAAAGTTTACCTCACGGCCCGCTTTAGTGCTCCCATTGAAATTGGCGGCTTAAAAACCGCTGACCCGCTAGATGCACAAGTTCAAGCTTGGTGGAAAACTAAAGCCGAAGAAATATATACCTACATTCCGGATTTTGGCGGTTTTCTGGTAAAAGCTAACTCCGAAGGCCAGCCCGGTCCGCAGAACTACAAACGCACCCACGCCGATGGCGCCAATATGCTGGCCGATGCCGTTGCCCCCAAAGGCGGCATTGTAATGTGGCGCGCTTTTGTGTACGACAACGAAGTACCCGAAGACCGGATAAAACAAGCTTACAACGAGTTTAAACATTTAGATGGTCAGTTCCGGAAAAATGTAATGGTGCAGGTTAAAAACGGTCCGCTAGATTTTCAGCCCCGCGAACCTTTTCACCCGTTGTTTGGTGCCATGCCCCAAACCCCGCTCATGATGGAGTTTCAGCTTACCCAGGAATATTTAGGTCAGGCTACGAATCTGGTGTACCAGGCGCCGCTGTACAAAGAAGTTCTGGATGCCGATACCCACGCCAAAGGCGCCGGTTCTACAGTAGCTAAAGTAGTAGATGGCACTTTGCACAACTACCAGCTTACCGGCATGGCCGGCGTAACCAATATTGGCAACGATCGCAACTGGACTGGCCACATGTTCGGACAATCTAACTGGTACACGTTTGGGCGGCTGGCCTGGGATCATACCTTAACTTCCGAAGCTATTGCCGACGAATGGCTGCGCATGACTTTTAATAACGAAGAAAAATTTGTTTCGCCGGTTAAGGAAATGATGCTGCAATCGCGCGAAACGCTGGTGAATTACATGACGCCCCTTGGCTTGCACCACATTATGGGCTGGAGCCACCACTACGGCCCCGGGCCTTGGGTAGATAAAAAACACCGCGCCGACTGGACGGCTGTTTATTACCACCGGGCTAGTGCCGAAGGTATTGGCTTTGACCGTACGGCCAGCGGCAGTAACGCCATTGCCCAATATTTCCCGCCGGTAGCGCAAAAATTTGGTAACCTGGCTACTTGCCCCGAAGAATTTCTGCTGTGGTTTCACCGGGTAAGCTGGGATTATAAAGTAAAATCGGGTCGCAATTTATGGGATGAACTTTGCCATAGATATTACGCAGGTGCCGAGGGCGTAAAACAGATGCAACAAACCTGGAATGCCCAGGAAGCCAACGTAGACCCGGAGCGTTTCCGGCACGTGAAAACTTTTTTGAGCATTCAGGAAAAAGAAGCCCGTTGGTGGCGCGATGCCTGCGTGTTGTATTTTCAATCTTTCTCTAAAAGACCAATTCCGGCCGGTTTACCCAAAACCGACAACACCCTGGAATATTACAGGAAGTTAGAACCTAAATTTGTACCAGGTATTTAATTAATTTTTTAGTCTTACAACCAGAATATTTAAAAGAGAAGTATTCTGGTTGTAAAGGTTATCATTAAAATCAATATTCATTCTATTAAAATCGCTACAACGCTTTACAATTAATAATGAAAAAAATAATTATCTCGGCTTGCTTGGCGGCGTTTGGCCTGGGCTTTGTACAAAAATCGGAACCTACTTTAAAAGAAGCTTTTGCCAAGGATTTTTACGTGGGGGCAGCTGTAAATAATGCCCACGTGAGCAGCCGCGACGAAAAAGCTATTGCTTTAATTAAAAAGCAATTTAATACCATTAGCCCCGAAAATTCTCTAAAATGGGGACCAATACATCCTAAACCAGATGCCTACAACTGGCAACCAGCCGACGATTACGTAGCTTTCGGGCAGAAAAATAAAATGTTTATTGTGGGGCATACGCTGGTTTGGCACCAGCAAACGCCTAACTGGGTGTTCGAAGACGAAGCAGGCAAACCGGTTAGCCGCGAAGTATTACTGAAACGGATGGAAGACCACATTAATGCGGTTGTTGGCCGCTATAAAGGTAAGATTAACGGTTGGGATGTGGTAAACGAGGCCATTAACGACCAGGACGGCGGCATGCGAAAAACCAAGTGGTTCGATATTATTGGCGAAGATTTTGCAGCCAAAGCTTTTGAGTTCGCGCACAAAGCCGATCCGAAAGCCGAATTATATTACAACGATTACAGCCTTTACCGCGCCGATAAACGCGCAGGCACCATAAAATTGGTAAAAAGTTTGCAGGCAAAAGGCATTCCGGTAAAAGCCATTGGGATGCAAGGCCACTACGGTTTAACGGTACCAACTATTGACCAAATAGAAGCCAGTATTGTGGCTTTCTCAAAATTAGGCGTAAAGGTTAATTTTACCGAGTTTGATATTGACGTGCTGCCAAACCCCAGCCGCCGGCAAGGGGCCGATATTGCCGAAACTTTTGGCCAGGACGAGAAATATAATGTTTATACCCAAGGCTTGCCCGATTCGGTGCAGCAAAAACTTACCAAACGCTACACCGAATTATTTGCCTTATTCCGGAAGCACGCCGATAAAATTGACCGCATAACTTTCTGGGGCGTAACCGATGCCAACTCCTGGCTAAACAACTGGCCCATTAAAGGCCGCACCAGCTATCCGCTCCTCTTCGACCGCAATTATCAACCAAAACCAGCTTTCCGGGAAGTAATTAATACTACCAAAAAGTAAAATCTTAAACCATGAGCTTACGAGTAAATTTTAAGTGGTTCATAAAGCATAGAAGCAATAGGTAGCGTTTTTACCGGACTGGCAAGTAATACCAAAATAAAATGATTGCTGTGCTTTAAAATACAGCAAAGGCCAGGCCTCCCACCACGGTCATTCTGGAAGAATCTTATTCGTAGGTAGCCAATAAGATTCTTCCAGAATGACCGTGGTGAGTGGGTGTTCTTTAGAAAATATTAATTAGAAAGCTAATGCGCAATTTTAATTTAATCGGGGTTTAATAACACAACTTTAACGAAGAAGAAAGCCGCACCTAACTGGTGCGGCTTTTTGGTTCGTTACTTTTTAATAGCTACAAAACTTTCCGGACAGGCGGGCAAAACAGCCGGAAAACTAATAGTGTAAATATTATCGCGCCAGCAATTATCTGTACCGGAGCCATCCCAGAATAAATCTGCGCCGGGTAGTGGCAGGTTGGTCGGCGGAGCAGCACCATTATTTTTTACTACATTTTTAATAACCCGGGTGCCGTCCGGATTTGGCTCAATTAAATTAAAAGCTTCGGATGGCAAGCCGGCTAAACCACCCAATAACCGGGTGCTTACTACCGCTATGCCTAAAAAATTATTACCCATTACCTGATTCTGTACCAAACGCGTATTATCGGTGCCTACTACTAAAATACCCGTACCAGTTGGCACAAAATTCTCAAAGCCGCCACCCGGCTCGGCAAAATTTGCCAAATTATTATTTACCACCTGGTTATGGGTTAGCAGAATATCGGATGCGGTAGTAACCCGCAAACCGGGCAATAATACCACCAACATACCGGCCGTATTATTATAACTTTGGTTATGGCTGGCGATAACCTTCGAGCTATTTTCAATCTCCAGCCCTATTACATTTTTGTAAGTTTTGTTGTGGAGTAGTTGCGTGTCTTCGCACTGACCAATGTAAATGCCGCTATCGGTGTGGCCAGAGGCTACGCAATGTTCTATCAGGCCGCGGTTAGAAGCAATCGGGAACAAACCATACTCACCGCAATTAATAGTAGTAACATGGCTCAGCACATAATCATCGGCCCGAATCATGAACACACCGTTCTCCTCAAAATCGCGCAAGGTAACCCCATACAACTTAAAACCGTCGCCGTTGGCTGTTACCCGAATACCATCCTCAGCGCTGCCGGGGTTCTGAATAATTACGTTTTGGCTGCCCTTAATGGTAATATTGGGTTTATCTACCAGAACAGCTTCTTTGTAAACGCCCGGTTTTATCAGAATTACACTGCCGGGTTCAGCCGCATTTACAGCCGCTTGTATAGATTGGCCGGCCGATACCATAATATCGGGTTTTTGCCTTTTTAAATCTGATTGCGTTTTACTTTTCAGATTTTCAGTTTCTGAGGCAGGCTGCACGCCTTCTTCGCAAGAATTTAATATAATGGTTAAAAGAATGGTACTGGCTAAAGTACCGGTAACCTTAACAAGCCGTGGCAGGAAAAGTATTAAAAATGCTTTCATAAACTTTTGATTTAAGGTTTTTTAAAAATTAAAAATCTACAAATTTTAATAGCCTGAATATTCAAACTTGCCTAGGTTTAGAAGGTAAGTAAGGAATAGTAAGGTTTAAAATTCAGGTTAAATAAAGGCCGGATGTAACTTTTACCGGAGCGACGGGTCGAAAAAATTAAAAGAATTACAATTTAGATGGCGTAGTAAGAAAGGCGCAATTCTTAACCCTAACCGTATTAATATCCTTATCAAATGCATACTGCGCTTTTAAATAAAGCCAAGGCTATACCTCCCATCGCGGTCATTCTGGAAGAATCTTATTAGCAGATAGCCAATAAGATTCTTCCAGAATAACCGCGGCGAGTGGATTTTGGTTGTAATTATTTTGTTGCTTTCAAAGCGCAATTCCTGCTTAATATTTAGTATAATTTATTTCGGGAGTTAATATTTAAGCTAGTTTTCAACTAATTTGTTTTGGGTAAGTAACTGATTAGATTACTTTTGTGCTGCTCAAATAATTGCTGATTGCCACTTATCTGAAAACGCTTACTTACCTTGCCAAGCAAAATACCAATACCAGTACCCGTAGCAGCACCCAACCCTGCCCCAATAATCGTGGCCCCTGTTTTATCAATTATTTCAAACGAACATTCGCTTAACCCAATAAATCCAGGTGTGGGATTACAAGGCTTATAAGCAATATTCCCAATAATACTTCCTAGAATTAAGCCGCCAATGCCTCCCAATATGCCTCCTGCTTTAGCAGAATCACTTCTCCGGACCTTAATCGCTGAAATATCTTTTATCGCTAACTTCTGATTATTGCGGCCTTCGGGGTTTAAACTTGTAACTACGCCAATGCGGCTTATTTCCAGGCTCGAATCATTTACCGAAAATAAAAAGCCGTTAACAATCCGGCTGCCTGTTAAATAAACCGTAGCTTTTGCTAATTTAATACCGGGCGGAAAAGCCCAGCTTTTTTCGGGGATATGCAAAAACAAACTAAGAAGAAAAACAATCAACGTTTTCATACCTATTCTTCTTAAAAAGACCTTAACTCTAATAAATAATTCAGAAAGCTGTATTTTACTTACTTTACACCAAATAAAATTTAGCATAGAAAAGCTGCAACTACCAAAACAAGGTAAAAGCCGAAAGAAGCAGGCAGCAATGTTGTTATAAGAAGTAACTTAAAATCTTTTTTGGTTTTGATTGCAGCTAGGGTATTGCAAGCAGTAATGCAAATTGGTTAAATATTGTTAAACACCTGTTAATAAATAACTTATCAATTATTACGCTACTAAAAAACAGTATAAATTAAAACCAACTCAAATTTTACTTGTTTAAACAGGCATCAATTATATTTGTAATATATAAATAAATTATTGCATTATAATATAAATCCCAAAGAAATTTTATTTAATATTTTTAACACTCTTTCTGGTTGAGTTAGATTATCCTGTGGTGTAAACGGCTATTATTTCGTTAAAAATTATTAGTAAGTAGTATTAGCGAAAAGGTTTGCAGAACAACAGCGTATTAGCCATAAACCTGCAATAGCTAGAGAAGAACCTGGTTAGCCAATTATTTATTATCGTAATATTTAATTTTACGTAAAATATAATAGCGGCGCTGCTTTGTATTCTCTAAATATCCAGTATTTTAGATACTTAATTAAAGCATTCATTATTTAACCAAATAGATAAGCCAAATTGCTACCAAATTACTTAAGTTAATTTTTTAGCGCATGAATCCGCTATACTGCTGGTTACACCCATAAACACCTGACTACATCTGCTGAACTTTCGCTACTGGGCCCTGCCATGGAAATATTCCCCCGCATAAAACAACATGTTTTGCATACATTAAAAACCGGACTTTCTCAAAACCTGACCTACCATAATTTAGGCCATACACTGGATGTGCTGGAGCAGGCCTGTGTAATTGCAGAACACGAAAACATTACCAACCCCGATGACCTATTATTGCTACAGGTAAGCGCATTGTACCACGATGTGGGCTTTCTGAAAATCTACTCGGGGCACGAAGAAAAGAGTTGTGCTATTGCTACCGCCGATTTAACTTATTTTGGGTTTAATCCGGACCAAATAAATCGGGTTAATGGCATGATTAACGCCACCAAGGTGCCGCAATCGCCGTTAACTAAACTGGAAGAAATTATTTGTGATGCCGACCTGGACTACCTGGGCCGCGATGATTTTTACCGGATTGCAGCCGGCCTGTACTTAGAATTTCTGGAGCAAGGCATTGTAAAAAACGAGCAGGATTGGGATTTGCTGCAGATTCGCTTTTTAGAAAGTCATCGGTATTTTACCAAATCGTCGTTGCAGCGGCGTCAGGCCAAAAAATTAGCGCATTTACAGGCCATTAAAGAGCGAGTGGGTTTGTTTCACTAGCTTTTTGGGAGGTAACGCTTTTAGCATCCATAATGCGCAAACGGCGGCACAAGGTTTTCAATATACCTTTTAACACCTCGGCGTTATTCATCATAATATCGTAAAAAGGCTCTTGTTCCAGTTTTAAGAGAATAGATTCTTCGGCGGTAGTGGCACTAGCCGACCGGCTTTCGGCATCCAGAATAGATAACTCTCCTACAAAATCATTTTCTTCCAATACCGCCAACGCATAACCGCCATCGTGCACCCGTATTTTGCCTTTAAAAATAAAGTACATGCAGGTTCCGGGGTCTCCTTTGGCAAATAATGTAACGCCGGGTTCCAGGTATATTTCCTCTAATATACCAGCTAATTCTACTAACTCTTGTTCGGGTGTTTGCCAGAATATTTCCGAAGCTCGTAAAAGCAAAACTTTTTCTATCAGCAGCATTCTTGTATTTACGTAAGCACAGATAAAACATACTGTTGGGTTTCCCGGAACAGCACATCGCCGGGTGCCGGCTCTTGGTTAATAACATGCGCCGGTATGAGCTGATTCCGTAGTTTCGGCACTTCGTACAGCGCTACCGACTTGGTCCAGGCATTACACCCGGCTTTATTCTGTAGCAATATTTCCTGCACAATATTATCGGCGGTTAGGGTTGCTTTTATGGGTAAAACCACTGGCACCCCGTTATTAATATCCTGCAGTAATTCTATTAAATTATTTACTTGCAAAAAATATTTTTTTGGCAAAAGTAATTCCAGCATTTCAATAGCGTTTGATATTTTATGCTGATTTCCTAATTGATACAACTGAATAATTCTATCTAGCTGCGACCGATCGTACAACAAGGCTAAACCTTTTAACAAGGCGGTTAAATCTTGTTTTATTTCCGAGTGTAAAGCTGTTTGCAATAATGCTGCTTCTTTGCAAAAGGCTAATTGTTTAAAATAAAATGTTTTTAACTGGCTCTGGCTTAACTTATTTTCAATCCAGAATCCTATTTGATGCCGCGACTCTTCGTCCGGAGTCTTCGTTTTTTTTGCCCAAAGTGCTTCAATCAATAAATTATCAATGTGTTTACTATGGCCGGTGGTGAGTAATTGCAGTAAAAACCGCGTCGAATGCTCGCCTTTTATTTTGCCGGCTGCTTTAACCAGTAATTCTTTTAAATTCCTATCCGGCAATTCAGCCGGCAAGTTTCTGGCGGCAAAAATACCGTCGCCGTATTCGAGCAAGGCAATTGCCAGGGCATTGTAAGCTTTCTTTTCGGCGGCTAACTTAAAAGCTTCCGGAAACAAAGAATAATCTTTTACCCGGCCCACCGCTTCTAAGGCATTATTAAAAACTGTGGGGTTATCATCGCGCAGCAACGTAGCCAATACCGGCGAAAAAATACCCATCCGGGTTTCCATTATTACCTGGCATACTAATAAACGGTCGTCGGGGTGGTAGCTGTTCGCCAATGTAATTAACTCTTGCTGTACCAATTGGTTTATCTGGGTTTCGTTGCGTTGCAATAACCCCACCAAAGCGGCTCTTTTACTTTTAGAATCAAGCAATTGGGCAGTAGCCAGCAAATCCTGGGGCAAACTATCGCTTAAATAAAATATTGCTTTTTGTAAAGAAACCCGCACCTGGCTGTCAGCACTGGTTTCCAGGTGTTTTTTTATTAAGGGCAACGCTTCGGAAATGTTATTCTGAATAATCCGGGAAAGCACATATTCTTTTACTTCCGGCGCTGAATTATCTAACTGCTCCAGCAACAACAAATTAAATTTGGGGTAATCGGCCCGTTCCAGCAAGTTTAATGCGTGAATTATTTCAACGGGTTTGGCAATCTTTATTTTCTGCAGCAAAGTATCAATCACTTTGGCATCATTTAAAAACATTTCGGTTTCAGAGAAGTAGCCTTTTTTTAAGGCGCTTACCAGGGTATCGCGGTATTCTTTTTTAATGAGCGGTACACTTAACGCCCATAAAACCAATAATACAGCCAGCAACTGCACCACATACGGAATACTAACATGCGCATGCTGCTGCAAGTAAAGCGTTAAAAACAAACCCACCCCCAGCAAGGCAAACGGCAAGGTGTACCCTTTGGCAATTAAATGGCCTTTTAGCCGGATGTGCGGATTAAGCGGCTGGAACAAAATAAAGAAAACCGGCTCCTGTATGGTCGACTTTAATATTTCGGCGAGCAACACCATACCCCCAAACGTATACAAATGGGTACGCAAGCCGGCTTCCGAAAAAAACAAGTACGCAATAATAAGCAACAATAAAAAAGGGGTAACCAGTAAGGCATTCGCCAAACCCAAACGGGCAATTACGCGGCTGCTAAATACCGTTTTTATAAAAATGGCCAGAAAGCGGCCCAAGGCAAAAAATATACCTATAAAAGTGGCTAATTCGTGTTCGTTCTGGTAATGATTTTTAATTTCGGCTAAAAACGTAAAATCAATAATCGAGAAAATACAATAGGCCAACAACGACCATAACGAAATAACAAAAATAAGCTGGTTATAGAAAAAGCGCTTAACAACCGATTTTTCGGCGACTACCCCGTGCGCGTGACTGGTTGGCCCGGCCGGGGAACCGTGCTGCTGATTAGCTTTAAAATTAGCGGAATGGGAATATTTATGCAGCAAAAAATACGTAACGAGGAAAGCTGCTACCGAAACCCAGATTAAATTTTTGACCGCAATAACCGGCACCAGCACCGATACCGAGAAATAACCCAGCAATTTGGCCGGAATATCGCCGGCGCCCACAATAGAAAACAGGCGCTTGCTTTCCCGTACATTAAACAATACAGCCGCCATTCCCCAGAAAGCATACCCCACCACCATATAAATTACCATGTTCCAGACGGCCAGCAACAACGAAAGCCAGGGGCTACTGATAAAGGAAATACAAACCCAGTATATAATAAGGGATGTTGCCGAAAGTGTAATAATTACTTTTAATAAATTTTCCGGAGCTAAACGTTCTTCGAGGCGGGCATATAAATAATTAACGCCCAGCAACAAACAAGCCGCCAGCATGTACACCCGCGGCAATAAATTTATTTCGAAGGCCGAAAGGAATAACGTAAGCGAGCTGATAAACAAAAAAGCGGTAGCCAAACCCAGGAAAAATTGTACCAGAAAAAGCTTCTTAACCAAACTAATTTCGCCTGGCTTTACATTTAGTAAAGATATTATTTGGTTATACATTTAAAAGCCAGCCAAAATAGTTAACACCCAAACTTACTTTAAGTTACGCTCATTAAGTTAGGAATTTTATATAAACAAAGCTTCGTTTTGTGTAAATTTTTTAATAAAGAAGCAATTTGATTGTTCTGTGGCTTGCTTTGTTACTTTACTGGTTTAATGGTTATAGTAGCAAGTGCTTATAACCGGCAAATAAAACACCCGACCCAAACGCGGATATTCCTATAAAAAACAATTGAAAAAGAGAAGGAGAAGTAAAGGTTAAATATAACCCAGGCAACAGAAGAGGAAAATTATTAAAAAAGAGAAATATTAAAAATAGATTTCGGCATTCTGGCTAACAATAACGCCTCTTTTAAATGATTCCAAATCGGAACAATAAGCTTCGTGCAACATTTTTATAACCGGCGATTCCTGCTTCTTTTTATCCAGCAGCTTGCAAATTTTTTGCAAGTGGCATAAATGCGCATCCGACAGAAAAATATTAAAATAAATTAAATTAATTTCTTGTTTTAAAGCCGCCACTTCCGGGCATTCTGCCTCGTACACCATTATGGTTTTCCGCAAGCGATCTAAAATCAGCTTGTAATTTATGGTAATTTGCTGCGGGTTGTTCTGGTTATCTTTATACAACATTGGTATTAAAAATAATACTTATACAAACAAGATATGGCAGGATTAATGGTTGCTATGGTTACGTATGCAGCTTTTAGCTCCGGCTTTCTGCTATAAATATTGCAAACTTATATTCTTAAAAAAAGTAAATTTCGGCCAACCACATACTTTGCCCGGCAGACTGGTTTAATTGCAGTTTAAATACACCTAAAGGCTATACAAACATAACCATAACCGCTTTAAAAGCCATTATGGCTTTTAATATAACATCAAGTATAACCAATTTATTGTTCTGGCCGCTAAAAATAGCAATCTTAAACTCCTGATTTATAACTTACTGCCTAAAACAAGCCTTAACTTTATAAAATCTAAAAAATTAAATTTTAAAAAAATATTTGTTTCTTCGTTAAGTTCTGTATTTTTATCTGATAGCAATTAAATTTCGCATGGATTTATAATATAATTGTAAATACAAGAATTAATTTTCCAAGTAATCATATTAGAAAAATACTTTTTTATAGAATTACCATTTTAATATTGCTCATGGATATAAATTATACTGGACTTGTAGTAACCGAGTGTGGCCGGAAGTTGAAGATTGATTTATTTGATCAACTGGCGGTTGGGGTGATAGAATGCGATAATTTTTTAAAAGATCCTTCATTTATACCCTCTACTTTCTCGGTTTACAAAACCGCGTCGGGTTTGTATTTATTACAGATTACCTCTTTTAACGAGCAAAACGATACCTTAGAAACTACTTATAAAATTATTGCGGAGGCAGAGGTTCCGGCTTACCTCGAAAATTGTTTTCACAATATTTAACCCTTTTTACAGATAATAATTTTAGCTACAAGTATATAAACAAGCAGGCTGGTTATTTAAATAATCAGCCTGCTTGTTTATATACTTATAATATTGGCGCTTAATTATTCTTCCAGAAAATCCAGGTCTTTGCCAAAAGTTTCGGATAGTTTCCAAAGCGCCAGCAAGGCAATGGTAACCGTAAGTAACCCTACTAAACCGGCTCCTTGTACAATACCATATTCGCTTCTGAGGGTTAGAAAAAGCGGGGTAATAATATTCACGCTGCCTCGCACAAAGTTGGGCACCGTAGTAGCCACCGTAGCCCTTAAATTAGTACCAAATTGTTCGGCGGCAATGGTAACAAACAAAGCCCAGTAACCAATAGCAAAACCCAGGCACAAACATATGGTATAAAATAATGCCGTCGACTGAATGGGTACAAATAAATAAACCAGGATAAACAAACAGGTTAACAAAATAAATACCAGTACAATTTTCTTGCGACTACCCACATATTGGCTAAAAAAACCGCTCGAAAAATCGCCCAGCGATAATCCAATATAAGCAAACATAATAGCCCGGCCGGCCACAATAGGTTCTTGCACACCCAGCGCTACCCCAAATTCCGGCGAAAAAGTTATTAAAATACCTATAACGTACCAGATGGGCAACCCAATTAAAATGCAGCTCAGGTACTTCACAAATTGTTTACCAGAAGAAAACAGTCTAAAAAAATTACCCCGGCTTACCGGCTTTTCTTTAACGCTTTTAAATATTCCAGATTCGAAAACACTTACCCGCATTAACAGCAGCAACAAGCCCAAACCACCACCAATAAAGTAGGCAATTTGCCAGTCAAATAAATCGGCGACAAAGTACGCCAGCACCGCCCCCAGCACGCCCACCGAAGCCACCAGCGAAGTACCATAACCCCGGATTTCTTTGGGCAATATTTCGGCAACCAGCGTAATGCCGGCGCCTAATTCACCGGCCAAACCAATACCCGCAATAAATCGCAGAATGGCGTACTGATCAACGGTAGTAACAAAGCCATTCACAATATTGGCCAGGGAATACAGCAAAATAGAACCAAACAGCACCGACAACCGGCCTCTTTTATCGCCCAAAACTCCCCACAGCACCCCTCCTACCAGCATACCGGCCATTTGCATATTTATCAGGTAAATGCCTTGCTCCAACAACGCCGATTCCGGTACACCCAAATATTTAAGGCTGGGCACCCGCACAATACTAAACAGCAATAAATCGTAAATATCTACGAAGTAACCCAGGGCGGCTACAATTACGGGTACTTTAAGCAACTGCCGAAGCTTGGAAGGCTGGGGCAAGCCGGTTTCGGTTGTCAGGGCTACCTTGGGGTTAGTGTCCTGTAGCATTGTTTAATATTATTTGAGGTGGAAGAATTAGTAGCGGTAAAATATTAAGCGGTTAGCATGGCAGCACCAAAAACTCCGGCGCTATCGCCCAATTTTGGTTTTAAGAGCAAAATATCCGGTTTTAAGTTAAAGACATATTTTTTTACCGAAGCAACCCCCTCGGTATAAAGCAACGGAATATTACCCACGCCGCCGCCAATTACAATAGCATCGGGGTCCAGAATATTCACCAGCACGGCTAATCCCCGGCCAAAAAACTCGATTAAGCGCGCTACTGTTTGTTGGGCATAAACATCTGTTCCGGCCTCCGAGCGGGCTACAATTTCCTTTAAGGTTAGTTTCTCGCCGCTTAAACTGGCGTAATAACGCTGTAGGGCTGGTCCGGACAATACGGTTTCTACGCAGCCTACCCGGCCGCAATAACAAGGCCCACCCGATTCGTCTAAAAAGTTATGGCCCCATTCGCCGGCTATTCCCTGGCGGCCTTGCAATACCCTATTATTTACCACAATGCCGCTGCCTACCCCAGTACCTAAAATTAAACCTACTACTACTTCGGCAGCCGGCGCAACTTCGGGTACCACGCCCAACAAGGTTTCGGCTAAGGCAAAACAATTGGCATCGTTGCTAATAATAACCGGCAAACCCAATTTGGCTTCTAAATCTTTTTTTAGGGGCTGCTTGTTCAGGCAGGTGGTATTGCTGTTTTTGAGCAATTGTGTGGCCGGGTCCAGGGAACCGGGGGTACCAATACCTATTTGGGCGGGCTGTTCTCCGGTTTCGGTGGCCAGCATATTTAGTAACGCAGCAATCTGGTTCAGGATGTGGCTGTATCCTTTATCGGCTTCGGTTGGTACCCGAAGCCGGCTCAGCACTTTATACGATGGTCCGGGTTCCAGCACTACGCCTTCTATTTTAGTGCCGCCTAAATCAATACCCCACAATAATTGCATACAGAATTAATTATGTTTTTTAATATTTTCTTGTTCTAATAACCAAGTAGTACGCTTCCTTTACCATTAAAATTATTACCCAAAAAGCTGCGGCTAAAGATAGAAATTAAAATATATAAAAAAATAATCTGGTCGGGCGCTGTTAAATATTAGCCATAAAAAAAGCTCCTGTTCTTTTTTTCAAGAGCAGGAGCTTTCACGCATTAGAAATAATTATTGTTTTACGGGGCTAAACTTATACACTTTGCCCGAACTGTAAGCCAAAACATAAATATTGTTTTGGGTATCCTCACCAAAAGACGATAAACCATTGTCTAATTTGGTAACTAATTCGTTTTTAACAGCTTTGTTGTTTTCAAAAGTTAAAGCCCAAATATTGCCCGTAACAAAATCGCCGTAAACGTATTTGCCATTTAAACCAGGCAGGTTTTTATCGCGTACCACGTAACCGCCGGTAACCGAGCGGCCGGTTTCGCTGCCTTGCTGATAACTGTAAATAGGCAATTTCAGATCGGTTTTATCGCAGTTTCTGCCACCGTAACATTCGTCGGCTTCCATGATGCGCCAGCCGTAATTACCGCCTTTTTCTATAATGCTTATTTCTTCAATTTTATTCTGGCCCACATCGCCGGCCCACAATGCCCCGGTTGTCCGGTCGAAATTCATCCGCCACGGATTGCGCAGCCCGTAAGCAAATATTTCGGGGCGATAGCCTTCAGCATTGTTTTTATAAGGATTATCGTTGGGTATGCCGTATTTCAGGTTGCCTTCGGTTTTATTTACATCCAGCCGCAATACTTTTCCTAACAACTCTTTCCGGTTTTGGGCATAGTTTTGCGGATCGCCGCCGTTACCGCCATCACCCACCGCAATATACAGGAATCCATCGTTGCCAAAAGTTACCTTGCCGCCGTTGTGGTTAGAATAGGGCTGATTATATTTGAGTAATATTTCTTCACTTCCCGGATCGGCCTGATTGGGGTTAGCGGCACTTACTTTAAACCGGGATATAAAAGTTTGCAAGGGATTGCCACCGGTATAATTTACGTAAAAATAGCCATTGGTTTTATAATCCGGATGAAATGTAAGCCCCAATAAGCCGCGTTCGCCGCCACTTACCACGCGGCTGCTTATATCCAGAAATACCGTTGCGCTGGCAGCATCAGATTTATTGGGGAACACGTGAATTTTACCTTTCTGTGCTACCACAAAAATGCGGTTAGTGCCATCGTTGGGGCTGGTAAGCTCCACGGGCTGCTCAAAAGTAAGGCTCGGAAAAGCTTGGGCTAATTCGTACTTTTCTGGCGGTGTATTACTGTTGTTGTTGTTGTCTTGCTGGTCATCGGTTAAATCGCAACTGGCTATTGCCATAAACAAGCTAAATAAAGATACAAATAGAGGCATTTTCATAAATTTGGTTTATCAAATTAATTAAATTCGGAATAATAATCAGCAGCATTCGGTAAAAGATTGGTATATAAATATTATAGGAGTTTAAATATTAAACCTGATTAAAATATTTTAGCGAGTTACTGGTATTCAGGTGGTTTTCAAAACGTTTAAGCCAACGTAGTGCTAATTATTTAAACGCATTAATTATTTTATTCTGTTACGTTTCCGGGAAAACTACGTACAGGAAATCCGAAACAAAATCCAACATTAATTTGGACCAGCTACAACACACCCTGCATAATTACCGGATAACTGACCTGAAGCGAGATTTTTTGAAACAACGACCGGTAGCCGTTTGGATTACCGGTTTACCGGCATCAGGCAAAAGTACCCTCGCCAGTAATTTGGAAAAAGCCTTACTCGAACGCGGTTTTTTTACCCAGTGGCTCGACGGTGATTACCTGCGCAACGGCCTTACCAAAGATTTAAGTTTTACCGATGATGACCAGGAAGAAAATGTAAGGCGAAGTGCCGAAGTAGCTAAACTCTTTTTAGAAAGTAATATTATTACCATTTGCACCTTTATCAGCGCCTCAGAACGCCTTCGTACGCTGGCCCGCGATATTATTGGCACTAGTCAGTTTTTAGAAGTATATGCTAATTGCCCGTTAGAAGTTTGTGTACAGCGCGACGATAAAAATATGTACGGGCGGGCCTTACACGGCGGCGTTACCAATTTATCGGGGGTAAATTTTCCGTACGAACCGCCCCGTTTTCCGTGGTTGCAATTGTATACCAGCTACCATTCCGTGGATGATTGCACCAATCAATTATTAGAAGCGCTGCTCCCACGTATTAAAATATAAATATTCTTTTTTCAGCCCAATCTGCCCAAAGCGGTGCAAATAAGTTTTGTAATTGTTTGGGGCTTCAGATTGTTCTAAGTAATTTGACCACGCACATTCATTTTTTATTTAAGTTTTCGTGATTAATATTTTTAAAAGTATACCGCGTATTTTCTCTTTTTCTGGTAAAACTTCCTGGGCCTGGTACCTGATACTGCCCGCTTTGGTGCTTAACAACGGTTGCCAATCTAAGCAAAAGCCAGTATTAACTCCGGCAGTAGCTTCCGAAGCAATTAAAGCACCTGTGCCCGATACAACTACAAAAAAAGTTACTCCGCCACCCGATACTTTGGCTAAAGCTGAGGCTAAAAAGCTCGCCCCAGACTCTTTGGCTACCGCTAAACCCGTTGCCAAAGATCCGCCCGGCTGGCCGGTAAAAATGCCGAATGCTTTACCCGGCGCTATTTTACCCGAAAAACGCATTGTGGCTTTCTACGGCAATCCGCTCTCGAAGCGCATGGGTATTTTGGGCGAATTAGAGCCCGAACAAATGTTTGCCCAACTAGATAAAGAAGTAGCGGCCTGGGAGAAAGCCGACCCAAGTACCCCGGTGCAACCGGCATTTCACGTAATTGTGGTTACGGCCCAGGGCGAACCAGGCAAAGGTGCCAAATACCGGCTCCGCATGTCGGACCACGTGGCCGAAAAAGTAATTGGCTGGGCCGAGCAAAAAGGCGCTATTGTTTTTCTGGATTTACAAATTGGCCGGAGTACCCTGCAAGAAGAAATACCCCGCCTGGAGCCATTTTTAAAATTACCTAATGTGCACTTGGGCATAGATGCCGAATTTGCCATGAATAGCACTGGCGTACCCGGCCGCCGCGTAGGGTCTTATGATGCCGCTGATATTAATTATGCTACCTCCTTTTTGGCCAGCTTAGTCGATAAATACCAGATTCCGCCCAAACTCCTGATTGTGCACCGGTTTACCCAACGCATGATTACAAATTATAAAAATATTAAGCTCGACCCGCGCTATCAAATTGTAATGCACATGGATGGCTGGGGTAACCAAGTCTTAAAAAAAGATACTTACCGGGCTTATATTCAGAAAGAGCCGGTTCAATACACCGGATTTAAAATATTCTATAAAAACGACAAGCGTAAACCAGGCTGGCGCATCATGACCCCAGAGGATGTGCTAAAACTTAACCCTAAACCACTCTACATTCAATATCAATAAAAATATTCATTATTAATAAAAAGAGAGCGCCTGTTACGTAGCAGGCGCTCTCTTTTTTAGCTAATTCCAAATTACTCCAACTCTATTCCGAATAATACCAGCTGTTTGTAGAACCTTTTATAGTTGCTAAAAATAATCCCATTCAAACCGGAATATTCTGCCTAGAAAGCGTTACAGGAAAAATACAGGCTTAGTTTATTACCTGTTTATCTAACCCATACAGAATATTCTAAACAGAGTAGCAGGCAGAGAAAGCTTTTTGTTGCATTGCTATGGAACCTTGAATTTGCTGTTTGGTATAACGAAAATATTCAGGCAGGAATATTTATAAATATTGGCTTAATATTTTCTCGTAAACTAAGCGAATGGCTTTGAGGGGTTAATAAATTACAACAGTTTAATCTGGCAAGAGCAATTATTCATTACGAACCAAGCACAATAAGCCATACCTAAACGCATATAGCTACAGATTAAGCTTATTAGTAGCTTAAATAAATAAGAAACCAGCTGGCGCTACAGGCTTGTTAATTTACGGCGGCGTAGTTTAAGGAAACTGATTCTGTAACTGGCACACAGCGGCTTACTTTTGAACCATAATGGTCGTTTAGGTATAAGACACCGGCATGAAAAGGAAGTTCCGGATTAACCAAGTGCATGTAATCTTTGAGGAAATTCGAGAATAATTCTTCGAGGTAAGGCGATTCGGGGACTTTGTTAACCAGACTTACAGTGATAGAAAGTAAATGATTTATTTGTCCGTCCAGGGTAAAGGTTACCTGTTCCGGCACATCAAACTTGCCCTGAAATTGGGCAATAACCGCCACCTTATTGTACTCCTGTAAAGTTGCGTTAAGTTTGCTTATAATATGGTGATAAAACCTTGTTTTTGCTTCCAGCCTTAGTTCCTCAAGCGTATTCATGGGCAGTATTACGTGCAACAATAAGTTTAGATGCAAATTTGTAAAAATTTTTATCCTTTAATCACTAATTTATTTAATTTTTTTCAGAAGTCTAGTTTTTATTAAATTAACCTCTACAAACAAATCTCTTAAAAACCTGTTATTCAAGCACTTTGTAGTTCAGCCAATATAATATGTAAATTTTCTAATATTTACTAAATTAGGGGCTTAACACTTAGGTTAAAGCTATATTGGCGTATTCTTTCCGGTACTCAAAGGGTGTTTTGTGCATTAAATCCTTAAACTGCTTATTAAAATTAGATAAAGTATTGAAGCCGCACTTGTAACAAATTTGCGAGATAGAATCTTCTTCTTCCATCAGCATTTTACAGGCCAAACCAATGCGCAATTCGGCAATAAACGCCGAGAAAGGTTTATTCGTACGTGCTTTAAAATATCGGCTAAAGGTTGTCGGCGACATATTGGCAATGGCCGCTACTTCTTCCAGCATAATATCTCTTTTAAAATTTTGCACAATATAATTGTACACGCCGCTCATTTTATCTTTATCTGTTTCTTTAGAGGTATTTAAATAACCAATGCTGGAGATATAAGATATTTCGTGCGATTCGGCTAGTACCTGCAAAATGGAAAGCAGTTGAATAATACTTTCCAGGCCTTTTAGAGCCAATAAATCCTTCATCATTTGGGTTGCCCGCGCTGCTGTAGCCCCGGTTATGTGTATTCCCCGAACCGCTTTCTCAAAAAGTTGCTTAATCAATAGCATTTCTTCTTTCCGCAGCGAGCCTTCTCCCAAAAAATTCTCCGGGAAATAAATAACAATGCCCTGCACCCGCAATTGGTTAACCCGGTCAAAGTAAACTTCATCGTTTCGCCAAAGGTGAGGCAGGTTGGGGCCGGTAAAAACCAAATCGCCTTCCTGAAAGTGGCTAATATTATCGCCGATAAAGCGGGTACCCGAACCTTCCAAAACCACGAACAACTGGTACTCCGAGTGAAAGTGCCATTTTGTATCGAAACAAGGATCGTTCAGGTAATTAATAACAAAGGTTTTAGCCTCCGGAATTTGAGATTTATGCAATGCTTGTTTCATAATAACACTTATTTGCCTTAAAACAGCTGCTACAATTACAAAGTTGGCAAAAAACAGTCAGAAAATGGCAGGATAAAGAATGTTTCTTAAAAATTTAATTAGTATAATTGTATAATCTACACCACAATAATTAACCTATAATGAAAAACGTAAGAATAATAGTACTCCTCCTGGTACTGGTGTTCCTGAACAGCTGTGCCAAGCAAGGCAGTTCTACCAGTAACTTGTCTGGGAAAGAACCCCGCCGGATAGAAATATTATTCCTGGGTCATAAAAGCGAGCACCATAACTCTGCCAAGTATGCCCCTATGCTGATGACGGCATTATTTAACAAAGGAATAAATATTTCCTACACCGACAACCCCAACGATTTAAATAAAGAAAACCTGGCCAAATACGATGGCTTGCTGGTATATGCCAACCACGATAAAATTACGCCGGAGCAGGAAACGGCTTTGCTGGAATTTGTGGAAAGCGGCAAAGGCTTTATTCCTATTCACAGTGCTTCTTTTTGCTTCCGGAACTCCGATCCGGTGGTAAAAATGATTGGTGGTCAGTTTAAAACGCATAAAACCGGCACTTTTACGGCCCAGATTACCGACCCGAAACATCCGGTAATGGAAGGCTTAACCGAATTTGAAACCTGGGATGAAACCTATGTACACGATAAACTACAAGCCGATAACCAGGTACTAATGGTTCGCGACGAAGATGGTCGCAAAGAACCTTGGACTTGGGTTCGTAACCAAGGCAAAGGTCGCGTGTTTTATACTGCTTACGGCCACGACGAGCGCACCTGGAACAATCCCGGCTTCCATAAACTGGTAGAAAACGGCATTTTGTGGGCTGTAGGCGATCCGCTGAAAAAGCAATTAGCTAAACTTAAATTACCGGTATTATCTTACGTAGATGCCCAGGTTCCGAATTACGAAAAACGTGATCCGGCACCAAAACTGCAAAATCCATTATCGCCAGCCGAATCGATGAAGTTGATTCAGGTACCGGCCGGCTTTGACTTACAATTATTTGCGGCTGAACCAGATGTAATTAACCCTATTTCGATGGCTTGGGACGAACGCGGCCGTTTGTGGGTGGTAGAAACCGTTGATTACCCGAACGAAGTACGCGAAGAAGATGGTGTAGGCGATGACCGAATTAAAATTTGCGAAGACACTAACGGCGACGGCAAAGCTGATAAATTCACGATTTTTGCCGATAAATTGAATATTCCGACCAGTATTGTATTTGCTAACGGTGGTATAATTATTTCGCAGGCACCCGTATTTGTTTTCCTGAAAGATACCAACGGCGACGACAAAGCCGATGTACGGGAAGTAATTATGGAAGGCTGGGGCAAATCAGATACCCACGCGGGGCCTTCTAACTTAAAATACGGTTTAGATAACCGCATTTGGGGCACCGTAGGCTACTCGGCTTACCGTGGCAAAGACGGCGACCGTGAAATTCAGTTCAGCTCCGGTTTGTATAACTTCCGCCCCGATGGCAAAGATTTACAGTACATGGGCCGCACCACCAACAATACCTGGGGTTTAGGCTTCAACGAAAATTTTGAAGTATTTAACTCTACGGCCAACGGTAACCACAGCGATTATTTTTACATGCCAGAGCGTTACCTCAAAAGAGTATTAGTAGGCGGTACCGCCCAAGCTATCCGCAAAAACGATGGCCACGCCAACATGCCTACTGTTACCGATAAAATTCGCCAGGTAGACTTTCATGGTGGTTACACCGCGGCTGCCGGCCATAACTTGTACACCGCCCGTAGCTTCCCGAAAGAATATTGGAACCGCATTGCTTTTGTGTGTGAGCCAACCGGCCGCGTAGTACACCAGGCTATTCAGGAACCAGATGGTGCCGGCTACAAAGAAGTAAACGGCTTTAACCTGGTGGCTAGTTCTGATGACTGGATGGGCCCGGTACACGCCGAAGTTGGCCCGGATGGTGCCGTTTGGGTAGCCGACTGGTACGACTTTATTATTCAACATAACCCCACTCCTTCGCCGGAGCGCGGTGGTTACCAGGCTAAAAATGGTAAAGGTAATGCTTACGAAAACCCCCTCCGGGATCACGAGCGGGGCCGTATTTACCGGGTAGTTTACAAAGGTGCCAAGCCTTATACCCCGGTTAAACTGGAACGCAACAACCCGGCTACTTTGGTAAAAGCCCTGGAAAACGATAATATGTTCTGGCGTACTACCGCTCAGCGTTTGTTAGTAGAAACCAAAAACACTACTGTTTTACCTGAATTATATAAGCTGGTAAACAACAAAAATGTAGATGAAATAGGGCTGAATGCACCTGCCGTACACGCTTTATGGACCATGCACGGTTTAGGCGCTTTAAATGGTTCTAACAACGAAGCCATGCAAGTTGCCATTAGCGCTTTGTCGCACCCGGCTGCCGGTGTAAGAAGAGCCGCTGCGCAGGTACTGCCCCGCAACCAGCAGGTACTGGATAATATTATCAAGTCGGCAACTTTGAACGACCCGAACCTGAATACCCGGATGACAACGTTCTTAGCCGTATCGGAAATGCCAGCTTCAGTTGAAACTGGCCGGGCGCTGTATACCGCTAGCTTAAACCCCGACAACGAAAAAGACCCCGCAGTAGCGCAAGCCTTATTTGTTGCCGCTGCTACGCATCACGAAGGTTTCCGGGAAGGTGCTAAATCGCAGCCTGACGCAAATGCTGCTGGTTTAACCGGCCGCATCCTGCAAAGCTTAGACAAAGATATCCGGGTATTAGAAAGATACGTGGGTATTTCGCAGGCAAATGCCCCGGATTTAGTAGGGAAAGAAATTACTTTCCGGACCAATGTTACCCGTCGGGGTCGCCCAGGCGGCGGCGGTGGTAATAACCCTAACTTCACTCCTCCTCCGTTCGAAGGCACTTTAATGGCGCAAGGCGACAAGCAAAATGGCTACGCCGTTTTCATTAAAGATCAGAAAATAAATATGCTGGTAACCCAGAACGGTAAACCTACTACTATTTCAGCGCCAGTTCCCGAGTCACAACGGTTTAGTGTAGTAGCCCAATTAAAACAAAACGGTGCGATGGTGTTAGAAGTAGACGGTAAGCAAGTAGCCCAGGGCAAAACAGCCGGCTTATTTAAAAAACCTTTAGCTAATGGTGTTCGGGTAGGTCTGGATGGTAAAAACGAGGTAAAAGTAGGCGATTACAAAGAAGACTTTTTCCTGAGCAGCAGCGATATTGCCCAAGCTTTCCTGGAAGTAGGCTCTACCAGCAATAACCAAGTGGCGAAAGCTGCTGGCGCTGCCGATGTTACCATAAATATTAAAGTGGTGAAAAACGAGATGAAGTTCGATAAAACTTCCTTCACCGTTAAAGCCGGCCAAACAGTGGAATTGGTGTTGGATAACCCGGACTTTATGCAGCATAACCTGGTACTGGTACAAACCGGCATGGTACAAAAAGTAGGTGCTGCTGCTGATAAAATGGCCAGCGATCCTAAAGGCGCCGAGAAAAACTATGTACCGGCCATGAAAGAAGTAATTGCTGCTACCGAGTTAATCGACACTGATGGCCGTTCGGTAATTCGGTTTAAAGTGCCGGAAAAAGTAGGCGACTATCCTTACATCTGTACCTTCCCGGGCCACTGGCGCATCATGAATGGTGTAATGAAAGTGGTGAGCGCCGGCACCAGCAGTGCTTCGGCAGTAGCCAAATAATAATTGAATTCAGGTCTTAGTTTATAAAGAAGGCCAGCTACATAACCAACCACCAATTTGTTTAGGAGATTACCGAGCCCAATCGGAAACCTGCGCAAATTGGTGGTTCAATGGTTCTCCTTTTGAAGTTCGTTGTAATCTGAATCCGGACTTGTTTTCCCGACTGCTTAATTATTTGCCTGATAACAAAAATTACCGGGGGACCTATTTTTTTTCGGGTAATCCCCTCCTATAATTCAAATCTTATTACATGAGTTTAAATGTAAAATTTGGAGTTAGTACCTGGCTTTGGACTTCTCCTTTCAGTACCGAATCAGTTTCTTTATTTCCGAAAATAAAACAAATGGGCTACGATAAAGTGGAGCTTGCCGTAGAAGATCCTACTCTTATCGATACCGCCGTAGTAAAAAAAGTCCTCCAGGACAATGACCTGGAAGCTATTATTTGCGGTGCCTTTGGCCCTACCCGCGACTTAACCAGCGAAGATGAAGCCTTGCACCAAAACTGTTTTAATTATATTCAAAGCTGCCTGAATATTTGTGTAGACCTGGGCGCTACCTTCCTGGCTGGTCCTATGTATTCAGCGGTAGGCAAAGCCCGGTTGGTTTCGCCGGAACAGAAACAAATTGAGTGGAACCGCGCCGTTACCAACCTGCGGAAAGTTTGCGATATGGCCAGCGAAAAAGGCTTGTTTATTGCCTTAGAACCCCTGAATCGATTCGAATCTGATTTAATTAATACCACCGAAGATGTGGTAAGATTGGTAAACGACATTAACCATCCGGCTGCTAAAATTATTCTGGATGGTTTCCACATGAATATTGAAGAGCCAGACGTGGAAGCTGCTATTCACCTGGCCGGCGATAAATTGATTCACGTGCAGGTTTCTGAAAATTACCGGGGTACACCGGGTACCGGCCAAACCCGCTGGGATGCTTTCCGCCGCGGCCTGGAAGCCATAGGTTATAGCGGTACTGTTTCTATCGAAAGCTTTACGCCGGCTATAAAAGAACTGGCCGGAGCCGTTTGCATCTGGAAACCTTTGGCTGAAAGCCAGGATAAATTTGCATCGGAAGGATTACAATTTTTGAAAAGCTGGGCCAATAATCCTGCACCCAACCATTCTCAAATATCAGCTAATCAGACTGTAGAATCTAATTTTTAATTATCTAATACACTGCAATTTTTATGAAGAAAGACAAAATTAATGTTGCTATTGTTGGATTGGGTTTTGGAGCCGAATTTATTCCGATCTACCAAAAACACCCCAATGCCAACATGTACGCCATTTGTCAGCGTAACGAAGATAAACTGAACGAAATTGGTGATGCTTTTGACATTAGTGTTCGTTACACCGATTACGACGAATTGCTGAAAGACCCAAATGTTGATGCGGTTCATATTAATACACCCATTCAGGCCCACGCCGAACAATCTTTAAAAGCCTTGCGGGCCGGCAAACACGTAGCTTGTACGGTTCCCATGGCCACTACCGTAGAAGAATGCCGCCAGATTGTAGAAGCCGTAAAAGAAACCGGCCTGACTTACATGATGATGGAAACTGTTATCTATAGCCGGGAATTCTTGTTCGTAAAAGAAATGTACGAAAAAGGCGAATTAGGTAAAATTCAGTTTTTACGGGCTTCGCACCAGCAGGAAATGGCCGGCTGGCCCGGCTACTGGGAAGGTTTGCCACCCATGCACTACGCCACCCACTGCGTAGGTCCGGTATTAGCCTTACCTCGTGCTGAAGCGGAATATGTATCATGCTTAGGTTCCGGCCGAATTGATGAAGATTTAATTCCCAAGTACGGTTCGCCGTTTGCCATTGAAACCTGCCATATTAAATTCCGGAATTCTGATTTAGCCGCTGAAGTTACCCGTTCTTTATTTAACACCGCCCGCCAATACCGCGAAAGCTTTGATGTGTACGGTTCTAAAAAATCCTTTGAATGGACCCTAATCGAACACGAAGACAATATTATTCATACCGGCGAACAACCTAGTAAAGTTAAAACCCCGGACTACGCCCATTTACTGCCCACCGAAATACAATCGTTCACTTCGGCTGGCGTGTACGACGGCGAAGGAAATCAGCACTTATCATTTATTCAGGGTTCTGGCCACGGTGGTTCGCACCCGCACCTGGTACACGAATTTGTAAGTGCTTTGGTAGAAGGCCGCGAGCCGTTCCCGAACGCTGTACAATCGGCTAATATTACCTGCGTGGGTATTTTGGCGCACGAGTCGGCTATGCAAGGCGGCAAAATTATGTACTTACCCGAGTTTACGCTTTCGGAAATTTCCGAAATGGCAACGACTTAATATTTTTTTTAAATCAGCATTTCCTGTACAGCAATTGGGTTAAAGAAACAACTCAAAATATTTCCGGAAAAATGCTTAACCTACAAAGGTACTCACCTGGCACAATAACCAGGTGAGCCCTTCTTTCTTAATAAAAATTGCTTAAAATCTTACTCACTAAGCAGTTTATTATTTAAGCAAGCGCATATATTCTACAATTTACAACAGCCAAAACTCCGGCTAATTTTTTAGTAAAAAATTTTAAAACTGATTTTAGGTTATTCAGAATCATTTAAAATTTTTATAAATGTTAAAAAAACATTTATTCTATTAAATAAAGGATTCCTTAATTACGCATTCAGCAACAAACCTTTAACTTAATCTTCAAAATCATTGATTTTTAACTAATAACCGCTTTAACTAACCTAACACACATTATTTGGAATATGAATAAAAATTAGTAAATCGTTGTAAAAAATTAATGTTTAAATGACAATTATTACGCCACACCCTGTATGATGTAAATTAAAATCAGATCAGAAAATTACCCACGAATTTTATCACCAATTCACTTAGTCCAAACACTTTCATTTATGAAAAATCAATTACCTAAAAACTTACCTCCTTCCGGCGAGCCCTTCTACAGGTGGCTATTCCGGAAAGCGACTTTATCATTAATAATGGTTTCGGCCATTGTATTTATTTGTGCCGGTCAGGTTTTAGCCCAATCGACTGCCGTTAGTGGTACTATTAAAGGTGAAAATGGCGAAGGCCTACCTGGTGTAACCGTACTGGTGAAAGGCACCACTAATGGAACTGCTACTAACCCAGATGGTGGTTTTACCTTAAACGTTCCAAACGGCACAGGTACCCTGGTTATATCTTTTATTGGTTATGTAACCCAAGAAGTTCCGATTAATAACCGCACTACGGTAAACGTAACGCTGGCGCCAGATGCCAAAGCTTTGGAAGAAGTAGTAGTGGTAGGTTATGGTACCCAAACCCGTGGTACGGTAACAGGTGCGGTTAGCCAGATTCAGGCTACCGATATAGCCCGTACTACTTCTACTACCGCTACTGGTGCGTTGGTAGGTAAAGTACAAGGTATTACGGCCCGCCAGGCCGATGCCCGCCCAGGTGCTGGTACCAGCATCCAAATCCGGAACATGGGTACGCCGCTCTATGTAATTGATGGGGTAACTTCAGATGCCGGACAGTTTAACAACCTGGCCGTAGATGACATTGAAAGTGTATCTATCCTGAAAGATGCTTCGGCGGCTATTTATGGTTTACGTGCGGCTAACGGCGTAATATTAGTAACTACCAAAAAAGGTAAAGCCGGCATGAAGCCCCAGATTAATGTGGGCGCTTATTACGGTGTTCAGGATTTTACCCGCTATCCAAGACCAGCTAATGCTTATCAGCATATGCGCGCTTTAGCCGAGTCGGAGCAAAACCAAGGCAGAGATCCCAGAGGCGTGGTAACCCCGGAAAATTTAGAAAAGTGGCGGGTAGGTACCGAGAAAGGTTTTATCAGCACTGATTATTATTCAGAGGTAATGGATAAATCTGCTCCTCAATATAATATGAATGCCAGTGCTTCTGGTGGTTCCGAAACCATGAATTATTATTTCTCGGTGAGCCACGTAAACCAGGACGCTATTATTAAAGATTATAACTTTAACCGTACTAATATTCAGGCAAATATTGATGCCGGGGTAGCCAAAGGCTTACGGGTAGGTACGCAAATTTACGGTCGTCTGGAAGATCGTTCGCAGGCCGGCGTACCAGGATTAGATGATTATTTTAACCCTTTCCTGAGTATTTTTAGTATGTGGCCAACCGAACGCCCATACGCCAACGATAACCCGAATTACATAGCGCAAAACCACAACGTAAACGTAAACCCAGCCACTTATAAAAAGAGTGTTACGGGTTACATCGACGAAATCTGGCGGGGTGCTAAAGGTAACTTCTACGCGCAATACGATTTTAATTTTGGTTTAAGCGCGCGCGGAACTTACTCTTATAATTTCAGCAACTTCGATTTTGATGGTTTTGAATATACTTACAACGCGTATTCTTATAACCCTACTACCGATACTTATAAATTAGAATCGGGTAACCAAAACCCTTGGCGGGAACGTCGTAAGCGGAATATTATTGACCGTTTTGCCCAGTTTCAGTTAACTTATAACAAGCAATTCGGCGACCACGGCTTATCTGCGGTAGCGGCTTACGAGCGAAACGATACGAAGAATAATTACATGGTAGTACATACCGTACCGCCTAATAATTATATTCCAATCATGTATTTCGCGAACCAGGATTTATTGATTGATGAATTTAACCAGGAAGCCCGGGCCGGTTATATTGCCCGTGTAAACTATAACTACAAACAAAAATACCTGTTAGAGGTTTTAGGCCGTTACGATGGTTCATTCTTATTCCGCGATGATAGCCGCTGGGGCTTGTTCCCAGGTGTTTCGGTAGGTTACCGTATTTCCGAAGAAGCTTTCATGAAAGACCGCTTTGGCACCTTCCTGAACGATTTAAAACTACGCGCTTCATACGGTTTAACCGGTTCTGACCGTTTAAATAATGATGCTTATGTAGTAGATCCGTATAGCTACACCCCAGGTTATAACTGGGCACAAGGCAGCGCCATATTCGACGGAACTTATTATACAGGTGTTCGCCCAAGAGGACTTCCTATTACCACCCTTTCCTGGATTAGAAACCATACCCGTAACGTAGGTATCGACTTTACCATCTTTAACCGCTTAACTGGTCAGTTTGATTTATTCGAACGCAGAAGAACTGGTTTACCAGCCGCCCAGACCGATGTAATATTACCGGCAGAAGTAGGTTATACCCTGCCCCAAGCCAATGTGCTGAAAGAATCTAACCGGGGTGTGGAAGGAGCTTTAACCTATAGCGGTAAAGTAAAAGATGTTACTTTCTCAGTAGGCGCAAACGCCACCTTGGCCCGTAGATGGGATATTTACCAGCGCTATAACCCACAATGGGGTAACTCCTGGCAAGAATACCGCGATGCCTGGGAAGACCGTTGGGGTAGCGTAAACTGGGGTTACGAAGTAGTGGGCCAGTTTCAATCACAAGAACAAATTGATAACTACGATGTAGATAACGACGGCCAAGGTAACCGTACCCACCTACCCGGCGATTTAATTTACAAAGATGCCAACGGCGATAAAATTATTAATGGCTTAGACGAAAGACCAATTGGTTACCAGGAAGGTGCTAACCCTTACATGAGCTTTGGCTTAAATACCAGCGTGGGCTGGAAAGGGTTTAACCTGGCTTTCGACTTTGCCGGCGCTACCCTGCAAACTTTCCGCCGGGAAGTAGAAATGAAAATTCCGTTCCAGAACAATGGTACTTCACCTAACTACATGTTCGAAGACCGCTGGCACCAGGCCGATCCGTACAACAACGATAGTCCTTGGATTGCAGGCAAATATCCAGCCGTTCGGAAAGACCAAAACAGCCACGTTAACTTCTCTCGCCGGAGCAACTACTGGAACACCAACGTAAGTTACATCCGCCTGCGTAACCTGGAATTAGGCTATACTATTCCGCAAGTTATTGTAAACAGACTTGGCATGAACCGCCTGCGGGTGTTTGTAACCGGTACCAACCTCTTCTCTATCGATAATACCAAAGAGTTTGGTTTAGATCCGGAAGTTTCTTCTAACGGGGGTCTGGTTTATCCGCAGCAAAAAGTATTTACTGCCGGTTTTAATTTAAGCTTATAATTTTTAGTGAGATTTATGAAAAGTATATATAAGTATTTATTTCTTGGAGCCTCCTTATTGCCGCTGGCGGCTTGCGAGGATGATTTTCTGGAGCGGCAATCGCCCACGCTTATTAAAGAAGAGCAGGTATGGAACGACCCAAAAATGATTACCAGTTTGCTGGCTAATTATTATGACCGTTTACCTACTTCTTTATCAACCCTTTCGAACTGGGCCGATTTTGCTGCCTATGACGAAGCCATGTGGTCGGGTAATAACGACGACCGGAATAACCTGGTAACGTATGGTACCAACCGTTGGGAACTTTGGGATTATGGTCTGATCCGGGACATTAACCTGGCCTTGGAAAACCTGGATAAATTTGGAACAACCTTAACTGCGGCGCAGAAAACGCAATTTCAATCGGAGCTGCGTTTCTTAAGAGCCTACACGTATTTTGAGCACGTTAAAAGAATGGGCGGTGTACCCATTATTACAAACCAGCTTATTTACGATTTCAGTGGTAATGTAACACCCCTGCAACAGCCCCGAAACAAAGAAGCAGAAGTGTATGATTTTATTGCCACAGAACTAGATGCCGTAAAAGACAACATTGGCAATGGTGTTAGCCAGACCCGGGCAAATAAATTTACCGTATTAGCGCTGAAAAGCCGGGCCATGTTATATGCCGGTTCTATTGCCAAATACAACAACCTGATGGGCGCGCCTATTGCTACTCCTGGTGGTGAAGTAGGTATTCCGGCCGATAAAGCCAATGATTACTATACCAAATCATTGGAAGCCTCTAAGGAAATTATTAACAGCGGTACCTACTCTTTGTATCAGCGGAACCCTGATTTAGGCGAAAATTTCTTTGATGCTATTACAAAGAAATCAAACAACCCGGAGGCAATATTTGCGCAGGATTTCTCGGTAACCAAAGACAAAAGAATTTCTTTTACCTACGATAATATTGCCCGTAACGTGCGCGAAGATAATCTTTCCTCTTCTAACATTACGCCAACTTTAAACCTGGTAGAAGATTTTGAATACCTGGACGGCACCCAGGGCATTTTGAAAAACCGGACTGCCGATAACAGCGATTATATTTATTACGATCGGCCGCAGGATATTTTTGCGAACAAAGATGCCCGTTTATACGGTACGGTGGTTTACCCAGGTACTGCATTCAGAGGCTTACCGGTAGAGATTCAGGCTGGGGTTAAAGTTTGGACTGGTTCTGGTTATAACACCGTAGAAAGCGGTCAGCTAGGCACGAATTATACTGATGGCAAATTGCTAACCGGATCTTCTGGACCGCACCGGAGTATTACCGAAGTTTCTAACTCTGGTTTCTATATGCGTAAATACATCGACCCAACTCCTATGTCGAGTACCCGGGGTATCCGCAGCGAATTATGGTGGATCAGATTCCGTTACGCCGAAATATTGTTAAATGCCGCAGAAGCTGCGCTGGAGTTAAATATGCCAGCAGAGGCTTTAGGTTACGTAAATAAAGTTCGGGAAAGAGCTGGTTTCGGGGCCAACAGCCTTACCACACTTACCGTGGAAAGACTTCGGAATGAGCGCCGGGTAGAATTGGCTTTTGAAGATCACCGGGTTTGGGATTTAAAACGCTGGCGTATTGCCCACGAAATCTGGAACGGTAGCGCAACTAACGAGGATGCCATTCCTATGGCGTTGTACCCTTACCGGGTCGTTCGTCCGGGCCATCCAACCCACGATAAAATAGTTTACGATAAGTTAGTTGCACCCCGTTTCCGGGCACCGCGCAACTTCCAGTTAAACAATTATTATTCGGCTATTCCGCAAAACGTTCTGAATAGTAATCCTAAAATCACCAGAAATCCATTCCAATAATTTAGAAGTATGAAACTTAAAATATATTCTTATTTAACCGTATTGCTGGCAGTTTTTATGGCCGGCTGTGAGTACGACAATTATGAGCCACCCAAATCTACGTTAACCGGGCAGATAGTACACAATGGCGAACCAATTGGGGTAAGATCCAACGCTGTGCGGCTGGAATTACGGCAACCAGGTCCGGAGTACCCGTTGTGGAAGACTACTCCCATTAACATAAATATTGCCCAGGACGGCACTTTTTCGGCGGTTTTGTTCGACGGTAATTATAAGCTTACCCGTGTAAGAGGTAATGGCCCTTGGGCAGACCAAAACGATACCATTAATGTAGAAGTTAGAGGTTCGTCGATGGTAGAAGTACCGGTAGATCCGTTTTTTATAATTAAAAATGCAGCTATTAAAAAAGGTACCAGCACCATTGATGCTACCTTTAACCTGCAGCAGGTAAACACCACCCGGCAACTGGAACGGGTTAACCTGTACGTGAGCAGCACCAACATTGTAGATGCGACCAACCAGCGAGCCAGCGCCCAAAAAGTAGCTGCGGATATCAATGGCTTAAATGCACCTGTAACGTTGAGTGTAAATATTTCTAGTTTACCAGCCGCTGTTGCCGGCAAACAATATGTTTTTGCCCGGGTTGGTGTAAAAACAGTAGGTATACAGGAACTGGCTTACAGTGCTCCAATAAAAATCCAGTTAAAATAATCTGGTAAAAACCCTAACCAAAAGCATTATACCAGCGGCTAACCCTAATGGTATAATGCTTTTTGTTTTTAAACCCGTCTGCTTATAATATTTAGCTACTAAATTACCGGCATATTCCAAATCATGATGCCGGTAGAATTCTTTTACAAATGTTTAGTTTCGGCAATTTTAAATATTTGATTAGTTTTAAACCATTAATTCCAAACCTTCTAAAACCAGGAAATCTGCTTATATGAAAAAAAGTAACCTGCGCCACACGTTGCTATTGCTGGCCGGACTAGGCGTTACCGCTCCTACCCTGTACAGTTGCAACAATAAAAGCGCACAAACCGAAGAAACTTCTACCACTAACAGTAACGAAGAAACTAACTCCAACATGAGCATTCAGAAAGAAAGCTTTGGCAAAACCAAAGACGGCACCGAAGTACAATTATATACCCTGCGCAACGAGAAAGGCATGGAAGTAAAAATTACCAACTTCGGCGGTATTGTTACTTCGCTTATTACCCCCGATAAAAATGGCAAGCCCGGCGATGTGGTACTAGGTTTTGACAGCGTAGCAGGTTACCAGAGCGATGCCTACCTAAAAAGCGGCCCGTACTTTGGTGCTCTGATTGGCCGTTACGGCAACCGCATCGCTAAAGGCCAGTTCACGTTAGATGGAAAAACCTATACCCTGGCTAAAAACAATGGCGCCAATCACCTGCATGGTGGTATTAAAGGTTTTGATAAAGTTGTTTGGCAAGCCGAAGAAGTAGCCGGTCAGCAGGCTTTAAAATTAACTTACGTGAGCAAAGACGGCGAAGAAGGCTATCCTGGTACGCTAACGACGCATGTTACCTATACCTTAACACCCGACAATGAATTGCGCATTGATTACGAAGCTACCACCGACAAAGCTACCCCGGTAAACCTAACCAATCATAGTTATTTTAACTTAGCCGCCGGCCAGGCCGAAGATGCGCTGCAGCATATTTTAACCATTAACGCCGACCGCTATACCGTGGTAGATGCCAGCCTGATACCAACCGGCGAGTTACGCCCGGTAAAAGGCACGGTTATGGGCTTTACTGAGCCTACTGCCATTGGGGCGCGCATTACCCAGGTAGAAGGTGGCTACGACCACAACTATGTACTCAGCAACCCCGATGGCTCGATGAAACAGGCGGCCACCGTGTATGAACCAACCAGCGGCCGGTTTATGGAAGTAACTACCACCGAGCCCGGCATTCAGTTTTACTCTGGTAACTTCCTGGATGGCTCATTAACCGGCAAAAACAATACGGCTTACAAGAAGCATTACGGCTTTTGTTTAGAAACCCAGCACTTCCCGGATTCGCCAAACCAGCCAAGCTTTCCGTCTACCATTTTAAAACCCGGCGATACTTATAAAACCAGCACTATCTATAAGTTTTCGGTAAAAGACCAGCCAGCACAGTAGCGCTAATATTTTTCTAAATACATAACTTATAAAAATAATAGCCCGGACAAATAATATTGTCCGGGCTATTTTTTTATGCCGTAGTTTAATACCAAAATAAAATGATTGCTGCGCTTTTAAATATATAAGGCCATACCACCCAACGCTGTCATTCCGGAGGAATCTTATCGGTTAACTGCTAATAAGATTCTTTTGGAATTCTTCGAATTCTGCAGAATGACTGGATTGCGTGGGCATGCTTTAGAAAATATTTGATAAGAAACTAGGGTGCATTTTCAATTTGATAATGGTATAATATTTCTACAAATTATTGCCGGCTTTGGCTGTAACTACCGGCCAACCATCTTTATCCCAAGTCAGAGTTTCAATGCGCAACTTCGATTTGCCGTTGTCGGCGGCCTCGTACCCGTGGAACACCAGGTAATCTTTTTTACCGAAGGTATACACCGAATTGTGCCCTACGCCATACCAATCTTTATTACCTTCCAGCACCATAGTACCGCCGCCTTTCGCCATAGAAACACCGGTTTTATCCAGGTAAGGACCTTGTACATCTTTAGCGCGGGCAACAATCATTTTATAAGTGCTGTTTACGCCTTTGCAGCAATAATCAATAGAAGCAAACAAATAATAATACTTGTCTTTCTTAAAAATAAAAGGAGCTTCAATGGCATTACCACCCGCATCTACCGGGTTATCGCCAACTGATGGTGGGTTCCCCGTAGCCGGATCTTTTTTGCGGCTCGCAATGGTAGGAATATTTGCCGGATCTTCGGCAATGCTTAAGCGGTCCTTGCTTAATTTCACCAGTTTCAGGCCATCCCAGAAAGAGCCAAAAGACATCCAGGCAGTACCAGCTTCATCGGTAATAATATTAGGGTCGATGGCGTTCCAGTTAGTTTTGCCGGGATACGACTGAATAACTTTGCCGTGATCTACCCATTTAAAATCTTTATCGGTGGGGTGCAACGTGGTATTGGTAGCAACGCCAATGGCCGATGTATTTTTACCAAAAGCTGAAATTGAATAGTACAAATAATATTTGCCGTTGTGGTAGCTAATATCGGGTGCCCAAATATGGTTCCGGAAAGTAGGCACGGCTTGCACCGCCCACTCCGGTGCCGTGGCAAATATCGGGCTTTCGCGCTTCCAGTTTTCCAAATCTTTAGAAGACCAAACCGATATGCCCCTACCGGTACAAAATAAATAATAAGTATCGCCCTGCTTGGCCATAACCGGGTCGTGCACCGAAATATTTTTGTACAGCTTATTTGGGTCCAGTTGGTTAGGTTGCTGGCTTGTTTGGACCGGTGGTTGCCCTGTCGCAGGTGGAGTAGTTTGCGCCTGTGTTTCCTGCAACAGAAAGGCTAGGGCCGGAACCAAGAGTAAGTGTTTTAATTTCATTATTTATAAAGTTATTTGTGGCTGAAATATTATAGGAGTTAATTAAAAGTTGAACTAAATATTAGAAAAGGAAGCAGCTTTTGGTAAGCTGCCTTCTGCGTATTTATTCTAAAATATTCATGTTTATTTATGCAGAAACTTTAACCCGAATCACATTAAAGAAATATGGCTTTAAGTTAATGTTTTGCATTAAACTATTTTCATCCAGTGTTTAGCCCAAATCAAAAAAATCATATTGGTTGCCTTTTTTAATGCCCATGCCCCGGAAGCCTTCATTCGAGAAACCAAAATTGCCGGTTAGGGTATTTTGGCATACAGTCCGCCAACGGCCCCCAGGTTAGTATCTTCAAAAAATACGCCCCACCTGGTAGGCTGAATGGGGGCGGTAAGTTGGTTAGCTTTAACGGTAAAAACTTCGTTTTGGGCGTAAGTAACGTGGAGGATCGCTGTTTTCAAAAACGCAGCATATAATTTTAGGAGTTTATTTTTTAACATCTTTTATTAAAAGGTGGTTGATTAATATTTCTTTTTAGCTTCAGCAGTCTTTACCAACAATGGTTTTTGGGTAAAAAAAGCATCAGCTAGCCTTTGATAAAATATACTTTAAAGCGTTTTCTTTCCCCAAATAGCCGTGCCATTGTTGTTTAAGCCGGTAAAGATTAAAGCGGGCTTTTTGTTTTCCCAATCGCGGCCCCGGGTAACCTGTACTTTATCGGTAAAGCCATTGAGCCACTTCATTTCCAGCCAAGGCGCCTGGTATTTCCAGGTACTGCCGGCATCGGTGTTTAAAGTGCCATCGGCATTAATTTTTAATGGAAAAGCTACCTGGAAATCCGGTATAGTTTGTTCGTTGGCGTAACCCGGCACTACCCGGTAACCCAGCACAATTTGTTCCCAGTTGCCCACCAATTCGGTTTGCGTTATGGGCGTTTGGCTCACCCCCGCGTACCGTTCCGGCGACACTACCGGCCAGCCATCCGGCGTCCAGAATATTTCGCGCACGTGCAACACCATAAAAAATTTATTTACGCCGGGCCGCCCCTGATGCGCCATAAAAAACTGCCCGCTTTCCTGGAAAACCGCCGGATGCGACACGCCCTGCCAACCACCGTGACCGGTAAACTGATAAGGCGCCAGAATCATGGGGCCATTATCCTGCTCGTTGTTAATATCCTGTCCGGCGAAATCGTAGAAAGGGCCTTCCGGCGAATCAGCGCGGCCTACTCGCACGTTGTACTTGGTTTCGAGCCAGTCGTAAGCAATAAAGAGGTAATATTTTTTGAGCTCCGGGTTATAAATTATTTCGGGACCTTCAATATTACCGTTAATCTGCCCGCCGGTAGAGCCGCGTTGGGCTATGCGTTTGCCTTTAGCATTGGGGACAGCCGCTAAACCGGTAGCCGCATCGAGTTTCAGAATATAAATACCATCCCAGGCCGAACCGTAATACATCCAATGCTGGCCGCCTGCATCTACAATTACTGAAGGATCAATGGCATTGGTCATCGGAATATTGTCACGGGAAGTAACTACTAATCCTTTCTCGGTCCAAGGCCCTGCGGGCGATGAGGCGGTGGCTAACCCAATGGCGCTGAGTTTAGGTGTTGCCGACGATAAAGAATAATATAAGCGGTATTCGTTATTTACTTTTATAACATACGGCGCCCACAACGAAGCAAACGGCGTTCCGCCATTTTGTTTAATATAATTGGCGGCTTGCGGGGGCAAATCCGGGAACGCCCAACCCACAAACTCCCACTGAATTAAATCTTTCGATTTCCGGACCTGAATGCCGGGCCGAACGGTAATGCCGAAAGCGGCATCGGTGCTGTAACAATAAAAATATTCGCCACTTTTAATAATAGCCGGGTCGTGCACATTATAGGGCCCCCACTGCGCTACATTGTTAAAAGGTGCCAGTTCGGCGTAAGTATCGCTTATGGCGTTTATATCAAAAACTGCTGGCGTTGGATCTGGCGGCTGGGGCTTAATATTTACATCGGAATCTTTCTTACAAGATATGGTGCTAAAGCTTAACCCAATAGCGCTGATATATAAATAAAATTTAACCAGGCTTTTCATGTAGGAAGCTTTGCTATAACCCTTCTGGAATAAAAATATTTACGAACGAAAAATAGCATCAGCCGAAGGTGCGATCATCATTTGCCCGTTAACAAATATAGTAATTACATAAATGTAAAAACAACAATTATAAAATTATAAAAACCAGATTTATTCTAAATAAAGTACCAACAAATAAATATTGTAATTTAGAAGGCTTATGTAATTGGAAAATAAAGGAGAATATTACATTTTGCGAATAAATACACCCAGTTATTGGCAGTGCTAATAATTAGTAGATTTCCTAAAAGTGTATTCACCACAACTTATCAGTAATAATATTTAATTACTGTTCCTAAACAGGATTATAAAAGAGCATGAAATATTCGGGTCAGACCAGGTTTCTGGTAGCTGTAGATTGCATTGTTTTCGGTTTTGATGGCGAAAAGTTTAAACTATTGCTCATTCAGAGAGGGTTTGCCCCCGAAAGAAAAAAATGGAGCTTAATGGGTGGCTTTATTCAGCCGGAAGAAAGCCTGGAACTGGCGGCTAACCGGGTGCTGAAACAATTAACCGGCCTGGAAGGAGTTTACCTGGAACAATTGCAAACTTTCGGCGACCCGAAGCGCGATCCGGTAGAAAGAACTTTGGCGGTAACTTATTTTGCCTTAATTGATATTCAGCAGTACGAAAAGCAGATTAACCACGAATACAACGCCGATTGGTTTTTACTGGACGAAATGCCCCAGCTCATTTTCGACCACGAACAAATGGTGGAAACCGCCATGAAACGCCTGCGCTACAAGGCAGCCTTACACCCGGTTTTATTTGAATTGCTGCCCGAAAAATTCACCATTCCGCAACTCAAAAATTTGTACGAAGGTTTATACGGCACCACTTTCGATAAGCGTAATTTCAGCCGCAAGGTTTTATCAACGGGTTTGCTGGTAAAACAAAAAGACAAAGACAAAGGCAATTCCCGGAAAGGCGCTTTTTATTATAAACTCGATAAGCAAAAATATTCCGAAAATTTCCAGGCCTTTCTAAAATTTATTCCTAACCCGGATAAATTTTTGTAAGAAGGCCCGGGTTATTTAAAAACAGCCCAACCTTTATTTTCGTAAGCTGAAAAGTTTAACAAAAGCAGACTTCATCTTTAAAGAAACCAACAGCTATGAAAAAATTCACTTTTGTACTTTTAGTGGCAAGTGTATATTTATTGCCTGCTTGCTCCAGCGAAAAAACCAATACCAACACAGAAGCCGCCAGTAGTTCCGAAGCCGCTACCGCCGACGACTCCAGCACTACCAATCCCATCAATTCAGAATACGGCACGCCTAATTCTTCAGAAAACCCAGTCGATTCGGCCCAGAGTAAAAACGAAGAAAAATAATTTCATAGCCAGCCTAAAGTCAGTTATTTATTCTTAGGATTTAAATCCGGGGAATAATTATAGCCTTAAACCTGAGAAGCAAAATAGTACCGTAGTTTAAACACCATTTACGCGGGTACACCACTTTTGCCAATGCTAAAGCAAATAAAATTAACCCGCCGCTAAATATTAATACTGAATTAATATTGGCTTCTTTCGCTATGTATATATTATTTTAGTACGATCACCTTGAATTTTTGTGTGAATACCGGTATTTGACCTTAGTTAAAATTTAATAGCCAAAAAATCCTATCAATCTGCGAAAAGAACAAATAAAATATTTTTTTTCTAGAGATAATAAGCGTTAATTTGACAATTTAATTGAGCTATGGAAAAAGATACTTTTGTAATAGGAGTCGATTACGGCAGCGACTCTGTTCGGTCGGTACTGGTTAATGCCCGGAATGGCGAAGAAGTAGCCTCGGCGGTTTTTAATTATCCCCGCTGGGAAGCCGGTGCTTATTGCGTTCCTGCCGAAAATCAGTTCCGGCAGCACCCGCTGGATTATATAGAAGGCCTGGAATACACCATTACCCAGTGCCTGCAAAAGGCCGGTAAAAATATTGCCGCAGCGGTAAAAGGCATTGCCGTAGATACCACTGGTTCCACGCCGGTAGCAGTAGATAAAACCGGAACACCTTTAGCCTTATTGCCGGGCTTCGAAGAAAATCCGCATGCCATGTTTGTGCTTTGGAAAGACCATACGGGCGTAAACGAAGCGGCCGAAATAAACGAGCACGCCAAAAAATTCGATACTAATTATTTACAATACGTTGGTGGCATTTATTCGTCGGAGTGGTTTTGGGCGAAGTTATTGCGTACCCTGCGGGCCGATAAACAAGTGCGCGAAGCCACCTACTCCTGGGTAGAACACTGCGACTGGATTCCATTTTTGCTCACCGGCGGTACCGATGTGCACCAAATGAAGCGCGGTGTTTGTTCGGCGGGTCATAAATCGTTGTGGGCCGTGGAATTTGGCGGTTTACCACCCGAAGATTTTTTCGCTACTCTTGATCCATTGCTCTCCGGCTTTACTTCCCGTTTGTTTAAAGATACTTATACTTCCGACCAGCCGGCCGGCAATTTAAGTCCGGAGTGGGCCGAACGTTTAGGTTTATCTACCGATGTGGTAGTAGGCGTAGGCGCTTTTGATGCGCACATGGGCGCGGTGGGCGGACAAGTGGAGCCATACCACCTGAGCAAAGTAATGGGAACTTCTACCTGCGACATGCTGGTAGCACCCATTGATGAAGTAAAAGATAAACTGGTAAACGGTATCTGCGGTCAGGTGCCAGGCTCGGTTATTCCGGGCATGATGGGTCTGGAAGCCGGGCAATCGGCCTTCGGCGATACTTACGCCTGGTTTAAGAAAATATTGCTATGGCCTTTGCAGCAATTCTTTGCGCAGTCGCAGGTAATAGATGCCCAAACCGCTAAGTCATTGCTAGATGAAATATCGGCGAAAATAATTCCGGAACTCAGCAAACAAGCTGAACAGATTCCTTTATCGGAGAATAATGAATACGCGATAGATTGGTTTAACGGCCGCCGGACACCCGATGCGAACCAACTCTTAAAAGGCGCTATTTCGGGCTTAGGTTTGGGCAGCGATGCGCCCCGGGTTTTCCGGGCCTTGGTAGAAGCTACCTGTTTTGGCGCGAAAAAAATTGTGGACCGGTTTAACGAACAAGGCGTACCGGTAAAAGGCCTGATAGGTTTGGGCGGCGTGGCTAAAAAATCACCGTTTATCATGCAAATGATGGCCGACGTGATGAATATGCCCATCCGGATTCATAAATCAGAACAAACTTGCGCCATTGGCGCCGCCATGTTTGCCGCTACGGCCGCCGGTATTTATGCAAAAGTAGAAGATGCGATGGCCGCCATGGGCCAAGGTTTTGATGCGGAATATATTCCGGATGCCGAAAAAGCTAAAATTTACGCCAAACGTTACCAGAAATATACCGAACTCGGCGATTTCCTGGAAGACCATATTACCAATTCCAAATCGCCGCTAATTTCGGATTTACCCGAAACGGGCACCAAAGCGCAGGAGCCGCACACCGAAGCACAAAAACAAAAAGAAGAAGCTTTGGAAAGTACTTCTACCAACAATACTAAATAATAATGAGCAAATACGCGCATATTCAGCAGGAGGCTTACGAAGCCAACATGCAATTGCCCAAACTGGGGCTGGTATTATTTACTTTTGGTAACGTGAGCGCCGCCGACCGGAGCCAAGGTGTTTTCGCCATTAAACCCAGCGGGGTTCCTTACGAAGACCTCTCGCCGGAGAAAATGGTAATCGTGGATTTTGAAGGTAAAACTGTAGAAGGCACCCTCCGCCCCTCTTCCGATACCTTAACCCATGCCGTATTGTACAAACACTGGGAAAAAATTGGCGGCATTGTGCACACCCACTCTACTTACGCCACCGCCTGGGCGCAGGCCCAACGCGATATTCCGATTTACGGTACCACCCACGCCGACCACAACACGGTAGATATTCCCTGCGCCCCGCCCATGAGCGACGAGATGATTCAGGGTAATTACGAATACCAGACCGGTTTTCAGATAATGGATTACCTGGCGCATAAAGGTATGAGCTACGAAGAAGTGGAAATGGTATTGGTAGGCAATCACGCGCCATTTACCTGGGGCAAAAACGCCGCCAAGGCCGTGTACAACAGTGCGGTAGTAGAAGAAATTGCCCGCATGGCTTACCTCACCGAGCAAATTCGGCCGCAGGTTCCGCGCTTGCAAGATTCGCTTATCCGCAAGCACTTCGAGCGCAAGCATGGTCCTAATTCTTACTACGGTCAATAATATTTCGCGCTAAGCTTTAATATTCTTTTAAATCGGTATCCGGATTTTAAACCATAACTAGTATACCTATCCCCTTAAAACTGAATAATAATCAACATACAAAATTTAAAATGGTTGACTTAAAACAATTTGAAATCTGGTTTATAACCGGCAGCCAGGATTTATACGGCGAAGAAACCCTGAAACAAGTTGCCGAGCATTCGCAGCAGATAGCCAAATCTTTCGACGAGGCGCCGCAAATTTCGGTACGAGTGGTTTTTAAACCTACCGTTAAATCGCCGGAAGAAATATTCCGGATTTGCCAGGAAGCGAATGTAGCCCCTAATTGTATTGGTGTTATTACCTGGATGCACACTTTCTCGCCGGCCAAAATGTGGATTGGTGGCTTAAAAGTATTGCAAAAACCGTTGTTGCACCTGCATACCCAGTTTAATCGCGATATTCCGTGGAGTTCTATTGATATGGACTTTATGAACCTGAACCAAAGTGCCCACGGCGACCGGGAATTTGGCTTTATGGTATCGCGGATGCGCATTAACCGCAAAGTAGTGGTTGGTCACTGGCAAGATACCGAAGTACTGGACCAGATTAATACTTTTAGCCGGGCTGCCGCTGGTTGGTACGATTGGCAAGGCGCTAAATTTGTGCGTTTCGGCGATAACATGCGCTACGTAGCCGTAACCGAAGGCGATAAAGTAGAAGCCGAAATGCAATTAGGTTTCTCCGTAAATACCTACGGCATCGGCGACCTGGTGAAAGTTATTAACCAGATTAGCGACAGCGAAGTTGACCAGCTAACCCAGGAATACGAAGAGCGCTACGCCGTAGTAGAAGCTTTGCGGAAAGGTGGGGCCCAATATTCATCGTTAAGAGAAGCCGCTAAAATTGAATTAGGCTTACACGCTTTCTTAAAAGACGGCAACTACAAAGGCTTCTCCGATACTTTCGAAGATTTGCACGGCATGGCTCAGTTACCGGGTATTGCGTCGCAGCGCATGATGGGCAAAGGCTACGGTTTTGCCGGCGAAGGCGACTGGAAAACAGCAGCTTTGGTACGCGCCATGAAGGTAATGGGTAGTGGCTTACCGGGAGGTAATGCTTTTATGGAAGACTACACCTATCACTTCGAGCCAAATAATGCCATGGTACTGGGCTCGCACATGCTGGAAGTAGACGAATCTATTGCCAATGGCAAGCCTTCGTGCGAAGTGCACCCATTGGGAATTGGCGGCAAAGCCGATCCGGTACGTTTGGTATTTAACGTGGCGGGTGGTCCGGCCCTGAATGCTTCGGTAGTAGATATGGGCAACCGTTTCCGGCTGTTGGTAAACGAAGTAGAAGCTGTAGAACCGCAGCACGATTTACCAAAACTGCCGGTAGCGCGCGTGCTTTGGAAACCACTACCCGATATGAAAACCGGTGCTGCTGCCTGGATTTTGGCTGGTGGTGCCCACCATACTTGCTACAGCCAGAATTTAACTTCGGAGCATTTACAGGATTTTGCCGAAATGGCTAACATTGAATGTGTGCTGATTGACAAAGAAACCCGGCTTAACCAGTTCCGCAATGAGCTGCGCTGGAGCGAAGCGTTTTACCAGATAAACAAAAGATTTTAATATTTTTTTAATAGGCCTCTGATTTTTTTGGAGGCCTATTAATTTTTAAACTAAATTACCCCTCCAAAAAGTTATAACCATCCACCTTAATGTAATTTCCTGGCATGAGCAAATTCGCCACCATTGATTATGTAATTTTCATAGTTTACTTTATTGTCGTAGCAGGTTACGGCATTTGGGTTTACCGCCGCGACCGCAACGTAAACGCCGATAGTAAAGATTATTTTCTCGCCGAAGGGTCCCTCACCTGGTGGGCCATTGGTGCTTCTCTTATTGCCTCCAACATCTCGGCCGAGCAATTTATTGGTATGAGCGGTAACGGATTTGTGGTGGGTATTGCTGTAGCCGCCTACGAGTGGATTGCCGCCATTGCGCTGATTATAGTAGCTGTATGGTTTATTCCGGTTTACCTGAAAAACAAAATTTTTACCATGCCGCAGTTTTTGCAAACCCGGTATAACGGCACCGTAGCCTTAATTATGGCTGTTTTCTGGTTGTTTTTGTACGTGTTTGTAAACCTTACCTCTATTCTTTACCTGGGCGCATTGGCCATCAGCAACTTGGCCGGCGGCACTAATTTTCACCTGATTATTATTTTGCTGGCGTTTTTTGCTATTATTATTACCCTGGGTGGTATGAGCGTAATTGGTTATACCGATGTTATTCAGGTTACTGTGCTTATTTTAGGTGGTTTAGCCACTACTTACACGGCCTTAACTTTAGTAAGCGAACGTTTTGGCATGGGAAGCGATGTAATTGCCGGCTTTAACATGCTGATGAAAGATGCACCTGAACATTTTAGGATGATAATTGATAAACCTACGGTTGAATCTTCGCAGGCTGATATTAACAAATACCTGATGCTGCCTGGCATTGCTATGTATTTTGCCGGTATGTGGATTGTAAACCTAAACTACTGGGGCTGTAACCAATATATTACCCAAAGAGCCTTAGGTGCTAACTTACACACCGCCCGTACCGGTATTTTATTTGCCGGTTTAATTAAATTAATGATGCCGATTATTGTAATGTTACCGGGTATTGCGGCTTATGTGCTTTACAAAAACGGCGCTTTACAAGAAGAAATGGCACCAGGCGGGAACTTCAACGCCGATAACGCTTATTCTGCTATTCTGGGCTTCTTGCCTACCGGTATGAAAGGTTTGTCTTTAGCTGCTCTTACCGCCGCCATTGTGGCTTCGCTGGCGGGTAAAGCCAATAGTATCTCTACTATTTTTACCCTCGATATTTACCACAAATACATTAACAAAGACGCCAACGAAAAGAAGCTGATCTGGATTGGAAAGCTAACCATTATTGCTTCTATGCTGTTCTCTATTTTCCTGACCTGGGACGATTTACTGGGCATTGGCGGCGAAGGTGGATTTACCTTTATTCAGAAATATACCGGCTTTATTTCCCCGGGAGTATTTGCCATGTTCTTACTGGGTATGTTCTGGAAACGGACTACCGGCACAGCGGCCATTGCGGGTCTGTTAACCGGCTTTATTTTATCGGTGGTATTTAACAACTTTGCGCCAGCCTGGTTCGGCAACGAAACTTTCTTGTATACGGCTTACCCGAATGGCAAAGGCGGCTTCGAAATTCCGTTCCTGATTTGTATGGGCTTGGCCTTTATGTTTACCATGATTGTAATGATTGGTTTAAGCTTAGCTGGCCCTAGAATTAACCCGAAAGCTTTCGACCTGGATAAATCTATGTTTAAAGTTTCTAATTCAACCTTGGTATTAATTATTATTACCATGTTAATTATTACCACCCTATACGTTAGGTTCTGGTAAATTTTATAAATTAAGTAAAAAAGCGGGCAGCAACAGCCCGCTTTTTTTATTCGCCCGTACCATTGGGTAAACCCTGGCGTATGTTTTAGCTTAAATTTTGTTGTGAGAGATTACCTGCTGTTTATAGATACCGAAACTTCCGGGCTGCCTAAAAAATGGGATATTCCTTATTCAGATTTAGATAACTGGCCTTATTCGGTGCAGATTGCCTGGGTAATATTTACGAAGGACGGGCAGGAAATAAAACGGGAAAGCCACTATATTAACGATAACGATTTTGAGATTTCGCCGGGGGCTTACCGCATTCACGGTATTTCTAAAGCGTTTCTGCACCAGCACGGCGAAAGCCGAAAAACTATTTTAACCCAACTCGCCGCCGATTTGCAGCATTACCAGCCATTGGTAGTAGCTCATTACATGCAACTCGATTTTCACATGATTGGTGCCGATTTTTATCGCATCGGGCTGGAAAATCCGTTGCAGGATCTGCCCAGATTTTGTACCATGCTGGCAACTTCCAAATACGTTTCTAATCCAAAATCTAAATATTTACGCCTCGATCGCCTGTATTATATATTATTTCAGGAAGATATGGGCAACCAGCACGAAGCTTTAACAGATGCTACTGCTACTGCGGCCTGTTTCTTCGAAATGCTAAAAATAGGCGATATTAGTGCGGAAAAAATTGCCTCTCAACAAACAACCCAAACCAACTCCACCAATATTATTTCGGGCTGGGGCTGCAGTACTTTGGTGGTAATAATTTCATTTTTAACTTATTTGTTTCTGCTTTGGCCATGACCGATAGAGTTTCGTTTCTGAAAAAAGTTGCCCCCTTTAACTTACTACCCGACGATGTATTGGAAGGCGTAGCCGATCTGCTTCAGGAAGTAACCCACCAAAAAGAATCTGTTATTTACCACCAGCAGGTTACCAAATTAAAGGGTGTTGATATACTTGTAACAGGTGCTTACGAAACCTTTTTTTACGACAGCGAGCAAAACAAAAGAATATTAGAAAACCTGCATCCGGGGCAATTATACGGCGGCGTATCGGTGTTGCTAAACCGGAAAAGATCTTTGCGCACCGTTATTGCCAAAAAAGGCACCAAGGTCTATTTTCTGCCCCGCCGCGACTTCCGGGGGCTTTGCCAGGCTTACGAAGAATTCTTTCATTATTTTACCCAGGAGTTTGGCCGCCGCATGATGGATGATGATTTTGCCCATTTTGTGAAGCACCCCACTTTTTTCGAAGAAAATTATATTGCCACCGACCAGTTATATTCCCGGAAAATGGAAAGTGTGGAATACCGGAATATTATTTCGTGTGTTACCAATACGCCCATTTACGAAGCGGCCCGCCTAATGGGAGAACACCGGATAAGTTGTTTGTTTGTAACAAATGCGCAGCAAAAAATAATTGGCTACGTAACCGATATTACCCTCCGGAACAATGTAGTGGCCCAACAAATAGATGCGCGCCTGCCCGTAGCCAGCATTATGGATAACCCCATTGTTTCTATTCCGTGCAAAGCGTTTGTGTACGAAGCCATCTTGCTGATGTTTAGCACCAAAACCCAATATTTGCTGATAGAAGAAAATGGTGAATACCGTGGGGTAATCAGCCGGAATAAATTATTAAGTGAGCAGTCGCAATCGCCGTTTGTATTTATACAATCGGTAAAGCTGGCCCTGAGCGACGACGAGCTAAGAAGCAAATGGAAGAAGGTGCCGGAAATTGTAACGCAGTTGCTGGGCCGGGGTGTAAAAGCCGAAATTGTGAACCAGGTAATTACCAACGTAGCCGATAGTATTGCCTTAAAAGTAATAGAAGACGTAATTGCCGAAATGGGTACACCGCCAGCTAAATTTGTATTTATGGTGCTGGGCAGCGAAGGCCGCAAAGAACAAACCCTCAAAACCGACCAGGATAACGCCATTATTTACGAAGACAAAGCTAACGAGCAACGCGAACTGGTGCGGGAATATTTTTTAAAATTCGCCGATACCGTATCGGAGCGGCTGAATAATATTGGCTTTAGTTACTGTACGGGCGGCTACATGGCCAAGAACCCCAAATGGACCCATTCGCTATCGCACTGGAAACGCAATTATATTAGCTGGATGGAGGAAAGCTTACCCGAAACGGTAATCAAGTTTTCTACCTTTTTCGATTGCCGCTACCTCTACGGCGACGTGACCATTATAAATGAGTTGCAGGAGTTTCTGAACGAGGAATTGCAAAAACCGCACGAAAAGCTTTTCTTCCACATGGCCAATAATGCTTTGCAGTACGAGCCGCCGCTTACGTTTTTCAAAAATATTAAAACCTTTACCGTAGGATCGCAGGAGGTTTTCGATATTAAAAAAGCCATGACGCCCATTGTGGATTTGGTGCGGGTTTATGCGCTGAAAAACCGGATATTTTTAACCAACACCGGCGAGCGCCTGGATGCCTTAAAGGCGCAAGGAATATTTACCGAAACAGAATATTTGGAATTAATTCAATCGTATTATTACCTGATGAGCCTTCGCCTGAAAAAGCAAGCAAGCTTAATTATTAACGATAACCGCGAGCCCGAAAATTTCATGAATATTACCAGCCTGACCAAAATTGAGCAGGTAACCATTATCGAAATATTTAAAACCATCCGCAATTTCCAGGGCAAAATCAGAATTAATTTCACCAACAATATTTTTGGGTAAATAGTAAACCCGAAAATTTATTAAACAGAAAAGGACATCCCCAATGCAAATGCTCCTTAATGATATGGCATAAATAACTTGATCTTTCTTTTGAAAGATTACATCTTTCAATGCTGGGGTGCTAACTGAATTTATAAGCCTAAGTTTGCTCCCGGCCGCGGGGCCCCGTTTGGTCATTCGGGCTGCTCATCTTTCCTTTCCTCCTCCGTCGGAATGCTGCGCACCGGAAACCTGAAAGGCCCTCATCGCCCAAACTGCTGTCGTTTACTTCGTAGCTACGGCTTTTCTAAGCCTAAATTATTGTTAGTAATTAACAAGTCAGCTCAACAAAGCTATTCCGTAACTTTCTGGTTCGGCCGAACTCCTTCCCTAATTTAGGGCTACGATTAGGACACAAAATGGAGCGGGGAGCTGTTGGGGGTAAATGGCAGATGCAATATTTAGCAATATTCGGATAGAGCGACGGGTCAAGCAAGTAGTAGAAAAGATAATAGAAAAGCAAAGTGTGGTGATACATCAGCTAAGTGCGAGCGAAGCCGAGCAGCGGAGTTACTACCGTCTGCTGCATAACCCCCGTTTGCAGACCAGTCAAATCATTTCGTACTTGCAAGCGGACTGTGGGCGGCAAGTGGAGGTGGGGGCGCATTATTTAGTATTTCAGGATACGACCCAACCTAACTTTGAACGCAACCGGCGCAACATTTCCGACCAGCAGCAGCTCGGGGTGATTGGAGATAAGCAGTCCTTAGGCTTTTTCCTGCATCCTTCGCTGGTGGTGCAAGCGGATACTGGCCGCTGCCTGGGCTACAGCCATGTGCAGGTCTGGAGTAGAGAAGCAATGGCGCCAGATAGAAAGCAAAGGCAGTATCAAAAGCAGCCCATAGAAGAGAAAGAAAGCTACCGCTGGATTCAGGCTGCTCAAGCCAGTAAGCAGGTGTTGGCAAAGGCCAGCGCGTTGACCATTATCTGTGACCGGGAAGGCGACATTAGCGAGTTGTTTTTACAAGTGCCCGACAACCAGACCCATTTGCTGGTGCGCTC
>NZ_VWSF01000021.1 GCF_008629685.1 Adhaeribacter rhizoryzae | reverse complement strand
CTATCCGAATGTTGCTAAATATTGCATCTGCCATTTACCCCCAACAGCTCCCCGCTCCATTTTGTGTCCTAATCGTAGCCCTAATTTAGGGAAGGTGCCCGGAGGGCGGAAGGGTTAAGCTACTCCAGTAGAAAAGCCGCGCTACACAAGCTAGAAAGGCCGCAGAAGTACCACTTAATACCAAAGAGCCCTGAATAGACAACAAAGAACTTATACTTTAAAATAATGCCTGTTCAGCCTTCCTAGAGAATAATATTATATGAATTGGTATAAGTTTCCAATAGTGACTGTAAATGAATCAGTCAAATAAATTCTTGCTGAATGACAGGTGGAAATTAAAATCTTCTAAAATCAATATCTGGTGATTAGGCTGTATTATTGATAATCAACAGAAAATAATAATCTTTTTAAGCTACTAAAGTCAGGGTTTTGGGAGTGGCGGCGGTTGCCAGCCGTTTGCGTATGCGGGAGAGCGAAACCGGGGTAATGCCCAGGTAATTGGCTACGTAATGCTGTGGTACACGCTGCAATAAATCGGGTTGTTTTTGCAGGAGTTCGCAGTAGCGTTCTTCGGGGCTTTGGGTAACAAAAGAAACTACTCTTTCTTCGTAGCAGCAAATCAGGTATTCGGCCACCAATCGCCCAAAACGTTCCATTTTAAGCGTCATGATGGGGTTTTGCACCAATGCTTGCAGCGATGTGTACGAAAAGCAAATGAGCGAAGCATCTTCCATGGCTTCGATGGTGGGGAAACTCGGGGCTTGTTTCAGAAAGCTTTGGTACGCGCTAATTAACTCGCCGGAGAAACAGAAATAATTACTAATTTCTACCCCGTTTTTTACGAAGAAAAAGCGGAATGAACCAGATAAAATAAAGCCAATCTCGTGGCAAACCTGACCTTGGGTTATTAACGCTTCCCGCTTCCGAATATTCCGCCGGTACAGGTGCTCCGCAAAAATATTCCATTCGGCATCGGTAAATATTACAAAGGCTTTCAGGCGCTGCCGGTAATGCGTTAGTTCTGCTGAAGTTAATGCTGCCATACCACAAACAAAATAATTAAACAGGCTTGAATATACCTTTTTTAGCGCGCTTATGCTTTAAATATTTTTACGGTGCCTTAATATTTAAACAGGCTGCTTCATTCCGCAATAGATATTCCGGATGCTGCAAGAAAAATATAACCAACTAGCGTAAGAATAGAAGATAGTTAAAACCGGAAACCCGAGGCAACCAGCTAAAAGTTAATAAACAAAACAACTGCGCGTTAGTTATTCTTTTTAATGAAGCTGTTTCGCATTTAGATAATTGGAGAAAACCGCTGCCCGTGCTGTGGAAGCACCAGCAAGAATTTTGGCAGTAGCTCAAGTATGGGCGGTGATAACACCACCCATGGCGCTAATGGCAGCTTATCCTGTTCCAAACAGAAATATTAAACAGCTTCTATGTAAAACCCTAAACAACAATTAATTTAAACTATGAAATTTATAAAGAAACAAGATGCCGCAACCGGCGAAGAAATACAGTTAGCCTATGCCGATTATGGGAAAGGACGCCCGGTAGTATTAATTCATGGCTGGCCGCTGAGTAAAGAAATGTGGGAATACCAGGTTAATGATTTGGTTAGCGCGGGTTTACGTGTAATTAAATACGACCGGCGGGGCTTTGGCCACTCGGCTAAACCCTGGGATTATTATGATTACGACACGCTTACCGATGATTTACATATCATACTGGAGCAACTGGATTTGCGGGATGCCGTTTTAGTGGGATTCTCGATGGGCGGGGGCGAAGCAGTCCGGTACTTGAGCCGATATGGCAATGACCGGGTTTCTAAGCTGGTTTTAATTAGTGCAGTTACCCCTTTTCTGGCTAAAACTCCCGACAACCCCGAGGGCGTAGACCAAAGTTTATTCGAAGAAATATTAGCTAACTTAAAAAAAGACCGGATCAGTTTTCTGGATGATTTTGGCAAAAAGTTCTTCGGAGTAAACTTAATCAGCCACCCGGTAAGTACGCCTTTACTCGAATATTACCGGATGCTGGCCTCAGTAGCTTCACCGCGCGCCACCGAACAATGTGCCATTGCTTTTGCCCAAACCGACTTCCGGAACGATGTGCAACAAATCAACGTGCCCACTTTAATTATTCACGGCGATGCCGACCAAACCGTACCCATTAAGGCCAGCGGCGACCGGACGGCTCAACTAATTTCGAATAGCCAATATTTGGTGTATGATGGGGCACCGCACGGGCTATTTTATACCCACAAAGAAAAACTGAACCAGGATTTAATTCAGTTTATTACCGCCTGAATATTCTGAAGTTAGAATTTGCACAATTATTGGATATACGATTAAATAAAATATTAAATTATTAAACCTTAGCCTTTTAGGTTCGTATAATAGGGTTGTAAGCTAACACAAAAACGTGGTAGCAAATAAAGAGAGGTTAGACTTAAAATGTTTAGCCTCTCTTTTTTGTGTCTGGCCTGATTAATATAGCGCAAGTAAATGCAGCCCCTTACAGGGGAGTAGGTGCTACCATAAGCTTTAGAGACTTGCAATGTAAATTGCCATGAAGGGGCATTATTTTCATGAAAGTTAAATTTTTTGTGGCTCTATTGCTATAATTAGTCTTAATGTTCCTGAATCTACTGCGTCATAATAGAAATGAGGATTGTTTAATGATGTTGTAATTACAGTTCTAATAACCTTTTTTCGAATTGATGTCATACATACAAATGATATGGGAATAACCACAAAAGGTAACCACCATATAGTAAAAAAAAGTAGGATGATAGATAATGGAATTGCTAATATTGATAACCAAGTTACTAAATCAAGTACAAGGTGCCATCCACTCATTGTTGAGTGAATTTTTAAAAGTGCATCAGCTTTTCTATAGTCTACTAAGGGTTTTATAAATTTATTATTGTAATATTTGACAAAATCTTCCCAGTTATGTTGTACAAAGTCCATTTAATATTTTCTGCTTTAATGATGTTAATAGATTTGTGGATATAAGAAGTAACTGCTTAATATATTTATTTTAAATTTTGTTCAATAGGAGTATTTTTGAATTCTTCTTTTAATGAGTTTGCTGATAGCAAATGGGACTGAATTGATATATTCCATTGTTTAGGTCTATTGATAAAATGCCCACAAACAACACAATCCCATGCTTCTTCTTTATCTTCTTTAGAGTGTATTGCGCACATTGAATGAAATGTACATTTCGGGCAAATTTTAGTTAGCCCATTAAATTTAGAATGAAACTCGGCAATCCATTTAATATCAGATTCGTAGTTACAAAAAATACATTTGACAGTGTTATTGTTTTTAAGAATAAATGCATCTTGCAGGCAATTATTACACTCAGAAAAGTAAAAGGTCTTTGGTTTATTAAATGTTTTATATTTTTCCTTTAATGTAAGAAGTCTGGTACTTACGTATTCTTTTACATATTTAAGTCTATTATCAATATCTTTTGTTCTGTCTTGATCTTCACAAAATGAAGAAAGAATATAGGTTCGGTAGAATTCAATAAAAATGTCAAGTCCAACAGATATTAAAGATACAAGTTCTTTTTTTTCTATATTTGAATGAAAATGGATTATTTTATTTCTTATTTTTCTTATTATTTCAATATCTCTTTTATGGCTAGGCTTAATGGGTGAAATGCTTTCAATTACTGCTAAACATTTTTCGAAGTTTAAACTCTTAAAATCTCCATTTAGCAATTTATTTGTATCAGCTTTGGAAGGTTCATAAAATAGTTTCTTCCAGTCAATAGAAGCAATTTTACTCTTTAACAATAATTCCACACTAGTTGTAATTGTAATAAGAGCAGCTTTTAATTCTTTATCATCAGCAATAATATACAAAGGATCTTCATTCCTTTTTAGAATTTCGATTGTTGGATGTAGAAGGTCAAACGCATTATCAAGTATATTCGCAGAAGTTTTAAAGTTTATTTCACAATTATCCATTTATATTTTAATTATTAAACTTGTACATAGCCCAAGTAGGTACCTCATTTCATTTAATTATATAGCCACGTACCTCCATTATATAAAATAATGCTAATATTTTATTGGGATTAATATAATTGTATTTGTTGGAATATCAAAATTATGAATAAATATTATACAATAGGTTGGTTGCATTCTTCGAGAAGGAACTATGGCACTTAAGGTGGTGGTAAATTATTCAACTAGCCATATTGGAGTTAATCTTCCTGGTTGCTATTATTCGCACCCAGCAACTCATCCACTATTCCCTGATAAAGATCTTCGTAAATAAGTTCGCCTTTTAGTAAGAATTTATGTGTATCCAGCAGTACCTCGTAAATGGGTAGGTTTATGTGTTTGGGTATTTTGTAAATGCGCGCGTCGCGCTTATCAAAGGGGGTGGGTACTTTGGAATTGAAGAAGTAAGGAATTAATATTTTAGAACAACTCAGGGCAATGCGGTGCACCTGGTGCTGGGCAAAATATTCCTGCAGGCGTTCGTTAATATTCTCGAAAAACTCTACGGTTTCGCCGAGCCGTACCCGGGAGCCGGCCCGGGATTTGCCTTTGGTTTTTAAGTGTTTTATCTGGCTTTTGCCTTGTTTCATGCGCACCATGTAGGCCCGGAGAACCTTGTGGTTTAAATTTACACCATTCTCGAAATAACCTACAGCACAACTCCCGGATTGAATAAGCAGAATAATATAATTTACTTTGGTTTGCGAGCCGGATAATAGCAGGTCGGGCGGCGGCATGGTAATGGGCAGCCGGAAATAAATTAATTCGTTTTGGTTTTGGTCCAGAATAATTAGCCGGTGCTTTTCGTAATCATATACCTGCGGGTAAGAACTTTGCAGTATGCGCTGTACTAACCCCAAAGAAGCTTCGCGCGAAAGAAAACGGTTCATTCGGTTTCCTCCTTTTCATTGCCCAGAATGTAGCCGTAGGGATGCAGTTGGGGTATTTCGTCGAAAATAACTTTTAAAATGGCAAATAAAGGCACAAACAATATCATGCCGGGTACGCCCCAAATTAAGTTACCCAATAATATTACCATAATGGTGGCCAAGGGGTTAAGCTTTACACGGGAGCCGGTAATGTAAGGCGTTAGCAGGTTAGCTTCCAGCAATTGGGTAACCATAAAAAATAATAAAATTACAACGGGGTACCACAACGAATCTTTTAACAAAAAAGCAAAAACAATAGGTAAAGCAATGCCCAAGAAAGAACCAAAATATGGTATTACACGCAGCAGCGCCGTAATTAAGGCAAAAAGTATGGCGTGTTCCAGGCCAATGGCCCAGAAACCCAGGGCATACACCACGGCCAGAATAGAAATAACCGTAAATGTGCCTTTAAGATAATCGTGCACAATGCGGGTAATCCGGAAAAGCACTTGTTTAGATTCTTTATAATCGTGAAACCAGTTTACTTTAATAAAGAAATTGCGGATGCGGTGCCGGTATACGAGCATGAAAAACGTGTAGGTGAGTATTATGAATATTACCAGCAGCAGGTAAAGGCTATCGATTAAAAAGTTTTTCAGGGCTTTGCCAATGGCTTTAAAAATATCGGGCTTTTTTTGTTCCAAAATAGCATTCTGCTCATATTCCGAAATATCGGTGGTTTCGTACAATAGCCATTGCAGCCGCGCTGTTTTTTCTTTTATTTTCAGCTCCATTTCGGGTAAATCGGTCCGGAGATATTCTATCCGGTTATAAACCACCAGGCTTACCAGCGCTAACACCACCAGCAATAGCAAAATAGCTGCCATGGCCGCCGTTGATTTTTTTAGTCCGTAATGTTGCAGCTTTTTGGCGAGCGGGTACAACAGCATGGCAAAAAAAATGGCCACGGCCACCGGAATCAGAAACAGCCGCCCCAGGTAAAGCATAAGCAATACCAGAAATATTGAAAGCAGAAATTTGTTAAGCTGGTTTAAATCTATCCGTTTGGTATTCATCTGTAAACAAAACTTAACGGAAAATACAAAGGGATGTTTTTACCGGAAAGCCCGGGAAAGAAATATTTGAAGCGGTAAAAAATTGCTTTAGCGCCTAGCAAACTGGTTTTACTGCTTTTTGCCGGGTAAAGTAGGCTTTTGCCGGATCTTCGAAGCGGCAGAACAAATAACCAATAGTCAGGCAAATAAGCAGGTTTAGCAGCAGGTAATCTTTTTGGTTAATTAAGCCAAAATATACAATCTGCACCAGAAAAATATGGTAAGACGATTTGCCCATTGCGGCCAGAAATTTCAGAAACCAGTTTTCGGAACGGTTAGGCAAGGCTTTAAACAACAAGAACGTCATAAAAGCGGCGTAGCTAAAAGTTAACACATTCTGGGTTTTCCATTCTTCTTTTATCTGCGGAATATCGAGGTAGCCGTACGTAATCTCCAGCAGGTAAACGCAGCTTATAAAGGCGGCACTGGTAATTAGTATTATTTTGGTGGCCCTGAATGGCCGGATAACTACCTTAGACAAAACCAAACCAAACGCAATAGCCGAAAAATAACGCGGAAAGGCCGCGCTGTACAAATAATTATTACGGGTAAATAAATGCAGATTAACACTAATGAGCAGAAATATTACCTCTAGCACCACCAGTAAAATTAACACGGTAAGCGGATGCCACTTAAACAAATATTTAAATAACGGCAGCAGCAGGATAGACTGGAAAGTAAGCGTAATAAAATAATTGCCCGGACCGGCTACCGGTAATATTCCCATTAAATTAGAAGCCCGGAACTCTATTTTGTATTGTCCGGTAAACCAATACCATACGTACCCCAGCACAATCGATAATACAAAAATGACCAGAAACGGAATGCCAATGCGCTCGAATTTCTTTTTAAAATACGTTTTGGTGTATAAATCGGCAAGCTGGGGTTGTTTATTGCCTATCGACATGCCGGCATTCAGGCCCATGATAATAATAAACAAAGGCACCGCCTGCCAAATGTGCAAAATAGAGTAAGTATCTAGCAGTACTTCTTCGTTTACCGAATGCAGAATTATTACCGCAATAATGGCAAAGCCTTTAATTACATCTATCTGCTGGTATTCTTTACGCATGGTGCTTAGGGGCGGTAATATTTACAGGCGTTGGCTAATTAAGGTTTTTAGGGTTTATTAGAAAAATGATATTGCTCAAATAAGGATAGTTTTGCTATTTTATGGTTATAATATTATTAGCCTTTTCCTTCTTTCCGGATACCGGATCGGCCTTAAGTTTTGATTTTATGGCGTTAAACAAGGTTTTTGGTTATTATTTAACTATAACCAGCAGCTAGCGTTTTTGTTGTTCGTTCAGCCACAATAGGGTAGGGTTATACACCAAATCGTGCACACCTTCGAACAACACCAGTTTTACGTTACCCGATTCTCGCACCAAATGCACTTTCGGATCAGCGGGACCAAAATAAGTTTCGGCGTTAGAACTTTTCAGGCTGGGCGGCACCGCTTGATTTTTTAAGATATAATTTATTTGTTCTTCGGTAAACCGATCGTCTTCGTTGGCCAGCAGGTTAAAAGCCCGTAAAGCATGGTCGGGGGGAACTAGAATATCTTTAATGCCGTGCGCAATGTAAATAGGTACGTTTATCTTTTGGCTTAAATGGGCAATTGGGCTGCGTTTTTTGGTTTCTTCCGCAGCTTTTTCGCTTTGGGTTGGGTCGCCGCCTGCCGCCGCTACAATTTGTTTGCGGTATTTTCGGCTCGGGAATTTAGCATTATATTTATACCAATCCAGAATATCCACCACGGGCACCCAAGCAGCTACGCCAGCCCAAATTTCGGGATGGTGACTGACCGCCAGCAACGAACCCATGCCGCCGCCCGAGGCCCCGGTAACATAAACCCGGCTGGCATCTACGTTGGCATTTTTCTTGGCATAATTTACCGCATCCACAATATCCTGAATAGCCAGTTCAGAGCCCATGGCTTCGGGGGTTTGGAATATGCCCCGGTAATTAGGTTGAATAAAGACCCAATCGTATTTTTTAGCCCATAAGCAAAACGGAATACTGGCTTGCTGTAAATATTCGTCGCTCCAGCTATGCAGCACTACCAGCAGCGGCTTCTTCTCGGCACTGCCCGAATTAAAAAACAAAGCGGGTTCCTGTTTGCCGTCTTTGGTAGAAGTAACCTTAATATTTTGGATTTCGGGTATTGCTTTTTGCCAGGCTTGCAAACTTTGGGCCGAGAAGGACACGTATTTGCGGGAAGTGGTATATTCCGGCATCCGGGCTACTTCTTTTCTGGCCGGACTAACCGTTTCGGTTGCGGTGGCGCTATCGGGAGCGGCCGTACCGGGCTTTCCCGGTTTTTCTTCGATTGTAGCAGAAGTCTCCGCCGCATTTTGTTCGGGTTTGTGCTCGTTGGAGCACGCGGCCCCCAAAAAAGTAAAAAAAGCACTTAAGCAAATTAAATATAATCGTGGCATACGAGCGGTCTTCTGTTTCATAGGTAACCAATGCTTGGTTTAATCTTTTGCCTCAAGTACGACTTAATCAATGTTTTAGATTTGGGTTTGGTTGCAATAAAATTTACTTTTAGAAAGGTTATGAGTTAAAATTAGACAAGGTTGTTTAGATTATTGTTCTGAAAATAATATCAAACCACCTCTGCCCCTCTTTAGCCAAGGAGTTGCGGCTAATGCAAAACTTAGGCCTATCAAAGCATTAGCCGCAACTCTTTCCCTAATTTAAGAAAGGTGCCCGGAGGGCGGAAGGGTTAATATTTTACAGAAGGAAAGTAAGCTTTACTGGTTAGGCAAAAGCTGGTTTTAAGAAAAGACTTTTAATTATTCCTGATAGCCGGGGCCGTATAGGAGACCGCCATTGCGAGCGCCGGTATGCTTGCCTTCGGCCAGGGTTAGTTGCCCGTTTACCAGTACATATTCTACGCCTTTGGTGTATGCGTGCGGTTTTTCGAAAGTACTTAAGTCTTTTATGGTATTGGGATCAAACACCACAATGTCGGCAATCAGGCCTTTCCGGAGCAAACCCCGCTCGGTTAAGCCAAACTTTTGTGCAGGCAACGAAGTCATTCGCCGGATGGCATCTTCCAGCATAATAATTTTGCGGTCGCGGACATAGTGGCTCAGTACCCGGGCGTTGGTGCCGTAACTGCGCGGGTGCGGTACGCCTACGCCAAATTCCCGCAAGCCCCCATCAGAAGTTACCATGGTAAAAGGATATTGCAGAATATATTCCACGTCGGCTTCGTTCATGCTGTGAAATACCATTTGGGCGCTTTCTTTTTCGGCTAAATCCAGGATGGTTTCAATCTCCGCCGGAATAGTTTTGGGCCGTTTCAGCAATTGGTTTATCTGCGAAATATTTTTGCCATTGTAAGCCGGGTTGGCTTTATAGCTGGCTACTACAGCATAACTAAAATCGGGGCGCTGGCGCCGTTTCATGTCGCCCACCATTTCGGCAATAATTTTTTTGCGGATAGCCGGTTTACGAAAATTGGAGCTAATATTATTTTGTCCGCCGGCTAAAGCCCACGACGGAATTAAGGTATAAATAGTAGTGCTGCTGGCGGTGTACGGGTATTGGTCGATGGTTACTTCCAGGCCTTCTTCCCGTGCTTTTTTTATCATGGCCAAGGTTTCATTCGAGCGGTTCCAGTTGGGTTTGCCTATTTTAAAGTGCGATACTTGCACGGGCATACCGGTTTTACGGCCAATATTCAGGGCTTCGTCGATGGCTTCGAATATTTTATTGGTTTCGTTGCGGATGTGCGAAGTGTAAACGCCCTGGTATTTGGCAGCAGCTTTGGCTAAAGCAACAACTTCGGGGGTGCCGGCATACGTGCCGGGTGTGTAAATCAGGCCGGTAGAAAAGCCCATAGCTCCATCCTGCATGGCTTTTTCCACCAGTAGTTCCATCTGGTTTAATTCTGTTGGAGTAGGTTGGCGGTTATCCATTTTCATTACGGCTTTCCGCACATCGTTGTGCCCAATAAAGCTACCAATGTTAATGGAAAGTTTGAGGCTATCTAAATACCGGTAATATTTACCAATATCGGTGTTGGAAATACCGCAGTTACCGGTAATAATAGAAGTTACGCCATCGTAAACAAAATTTTCCGCTTGGGGAGCGGCTTTTTCATCGCCTTCAATGTGGGTATGCACATCTATAAATCCGGGCGCGATGACCTTTTTATTTACATCAATAATTTTTTTGGCCGGAATATTCAAGGAGGTGCCAATGGCAATAATGCGGTCGCCTTGCACAGCTACATCGCCGTAATACCACGAGTTACCGGTGCCATCAATAATTTTGCCGTTCTTCAGCAATAGGTCGGACTCCGCTACCTGAATTTTGGGTTCAGGCGCATCCTGAACATCCTGAACAGTAAATAATGCCAGCAGGGCTGTAAAAAATAAATACAGTATGAACATCATCTTAGGGCTTACTACCAAACTATTATTTTTAGATAAAAGTTTGCGTGATTACCAGCACGAAGAACTATACCTCCGGGTATTACCTATTTTACTAAAAGTAAAACGGTTCTACGGCTATTACCTTAATAAGATATAATGTAAATACTTAATACAAATTGCAGCTTACCGGCTTTACTTTAAGTCAATAAGAATATACAGCCGCTGCTTAAACCCATCATCAGGAAAGAAGCTTAATTAGCGCATCTCAGAATCGGCATTTAGTAAAGCTTTGGCTTCTTTGGTGCGTTTGCTAATTTTTAATGTTCTTTTTACTTCCTGCAGGTCTTGGGTAATATCTATCAGGGAGCGCATCAGGCCTATCTGAATATTCTGCCGAAAATCTGGGTTAGAACACAACCGAATAGCACTTTCGGGACAAATGTCTAATTTATATTGGATAGTACCGGTTAACTCGCTTAGGTAAGGCAGCAAGGTTAAGTTACAGTAAGTAACTTTTTCTTCGTTTTCAAATAAAATACCAACGGCGTTCCGGTGGTTATGCTGCAAAATAAAATACTTGAACTGGCTAAGGGAAATGGTAGTGGTGTTTTTCATACCCTTAAAGTACTGGTAAAATTTTAATTGCAAATAATTTAACAAATATTCGATAATATTGAAATATTGGTAATTATATTGAAAATTATTAAATGTATTATTAGTATAAATTGATTTATTGTCTTTTTTTGAATGTATAGGGTTTTTATCTGAATTAATTTCAAAATTATCCAGTAATTATTATAGCGTATTAGCTATTCTGCTGTAGGTTAGCGCATAAAATTTAGATTACTTGCTGCTTTTAATGAGCCGTTAGTTAGCAGAGAACTAAGTAATTTCTTGAAAATTGAAGAGAGGATTTGTAAAAAAAGTCGTTAACCTGGTTAGAAACTAAAACAGAAATTAATGTACCAGCTTTTATTTGCTGTTAAATATTCAGGTTGCATACCAACTAACCTGAATACCATGACTACACCCGGTTTTTAGATTTTCCCAATCACGTTTTGAAATATTAATTACCTAAAACCTACTTGTGCCCGGTTAAGAAAAGCTACAACTGACTAATTCAATGGCTCAAAAAAATCAAATGCAGTGGGTACTTAACAAAAGCATAACATACATCTGGTTATCTTAACCTATTCATAATACCGGCTTAATTTTCAGGTAAAGTAGGGGTTCTAGTTTTGCACCGAGACTAAAACAGAACCTTTAATGAAATCTATTTTACTTTTACTCACCATCTTAACAGGTGCCATTTCTTCGTTTGCCCAGCAGGGTACCATTGCTGGCAAAGTAAAAGACAAAACCACAAACGAACCCATTATTGGCGCTACAGTGGCTATCACCAGCACTTCTCAGGGAGCAACCACCGATTTTGCCGGTAATTATACTATTTCGCTGGCCCCTGGTACCTATAAGGTGTCGGTTACTTATGTTTCTTACAAGCCCCAGGTTTTTGAAAATGTACAGGTAACTGCCGGTAACACCACCTCCCTAAATATTACCCTGGAAGAATCGGCCACCGCCTTAGAAGCCGTTACGGTTACGGCCGCGAGGCAAACCAATACTGAGGTAGCATTAATTAATGAGCTCAAAAGCAGCAACGTGGTGGTAAGTGGCATGTCGGCGGAGCAGATTGTGCGGGCCCAGGACCGAGATGCGGCCGAAGTAGTAAAACGCATACCCGGCATTACCATTATGGATAACCGCTTTATTGTGGTGCGCGGCTTAAGCGAGCGGTATAATTCCGTTATGCTGAACGATGCTTTAACGCCAAGTTCTGAGGTAGATGTGCGGGCATTTTCGTTCGATATTTTACCCACCAGCGTTATAGACCGGGTGTTAATTTATAAATCGCCGGCCCCGGAATTACCCGGTGATTTTGCAGGCGGCGCGATAAAAATATATACCAAAAATACGGTTAACGAAAATGCCGCATCGTTTGGTTTTTCTACATCTTACCGGGGTGGCACTACCTTCGAAAACTTTAACACCTATGCCGGCAGCAAAACAGATTTTCTAGGCTTTGATAACGGTACCCGAAAATTACCAGGCAATTTCCCTGCTACTTCGGCTTTTCAGGGAGATTTAACAAATGCGCAAAAGGCTGAATATGGTAAATTATTACCCAATATCTGGAAGTTTAACACCGCCACGGCCGCGCCAGATTTACGCTTAAATTTTGGTTTAAACCGCCAGTTTACTATTGGCGGTAAAAAACTAAGCAGCATTACGGCCCTTTCTTATACCAGCGCCCGCCAGCATTTATTTATTACGCGTAACAATTATACCCGCTACGTGCCCGAACGCGGTAAAGAATTAAACTGGTCGTACCAGGATGATTTATCGAGCCAGACTACCCGCGTGGGCTTGTTGCAGAACTTTTCGTTAAGCCTGAATCCTAAAAACAAGCTGGAATTCCGTAACCTGTTTAACCAGATTGGGATTGATGAGGCTACCGTACGGGAAGGCAGACAGCGCGATTATTTTGATGAAGAAGAAAAAAATTATTTTCTACGCTACGAAAGCCGCAGCATTTTTACGAGCCAGTTACAAGGCTCGCATACCTCTGGCAACGATAAAAATATATTTACCTGGAACGCCGGTTACAACTATATTGGCCGCCAGGAACCAGATTTACGGCGCGTAAGAACTACCCGCCAGGTTAGCAGCGAAGGCCCTTACGAGCCGGTTATTCCTACTGCTTCCAGCTCTGCCGCCAATGCCGGCCGCTTTTACTCCAACTTAACCGAGAAAGGATTTATTGCCGGCGGCCAGCTAGAGCATATTTTTGGCGCGCCTGATTCAACAGATGCCGAAAAGAATCTGCGCCTGAAAGTTGGGTTTTACACCGAAAGAAAAGACCGGCAGTTCGATAGCCGTTATTTTGGGTATATTTTCCCGTTTGGCAGTACCGCCGACCGCGATGCCATTACCCGCCAGCCCCTCGAAAATACTTTTGCTCCTGAAAACCTGGACGCTACCAACGGCATTATGCTGGATGAACTTACCCGCATAAACGACCGTTACAGCGCTTCGAATACCTTAAGAGCTGGTTACCTTTCCTTGGCCAAAACCCTAAATAAATTTACGTTGTACGGCGGCGTACGCGGCGAATACAATTACCGAAAATTAATTGCCGAAGATTTTTCGGGCAATGCCAACGTAGATGATCCGCAGTTTTACCTGTTGCCTTCGATTAACACCAGCTACAATTTTAACCAGCGCTCGTTGCTGCGCCTGGCCTACGGCATGACCATTAACCGCCCCGAATTCAGGGAACAGGCCAGCTTTAGTTACTACGATTTTATCGAGAACGCTTCTATTAGGGGAAACAGCGCTTTAAAAACGGCCACCGTACACAACCTGGATATGCGCTACGAGTTTTACCCCAGCCCTGCGGAATTATTATCGGTAGGCGTATTCTACAAAAAGTTCTTTAACCCCATCGAAACCATTATTCAGTCGGGTTCCGGTTCTACGCCCATCTACAACTTTGCCAATGCCAATAAAGCAACCAATGTGGGCGTAGAGGCCGAGGTAAGAAAATCGTTGCGCGATATTTCCCAATCCACGCTAATTCAAAATCATTCCCTGGTACTGAATGCTTCTTACATACATAGCCGCGTAGATTTGGGTACCAACGCCGATGTGGCCGTGCAGGATCGGGAAAGAGCCTTAATGGGGCAGTCGCCTTACATTATAAACGGCGGCTTGTATTACCAGAACGATGAAAAAGGCTGGCAGTACGCTTTACTCTACAACGTATTAGGCAAGCGCATTTACCGCGTAGGTTCCGCCGATACCAACCCCACCGTTTACGAAATGCCGCGCCAGGTAATGGATGTAAGTGTTACTAAAAACTTCAAGAACGGCATCCAGTTAAAAGCCGGCGTGCAGGATATTTTTAACCAAAGCTTCCGGTTTATTCAGGACACCGACCTAAACGGCAAAATAACCAGTTTCGATGATGCTATCCGCAACTATAACAAAGGAACTTATACCACTTTGGGCATTAATTATAATTTCTAAAACAACACCAAACAAACCTTTCTATTGAAAAACTAATTATGAAAAACTTATCTAAATTATTATTTGGGTTCCTGGCGATTATAGCTTTTAGCTGCGACGACGATAAAACGGAACCACAACCGGTAACCAAAACAGAGCAAGAACTAAAAGGCTCTATTACAACCAATACTACCTTAAAAGCCAGTACTGTTTATACCCTGAGCGGTTTTGTTTATGTAGAAGACGGCGCTACTTTAACCATTGAGCCCGGCACTATTATTAAAGGCGGACCGAAAGCCAGTAAAGGCACTCTCATTATTAAAAGAGGCGCCAAAATAATGGCCGAGGGCACGAAAGAAAAACCCATTGTTTTCACTTCTTCTCAGCCAAAAGGCAGCCGCGCCCCCGGCGATTGGGGTGGTTTGGTAATTACGGGTAAAGCCCGTCACAATCAAGCCTCCGATCCGGTTATTGAAGGTGGCCCGGATGCCCGCTACGGCGGTACCAACGACGATGATAATTCTGGAGTGTTAAAATACGTGCGCATTGAATTTGCCGGTGTGGCTTTAGAACAAGACAAAGAACTTAATGGCCTCACCATGGGTTCGGTGGGTTCCGGTACCCAAATAGATTACGTGCAGGTTTCTTACGGCGGCGATGATGCTTTTGAATGGTTTGGCGGTACCGTTAGCCCGAAACATTTAATTGCCTACAAAACCACCGATGATATGTTCGATACCGATTTCGGCTTTACCGGCAAGGTGCAATATGCCCTGGGTATTAGTGACCCGAATTTATCGGATTTGGCTGGTGCGTCTAACGGTTTTGAATCTGATAACGATGCGGCCGGTTCTACGAACCAACCTTTAACCACGGCCGCTTTCTCTAATGTTACCTTGGTAGGCCCCATTAATCCAGTGGCAGGGCAGAAATTTGGCCAAGGCGCACACCTGAAAAAAGGAACCAGCTTATCGATTTATAATGCTGTTATTACCGGCTGGGCCAAAGCTATTACCATTGATGGCGTTTCTTCGGAAGGCTATGCTAAAAGCGGCAGTTTAAATATTAAAAATACCGTGGTAGTTGGCACCGTTAGTAAAACCGGTACCTCTGAGTTCGACGCCAATGCCTGGTTTACCACGGCTGCTTTTAATAACCAAACTAAAACCCAAACGGAGTTAAGCTTAGGAACGGCCGCACCTTTTCTGCCGGCTAGCGGTTCAATGTTGTTAACCGGCGGTGCCAATGTGCCGGGCTTCGAAAATACCAACTTCCGGGGTGCTTTTGGTGGTACCAACTGGACAGAAGGCTGGGCAAACTGGGACCCGCAAAACACCGACTATTAATATTGACGATAATAAATTGCGCATCTGAAGGGTGAGAATAGGATGCTGCAATAACACAGCTTAGCAGCTTAGTCTCCTGCTTGGTCTGTGGAGCCTGCCAGTTTCTGGCAGGCTTTTGTTTTTTATACCATCAGTATTCTTGTGTAGTAATTTATCTCTGTTGGCCTGGTTGAATTTGAGTTTCCATAATTATGCCGGGAGGGTAAAGCGGGTATATTTTGGGACTTGCCTGAATTTTAGCCAACTATGAATTAGCGGGTACGTATTTATATTAAGCTAAGAATATATTCAATTCCTGTATTCACAATAAAAAGATAAAGTTATGGGCAAAGGAAAGAAAAAGAAAAATAAGAAAAACAAGAATAAATCTTTTTACAAATCGGTGAAACCATTTATTAAGGATAACCGGGTACTGTATTCTATTTTGGGGGCAGTAGGTGTTGGCGTGGCCTTGGCTTCTGCTTTTGGCACCGAAAAAGGCCGGTCTGTGGTCGATAAACTTACTTCGGCCGTAAAAGATTTAGTACCCGAGCAACTAACCGCCGATAATGCCGAACCGGAAGTTACCGTTCCGGAAAGAAAAATTAAATCAACCAAGCAGCAGTTTGCAGCCGAGTAAAAGGTTCGGCACTGAACGCTAATATATACGGCTATTATAAAACGAAACTTACGCTTAGGTGTTTACTACTGGGTCATCCTGAGCTTGTCGAAGGATCTATAACAGCATTATAAATTTTATTTAGATCCTTCGACAAGCTCAGGATGACCACGATAATGTAAGTGCAATACCCAAATAATACTGGTATAATATTTACGACTAGCTATAAAAGAATATTTCTGAATTTATCAGAAATAAAAAACCACTGCTCTGACTAGAGAGCAGTGGTTTTTTATTGGAAGCCTGTATTCTTAATTATTTTCCTGCAACGTAGCCAGGAAACTTACAACATCCCGGATTTCGCGCTTGGTAAGCAAATATTGCATATTGGGCATGCTCGATGGGGCATTGGTGCGTTTGGCTACCTGATCTTTCCGGACTACGGTGTTGGGCTGGTCGCCTACTTTTACGGTTAGTTCTGTATCGGTTTCGCCTTGCAATACCCCACTCACGGTTTTGCCATTTTTCAGCGTTAAATTAACCATACCAAAGCCGGGGGCTAACCGGGCACTGGGGTTTATCAGGGCTTCCAGTAATTGCTCGCGGCTTAGGCGGCTGGCTACGCCGTTTAACCGCGGACCGGCATTGCCGCCCAAATCGTCGTAAGAATGGCAGCGAATACATTGGGCAGTCTGGTGCCGGAAAAATATTCTGCGGCCTAAATCTGCTTCGCCGCCAAATAAAGTACCTTTAAAAGAAGCCGCCGAAGCATCCGGCGATAATTTAGCGGTAATGGCTTTATGCCGGGCGATTAATTGTGGGGAGCGCGTGCTGTCAATGGCTTCGGCTAACTCCAGATGTATTTCGGGGGCTAGTTTGCCGGTTTCCATTTGCTGCAATAATCCGGTAAAGACTTTCTGGGTGTTTGTAACCGGCAGTTTACCCAAGGTTACCAAAGCAGCTTGCTTTTCTTCGGCGGTGCGGGTATTTATAACATCGGTAAGCAAGCTAACCATTAAATCCTTCGACATGTTGGTTTTGGCTAACAAGTCTAAAGCCGCAACGCGCACACTTTTCTCCTGGTCCGATAAGGCTTGTTCAATGGCTTTGCCAATTTGTTTGTCTTCTAAAGCAGCCAGAGCCCGCAACGCTTCTACCCGTACTTTAGGGTCTTTATCTTCTTTCAACCGCGAGAATAAAGCCGTAGAAGCTTGTTCCAGACGCAGCTTGCTAATGGCTTTAATCGCGCTCATGCGTAAGGACTGTTGCTGGTGCGCTGCTAAGGTAATAAATGGTTCGGTAGTGGCTTTCCGCACGGCTTGCGCGTCGCGCTGAATTTCTCCGCGGTAGCGGCCATCTACCCGGTCTAATACCGATGGCTTGGCCCAGGTGCTTAGTGCGTCTATTGCTTCGGCGCGCATGGCAACCGGACTGCCTTCTTTCCGGGCGTAATTAATCAGGTTTTGCATGGCTTCGGGGGTACCTACGCGCAGGTTAGCGTTAATAGCCCGCCGCAGCAATGCTTCGTTCGTAAATTTCGTTTGCTGTAACACGTTGCCTAAAGCCGGTAAGGCTTCTTTAATCGATAAGTCGTCGTTAATGGCGCGGGCTGTTTCGGTTACAATATATTCATCCTGGTCCGAGAGGAAGTTGGCTACACCGGGGTGGCTCATCCGGCGCAGTGCCACCACGGCGGCAAGGCGCAAAGCCCGTGATGGATGATTGGATAACGCCACGATTGGTTCGGCTTTGTTAATACGGGCCAAGGCCAAACTACCCGCGTGCCGGATATAAGTATCTTCGTCGTTGTTGGCAATCAGCAGTTGAATGAGCGGGTTAATGGCTGGCTCGTAGGCTATGCGGCCTAAAGCCTCGGCAGCAAAGAAACAGGCCCGGCTATTATTGTCTTTTAATACCGGTAGTAAGGCTTTACCCGCCTCCGCGTAACGCACATCGCCAATCCACTTAGCAGCTTGCGCCCGAATTTCCGGATCTTTGTCTTTTAACAACGGCAGCAAAGTTTTGGCATAGCTTTTATCCTGGCGGGCCAATTGGCTGATACCCCAGATGCCGTGCACGCGGGCCAACTGGTTTTTCGTTTGTTTAATATTTTTCCGGAAAATAGCGGCTCCTTTGGAACCCCGCTTGGCAAGTTCAAACTGGGCTTTTTGCCGTACCCGCATGTCGGCGTTTGCCAGTAAATTGCTTAAATAATTCTCGTTCTGCTTGGTAAAATCTTCGGCCAGTAATTTTTTGGTTTGCTGCCGTTCGGCCCAGTTTTCGCCGGCTTTATCGTCGAGTTTCCAGATGCGGCCGTATTCTTTGGTGTCCCAGCCATCGATCCAGTCGGCCACGTACATAGCGCCATCCGGCCCAAAATCCATACCGGTAGCCAGCACGCCGCCCATTATTTTTTTCGTTTCGCCTAATTCAAAAGTAGCGCCTTTGGGCTTAAGCTTAAACGCATGAATACCCGAGCGCGCCGGGCTACCCACGAACTCGGCCACAAAAAAGGTGTTTTTATATTTAGGGCTAAGAGCCGTACCCGGATTATACAAAAAGCCGGAAGGGCCGCTCACGTAGTTGGTAATAGGTGGGGTAATATAAGCGGCTTGTCCTTCAAAACGAGGTTTAAACAACTGCTCGTCCATCCAGACTTTATAAATATTATTATTTGGGTCGCGGTATTTGCCGTACTGCCAGTTGCTGCGCCAGCCGGTATCGGAGCCGTTTACAATGTAAACCAGCCGCTCTTTTTCGCCGGGGTGGTCGCCGTCGTTGTCTTCGCTAATTAAGTTGCCGTATTCGTCGAAAGCAAACTCGTGGGTATTGCGTACGCCGTGCGCAAACACTTCAAAATCGCTGCCATCGGGGTTAGAACGCACAATAACGCCGCTGTTGGGGTATTCCCATTTCTGACCGTCGGGTCCTTTGCCGTTAAAACCAATATCGCCAATTTGCCAATAAATTTTGCCATCAGGCCCCATTTCTAGCCCCGACATGCCGTGGCCCCCAAAACCTACGTGAATGCCGTAACCGTGCGAAATAGAAGTTTTTTCATCGGCAATGCCGTCGCCGTTTTTATCTCTTAAGCGCCATAAATCCGGGGCAACTGCCACAAAAATATCGCCGTTGTAGGTCATTACGGAGCCCACCACATCGGTTACCTCTTCGTGAAAATCTTCTACTACCAACTGGCTTAAATCGGCCACGCCGTCGTTGTTCGTGTCTTCCAGGCGGTAAATGTGTTCTTTTTCTACGGTCATGTCGCGCCAGTCGTGCGAGCCGTCGCCGTTCAGGTCTTTCAGCCATTGGTTTTTCAGGCTGTTGGCTGGCGATAATACGCTGCGCAGAAAAGCCCGTTTTTCTTCTACGGTTTGCAGTTTTATAGAAGGAATTTCCCAATCCTGATGGCCCCGAATATCGAACTCCGAATTTTTTTGCCGGTTGGTGCGGGTATAATACAAATGGCCCACATCATTCATGTGAATCCCAATCGGGTCGGCCACGAGCGAATCTACGCCCCAAAGTTTCAGGGTAAGGCCTTCGGCGAGTTCGGGTGTAACTAACGCTTCAATAGATTTGGCCAGGGCAACCGCTTCTGCGGGCACCATACGCTTGATGCGCTTGCCTACAGGATCGTCGTTGGTGAAGCCAGCCAGTAAAAGCGCGGGCAACAGCGCCGCTGCCCAGTAACGTTTTTTATTCTTAGTGAAAATGGTTAAACCTTTTTTCATTTTTATGGTGGATATGGTAATTATTGGCTATTGTGGTATTAATTAAATATTAGGGTTATTCAGGAGTAAATATTGGTTATTGGTTAGTTGCACGCCAGAATATTTCTTCAAACTAAAGATTAGATTTTAATTATATCAAAAATAAACGGTTAAATATTTAAAACAATAAGGATTGTTTGCCAATAGTGGTTTGGGTATAATGGTTTAAGGCTGTTAAGTTATTGCTGTTATGTGTTTTATGCTTTTTGAGCTATAAACAGTAGCCAATCGAAAACCAAATTTGTAAATCTAAGTAGCCTTTAAGGTAGGTATTGGGGTCAGAAGTATTAATATTCAGGTAGCGGCCATAGCCTAAACTACTTTGTCCATCCAGCATAAATTTGTTTTTGGTAAAATAAGCAAGTCCTAAAGACCCACCGCTCCGGATAGAATTTGCAGAAAAATTCCTGTCAGGGTAACCTAAAAAACCAGTATTATCTACCTGGCCAGTTGTTTGAATATTTCGCTTTAAATTCCCGACATAAACTGCGGCATAGGAGCTCAGGGCTCCGTAGTCAAGGCCAACGAAATATTTTTTTGCTCTTACCAATAACCCGTGGTATTTGTATTGGTCAGTTAGTAATAAATTATCAAATTGTCCTTGTACAAAAGATACTTCGGTGCTAAAAGTTTTGCTAAAGGCTTTTTCAACAGAAAAGGTGGGGCGCTTAGCGAGTAGGCTTAATAGGTTTGTTTTTACAAATAAGCTTTTGGTTAACGGTTTGGCTGGCTCTTGGGCACTTGCAGCACTTGTTACCAGCATAAACAGGAGTAAAGTAAAGGATTGCTGTAAAATGCGCATAATAGCAGAATAAGCAGCTGAATATTAATAGGTTTCTCTTTACAAGTTAATCATTATTAGCCAATATTTAACTGCAGGAAGAATTTAAAAGCTTCCGGAAATTAATTTTTACAGCGCATCTTACCCGAAAAAGCATTCGCAAACTAAAGCCCGAAACAAACGCTTTATTAAATATTGCCCAGTTTTTAGGATTGAAAAGTGTACTTTCTTTTAAAATGGGTAACGCTTAAAATTCTGGTAAACAAAAATTCCGGTTTCGTCGATTGAATTAGCCGTTCCGTCGATTGAGCTGTTTTTTTTAAGCTTTCCTGGGGTTTTAAAAGGTTTTCGGCACTTGGTTTGAACTAAAGAGCACAACCAGGTTAAGTAACCCGGCTAGCAAAAGAAAAATTAAAACCATAAAACTAAAGAAGATGAAAAAGTACGTAGCCATGATTGCCTTAGGTTTAGCCACCATAGCTGGCACCACTTATGCCCAGAATGCTCCCCAAAGAGAAAACCGGAATAATTACGAAAACCGTAACGACCAGAATAGGGGCGACAGAAAACAAAAAGGGGAGTTCCGCCGGAACGCCGACCGTCGGGCTAATATTTCGCCGGAAGAAAGAGCTAACCGCCGCACCGAAAAATTAAGTCAGCGCCTGGATTTAAGCAAAAAGCAGCAAAAACAATTACAGGCCTTAAACCTGAAACAAGCCCGCGAAATGGAAAGCTTCCGCGGCCAGCGTAACCAGCCGGGTACCCGTAACCAAAATAACCGGGAAGAAATGAAACGCCAGCACGCCAGCTACGAAAAAGAACTGAAAAGCATTCTGAACAAAAAGCAATACGCTAAATACCAGGAAGACCGCAAGCAAATGCAGGCCCAGCGCGAAAACCGCAATAACCTCAACGGCGATAACAACGGCCGGTTCAGAAGACAAAATAACGGTTAAGGCAATATATTAATAAGATTGGGTAGCTCTGGGTTAAGATAGGTAGCATATAGCTTCTTCCCTGAAATAAGAAAAAAGCCGCCCAAACCAAGTAAACATTTATTGCTGTTATGCCGGAAGAATCGGCTGCTTAAATAAGGCAACTGATTCTTTCGGCATAACTTTTTTAATAATATTATTACTGGAAATAATATTTTTGGCAGCCGATTTAGAGCGCAAAGGTGGTTAGCGCCAATAGTAAATTCTTTATTACATTTACTTAACCGAAATATTTTGTAAACCTCTATTCTGCAAAAAGATGAGCACCGATAAGAAATATTACTTTTTAAAGTTAAATCCGCCCCGGGCTAGTTTTGTAAGCGATATGAACGACGAAGAAAGAAATATTATGCAAGCGCACATTGCTTACTGGACACCCTTTGTTAACGACGGGACAGCATTGGTACTTGGGCCAGTGATGGACCCAAAAGGTGCTTACGGGGCAGCGGTGGTCCGGGTAGATAGCGAAGATATGCTGAACGAAATAATTGAGAACGACCCAGCCAACGGACTTAATACTTATGAAGTTCATCCGATGGTGGCGGTAACTAAATATTAATTGCCCAGATTACTTTAAACTAAAAATTAGAAAAAGATTAACCAACTGCTTAACCTAATTCAGGGCCGGCAATAGCATATTGAAAATCCGGATTTCCTGGGTAAAGCAATTGGCCGCGGTACATGCGGAGGAAAGTGCGCTGCGGCGTAAACCCTAATTTTTCCAGTATTGCCAGCCAGGTTTTGTTATGAGTACCTGTATCGAGTATAAAAGACTTACCCGGTGCAGTGCCCAGCGCGGCCAGCAGTAACGAGTGGGCATCTTCGGGATTTTGGGCCACTATAGGACCAAGCTGTTCAAAATAATGGCCGTGCCGACCCAAACAATAGCCGGTAATTTCCTGGCTTTTTTTTGTATACCAGGCATATTCCGGCGCGTTAAGGCTTAAGTAGTTTAAAATGGCCTGGCGGTCAGCTCCAAAAACGGGCGCATCCAGCAAAGCTAAGCGGTTAAGCACAGATGGCGTTACGGGTTCAGGTTTTAACAATGGTAGGGGTATTGGACTTAAGTTTGTTCGTTGCATGCGGATTATTTCCCGTTCGGCTACAAACCCTAGCTTTTCGTACAATTGGCGGCCCTGCGGCGTAGCATCCAACCGGATTGTGCCTTTGTTTTCGGCTTGTTTAATGGCGGCCGTTAGTAAGGCCTGGCCAATTCCCAAACCACGAAATTGGGGATCTACCAGCACCATGCCTATCCAGCTAAACCGTTCCGGGTAAAATAAGGTGGTTAGCGTTCCTGCGTCTTTTCCGCCGTAAGAAGCAGCAAAATTTCCTCCTTCCCCGGATTTGATCAAAAATTCCCAGTCTTTTTCCAGTTGGTTCCAGTGAGCCAGTTCTTTCAGCCGCATTCCCAGGGGAATGTCGGCTAGTGTTAAAGACCGGAGCTTAATTTCAGGGGCGGGCAGTGGCATGAATGAAATATTCTAGGTTATATTAACGACGAACTTTCAGGTGCCCGGTAACTAATTCCGGTAGGCTTATTACCCTCCTGGTGAATATAATTAAAAGGGTCCTGTTTGGTACATAAAGATTTCTCATTGCTCCGGAATAAGAAAACGATACATCTGTCCATAAAAATACTGATTTAATTCAAATGCCCTCAATCAGTTTTCGAGATCGTTCCCGGTAACGATTGCACAAAAAAATCCTGGCATTCAGTTTTTTCCCGGTTAAAAACTATGTACACTTGTTTATTAGACGAGGTGTACCTTGCGGTTTAATTAAAAATGTGGAAGCTTTACAACTTCTTTCATCACCTAAAATTTAAAAATGAATATTCAGGATTTATTTAATCTGAGTGGAAAAATAGCCTTGGTAACCGGGTGCAACAAAGGAATTGGCAAAGGTATGGCGCTGGCTTTAGCCCAGGCCGGGGCCGATATTATTGGGGTTTCGGCTTCTATGCCGGCCACGGGCAGCGAAGTAGAGCAAGCAATAACTGCCTTGGGCCGGAGTTTTCGGGCTTATACCTGCGACTTAAGCAACCGGGCAGCCGTGGAATCTTTTTTAGTACAACTCTTAACTGAAAATCCGCGCATTGATATTTTAATAAATAATGCCGGTATGATTTTAAGAAAACCCGCCGCCGAACACGACGATGAACTCTGGGATAAAGTGCTGGCCGTTAATTTGGATGCACCTTTTATTATTTCCAGGGAAGTAGGCCGCCAAATGATTCAGAATGGTTCGGGTAAAATAATATTTACCGCTTCGCTGCTTACTTTTCAGGGAGGTATTAATGTGCCGGGTTATGCCGCCAGCAAAGGCGCTATTGGTAGTTTGGTAAAAGCCCTTTCTAACGAGTGGGCCGGTAAAGGAATAAATGTAAATGCCATTGCTCCCGGTTATATTGCCACCGACAACACCGAAGCCCTCCGCAACGACCCCGAGCGGAGCAAATCTATTCTGGATCGGATTCCGGCCGGTCGCTGGGGCACCCCCGACGATTTTGCCGGTGCTACCATCTTCCTGGCTTCCCGCGCTTCCGATTACGTGAATGGTACCATCTTAACCGTAGACGGCGGCTGGATGGGCCGTTAAGAATTTAATTATTTATACATTTAATAATTGCCGGTCGTTAAAACTTAAAGTTTAGCCAATATTTAGAATAAATCCTTTATCTAAATACCAACTACTAACCACCAGCAACTAACAACTAACAACTAAATAATGGAACAACGATATCATAACAGCCCCAAAGAAGTAAGCCAGATGAATACCGACGCGTTGCGTACCAATTTCTTGATTGAAAGTGTGATGCAGCCCGGCCAAATTAGTTTAACCTACAGCCACTACGACCGCATTATTATTGGCGGGGTGGTGCCGCAGGGAGCCGCCGTTTCTTTGGGCAACTACGAAAATTTAAAAGCCGAATTTTTTCTGGAAAGACGCGAATTAGGCGTAATTAACGTAGGCGGCGACGGCGAAATTGAAGTAGACGGTAAAAATTATTCACTTTCAAAACTCGATTGCTTGTACGTAGGCCGCAGCAGCCGCACCGTAAACTTTAAATCAGATAACCCCGATCAGCCGGCTCAATTTTATTTATTATCGGCTCCGGCCCACGCCGATTATCCGACCGCTTTAATGAAAAAAGAAGCGGCTACGCCCACCAGCATCGGGGCTTTAGAAACCTCGAACGAGCGCACCATTTACAAATATATTCACAAAGACGGTTTACAAAGCTGCCAACTGGTAATGGGCCTTACCACTTTAAATACCGGCAGCGTCTGGAATACCATGCCCGCCCACACCCACGACCGCCGCATGGAAGCTTACTTTTATTTCGATGTAAACCCCGACCAGGCCGTGGTGCATTTTATGGGACAGCCAAAGGAAACCCGGCATTTATTGGTACATAACCACCAGGCTATTATTTCGCCGCCCTGGTCTATTCACGCTGGTTGCGGTACCCGCAATTATTCGTTTATCTGGGGCATGGGCGGCGAAAACAAAGATTACAGCGACATGGACGCCGTGAAAATTACCGAACTTAGGTAATTAAGTGGTTAGTAATAAGATTATTATGGTGTCAGGACGTATAATAAAATAAACAGAAGAGTGTGATGAATAAAAATTATGCAGGCATCTGGCTGCTGGCTTTAGTTATGTTGGGTTGGGTTAATGCCCAGGCGCAAACCAAGCCCGCTAACCTTTCGGAGCGGATGGCCGCCACCGTTATGACCATCTGGAAAGACTCGCTGGTAATGCAAGCTGGCAAACCCGTAAAATGGGCTTACGACGAAGGCGTAGTGCTGGAAGGGCTTACCAATATTTGGAAGCGGAATGCCGACGGCCGGTATTTTAAGTTCATTCAGAAAAGCATGGACCATTTTGTACAGAAAGATGGCACCATCCGGAAGTACCGGCCCGATGAATATAATATTGATCACATTAAAAATGGCCGTACTCTGCTGACGCTTTATAAAGTAACCGGTCAGGAGAAATATTACAAAGCGGCTACTATGTTGCGCGAACAGTTAAAAACACATCCGCGCACGAAAGAAGGCGGCTTTTGGCACAAAAAAATATACCCTTACCAAATGTGGCTCGATGGCCTGTACATGGGCCAGCCTTTCTACGCCGAGTACGCCACCACCTTTAACGAACCAACTGCTTTCGACGACATAGCCAACCAGTTTATATACATGGAAAAGCACGCCCGCGACTCCAAAACGGGTTTGCTTTACCACGGCTGGGACGAATCGAAACAACAGAAATGGGCCGATAAAAATACTGGTTTATCGCCGCATTTCTGGGGCCGGGCCATGGGCTGGTACGGCATGGGTTTGGTAGATGTGCTGGATAACTTCCCGGAAAACCACCCAAAGCGGGCTGAATTGTTAAAAATATTAAGCCGGTTTGCGGCGGCTGTAGAATCGGTGCAGGATAAAAAGAGCGGGGTTTGGTACCAGATATTAGACAAACCAACTGGCAAAGGCAATTATTTAGAAGCTTCGGCCTCTAACATGTTTGTGTATGCGCTGGCCAAAGGCGCACGCCTGGGTTATTTGCCGGCCAAATACGAGGCGGTGGCCAAAAGAGGGTACGAAGGCATTCAGAAAGAATTTATTAAAGTAGACGAACAGGGCCTAACCAATTTACACGGTACCGTAAGCGTGGCTGGTTTGGGCGGCAACCCGTACCGTGATGGCTCCTACGAATATTACCTGAGCGAGAAAGTTGTGGTAAACGACCCCAAAGGTGTAGGGGCTTTTTTACTTGCTGCCAATGAAATGGAACTGCGCCAGATTCCGCAAATTGGTAAAGGCAAAACTATTTTGCTCGATGGTTATTTCAACAACGAGTTTATGAAAAATGCGGCCGGCCAAACCATTCCATTCCACTATAAATGGGAAGAAATGGATAACAACGGTTTTTCGTTGTTAGGCGAGAACGCCCGCTACATGGGTGCCAAAACCCAGGAACTGAAAGCTGCCCCTACGGCTGCCAACCTGCAAAAAGCCAGCGTTTACATTATCGTAGACCCTGATACCGAAAAAGAAACCGCCAAACCAAATTATGTACAACCGGAACACGTAGCCGCCATTAGCCAGTGGGTTAAAAACGGCGGGGTGCTGCTGCTCATGGCCAACGACCAGAATAATACCGAACTCGATAAATTTAATACTCTGGCCAAAGCCTTTGGTATTGAGTTTAAAAAAGAACTAAAAAATACTGTAACCGGCAACCAGTACGACATGGGTAAAATTATGGTGCCGGCCAATCATCAAATATTCAAAAAAGGCCGCCAGTTGTACCTGAAAGAAATCAGTACTTTAGATGTGAAAGCGCCGGCCAAATCTACCCTCGACCATAAAGGCGATGTGGTAATGGCTACGGCTAAAGTGGGCAAAGGAACGGTGTTTGCCGTGGGCGACCCTTGGTTATACAACGAATATACCGATGGCCGCAAGTTACCCGCCGACTACCAGAATTTTGAAGCCGGCAATGATTTAATTGCGTGGTTACTACAGCAAGCGGCCACCAAATAATAAATTAACGGGCAGGTTACTACAGGATAAAGGTGCCACAAGGCAGTTGTATTTTTGGGTAACAGTTCGGAAATGTTGAAAGTGATTAAATACGTAATTAATTCACTTCTGTCATTCAGGAGGAAACTTGTTAGTGATTTGCCAACAAGTTTCCTCCTGAATGACATGAATGGGTTACTTAAACTTTTAATTCTACTAATTTTCATTAAAAACAGGAGGAGGATTTCATAACCTTCTCTAAATCAAAAAATATTATCCACTACAATTAATTAAAATATTTACAATGATTCTGAACCGGGAAAATTTAGGAAAAATAGAAGCAAGTGTGGCGCTGCAAAAGCCCGAACCGGAAATGCTGCATTTACCCGAAAAAGTATTGCAGTTTGGCACCGGTGTTTTACTGCGCGGCTTACCCGATTATTTTATAGATAAAGCAAACCGGAACGGAATATTTAATGGTCGGGTGGTAGTAGTAAAATCAACCGATAAAGGAGGAACTTCGGAATTCGACGACCAGGATGGGCTGTATACCATTTGTGTGCGGGGCATCGAAGACGGACAGAAAGTAGAAGAAAATATTATTAGTGCTGCCATTAGCCGGGTGCTTACCGCTTCTAAAGATTGGGCAGAAATTTTAAAATTGGCGGCTAACCCCGCAATTGAAATTGTAATTTCCAATACTACCGAAGTAGGCATTCAATTAACCGAAGATAATATTTTGCTGGAGCCGCCGGTTTCGTTTCCGGGTAAATTATTGGCCGTACTGCTGGCCCGTTTCCGGGCTTTCGACGGCGACAAAACAAAAGGTTTAATAATTGTACCCACCGAGCTGATTCCGGATAACGGCACCAAACTGAAAAATATTGTAAAGGAACAGGCAACCCGGCATCATCTGGATGTGGATGCTGAATTTATGCAATGGCTGGAAGAAAGTAATATTTTCTGCAATACCCTGGTCGATCGCATTGTACCGGGCAAGCCCGATGCCCAAACATTAGCCCGCCTGGAGCAGGAACTGGGCTACCACGACGAATTATTAACCATGTCGGAAGTATACCGGTTGTGGGCCATTGAAGGCGATGAGCAGGTAAAACAAGCGCTTTCTTTTGCCGAAGTAGATAATGGTGTGGTTATTACGCCTGATATTAATATTCACCGGGAACTGAAACTGCGCCTGCTGAACGGTACGCATACCTTAAGCTGCGGCGTGGCTGTGCTGGCCGGTATTAAAACAGTAAAAGAAGCCATGGATAACCCCGATATGGCCAATTTTATTTCGGCGCTGATGCAGGACGATATTGCCCCGGCAATTCCGTACCCGGTAGCACCCGAAGCTTCTGCTGATTTTGCCCGCAAAGTACTGGACCGGTTCCGCAACCCCCATATCGAGCACCAGTGGCTAAGCATTACCATGAATTACACCGCCAAGCTTAAGATGCGGGTAATTCCGGTTTTATCCCGATATTACGAAACGGCCAGTCAGGCGCCCGAAAATATTGCTTTTGGTTTTGCGGCTTATTTGTTGTTTATGCGGGCCACCGAAACGCAGAATGGTAAATATTTTGGTACCCTCAACGGCGAACAATACCCGATAAATGATGAATCGGCAGCGTATTTTTACCAGGTTTGGCAACAGCAAGAAGGCGATGAACTGGTAGATGCAGTACTCCGGAACCAGGAACTGTGGGGCATTGATTTAACAGCCTTGCCGGGTTTTGCGGCCGCGGTAAAAAAACAAATGAATAGCATACAAACCCTGGGAATCTCAGCGGTAATAAAAAATTTAGATGTAAAGCAGGTATCTGCTTAAAGTGAAAATGAAACAGAATGTATTAAAAGTACACCCGGCCGATAATGTGCTGGTAGCTTTAACTAATTTAAAAAAAGGCCAGGTAGTAACCTACGAGGGCGAAGAATATACCCTGCTGGACGATGTGCAGGTGAAGCATAAATTTGCCGCTACGTTTATTCCGGTGAACGGCGAAATAATTATGTACGGGGTGCTGGTAGGCAAAGCCCAAACCGATTTGTATACCGGCAATGTATTAACTACCCGCAATATTAAGCATGCTGCCAGCGACTTTGTAACCGGCGAGCGCAAAACAGATTGGCAAAAGCCAGATGTAGCTAAATTCGCGGGCCGTACTTTCAACGGTTTCCACCGGACAGATGGGAGCGTGGGCACCGCTAATTATTGGTTGGTAGTACCCATGGTGTTTTGCGAAAACCGTAACCTGGAAGTATTGCAGGAAGCGTTGGTAGCGCCGCTGGGTTACGGCCGCAAACGGGCTTACCAGAACCAGGCCCATAAATTAATTGATATATATAAATCGGGCGGCGATGTAAATGCCTTGCTGCAAGCCGATATTTTTATCGAAACCAAAGTAGAAAAATCGGAGCAGTTATTCCCAAACGTAGACGGTATTAAATTTTTAACCCACGATGGTGGCTGCGGCGGTACCCGCCAGGATGCCATTGCGCTGTGCGGTTTACTGGCCGGTTATATTACACATCCCAACGTAGCCGGCGCTACCGTATTAAGTTTAGGTTGCCAGAACGCCCAGGTTAGTATTCTGGAAGAAGAAATTCGCAAGCGGATTCCGAATTTTGACAAGCCTTTGTATATTCTGGATCAGCAAAAAGTAGGCACCGAAGCTGATCTACTGGCGCTGGCTATTAAACAAACGTTCGCCGGTTTGGTGCAGGCCAACCAGAACGTACGGCAACCGGCCCCACTAAGTAAAATTTGCATTGGCCTGGAGTGCGGCGGTTCCGATGGTTTTTCCGGTATTTCGGCAAACCCGGCTATTGGCTATACTTCTGATTTATTGGTGGCTATGGGTGGTTCGGTTATTCTGGCCGAGTTTCCGGAGTTGTGCGGTGTAGAACAAAACCTAAGCGACCGCTGCGAGGTGGTAGAACAGGCCGAACGTTTTTCGTCGCTGATGCGCACTTACAACGACCGCGCCATGGCCGTAGGTTCCGGTTTCGATATGAACCCCTCGCCGGGCAATATTAAAGACGGCTTGATAACCGATGCGATCAAATCAGCGGGAGCGGCCAAAAAAGGCGGTACTTCGCCGGTAGTAGAAGTTTTGGATTACCCCGAGAAAGTAACCAAACCCGGTTTAACCTTGCTTTGTACGCCCGGCAACGACGTAGAATCTACGACGGCGGAGGTCGCTTCGGGCGCTAACGTGGTATTATTTACGACTGGTTTGGGTACGCCCACTGGTAACCCGATTGCCCCGGTAGTAAAAATATCGAGCAATACGGCGTTGTTTAATCGCATGAGCGATATTATTGATATTAATACCGGCACCATTATAGAAGGCGAAGAAACCATTGAACAAGCCGGCGAGCGCATTCTGGAATACGTAATTGGCGTAGCCAGCGGCGAAATAGAAGTAAGTGCCGTGCGCCACGGTCAGGACGATTTTATTCCCTGGAAACGCGGCGTTTCTTTATAACCAAATTCACCATAAACCTGAAATCCAAACTTAAACCCAAAACCGGAAAAAATGCTTTTAGATAGCCAGGTAAACGTTAGAAGTGACAAAAAACAATTTCTGGACGAGAACTTTTTATTGCAGTCGTCAACGGCCCAGCAGCTTTACCACGAGTTTGCGAAAGCCATGCCCATTATAGATTACCACAACCATTTGCCGCCCGACCAGATTGCCCAGAACAAGCAATTTGAGAATATTACGCAGGCGTGGTTGTACGGCGATCATTACAAATGGCGGGCCATGCGCACCAACGGGGTAGACGAAGCATTTATTACTGGGGGCAAAAGTGATTACGAGAAGTTTGAGAAATGGGCAGCTACCGTGCCGTATACCATGCGCAACCCCTTGTACCACTGGACGCATTTGGAACTGCAGCGGTATTTCGATGTGAACGAAGTATTGTCGGAGAAAAATGCCCGGGAAGTGTACGAAACCTGCTCGGCTAAACTGCGCACGCCCGAATATACTACCCAGAATTTGTTACGAAAAATGAACGTGGTAACCGTTTGCACCACCGACGACCCGCTCGATACCCTGGAATATCATCAGCAAATAAAAAAAGACGGTTTCGACATAAAAGTATTACCGGCTTTCCGGCCCGATAAAGCCATGAACGCCGACGATATTGAAGCGCTGAATGCTTACATCCAAAGGCTGGAAGAAGTAGCCGGCGTATCCATCGATAATTTTGATACTTATTTAACCGCCCTGAAAAAGCGACACGATTACTTCGCTGAAAATGGCTGTTCCGTTTCGGACCACGGCTTAGAAGAAATATACGCCGAAGATTATACCGACGATGAAATAAAGCAGATTTTTGATAAAATCAGAACCCGGAAATCACTTTCGCCCGAGGAAGCCTTAAAGTTTAAATCGGCGATGCTGTACCAATTTGCTATTTGGGATCACGAAAAAGGCTGGGTGCAGCAATACCATTTGGGTGCGCTGCGCAATAATAATTCCCGGATGTTGCGGCAACTGGGCCCTGATACCGGTTGGGATTCTATCGGCGACTTTAGCCAGGCCCGCGCACTTTCTAAATTTTTGCGCCGCTTGGATAATACCGACCAGTTAACCAAAACCATTATTTACAACCTGAACCCGGCCGATAACGAGTTAATGGCTACGATGGTGGGTAACTTCAACGATGGTTCGGTGGCCGGTAAAATACAGTGGGGCTCCGGTTGGTGGTTCCTAGACCAAAAAGATGGCATGATTAAGCAAATGAACACGCTTTCGAACATGGGCTTGCTGAGCCGGTTTGTAGGCATGCTCACCGATTCGCGCAGCTTTTTGTCGTTCCCGCGCCACGAATATTTCCGCAGAATATTATGCAACATGTTTGGCGAAGATGTAGAAAACGGCGAACTGCCCAACGATATTGGATGGATTGGCAAAGTGGTACAGGATATTTGCTACCACAACGCTAAAAACTATTTTAACTTCTAAGGCATGACGGGTAAAGTTTTATCCTTCGGGGAGTTACTATTACGCATTTGTCCGGACGTAGACGGGCAGTGGCTGGAAGAAAATAATTTGCCGTTTTACGTGGGCGGTGCCGAAGCCAATGTGGCTACCGCGCTGGCCCTCTGGGACGTGCCCACCGGCTATGTTACCGCTTTGCCGGACCATTTTCTGGCCCAACAGTTAGTAGATTATTTAAAAAGCCGCAAAGTACAAACTGATGCGATTTATTACCACGGTGATAGGGTAGGGCTCTATTTTTTGCCAAAAGGCAAAGACCTGAAAAACGCCGGCGTTATTTACGATCGGGCCCACTCTGCCTACGCCGATTTAAAACCTGGTATGATTGATTGGGATGCGGTGTTTGAAGGCGTAAGCTGGTTTCATTTCAGTGCCATTTGCCCGGCCATTAACCAAGCGGTAGCTTATGTTTGTTTGGAGGCGCTGGAAGTTGCTGCCCAAAAGAATATTTTTATTTCGCTGGATTTGAATTACCGGGCCAAGCTCTGGAAATACGGCAAAGAACCCGTAGAAATAATGCCGGCCCTGGCGCATCATTGCAACTTAATTATGGGCAATATTTGGGCGGCCAACAAAATGCTCGGTATTTCTTTAGACGAAGAATTAATTGCCAATTTAAACAAAGAAAGCTTACTTGAACAGGCTACCCTTACCTCGCAGGAAATATTACAAAAGTTTCCGAAGTGTTCAATTGTGGCCAATACCTTCCGGTTCGATTACGAGCAAGGCATCCGGTATTTTACCACTTTGTACAACCAGAACGAATTGTTGGTGTCGCATGAATATTTAGCGCCCAAAATTCTGGATAAGGTTGGCAGCGGCGATTGCTTTATGGCCGGTTTAATCTACGGTTATTATAACGAACTTGATCCATCGGAAACTTTGGAATTTGCCACCGCCGCCGCTTTTAATAAATTATTTATCCCCAGCGATGCCACTACCAGCACGGTAGCCGACATCAGTAAAACTGTAGAAGCCAATGTCTGATAAAGCACAAGTACTCAAGACCATCGTGGACCAGGGCATGTTGCCTTTGTTTTTTTACGAGAGTCCGGAAGTAAGTTTAGAAATAGTAAAAACCCTTTACCGCGCCGGTATCCGCACGTTAGAGTACACCAACCGCGGACCTGCCGCCCTAGCTAATTTTACTTTCCTTAAAAAAGAATTAGCCGCGGAATTTCCGGATATGCAGTTGGGTATCGGCACCATTAAAACACCCGCCGATGCTGAAGCCTTTATTAAAGCCGGGGCCGATTATATTATTGCGCCCATTGTAAATCCGGCCGTAGCGCGGGTTACCAACGAAGCCGGTTTGTTGTGGGTACCGGGCTGCATGACGCCTACCGAAATATTCCTGGCTCAGGAAAACCAGGCTGGTTTAATTAAAATATTCCCGGCCAATATTGTTGGTCCAAATTTTATTTCCTCCATTAAAGAGTTGTTTCCCGGTCAGTTGTTTATGCCAACCGGCGGCGTGGAAATAGACCCGGAAAACCTCCGGAGCTGGTTTAAAGCCGGGGTATGTGCCGTGGGGATGGGTAGCAAACTGATTAGCAAAGATGTTTTGGCTAATCAGCAATACGATGCGCTATATTCCGAAACAGTGCGGGCCCTCGAATTAGTAAAAGCCTCTAAATAATTACTTATGCAACGCGTTACCACCACTCCCCAAACTAACAGGCCCCCCGAAACTCCCCAGGAAAGGATAGGCCGCTACCGCTGGACAATTTGTTCGCTGGTATTTTTTGCCACCACCATTAACTACCTCGACCGGGCGGTAATTTCTTTACTAAAGCCTTACCTGACCGAGGAATTTAACTGGACTTCGGGCGATTACGCCGATATTGAGATAGCCTTTAAAGTGGCGTATGCCTTGGGTATGCTGGGCGTGGGCCGCCTGATTGATAAACTGGGTACCAAAATTGGCTATGCCTTATCTACTTTTTTGTGGAGTTTGGCCGCCGTGGGGCACGCTTTTGTAAACAGTACTTTTGGTTTTGGGGTAGCCCGCGCCTTTTTAGGCGTAACTGAAGCCGGTAACTTCCCGGCCGCCATTAAGGCCACCGCCGAGTGGTTCCCGAAAAAAGAAAGAGCCCTGGCTACCGGTATATTTAACTCCGGGTCTAACGTAGGCGCTATTATTGCCCCTTTAACGGTGCCTTTAATTGCCGAAACCATGGGCTGGAAATGGGCCTTTATTTTAACCGGGGCTATTGGTTTTATCTGGATAATAGCCTGGTTTTATTATTACGAGGTGCCGGCCAAACAAGCACGCCTTACCAAAGCCGAGTTCGATTACATTCACTCCGACGTTGACGATATGGCAGCCGCAGCCATTACCACCGAGCCCAAAGTGCCTTGGCTACGGCTATTAGGCTTCCGGCAAACCTGGGCTTTTGTGTTAGGTAAATTTTTAACCGACCCGGTTTGGTGGTTTTATTTATTCTGGTTACCCGATTTCCTGGATAAACAATACGGCATTCGCGGTTTAGATATTATGTGGCCGGTGGCGCTGGTGTATACCATTTCGAGTGTGGGTAGCGTTGGCGGTGGCTGGGTACCTTTAAAATTTATTCAGAACGGCTGGCCGGTTTTCCGGGCACGTAAAACTTCGATGCTGTTGTATGCTATTGCAGTATTACCCATTGTATTTGCGCAGGTATTGGGCAGTGTAAACATGTGGCTGGCGGTATTGGTAATTGGTTTGGCGGCGGCGGCTCACCAGGCCTGGAGTGCCAATATTTTTACTACCGTATCGGATATGTTTCCCAAAAGAGCCGTGGGTTCGGTTACCGGTATGGGCGGTATGGCCGGCGGTTTAGGCGGTATTTTATTATCGGCTTTGGTGCAAAAACGCATGTTTGTGTATTACGAAAGCATTAACCAACTCGAAACCGCTTATTTTATTATGTTCCTGATTTGCGGCGGCGCTTATTTGCTGGCCTGGCTGATTATGCATGTGCTGGTTCCGCGAATGAAGCCTGTAAATATTTAATATTACTTATAAACCCTTTATGACCCTTACCGATTCAATTTTTGTGGAGGAAAGCCAGATTCCCTCCGAATTTTTGCTGGGCGAAGAAATAAACCAGCAGGAATATTTATCTAACGGCGAGATGAAACCCTGGACTGGCGCCTCCCATCCGGTTTTATCGCCGGTTTATATTAAAACAGCGGCTGGCCTGGAGCGCAAGAAAATTGGATCGTACCCGGTTTGTACTGAGCAGGAAGCCATGGAAGCTTTAGACGCCGCCGTAGTTGCTTACGACAATGGTCGCGGCGAATGGCCCAGCATGAGCATTCAGGAACGGATAGATTGCGTGGAGCAGTTTACCCGCCGCATGATTGACAAGCGCGACGAAGTTGCCAAATTAATTATGTGGGAAATTGGTAAAACCTATGCTGATTCTTTAAAAGAATTTGACCGTACCGTAGAATATATTTACGCCACCATCGATGCCCTGAAAGATTTGGATCGGCAATCGTCCAGGTTCGAAATTGTGCAGGGTATTATTGCCCAAATTCGCCGGTCGCCGCTGGGCGTAGTGTTGTGTATGGGGCCGTTTAACTACCCGCTAAACGAAACCTTTACTACGCTTATTCCGGCCCTGATTATGGGAAACACTATTTTATTTAAACCCCCGAAGCACGGTACGTTACTGCACTACCCATTGCTGGAAGCCTTCAAAGATTGTTTCCCGAAAGGCGTTGTTAATACCATTTACGGTCGCGGCCATGCCATTGTGCCGGCTTTAATGCAATCGGGCAAAATAAACGTGCTTACCTTAATCGGCTCCAGTAAAGTAGCCAACGAACTGAAAAAGCTGCACCCGAAAGTAAACCGCTTACGCGCTGTATTGGGTTTAGATGCGAAAAACGCCGCTATTATTACCGCCAATGCCGATTTAAAAGTAGCCGTGGAAGAAACTGTTTTGGGCGCTTTATCTTTTAACGGCCAGCGCTGCACTGCTATTAAAATTGTGTTTGTGCACCAGGACGTAGTAGATGAGTTTCTGGAATTATTATCGGCTGCCGTGGCAAAATTGAAGTTTGGAATGCCTTGGGAAAAAGGTGTTTCGCTAACCCCGCTGCCAGAGCCGCATAAACCGGCTTACTTAAAAGAGTGCATCGACGAAGCTATTGCGCACGGAGCGCGCGTGGTAAACGAAGGCGGTGGCCAGATAGAAGAATCGTTTGTGTACCCCGCCATTGTGTACCCGGTAAACGAAAAAATGAAGCTTTACCGCGAAGAGCAATTCGGCCCGATTATTCCGGTATTAGCTTTCCAGGATTTAGAAGAACCGATTCAATATTTAATTGAGGCAACGCACGGCCAGCAGGTAAGTTTATTCAGCAACGATACCGACGAAATATCATCGTTAATCGATCCGCTCGTAAACCAGGTAAACCGCGTAAATATTAACTGCCAGTGCCAGCGCGGGCCCGATGTTTTTCCGTTTGGTGGTCGTAAAGACAGCGCCGAAGGTACGTTATCGGTGGTAGATGCCTTGCGTTCTTTCTCAATTCGCTCAACGGTAGCTACCAAAATGAACGAGCGCAACAAAAAGCTGGTAAACGAAATTGTCAGTGAGAATAACTCTGCGTTTTTGAGTACTAAATTTATATTTTAAATTAAGTTTAAGGCAGTTGGGTGTGAATCGTTCGGGTTTATATCCAACTGTAAATTAATAGACTAGATACTATTTCTTCCTAATTAATAAGCTTTGATAGTTGGTTAATAGCAACTGTTATGCAAATGTTTATAAAAGAAGTTTAAGTAACTCACCCGTGTCATTCAGGAGGAACCTATTTAGCAGGCAGCCAAAAAGTTTCCTCCTGAATGACAAGAGTGGACTCCAAAGACTAGTCGAAAGTATATAGTTTAATGTTTCGTAAAACAATTAATCGTTAACCCGAATATTTTTAATTATCCACCCCAAAAATTTAAAACCATCTTCTTATGAAAAGCTTATTACTTGCATGCTTGTTATTTTTAACCGTTACCGTGGCCAGCGTTGCTCAAACCGCCGACGAAAAAGCGGTGGCCGTCGCCGTTACAAAACTTAAAAGTGCCATGCTTGATCCTACTAAAAGTAACCTGAATGCAATTGCCATGGCCGAACTGACCTACGGGCATTCGAATGGGCTGATTGAAGATAAAGCGGCTTTTATGGAAAATTTATTAAGCGGCAAATCGGATTTTGTGAAGATAGACCTGACTGATCAAACTGTGAAAGTAGCTGGCAATTCGGCTTGGGTACGTCACACGCTTTCGGCCGATACCAAAAACAGCGGCGTTCCGGGCACCACCAAACTATCGGTTTTACTGGTTTGGCAAAAAGTGCAAGGCCAGTGGAAATTGCTGGCCCGCCAGGCGGTTAAAGTATAATTTCCCAAACCAGCTCTACTTAGTAGTTTGGTTCTAAGCTCCTGCAAGGGAGCTTAGAACTAATATTTAAATATTTTGTAAAATTTCGTTTAATATAACTATTAAATGATTGCTGTGCTTATAAATTGAACAAAATCATTCCTCTCCAATTTAATAATTCCGAAATATTCTTATCAGCAGCTAGCTGAGGATATTTTTTCACAACGTTTATAATAATTTCTTCTGTTTTGATAAATATTAGTATTTAAGCAAAGTCCGAGTTTTATTTAATAATCTAATAAATTCTTTAAGTAAATAATTGCATCCTTTTCTGGTAAACCACCCCCTTGTACCAGACTAAATTGGATAATCCGCAGCAGGTAAATTCCTTCTACTAATAAAAATACAATACCATGGAGTCTAAATTAGCATTACAGGTGGGTACTACCCTCGACCGGTTTATTATGCGCAAGCAGGAAGATTTTCCGTTTGCCACCGGTGAATTATCACAATTACTACGCGACATAGCTTTGGCCGCCAAAATTGTAAACCGCGAGGTTAATCATGCAGGATTAATCGGGATTGGCGGGGCGTATGGCGCCCAGAATGTGCAGGGCGAAGACCAGCAAAAGTTGGACGTAATCGCAAATATCCGGTTTATTCGGGCTTTGCGCAACGGCGGCGAAGTTTGTACCATTATTTCGGAAGAAGACGACGAAATGATTCAGACGGGCAACTGCAAAGGTAAATATATTGTAGCCATGGACCCGCTCGATGGTTCTTCCAATATTGATGTGAATGTTTCAATTGGTACCATTTTTTCTATTTACCGGCGGCTGTCGGCGTTTGGCGAAGATGGCGTAATGAACGATTGTTTGCAACCGGGTACCCAGCAAGTGGCCGCCGGTTACGTAATATATGGCCCTTCTACCATGATGGTGTATACTACTGGCAACGGCGTAAATGGCTTTACTTACGAAGCTTCTTTGGGTGAATTTTATTTGTCGCACCAGAATATTCGAATTCCGGAAAATGGCAATATTTATTCCTGCAACGACGGCAATTACTGGCAGTTCGACGAAGGCACCCGCGCTTACCTCGATTATTGCCGAAAGGCCAGCATGACGGCCCGCTATACGGGTTCTTTGGTAGGCGATTTTCACCGGAGTTTGTTAAAAGGCGGCATATATTTATACCCCGCTACAGGAAAAGCGCCTAATGGTAAACTACGTTTATTATACGAGTGCAACGCGCTCGCTTTTATTGCCGAGCAGGCCGGCGGCATCGCTACCGATGGCAAAAAAAGGGTGTTAGAAATCCAGCCCACCGAATTACACCAGCGGCTGCCTTTTATTATTGGTTCTAAAAATATGGTCGAGAAAGCTCACACTATTATTCAGGGGCAAGCTGTTGCGGTATAAGTAAAAATATTCAAATTTTAATCAAAAAGGTCAGCCGGTAATTAACATGGCTGACCTTTTTGGTTTAATAACCTGTGCCTTAGTTTTTGAAAACAGCAAAGTGGTTTTTCTATTGTACTGATTGCAAATAGATAAATATTATTTAATATTTTATCAATTGGATTAAGTATTATATGCATAATACAGATAACCATAATAACTCTGTATTACCAGTAATTGACAGTAAGCAAAAATAAAAAAGATGACTTTTTGGAAGAGATTAGGAAAAGAGCCAGGACATAATGACTATCTGAAATTTTTATACGAAAATCCAGATTCATTAATAGAAATTGAGTTTTACAATAGAACAGATAAAGTTAAAACACTTTGGATTGAGCCGAGTTGTGAAGAAATATTTTTAGAATCTCATACCGAATTTAAAATAGTTTCCCATGATAAATTTTTACGGTTCGAGTATGATTCTGATGGCTTTATAATTCTTTACCTTCAATATAGCTTTGGATTTAAGCTGTTTAAAAGAAAACACTCATCAGACTTACAAAATAAAGCTGAATGGGAATTAGTCTTTGATAATACAGATATTAATTAAGTTATTAGTTATTAATAAGAATGCTTTTCGCCAAGGTTCAGTATAAAAATCATGCTTCGGCTAACAACCTCGCAAGTTGTTTATATTAAACATTAGCCATTACCTAAGTCATGAAAAATACATTTCTATTAGTTGTTGGAATACTTCTTATAATATCCTGTGAGCGGCGAAGTATGCTTGAAAAGGAAGCGGTTGCATCAGGTACGAAAATACCGAGAGAGATACTTTTTAAGATTACTGATTTAGATAGAGAAGATTTTGTAATTGCTGAGCGGAACGACTCAACCTACTATCTGCAACAACTGCAGGAAGGGCTTGGAGGAAAGAAAATTCAATTTGACCAGTTGGTTGTATCTGATCTTGTTGCTAAAATTAGATTTGACTTTGGTTTTTTGCAATACACAACTGATGGCAATCCACCAATATTTTTAGGTTATACTAAGCAGAGTAAATGGTCAAACTTGCAGATAAATGATGGCACTATCAGGATTCCAGACTTTTATGGAAACTCAAATTATCTTAAAGTATATGAAGTGTTTGGATTTGAAGATAAAGACCAATTATTAGAGTGGATTGTAAGGGAGGATTTAGAAGAAATTAGAAGAGAGTCTATTCGAGAACAAACAAAATTTTATAAGGCTATTCTTAAAGAAAAAAGTAGATATGAAAGCTGTTGTGCAGAATATATTCAGCAAGCTAAAGCTTTCTTAAACTTACAGGGGAATAACAATAAAACTATAAATGAGTTGGGGCTGGAACTTACTTATAAGTCATTAATCATTGATATAGCAGGCCAGCTTAAAAATGGAGAGAAATTTCATCAAGTAATTGTAGAAAAATAAAAGAGAGGCAAGTGCTAATAAGGTATAGAAGCGTGTGTCTTGTTCGTATTTTATACAAGACGCAATACCGATAATCCTATCTAAAATCTGAAAATTGCCGCAATTGCTTCATTTAAAGGTACATTAATAACCTATTACTAATATTATCATCAACTAAAAATTGAAACTGCAGGTACAACTAACCTATTTTGCTTGCTATGTTACAAGCGTTATAAAACTAACATGATCTCGCGGGCTTTAATTTTTAACCTGAATATTTTCCAGTTCTATCCGCGATAATTCTTTTAATTTACCAGCCTCGAAAAGTTTATCCAAATCCGTTAAGGGTACTTCTTTTTGCAGAGGCTCGAAGTTAATATATTGCTGAAAACGGATACCGCCTACTGTGCTGGGGTTATAGGCCTGCCGGAAACGCATACCGCCACCTTCTGTTTGGTAGCTGTACGCAAAATAATCGACCAGGAACGTTTTCTGATGAATGTAATAAATAAACTCATCTTCATGATCTACGCCGCCACCTTCCGGCGCAAACGTAATTTTTATTTTGTGGTAAGGCTGGTCGCGTAAAGTTACTTCGCCTAAATAGGTTTTCTGCACGGCCGGGTCGTTCAGGCCAAACGGTAGCAAAGCAAAATAAATAACCGAGTTTACCGAATTAGTGAATGCTTGTTTTCTTTCGGCGGGCAAGTATACCGGCTGACCGTTTATTTCGCGCCGGAAGCCTTCGTTGCTTAAAAAATCCTGTACCTGGCCCGTAGAATCGGTAAAGGCGCGGGTATACGTGTAGAGGCCCTCTTTCCGGGTGGCGGTATAATGCCGATTCCGGAAGTCGAAAACCACGTTTAAGTTCTCGAATTTTTTGCCGCCGTGCGCCAGAATGGCTTTATCTACTAATTCCTGCGCTTTAGAATCCGGGGCGGATTGCTGCGAGGTTGTTTTATCGGAGGAACAACCCAGTAACCATAAAGTAATGAAAGAGCAGATATATAAGTAGCGCATTTCCGGAATAATTAGCGCTTAAAGATAGGCAAAAATATTATTGCTCTAATTCGCGAACTGTAACTCCTTAGTATTCTTTCTGAAACAGAAATAGGAAATATGCGGCTTGCAAATTATTGGTATACAGCAGCAGTAGCAAGTTTAGGCAATTGCACCAAAGCAGGTTTAATTAAAGTGCTTGCCAGCATATTTAAGAAAAAAGTAACCTTTAAGTCTGAACGGCAGATTTAAACATTATAAAATTTATACCGGCACCGGAACAGACTGAATTTCTTCTTTTATAAAAACACGCACCGACGATAAATCTACTTCGCCGGTTTGCTTTACCGGATAACAGGTAAATTTCTCTGATTGCTTGGCATTGTCGAAGTCAGCGTTAGTAGCTACCTCAAACACAAAACACTGGTCGTTACTTTTTAAAATTATGGGGCAGTAAGTATTAAAATCTACCCATCCTAACTGAAACATTTATAAATATTTGTTTTTACTTCCGCAGAAAAGGCTAGGCAAAGTTGTATGTACAAACAAATGCCGCCTTTAATAGTGGAGTTATACCCCCAATCGGGCCGAGATGTTATGGTAATAAAAAGGCAAAATATTGGCTGAAAACAACTTGTTTTACCAGCAGTACCCATGCTGTTTAAAGCATTTTTATACTATAAGCCTAATTTATAGCAGGTAAATAAGTTATTAATAGAACTTAAAATTAAGGCAACCAGGAATTAGCAAGAAGATAGGTATACCTAAATACGCTGTTTGGGAACAGTTTTAGTAATTATAAAAGCTATAGGCGAAAAAAATTTTACTCAATGTAATTCAGGTAATAATTTAAATCCAGCAACTCCCGGTCTTCGGCCAGGGCTTCTACATCTTTGTTAAAATTATAATGCAGGTGCCGCACAATATAAGTATGGCTATTATCTTTTAACAGTTGGCAAATTTTTTCTAAATGGTTTAAAAACGGATTGGGTTGCGTTCGGTCTATAGGAATATTAATTATTTTATCTTGCAAGTGCTGCAACTCCGGAAACTTACCTTGGTTTACAATAATGGTTCTTTGCAACTTACCGGCTATATGAATATACCTGGCAATGGTTTCCACACTCTTGGGACGCATAAATAACCTTAAAAGGTTTAAGAATTAGTTTTTGGTAAAATTAAATAATTTACGCCATCATACGTATTTACTTTGCAGGCTTGCCCCTTAATTATTTTTAAATAATATTCATAATCGCGCAGTACCTGGTCCGGAATAAACAACTTTTTAGATTCACGCAAATCCATAACCACAATAAAGGCCCTTGTTTCTACCACCTTTATTACCTGTTTTAAAAACAAGTGCGATGGCTGAATTAAATAATTATATACCTGTTCTTTCGTCTTCATTTCTTATCCAATCTACTACCTAACAGAAAATAATTATTATATCTGATTTTTAGTTAAATATTCATTGCTTTTATTTTATACTTTAAATATAATTTTTGGTTTATGAATCAGTGATTATTATTTATCAATTAATTGTTAATAAGCTTATTATATAATGCTTTATATGTTAATAAAGAATATAATGCAATTTTAACAGTTATAATTTAAATCTGGTTTTCTATATTTTATACCAAATCATAAAAAATAACCAACTTCAGCATAAAATTGCTGCGAGTGCCCGCATATTCCGGAATAGTTTAGCATGTGCGCGTAGCGAATAGCGGTTGATTTTTACCCATACACGGCTGGTATTTAGGTATTTTGTTCAGCGTAAACTATTATAAATTAATGAAGAATGAGTATACTTATAATATTATAAAACGCTCTAAACTTTACCGGATAGTTGAAATCTACCACTACTATGCCTAAAAAAGGATTGCAACACGATTTAGGGGCGCTTTTAGCGCGGGCCGATGTAACTATTAATGGACACAAGCCCTGGGATTTGCAGGTGCATAACCAACAGTTTTACGCCAGGGTACTTACCCAGGGCACCCTGGGTTTGGGCGAGTCTTACATGGAGGGTTGGTGGGATTGCGACAGCATTGATGAATTTGTATTCCGGGCTTTACGGGCCGACTTGTACAAACAAGCCCGGTTAGGCTGGCAATCGTGGGCCGAAATGTTGCTGAGCCGAATTTTTAACCGGCAAACCCAAAAACAGGCCGCGCACAATGCCCGGCAACATTACGATATTGGCAACCAACTTTACCAGTTAATGCTGGATAAACGCCTGGCTTACAGTTGTGGCTACTGGAAAAATGCCGACGACCTGGACACGGCGCAGGAAAATAAACTGGATTTGATTTGCCGGAAATTAAACCTGCAACCCGGCCAGCAGGTACTGGATATTGGTTGTGGTTGGGGCAGCTTTGCCCGGTTTGCCGCGGAACAATATGGCGTAACGGTAGTGGGCATTACAGTAGCCCGGGAGCAGGTAGAACTGGGCCGCGAAATGTGTAAAGGCTTGCCCGTAGAAATAAGATTGCAGGATTACCGCGACGTAAACGAAACCTTCGACCACGTGGTATCGGTAGGAATGGCCGAGCACGTGGGCTTGCACAACTTTCGTACCTACATGCAAACTGCCGCCCGCTGCCTCAAAAGCAATGGCTTATTTTTGCTGCACACCATTGGCTTAGGCTTTTCCAAAACTGCCCCCGATCCGTTCATCAACAAATATATTTTTCCTAACTGCTTAATACCTTCTTTAAAACAATTAAGCACCGCCATGGAAAATATTTTTGTGGTGGAAGATGTGCATAATTTTGGGCCTTATTACGACCTAACCTTAATGGCCTGGTTCCGCAACTTTAACCAAAACTGGCCGCTGTTGCAAAACCAATACGGCGATCGCTTTTACCGGATGTGGAAATATTACCTGCTTTCCAGCGCCGGCTCTTTCCGGGCCCGCAATAATCAACTTTGGCAACTGGTGCTCTCTAAAAACGGTGTATTAGGTGGTTATGAAGCGGTGCGGTAAAATATTAAGGTAAATATTAGTTAATGGTTTAAACCTCGGCTACCCGGAAAGGCTTAACTTCTATTTTATCCCAAACCTTTTGGGTTACGTAGGGCTCTTCACCTAGCCATTGCTGCAATTCTTCTTCGTTCTGAAACTGCATGTACAACGACGAACCAATCATTTTACCTTCGGGGCTCAGAATAGCGCCGCCCATTAAAAAATTGCCACTTTCTTTTAGTTTCCGGGCGCCTGCAAAGTGGGCCGGCCGGGCTGCCATCCGGCGTTCTAAGGCTTCGGCATCGGTAAAATCGTAGGCGGTAATAAAATATTGCTTAAGCATAGTGGCTGTTGTATAAAGGTAAATTAAGTTGCGTTTGCGATGCTACAAAGTTTAAAACTATCTGTTTTAAGCAGATTTAAAAACCCCACAAAAATAATTTATTCAAACCAAACTAGTTATGGTAAAATCATTAATTAGATTATTTTTACATCTGGTTATACAATATTATTTTCATGTACCATAAGTATACGCGGCTCAGTTTTTTAATATTTTTTTTAACCAGCTTTGTGTCGTGTATAACTAACCCGTATGCCGTTACCAACCGGTCGTATAAAAAGCAGGTAAAAGCTTTGGCCCGCACGATAAAAAATACGCCGGTTCAACCGCCCGGGGCCGATAGTTTATCCATGGGCGACTATTGGGTAGGTACTACTAATTTTAATTTGCGCAAACCCAACTTTGTAATTATTCACCATACGGCCCAGGACTCCACGGCCCAAACCCTGAAAACTTTTACCCGACCGCAAACCCAGGTAAGTGCCCATTATGTAATTGGCCGCGACGGCAAAATTTACCACATGCTAAACGATTATTTGCGGGCCTGGCACGGGGGAGCCGCCAAATGGGGCAACACCACCGATATTAATTCTACATCTATAGGCATTGAACTGGATAATAATGGTTTGGAGCCTTTTGCCGAAGCTCAGATTAACAGCTTGCTGCTGGTATTAGCCCGCTTGAAAAAAACTTATAATATACCCACCGCCAATTTTATTGGCCACTCCGATATTGCGCCTACCCGCAAAAACGATCCCAGCCCTATTTTCCCCTGGAAAAAACTGGCTGAAAAAGGCTACGGATTCTGGTACGACGAAGCTATTCTGGAAAATTTATTAATTGATTCTTTAACTGCCGATAGCACTATTAATTTGCCTAATTTGCCGCAATCGGGTATGCAGCCGCTTATTACCAGTACGCTAACGTCAGATAGCTTGGCCTTAACCAACGGCGTTCCTTTAAATTTTAATCCCAAAGAAGCGCTCCGCATTATTGGCTATGACACTTCAAATCTGGATGCGGCTATTCGCGCTTTTAAGCACCATTTTATTCAGACCGATATTAATGCCGTTTTAACCCGCCGGGATTTATTAGTGCTGTATAATCTGTACCAGAAATATTTCTAACTAATTTTAAACCGATTTAGCTAAACAATATTTCTCACTTAATTGCATAAATATTCTGAATAGCCTGGCTTAATGGCTGTCAGCCTCGAAAATTGGATCAATTTCCGATACGTTTAAATTACGCAGCATTGAAGCTTTTTTGTGCTGGTGTTCTTGCATCCGTTTTAAAATACCATCGAGCATCCGGATAGCCTCCACTACATACGGGCCTTTGTTCAGCATAACACAATCGGCGCGCTGGGCCATGGCGGCATCGGTAATTTCGGCGCGCGATGGCCGGCCTTTTTTCGCCAGCGTTTCTAGTACCTGGGTTGCCCAAACTACCGGTAAATGCGCGGCCTCACACAACCATAATATTTCTTCCTGTACTTCGGCCAGCCGTTGCCAGCCACATTCTACGGCCAAATCGCCGCGGGCAATCATTACGCCGGCCGGGTTAGTGCGCATTACCGCCAGTAACAAATGCGGCAAATTCCGGAATCCTTCTTTGGTCTCGATTTTAAGCATAATGCCCACGTGTTCGGCGTGGTGTTTTCGCAGTTCTTCCTGCAGGGCCGTTACCATATTGGGCGTGTTGGCAAACGAAAGATTAATAATATCGGCGTATTTTACCACAAAAGCCAGGTCTTGCTTGTCTTTGTCGGTAAGCTTGTTTAGGCCCAGGTTACTATCGGGCAAGTTAATGCCTTTGTCGGCGCGCAGGGTGCTGCCGTTTTTACCCGCCGAGGTAATTTTTACCACCAGCGAGTTTTTAGTTACTTCCGTAATTTCGGATTCTATTTTGCCATCGTCGAATAAAACCGGTTGCCCCACCTTAACCTGCGCAAATACTTCGGGTAAAGTACACGAAATAAAAGCCGGCTGCACTACCTGTCCTTCGGCATCTGTTTGGGCCGGCTCGCCCGGAACCGGTTCTTTCCGCAGCACCAGTAAATCGTCCTGGTTCAGCAGGAGCGGCATTTCTATCTCGGGTAAATCGCCTACTTCGGAGGTAAGTTGGGCAATATTTCGGTTTTTAAGGGCTAAACGGGTGCCAGTACTAATGTAAGAAGTTTTAAATAAATGGGCTACTACGCCTGATGCTGCCCGCTCGGCTACATACAAGGTTCGTTTTCGCTTGCGGCTATCTTTTAATTGCAACTGATCGCCTTCGGTTAACTGCGCTAGCCAGGCGGTTTCCAGCGGCAGCACTGCATCTACTTTTACCGTTGGTGCTACGCCTGCTGGTGCCAGCCAAACCTTAGCGGGGGCAGTTACCTGGCCTAATTCGTTGCGGTACGGATGCACCACTACCAGTTTAGGTCCTGGCTTTAATGGTCCGGTGCGCAGCTTGGGTCCCATTAAATCGAACAGCACTTTACACTGTACGCCCAGTTCTTGTTCGGCCCGCCGGATGTTTTCCACCATTTTCACCCAAACTTCTTTATGGTCGTGGGCACAATTAATGCGGGCGCAATTCATGCCGGCTTCCATCATACGGCGTACCAGTTCGTAATCGGTGGCCATTTCGGTGGCGAAAGTAACCATAATGCGGGTACTGCGCCCCGGTGCCGGCGCGCCCAACAAATCGTGGGTGTGCGTTTTAAGCAGCGCCGAACTCTCGTCGAAAGATAGAACGGCTTTATTTTCAACTGTATTATTCAGGAGACAGTTTAACTGCTCCTGCACCGCCTGCAGGTTCGCCAGCACGTGGCTTTCGGCCCGGCCCAGCGAGGATAATCCCAAACGGGCCAGTTGTTCCTGCAATTCCCGGATGTCGTGTTGGCGCAGCGCTAAATAATGCAGCAGGTTTACCGTACTCGCCCGAAAAGCCGGCTGCACTTGCTGTACCTGGAGTGTAAAATTTTTTTCTAACTGCCGGGCCTCTTTTTCGAGAACATCTAACTGAGAAGCAATATTTTGTAACTGCTCTTTATTTTTTTGCATAGCATTTGCGCCTGTTACCATGGCTTAACTAAAAAGTAAGCGTTTTCGTTACTGTTAAGCAGCTAACAGCAAGTTAATTTACTGCTGATCCGGGCTAACGACTTTTACTTTCAGCTTATACAAAACCAGTACTTTATGCCACCCGGCTTTTCCAGGGACCGGTAATGGCCATAGTAAGGCCCGGCGATTGAATATTAATGAACAAGGTACGGCCGGACGGCGAAAATACCGGACCCGCAAATTCAGAACCCGGAAACCCGGTATTTTGCGCCAGCGCATAGGTTTCGCCTTGCGGCGTAATGCCAATAACGCGCGGGTTGGCCGTATCTTCGCAAATAATTACATCGCCCCAGGGGGCAATGGTCAGGTTATCGCATTTCTGGAATATTTCGGTGTTGTTGGGTTCTAAAAATAATTCCAGTTTAGCGGGTGCTTCTTTTTCGCGTTCCTGGCCTTCGTAGGGGCTGGGCACATACCGGAATATTTGCCCTTTAGAAATAGTACCACCAGAAGTACAGGCAAAAAACAGTTCATCTTTACCGTACCAGATGCCTTCGGTATTCGCAAAGCGCGCCGCTCCCTGGCTAAACCCACGTAAGCGCAGCGGGCTGCCCTGGGCTTCCACATCATCCAAATCCAGCCACTCTACGGTGTAAGCTTGTTTTACCGGAAATTTATCAGTAGTCAGGTTAGACCAATTGCGGGTGTCGGCGCTTTTCCACTCTTTTAACGAAAGGCACTGCAATTTGCCGCCTTTTTGCAGCTTACCGTATTTATTTGGCAGAAAGCGGTAAAAAATACTATCGGCGCTGTCTTCGGTTTGGTAAACAATGCCGGTGGTGGGGTGCACCGCTACCGCTTCGTGCACAAAACGGCCCATCGCTTTTAAAGGCACGGGTTTGTTCAGCCGGATTTTATCGGTAGCTTTTACTTCAAAATTATAGCCGTGGTCTTGCTCCAGCGCTCCTTCTAAATCGGCTTGCCTAAGCGGCGATTCTTCGCAGGTAAGCCAGGAGTTCCAGGGAGTAATGCCGCCGGCGCAGTTTCGTACCGTTCCGGTCAGGCTTAAATATTCCAGTTCTACCTGCTGGTGTTGCTCATCAAACAACAACGTAGTGGTACCGCCCAAACAGGTTTGCGCACCTTTGCCAAAATCGTATATTCTGGCTTTATCAACTTTATTTAATAAAGCTTTATCGGCACCGTAGGGGCCTCGTTCAAAATTTCCCGGCGATAATTCGTGGTTCCGAATCAGCATAACCTGGTTGTTTTTCCAGGCAAAAGATCCCATGCCGTCGTGGGCACCCGGCGATAGCAGGCCATCGTTCATTTTATCGCCCCGCCGGGAAATAATTTTACAGGAAAACCCTTTGGGTAAGCTTAGCGGGCTACCGTCTTGGGTTGCTAGCGGGCCATAACCAATGGCAGCCGGCTTTTCGGGGTTAAAAACGGTAAGGGCTGCTTTGGCAGCCAAATTATCTAATCCTAAAAAGCCTAAACTAACCAAGCCAGAGGTACGAATAAAATCACGTCTTGAAACTGCCATAGATTATTGTTTTTTAATTCCGGTTCAAAATAATCACTAATCAGCCAGAATATTAGCTTAAGCTGAATAAGTTAACCATAATTTAACAATAGCGGAACTTGCTTCTAAAATAATAAAAATTAACTAAGCAACCGGCCTATTATTTAAAACCAGTTTTACTTTTTTTTGGATTTTAGTTTTATTAGTGAATTGAAAAAAAGTAGTATGCGGCTTTACTGAAGTACCGGCTTTATAAATAATTTATCGGGCAGTTAATTTTATTTTTAACTTACTACGGGTAGATAATTACCTGCAGATAAAACTAACCACACATGCGCCACACAAACTTACTGGGTACCACTTTAATTTTAGCCTGTTTATTAGCAGGAGCATGCCGCCAGAAAGATTCCAAACAAACCAACATGACCGAAAAAGAAAGCACAACTGCCCCCACTGTTTACAAAACAACCGGCACCATCGAGCGGCTAGATGCCGCCTTGGACAACATAATAGCGCCGGACGCCAAAATAGAAATATTAGCCACTGGTTTCGATTGGTCAGAAGGGCCGCTATGGCTACCGGAACAAAACAAATTGCTGTTTTCAGATATTCCGCCGAATAAAATATATGAATGGAGCGAAGAAGGCGGCCTTAAATTATATCTGACCCCCTCGGGTTATACCAGTGAGGTACCCCGGGGCGGCGAAGTGGGCTCGAATGCTTTGATTCTGGATAAACAAGGGCGACTGGTACTTTGCCAGCACGGCGACCGGCGCATGGCTCGGATGGATGCCCCCTTAAACCAACCTAAACCAAATTATATTACGCTGGCCGATAAATTTGAAGGTAAACGCTTAAACAGCCCCAACGATGCCGTTTACAAAAGCAACGGCGATTTATATTTTACCGATCCGCCGTACGGCCTGGAAAAGAATGCCGACGATCCGGCCAAAGAAATTCCGTTTCAGGGTGTTTACCGGTTAACTGCCGATGGTGCTATTCATTTATTAACCAAAGAACTTAGCCGGCCCAATGGTCTGGCCTTTTCGCCGGATGAAAAAACTTTTTACGTAGCTAACTCCGACCCCGATAAAGCTATCTGGATGGCTTACGATGTGCAACCCGACGGCAATATTACCAATGGCCGGCTATTTTACGATGCTACGTCGCAGGCAAAAACCGAAAAAGGATTACCCGATGGATTAAAAATAAACCGGCAAGGCTATTTATTTGCAACCGGTCCGGGCGGCGTACTAATTTTTGATAAAAACGCTAAACACCTGGGTACCATCCGCACCGGCGAAGCTACCTCTAACTGCGCCTTTAACGCCGACGAAAGCGTTTTATACCTGACCGCCGATGATTATATTATGCGGGTAAAATTAAAATAAGGCCGGTATAGGTATAAATTTTCTAAAAAACAGAATGTTAATAAGGGTTTTATTGCAGAAAGCTTAAACCAAGGGCTAAAAAAATCGTATACTTTTCTTATCCCCAACAATATTGAAGCGCTATGGAATATTACTATTATAACCGTCAGGATGATCTGTTTGAAGGACAGGAACTAAGAACCCACGGCAACTGGAACGAACTAAAAACTAAAGCGCGGCAGCAATACAGCCATTTAACCAACGATGACCTGGAATATTCATCTGGCCGCCAGGAAGAATGGTTTAACCGGTTATCTACTAAGTTAGGCCGTTCCGTGGACGATGTAAAAGACTGGTTCCGGCACTTGTAATTAGAAATTTGCTTTAATGCAGCCCCGAGGTTGTAACTCCGTAAATCTACTTAAAACAGGAAAAGCCTGGTTCGTTTTAAACTGACCAGGCTTTTTCTGTTTTATTCTTATATTTTTTTATTCCTCTTCTTCGGCGTTGGCTTGCATGGCCAGGAGGTTATGCGCACCTTTTATCGCAATTTTGGTGGAGTTCTCTAATTCGGCCGGCAAAGTAACTTGTATCATGTCGCCGTTTTTAATGCCGGTGGTTACCGGCACCCGCCGGAACTGGTTATTAGGCGATTCTACAAAAACAAAAGACTGCCCTTCGAACTGCACTACGGCGGTTTCGGGCAAGGCTGTTACTTCTGTATTTTCGGTTTTAATGGCGGCCGTTACAAACATGCCGGGCACTAAGCCAGATTCCGGATTTATTATATGGGCATGTACCGGAATGGTTTTATCCTGTTCCACGGTACGGCCAATAATGGCAATTTCGGCGGTTCGTTCGGTGGGGTCATTCGCTAATTTAAAGTTTACTTTTTGCCCTTTGCGTAAATGGGTTATATCTTTTTCGAAAATATTTAATTTCAGGTGCAAGTCTTCGGTATTTACCAGCTCAAACAAAATATCGGAGGTGTTAATCATGGTGCCTAAGTTGGCATTTACGCTTTTCACGTAGCCATTTATCGGCGATAAAATATTCACATACCGCGTAATGCCACCATTACTTAGTTTAGCGGGGTCAATATTTATCATGAGCAGCTTTTGCCGTAAACCGGCGCGGTTATTTTTCAACAACTGCAACTCGGCCCGTGCTTGCTGAAAATTCTTTAAAGCTGCTACTTTTTCCTGGGTTAGTTCCTGCTGGCGGGCATATTCCAGTTCGGCCAGTTGAATTTTGGTTTGGGTATCGAGGTAATCCTGCTGCAACTGCACATAATCGGGGTGTTCCAGCACCGCCAGCACTTGTCCTTTCCGGATGCGGGTGCCAGGCATCAGGCTGGTTTTACGCAAAAAGCCCCCGTAAGGTACCGCCACATTTACCAGCCCGGAAGGCGGCACATCTATTTCGCCGGAAAGTTGCAGCGTAGCGCCCATTTTAACTTTTTGCGGACTACCCAATGCCACGCCAATATTCTGAAATTGCTTTTGGGTTAAGGTTAAGTTTTCCGTTGCGGTGGGAGGTGCTTCGGCGGCGGCCACTTCGGCGCTTTCTTTTTTTCCGCAACTACCCAGTAGTAAGCCGGCCGCTAAAACGTATATATTTAAGACTGATTTCATGATTAATTCCCTTTTAAATATTCTAATTCGTATAAATTAAGCCGCTGCTCCAGCAACAACTGTAAATAATTTTGCCGGATGCGGAGCACCTGGTCGGCAGCCTGCAAATAATTCAGATAGCCGGTTTCGCCGTTACGGTAAGCTTTGTCGGCTTGGCGCAAAGCCAGGTTAGCATTAACCAGCACCTGGGTCTGGTAAAAATCCAGGCTTTGGCTTAAGCGTTGCTGATTTTCCTGGGCTGCTTTCAGGTTGTTTTGCAGTTGAATTTCCTGGTTTTTTAATGTTGCCTGCGCTATTTGTTTATTCAGGCCGGCGGCTTTTACGCGAGCCGCCTGAGAGCCAAAAAACAAGGGCAACGCAATACCGGCTTCCACTCCCTGAAAGCGGTCGCCGCGCCCATAATATTGAGAACCGCCGTCTACCTCGTAAGTACCGGCCAGCGATTGGTTAAAATAACCCAGCGTAATATCCGGACTGAATTTGCTTTTTTCGGCCCGCTGTTCCCGCTCGGCTACGGTAACCTGCTGCTGATACACGCCCAGTAAGGGATGGTTTGGCTCCGACGAAGCTGCAGGATTTATTATTTCCTCCCGGCGGAGTTTATCCGGAACAATATTTAGCGGTTCGGGTGCCTGCACCAACGCATTTAAGCCAGCCATTTGCACGTTTATCTCGGTTTCGTTTTGCCGGAGACGGTCGGTAAGTTCCAGGCGCTGGGTAGTGGCCGTAGTTTTCTCCAGCAGGCCACTTTCGCCGGTCCGGAATTTAACATCTGCCGCATGTTCCAATATTTTAAAAATACTGTCCTGGCGTAGTAGCAAGGTGTTTTGCTCGAATAAATAAGCCAGGCGGGCGTACACACTTTTTACCTGGTAGTTCAGTTCGTGTTGCTGGGTTTGCAGTTGTTTTTGGCTGAGTAGTTTTTGCTCGTTCAGCAAATGCTTCTGCGCTTTCCAGGCCCCCGGATTAGGTAAAGTTTGCGTAATTCCTACCCGGTTATCTACAAATGGGCTGTTTAGTTTGCCTTCGGAATAATTAATATTGGTTTTGGGCAAGTCTACGGCGGTCTTTTTTAAAGCCGAGCGCATTTCTACTTCCAATCCTGCTTTCCGGACTAAACCATTATTTTCCTGGGCCAGTTGCAGCACCTGCGCCAGCGGCATGGGCTGACGTTGCTGCGCCGACGCTGCTAAGGGCCCAAGTACCACCATAGATGCCACCAGAACCTTTTTCACCCGCAATCCTCTTTCGGAGAAATAATAAATAACCGGCAGCACCACCAGGGTTAGTAAAGTAGCCGATATCAGTCCGCCAATTACCACCGTAGCCAGCGGCTTCTGCACTTCGGCCCCGGCCGAATTGGAAAGCGCCATCGGCAAAAAGCCCAACGAAGCTACCGTGGCCGTCATAATAATAGGGCGGAGGCGGGCAGCAGTTCCTTTCCGGATTATTTCTTCTAAATCGGTCAGGCCGCTTTCTTTTAATTGGTTAAAGTAGCCAATCATTACAATGCCGTTGAGTACTGCTACCCCGAACAGCGCAATAAAGCCAACCCCCGCCGAAATACTAAAAGGCATGTCGCGGAGCAGCAAAGCAAAAATGCCCCCAATGGCCGAAAGCGGAATGGCCGTAAATATTAATATTGATTGCTTAATGGATTTAAAAGCGAAGAACAATAACAAGAAAATTAGGAGCAGCGCCAACGGCACCGCCACCGACAACCGGTTTTTGGCTTCGATTAAATTCTGGAACTGACCGCCGTAGGTGACTGCGTAACCCACCGGCAGCTTTAATTTAGATTCAACCTTGCCTTGAATTTCGTCTACAATGCTTTGCACATCGCGGTTCCGGACGTTAAAGCCCACCGATATCCGGCGCTTGGTGCCATCCCGCTGAATCTGGTTAGGACCTTCTTTCATTTCTACCGTAGCGAGTTGGTGCAACGGAATCTGGAAGCCGGCGGCGTTGCTCACAAATAAATTCTGCACATCCGAAATATCCTTCCGATCCTGTTCATCCAGGCGCACTACCAAATCGAACCGTTTTTCGCCTTCGTATACCTGGCCGGCCGCTTCGCCGGCGAAAGCCGCCGTTACGGTACGGTTTACCTCCTTAATACTTAACCCGTACTTGGCTAAGTTTTCGCGGTTGTAGCCTACCATAATTTGGGGCAGGCCGGTCATTTTCTCGATGTATAAATCCTGGGCGCCGGCTACCGGACTGATTAATTTACCCAACTTTTCGGCGTAAACAGCCAGCGTATCCAGGTCCTCGCCGTATATTTTTACCACCACGTCCTGGCGGGCACCGGTCATTAATTCGTTAAAACGCATTTGTATGGGCTGCTGCACGCCAAAAGAAGCCTGGGGCAAATTCTCCGACAGGGTTTCGGATATTTTATTCGCCAGTTCTTCGCGGTTCTTGGCGCTCGTCCACTCGCTTTGTTCTTTCAATACCACAATCATATCGCCTAATTCTACCGGGTTAGGTTCTGTGGGCACTTCAGCCGAGCCAATCTTCGTAACTACTTTTTCTACTTCCGGAAAGGTTTTCTTCAGCAGGGCCGACGCTTTTTGCACCACTTCAATGGTCTCGTTCAGAGAACTGCCCGTGAGTACCCGCGTTTCAATGGCAAAATCACCCTCATCTAAAGAAGGAATAAATTCGCCACCCATCCGGGTAAATAAAAACAAGGAAATGGCAAAAAGGCCGATGGCTACCAAAAGTACCGCTCCTTTCAGGCGCATGGCCAGGTTGAGTAATGGTTGGTAAGCCCGGTTAATGGCCCGCATTATTTTGTCCGAAATATTTTCTTTGTGGTCGGTGCGGCGACTCAGCACCAGCGAAGCCATCATGGGCACGTACGTTAGCGACAGCAAAAACGCCCCCAGAATAGCAAAAGCGACGGTCTGGGCCATCGGTTTAAACATTTTACCCTCAATGCCTACTAACGCCAGAATCGGCAAATACACAATCAGAATAATAATTTGTCCGAAGGAAGCAAAGCCCATCATACGGCTGGCCGAATCGTACACCTCCGCATCCATCTGTTCCTGGTTTAAGCGGGTAATACCCAGGTGGTGATGTTTGCTTAACTGGAGCCGGTGTATCACGCTTTCCACAATTATTACGGCCCCGTCTACAATCAAACCAAAATCCAGCGCCCCTAAACTCATGAGGTTACCCGATACGCCAAACACGTTCATGAGCGAAATAGCAAACAGCATGGCCAGCGGAATAACCGAAGCTACCAGAAAGCCGGCCCGCAGATTACCCAATAATAAAACCAGCACAAAAACCACAATTAACGCGCCTTCGGCCAGGTTTTTCTCGACGGTACTAATGGCCCGGTTTACGAGTTTGGTTCGGTCCAGAAACGGTTCAATTTTTACACCTTCGGGTAAGGTTTTTTGGATTTCGGCAATTTTTGCTTTTACTGCTTTTATTACTTTCGAGGAGTTTTCGCCTTTCAGCATCATCACAATACCGCCGGCCACTTCACCCTGATCGTCTTTTACCATCGCCCCGTACCGGATGGCCGAACCTTCGCGCACGGTGGCAATATCGCGGATGAGCACCGGCACGCCAGCCGATGTTTCTTTTACCACAATCCGGCCAATATCTTCTTTGCTTTTTACCAGCCCTTCCGTCCGGATAAAATAAGCATTCGGGTCTTTTTCGATGTAAGCGCCCCCGGCATTGGCGTTGTTGTTTTCCAGGGCATCAAAAACTTCAGTAATCGTAATATTCATCGAACGCAGTTTCGGGGAGTTAATGGCTACCTCATACTGCTTCAGTTTACCACCAAAACTGCTTACTTCGGCCACACCGGGCGTACCCAATAATTGCCGCCGCACCAGCCAATCCTGAATAGTGCGCAGTTCTGTAGCCGAATATTTACTTTCGTAGCCTTTGGTGGGGTGAATTTCATACTGGTAAATTTCGCCCAGACCAGTGGTAACTGGGGCAAGGGTGGGGGTTCCCACACCGGGCGGAATTTGTTCTTCAGCTTCTTTCAGCTTTTCGGTTATTTGCTGGCGGGCCCAATAAATATCGGTTTCTTCCTCAAAAACCACCGTTACCAGTGACAAACCAAAGCGGGAGAAAGAGCGAATCTCGATAATACCCGGTACACTGGCCACCGATAGTTCTACCGGAAAGGAAATAAGCCGCTCTACTTCCTGCGCCCCCAACGACGGCGACACAGTAATTACCTGCACCTGGTTATTTGTGATATCGGGCACAGCATCTATCGGGAGCCGGCTCAGGTTATAAATGCCCCAACCCACCAGGGCCAGGGTCATCAACCCGATAATTAATTTATTTTTTATAGAAAAGAGGATAATCTTATTCAGCATCGAAATAAGGATTTTGACCTGCCGGGCAGGTGCTAAAAAAATATAAGAACAGGCAGAAACGGCTCCGGCCGGAACCAATCTGAATGGCGGGAAAAGCAAGTTTACAGCCAGGAGGCTATAACCAATTAGGTTACAGCCTTAATGCGGCAGGGCTTTACTTTTGGCCCGAAATGATGCTAAGCTATTTTGGGAGGCTGCCAGATGGTACCGGCATAGGTATATTTTACCCGGGAAATGGGTTGCGGAAAATGTATTATTTCGGAAAATTCGGGTACCTCAGCGGAATAATGGAAGCGAATGGAATTTACAAAATAATCGTAGGGCGAGTTGCCCATCTTCTTAAAAGGCAGCGCTTCGTGGTTTTCGGATTGCATGTGCTTTGCATCCTTATAGTGCATTTTCAGGAAATCGAGCAAACTTAAATTGCCCCCGGCAGTATCCTGGTGGCGCTGGAAATGTTGAATAAGGGAGCTTATTTTGGAAATTTCGTGCAGATCGGAGTTGGGCAGCAAGGAGCCGATAAAAATATATACCGCAAAAAATATTGCTCTTAACCTCAAGTCAATCCTGATTTTCCGGCCAAAATTACAGATTTAATCCAATAAATAAAAGCATACCGGCTAATTCAGCAATCTCCTGAATAAACCTATGCTTTTTTATCTGCCCAGGCAACCATTTGGGTTAACCTTCCGTGGTGGCTGCACACTTTAGAATTTTAACAAAGTAATAATCTTTAATTTTTGCTTTTACCCGCTTTAACACCAATAAAATAAAACCGGAAGCTTCGGCTAAAAACGCGACGCAGGCTTTATAGCCTGTCCAGAGGATCTTACTTGATTGGCATACAACATAGCAGTCTATTTATTTTTCATCTTAAAAAATTAAAAATTATGGAAAGAAAGACGAACACCGCCAGTACCTTTTTACCCTTAGTGTCCCGACAGCGCAGCACTGCTCCGGCTAAAACTACTTTTAACCATTTATTCTTTAAGTTTGGGTTAGCCTTGCTCCTGAGTACATTTTTACTGCAGAGTTGTCAGGAAGAAATAAAAGAAGCCGCACCCACCAATTCCCAAACCAGCGAACAATTATCGGTTTCGCACTTTAACATGAAACCGGTAGATATAAAGCCAATTGCCAGCGGCCTGGTTTCGCCAATTGGCCTGGTACCAGTGCCCGACGGCAGCAAACGATTGTTTATTATTGACCAGATTGGTAAAATCTGGATAGTAGATGAAGCCGGTAACCAGTTAGCTACTCCTTTTTTAGATGTAACCAGCAAAATGGTGCCCTTGAGCCCGGGCTACGACGAACGGGGTTTATTAGGCTTGGCCTTTCACCCGGATTATAAAAATAATGGCCGCTTCTTTATTTATTACACTTTGCCGCCCCGCCCGGGCGGACCAACCCCTGCTACTACCTGGAACAACCTGAGCCGGGTATCGGAGTACCGGGTTTCCGGAGGTAATAAGAATATGGCCGATTTAAGTACCGAAAAAGTAATATTAGAAATGGACGATCCGCAATCGAACCATAATGGCGGTACCATTGCGTTTGGCCCGGACGGCTACCTGTATATTGCCATTGGCGATGGCGGTGGGGCCAATGATGTTAGTCCCGGCCACGTAGAAGACTGGTATCCGGTTAATGCCGGCGGTAATGGTCAGAATATTGAAGCCAACCTGTTTGGCAATATTTTGCGTTTAGATGTAAACAGCGGCGCACCTTATAGTATTCCGGCCGATAATCCGTTTGTGGGTAAACCAGGCCGCGACGAAATCTGGGCCTATGGTTTTCGCAACCCATTCCGGTTCTCGTTTGATATGAGCGGCTCCCGCCGCTTATTTGCCGGCGATGCCGGCCAATTACTGTACGAAGAAATTGACGTGGTGGAAAAAGGCCAGAATTACGGCTGGAATGTAAAAGAAGGCACCTCTTGCTTTAATGCTGCCAGTCCGTTGCAACCCTTGGCCTCCTGCCCTAATGTAGATATTTACGGTAATAAGCTCATCGATCCCGTAATTCAAGTAAATAATTACCGCAATCCGGCAAATGGCCGGGCTACTACCATTATTGGGGGCAACGTTTACCGCGGCAACGATATACCGGGTTTCCAAGGTAAATATATTTTTGGCACTTTCTCGCAAAATCCGGGCACACCAAACGCTGAATTATTTATGGCGCAACCTTCCGGCCCTGGTTTATGGGATTACCAGGAAATTAATTTAGTAAACCGGCCCAACGATATTGGCTATTACCTCAAAGGCTTTGGCCAGGATTTAGAAGGCGAAATTTACCTGACCGTTTCCAATCTTTTAGGTCCATCGGGCAATACGGGCCAGGTGTTTAAGCTGGTTTTAGCCGATAAAGAAAAGGGAAATGATGACAATAAAGGACACGGCAAAGGAAAAGATCACGCCAACGATAATAGCGGCAAAGGCAATAACAACGGTAAAGGAAAAGGTAAATAATTAGGCCTTGGATAATTACAGTGTTAAAAAAAATATTTGCCATTGCAGTCTATTCGTATCATTCAGGAGGAAACTATTTAGCAGATAGCCAAATAGTTTCCTCCTGAATAACATTGGTGAATTGCTTAGGCTTGTTGCCTGATTTTTTTACTTCTGGTTAAGGGGGAAATTATCCCTTTTTCAACTTTTGTAATTGCTGTTGCAGGTAAGTTTTGGGCAGCCAACGATTGCCGAGCATGACGCCTTCTATCCGGCGGGTTTGGGTAATATCTTGCAGCGGGTTACCGGCCAGCAATATTAAATCCGAAACAGCTCCAACCTTAATAATTCCTGCATTGCCTGTCTGATTTAAATATTTAGCTACGTTAACGGTGCCGGTTTGCAGGGCTTGGTAGGGCGTTAAGCCCGCATCTACCAAATATTTAAGTTCCTGGTGCGTAGAAAAACCGGGTACGTTAAATATTTGCGGCGCATCACAGCCTAATAATAACCCAACGCCGTTGCGCTGACAAGCCAATATTAATTTTCGCCGCAATTGAATATATGCTTTCATTTTAGCAGCATTGTACTGCGGATTAGCCTGCAAGCTTTTTTTACTATTAGCCCAATTGCGTCTTACTTCCGGCGCCATGTAAACCATTTCGGGGGCTTTACTAAACTGCTCTACGGTTACGGGCGCAAACCACCGTTCGGCCAGGGCTTGCGTAGGCACTACCCAAATATTTTTAGCTTTTAATCCTTGCATTAATTTGGTTATGCGGGTAGTATCTACTTTATCGGCCACAAACATGCCAAATAAACCCACCTGTTCCTGTTTCATACTATCGATCCCCGGTACCAAACCTTCAATAAAACCATCCAAGTGATCGATAGAAGAATAACCGGCATTAATGGCCCGCCAGATACCCACATCAAAAGAAACGTGCCCCACAAACGGAATATTTACTTCTTTGGCCGTTTGGGCCATGGCATCAAACGTTTCGAGGGTAAGGCCGGGATGCAGTTTTAAATAATTATAGCCGGCTGCTTTCTGCTGCCGCACCATACTGGTGGCTTGCTCCGGGGTTTTCACGCTTTGCCCGCTAAACGACGGACCGGTGGTATAAAAATGAGGGCCTAATATTTCGCCGCTGTTAATTTTACTGCGCAGTTCCAGGTGGCGCGGGTGCCCCAGCATGCCCCGAATGGTGGTAATGCCGTTGGCCGCAAACAACATTAAAACTTCTTTCATGGGTTCCAGGTTATCTACGGGCGGTACGTGGGCGTGCATTTCGGCTAAACCTGGCATTAAATATTTGCCTTTGGCTTCTACCAGGGTGGCCGCTTTGCCGTATTTCGCGTTTTTGGCCTCGCCCACATAAGTAATTTTGCCATCTTTTACCACTACGGTCTGGTTAGCTAACACCCGTTCCTGATCCATGGGTATTACGTTTACGTTCCGGAAAACTACTTCGCCTTGCTTTACCGAAGCTGTTCCCTGACCATTTACCTGGAATTGAATCAGGCAAAATATTAAAATGCAACAATATCTCATAACTGGTTATTTTGGGTTAGGTAAAAAAATAACAGCTAATCAGCTTATTAAATGTAATAGTATTTAGCCGGATATTAAAATTATGTAGCCGCAGGTGGTTTAGGTTATACCGAAACTAATTATTCTTTATCTTTAGTAAAACAGCAACCATGAACCGAAGAAATTTTCTAAAAAATAGCTCCCTGGCTGGTTTAACGTTATCAACCCTTACTGTAGGAGCCTGTAATCCGGGGGCAACCAGCCAAAAGCAGGCCGAAAAAACCGCCAGCAACGATGCTGATAACTTCCAGTTAAACGAAGCCACCATTGCGGATTTGCAGGGAAAAATGCAAAACGGCGAATATTCTTCCCGGTCTATTACGCAACTGTACCTGGACCGGATTGAAGCCATCGATAAAAACGGACCCAAGCTAAACTCGGTAATTGAAATAAATCCGGATGCTTTAAATATTGCCGATGCTCTGGATCAGGAAAGGAAAAACGGCAAAGTACGCGGCCCGCTGCACGGCATTCCGGTGCTGATAAAAGATAATATTGATACAGCCGATAAAATGTCTACTTCGGCGGGCTCGATTGCGCTGGCCGATAACAAAGCTACCTACGATGCTTTTATTGTAAAAAAACTGCGCGAGGCTGGTGCCGTTATTTTGGGTAAAACCAACTTGAGCGAGTGGGCGAATTTCCGGTCAACGCGGTCTACGAGCGGCTGGAGCAGCCGGGGTGGGCAAACGCGCAACCCGTACGTGTTGGACCGTACGCCTTGCGGGTCTAGTTCGGGCTCGGGCGTGGTGGTAGCGGCTAATTTGTGCGTAGTGGCGGTTGGTACCGAAACCGACGGCTCGGTGGTTTGTCCGGCTTCGGTAAATGGTATAGTAGGCCTGAAACCAACCGTAGGTTTAGTGAGCCGTTCGGGTATTATTCCTATTTCGCAAACGCAAGATACGGCCGGGCCTATGACCAGAACCGTACGCGATACCGCCATTTTACTCAGCTTCTTAACCGGCCTCGACCCCGCCGATGCCGTTACGCAAGAAAGCGAAGGCAAAATACAACCGGATTACACGCAATTCCTGGACGCCAACGGCTTACAAGGCAAAAGAATCGGGGTAGAAAAATCTTTTTTGCAAGGTCATCCGGGCATTGATACCTTGTTGCAGAAAGCGCTTGACTTGTTAAAAAGCAAAGGCGCTACGGTGGTGGAAGTAGAAATAATGAAAAAAATGCGCGAACTAGGCGAAACTGAATTTGAAGTGCTGCAATACGAATTTAAAGATGGCCTGAATAAATATTTGGCGAAAGCCAACGGCAAGGTAAAATCGCTGGCGCAACTGATTGCGTTTAACAAAGAAAACGAGGCCAAAGCCATGCCTTATTTTAAGCAGGAAATTCTCGAAAGCTCCGAAAAACTCGGGGACCTAACCAGCCCCAAATACCAAGAAGCCTTACAGAAAAACCTGACGATTTCCCGTAAAACCATCGACAACCTGTTGCGGGAACATAAATTAGATGCAATTTCGGGTCCTACGTACGGTCCGCCTTGGTGCATAGATTTAATAAACGGCGATTATTCTACCGGCTATGGCTTTACCTCGCCGGCGGCTATTTCGGGTTATCCGCACATTACCGTACCGCTGGGCTTGGTACAGGGCTTACCTATTGGCCTTTCTTTTTTTAGCACCGCTTACACCGAAGGCGAATTATTAAAACTGGCTTATGCCTACGAACAAGCTTCTAAAAACCGGGTATTGCCCACCTTTAAGGCTTCTGCGGCATTATCTTAAAGCAACGCCTAGCACCAGGCATCTTTCTTTTTTTAATTATTCTTAAGTAATGAGCCCGACGGATTTACAACTCCGCAGGGCTTTTTATTTTGCTTCCCGGAACAGTAATCTGCCCTTTTTATCATTCCGGCCGGAAATTAGTGCTCCACCAAATTAATGTTTAGAAAACTTATCTATCAATAAGATATTATTGGCCGAGTTGATGATAATTCACAATTCATAATTTCTAATTTTTAATTTGACGGAGCACTAGCAGCAACCTGCCCAAAACAGAACAGGTATACAGCATATTAGAAATAGGCGGTGTAAAATATTGGCTGCTGTTATTTCTTGAAACTTTATTTTATTTCCGGGGTAATCTCATAATAAATAGGATTACTATATTTTAATATTATTTTTTATAACCTGATTTAACTGCTGCTACACAATATATAATTGGGCTTTAGATCCCAAGTCTGTCATTCCAGAGGAACCTATTGGGTTACTTGCTAAATAGTTTCCTTCTGAATGACAAGTGTGGACTCCAACGATAACGCGTAATAACAGTAATCAATAATTAATTGGGCGATAAAATCAATTAAAAATAAACAAAACAGGTTTTTACCCAGAAGAATACAAAATATTCCCTAACGGCAACTAAATATTTAATATTTACCTAACAGCTCCCAACAGTACACATACTTATGCTCAGACTGGAAGAATTATCGCTTAACATACCCGATACCACCAAGCCCCGGGTAGTTATTATTGGCGGCGGCTTTGGCGGCATTAACCTGGCCCGTAAATTATCGGGTAAAGATTTTCAGGTGGTATTATTTAACAAACAAAATTACCACGGCTTCTGGCCGCTTTTATACCAGGTGGCTACCGCTGGCCTGGAGCCCGATGCCATTGCCGAGCCTTTGCGCAAAATGTTCGACGAAGATTATGAGGATTTTCATTTCCGGCCCATTCGGGTAACCCGCATTAACTCCGAAAGCAAAACCATAACTACTTTAATTGGCGATTTGCGGTACGATTACCTGGTTATTGCTACTGGTACCAAGTCAAATTTCTTCGGCAACGAGCAAATCAAAAAATATTCTTTTCCGCTGAAACAAATTCCGGATGCGCTTAACCTGCGGAGCCAATTGCTGCAATCGTTTGAAATGGCCAACATGACCAAAGACCCGGAAAAGCGGCAAAGTTTACTAAATATTGTAATTGTGGGCGGCGGGCCAACGGGCGTAGAAATGGCCGGCTCGCTGGCCGAAATGCGAAAACATATTTTGCCCGGCGATTACCCCGGTATGGATTTCAGCCAGATGAATATTTACCTGGTAGAGGGTTTAGACCGCGTTTTGCCGCCTATGTCGCCGGAATCGAGCCATAAAACACACAAATACCTGGAAGAAATGGGCATTATTATCAAGCTCAAAACTTTGGTAGAATCCTACGACGGCGAAGTGGTTACGCTGAAAGGCGGTGAACAAATCCGGACTCAGACTTTGGTGTGGGCCGCTGGGGTAGCGGGTGCTACCATCGAAGGCATGCCACCCGAAACTGTAGAACGCGGTAAATATATTGTTAACCGGTTTAACCAGGTACAAGGCTTTACTGATATTTTTGCCATTGGCGATATTGCCAAAATGACGACCGATTTATTTCCGAATGGGCACCCGGGCGTGGCGCAACCCGCCATTCAGCAAGGCCAGCACTTAGCCAAAAACTTTAAACGGTTGCTCCGCGGCGAAACCTACGAACCCTTTGAATATTTTGATAAAGGTTCGCTGGCCATTATTGGCCGGAACCGAGCCGTAGCCGACTTGCCGAAAAATGTGCATTTAGGCGGTTTCATTGCCTGGATGGCTTGGTTGTTTGTGCACATTTATTACCTCATCGGGTTCCGGAACAAACTGGTGGTACTTATTAACTGGGTTTACCGGTTCTTTACCTACGAACGCGGCACTCGCCTGATTATCCGGGCTTTTGTGCGCAAAGACGATAAACAAGGGCAGGAATTTATTAAACTCCAACGAATGGATTAGCCAGATTGGGCTAAGAAGGCTCGTGTAAATACGTTATATCTTTAAAGTAAAAAAGAAAAGCTCGGCTGGGTAAAATACCTGCAGCCGGGCTTTTCTTTTTCTGAATTTTATAATATTTATATTATCGGCAGTTATTTAAAGCTGTCAATGAGTTAACGTGCTTAAATTACTGTTTCTGATTAAACATGTTGAAATAGCTAAATTTAATATTATAGATTGTAATGAACTCTTCAACCAGCTCAAGAGGACAGGAGTGGGCTCACCGGAATAAAAATTTATAAATTATAATTTAAAGTAAAACGGCTTCTGAATAGAATATTTTTGCTCTTGTACCATTTTCCTCCTCTTAAATTTTATCGTTATTAAAAACGAAACCCGTCTTAACTAGCAGCTAAGACGGGGTTTACTTTACTGTTCCGGAAATAATTTCTTTTTTATTTACTAGCAGTTTTTTCCGGGCCAGTGGGTATGTTGTTCATGGTATACCAGGCTTCCGTAGACCAAAGGTTTAGTCCGGTGTTGCTGGTTAAGGTTTTGCGGTTTAGCCGGATATAAACTACGTGCTTGGCTTTCATGCCGGGTAATTCCAGTAGTACTCGTTTGCGGTCGGAAGATACATTTACAGATTTAATGGTCAGGTCTTTTTCATCTAGTTTAGGGCCACCGTATTCGCCGGTTGGTTTATACCACCATTGCTTAATGGTATAATCGGAGGCGTTAACGCCGGTTCCTTCTTTTAAAGGTTGGGTAAATTCTATTTCTACGCCGTTTGGTTTGGCTCTAACGGCCAGCATCTCGAAAGTAGGCTTGTTGTTGAAGGTAAGTCGCTGCAAACCGTATTTTAGTTTGCCGGTGTGCCCCCAGTTACCCGTAGAACCCACACCGCCTATGTAAAGCGCATTATCTGGTCCCCAAACCAAGCGGTTAACGCCGGCTTCCAAACCTTGGGTAAACCTAAATACTACGCCTTGGTAAGCGTCATTTACTTTTTCGGCGTAAACCCGCTTAATACCGCCGTGGGTTACTTCGCCGTGAATCATCTGATTTTTATAAGGCCCTACATTAAGTTTAGTAGGCTGGCTCGGCGAATTGCCAATTTCATCCTGGGGCAACCAAACTACCGGGGGCATTTCGGTTTTACTGGCGGTGCCTTCAAAATCTACGGAACGGGAACCGTACCATTTGCCTTCCTGGAAGTGTACGATTTTGCTGGCGGGTAACCAATCGCCCTGGTTGTCGGCAATAAATATTTCGTTGTCTACGCCAAAACCGATGCCGTTGGGCGTTCGGAGCCCACTGGAAACCAGCTCGAATGTGCCGTCTTTTTTCGATATTTTTACCACTTTGCCCCGGTCCGGAATTTGCGGCTTGGTGCTGGCCCCGCCCGGGTTAATAGCCGTGGCTAACGTGCCGTAGAAATAACCGTCTTTGTAAACCAGGCCAAACGCAAACTCGTGGAAGTTAGCCGATACTTTCCAGCCGTTACACACCGTTTGGTACTCGTCGATAATATCGTCTTTGTTCGTGTCAACCAGGCGGGTGAGTTCCTGTTTCTGCATCACGTAAATATCGCCGTCTACTACTTTAATGCCCAAAGGCTCGGCCAGGCCAAAAGCAATCCGTTTTACTTTAATAGCTTCGGGGTTTTTTCCCTGTACGCCATCCAGCACAAACACCGAACCCAGCGAATCCCAGGTGCTTACCACCAAACGGCCATCCGGCAGAAAATCCATACCGCCTACTTTGGGTTTAAAATCTTTGGGGCGGGCTTGGGCTAACGTAAAGCTTGGGTGCACCGCTTCCAACGGATGCGTATCGCCGGGCGTAGCATCTTTGTTTACCACTACTGGCGAAGCCTGGGTTTTCTTGATGTCGGAACCTTTGAAAGACAAGGCGGTTGGCGGAACAACGGTAAATTCTTTGGCGCCGTACGGCCGCCACTGCAGCGATAAGCCTTTGCCACCACCACCCTGGTAATAATCGATCCGGAAAGGTGTTTTGCCGGCTTTCAATATTATTTCGCCGTCTACGGCTTCCATGGGGTGGGCGCCGCTGTTATCAATAATTAATTTGTCCTGGATGTAAAGCCGCGCGCCGTCGTCGGAAACCAGGCGCAGCACCACATTGGTAGTTTTATCCATTTGAATTGAACCCGTAGCCCGGATGATGAAATTATCTTTTAAATCGCCAAAGTCGTTTTCATCTAGGTGCAGGGCATTAATAGAACCGGAAAATACCGGCAACATTTCGTCGGTTAGTTCCGGAAAATCTTTTACGGGTTCTACAAACTGGTAAGCATTTAAAGCTACGCCGGGCTTTTCGGCGGTTGTCGCCATTTTACTGGGATTCAGGGTGTCCCGTTGTACCTGAAAATCAATTTTGGGCATTAGGTTGGTGGTTACTTTCTTAACCTCTGTGCCCGAATCCAGAGCCAGAATATAAGAAACCATGGTAGCGGCATCTTCGCGGGGCAAGTTAGGGTGGGGTGTCATCGGGATTTCGCCCCAATTACCCGCACCGCCTAATATTACTTTTGTTACCAAGGCATCCAGGTTTTGCTTGTTGTTCTCGTATTTTTCCGCAATAGATTTATAGGCTGGTCCCACGGTTTTTACGTCGCGGTTATGGCAGGTATTACAATCGCTTTTGGCCATTAAAGCCGCCACGGCTTCTTCGCCCTGTAATTTTTCCTGGGTAGGTGCCTCCACGGCTGGTTTGGGCGTCAGGTTTAAGGTGATTTTGGTTTCGGCGTTATTATTTAAAACCAGGTCGCCGGAAATTAGCTGAAATTGTTTTTGCCCCACCGTTTCAATTTCTTTTCGGCCGGGATTAAATTTGCCGTTGGTTTCGAAATCGTTTTCGGAAGCAAGCGAAGCAAAACGCGTTTTCAGGATTATTTGCGAACCAGCAGGAACGCCTTCCGTAGTAAATATCCGTTCAAAGCCAATTTTACCGTTATCCTGCTTTACAAATTCCGGCTTTTCGGTTACCGTAATATTTTTACCGTTAGCGGTTAAAGTGTAAGTTAAGGTAACTTTATTATCATCAATAGCATGGCCTTTGTAAGTTACTTCCGGAATAACAGCGGTTCCGTTCGTAACAACCCGCCACGGAATACTGTCGGGCTCCTGTAAATAAGCTACCCCAACAGAAGTAGGCTGCGGACCGTGGGCCGAAGTGTAAACCGGGCCGTCGAAATTAATCCCGCCCTTCCAGGCTTTGTACAAACCGGCGGTTTGGGTGTTGTAAGCAATCCATAAATTAGTGTCGAGCGCAACGCTCAGCATACGGGGTTTCAGGTCCAGCACCGACCGAATTACCCAGGCTTCCTGCGGCCTTTCGGTTTTCCCCAGCGGCGACCGGTTACAGGCCAATAGCAGGATGAAACAACCCAGCGTGGGCAGCAATAATTTTTTTAATTGTTTCATTAACGATTAATTAAGATGTATTAAAAGGTTGAACTGTAAACTAAGAACCTAATTATAAAAGAGAAATACTTAGTCTGGGTACTGAGGAAAATAGCAATGAAATTAGGCTAAAAGTAATATGCTTACTTGCTGCTATTTACTTGATAAAAGGAATTAAATCGCCATTCTGGGGCGCAAGTTAGCTAAGGATTAGATTTAGGCAAATTTTTAAACGCCTAAATTTAAGTAAAACAATACTTTATCTATTAATTATAGTATCAGTGAGGTTATGCTGAATATTTATATTCAGTTTACTTACGAATAGTTAATGGACTTCTAAATAAATTAATTATTGTACAAAATACATAAACCCTCAATTGCACTTACCTTACCAGATTATAATTCTAAGCTTTAAAATTAGGCTTTGTTGCTATCGTTAAACTTAAATAATTAAGCAAGATTAGCAGTACACAGCACACAAGTACTTACTTTTAATTATTGCTGTTTTACAGATTAGCCGTTTTCTGTTTTAAAGCTTCATATTCTGTTCCTATGATTTACGGCGGTGCTGCTTAATATTATACGCTCACGTTAAAAAATGTAAATGTTGTTATCCGAAAAATCTTTATTCTTGTAATTAATCTTGCTGCTATTTATAAAGAGAGTTCTAACGAATCTTGAGTTAAAAGACTTTCTTATGTGTGTAATAAACCGGCGCTAAGCTATGATAAAGCATCTATCTGCATCCACCAGTCAAATATTAGTCAAAAGTTTCGGGATTAAAGCCTTTGCTTACGGTTTCGGGCTGCTGCTATTAACCAACAGTTGTGCCTCATCGGGCAATACAGCGGCGCAACAACGAGGCCCTATACCTGCCGGCGAGATAACTTTTACGAAACAAATATTACACGATGAATTTATTGCCGAAGGCGTAGCCGTAGGCGATGTAAACCGCGACGGGAAAACTGATGTATTGGCCGGGGCTTACTGGTTTGAGGCCCCCAACTGGCAGAAACACGAAATTACCCAACCGCAAAAATTTTACTACGATAAAGGTTACAGCAATGCTTTTGTAAGCCTAGGCATGGATGTAAACCTGGATGGCTGGGTAGATTTTGTGCGGGTTGGTTTTCCGGGCAAAGAAGCGGTTTGGTACGAAAATCCGCAGAAAAAAGAAGTACATTGGCAAGAACATGTTATCCACGAGGCTCTAGGCAACGAATCGGCGGGCTTTTTTGATGTAGACGGCGACGGTAAACTGGATTTGCTCGGCGGCAACTCCACTAACGGCCAGATGACCTGGTTTAAGCCGCCCGTTTCTAAGAATAATTTAACCTGGCAAAAATTTACCATTAGCAAAGAAAAAAGTCCCGGCTCCGAGCCTTTTTCACACGGTTTAGGTTTAGGCGATATAAACAAAGACGGCCGCAACGATATTATTATAAAAGAAGGCTGGTGGGAAGCGCCGCAGAACCGGCAGCAGCCTGAGTGGACCTTTCACCCGGCTAATTTGGGTGAAGCTTGCGCCCAGATGTACGCGTACGATTTCGACCAGGACGGCGACCAGGATGTGGTTTCGTCATCGGCGCATAATTTGGGTATTTGGTGGTACGAGCAAACCCAGAACGAGCAAGGCGCGGCGCAGTGGACCCGGCATTTAATTTCCGATAAATTTACCCAAACTCATGGTTTGGCTTTCCTGGATTTAAACAACGATAAGCACCCCGATTTAATAACCGGTAAGCGTTATTTCGCGCACATGGGCAAAGACCCGGGCGAATATGAGCCCCCGGTACTTTACTGGTTCGAGTTTAAACCAGGCAAAACGCCCACCTGGGAACCCCACCTGATCGATGATAATTCGGGCTTAGGGGTGCATGTGGTAACCGAAGATATTACCCGCGATGGCTTAACCGATATTATTGTAGCGAACAAGAAAGGGGTTTTCGTTTTTACACAAGGCAGAAAATAAAATATTGCCTAACCACGCTTTTGTTAGTTTTGCCGCTGAATTAAAATATTATACTCATTAAATTATTTATTGGCTTAACCAACGCGTAAACAAAAGCATTATTTACAAAACCAACAGCAGGAGCGGGGTGGAGATTTAATAACGTAAGCCACTAGTGCCAACAGTGCCCAGGTAGTAAATTGCAGTGATTATTTGATTAAGGCTGGCAAAGCTATCTTTTGCTTCTATACCAGTAAGCGGATGAATAAAATAGATATTAAAACCTTAGCGAAAGAACTTAACGTATCGCCGGCCACAATTACCAGGGCTTTCCGGGGTTATTCTGATATTAATCCCGAAACAAAAGAGCGCATTCTGGCCCTAGCTAAAAAACTGAACTACCATCCTAATTATTACGCCAGCAACCTTCGCGAAACCAAAAGCAAAACCATTGCGGTTATTATTCCCCAACTACGCGATATTTTCTTTTCGCTGGCCATCGATGGTTTAGAAAGCCTGGCTAACCAGAAAGGCTATCATATATTAATTTACCGCACCGAAAATCAATACGAAAAAGAAGTTTCTTTTATTAATTACCTGCAAAACGGACGCGTAGACGGTATTATCATGTCGGGTTGTGCCGAAGCTCAGGACCATAAATATTTACACCAGTTACAAAAAAGGAATATTCCCGTTGTTTTCTTCGACCGGATTTACGACGATGTAAAGGCGCCTAAAGTAAGCACCGACGACTACGAAAGTAGTTACAAAGCCACCAAATTACTGGCCGAGCGGGGGTGTAAAAAAATAGCGCATTTGGGTTACAAAAATGCCCGCTCCATTGGTAAAACCCGCATGGAAGGTTACCAGGATGCCTTGAAAGATTTTGGCTTGCCCGTAGATGAGCAACTAATAATAAATTGCCTGGATGATAACGAGCAGAATTATGCCTGCATTAGTTTGGCAATAAAATCGCTTAAACCAGACGGCATTTTTGCCGCCGGCGAAAACTTAGCGTTTATCAGTTATAAAATATGCCACGAACTGCAAATTAAAATTCCGGATGCCCTTAAAATAATAAGTTATTCCAGTTCCGAAGTAGCCGATTTGTTAAATCCTTCCTTAACTACTATTACCCAGCCCGCCTTAGAAATTGGGAATAAAGCCGCCATGCTGTTGTTTCAGATACTGGAAGGAGAGAGCCAAGCCGTGGAAAACCAGATTATTTTGCAATCAGAACTAATTGAGCGTGAATCTACCCGGATGCGGTAGAAAACTAAATTGGTTTAGGTTATGCACGTGAGCCTTTTAGAATAAATATTATCCTTGATTTCTATTTAGTGTTCAAGGCCATGAATAAGCTGCATGGCAAAAGGAGTTAAACCTAGATTCTATTTATTTCGCATCTATCTGCAATTATCTAACCCAATAAATTAATTCTTATAGTGTTTAGGTGGGTACCGCTAGCTTAAAGTTTCATTCTTTTGGGTGGGGAATCATGTAAATAATACAATAAGTCCGAAAGGCTGTGCCTAAATAATTGGCGTTAATTTAGTGTATAAAAAAAATAATATTTTAATGACTTTTGTACTAATAGCTGTTTAAAATTTATTAAAAAACATAAGCATTTTAGAGCTTTTATATTTTTATAACTTTATCCTTTTGTAAAATTTAAAATATCATCGCTAATGTTAAAATTTATTCAACTAAGTTGCGGGTAAGTTGCTAATTTTATTTTCCGAAAACGATTACGATGCATTCCGGTATCGTTTTCGGAACTCGGTTTAGGTTAATATTTATATCTTTTCTCAATTAATTATTTTATAACCGGGTTAACAGCATTGTTATCCCAAAAAGCCTGTTTTTAGCGCTTGAAGCAATATTTTTGAAACATAAAATAACCTTATTGGTTTCTACTTTAGGCGTAAAGAGTAATTGCCGAAGAATTTTAGATATTTTTTTGCAAAAATTTTAAAGGAAATATTTTGAAATTCCTTTCTAATCAGCCAGATTCAACATTAAGGTTATAAAGAAATATTTTTCTAATTAGGGTTTTGTGAGAAAAGTACAAAAAAGTAAATGCTCTGAAATATGCTCTGGTAGAATTATATAATTAAATCTTTCCAACAACAAACAAACAACAAAGCCTAAATGAAAAAATTTACGCACCGATGGCAGCCAAAAACCTGCCTGCTTCTTTTTTTGTTATCGGCGGGTACCGGCAGTTTTGCCGCCCCCCACTTACGGACCGAAAACGGTTTCGTTAAACCAGTCGCCTGGACTATTACGGGTAAGGTTACCGACCGCACAGGCAATGGCTTGCCGGGCGTAACGGTAGTAGTAAAAGGAACCACCAACGGTACAGCCACGAGCGTTGATGGCAGTTACAGCTTAAGCGTACCGGAAACAGCCGGCGTGCTGGTATTCTCATTTATTGGCTACAGTTCGCAGGAGAAATCTTTTACCGGTCCGGGCGCCATAAATATTAACTTACTCGAAGATGCCAAAGCGCTGGAAGAAGTAGTGGTGGTGGGTTATGGCACGCAGCAACGGAAAGACGTTACGGGTTCGGTTACCCAGGTTAGTTCTAAAGAATTTAATTCGGGCGTAAACCCTAATCCGTTACAAGCCATTCAAGGCAAAGTAGCTGGTTTGGTAATTACCCAACCCAACGGCGATCCCAACCAAAACCCAACCATTCGTTTGCGGGGCTATACCTCGCTGGCCGGTGGCAGCGATCCGCTTTACGTGGTAGATGGTATTATTGGCGTACCTATTAACAGCATTTCGCCATCGGATATTGAAACCATGGATGTGCTGAAAGATGCTTCGGCCTCCGCTATTTACGGCTCGCGGGCAGCTAACGGGGTAATTATTATTACCACTAAAAGAGGCAAGGCCGGTACTACCAGCGTTAGTTTTAATAATTACGTAGCTACCGATGTTATTTCTAACCGCCTCGATTTATTAGATGCAAACGAGTACCGCGCGCAGGTGGCTAAAATTAAAGGCGATGCCTCGTTAAACGATAATCTCCGGTTCCCGAAAGGTGCAGACGGACAAGGTTACAACACCGATTGGTTTGACCAGATTAGCCGGTCTGGTTTAACCAACAACCACGATTTATCTATTATGGGTGGGAGCGAAGCCTTTACTTACCGTGGCTCACTTAATTATATTAAACGCGAAGGTGTAATCAAAAACACGGGTTTCGACCGGCTTACCGGCCGCATTAACCTGGACCAGAAAGCGCTGAATAACCGCTTAAATGTGCAGTACAGTTTGTCTTACACCCAAACTAACCAGGATAACCGCAACGATGCGGTAATTGCCCGGGCTACTTTGTTTTTACCTACTTTGCCCATCAAGAATGCCGATGGCAGTTATTACGAGATACCTGGCACCCAGGACTTGTATAACCCCGTGGCCATGCTGAATAATTATAAGAACGAAGATTTAAAACGGGTATTAATTGGCGGCATGAACGTAAAATACGAACTCTTTAACGGGTTTGTATTAGGCGTTAACGGGGCTCTCAAAAACGATAATACCGTAAACAGCCAGGCGTATAATGGCACGGTGCTGGCATATACCTCTAACCAGGGCCGTACCTCACGTAATTTATACCAAACCAATAATAAATTATTAGAAGTTACCGGCTCTTATACCCATCAGTTTGGCGGCCCTAATAATTTAAATTTGTTGGGTGGCTACTCTTACCAGGATAATGTGGACGATGGTTTTGGCGCCTACAACAACAACTACATAAACGGCCTGTACGAGCAGTTTGGCTATAATAACTTATCGGGTGGCCGGGGTACCTTATTATCGGGTCGGCAAGATTATGCTTCGTCATACCGCAACCGCACCACACTGGTATCGTTCTTTGCCCGCGGTACTTTAAACTTACAAGATAAATATAACTTAACAGCCACTGTACGCCAGGATGGTAGCTCTAAATTTGGGGCGAACAACAAGTGGGCTATCTTCCCTTCTTTTGCCGCCGGCTGGACGGTATCGAACGAAAGCTTCCTGCAAGGCAATAAAGCGCTGAGCTACCTGAAACTGCGGGCTGGCTGGGGACAAACCGGTAATTCCGAAGGCATTAACCCGTATCAGTCTTTATTCTTGTATGGCCGCCAGGGCACTTACTACGATGGCAGCATCGGCGATTTTGTACCAGGTTATGCGGTTATTCAGAACAGCAACCCCGATTTAAAATGGGAAATTATTCAGCAGGCCAACGTTGGTTTCGACTTTACTTTGTTTGAGAAGGTAAACGGTACCATTGATGTGTACGATAAGCGCACCAAAGACATGTTGTATAACTACAACGTGCCTTCTAATGGTCAGTACTTTGTAAATACCATTACCGCTAACGTAGGCGAAATGAGCAACAAAGGCATTGAATTATCATTAAATACCGATATTATCAATAATGATAAGTTAACCTGGAATACCCGTTTGGTTGGTACCGCTTATAAAAATAACATTGAAAGCCTGCAAAACGACATGTTCGACGTTGGGGTAATCCGGTACAACGAATTTGGTGGCCGTGGTTTATCCGATGTATTTGCTTCGCAGTTGCGCGAAGGCCATCCGCTCGGCGAATTCTTTATTCCGCGTTTTGCCGGTTTCAGCAGCGATGGTAAAGTATTATTGGAAGGTGAAGACGGAAATACCACCACTGACTATACCAAAGCTAAATTATACGAAGCCGGTATTGCCCAGCCACGGTTATCTGCTTCTTTTATCAACAGCTTTAATTATGGTAACTTCGATTTAAACTTTCAGTTACGCGGGGTGTTTGGTAATAAAATATTAAATAACCTGCGTTCTAACTTAACCATTCCCGGCAGTATTTTGGAAAGTAACCAGCTTACCGAAATATCGGATTACCAGACAAACTACAGCACCAACCAATTATCTGATTTGTGGCTGGAAGACGCTTCTTTTGTAAGGTTAGATAACTGGCAAATCGGGTACAATGTGCCGGTAGGAGAAGGTGCATTTAAAGGTGCCCGCATTTATTTAGGCGGTAATAATTTGTTCGTATTAACCAAATACAAAGGTATCGATCCGGAATTGGAAGTACGCGGCGACTTACGCGATAATGGCCGTAGCCAGCGCCCCAACACCCTTGGACTCGATAATACCGGTATCTACCCTAAAACCCGGTCGTTTCAGTTAGGCGTAAATTTAACCTTCTAATAAACAGTAAATTAGTACCGGTATAAAGCTGATAAACAGATATATCTAGTAGATTAACAGGATTTAATAAAAACTAAAATGAATAAATATATAAAATCTTTTCTCTTAGCGGGCTCGGCGGCTGGACTCCTTTTTGTCCAATCCTGTACCGATCTGGAAGAAGAAGTAAGCGATCAATTATCGCAGGATGCTTTTGGCAATAACCCGGAGCAGTTAAGCGCGCTCATCGGGCCGCTTTACGGCGAATTAGGCGGCTATTTTGAGCGTTACCAGCAGCTTAATGCTACTACCGATGAACAAATTGTGCCTACCCGGGGCGGCGACTGGAAAGATGGTGATGCCTGGAAACGCTTGTACCAGCATACCTGGAACCCATCGCAGGATGATGGTCCGTTTAATGGGCTCTGGACGTGGGTATACAATAATTCTACCGCCATAAACCGGCAGTTGGCTAATCCGGCTATTACCGATAAAGCTACCATTGCCGAGCTGAAAACCCTACGGGCCTTTTACCATTATATTGCCATGGACAACTTTGGTAATGTAATTATTGCCGAAACCGTTGGTGCCGAGAGCCCCGAACAGAAAACCAGGGCCGAGGTATATGCCTGGGTAGAAAAAGAGTTGCTGGCCGCCCTACCTGATTTGCCTAGCACTGTGGGTGGCGTGCAATACGGCCGGATGAATAAATACGTGGCGCACATGATTCTGGCTAAAATGTACCTGAACGCGCAGGTGTATACCGGCACACCGCAGTGGGCCAAAGCCATTGAGCAAGCTGATTTAATTATTAACTCTAACAAGTATACGTTAGCCACTGATTTCTTGTCTAACTTCAGCATCAGCAATCAAACCTCACCCGAAATTATTCTGGCTACGCCCTTCGATAAAAGCAAGCGCGGCGGTATGAATATTCAGATGCGCACGCTGCATTATTTAAACCAGCAAACCTACAATATTGGTACCGCGCCCTGGAACGGTTATGCTACTTTAGCCGAGTTCTACAATTCATTCGAAGATAAAGATGTACGGAAAAAAATGTGGATTGTGGGCCAGCAGTACAAAGCCGATGGTACACCGCTGCTGGACGATGGTCAGCCGTTAATCTTTAAACCCGAAATACCGTCCTTCGAGATGCCGGCTGGTCCGGCGGCTCGTGCTGCGGGGGTAAGAAGCCAGAAATACGAAATTCAGAAAAACAACCCAAATACCGACCAGGATAACGACTTTGTTATTTTCCGGTTAGGCGATGTGTACCTGATGCGGGGCGAAGCGCATTTCCGGAATGGCAACCAGGCCAAAGCCCTGGAAGATATTAATTTTATTCGGGCGCAGCGGAGCGTAGATCCTTTTACAACCCTAACGCTGGATAATATTCTGGCCGAACGGGGTCGTGAAATGGCTTGGGAATATCACCGCCGGCAAGATTTAATCCGGTTTGGAAAATATACCGCCCCCCGCGCGTTTAAAGACCAATCCGGCGATTTTAGAATTTTATTCCCGATACCAACCAGCCAGATTTCTTTAAATCCAAAGCTGAAACAAAACCCCGGTTATTAATTTTAATGAAAGTATTAAAAAAGCAAGTCCAATTTGGGCTTGCTTTTTTATCAGTATTTGTAGTCTGTATCCATAAATTTTACGCCCGCCTAAACTTAAAAAGCTGCTTCAGATTAGGTAAGTTTTAGTAAATTTATAAGCTGTATCAAATCCGCTTATGCGCAAGCTTTTCTTTTTTATTTTCCTGTTACACTTTGGTTGCCAACAAAACAAGAGTCCGCTTTCAGAAAAACAGCGCCCGGAAAATACCCTGTTCCAAGCCCTTTCTCCCCAGGAAACCAATATTCAGTTTACCAACCAGGTAGTAGACGATAAAGAATTTAATATTTTTAATTATCGTAATTTTTACAACGGCGGCGGCGTAGCTCTGGGCGATGTAAACAACGATGGCTTACCCGATATTTTCCTGATTTCGAACATGCAGGAAAACAAATTATACCTGAACAAAGGAGATTTTAAGTTCAAGGATATTACCCAAAAAGCGGGCGTTGCCGGCAAGCGGGCCTGGAGCACCGGCGCCACTTTTGCTGATGTAAACGGCGATGGCCTGCTGGATATTTACGTGTGCAACGCTGGTAACCGCTCCAACGACGACCGCGCCAACGAGTTTTATATTTGCCAGGGCCTGGATAAAAATGGCGTACCCATTTACGCCGAAAAAGCCGCCGAATTTAAACTGAACGACCACGGCTTTTCTACCCACGCCGCCTTTTTCGATTATGACCGGGACAACGACCTGGATATGTTTCTGCTGAACAACAGTTTTATTCCGGTAGGTAAGTTGCAATACAGCAACCTCCGCGACCAGCGCGATTCTTTGGGTGGGCATAAATTCTTCCGGAACGACGGCGAATATTTTACCGATATCAGCGCGGAAGCTGGTATTTACGGCAGCATTATTGGCTTTGGCCTAGGCATTACAATAGGCGATGTAAACAACGATAACTGGTCGGATATTTATATTTCGAACGATTTTTACGAGCGCGATTACCTTTACATCAACAATAAAAACGGGTCTTTTACCGAATCTTCCAAAGATTGGATGCAGCACCAAAGTTTGTCTTCGATGGGCGCCGATATTGCCGACATCAACAACGATGGCAACCTGGATATTTATGTAACCGATATGCTGCCGGGCCAGGACAAACGGCTTAAAACCACCGGCTCTTACGAGGGTTATGATTTATTTCAGCTAAAACTCGACCGCGACTTTCATTACCAGTACATGCAAAACATGCTGCACCTGAACAACGGCGACGGCACGTTCAGCGAAGTGGCCCGGCTCTCGGGGGTGCATGCCACGGATTGGAGTTGGGGAGCGTTGCTTTTCGACATGGACAACGACGGCCTGAAAGATATTTTTGTAGCTAACGGTATTGCCAAAAGCCTCACCGATTTAGATTTTGTAAACTTCCTGGCCGACGAAGATAACATGCGCCAGATGGCTGCTGGTAAAAAGTTCGATTTTAAAGAATTTTTAGATAAAGTGCCTTCTGAACCTATTGCCAATTACGCCTTTAAAAACTATGGCAATCTTCAATTTAAAAATACGGCTGTTGATTGGGGTTTAGACGCGCCTACCTTTTCGAGCGGGGCCGCTTACGGCGATTTAGACAACGACGGCGACCTGGACCTGGTAATAAATAATGTAAATTCGCCGGTCTCTGTTTTTCAGAATAAAACTACCCAAAGCCTGAAGAACAATTACCTGCGGGTAAAACTAAAAGGTCCGGGTAAAAACAGCTACGGCGTGGGCGCCAAAGTGTATGTGCACCAACCCGATAAAAATATTTACCAGCAGCAAATTCCTAACCGGGGTTTTGAATCATCAGTAGATTTAACATTAGTTTTTGGGTTAGGCAAGCAGGCCAATATTGATTCGGTGAGCGTGGTATGGCCCGACGATAAAATGCAGGTGATAAAGCCGGTTAAAGCTAACCAGGAAATATTATTGGATTATAAACAAGCAAACCGCACTTATAAACCTAAGAAAGAAACTTCAGTTAAACCTTTCACTGACGTAACCAAGCAGATAAAGCTAAATTATAAGCATACCGAAAGCCATTTTGTGGATTTTAACCGCGATGGCCTGTTAAAACAAATGTTTTCGACGCAGGGGCCGGCGCTGGCTACCGGCGATGTTAACAACGATGGCCTGGAAGATGTGTATTTGGGCGGAGCCGCTGGGTCAGGTAAAAAAATATTTATTCAGCAAAAAAACGGCACTTTTATAGATAAATCGCCGCTGGCTTTTAAAGCCGATAGTGTTTACGAAGATGTAGATGCAATATTTTTTGATGCCGATAACGACCAAGATCTGGATTTGTACGTGGTAACCGGCAGCAACGAATTTCAGCCTAACGCCCCGGAATTATTGGACCGCTTTTACCTGAACGATGGCAAAGGCAATTTTACGCGCGATAACCGTTTGCCCAATATTGCCGAAAACGGTTCCTGCGTAGCTGCCGCCGATTTTGATTTGGATGGCGATATAGATTTATTTATTGGCAGCCGCATGATTCCGGGCAAATACGGCTACGATCCGCCCAGCTATTTATACATTAACGATGGTACCGGCAATTTTAAGAATTACACCAAACGGTATTTGCCCAAAAGTGAATTGGGTATGATTACCGACGCCGTCTGGGCCGACCTGAACAACGATAAATATCCCGAATTGCTTTTAACCGGCGATTGGATGCCCGTTACGGTCTTTAAAAATAATAACGGCCGCAACTTTACCCAGAGTCCGGTTCTTTCTAAAGCCGCCGATGCTGCCAACTTAGCGGGCTGGTGGAATACAATTGCTGCCGCCGATGTGGACGGCGACGGCGACCAGGATTTTATTTTGGGCAACCAGGGGCAAAACAGCCGCATTTTGGCCAGCACCAGTCAACCAGCCGAATTATACGTGGGCGATTTCGACAAGAATGGCACCGTAGAGCAAATTATTTCGTGCTACACCGAAGAAGGCAAAAGCTACCCCATGGTGCTGAAACAGGAACTCCAGAAACAAGTGCCCAGCATTAAAAAGAAATATTTGCGGTTTGCTGATTTTGCCAACAAGCAGGTTACCGATATTTTCTCGCCGGAAGATTTGCAGGGCGCAATTATTAAAAAAGCCGTGAACCCGCATACTTCTTTATTGCTCAACCAGGGCAATTTTAAATTTACGTTGCAAGCTTTGCCTTTGGAGGCACAGTTTTCGCCGGTGCACAGCATTCAAACCTTCGATTACAACCACGATGGCGTGCTGGATTTATTGCTGACCGGTAATTTCTTTGATGTTTTACCCGAAATAGGCCGCTACGATGCCAATTATGGATTGGTGTTACAAGGAAAAGGGCAAGGCAAATTTGAGGCAATTCCTTCCCGCGAATCCGGGTTTTTTACGAAAGGGCAAGTGCGGCAATCGCGGCAAATTACGGGTGCCAACGGGCAGCCACTTATTATTTTAGCTAAGAACAATGAGCAAGTACAAATATTTAGTTACAAAAAGTAATATCCTGTTTTATTTTTCCGGCTTGCTGTTAATTTTAGTTGGCTTAGCTTCCGCTTGTTCGGGTAAAAAGGCAACCAACGCAGCAGAAAAACCACTTTTTGTACTAACCGATTCTACGCAGACCAACATAAATTTTGTTAATAAATTAAAGCCCACCGAAAAGTTAAACATCCTGGATTACCTCTATTTTTATAATGGCGCGGGCGTAGCTGCCGGCGATGTAAACAACGATGGCTTGGTAGACTTGTTCTTTGTTTCGAACCAAGGCAAAAACAAATTATACCTGAATAAAGGCCAGATGCAATTCCAGGATATTTCGGAAATTGCCGGTGTGCAGGGCTTTGCCGATTGGAAAACGGGGGTAACCATGGCCGATGTAAACGGCGATGGCTTACTGGATATTTACGTGTGTGCAGTTGGTAATTTCCGGGGCTTGGAAGGCTCGAATGAATTATACATTAACAACGGTTTAGGGCCAGATGGCAATATTTCCTTCACCGAAAAAGCCGCTGATTATGGTCTGGACTTTACGGGTTTTGCCACCCAAGCCGCTTTCTTTGACTACGATCGCGACGGGGACCTGGATGTGTACCTGCTCAACCACGCTGTGCATACTTCGCGCAGCTACGATCGGGTCTCGACGCGCCACCTGCAAAACAACGAAGCCGGCGATTATTTACTCGAAAACCAAATGATTACGGCTAAAGGCCAAGCTCCAAAAGGTACAGTTGTGAAGTTTAAAGATGTAAGCAAGCAGGCCAAAATATACCAGGCAGCCATGGGCTATGGTTTGGGTATTGCTATCTCAGATTTAAATAACGATGGCTGGGACGATATTTACGTGTCGAATGACTTTCATGAGGACGATTATTATTACCTGAACAATGGCAACGGCACTTTTACCGAAAGCGTGAAAGAGCATTTCCGGCACCTGAGCCGCTTCTCGATGGGCAACGACGCTGCCGACATGAACAACGACGGCTACCCCGATATTATGACGCTGGATATGTATCCGGAAGATGAAACCATTGAAAAAGCATCTTTGGGTGAAGACCCCTTCGATATTTACCAGTATAAACTGGCTTACGGTTATTTTAACCAGTACAGCCGCAACTGTTTGCAGCTAAATGTAGGCGGTCAGAAATTCTCGGATATTGGGTTAATGGCCGGCGTAGCTGCCACCGACTGGAGTTGGGCGCCTTTACTAGCCGATTATGACAACGATGGCATCAAAGATATTTTTATATCCAACGGCATTGCGCATCGGCCCAACAACCTGGATTACGTGAAATTTGCCGCCGACGATTCCTTGCGCTACGCCATGGAAACCTCGAACCACCTCGACAACAAAGCCATTGGCATGATGCCCGAAGGCAAAGTGCATAATTATTTGTACCGCGGCACCAGCAATTTAAAGTTTCAGGATAAATCGGAAGCCTGGGGCTTTAAAGAAGCCAATATTTCGAATGGGGCTGCTTACGCCGATTTAGACAACGATGGCGACTTGGATTTAATTACCAACAATATAAACGAAGCCGCCGGTATTTACCGCAACAACAGCAACCAACTAACCAAAAACAATTATTTAAAAATTAAATTGGTCGGCGATAACCTGAATAAATTTGGTTTAGGGGCTAAGGTATATTTAAAAAGCAAAGGTCAACTGCAAACCCAACAGTTACATCCTACGCGGGGCTTTTTATCGAGTGTAGAGCCAACGCTTACTTTTGGTTTAGGTAAACTTACCAGCGTTGATACCTTAATTGTAATTTGGGGAAATCAAAAAGCGGAGGTAAAAGCTAATGTAAAAGTTAATTCTACTTTAATTTTAAAACAAGTTGATGCACAGGCGGAAGGGCAGACTTTCTATGCCCAATTATTCCCTAAAACCCAGCCGTTATTTACCGAAGCAACCCAAACCTTCGCGGTAAATTACAAACACGCCGAGAACAATTATTTAGATTATTACCGCGAAAGCCTGATGCCATTTCAGGTATCTACCGAAGGGCCCAAGTTAGCGGTAGGCGATGTAAACAACGATGGCCTGGAAGATTTTTACGTGGGCGGCGCCAAATGGCAGGCCGGCGCATTATTTGTACAAAGCACAAACGGCAAATTTACTTCTACCAACCAATCGCTTTTCCAAACAGACTCTACTTACGAAGATGTAGATGCGGTTTTCTTTGATGCCGATAACGATAAAGATTTAGACTTGTACGTGGTATCTGGCGGCAACGAGTTTTACGATAAAATGCCGGAGCTATTCGACCGGCTGTACCTGAACGACGGCAAAGGTAATTTTAGTCGCAGCCAAAACCTGCCGGCCATGTACGACAATAAAAGCTGTGTGCGGCCCGCCGATTTTGATAAAGACGGCGACCTGGATTTATTTGTGGGTGGGCGCGTGCTTGGCTACCAATACGGCATGAGTCCTAAATCATATTTATTACTAAACGATGGGCAGGGGCGTTTTACGGATGCCACAGCCAAAATAGCCCCTGCGCTGCAAAAAGCCGGTATGGTAACCGATGGCCAGTGGGCCGACTATGACCAGGACGGCGATTTGGATTTAGTAGTAGTCGGTGATTGGATGCCCGTGCAGGTGTACGAAAACCAGAAAGGTAAATTTATTTTGAATAATGCTACCGGCTTAGCCGCTGCTACCGGTTTCTGGCAAGTCATTAAAACTGCCGATTTCGACAAAGACGGAGACCTTGATTTTGTAGTGGGCAACCTGGGTACCAATACCAAATTGCGCAAGCAGGAAAAGGGTGCCCTGAAGCTGTACCTGAAAGATATAGACGGCAACCAAACTTTAGATCACCTGCTGGCTTACCAAATAGACCAGAACTGGTACCCGGTAGCTTCTAAAGACGAGTTGGGCAAGCAAATGCCGCTGGTAAATAAAAAGTTTACCAACTACCGCGATTTTGCCGGCAAAACCATCGACCAAATATTTGATAAAGACCAGTTAGCAGCTGCTAAAGTTTTAGAAGTAAATACGTTCGAATCGGTTTACCTCGAAAATTTAGGGAATAAAAAATTTAAGCTATACGCTTTGCCGCGCGAGGCGCAAGTATCTAAAATATTTGCGTTGCACCTAACCGATATGAATAACGATGGCAACCTGGATATTTTAATGGGCGGTAATTTTTACGGCGTAAGCCCGTACCAGGGACGTTACGATGCCAGTTACGGCTTACTATTACAGGGCAACGGTCACGGAAAATTTAAAGCTATATTGCCCACCCAAGGCGGTTTGGTGTTAGAAGGCCAGGTGCGGGATATTAAGCCGCTGCAAACCTCAAACGGCGAATTATTATTAGTAGCCCGCAACGATTTGCCGCTGCAAATATTCCGGAGAACGAAGAACCCGCGCGAAAACCTGGTTGTTAAAACAAAAAGTGAGGAAATAAAAAAGGCACAATTATAACACTGGGATAGGGGTTGTAAAAAGAATAAATTATATTGTTAAGAAGAATTAGTTTAAGCAAAAGTGAAAAGGTATTTTAAAGGTTGTTTCTGGCTGTTGCTTTGGTGTTGTACATGGGGCTGTCAGCAACCAACTAAAGATTATAAAGCAGCCGCGGCTAACCCGGAGTTTTTTCGGCAATCGGTAAATAAATTAACGGCGGTTATTGTGCACGATATTTTTTCGCCGCCGGTAGCCAGTCGCATTTACGCGTACCCCCATATTGCGGCTTACGAAATATTAGTGCATGATTATCCGGGGTACCAATCGCTGGCGGGACAACTCAATGGTTTTAAAGGTATTCCGCAACCCGCAAAAGATTCTGCATATTGTTATCCGCTGGCCAGTTTAAACGCTTTTTTAACCGTTGGGCGTAACCTTACTTTTTCAGGCGATAAACTAGATAAATATGAAGCCGATGTTTACGCCAAATATTTAGAAATGGGTGTACCGCAGGAAGTATACGCCCGCTCAATACGTTACGGACAAACGGTAGCAAAAGCAATTATGGCTTATGCCAACGAAGACGGCTACAAACAAACCCGGGGCTTCCGGCACCAGGTAACCAAAAAGCCCGGTCATTGGGTACCCACCCCGCCTGCTTACATGGATGCCATTGAACCCAATTGGTTTAAAATACGGCCGTTTGTAATAGACTCGTGCAACCAGTTTTCCCCGGCCGTGCCCGTTGCGTTTAATCCGGCTAAAAACAGTGGCTTTTACCAGGAAATGGTACAGGTTTACGAAACCACCAATAAATTAACCGAGGAGCAGCGAAAAATTGCCAGTTTCTGGGATTGCAACCCGTTTGTGATGCACGTTACTGGCCACGTGATGTACGCCACAAAAAAAATAACGCCCGGCGGTCATTGGCTGGGCATTACCGGTATTGCTACCCGCCAGGCCAAAGCCGATTTAATGCAAACCCTGGAAGCTTATACCCGCGTAACGCTTTCGCTGGCCGATGGTTTTATTAGTTGCTGGGACGAAAAATACCGCAGCGACCGGATTCGGCCCGAAACTGCTATAAACGAACATTTAGATAAAAACTGGGTGCCTCTGCTGCAAACGCCGCCCTTTCCGGAATATCCTAGTGGCCACAGCGTAATATCTAATGCCGCCGCTGTCGTCCTGACCGATTTATTCGGGCCTTCTTTTGAATATATTGATTCTACGGAAGTAGCTTATGGTTTGCCACCGCGTTCCTTTAAATCGTTTAAAGCGGCTGCCGACGAGGCAGCCATTAGCCGGCTTTACGGAGGCATTCACTTTATGTCGGCGATAGAAAATGGTGCGGTAGAAGGAACCCAGGTAGGCAATTATTTAGTAGCAAAATTGAAAACCCGCAAGCCAAATAAGGCAGTAGCTACAGTTGCGCAAACGCCGGTAAAGTAGTTCTGGTTTAGGTAAATATTTGATTTATAATATTTACCTTGCAATAGCACTAGCATAATGCCTGGTTTTAATAGTAGATCCGAAATAAATTAATAAATCAAATTAAGATCAATTAATTAGTAATTGCCATTTTTACAAAATATTAAACTAACCAACTTTAAATATTAATAACACCCATGCAAAATTCTTCTTTTAATTTTAAGAAAACTGCTTTCGCCGTTTTTGCCCTCGGATGTTTAAGTTTCACCACGGCAGTAGCCCAGGATGTGCCTAAGCCGCCTAAAATGGAGCCGGCCATGACCGAGTTTTGGGAGCCTGAAGTAAAAGCTATTACTCCGGTAACCGGCACTACTGCCCCTTCCGATGCCATTGTGTTGTTCGACGGGAAGAATCTGGACCAGTGGGTATCGGTGAACGACCCTGCCAAACCTGCCGGCTGGACCGTGAATAAAGGTGTTTTTACCGTTAAAAAAGGAACCGGTAATATTCAAACCAAACAAGCTTTTCAGGATTACCAATTGCACATAGAATGGCAGATTCCGGAAAAAATTAATGGCAAAGGCCAGGGCCGCGGCAACAGCGGTTTATTTTTAGCTTCTACTGGCAGAGGCGATGACGGTTACGAGTTGCAGATTCTAGACTCTTATAACAACCGCACTTATGCCAACGGACAGGCCGCCAGTATTTACAAGCAAACGCCGCCCCTGGTAAATGCCACCCGCAAGCCCGGCGAATGGAACGTGTACGATATTGTTTTTACCGCGCCTAGGTTTAAAGAAAATGGCACGTTGTTTTCTCCGGCCCGGGTAACCGTTATGCACAACGGCATTATTGTACAAAATAATACTGAATTAAAAGGACCAACGGTGTACATTGGTTTGCCCCAGTACAAAGTACACGGTAAAGCGCCTATTAAATTACAAGACCACGGCGACCCCAGCGAGCCTATCAGCTACCGTAATATCTGGATTAGAGAATTATAGTATTCGGGATTACTCGGCTATAAGTCGTCGATATAAATAAAATAGTCCCGGCTACTAAAGTAACCGGGACTATTTTATTTATATATTTTGCCAGGAGTTTGCCTCAAGCTACTTAAACGCCAGGTGCCCCCCAAGCTGTTCTACATATTTTAGTTTTAACCTGCATGATTACCTATCACAAACGCTTTTTAATTTTTAGCTTATTTTTAGCTTGCTGCCTGGTTTTGCCCGGTTACGCGGCCGATGCCGTGGGCATTTGGGCTAAATTTGAACAACCCTTTACCAGTACGAAAGAGTACGCTAATCCGCTTTATGAGGTAAAAAAGTTCACTGTTAAGTTTACTTCGCCAACGGGCCGGGTAAAAAATATTAATGGTTTCTGGGATGGGGGCCGCAACTGGAAAGTACGGTTTGCCCCCGACGAAAAAGGCACCTGGACCTGGGAATCTGATTGTTCAGACACCGGAAATACCGGCCTGAAAGGGGTAAAAGGCAGCTTTAACTGTACCAGTAATAAAAGCAAACTGGCTATTTACCAGCACGGCGAAATTATTCACCCCAAAGGTACTTACCACTTAACCCACGCCAATGGCACCCCCTTTTTTTGGACCGGTTGTACCGCCTGGAATGGCACCCTTAAGTCTACGGAAACCGAATGGGATACATACCTGACGCACCGGGCGCAAAACGGTTATAATGTTATTCAGTTTGTAACCACGCAATGGCGCGGCGGCGATAAAAACAGTTTGGGCCAGGTAGCTTTTGAGGGCAGCGGTAAAATAAAAATTAACCCCGCATTTTTTCAGCACCTCGATGGCAAAATAGACAAGATTAACGAACACGGGTTAGTAGCCGCCCCAGTACTTTTATGGGCTTTGGGTGCTGCACAAGGCCGTGAGTTAAGCCCTGGCTATTATTTACCCGAAGAAGAAGCCATTTTGCTGGCGCGGTATATGGTGGCCCGTTACAGCGGTAACCAGGTAATCTGGGTTTTGGGCGGTGATGGTAAATATACCGACGAAAATGAACAGCGCTGGAAAAATATTGGCCGGACCGTTTTTAAAGACGAGCATCCGGGTTTGGTAGCTTTGCATCCGGGCGGCGGCTCCTGGATAGGAGAAGCTTATGCCCACGAAAACTGGCTCGATATTATTGGCTATCAATCGGGCCACAACAGCAATCCCCGCACCATTAATTTTATGAACAAAGGCCCGGTGGCAACTACCTGGAGTCAATTGCCGCCGCGTCCGCTCATAAACATGGAACCGGTTTACGAAGAAATTGGCCCTAATATTACGGCTACCGATGTCCGCAACGCCAGCTATTGGAGTGTGTTAAGTGCCCCTGTTGCCGGTATTACCTACGGCGCTAACGGCATTTGGCCCTGGCTGCGCGAAGGCGAAGAAATATTAAACCACGCCGGCAAAGGCGAAGATGCGAGCCGGTGGCACCAGGGCATAAAATTGCCCGGCAGTATGCAGGTGGGATATTTAGCCAACTTTATGCGCACCTTAGATTGGTGGAATTTAAAGCCAAGCCCCGAATTATTAATGGCGCAGCCCGGCGATCAGCAACCCGCCGCGTTTGTTTCGGTTTCGCGGAGCACCGACGGCAAAACTATTGTGGTTTATCTGCCCAAGGCCACTCCGGTAAAGTTGTATAACCTGCATAGTATTACTTACGAGGCGCAGTGGTTTAACCCGGTGGCGAATAAAACAACCAAAGGTAAAGTTACCGCCACTAACGGAACGCTGGAGATTATGCCACCGGCCGGTGACAACGATTATGTATTGGTCTTGAAAAAGAAAAATTAACACTGCTGTTCCGAGGCAAACCACCATATATTTAAGGAATAGCCTAATGAAACAGCACGTAACAAGTACTATGACGCACGCAAAAATATTAGTGGTAGGCAGTTCCAATACCGATATGGTTATTAAGGCTGATAAACTTCCTGCACCCGGCGAAACGGTATTGGGCGGAACTTTTTTCATGAACCCCGGCGGCAAAGGGGCCAACCAAGCAGTGGCGGCAGCTCGTTTAGGGGGTAATGTTACGTTTGTTGCTAAGGTTGGCAACGATATTTTTGGGCAGCAAGCTTTGGCGCAATTTCAGCAAGAAGGAATAAATATTAATTATATAACTGTAGATGCAGAACAGCCATCGGGAGTAGCGCTGATAAATGTAAACGCAAAAGGAGAAAACTGCATTGCCGTTGCCCCCGGCGCAAATGGCCAGCTAATGCCCACCGACCTAGCAGCAGCGCTGGATTCAGTTGCTGCCGATACTATTGTTTTGCTACAGTTAGAAATTCCGTTAACAACCGTCGAATACGTTATCCGGAAAAGCTACGAAAAAAACGTACGGGTTATCTTAAATCCGGCCCCGGCCCAAATATTGCCGCCGGCATTATTCCCGCTGTTGTATTTAATTACCCCCAACGAAACCGAAGCCGAATTATTAACGGGTATTCGGGTAACTGATCCGGCTACTGCCCAGAAAGCAGCAAATAAATTACAAAGTTTAGGCGTGGCCAATATAATTATTACGTTGGGCGCTAAGGGCGCATGGTTGCACACCAGTTCATGGTTGGGGTTAATACCGGCACCGCAGGTTACAGCTACCGATACCACGGCGGCCGGCGATTGTTTTAATGGAGCATTGGCGGTGGCCTTAGCCGAAAATCAGTATTTAGCAGAAGCCGTAGCTTTTGCCTGCAAAGCCGCCGCTGTTTCGGTTACGCGATTGGGCGCGCAGGCTTCGCTGCCTAAGCGCGCGGAGGTGTAAACCCTAGCTACGGGCAACTTTACTTAAATTTATTGGCTGCGTTCAGGTTTTTGGCGTTTATCTTTAAAACCTGCTGTAATTATTTAGAGGAATTAAACGAGCCGGAATATTGATTTAAATTTTCTAGTACATGAAGAAATATATGTTCTTTTTATTCTGGCTGTTGTTTCTGAGCAAGGTAAGTTTAGCGCAATACCGGGTTATTCTGGATGCCGATATTGATTCGGATGTGGATGATGTGGAAGCCCTGGCCATGGTACATGCCTTAGCCGACCAGCAGAAAATAGATTTTTTGGGCGTAATTGTTACCAGCGACGACCCGTATGCCGCCGAATGTACATCGGCAATAAATAAATATTATGGCCGCCCACGGTTGCCAATTGGTGTACTCAAGCAGCAGGCAAACTTAAAAAATCATTCCCGTTATACCCGCCAAATAGCCACCGAATTTCCGCACCGGTTAAAATCGCAAGCTAAAGCCGAAGATGCCACCACGCTTTACCGCAAATTATTGAGTAAAAGTCCGGATGCATCGGTGGTAATTATTACCATCGGGCATTTAACTAATCTGCAAAATTTATTAACCTCCGGAGCCGATAAATATTCCGGGTTAAGCGGCAAAGAACTGGTTAATAAAAAAGTAGCCAAATGGTTGTGTATGGGCGGGCAATTTCCGGCGGGCAAAGAAGCTAACTTTTACCGCCCCGATCCGGGTTCTACGGTTTATTGCCTGCAAAACTGGGAGAAGCCGGTAATATTTGCGGGTTGGGAAGTAGGCGAGAAAATTAAAACCGGCGGCGAATATTTAAAAAGTAAACTTACGCCGGGCAGTCCGGTGTACCGGGCTTACGAATTATACAATAATTTTAAAGGCCGGGCCAGTTGGGATCAGGTAGCGGTATTTTTATTAACCGAAGCATCCGGAAAATATTTCGAAATGGTGAATAATGGCTATTGCCAGGTAAATGCCGATGGCAGCAATAAATGGGTGCCGGGCGAAAAGAGCAACCAGGCTTATGTGCAGTTTAAACCGGACGTTAACTACGAAGAAATTGGCCGCCTGATGGATGATATGATTATAAAATAAGCTACTTTAAAGTGCTATGGTGGGTGTTCCGCTGAAATTTTGAACGCAAACTAAAACTAGTTTATATGCCGATGAAAAAGTATTTACTGCTAATATTTAGTTTAACCTTGCTAACATTATCGGCCCAGGCCCAAACCAAAACTATGGCCAAAAAAGAATCAGCTAAACCGGCGGCTGGCAAAACCATAACTTTATCTAAAGCCACTTTAAAAGATAAAATAAAAGGCGGCTGGGCCGGCCAAACCATTGGCGTTACGTTTGGCGGTCCTACCGAATTCCGGTTTAACGGCACCATGATTAACGATTACGTGCCCATTCCCTGGTACGATGGCTACCTGGAAAAAACCATGCGCAATAACCCTGGGTTCTACGACGATATTTACATGGACCTGACTTTTGTAGATATTTTCGAGAAGAAAGGATTGGATGCGCCCGTAAAGGATTTTGCCGATGCGTACGCCAATGCCGGTTACATGCTTTGGCACGCCAACCAGGTGGGCCGCTATAATATTCAGCACGGCCTGGCTGCTCCGCAATCGGGGCACTGGCTCAACAACCCGCACGCCGACTGCATTGATTACCAGATTGAAGCCGATTTTGCGGGTTTAATGTCGCCGGGGATGCCCAACACGGCTTCGGAAATTAGCGATAAAATTGGCCACATTATGAATTACGGCGATGGTTGGTACGGCGGCGTGTATGTGGGCGCCATGTATGCGCTGGCTTTTGCTTCTAATAATATTCCTTACATCGTTACCGAAGCCCTTAAAACCATTCCGGCGCAAAGCGAATTTTACCAGTGTATGAACGATGTAATAAAATGGCATAAGCAATACCCCGACGATTGGAAAAGGACCTGGTTTGAAGTGCAGCGCAAATGGACCGATGAAGTGGGTTGCCCTGATGGTGTTTTTGTGCCTTTTAATATTGATGCTAAAGTAAATGCGGCTTACGTAATTATGGGTTTGCTGTACGGCAACGGCGATTTTACCAAAACCATGGAAATCAGCACCCGCACCGGGCAAGATTCCGACTGCAACCCATCATCGGCAGGTGGTATTCTGGGTACTATATTGGGCTACGATAAAATTCCGGCTTACTGGAAAATGGGTTTAGCGGCCGCCGAACCCATCGATTTTAAGTATACCACCATGTCGTTGCAGGATGTATACGAGATAGGCTACAAACACGCGTTACAAAATATTAAACGCCACAACGGCCGCGAAACCCAAGATGGCGTGCAAATAATGACGCAGGTGCCCCAGCCGGTCCGGTTCGAAAAAAGTTTTGCCGGGCATTACCCCACCGAGAAAAGAGGCATTTGGAAAAGTTTACAGGATGAATTTGTTTTTGATTTTGACGGCATTGGTTTTGTGCTGCGCGGCGAAGCCAAACAGGTAAACAATAATTTACCCGAAAATGCAATATTTAAAGTAGAAGTTTACCTGAATAACAAGTTAGCCGAAACAGTAGATTTACCGGTAAGTTTTACTGCTCGCCGCTACGATTTGGCCTGGAAATACCAAATGCCCAAGCAAAAACATACCGTCCGGCTAAAGCTGCTTAACCCGCTGGAAGGCTATAACCTGAATTTAAGTGATGTCATTATTTACAATGATCAGCCAGCCAAAACTGCGCTTAAGTAAACCAGAAATGTCTTGTAAGGCGGTATATTTCCGTTTCTGTTAGTAATACCAAATAGTAAATATTGTATTCCATAGTAGCGCAGCAAACAGCTTCTCTAACCAGTCATTCTGTAGAATTCGCAGAATTCCAAAAGAATCTTCTGCATAACTTGGATAACAGGAAATAAACCTAGTCTGGCATTTACCTGTAACGCCTTTTAGGCAGAAGATTCCTCCGGAATGACAGGTTGGGAGGAATGAATTTATATTATCAGCTATGGAAGGTATTTTATACTACTTGGTATTATTTCTAAATTATTTCACCATTTCAAGATTTAAAATTTACTGAGTACCAGCTCTTCCGACATATTCGAAGCTCTTCCCAATAATACTCGATAAGAACGGACCACAACTAAAGAGCATTTTGATCCTTTTTTCTGTTGTTTGCGGAAGTCATATTTTTAATTAATTCCAGAGCAAGACTGATTATAACAATACAAAAGATAACGGTGATCAAACTTGAAAAAATAATAAAACCAATAATTAAATTTCCTGAAAATATTAGAATTATGTTTTGAATCGCGAAGAATAAGCTTACCCCTAAGAACCCCAAAGAGAGCAACCATATAGCCACTTTTAATTTTCTTCGATATGAGGATACTCTAGGGTAAATAATTAAACTTAAGATAGATAAAAGGACAAAAAATGTAATTAACACATCCTTCAATGAAAAATTATACCTGTGCCCACTTGCACCAAACAAGGCAAACATAAATAGGATGGCAGCAATAAGAATAAAGCTGTAAATTGTTAAGCTTACCTTATATTTTTTATTCATTTTACAATGATTTCCTAACTACTACTAATATTTTCTCATACTCCAAATTATGCTGTTTATTACTCCCGGAATTTTATGCGGGAGATACCACTTTTCAGCATAATTTCTTTATCCTGCCACACAAAGGTGCCGGTTACATTTAAGGGTAAAATTACTTCGGCGTACATGCCGGTTTTGCCTTTTCGCTGCAGACTTACTTTAATTTCGCCGGCCGGGTGGGGCATGGTGGCTTGGGCTTCGGTTAGCTCGCCTAAGGCTGGCGCTACGCGCACGGTGGCAAAACCAGGTTTATCGGGCATAATGCCACAAATAGTAGCCAGAAAATCGTAATTGGGGCTGGCACTCCAGGCGTGGCAGTCGGAGCGGGCAGGTTCTGGCTTTTCGGCAAAAGTAGTTAAGTTAATAGCCAGCATGTTGCGCCACGGCGTAAGCTGCGAATAATATAAATCGGCCATGCCGGCTTTTTTTAAGGCTTGCGTCAGGTAAAAACGGTAATAGAAAGTGGCTTGCCCTAAGCTGGGGTCCTGTAATATTTTTTCCATAACCTCTTTGGTTTCGGTAGCCGGGATGGTATTGGTCAGGATGCCCAGAATATTGGCGTGCTGGCTGTATTTGTTTTTGTCGGGCGTATTCGCCATTAAGGTTTTCTCGTGGTCGAAACACTGGCGGTAAGTATTTTGGCTTAATTCCTGGGCAAGTTGTTTATAATGCGCCGCTTCTTCTTTCTGGTTAAAATAATTAAACAATTCGGCGGCCTGCTGCAAGGTGTAAATGTATTGCAAAGTAATAATAGCCGAATTGCCGTCATCGGCCCCTTCGGGTACGCCTTCGGTAAAAGCATCGGTGTAGTCCACAAAATTCCACCACTTCATGGGGCCCAGCATTTTTTTATTCGGGTCTATTTTTTGCTCGTACCAATCCAGCACCCCGCGGGCGGCAATTAAATACTGCTTTACAAAGGCGGCATCAGGGCGGTGCAGCCAGTAATCGTACAGCATCGATACCCAGAACAAAGAAAAAGTAGGAATTACCTGCATGCGGTTGCTGGGGTAGCGGCCCTGGGTTAATCCTTCGGGTACCCGCGAGTTGTAAAAATCGGTAATGGCTTTGCGCATTAGCCGGTCGTCGCCGGCAACGTACAACGAAATTAACGCCTGAATGCGGGTATCAGCTTCGTACTGCAACTGCTCGTAATAAGGGCAATCGTAATACGTTTCGCCGGCGCACAAGCGGGCGGTGCGCCAGCCTACCTGCCAAATGTCTTTTAGAGAATTATCGTTGCTGGTAAAACTGGCTTTGGCCTGAAAAGGATAGCCGGTATACTGGCCGTATAAATCCGAAATAATTAAAGGCTGGGCTTTGGTTTGAATATCGAGCTGTAAGTACCGGAACGTGCGCAGCCACAAAGGCCGAAACAAGCGGTTGGTGCCGCCATCGGGCAAAAAGCGGTCGTAGTTGCCTATAATTTCTTTGCCTTCAATGTCGTCGCGGTCACCTTTCTGGCCGTTTTTAAACAAAGCTTCGGCATACGTAAGCGTTATAGCAGCACCTTTGCCGCCGGTAGTAATTAATTCGGGGTAAGCTACCGTGTTATGGCCTTGGTCGAGCAAAATACTGACTTTAGTGTTAGCCGGAATGACTAAGGGGCTGTTGCCGGCCAGAAATTTGTCTTTAACGCCGCTGATGCCGGTGGTACGCCGTACTTCTTTTAACCGTTGTTTTGTTTCTTCCATCAGCGGAATACTGCGGGGCACCAAAGTCCAGAGGTTATCGGTGCCGTAGCCCAGCGGCGCCGGGTTTACGAGTTGCCGCGCCGCCAGCCAGTTTTTATCGTTAAATTCCAGGTTTTCCCAGCCCCAAGGATAAGCCGCAGCATTTACTTCGTCGCCGGGGCCAATGACCATGTAGCTTTTCAGGCGGGTGCCGTTATCGGTAGAACAAGGGGTATAAGCTGTATTTTTAATTACTTTCCAGGTGTTATCGGTATTTATTATTCTTTCTGCTTCCGAATCGCCTTGCACCACAAAAGCCGTTTGGTTAGAGATTTGGGCTACCGGGGCATGCTCGCCCATATTCCAGACCACGGCACTAATAATATTCTGTCCGCTTTTTAAAAACGGAGCAATATCTACCGTTTCGAAATTCCAGTTATATAAATCGCTGCGGGCGGGGCCGCTGCAAACAGCTTTATTATTTACCAATATGCGGTAACGGTTGTCGCCGGATACGTGAATAATAAATTTGGTGGGGGCGATTTTTAAATCGATAATTTTCCGGAAATGGTAAACGCCGTAATCCCGCTGGGACACATTGGGGCAGGTAATCCAGTAAGCCGACCAGTGGCCGTTGAGCAATTTGGGGTTTATGGGTAAGTTTTGGGCATTACTTAAAGTATGGCAGCTTACAAAAAGCACTAACAATAATATAGCTTTATTCATATAAAATATTGGCAAAAGAAAAAGGCAAACCGGTTAAAAGTAAGCAGAAAGGTTGAAACCCCGAAGTTTTATTTTAGATAAGGCCAGGTAAATTTAGCTTTTGAGCTTGCAACTAACGCAGCATTGCAATTAAAGGCTTCTAAGCTTAAGCATCGGAAGATTACGGGAATAAATGCCTAAATAGCTTATTCCTAAAATATCTAAAAAATATTTTAAAAATTATTTCTTTTCTGCTGTTGACCTTTCTTATACCCGGCAATCAACAAGTGAAAACCAGCTTGTAAAAGTATTTTAATATAAAGTTGCTTTACAGTAAACAGGTAAAAACAGATGCTCGGTAGCTACAGCGTTGGTTTTTGCCGGATAGTTGAATAAGCCGGTTTCTTCTGAAAAATTTTGCACCAGAAATTTAATTATTCCGGGCGCGTCCATAATTAATGGCCGGTGCAAAGCACGTGTACATTCTTTTCACTCGGTAAAAAATAATGCAACAATCATGAAAAATCAAAAGCTTAAACTCGACCAATTAAAAGTCCAGAGCTTTGTAACGGACTTTGATAAAGAACAAAACCAAACCCAGGAAATAAACGGCGGTACCGGCCGCGCCTATTGTATCGATGCCTCCCAGCTTATTATTTGCATGGGGCCGCGGCTTACTGTAACCCGCAATATTTCTTGCTTTGCGGCTACCTGTAATTATGCCCTTTGCAACCCCGACCAAATTCCGACCAGAATACCCACCGATTTCCCGATTCCTACCACTTCTATAGGCACGGGTAATTTAAGTTTCTAAGGTGCTCTATCTGTTTGATTTATACTTAATAGTCCAATCTCTCCAATTATTTTCTTTTTTCTTAACCTTTAAATTTTAACAATCATGAAAAACCAAAAATTAAACCTCGATGAATTAAAAGTGCAAAGTTTTGTTACCGACTTCGATAAGGAGCAGGAGCAAACCCAGGATGTAAATGGTGGTGGCTCTTACCAAATTTACTGTGTGTCGCAAAGAACCTTGCAAAAAGATTGCTTTTTTGTGCCGGTAACTACTACCAAATTTACCGATATCTGGTCGTTGGGATGCTCTTACGGCTGCCCAAATACCATAGATATTTCGGATGTAATCGACAATCCGGTGGTAAGATTCTAACCTGTATGCTGCCTGCTGCTTGCAATTAATGCGGGCAGCAGGTATTTTTTACCTCCCGCCTGGGCTAAAAACTGGTTCGGCTATTATCTGGTAATTAAAATATAAAGGTTGAATAGTTTACAAAAGGTAAAAGTATTTTACAAAAGCCTGCTCCTCCATTTTACAAAAGCAAATTCCTGCTAACTCTTCCTGTAAATAATTCCCTTCAAATATCATCATGAAACAGTTTCCTTTTTACCGGCAACTAGATGCCATGGATTGCGGCCCTACCTGTTTGCGCATGGTGGCTAAGCACTACGGTAAAATTTATTCGCTGCAAGCCCTGCGGCAGAAAAGTTATTTTACCCGCGAGGGCGTGTCGCTGCTGGGAATTAGCGATGCCGCCGAGTCCATTGGTTTCCGGACGCTGATGGCTAAAATTCCTTTCAAAAAATTAAAAGAAGAAGCGCCTACACCTTTTATTGCGCATTGGCGGCAGCGGCATTTTGTGGTGGTGTATGGGTTTAAAAAAGATATTGTATACGTAGCCGATCCTAGTCATGGATTAATTCAATATACCCGGCAGGAGTTTCTGGATGGTTGGTTATACGGCCAGCCCAAAGAAGCTGAAGCGGGAATTGTACTGTTCCTGGAAACTACTCCGGCTTTTTATACCCAAGACGATGAAGTAAGTGCCAATAAACTAAGTTTTGGATTTTTGCTGGCTTACCTGAAGCCTTATAAACGGTTTTTGGTGCAGCTTTTTGTGGGCATGCTGGTGGGCAGTTTGCTGCAATTAATATTTCCGTTGCTTACCCAATCTATTGTGGATGTGGGTATTAATACCCAGAATATAAATTTTGTAAACCTGGTGCTGGCGGGGCAATTAATGCTGTTTTTCAGCCGGACGGCCGTGGAAATGATTCGGAGCTGGATTTTGCTGCACATTGGTACCCGCATTAATATTTCCATTCTGTCGGATTTTTTAATTAAGCTGATGAAGCTGCCGCTCGGCTTCTTCGATACCAAAATGATTGGGGATTTATTGCAGCGCATCGGCGACCACAAACGCATCGAAAGCTTCCTGACTTCTTCTACGTTAAGCGTAGTTTTTTCCTTTGTCAACCTGCTCATTTTTGGGGTGGTGCTGGCTTATTACGACCTTAAAATATTCGGCATATTTCTGCTGGGCAGTTTGCTCTACGCCACTTGGGTGCTGGTTTTTATGAAACGCCGCCGCGATTTAGATTATAAGCTCTTCGACCAAATGGCCGCCAACCAAAGTAATTTAATTCAACTCATTAGCGGCATGCAGGAAATTAAACTCCAGAACTGCGAACGGCAAAAGCGTTGGGAGTGGGAGCGCATACAAGCTTCCTTATTTAAAGTAAGCATTAAAACCCTGGCCCTGAACCAGTACCAGGAAAGCGGCTCGATATTTATTAACGAAGCCAAGAATATTTTTATCACGTACATGGCGGCCAAAGCTGTAATCAGCGGCGAAATTACCTTGGGAATGATGCTGGCCGTGCAATCCATTATCGGGCAGTTAAATGCCCCCATTAACGAGATGATTAGCTTTATCCGGTCTTTGCAGGATGCTAAAATCAGCCTGGAGCGGTTGGGCGAAATTCACCAGAAAAAGAACGAGGAAGACGATAAAGAACCCAAAGTAGTGCTGTTTCCGGAAGATGGTTCGCTTACCCTGCACAATATTGGTTTTAAATACGAAGGCGCACACGCCGAAAAAGTCCTTAAAAATATATCGCTTACCATTCCGCAAGGTAAAACCACTGCCATTGTGGGGGCCAGCGGCAGCGGCAAAACCACTTTAATTAAACTGCTCTTAAAATTTTACGAGCCTACCCACGGCGAAATAAAGTTGGGTGGCATGGGCTTTTCGCACTTTAGTAACCGGCACTGGCGGGAACGCTGCGGCGCTGTAATGCAGGATGGCTATATTTTTAACGACACTATTGCCCGCAACATTGCCGTCGGCGACGATGACATAGACCGCGAACGCCTGCTCTACGCCGTAAAAGTGGCTAATATTCAGGAATATATTGAGTCGCTGGCGCTAAACTACAACACCAAAATTGGCGGCGACGGCCACGGGTTAAGCCAGGGTCAACGGCAACGTATTTTAATTGCCCGGGCCGTGTACAAAAACCCTGATTATATCTTTTTCGACGAAGCCACTAATGCGTTGGATGCCAACAACGAACGCGCCATTATGGGTAACCTGAACAGTTTCCTGGAAGGAAAAACCGTGGTAGTAGTGGCGCACCGCTTAAGTACCGTTGTAAACGCCGACCAGATTATTGTGCTCGACAAAGGCCAGATTATTGAACACGGAACCCACGCGGAATTAGCCGGACAGCGCGGCGCTTATTTTCAATTGGTCCGCAACCAGTTAGAACTCGGCACCTGATAAAGATATCTCTTTTTCACCCAATATTTACCTCTCTATGGAAACAAAACTAAGTAAGCTGATTCTGAACGAAGCCGTTCGGATAGGGGATGAGTTGCTGGCCAAAGCCGAAAAAGAGCCCCAGGGTATGAGCTGGAAAACCATTCACCAGCAAGGCAATAATATACAATGGCATAAATCCGAAAGCATTTACAATGGGGTTTGCGGTATTGTACTTTTCTTCGCCGAACTCTATAAACAAACCCAACAAGAAAAATATTTGCAAGCGGCCCAGGAAGGCGGCCGTTGGGTGGAATATTACTGCCATGAACACCCGGCTACCAATTACGCCTTTCTTACTGGCCGCATGTCGGTGCCATATACTCTTTTGCAATTACACCGGCTTACCCAAAATCCCGAATATTTAACCAAGGCGTTGGCTATAACCAAAACTGGTTTAAAAGATTGGCAACCTGGTGCCATGGAATATATAAATGGCCTGGCCGGAACCTTGTTGTGCCTGGTTCATCTGCACGCCGCTACTCAGGAAGGCTGGCTGCTGGAATATATTAATATTTACACCGAGAAATTATTGGCCCAGACGCATATCAGCAAAAAAGGAATTTACTGGGATCGCGCGCCGATAAATATTCACGGCTTATGCAGTTTCTCGCACGGAGCATCGGGCGTGGGCTATGTGCTGCTGGAACTAGGCCAATATTTGCAGAACCCCGCTTTTTTCTGGTTAGCTGAGCAAGCTTTTAATTACGAGGCGCAATACTACAACGCAGAATTAAATAATTGGCCCGATTTCCGGAAAATGGCATTAACCCCAACCGATGAACGGGCGCAACAGCAAGCCTACGAAACCGGCGCTTATAATTATTTTACCATCGGGGCCAGCATGAATGCCTGGTGCCACGGCGCAGCCGGTATTGGTTTAGCGCGTTTACGTGCGGTTAAGTTCTTGCAAAATCCCGAGTACGCCACGGAAGCCCAACAAGCCCTGGCGCACACCTTAGAAAATATTGGGGAAATTGGCGGTACGGCTTCTTATACACTTTGCCACGGGGCGGGCGGCAATGCCGAAATATTTTTACAAGCCTTTGAGGTATTCGGAGATGCGGCTTACCTCGAAATGGCCGAATCAGTAGCCATTGCGGCTATACAATCGCGGGTAGAAAATGGTGGTTATCGTTCCGGAACTAAATATTCCGGCGCAGATACCAGCTTGTTTATGGGTAACGCGGGTATTGGTTATTTTTACTTAAGGCTGCTGCAACCCCGGCAGGTTCCTTCAGTTTTACTCCCCAGCCTGGAAAATAATGTTAAAACCAATATTGCGCCTTATTCTAATTTAAGCCTTTCGGTAGGGAACATGCAGCGCAAATTAATTGGCAAAATATTCCCCCGCACCCTGCACTTACTCGAAAATTTGCTGCCAAAGGCCGTAGAAAATTACTTCCAGAAGCAAGTTGCTGCAATTGCTCAATCCGATTCTTTCCTGGATGATTTTGTGCAATGGGCAAAAGACCAAATGGCTTTGCTGCCCTTAGCTAAAAGCCATTTGCTGTACGAAGGGCTGCTGGTTGAGTGGCTAAAACTACAAATGAACGAGGATATTACGAGCGATGCTCTGTTAACCTACAAAAACCAAAAGAAGAGCCAACGGATTGCTGTGCTAACCGCTTTATCGGATGCGGCTTTAGCCGGAACTATTTTGGTAGTAGATCACGATATGCAATTGCTCAATATTCAATATAAATATTACCCCCATAATCTGGCAGAATCGCCATCGAATATTGCCATATCAGCTGACGAACATACGTTATTGTTGATGCCCGCGCTCACTTATACCCAGGAACAGGAATTGGCCGATTTTACGGCTACGGTATTGGCTGTTTTCTCCGAAGAAAAAACCGTAGCCGCCGGTATGCAGGACATCTTAAATCAATTTGAGGAGTTAGCGCCCGCCCAAACCACTAGGCTGCAAAAAATGGTTTTGGCGCAAATCCGGCAAGCTATTCGGGCAGGAATTTTACTGGAACACGAACAGCATCCTTTACCGGTTATCGCCAAACCCGTTCTGGCGGCGCATTAAAGCAATGCCTTTCGATATTTCATTATTTCCTAAATATTAAAACTATGCCTACTTATAAATATTCTTTAAACGGACAGGCCGCAGCAGAAAGCCAAGCTATTGAATTACGGACCGAAGAAGTGCAGGAGTTATTGGGGCAAATGCCGGGCTGGCTGATTCGGTGGGGAATTACGGTGGTGTTTTCTATTGTGGGCTTACTAATTTTAGCGAGCTGGCTCGTAAAATATCCCGATGTGCTCACGTCCAGGGTTGTACTTACTACCAAAACGCCCCCCGTTAGCGTGGTTGCCCGCACCCAAGGCCGTATTCAGTTTTGGGTAAAAGATAAAGAACGTGTACAAAAAGGCACTTACCTGGCTGTTATCGAAAGTCCGGCGGCCATAAACGATGTGCGCAACTTAACCGGGTATCTCCGGCAACTAAAACACCAATTAAAGCAGGCAAAAGCAACCGCTATTACCAATGTAGCTTTGCCCGAAAATTTGCGTTTGGGTGAATTGCAGGAGTCGTACCTGGCGTTGCTGAACAGTTTGCAGGAGTACCAGCGCAACCACCGCACAAACTTACCGGCCAAACAAATTCAGGGGATAGAACAACGAATTAAGGGCTACGAAGCGCTAAACGCTCAACTGGAAAACCAGCAGCAATTATTATTGGAAGAACTGCAACTGGCGCAAAAACGCTATACCGTGGATGCTAAGCTGCTGGAAGAAAAAGTAATTGCGGATATTGATTTGGACCGCACCAAAAATGCTTACCTGCAAGCAAAACGGGCTTTTGAATCGGCCCAGGGCCAAATAATTAATAACCAACTGGTAATAGCCCAACTCCAAAGCCAGGTTACCGAATACCAAACCAACGCCGCGGATCAGGAAGGCCGGCTGCGCCTTAACATCGAAACCGCCTTAAAACAACTCGAAAGCCGGCTGGATGCCTGGGAGGAGCAATACGTGTTTAAAGCCCCTATTGCCGGCGAGATAGCTTTTGTAAAATATTGGAGCAACAACCAGTTTATAAACGCCGGCGAAGGGGTATTCACCATTGTGCCACCGTCCGAGGACTTGTTTGCCCAGGTACAACTACCCATAACCGGTTCGGGTAAAGTAGAGCCCGGGCAGCGGGTAAATATTAAGTTCGATAATTACCCTTCACCCGAATACGGTATGGTAAAAGGCACGGTGCAGGCTATTTCTGTAATTCCACAAAATAACATGTACACCATCCAGATTGCGCTGCCCCAGGGTTTAACTACCAGTTATCGCCGGAAATTGCCGTTCCGGCAGGAAATGCCGGGTACTGCCGAAATTATTACCAAAGATTTACGCCTCAGCGAACGCATTTTTCATCAGTTCCGGGCTTTGCTCGATAACCCCAGGAGCTAGCCAATTATTCTAAATATTCTCAACCAGGCACCTTTCAGCCCTTTAAAGTTAACATATTATGAAGCTTTTTCCTTACATCCTGACCCGCATTGGCGGCGGCTCTTACGAGAATTTAGCCCAGGTAGATTACAGCGCGTTAAACCACCAGGTAGAACAACTGATCGCCCGGCAACAAGAAAAAATGCGGTTGAAAGCGCAACTGTGCACCCATTTGTTAGAGGTACTCAAAAATTTACCGGATCAGAAAATCCAAAACCAGGTGCTGAACCTTAGGCGCGATATTTTTAACCAACGAACGGTAAAACCGCAGCTTTTAGTCGTAGCCAAACAATATTTACCCAAAGATTTAAACACCGATTTAGAAGCTTACTTCACTTTTGCGGCGAACCTAAAAGCTGAAGAAGAAAAAACAGCCGCCACATACGCACAGTTACTTTACGCCAGCCGCCAGCATTTACAACAATTAGCGCACGACGAATCTTTACAAAAAGGTTTGGTGCTTTCGAGTCAGTCGTTGCTTAATGCCTTAAAAGATTATACGCAGCAGGAGCCCAATACTTTCCGGAAAAAAGAATTTCAGACCGAACAAAGTTTGCTGAAATATTTAACCCGCATGTATACCAAAACTTCGCCCTTTAGCACTTTTAATAATTTGGCGTTGGGCACCCTTGCTGCTTTGCCCAACGAAGTTATCCGGGTAAAAACTAACCCGGAGGCAGAAAAATCAGTGGTGAGCCATATCCGGTTAAACAACAATTTATTTAAATATTTAAAAGATTTATTTACCGTTAGTAAAGCAATTTACCCCCATTTGCGGTTGCGCGCCAACCCCACCATCGAGCAGAAAGCACACCACTATGTGTACCTCACCAACCACAATAATGTAGATGCTTTTCAGCGGATTCCGCTATCGCCGGTGTTGGGGTTAATATTACAAGTAGTGCAAGCCAACCAGGCTGGTATTCGTTTTGCCCAACTGGTGAGCGAAATTTGCGAATTTGTAGATGCCCCGGCCGATAATATTCAGGCTTATCTCCGGCAATTAATCAGTTACGGCTTTCTGGAGTTCGACCTGGGTGTATCGGGCACCGACCCGGATTGGGATTTAAAATTAATTTCGCAGTTAACCTACTTAGAGCAACAGGAAGTTAGCCACATAGCAGAGTTAAGCGAAACGCTACAATATATTCGCCAACAGGCCAACCAATATGGTCAGGCTGCGGTAACGGAGCGCCAGCAAATATTAAATCAGGTTTACGCGCGGTTCCGGAATATTTGTATGAACCTGCACGAAGCAGCCAGCTTACCCGAAACAGAACGGAAAACACCCGAAGAACTGCAAACCGAGTGGCTGGTTGCCCAGAAAGAAGTGGAACGCCAGAAAAAAGAAAACGGCCATCCGGTAGCAGCAGCCGTGTTGGTGGCGGAGGAAGCCGCCGCTGCTACACCGCAAGAAAAAGTTTTTGAGCATAAATCATCTACTTACTTTGGCTTTAAACCCGAACAGCTATTTTACGAAGATACGTTACGGGAAATAGACGTGCAGCTTGATGAAGCACAATTAAACGGATTGGTAGAAAATTTATCTAGCCTGCTACAAGAAATGCACTTGTTCCGGGGTATGGCCGATGACCAGGATTTAATGCGGCAATATTTTAAGCAAAAGTACGGTACTGGTGGCCAAATAAACTTGCTCAATTTTTACGAAGATTTCTACCGCGAAATAAAAAAGCCGGAAGCTGAATGGTTAGCCCGCAAGCAACAAGAAAACAACCAGCAAGATAAAGCACCGCGCCAAACTAACCCGGAAGAAAATATTGCTGGAACAGAGGCGCAGGAACAAAACCGGGATAAGGAGCAAACACCGGCTTTAAATCGAAATACCTTAATAGAATCGCACACCGAAAAAACTAAAGGCTGGCTGCAAAATTTTGTCGCGGCGATGCAGCCTTTGGTAGTTACTCCAGCGCAACAAGTTGATATATCGTTAGGGCTTATCCGGCAAATTACGGGTACAGCAACTGAATCCGAAAATAATGAGAAGCTATTTGGAAATTCCTACGGCGCTTTTGTGCAGTTATACCAAGAAAAAGATGCCGCCGGTAAATGGCAGTTAAAAGGCGTATTGAATGCTTCGCTGCTTGGTTATAGCAAAATGATTAGCCGGTTTCTGCATATTTTACCCGATGCGGTAACCCAAACCGCCAAAGAATGGAATACTGCTTTGCAACCGCCCGATAGCTTATTTATAGAAAATTGCGATGCTTCTTATTTTAACGCCAACCTGCACCCGCCACTGATGCCTTACGAAATCCGGATGCCCGGTGGGCACAACAGTTTGCCTGTAGAGAACCAATTGCCCATTTCGGATTTTGAAGTAAGCCTGAATGAACCGGCCGATGAGTTGCAATTAGTGCATAAACCTACGGGTAAACGAAGCTATGTATTCGATTTGGGTTTTCAGGCCCACGGCGGGCGTTCGCAGCTTTTTCAGCTCCTCGATAAATTTACCCGGGCCGAATATTTATTTACTTACCCGGTCGTTTCGGCAGTAAACGCCGCCGTAGAAAAGAACCTAACCGAAACAGCCGCCACAGAAACCGAACCGCGCATTTTGGTGCGGCCCCGCATTGTATATCAAAACCAATTAACCATTCAGCGCAAAGGCTGGTATGTGCCAAAAGCCTTGATTCCGCAGCGGCAACCCGATTGGTCTGATTGGCATTATTTCCTGGCCTTGAATGCCTGGCGCCAGGCCCATGATATTGTGGATGAAGTTTACGTGACCATTGCGCCCAACCGGCAGCAAACCGGCTTAAATCCGGAGCAAACCAAAAAGCTGGGCCGCGATGATTACAAACCCCAGTACATTAATTTTAACGATCCGCTTTTTGTGCTCTTGTTTGAGAAGCTCCTCGCCAAAGTGCCCGATAGTCTGAAAATAGAAGAAATGTTACCCAACTCAAAACACTTACTGCAGCTAGATAAGCAGCGGTTTGTAACAGAATGTGTGGTACAATGGCAACAGTAATAGGTTAAGAGGTTTCCGGCTGCCTGGTATAATAACTTCGCTTTGTAACTGGTTTTTGTCATCCTGAGCGCTATAACAGCATATATGAAGTAGCTAATTAGCTATTTCAACAAGCTCAACCTGACAATAATAATGTAAGCGCTTTAATCAATTGATTATATTTTAAGTTCAGCATTAAATAACATTACGATGAAATCAAATTTGCACCCCCAATCCGGTTGGCTATCCGCGCATTTGTTTTATAACGAGCCCTGGGAAGAATTTCTTAAGAAGGGAGTAATGCCCTTCGTGCAGCAAATATTAACTAACAGGCAGGCCGAACAATTTTTCTTTATACGGTATTGGGAAAAAGGGCCACATATCCGGTTGCGTTTTAAAGGAAACCCTGAGGTGCTGGAAAATCAGGTTAAACCAAAGCTGGTGCCATATTTTTCGGATTATTTTCAGGCAAATCCTTCTCAGCGTACCGACCCGGCCCGGCTCTCAGAAATCCCAGCCGCTTACCAATGGTATCCGAATAATTCCATCCAGTTTATTCCGTACGAACCCGAAACGGAACGCTACGGCGGCGAAGCCGGAATATTAATTGCCGAGCGCCAGTTTCAAGCGTCTTCGGAGGCGGTATTGGCCGTACTACAGGAGAAAAATAACTGGGATTACGATCAGGCGTTGGGTACCGCTATTCAACTGCACTTAGGCTTTGCTTTTGCCGCCGGCATGGACTTTGCCGAAACCGTTTCCTTTTTTGCGAGTATCTTCCGGAACTGGCTGCCGCGCGCTTGCTTCTCTTACCCGCAGCAGCTAACGCCCGCCAAGATAAAAGTTCGTCAAGAAACCGTGTTAAAAGCATTCCGGAATACGTACCAAAAGCAAAAAGCTTTTTTGTTGCCGCTTTTTACCCAACTATGGCAGGCTCTGGAAAACCAGAACGAGTTTGAGCAGGCCTGGTTTAATAAATGGTTAAGCCAAATGCGGGCGGTAAACGCAGCTTTAAGGCAGGCGCAGGCCACTGGGCAGTTACATACCCCCGCCGGGTACGCAAATTTGTTCCCCGAAACTGCTCTTCAGGAGCCGCAACAGCGCTGGGCCATTTACGACAGCTATATTCACATGACGAATAACCGTTTAGGTATTCTGAACCGCGATGAAGGCTATTTGGGTTACCTGATAAAAGAAGGCTTAACCGAAATGGCTTTACAAACGGCCTAAGGTACTTTTTTAACTCCTAAAGCAATACTACCGCCATATTTACCTTCCCGGAAATACTAGTAAATAGGTATTGCTTTAAACACCAGAATAAGTTACTTTTATACTGGTAAGGTCAAAATTTTACTTGCCAAAATTACAAAAATCGCTTGTTTTAGTTAGGTATTTGGCACTGCTGTTACAAACGATTGTTACTCGAAAAATTATGAAGTAGTTGGGTGCTCTTTTTTGCACTTTACGGCTAAGTCCCCGGTTTTCTTTCCGGCCAAAAGGAAAGAAATGATTCGCAGCGCTAATAATTAAGGCTCCTTTGGGCGTTTGGGGCTAAACAGGCAAATTGTAAACAGGCTGTTATGCGGAATAAGAATTTACCTCAGTTTTTTGTCCTGACCTTGGTGGCTTTACTCACAAAGGGCTTAGTTGCTAAAATTTTAGGAAGAGTTGGGTCTTATTCTAAGCAACATTCGCCGGCGAATGGAAAAGCAAATGCGTCGCAGGTTCGTTACAGCCGCAAGAGTGAGCGTTTGTGGGAAGAAAGCCCGGAGTGTTCTAGGTCTAAAGTCAGGTTTAAATTTACTTACCGGAGCAAATACCAGAATGCCTACGGCGAACCAGTTTTTTATATAAACAAAACAGAACAGAATTGGGCACGCCCGGTAATTAGCGGCAACGTGCCCGGTTTTTATTATGCCTACCCGGGGGGGTTAAATATTGATGCCCAAACCGGCGAAATTAATATTAACGAAAGCGATGCCGGCGTAAGGTATACCGTAGAGTTTACACCCTTTAACAGCGATTGCGTGGTACGCACCCAAGTGGTGATTAGCGGCGTTGGTTACGAAGGCGGTATTTTTTCTTTATCTGCTCCCGGCGACCTAACCTTACAACCTTTTTACTTTGGCAGTACCAGCCCCGACGAAGAAGTGCCATCCAGAGAAGTGCCGGCCCGGCGAGCGCCTGCCGGTGAGTTTGGCCTTTACCCCCAACCCAACCAAAAACCAACTGCCGATTTACTGGGGTTAGCGTTAAACCGCGAAACAGCAATTATTGATTTAAGAAAAACCATTGAAAGTGGGGCCTTGGGGTTCCGGCGAAACCCCGATGGAAGCTGCGATAATTTTCCTGAGAACGGTACCAGCAAAGATTTTACTATTTATTACCGGTTAAAGTCAGGCCCGGCAGCGGGTGTTTTAAATAAAACCAAAATCCGGATTCATTTTTTTGATACCGAAGAAGATATGCCGGATGATTTAAAAGTGCGGATTCGGCAACAGCATCATTCTATTTTCCGGCGCACGTTACCACTAGCCCTGTTGCCCGGCTTGTCCGGGGCTTTTTTATCGGATTCGCCTTGGGAAATATTAGCGCCTGTGTTTGCCGCCCTTACCTCGTTGTTTTTCCTGATGTCGAAGGCCAAAGAAAGCAGCAGCCCCATGATTCCGCCAGAAGTATGTGTGCGGAGGTAATTCAAAATACCCGGAATACCCGGAATATTTAGGTGCAAAAAGTAAGGAATTATTAAGGGCTTTGCTTATTTGTTTGCGCGCAGCTATTCCGAAAGCTACATTACCAGATTACTGCTGTAGTTATTATGAGCCAATGTGGGCTAAAAATATGGAGTAAATGTATTTTAATAACCTTACTTTGCGGTTGGGTAAATAATGGTTTTGCGCAACAGCCCACTTATCAGCAACAAGCCAAACAGTTATGCGAACAGGCGTATGCGTTATTATTTGAGCAAGGTAACGATAGCCTGGCTTTACAAAAATACCACGCAGCAAAAGCTATTTATACTGGCAAAATCCCAAGCGATTTAAATTTGGTAGATGCTTGTTTTGGCTTAGGCATTATTTACCAGATGCGCGGCAACTACCGCCAGGCCATTAAAAATTATCAGGAATCGGTGGCGTACGAGCAAAATATTAACCCACAGGCAGATTCCAGTTCTTTTTACCCGCTCGTTTTAATTTCCGAAAGTTATATTCACCTGAATCATTACGACTCGGCTTATACTGCTTACGAAAAGGCCGCCCGCGTACTGGCAAAATACCCGCATATTCCTTCGGCTTATGCCATGCGGTTCTACAATGGCTTAGGTAGTTTGTATTATTTATTTGGTAACTACGCCCAGAGCACCAATTACTACGAAAAAGTATTAAAAATATTAACGCCGGATGGCAATGCGCCGCCTCCCGCTAACACCGATCAGGTTACGCGGTACGTCATGTACAGCAACAATATTGCCAGCGCCTATCGTAAACTTGGTCTTTATCAGCCCGCTATAAATAAAATTAAAGGTTTAATCCGGTATAATATTATCAGCAATCTATTGTATCAGAATATTGCTACCGCTTATCTGCAATTAAATAAACCCGACAGCGCTAAAACGTACCTGCAAAAAGTTAAATTAAAGAATATTCCGGACGGGGCCAGTTTAGATGCTACCGCCGAAGAAATAGATTATTACAATAGTTTTGGCGCAGTTTACTTAAAAACCAAAAATTATAGCCAGGCTTTAAAGAACTATAACCAGGCACAGGAAATTTGCCTGGCCCGCTTAAATGCCAAAAACGATGGCTTAGCTATGGCTTTTGCCGGCAAAGGACAAGTATACGCCGCCCAGAAGCAATATTTACCGGCTTTAAAACAATACCAAGGAGCGCTTCAGGCGTTGCATTTTACTGCTAATAGCACCAATATTTACCAAAATCCTAAGGATTTCCGGAATGTAATTGCCCCGCTGCTCTATTTCGAAATATTAATTTCTAAAGCAGAAGCGTTCCGGCAATATTTTGCGCAAACCCACCACCTAACCGATTTGGAGGCAGCGCTTAAAACCTACCAGGCAGCCTTTGAGCTGGCCGCCCATATTCGCAAGGGTTTCGATTCTGACGAAGCTAAATTGTTTTTAACGAATACCGTGGCACCTGCTTACGAAGAGGCAATTGCCACTGGTTTTGCACTTTTTAACCGAACCAACCAAACCCGTTACCTTCAGGTTGCTTTTGCTTTAGCCGAAGAAAATAAAGCCGCTGTGCTGGCCGAAAGTTTACGCGATTTAGAAATAAAGAAAATTCCGGGTATCAGTCAGGTTTTGCTGCGCCAGGAAGCAAATTTAAAACGTAGTAATGCCGCATTGCTGGTTAAGTTGGCCGAAGATACCGTTAGCAGCGCCCGCAGAGAAATGTACCGCACTTATATCCGCGATAACGAAATTAAACTAGCTAAAATTTACAAAGACTTTGAAAAGAACAAGCGCTATTACGCCCTTAAGTACGATACCAAACCGTTAAATATTAGCCAGGTTCAGGCAGAACTCGATGGCAAAACGGCGGTAGTGGAATATTTTATCGGTAAAAAACACTTGTATGCTTTTGTTATTTCGCAAGATAACTTTACCGCCAAAATAATTAGCAATACTGCCGATTTTACGCGCAATTGGCAAAAATTATATGCGGCATTGTACCAGGCTAAACCGGGCTACCGTTACCAGGGCAATGATGCGGCGCACCAATTATACCAACAACTGCTGGCACCACTTACCCCCGCAATAGCTCAAAAAGAACGTTTACTCATAATACCCGATAAAGCACTTTGTTATTTGCCTTTCGAAGCACTGGTTCCGGATGTAAATAATTCCCGTTACTTAATTCAGGATTATACGGTAAGTTATGCTTACTCGGCCAAGCTGTTGCATCCGGTTTCCAGAAGTAGTGTAAACAAGCGAGCCGTTTCGGTGCTGGCGATGGCCCCTTTTGGCGAAATTAGCCGGCAGGAAAATAAAACTACGCGGGCCAATTTGCTGGCACCTTTGCTGGCCTCGGCGGGGGAAGTAGAAAATATTGGCGGCCAGGTTTATATTGGGAAAGCAGCTACAAAAGAGCGACTGCAACAACTGGTTCGTAAATTTGATATTGTGCATTTGGCTACGCATGCCAAAGCTGATAACCAGGACCCATTGCAATCGTACATTGCTTTTTACCAGCATAATTTGCAAAATAGTTCGCGGCTCTATGCTTCGGAAATTTATAATTTGCCTTTAAGCAAGCTTAAACTGGTGGTTTTAAGTGCCTGCGAAACCGGTAATGGCAAACTCATAAATGGAGAGGGCATTATGAGTCTGGCCCGGGCCTTTGCTTACGCGGGCTGCGCCAGTATTATAACTACTTTGTGGCAAGCCGAAGATAATGCTACTGCCTTTATTACTACCCGCCTGCACAACTACTTAAAAAGAGGTAAACCTAAAGATGAGGCGTTGCGTCTGGCCAAGCTCGATTACCTTCAATCGCAAACTAATTCCCGGCAGCAATCGCCGGTATATTGGGCCAATTTTATCTTTATCGGCGATGAGGCTCCTGTTTATCCTGATAATATTCCTCTGGGCTGGGTTTTCGGGACAACTGCTATTAGTATTCTGGCCATTTGGCTGCTTTACAAACGTAGGCAACGAAGTAAGCGGGTAGTAGTAAATGCTTAGGTTTTATTGTAATCCTGCTATTAGAATAAGCAAAAGTGTATTGGTGGTTGTAAATAATTAATCCTACTATCAAATAGAATCTCGACTTAAAAACGAGATTTTGTCATCCTAAGCTTGTCGAAACATCTATAACAGCATTGTAAGTAATTATTAGATGTTTCGACAAGCTCAACATCACCGCAATAATGTAAGCTTAGTAACCAATTGATTAAGATTTTAGCTATTTTGACAAGCTCAGAATAACCACAATATTTTAAGGACTTTAATTATTCTGCAGCCTCTTTAAACTTATATTTCTTCAAAATCTCTTGTGCTTTGTCTGAATATTCGTTCTCTGGGTTAGCGGCCAACTCTTTAAATATTGCTTTGGCTTTGCTGTCCTGGCCTGCTTTAATATAACTTAAGCCCAGGTACCATTTAGCTTCAGGGGCAAATTCCTGGTATTGCTGCAAATAAGTTTCATAGGTGCTGATTGCTTGCTGGGTTAAACCGGCCGAGAGGTAAGCATTGCCTAAGTAGAACAAGGCTTGTTCATCGGCAGCTGTTGCTAATAGTTGCTTATATAAACTAATGCTGTGCTGGTAATCGCCGGCATTGTACGCAACTGCGGCTTCTGTAGCTAACGCATTCTCATTAGGCGCACTTCTAAAGGTTTCTATGGGGTAAGGCGTATAATAAGCGGTGTAAATTTCTGCAGAAGAGGTTTGGGTATTGAAAAATATTAGGGTGCTGGTAATTATTAAAATAATAGTAGCGGCCGCCATTGCCCAGTAAGGTTTTGCGTTGAGCCAGGCTAATTTATCGTTTATAAATTCTTTTATTTTATCTGCCCACGATGGCTCGGCTTGGGTAGGGGCGTAGCGGTAGCTTTCCTGGCTTATTTCCTGGTGATAATTTTCGAATTGCAGCCGCATGGCGTTGCGGCCGGCTGCTTTTAAATTCCGCACAATGGCCTGTTCCAGGGCTACATCGTTTCTGAATGCTGCATCGGCCGCTAGCTTGTTTTTAAATTCAGCTAACACGTTTCCGCTTAGCTTGCCCTGTACATATTGCTCTATCAGCTCGTTTTTATTTGCATCGTCAATCATAACTTTAAATTCTTAGGGCTAATGAGTAATCGCATTTTTCAGACGGTCTTTACACCGGAATTTTTGCTGCTTGGCTACGTTTATGCTTTTATAATTAAGTTTTTGGGCAAGTTGCTCCATGTTTAATTTTTCGTAATAAAACCCGATTAGTAAACTCTTGCAAGGTTCGCCCAATTGGTTTATGGCAAGCATTATTTGATTATCGTCGGGCAAATCTGCTGTTTCTTCCGGCGTATCAACTGGTATTTCGGTTACTTCGGTGTAGGTTTCTATATCAATAAATTTAACCCTGCCTCTTAAGCGGTACAACCATTTCCGACGACAGATAGAATAAATAAAAGTTTTAATCTTGCAGGTGAGTACAAAATGTTCATCCCAAACTTTTTCCAGAAAATCCAGCATGCTATCCTGGTATAAATCTTTTGCTTCGGCTTCGTTGCCATTATTTACCTTAACCATTTGTAAAATCATGGGCCAATTAGCCTGGTAAACGGTGCGTATAGTGTTTTCATCTCGGCTCTTTAAGGCATGCAGAATTTTTTCCTCGGTCATCGGGTAAAATGCTTTAAATACCCACCCTTTCTTTTTCGCTCCAGAATAGGTTTAAGTCGGGTATTTTAGTGGGTGTACACTTACTACGGAAGGTATCTAGCGCTTAATTTAATATTAATAGCAGAATCCTGATTAAGTTAACCAATAAATTAGCAATTTATTTAATTAAATAGTGTCTTAATCATTTGGCTTTTTGGAAGATACAATACGATAGAAATTAATGGCAAAGCAATTGCGGCTTCCCTGTTTAATAATTTGCCAGATACAATAGTGTTCGTTTCGGATAATCTTGATGATATAAAATAATGGGAGGCATAAATAAATAAATAAATAAATAATCTGCCTAAGCTTAAAAAGCAGCACCCCGGCTACATTCAGCCGGGGTGCTGCTTTTTTACAAGTTAACCCAGTAAAGTTAACCCAGTAAAGCTGATGTGGTTTTATCTACCCACCAGCAAGCGTTTAGCAGCTACTTGTTTATCCGTGACTAACTTGAGCAGGTACACGCCTTTGGCATAGCTGGCCACGTTCACAGCTACTTCCAGGTTCTGGTTAGCTTTAGCGGTACCACTGGCTAAGGTTTTTACTTTTGCTCCCCGCAGGTCGTAGAGTTCCAAGGAATATTTACCGGCTTGTGGCAAGCTAAAGTTAATAGTGGCTTGTTCAACAGCCGGGTTGGGGTAAGCG
>NZ_VWSF01000020.1 GCF_008629685.1 Adhaeribacter rhizoryzae | reverse complement strand
CGCTTACCCCAACCCGGCTGTTGAACAAGCCACTATTAACTTTAGCTTGCCACAAGCCGGTAAATATTCCTTGGAACTCTACGACCTGCGGGGAGCAAAAGTAAAAACCTTAGCCAGTGGTACGGGTAAAGCTAACCAAAACCTGGAAGTAGCCGTGAACGTGGCCAGCTATGCCAAAGGCGTGTACCTGCTCAAGTTAGTCACAGATAAACAAGTAGCTGCTAAACGCTTGCTCGTGGGTAGATAAACCTGAACAAGCTTTAACGCTCCTGTAAAACCCTGGCTTCCCCTAGCCGGGGTTTTACTTTTTCAAAAGGTTTTAAGAACCTGAGATAATCACCCTAATTATTATACCCAATGTTTTTCTAATGGCTGACTTCAACTAGCTGAATGGATATATACCCATTAAATCCTTGCTAAATATTAGCCAGTAGAAATTTCAGTTTCTTTTCGAATATTCTTATAAAAATAAATTATTTAGATTTAGTCTAAATAATTTGGATAATAAACCCGAAATCTTTTATGTTTGCCATTATTTAAAACAATTCTAAATAAGACTATGCATAAAAAATTTCCTCTCTTATTATTTTTAATATTTAATAGCCTGATGGCTGTAGCCCAGCATAATGGCCAAATAACAGGTCGGGTAATTACTTCGGATGGAAAAGCGGCTCCCTTTGTTTCTGTTGGTATAAAAGAATTAGGGATGGGCCAAATTGCCGACGAAGGCGGGCAATACCGGATAAACCGCGTAAAGGCGGGCAGCTATACCCTGCTGGTTAGTGCAGTAGGCCTGGAATCGCAGGAACAAGTCGTAACGGTTACGCCGGGCCAAATTACCCGGGTAGATTTTACGCTGCAGGAAAACGCTGCCCGGTTACAGGAAGTTATGATTGCTGGCACTAAGCCCAATAAATTTGCCAAAACCGAAAGCCCGTATGTTTCGAAAATGCCCTTGAAAAGTTTGGAAAACCCGCAGGTTTACAGTGTGGTTACCAAAGAATTACTTCAGGAGCAACTTGTTTTTACGGCCGATGAGGCCGTGCGGAATACGCCGGGCATTCAGAAAATGTGGGAAGCTACCGGCCGGAGCGGCGATGGTGGCAGTTATTACAATAGCCGCGGATTTATTATGCAAAGTAAATTACGCAACGGTATTGCCGGGGTAGTAACCAGCGAAATAGATGCCATTAACCTGGAAAAACTGGAAGTAATAAAAGGGCCTTCGGCTACTTTGTTTGGCAGCGCCCTTACTTCTTACGGCGGCTTGCTGAACCGCGTAACCAAAAAACCGTACGAAAAACTCGGCGGTGAAGTAACGGCCGCCATTGGCAGCTACGATTTTAAACGCATAAGCGCCGATGTAAATACCCCGCTGGATGCTAACAAAAAAATATTGTTCCGGTTAAATACCGCTTATAACCACGAAGGCAGTTTCCAGAACGAAGGATTTAACAAAAGTTTTGCCGCTGCGCCCAGCCTGCTTTACAAACCCACCGACCGTTTATCTATTCACCTGGATGCGGAACTCTTCTCTAGCCGCAACACTGGTAAGCAAGCCTTTTTCTTTTATTTCCCGGCTGCCGCTTTGGGCGCTACCCGGGCCGATGAACTGAATGTAGATTATAAAAATTCGTACACGGGTTCCGGTCTCTCGCATCAGTCCAGAAGCACCAACCTTTTCGGGCAAATTAATTATAAACTTTCCGAAAGCTTTACCTCTTCCACTAATTTTACTTCCAGCCACAGCTTTTCCGATGGTTTCTCGCCTTACTTTTATTTAGTACCCGACGATGTGTTTACCCAGAATCCGGCCGATGCCGGTAAAGCCAATTACCTGGCCCGCGCCGACCAATCGACGGGCAACAGCCGGAGCAGCATGTGGGAAGTACAGCAAAATTTTAACGGCGACTTTAAAATTGGTGCCCTGCGCAACCGGGTAGTTATTGGCCTCGACTATTTACGTACTAATTCGAACGATAATTTTTTCGGCAGCATTTATGATATGGTGCCTTTAAACGTGGCCGATTTTGACTACAGCACTTTTAACCGTACTACTTTGGGCGCAAAATACGCCAGCGGCGCGCCCGATTTTACCTACCCCATTGTAAATAAAACCGATACTTACAGCATGTACGTATCCGATGTACTGGATTTAACCCAAAACCTGAGTCTGTTAGCCGCGCTGCGCGTAGACCGCTACCAAAATAAAGGCGGCAAAACCGGCGGCGAAACCATGCAGCAATTTGATCAAACTGCCTTATCACCAAAATTTGGTTTGGTATTTCAGCCGGTTAAAGATAAAATAGCGGTGTTTGCCAATTACCAAAACAGTTTTAATAACAAAGGAACTTATAACGCCTATAACGCAGCCAATCCTGCCGAAGGCTTACCCACCATTGCCGATTTAGAGCAGGCAAACCAAATAGAAGGTGGCTTAAAACTGGATGCCTTAGCGGGTAAATTACAGGGTACCATTAGTTATTACGATATCCGGGTTAAGAATATTTTACGGGCCGATTTGCGCGCCCCGGCGGTGGCCAGCATTCAAGATGGCACTCAACTAAGCAAAGGCCTGGAATTAGAATTAATCGCTAACCCGTTTGCTGGTTTTAATGCCGTGGCCGGTTTTAGCTACAACTATTCCGAATATGTAAAAGCCGATGCGGATGTAAACGGGCGTCGCCCCGCCACGGCCTCTTCGCCTTATTTGGCTAATTTTTGGCTGAGCTACCGCTTACCCGAAATTGCCATTAAAGGCTTAGGCTTTGGTTTTGGCGGCAATTACGCCATCGATAATAAAATATTAAACAGCGTATCGATGGGTGAGTTTGAATTACCAGCTTACACAATATTTAACGCCACCGCCTTTTTAGAAAGAGCAAAATACAGGGTGGGTTTAAAAATTGATAACTTAACCAACGAGCGCTACTGGATTGGCTACACCACCATGAATCCGCAAAAATTAAGAAGCGTAACCGGTAGTGTAACCTGGAAATTCTAAAATATTAATTTACTACCACAGGCTACTTGTGCTGATTTACCGGAGTAAGTAGCCTGGCTTTACCACTAATCATCAGCAACATGCAACCTGAAAAAAGAAAATTAAAATATTGGGTGGGGCAAATACACTTATGGCTCGGTTTGGCTTCCGGATTATTGGTGCTTTTTTTAGGAATAACCGGCTGCATACTGGCTTTTGAGCGGGAAATTCAAAATTTCACCCAGCCCTACCGCTTTGCCGAAGTCCGGCAGCAGCCCTTGTTGCCACCTTCGAGGTTAAAAAATATTGCCGATAAAGCCCTCCCCAACAAGCATGCGCATAGCGTTAGTTACGAACCGGGCAAAGCAGCGCAGGTGGTATACTTTAGCCTGGAACCTGCTTATTATTACAGCGTTTTCCTGAACCCTTACACCGGCCAGGTGCTTAAAGTAAAAGATGTGGATGCTGATTTTTTCCGGATTATCATCATGGGGCATTATTATTTGTGGTTACCGCCGCATATTGGCCAACCCATTGTGGCTACCGGTACGCTCATTTTTGTAGTACTGCTAATTACGGGTTTGGTGTTGTGGTGGCCCAAAAACAAAGCAGCCCGCAAACAGCGGTTTAGTATTAAATGGAATGCCCGGTGGCGCCGCGTTAATTACGATTTGCACCACGTACTGGGTTTTTACATGACCTGGGTAATAATTTTTATTGCGTTTACCGGCTTGGTGTGGGGTTTTCAATGGTTTGCCAAATCGGCATATTGGGTAGCTTCCGGGGGCAAAAACTTAGTGGTTTTTGAAGAAAGCTTCTCCGATACTACCCAAATGCAAGGGGCTAACCTAAACCAGCCGGCTATGGATATTTTGTGGCAACGCGCCCGCGCCGCTAATCCGGGTTTTGCCGGTAGCCTGGATGTACACGTACCCGAAAACGCCAAAGCCGCCATTGAGGTAGCCCTGAACCCCGACACCGAAACCTATTGGCAAACCGACTACCGCTACTACGACCAATATACCTTAAAAGAAATAGAGGTAAAACACCAGTACGGCGCTTTTGCAAAAGCCAGTGCCGCCGATAAATTATTCCGGATGAATTACGATATTCATGTGGGCGCGATTGCAGGTATTCCCGGAAAAATAATTGCTTTTTTTGCCAGCTTACTAGCGGCCAGCATGCCCGTAACCGGTTTTTTAATTTGGTGGGGCCGCCGCAAAAAACAACCCCGGCCCGTTCCGCAAAAAATATCTTCTATGGCAATTACTTAATGGCTTTAATAATTCTTAAAGATTATTCCGAGGCTGCAAATTAATACCACTATCAAATAGAAAAGGCGCTTAAGGGTACATTATCTGTCATCCTGAGCTGGTCGAAGGATCTATAACAATTATGAAAAAGTAGTATTAGATGTTTCGACAGGCTCAACATGGCCACAATAACTTAAGCGCATCAAGCAATTATTAGTATTATTATTCTGACGGCAATTGTTCGGTTAAGTTATAACCGATTTCCTGCGTACGTCCATTTGCTTTTACTTTTAAAGTTAGCTCAGCACCCGCAATGGCTGGCTTGCCCTTTACCCGAACCTGGATTTTGGGCATTTGGCTATTATAGGGCGCTACAACGGTTACAAACCTCACGCCTTTGCTGGTGGCTTCTTTCTGAACCCGGTAACGAAAAGCGGGCCGGGGTTCTTTTTTGGTGTAAACAAAAGAAACCTGTCCCTCCTCTTCTTCTAACTGCATACCGGGTTGTGCTTTGGTCTGCACCAATACATTCCAGCCACTGGCAAAATCAGTTCGTACGGCCATTTTCTTATTATCGAAAACAGCTTTACCCGGGGCCAACTGAAAGTGTAAATCAACCTCGCCCGCCGCATCGCCATACGCTTCATCTACCAGTACAAAAAAGCTTTTATCTACAAAAAAAACAGCCCGTCGGTTGGTTAGGTAGGGGTAACTTTTATTTTCTACCACCAGCACATCCAGGTTTTGGCCGGGTTTCCAGAGTAGGTGCTTAGGTGCGTAAGCCGAATTAGCGCCGTTGAGCGTGATGGTTTGATGCACTTTGGTTTGCCGGAACCAGGCCCGGTTTTCCGGATCGCCGCTGTATATATAACTGCCGCCATCGGGCATGAGGTGGCGCCCGCCGGCATACAATTCAAAGGTGCCGTTATCTGGTTGTGAATGCGCGCCACCATTGGGCCCGCATTTAAGCACTAAACAAATATCGTCTGGCTTCCAGCCGCTACGCATCGAGTACAATCCGCTTTTTTCGAGGGCAAAAGTGGTTTGGGCCGGTGCCGTACCTACTTTACCAGCAGTAGCCACGTACAGGAAATCTTGCCGGTTAAATAAATTGCCCCAGGTTTGTAGCCTGTTCCAATATTGTCCCGGCTTACCCGACCACGAATCGCCGAACTGCGGGGTTGTGCCGTCGCCGAATGCCAGCTTCAGGGGCACTTCGCACATTTTTTCGATTATTTGGGTATAAGCCGGCGAGAAGGCCTGCTGTTGTCCGTTCAGGAGGGCCAGGTCATAGGTTCTTAAAAACCAATCGATGCAACCCATGTGGTATCCAAATGCCAATTCGCGCTGGTGCCCATCGGGGTAAACCTGGTTGTGTATTTCCTGGTTCAGCCGGTTAATGCTTTCGGTTTTCCACTTTTCAGCTTCTATAAATTCCGGGAAAGTAAAAGCGATAAACGCCATGCCTTCGGCTTCCATTAATCCCCAGTTACTGCCTTTGCTGTAAGTAGTCATGAGGTAAGTTGCATGGTCGTGAAAACTGTTCAGGAAAGCCACTAAAACTGTAGGCGTAAAAGCCTCGGCATGCAGAAAACGTTGATAAAGCCCGGTCCAGCGATGCCCCCGAATACCGGCCTCAATGGATCGCCAGGCATATTTGTGTTCGTCGTCGCGCGGGTTTTTCGCTGTCCAGTCAAGTAATTGGGCACACCATTCCCGGGCATATTTTTCATCGCCGGTATGCCAATAAGCCAGCGCCATGGCATCCCAAAAACTCATCCGGTTTAATTGCCATACCCACTCTTTATCCGGAAAAGGATTGGTAGCCCAATTAATATTGGTACCGCAGAACTGCGCCGGGTAGGCCGGCTGCCCCACAAAAATATGCTGCAGGGCATTATTTGCTATTTGTAAGTCCTGCTCCGAAGCAATATTACCTAAAGATTTAACTTTAGCCTGCGGATCAACCGGGTGCTTTACGGTTTTTCGGTTTTGAAAATATACCAACAATTCGCGGGCTGCCAAATCAGGATTATGCCTGGCGGCTTTTACTTTCTCCAGGCCAGGTGCATCAAGGTTCAGGCGGGCAATTAGTTTTAATATTTCCGGCTGCGTGCTTGTGGCTGCATAAATTTCGGTGGCCGCAACTGAATTTATACCTAAAGTGGCGAATAAAATAACCGCTATTAATAGCAACTTAAACGCATATTCCGGACTAAAATTTATTCTTAACTGAACCAACTTTTTATGCATAACTTTTAATTCAACAGCCTTTATTTTTCCGGTGAGGCACTTGCCGGAGGTAATATTAAATATTTCCGGCTATCTGTTATTAGCATTTATAACTGCCCCGCATGTAAGCCAATATTATAGGTAAATATTTATCATTAATCCAGCGGCGCCCAATACGTGCAATAACCAACTTCCCGGACCGGACCTTTAAACAACATACAATTACCGCAAGGTTTACCGGAACCCGGCGGCAGAAAAAGCTTACAATTGCCGCAATTGCTATCGGTTATGGGCGAAACCGGTACATAAGCAAACTTTTTCCGTTTATCTAATTCGGCGGGTGCTACCCCCGTTAAATTATCGCAGGGATTTTCAGCGGAGCTTTTAGGTGTTTGCTGGGCAACATTTGGTGGTACACCCTGATTGGTTGTATGGGGCTTGTTTGCAGGATTAGTTTGCTGCCAATTAAAAGAACTTAACAACCATGCGCCCCCTAGTAGGGAAGCACCACCGGCAATATTTTTAAGTAAAAAAGCTCTTCTGGAATATTTATTTGTCATGTTGCCCAAATAAGTTGCTGGCCCTAATATAATTTCTTTAAAAGCTGAATAGCGGCCAAAACGTCTTCTGCTGAACTTGTTTTATTCTCGGCTAAAGTTTCCTTTACTTTTGGGTCAGCATTGGGATTTCGGGTTAAGCCTTTGGTTAAACCCATTACCGTTGCTGTTCTTAAGGAATCTGAAATCACATTAGGTTGCATTAGTTGCGCTAATAAGGCGCTGATTTGTTCTTTTTGGTTGCGGGCGCCTATAATATTAGCTAAATCGCCCAGAAAAGCGGCCTTCCAGGGTTCCGAGTTTTGTAAAAAGTTTTTGTTCTGGCTGAGTAGCGGCAATATTTCGGGCGAAGAACCAACATCAGAACTTAAAACAGCCATCCGAAACCACTGGTCAGCGCCGTGCTTTTCTATTATTTTTGCCAAAGCTGGCGTTGTTTCTTTATTGGCTTTAAATTCGGGTAAACTCAGCGTAGCCTGAAAAGCCACCCGAACCACCGGGTCATTTATTTTTTCCAGCACCAGCGAATAAGTCTCCGGAAATTGTTCAGCCAAAATAATAGCGTTTTCGCGTACGCCCGGCACGGAATCTTGTAAAGCTTTTTTAATTATAGCAGCATCCAAAGCTTTTAGTCCTTCCAGCACATACAAAGCATGCAGTCGGGTTCTAGGGTCTTGACTGGTGCTAAACAGTTTTTTTACGGCGGGGATTATTGCTTTATCCTGGCGCTCCAGCAACAACCGTTGGGCTTGCAATCGCCACCAGAAGTTTGGGTGCGAAAGCGTTTGTAGCAATTTGGTACCTGAGGCTTTTGCCAGATTAACGGGCATATTTTGGGGTTTAGCATTGGCGGGTAATATCCGGTAAATGCGACCTTTATCGCTGCCAGCCATAAAATCCATTTCGGCCTTTAGTTCATCCGGAATAGAGAGTGGGGTTTCGATATGCTGACGATAATAATCCAGTACGTATAAATAGCCATCGGGCCCAACGGTTAAATTGGTAGGCCGGAACCACGGGTCGGTAGAAGCCAAAAATTCCTGGTTCTGTTCCTGCGGGCCCCGCGAAGCTATCCACACCGGACTTTTACTGCTGGGGTTTAAAATATCGCGGTGTACTAAATTGCCGGCCACCTCGGTTACAAAAATATTGCCGTAGAACTCCGCCGGAAAACCATTGGCCGCATAAAATGCCATGCCCGCTGCTCCGGTAAACCTATCCTCAGCGTATTCTACCCGGTTTAAATTATTTTCCTGAAAAGTTTTATTTCGTTGTTTTGTTCTTTCGGCCCGCCAGTAAGGCGGTGGCGTTTCTTGAAACATGATTTCCTCGTGGTCGGTTAGGCTGGTTACGGCTTTGGTAGTTGGCAAATACGGGTGCCGGTGCGTGTAGCGCCACGGAATTACTACTTGCTGCAGGTGCAAAGAATTTTCGTTCGAAAACCGGTGGCCCCACTCTCCCAACGTATTACCAAACTGACCCGGCCCGGTTTCCAGTTCAAATTTATTCTGATCCAGCCTAAACCGGAAATCGGCACCGCGCACCGCTAGTGGTTTTGCTTCTGGCGTTCGGTTAAACGTTACCAAGCCCTGCTGTCCGTGGTTGTTGGCGTAAATCCAGTTGTCTATGCCAAACCGTAGGCTGGTAATTTGGGCCTCGGAATTGTTCTGGAAAAAGCCGGTAAACAAAACTTCCCGGGTATCGGCTTTGCCGTCGTTGTTGGTATCTTTTAAGTAAAGAATATCCGGCGCAGCCGTTACAATCAGCCCGCCTTGCCAGGGCAAAATACTGGTGGCTTCGGTTACATTTTCGGCAAAGGTAATGGCCTTATCTACCCTGCCGTCGTGGTTGGTATCTTTTAAAATCCGAATGCGGCCTTTTCCTTTGCCCGGCTCTACCTCAAAAGGATAATCGGGCATTTCTACAACATACGCGTTACCCTGCTCGTCGAACTCCAGCGCTACCGGGTCATACACATGGGGCTCCGCGGTAAATATTTCGGCTTTAAAGCCATTAATTAACTTTATTCTTTTTAGTGATTCTTCCGGCGATAACGGTCCGGGATAATGCTGCGCCAAACTAGTGTAGCTTATTGTTAAAACCCAAAATAGCAAACTTACTTTGGTACCAGCAGTTAAAACTTTGAATTTATTTAACATAATTATTTAAATAAATTACTTTGCTAAATCTTTAAACCTTTATTTTAAATAAAGTTCGGGCATTCTCGTAAAGCAGTTTGCGTTCTATTTTTTTGGAAGGGGCTAACCGCCGGATGGCAGCAATCATCTGAGCTCCCAGGCAAGCTTCGCCCTGACCGGCGATATCTGCACAATCGCTGCCGTAAATAAGCTTATCCTGGTGCCGCTGCAAAAATGCGCGGGCATGTTCTTCATCCCGGGTAAAAGCACCTAAGCCCGAACCCGCCGACATGTCGGCAAACATGTTGGGGTAATCTTGCAGCAACCTATCAGTTATGCCGCCCGGCGTTACTTTGGTTTTGGGATACAGCATATTCTGGTCGGTATGGTTCTTATCAATATTGGCCCACCAGGTTTGCGCATGACCAATAAAATTAACCCGCGGATACTTCTCCAGCATTTTGTGAAACCGGTCGAAACCCCAGTTAAACATTTTGTACTGCCAATGCATTACCACCGGCACCTCGTAAGCCTCGGCCAGTTCGTATATTTTCTGCATTTCCGGCGCGTCGCAGTCTATATTAAATTTTAGCTCCCCTATAACGGGCGCACCCAGCTTTAAATATTTTTCTATTTCCTGAATAGCGTTCGCTACATCCGGCACTTCGTTGGCGCCAAACAGAAACTCCCGGGGATATTGCTGGGCCATTTGATTACTGGCTTCGTTGGGCGTTACCTGGGCCTGCAAACCATTGGAAACCCCGTAATGCGTTGATCCATAATTTACCGGATGCCCGGCCGGCAGCAGAATAGTGGTGGTAATACCCATTGTACGCTGGTGCGCTAATAACTGCGCGGCTGTGCGCCCCAGGTAACTGGTATGCTGGTGCATATCTATTATTGGCTCTTTGGGCACTGATTGTAATAAAGGCGTAGCATTTAACTTTAAGGCTGTACCAGCCAGCAAAAGACTACCTCCGGCTAAAAACTCTCGGCGGGTTATGGTTTTAAGTTCGGACATGCGCGTACCTATACAGGCGGATTATTCCATACAAAAATATTACTAACTGGTTTTAACTACTTAGCTAATATTCTAATACCTATTCCTTTAATATAATTACTGAATAATAAGGGCAATAAATAAGGCTCGTAGTTAATTAGACCTGACTACAATGGCAGAGCATTTTTCTGCTGTTTAGCTAATTAGGATTTTTAACCTTTGATATACTATTTCTTTAAGGCAGTTAAAATAATGCTGCCCGTTTTCGGTTAGTATTAGCTATTATTTAAACTTCACACATCCGGTAGTTGTACCAGATCAAACCAGTAATCGCTTATTGTTTTGGTTAAATCTACGAGCGAGGCAAATGAAACCGGCTTGGCAATATACCCGTTTGCCCCTAAATCCAAAGTTTTTAAAATATCTTCTTCGGCTTTAGAAGTGGTAAGTACTACCACCGGAATCAGCCGCAACTTGGGGTCAGCTTTCACTTCTTTTAAAACTTCCCGGCCATCTTTTTTGGGCATATTCAGGTCCAGCAGAATTAAACCCGGTAAGGAATATTTTTCTTTATCGGAATATTTACCCCGGTTATAAAGGTAGTCCATTAGTTCTTCGCCGTTCGGCACATAATACCGGGTATTTTTTACCTGATTTTCTTCCAGGGCTTCTTCTAATAACATGCGGTCTTCTGCATCATCATCAACAATCAGGATAACCCGGTTTTTATTACTTTCTACCATGTTAATGTTGCTTTTGCCTAAAGCTTTTAACCTTCTGAAAAAACAAGGACTACTAAATTCAATATTATATTTCTTTCACAAATTGCCTAATGTTCGAAAGCAAAAAGACATAAAGCAGATTGGAAAAGGTTTATAAATTATTAGCTAACCAAAGCTGAATAGTGAAATATCAAGCGCAGGTATTTTTGCCCGCGCTTGATATTTCACGAGTATATTTAGTTAAGCATTTTTAATTACCGGGCCAGCGGATTAGGGCGAAGCTGAAATTTATAGACTTTACTGGTGGTACCCTTGCCCCCTTCCATGTGAAAAGGTGCTCGAGTACTAATGGTAGCCCACAAGCCGCGGCCTTTCCAACCGGCTTTGGGGTCATCAATCCGGCCGTCGAGCCACTTGGTATAAAAGCCCATGGGGTAAGGTACGCGTAGTTTAATCCATTCGCCATCTTTCAGAGCCAGCAAAGCTTCCGATTCATTACCGGTATTAATAGGAATATTTTCGCCTAAGCCAAAGGTATTAAACTGGTCTACCCAGGTGTAATAACTAGACTCGGCGCTGCCTTTGTAATCTACGCCTTTTAGTTGCGGCAAGGGTTCGGGGTAAAAGGTCCAGCCTTCGGCACAATGCTGGCCGGTGGCATTGGGGCCGTTGCGGGAACCCTGACATTTACGCCGATCAAAGCTGGCCAAATGTCCGCTGGCCAAAGCTACCCAAGCCACGCCGTTCCGGTCAATATCCATGCCACGCGGCGAGAAACCTCCGATGGGTTCGCCGTTTTTATTTAGGGGTAATTCGTAATATTCTACCAAAGCGGTTGCGGGCGGATTAGTACCAGGATCGAGGCGAACAATACCGCCCGGATAACCCAAAGAAGAACCCCAGATAGAGCCATCCGGCGCAGGCGCCACTGAATAAATGCCTTTGGTAATGCGCTTATCCTTGGTAGGGTCTAGGGGTTGGTCGGGTTCTACGTAAGCATCGCGTTTGCCATTGCCGTTGGTATCTAAAATGAGGGCCGTCCAGCCTTGGGAAGCTTCTTCATCGCCGGTTTCCAGGTATTTTTTGGTATCCAGCCAGCCAATTACTTCGCCGCCGCCACTGGTCCAGAGGGTATTATTCGCATCTTCGGCAAACATGAGGTGGTGCGTGCTGAAACAAGTACTAATGGTGGTATATTTTTTGGTTTTCGGGTTATATAAACCCAAATGACGGCCAGCTCTTTTTAAAGGAAATAATTTGGCCGATGGATGCCCCATCATACAATAATTAGGGTTTTCGGCCGGGCGTACGGCGGCTGTTATCCAAATATTACCCTGCTCATCCATCATGGGATTATGCACGTTGGTTTTGCTGTTCCAAATAGCTTCCATACCCCAGTAAGGCGAAGGCTGCATGACCGTACCGGAAGCCGATTTGGTATTGGGATCCCGCACAGCTAAAGGAACCTGGCTGGTTACGTGGTTTATCGGGTCCAGCACGGGCAAATAATCGGCACTTAATTCTAAGGCGCCATAAAGCGCACCATTGGCATTTACGGTAGGCTTGCGCCGGTCCGTCGAAACCAAGTCATGGAGGTAAACTTTGGGATCGGCCCAATCCCATTGGGTAATGACCACATTCCGTTCCAGGCCTTTAGGGCGGGGCGGTGTTGGTGGCAACTCACCGGCTTTAATGCGATCCGTCCAATCGGCGAACATCCGAAGTACTTCTTCTTTACCCACTTGGTGAATGGCCGAAGTCATATTGGGCCCGGCCTGGCCCGACTGCAAACGGCGTTCCCAGGCTTCCGGGGAGGTTTTAAAAGTGCCTAAAGATTCCTGCAACTCGCGGGTGCCTTTGCTGCCCAGTTGGTGGCAGGCCAAACAAGTACCCGATTTTATGGTCGATAAAAATTTGGCCTGCGTAGTAACATTGGGCAAAATGCCATTGCCATCCGGGCCGGTACCCGGAAATTTATTTTTAGCGGGCACTTGCAACAGCGAAAACCAATAACCCGCCGGATAATATTGGGCTGCCGCGTGCGGGTTGGGCGCTACTACTGCATCCAGATTCAGGTTCCGGCCCGGTTTAGCTTGTTTTTTAGGTGAATCTACCAGGCCATAACCCCGCACCCAAACCGAATAATCAGCGTTGGGCAAATCGGGTAATAAATATTTGCCTTCATCGTCTGTAACTACAATTTTGGCAAAGCGTGTGGGCAAGTCCTGGGTTTCGGCAATTACCCAAACCCCGGCTTCCGGGCCATTATTACCGGTTACTACACCCCCAATATCCTTATCCCCGACCGGTACCGAAGAGGCAACTGATTTAGTACCGGAGTTACAGGCGTTTATGGCCAGCAGCAAACCCGGTAAAACCAAATAAAACAATTTAATCAAAATCCAATTGGTACCCTTTTCAACAACAATAGCAGTAGGTTTCATAATTGTTTGTTTAAGTTAAGGATAGGAAGGCAATGCTTGTTTTACCGCAGTAAAACAAGTTTTCCAATTTATTCTTTTTATTAGTTAAGTACAAGCCCTCTTCTGCAATCAGTTAAAAAGAGAATATTATTAAGCCGCAGAGCCTGCTATTAAATAAGAATAACAGTTGCTTGTCTTACTTCAAAAAAGGAAAATATTAGGAACCGGCTGCTACTCTTTTTGGGGGAATATTATTTGTCTTGAAATATTCCTTTGTGTTAAGTCTAGCCTTTTCATCTGGCTGTATATTTTTTGCAGTTTCACTTACCGGCTCCGGAGCAACTTCTCCTCCATCGTGGCATAATGTTCCCCGGCCAGGCTCCAGGTATGGCTCCAGAATGGGTGCCATGCTCCGCAGCACCTGAATAGGCAGCGAAGAAGTAAAGTGGAATTCTGCTGCATCACGCCCCGGCACAAAAGCAATTAAAGTTCCAAAATGATGGTGGCCCAAATAAAACACGAAGGTAGCGGTACGGTTGATGGTGCGGGAAGTAAGGCGGTGACCGCCGGCGCTCACTGTAACCAGGCGGTTATCGCCGGTGCCGGTTTTACCACCAACCGGAAGCGGACTACCATCGGCTTGGGTAAAGCCCCCTTGCAACCGAATGGCCGTGCCTTTGTCTACCACGCCAGATAAAACCTCCTGCACCGCAACGGCTACTTCCGGCACCATTACCTGCTCTCCAGCCAAGGGCTGTAGCCCCACAATTGTTTCGTAAGGCGTGCGGGCCGCAAAATGCAGTTTTTCAATCCGAATATTTTTTTGGCGGATTCCCTTATTTAAAATAATGCCCATTAGTTCCGCTAAAGCAGCCGGACGGTCGCCGGAAGAACCCAGGGCAGTGGCATACGAAGGCACCAACTGCTCGAACGGATAACCTAACTTTTTCCACCGTTGCTGAATATCCTTAAATGCATCTAATTCCAGCATGGTTCGGATGCGGGAATCGCGGGCGTGCTTAAACCGGGTCCGCAGTAGCCATTTATATACTTCCTGCCGCTCTTCCCGGCTGGCCTCAGCTACCTCCTGCCATTTTGCATCCGGATTGTGCTGTAAATAATCTAACAACCATAATTCCAGCGGATGCACCCCCGCAATATATCCCTGGTCCGGCAGGTTGTAAGCCTCGGGGCCGTAGCGGTGGTATAATTTCATAATTCTTTTGTGGGTGAGCTTGCCGGAGGGAAAATGCTTACGGAGATATTTTTCAAAGCTAACCGAATCTGTTTCGGGGTACAGGTAGCGATGCACCGCTGCAAACCGCACCGGGTACTTCCGCAATCCATTCAAAAATAAAGTAAAACGCGCCTGGTCAGATTTTCCCTGGTATTTTCCCCAAAAACGCCGCAGGTACATACGGCCTTCACGATCGGCAAATCTACTTAAATATTTCCGGCGCCGGGGTTCCCGGTCGTTTCCGAGCAACTGCACCGGATTACTGGTAGTTTGATAAATGCTGTATTGCACCAAGTCCCGCATTAACCGGACAAAGGGCAGGTTAATAGAATTCTGCAACGCTTCCCGAACGGTAGGCCGGGTGCCATTGTCTTTATTCTCGAAATTGTGAAAAGTGTGCTGGCCGCCACCGGTAAAAAATACCTCCCAGGGGCTGGCTGAATACCGGCGTTCCGTAGCGGCGCTAAGAATAGCCGGCAAGCTTTTATCTTTTGTCCGGAGCAAATAAGTAAGCACCCAGCGGCTCAAATTATCCTGAGGCTGGTTTAAAGCATGCTGCAAAATATTAACCGGCTGATTGGCATAACGCTTATGAATTTCGGCAATTACTTCCAGGTAGTGAACCAGCACCCGCAATTTGGCAGTAGAGCCTAATTCCAGTTTACTGCCTTCGTTTAAATCAAAAGGTTGGTTAGTATTATCGGTTTGTACCCGTACCAAATTTCCCTGGGGCGTACTTTCGTACAAAGTAAAACTATAGCGCACCTCGCGGGTTTGGGGAGGCGTTAATAAATATTTGCCCATAAGGCCATTGGCCTGGGCAAAAGCCGGATCGTTTAGTTTGTTCAGGTAGGTGCTAACTTGTTCCTGCAAGTCATGTTGCAAGGTAGTTGTGGCCGTCAGATCAAATCGGTCGAGGTCGTACAAGGAAGCAGCCAGCATTTCCGACAGGTGCGTACGGACCATCAGCACGCCTTTATCGGTTTCTTTAGCCTTAACGGGTGAATTCTGGCTGAAATTACGATAATCTTTTTTTTGCGAAAGGCCGGCATTCAGTAGCGCCGTACTAATATAACCGTTATTGGCTAAGAGCCGGAGATAACTATCTGCCAATGCACTTAGCTCGGCGTGGTTTTTTATTTCTAAATAATAATTAGGCCGCCGTTGGGCAATAAATAACGAAACTACTTGCCTGAGCGCTTTGCCTTGCGCCAACAAGGTATCGCCGGTAGCTTCCGGTTGTTGTAATAATTGGTTAAACTGATTAAAATCGGCCCCAAACCAAACCCACAAGGCATCGCCTAAGCCGTGTACCTCGCCGTATTCCGGAGCCGCCGCCAGGGGTACCGAGTTCAGGTAGGTAAGCACAATTTGCTGGCGCGCCCACAGTGTTTCCGGACCGCCCTGGTAAGCACGCACACTAGCCGAAACCATTTGCCGTAATTTATCGGAGTGGTTAGCGGTAACACCGCCCGGCGAATGACGGAATTTTTCAATTTGCGTAGCCAAGGTACTGCCGCCCATGCGCTTAAAATCAAAACCAATATATTGCGCTCCTTCGTGCAGCATGGCCTGCATAAAACGATCCCAATCCACAGCCGGGTTCAGGTAAGGCTTGGCCGTATCCAGCAGCTCGCGGTTTTCTATAAACAACAACGCATTTATTACCAGCGGCGGAATAGAATCGAAACTGGCATAAACCCGGGCCGGATAAGGCGTATGGTAAACAGATTGACCCTGGCAATCTATAATATTCAGGCCGGCCTGGTGTTTTTCCGGGTACGGGCTAAATAACCCGCGCCTGGCGTACTTTAATAAAGCCGGCGAGAACCGGCTCTGATACTCAATGGTCATTCCGTGCGAACCTACCCGCTCCAAAAGGTGTGGTAGTTTTGCATAACCCAACCGTTTATCAAACGGGCCGGAACTGGGGTAAATAATATTATTACTTGCTCCGGCTTTTAAGGTATAGGTGAGTGATGCCGCATAACGCGAAATTTTTCTGGCCTGTAATTTAGACGTTTGTGTTTCATAAACCACGGCACCAAGTGCAGCCAAAAAACCGAGGAGCATTATTCCAAACAAAACCCACTTTAACGGGAATGCGCGCTTTATCTTTTCCCTGTCCTGTGTAGCCGGAAGGGATTTACTCACCAACATTTTTGGATTATTTTAGGGTTAAAAACCGGAAAGGCTTTGCTAGATTATACGTTTATCGTAGGGCGAAGGTGCTAAAAACCAGCAATAATATTAGAGAAAAAATATTCTTAAATGATTCTATGTTAAAGCCTTAAACTCCTAAAAAAATTAAATCTTACTTTTAATCCGAATTATTTTGTGGGGTATTACAAATTAATTTTTGGTGAAGTTTCCAACTTCCGGTCAGTTGAAAACTGGCAATTATTTAAGGTTCAAGTTACCGCTACGCTCAATACAGAACCAGCTCAAGAACATTCGTGAATACTGATCAGCTAATTTAAAATATTTCACAGCATTAATATTTACCCTAATAACTTAAAGTCAGAAAGTTATTCAATTGTTATTATAATATTTCCTTACTTGTCGGCCAGTTCAATCCAAACCGGCGCGTGGTCGCTGGATTTTTCCCAACCGCGCACGTCCCGGTCTACGCCGGCAGCTGTTAAACGAGGAACGAGATGTGGGCTCAGCAAGAAATGGTCGATGCGTAAACCGGCATCGCGTCCATAGGCATTCCGGAAATAATCCCAGAATGTATAAATCTTTTCGTCCGGATAAAGCTTGCGGATGGCATCGGTCCAGCCTTGCTGCAACAGGTTCTGGTAAGCCTGCCGTACTTCCGGCAAAAACAAGGCATCTTCCAGCCAACGTTCCGGCCGGTAAACATCCTGCTCAGTAGGAATAACGTTAAAATCGCCGGTGAGAATTATTGGTTCATCCAGGGCCAGCAACTCAGTTGCCCGGTTGGCTAACCTTTCGAACCATTGCATTTTATAATCAAATTTAGGACCGGGCGTTGGGTTGCCGTTGGGCAGGTACAAGCACCCAATACGAATATTATTTACCATGGCTTCCAGGTAGCGGCTTTGGGTATCTGTTTCATCGCCGGGTAGCCCCCGCCCTACTTCTTTTATTTCCAGGTTGCGCGCCAATATAGCCACGCCGTTCCAACTCTTCTGGCCATGCCAAATACCTTGATACCCAGCCTCCGCGATTATGTCTGCCGGAAATTTTTCCTGCGGCGTTTTCAGTTCCTGTAAGCAAACCACATCCGGCGCGGTAAATTCGAGCCAGCGCAGCAATACCGGCAACCGGGCATTTATGCCATTAACATTATAAGTAGCTATTTTCATTTTACACCAGCTTTGCTTATTAGAGTAGGTTTTAAACTTAAACTAATTTCTGACAAAAAAGATGTACTGCCAAAATATAACCAACTTGTAAGAGTGGTAAAAACATCGCCCTTGCAAGTCGCAGCTAATATTTAATTTATTAATTCTACAATAAACCCTAAGTATTCAGGATCAATATCTCACCTTAAATATTTGAATAAACCAGGAAAAATATTAATTTAAATAGAAATTATTATTCTCCGGCATAATTTAAAATATTCACCCGCTAACCTTTTTGCCCATGAGCGTGCTAAATGTAACCTCTAATAACCGGCCCAGCATCTTTATTGCCAGTACCAGCGAAGCTTTGCCAGTTGCCCGCGCTGTTAAAGCAAACTTCGATAACGAAGCCGATGTGGATTTATGGACTGAAAATATATTTACCATTAACAAAAGCTATTTATCGACGCTGCTAAACCGGGCCAGTTTTTATGACTACGCCATTATTATGCTTACCCCCGATGATGATGCTACCATCCGGAAAGTAAAGTACAGTGTGCCAAGAGATAATTTATTGTTTGAATTTGGGCTATTTCTGGGCCGGCTCGGACCTAACCGGGCTTTTGTTATAGCCGAAGAAAGCGTTAAAATATTATCAGACTTTGAGGGAATTAGCCTGGCTACCTACCGCACCCGCGATAACCTGGAGGCCGCTGTGGGTACAGCTTGTGAAAAAATTCGCCGGGAAATTGCCGTAACCGAAAAAATATATAATTTTTCTTTGTTGCCATCTACCTCTTTGGCCATTGGTTACTATAAAAACTTCTTGGAAAAAGTAGCTGAGGCTTTTCAAATAATTGACAAGTACGAAATATTTGAAAAGGACATTAAAGGGAAAAAGATTAATGTACAGAAAAGAAAAATTATTACCCGGTTTCCCTCCATCACGGTATTGCTGCCCCTAAAATTATCCGATTTAGCAACCACGGCATTCCGGATGAAAACCGCTAACTTAAAACAAATAACCGTCGATACCACTTTCCGGCCTTTTCCGTTTTACATTGAAGGCGACGTGAGCGACGATAAAAACGTAAACTTTTTTGATATTCCAACCACCTTGCTTTCTTCGCTCGAAACCATTAACCGTATTTTTGATACCGATTTTTTAATAAGAGATAGAAATTTTGAAAGAATCGAACGCCGGGAAATATCTAATTTCGAAAAAACCATCCGGATCTTAACCCCCGATTCCATCGAAAATAACCTTATCCGGTTTGCTACACTTAAATAAGCTTAACAAGGAAGCTGTTTTGTATTTTACCCTAATACCAAAGGAGTCGCCAAGGGTGTACGCTCGCCATCATTTTTTTTGTTTCTTCCCGAAAATACAGAAGTAAACTAAATACTGCCTCGCTCAAATTCCTTGTATGCCATTCAGAAGGCTATGGTATTCACTCGTTGCTGGTTATCGAAACAAGTAAAAATTATTACAAAGGTGCACCGGTTAATTTAAAAAATACGCCTAGGTATTTAAGCACGTAATTTACCGGGTAAATATTAAATACTTATTTATTGCCGTTTATTGCGGTACAGCTTCTTTCACCAGCCAGGCCAGTGCTTCCGGCTCCGTGGCAAAATTTTTAACTTCGAACTTGGTAACCCCCAGCGCTTCGGCCCGCGTAACCACCGATTCCAGGGCTAACCTATGAAATACAGAAGCCGGTAATACCCGGGCTAATTTTTTAAGTTTAGTTTGAGAAAGCATTTGGTAAAAGGTGGTAGACATCCATTCTTTCGCGTCCGTAGAAAGGGCCGTAAACGTTTGGGCATTTCCTACCGCATACTTTACCTGAGTATCCCGGAGTACTTCGTATAATTTAGTACCGCCCTGTTTTACTTCTTTGGCCGAAACTGGCCGCAGCCATCTGGCCATTAGCAGTTGTTGTGCCGTATCTACCTGGATGCGGTAGAAGTCAGATTCATAATAAGTTTTCAATGCCATAACAGGCAAAAGGTACGAAAATAAAATGAGTTAAAACGTATACAAACCTGCTAAAAATGCAAAATATTATTTAGGGTACAACTATTTATTGGATAAGGTAAATTACAATTCCTGGGTTAATTTTTTATAGAATCACTTAAGGTTATTAATGGCCAAATATTAAACCAGGAACCGGCTTATAATTGCTATTTTGCTTTAGAAATATTAAATGGCAGCAAAGCACGGCCCCGTTTAAGTTTAATTTTGCAGCAGACTGGTTGTATCAGAAATTCCCAATTATATTAATAATGGCTAAATTCCTAGGAGATATTACGTACGGACAGAAATTGCAGTAAGAAGTAGTTGTTAAATCAGCCTATTAAACAAGCAAAATATTAATGGTCTAAAAATATTAAACCAAAATAATTGCCAGGACAATGAGGTTTTACAGTTGGCTGGGCTGTTTTAGTAAATATTCCAGGGCCGTTTGCCGGGCAGCCGTATTTTGTTTGTTTACCGCCAGGGCTAAAGCTTTGCGCGTGCCTACAAATACTACTAACTTTTTGGCCCGGGTAATACCCGTGTATACCAGGTTGCGGAAAAGCATGCCAAAGTGCTGGGTAACCAAAGGAATAATAATAGTTTGGAACTCACTGCCCTGCGATTTATGAATGGTAATGGCATACGCTAAATCCAGTTCCAGCAAATGTTCTTTTTCATAAACAACTTCTTTCTCTTCAGTGCCCGCCTTAAAAGTTACAGTAAGCAATATTTCCTCATTGTCAATGCGGGTGATGGTACCAATATCGCCGTTATATACATTTAAATCGTAATTGTTGCGCCGCTGAATTACCCGGTCTCCTTCCCTGATTATGCGGCCACCCAGTAGCAATTGGGCTTTTCCGGAACTGGATGGGTTTATTTTTTCCTGAATAATTTTATTTAGGTTGGCGGTGCCTAAACTGCCTTTGGTCATCGGGGATAAAATCTGGATTTCCGTTTCCAGGCCGTAATATTTAGGAATAATGGCTTCGTACAACTTTTGAATCATGCCTACGGCCGAAAGGCCATAATGCAGCGACGACCAGGGATGCACCGTTTTAAGTACTTCTTTCAATTCCTGCGAATAGCTGCTGGCTTGCTGCAAGGCTTCCAGATCTACATGGCTGAATTTTTCCGGAATAGCAAAATTACTACCCTGCGTGTAAAGGTCTGAGCCATAAGCAGCTGCCGGCTCTTCTAATAAATTATATTCTTTCACTACCGGGTTAATTGCATCGCCGGTCATTTTTTTCACTTTAGAAATAAACTTGAGTTGTTCGGAGGTAGCTTCTTCGGAATCTATAAACAAACAATCTTTTTGCTGTTGCCATACCTGCGGCAGGTTAAACGGCGATTCTATGCGGGGTACTTCGCCTTTGTTAATCTGGTGGGCGTACGAAATAATTAACGACTCCTGCGCCTGCCGGAAAACTTTGGTCAGCCGCATACAAGGCACCATGTTCGAAGCAATCATGTCTTTTAACACGTTACCGGCACCAACCGCCGGCAGTTGATCGGCATCGCCAATTAATATTATTTGTCCGTGCCTAGGTACCGCTCGCATTAAAGCCGCCGCCAAATGTACATCCAGCATCGAGCATTCATCTACTATTAAAATATCGGTTTTTAACGGTTCGGCCTCGTTGCGTTTAAAGCCGCCCTGCGCCGGGTCCCATTCCAACAACCGGTGAATGGTTTTGGCTTCCAGGCTAATAACTTCGCTCATGCGCTGCGCAGCCCTACCCGTAGGAGCCGCCAACATTATTTCTTTACTCATAAATTGCATTACCCCTACCAATGCCCGGGTGGTAGTAGTTTTGCCGCAACCGGGTCCGCCCGTCAGAATACCCAATCGCTGCCCAGCTAACTGCAGCACACTTTCCTGCTGTTCGTCGCTAAGGTTAATATTGTGCACCTGGCAAAATGCATCCAAATCTTGTTGCAGGTGATCTTTATTAATTTTAAGCGGGTACGCCACTAACTGCCGGACCTTAGTCGCCAAATATTGCTCATCGTAATATAAGGAGTGGGCATAAAAACATTTGTGCACCACCCCTTGCGCATCGGGTAAAAGCCGGATTTTAAGGGCTTCCTGCTGCTCCATTTGCTGCAAGATTAATTCAATGCTGGTGCCGTTTGTTAAGGATAATAATTCTCCTACACCTTCTACTATTTGGGTTTGGGTTAAATAGCAATGGCCTTCTTCGCGGGCATTTTGCAGCACATGTTCTATACCTGCTTGAATGCGTTGCGGCGAATCGGCGGCCAAACCCAGACTTTGTGCTACTTTATCCGCCGAAAAAAAGCCAATGCCGTAAATATCGGTGGCCAGGCGGTAAGGATTTTGCGTTACTAATTCAATGGCATCGTTGCCGTAAGTTTTGTAAATTTTTACCGCAAATAAAGTAGAAATATTATGCGATTGTAAAAACAACATTACATTCCGGATTTCCTGGTGTTCGGCCCAGGCTTTGCTAATCATTTCCAGCTTGCCCCGCGCAATGCCTTCCACTTCGGTAAGCCTTTGAATTTGGCTTTCAAATACATCCAGGGTTTTATAGCCAAAATGCTGCACAATTCTTTTGGCCGTAACTGGCCCCACACCTTTTATTAAGCCGGAACCTAGATATTTTTCCAGAGCATGGGCGGTAGCCGGTTTTCGCTCGATGGCTTTGCTTGCCTTAAACTGTAAACCATAGCTAGGGTGCGTGGTCCATTCGCCGTAAAAATCTATGGTGGCGCCGGCAAAAACTTTAGATTGGTGCACCAGCACGGTAAGTTCCTCCTGGGGCTTTTGGAAGCTGTTTACTTTTAGCACGGTGTAACCGGTTTCTACACTATGGAAGGTAATGCGTTTTACAATACCCGATAGTTTCTCTAACTCCGGCAAAATTGGTTTGTCTTGTGCTGGCATAAACAAGAAAGCAGAAAGCCAAAGATAGATTTCCTGCATCAGAATTGCTGAAAATAATTTTATCAACTATTTACCAGGCTTAAAATCGTTGCTTCAGGTTTAGGTTAGCGCAAATATTGGAAGGACTTAATAACAAAACTGTTAGCGGAATATTGGACTACTATAGCAATCGTGAATTAAGCATTTTACTGTATTTAGCATAAGAATGAAGTATTTCTACGATGGTAGAGATGATAAATATTTTAAACAGCTATAAATATTGGCAGGAGCTCTTGTATAAATACATTTTTATTTTAACTTTGAACCGCAAAGTACTTTTAAGTATAAAAACTTTATTGATAGCGAATACCCTAATAATGTTTTGGTAGTTTCTAAAGTATTTTGCTGTACGCTTTTTAGCTTTCCTCCAGTTTTATTGTTGTTGCATGAACAAGCTGGATTATTTTTTACCCTAATACTTTGAATTACAAAGTTCTTTTAAATTTATACCATTATTAAAATGTAAAGAGTAAACTCTAAAATATAAACCGAATGACCCTAGAAATTACCAATCTTTCCAAAACCTATTCCAACGGCGTTCAGGCGCTTAAAAATGTAACGCTCTCCATACCCAAAGGCATGTATGGCCTCTTAGGACCCAACGGAGCCGGAAAATCAACCTTAATGCGCATACTGGCCACGCTACAAGAACCGGATGCAGGTAATATTCAACTCGATAACATTGATGTTATAAACCAGAAAGACGAAGTACGGAAAACCCTCGGCTACCTGCCGCAAGAGTTTGGGGTTTATCCAAAGGTAAGCGCCGAAAGTCTGCTGGAGCACTTTGCTATTCTGAAAGGGATTACCAGCCGCGCCGCCCGCAGAGAAACGGTGGAGGCGCTTCTCCGGCAAACCAATTTGTGGGAGGTGCGCAAACAAAAACTGGGTGGCTACTCCGGCGGGATGCGTCAGCGTTTTGGGGTTGCCGTAGCTTTGTTGGGGAACCCCAAACTAATGATTGTGGATGAGCCAACCGCCGGACTGGACCCGGCCGAGCGTGTCCGGTTTTTAAATTTATTAAGTGAACTGGGTGAGAACAGTGTTGTTTTGCTCTCGACCCATATTGTAGAAGATGTAAGTGAACTATGCACGCGTATGGCCATCATCAACAAGGGCGAAATATTGCACGAGGCAGAACCGCTGAAAGCCATGGAAGGGTTAAAGGGCAAAATTTGGCGGAAAATTATTGAGAAAAAAGCGCTGCCCCAGGTAGAACAAGAGCATAATATTATTTCTACCAAACTGCTAAGCGGGCGCACGGTTGTGCATGTTTACAGCAATGCAGCACCTGCTGGTTTTGAAGTAGTTCAACCGGACCTGGAAGATGTTTACTTTAGTGCAATGGCCGGACATTACCGCCAGCGAACTGGGCAAGAAACAAAAGAGCTACAGCCGTGAAATTCCGGGAAATTTTTCGCTACGAGTTCGCTTACCAAATACGCCGGCCCTGGCCCTGGCTCTTCGCTGCCGTTCTGGTAATATTAAGTTTTTTAATGACACGGGATGGCTCGCTCTCCGAGGTGCTTTATGCTGATTTCTTTCTCAACTCCCCTTTTGCCATTGCCAAAACCACCGTATTTGGCAGCCTGATTTGGCTGGTGATGGCCGCCGCTATAGCCGGTGATGCCGCTGGCCGGGATGTGGCAATGGGCATGCATCCGCTCCTCTACACCGCCCCTGTCAGTAAAGCCCAATACCTGGGCGGGCGCTTCCTCGCCGCCCTCCTGCTCAACGCATTGCTCCTGCTCGCAGTACAAGCGGGCATCCTGCTGGGTGTTTACTTGCCGGGTGTTGATGCTGAATTAATTGGACCGTTCCGGCCGGCTGCCTTTCTTACTGCCTACGCCTTTATCTCGTTACCCAACGCCTTTGTTGCTACAGCATTTCAGTTTGCGTTGGCAGTACGGAGCGGCCGGGCCATGACCAGCTATTTAGGCAGTTTTCTTATTATTTTCATGGGTTTCTTCGTTGCTTCGGTTTTGTTTTTCAGGCAGAGTCTGGGAACATTACTCGACCCCATTGGTATTCGCTTTGTGGTAGAAGATATGGCGCATTTATGGACGCCGTTCGAGAAAAACTGGCGCCTGATGGCACTGGAAGGCCCGGTGCTCACCAACCGTTTTCTGTGGCTCGCTATTGGTTTGCTAGCCCTCGCGGCAACTTACCTGGGTTTTCGATTTACTCACCGCGCCGGGAGCAACTGGTGGCTACGCATCCCGCAATTATTTGGTATATACAAGACTGTACCCGAGAAACACCCAATATTTGTTCCCGGCATTACCGCAAGTACGCCAATCGCAGTTCCGCAGCGCTTTGGCATGGTGCTCCACACGCAACAAATGCTTACCATTGCCTGGGCCTCGTTCCGAACTATTGCTACTAGCTGGGCTGGATTAGCCTTACTGGCCGGCATTCCACTCCTGACCATACCGGTAGTGTTAGACCAAATGGCATCTAACGGCGTTCCGCTGGTACCCACCACCACCTTGGTCATTGCCGAATTAACAGCCTCGCTTTCGGATGAATTGAGCCGCTGGGTGATCATTCCGTTCCTCCTGGTTTTTTTCGCCGGCGAGTTGGTATGGCGGGAACGGGACGCCGGACTAGGAGAAATAATTGATGCGTTGCCAGGATCGGAATGGCCTCTATTTCTTGGCAAGCTGCTAGGGCTCAGCCTTATGCTTGCTGTATTCCTGATACTCCAAGCTACCGCCGGAATAATTGCGCAATCGCTAATGGGTTATGAGCACTTTGAGATAGGGTTGTACCTGAAAATTATGTTCGGGCTTCAGTTTCCGGAATATTTCCTCTTTGCATTGCTGGCCTTAGTAGTACACGTGGTCGTGGATCAGAAGTACGTCGGGCATTTGGTGACAATAATCCTCTACGTATTTATTGCTCTTGCTTCCTTGTTCGGTATTGAGCACAATTTATTAATCTACGGTGCAGGTCCGGGTTGGTCGTATAGCGAAATGCGCGGCTTTGGCCCATCTATTATGCCCTGGTTGTGGTTTAAGGGTTACTGGGCTGCGTGGGCATTGTTGCTTGCGGTGGTGGCGCGGGTACTGTGGGTGCGCGGCCGGGAGAAAAGCATCAGCAAGCGGCTTTGGTTGGCGCGTAATCGTTACACCGGCCGCACGGCATTAATTGCCTGGGCAGCAATACTGTTCATTTTAACGTCAGGCACATTCATTTTTTATAATACCAACGTGCTGAACCAATACCGCACCGCCACCGAACTAAAAGAACGCAGTGCTGCGTACGAGCACCGTTATGGACAGTACGCTAAAATGCCGCAACCCCGGTTGAAAGCAACAACCCTGCATGTTGAGATTTATCCTCACCAACTGGCATTAACTATTCGCGGCACGTACTCGCTCGTAAACCGCAGCAACACAGCAATTAATGCCATTCACCTGACTACCGCTGCCGACGTTGAGACGGGAAAGGTGACATTCGACCAAACGGTAGCTCAAGTGCTCACCGATGAATCGCTACACTACCGGATTTATAAATTAGAGAAGCCTTTACCACCCGGCGACTCGATGCAAGTCAACTTCCGGGTGCGCGTTGCGCCACATGGCTTTCGCGAGAATGGCGTCGATGCCTCGGTAGTGGAAAATGGCACCTACTTCACAAATAATTGGCTACCCGTTATCGGCTATCAAAGCAGTCGAGAACTAATTACTGCCAGCGACCGCCGGCAGCACGGGCTCGCTCCGCGCCGGATAATCGCCTCCCTTTACGACCCGGCAGCACGCAAAAAGAGCGATGAGGGTAGCACTTTTGAGGCGGTGGTAGTTACCGATATAGATCAGGTAGCCGTTGCGCCAGGGGAGTTGCGCCGGACCTGGACAAAAGGTGGCCGCCGTTACTTCCACTATTCAACCAATGACCCGGTTGGCAACGAGTATGCCTTCTTTTCCGCTAAGTACGCCTTGCACGAGGCCTCCTGGCAGAATCCCGATGGCTCGGGTCAGGAAGTCGCGATCCGGATATTCCATCACCCGCAGCATACGGCACACCTTAATCGTATGGTACGGAGCATACGAGCCTCCCTGGATTACTACACCGCGCAGTTTGGCCCTTATCGGCGCAATTATTTGAGCGTGGTTGAGCGCCCCGGAAACGGCACAGGTATGCACGCTGATGCGGGCATGATCACGCACGCAGAAGGGTTTACTTTCTGGAACCCAAAGAACGAACCGGGTAGCCACGATCATCCATTCGCGATAGTGGCCCACGAAATGGCACACCTCTGGACCGTGCCGTATGCCAACGTTGAAGGAGCCCCGGTAATGAGCGAGAGCCTCGCCTGGTATTATGGCATGAAGGTAGTAGAACAAAAAGGAAAAGAACATCTCCGCCAACTTTTAAACTTCATGCGGCAGCCGTATCCCTACCCCGCTATCCATCGGGGCGAACCGTTGCTCCGAGGCCTCGATCCGTACCTTTCTTACCGCAGAGGCCCTTTTGCGCTATACGCCCTGAGCGAATATATTGGCGAGGAGCAAGTAAATAAGGCATTGCGGCGCCTGCTGGAGAAGCATCGACCACAAGATGCTCCCCTGGCCACCACCCTTGATCTGTATCGAGAATTGCAGGCAGTTACGCCGGACTCTTTGCAATACCTGCTGCACGACCTGTTTAAGGTGAACACCTACTGGGAACTCCAGACAAAGCGCGCTACGACAAAGCCAGCCGGAGCAAACGCCTGGCAGGTAACGCTTGAGGTGGAGGCCCGCAAGGTGGTAACTGATACCGCAGGCGTGGAAACGGAGGTTCCGATGCATGACTGGATAGCAATAGGAATATTTGATGAGGCCAAAAATATTGCTACAAAAGAGCCGCTCTACTTGCAAAAACATCGCATTCGTTCCGGCAAGCAAACGCTTAAACTAAGGGTAACCCGCAAGCCTTCCTGGGCTGGTATTGACCCTGACTACTTACTCATTGACCTGAAAACAGATGATAATATTATTGCCATAAAGCCATGAAGTTTGCAGAAATTTTTCGGTTTGAGTTCCGGTACCAGTTGCGGCATGTTGCCACCTGGCTCCTGTTTGCCCTATTCTTTTTATTCGGCTTTCTGATTCTGAGAATGGTTACGCTTACCGATGGCACGCGCCTTAACGCCCCTGGTACAATAGCTTTCTTTACCGTCTTTGGCAGCGTAATATGGGTAATAATTGGCGGCGTCGTTGCCGGCGAGGCGGCCACCCGCGATAGGCAAACACGTATGCATCCGCTTACTTACACCACACCGGTAAGTAAATTCAGTTATCTGGGAGCACGATTTCTCGCTGCCTTAACGCTAAATGGCTTCATGTTGCTGCTTCTTTACATTGGCATGTTCTTCTCCTTTTATGGCCCTGGTGCAAAAACCCAATTTATTGGTCCGTTCAGTATTGCCGCTTATCTAACAAATTTTGGGTTTCTGGCCCTGCCTACAGTCATCGTCACGACAGCCATTCAGTTTACGCTTGCTGCCTGGAGTGGCCGGGCCGTAGCTGGTTATATTGCCAGCATTCTAATCATTATTTTTTCTCAGTTTGGCGGTACCACGGTTAGGTTTATGCTGGAGTGGAAGGTATTAGGTAGCCTGATGGACTTGCTGGGCACCAGCATTTTAGTAGACATGGAGGGCTGGACACCAATGGAAAAGAATACGCGACTGATTGTACTGGAAGGCCTTTGGCTCTGGAACCGAATTGTATGGATTGGCCTTGCTTTAGGCGCGCTTACGTTCACCTACTTTCGCTTTCAAATGAGCCACGTTACGCCGCAAATTAGTTGGTCAAGAATTTTCAGGCGCCTACCAAATAATATTCGTTCTGCGGAGCAAGCGGCCTTGGGCACCTCGCAAATACCCAATATTTCAACCAATCCAGTTAAAGTACCTTACAGCAAGCGTGATTTTGCCTTTATTACGTATGCGCAACAAATATTTGCCATTACCTGGATGGCGTTCAGAACGCTGGCACGCAGTTGGGGAGGAATCCTGCTCGTAGCTCTTTTAGCAATAGGTACAGGTTTGTTTGCAACCGAATATATGGAGTGGCTGGGCGTTCCGCTGCTTGCCCGTACCGCGGAGGTTTTAAGAATTATAACGCCAGCTTTGAACAGCTACCAAACCCAGTGGATTATTATTCCTTTGCTCACCATTTTTTACGCCGGTGAAATCGTCTGGCGCGAACGCGAAACCGGCCTGAATGAGCTTTATGACACGACCCCGGCTCCCGAATGGGTATTGTTTCTGGGTAAATTCCTGGGCCTTGCTCTTCTCCTCACCACGTGGGTCGCCTTCCTGATGGTGGCTGGAATAATTAACCAGCTCGTCATGGATTATCACCATTTTGAATTTAGTGTGTATATCAAGGCACTCTTCGGCATTCAGCTCACAAATTACCTTCTTTTCGCCGGACTTGTTTTTGTGATACATGTACTGGTTAACCAGAAATATATTGGTTACATGGCAGCGATTTGCGCTTATGGGTTCATCATGTTTGCATCCATGCTCGGCATTGAGCACAATTTGCTAATCTACGCCTCCGACACCGGCTGGTCGTACAGTGATATGCGCGGCTTTGGCCCTTTTATAAAACCTTGGCTTTGGTTCAAGTTCTACTGGGCCGCCTGGACATTTCTCTTGACGGTAATAGCCACGCTGTTCTGGGTGCGCAGCAAAGAATCTGGATTTACCTCACGAATTAATCTAGCCCAACACCGTTTCGGCAAATACAAACCGGCTTTATTTGTGGCCCTAGTATTGGTTATTGTAGCGGGTAGCTTCATATTCTACAACACCAACGTCCTGAATAAATATACAAATAAGGCAGAGCGCCTGGAAATGCGGGCAGAATACGAGCGCCGTTACGGGCAATACGAACATATTCCGCAACCAACGCTGGTACGGACGAAATTTTACACCGAGATTTATCCTGACAAAGGAGCGGCTAACATAAGCGGTACGTATTATCTGGTAAATCGTAGCAAAGTGGCTATTGGCGCCATCCACCTTTCTACCGTTCCGCACGTTGAAATTACCGGAATATTATTTAACCGGGCAACTACCCCGGTGGTGCTGGATGCGAAACTCGGTTACCAGATATATTCCCTTAAAACGCCGCTTGCCCCCGGCGAGGCTGTACAAATGCGTTTCAAAATAAATATTAAACCACATGGCTTCAGCAATAATGGTGTAGATGCCTCGGTTGTAGCCAATGGTAGTCATATTGATAGTAACGACTGGATGCCTGCAATTGGCTACAACGAAGATCGCCGGTTACACGATGCGCAGGATCGCGCCACGTATGGGCTGGCTCCGCGTCCGGCGAGACCTGCGCTCACAAATATTGCCGCGCGTTATGATGCGCAGCATGCAGAACAGCTAGACTTTGAAGCAATTGTTAGCACCACCAAAGACCAGCTCGCGGTGGCACCCGGTTCGCTGCGCCGAACTTGGACGAAGGGAAACCGGCAATATTTTCACTATGTTACCAATGCCCCAATTAACAACGAGTATGCTTTTTTCTCGGCCCGATACGCGGTGCGTGAAGCCAAGTGGCAGCCCCATTCAGGAAAATCAGACCAAGAAGCTACCAATCCCACTCAAAAATTAAACAGCCCCGGTAAGCCTGTTTCAATCCAGATTTTTTATCATCCGGCCCATAACACCAATGTAGCACGGATGGTAAAAAGCGCCCAGGCTTCGCTGGAATATTACACGCAGGAATTCGGACCTTACCCCTACAGCCATTTTCGGGTGCTGGAACGGCCTGGCCCGGGCCGCGGCATGCACGCTGAACCCATGACCATTGATTACGAGGAAGGATATTCTTTGATGAATCCTAAGCCGGGCTGTCTCGACTTGCCCTACCACATTATGGCCCACGAAGTAGCGCATCAATGGTGGGGTTTAGGGTTTGCTCCCGCTGCAGTCGAAGGTGCCGGTTTACTCATCGAAAGCATGGCGACGTACTCGGCCATGCAAGTAGTAGAGAAATACCTGGGCTACGAGCATTTGCTTAAATATTTGTCGCAGATGCGACAGGAGTATGAGGTTCCCCGTTCGCGGGCTGCGCCGCCATTGCTGCGGGCCAACAACGCTTTTATGAATTACCGCAAAGGGCCTTTTGCGTTTTTCGCCCTAAGAAATTACATTGGCAAGGATAAGGTAAATAATGCCCTCCGGCAGATGCTGCAAGCCTATACACCTAACCCGCCCCTACCAACCACGCTCGATTTTTACCGGGAGTTGCAAGCCGTAACGCCGGATTCGTTGCATTATTTGGTACACGATCTCTTCGCGGCCAACACGTTTTGGGAACTGGAAACAAACCTGGCAACTGCGAAACAAACCGCCACCGGTATCTGGCAGGTAACACTGGAAGTAGAAGCACGCAAGGTAACCGTCGATAGCCTCGGACTGGAAACAAATATTCCCCTGCAAGATTGGATAGAACTTGGCGTTTATGCCCCACGTACAACTGGCGCCACCTCAGCAAAAGCACTCTACCGCCAAAAGCATCGCATTAAATCGGGCAAACAAACGTTTATTCTTCAGGTAGCAGAAAAACCTGAGCGTGCCGGCCTTGATCCGAATAACCTGCTGATTGATTTAGATTTAAATAACAATACCAGAAAGGTGAAAATTGAAGGCGTTGCGAAAGTAACAGCGCCCGATTTAATTTAAACAAAGTTAAGGAACATCAGGCAGGTGCCAGAATTGCTTGCTGATATGGTATAAATTAGGCACAAGGATTAGTCGTTTCAATATTAATTAGCTGTTTATGAGTAAAGAATATTTCGTGGATGAAGGCTCGGTGGTGCGGCAAATTTGGGGAAAGGGTGACACGATTTTATTCATATTTGCCGGTGCGGCCGCTGAGTTTGCCCTGAACAAGGCGGTAGATTGGTTATATTTTACAGGTCGCCTGCCGGCCGATCCTTTAGGCAGGCTTTTTTCAACGGTTTCGTACGCCCGCAAAATTGTATTTTCTGAGAAACAAGCTGCCCTGCAGGCTATTGATGCCATGGCGGCCATTCACGCCAGCGTAGAAGCCAAGCGCGGCATCAGTATTCCGGACTGGGCTTACCGGGATGTACTTTTCATGCTCATCGATTATTCAATCAGGTCTTTTGAATTGCTGGAACGTAAGTTGGGTAGCGCTGAAAAACAGGAAGTGTTTAGTGTTTTTTACAGGGTAGGTAGCCGGATGGGACTGCGCGGCCTGCCCGAAACCTTTGCCGCATGGCAAATAATGCGGCAAACACACCTGCACCAAAACCTGCAGTACAGCTCTTATACCCATGACCTGTTCAGCCAATATTGCAAACACTTGGGCGTGGTGCGTTATCGAATCTTGTTGGAGGCGCAAAAACTGGTTGTGCCAGACGAGGTACGCGCGTTATTTGGTTTTTCACAAATATCCTTTTTTAAGCCTTTGATTAGCCTTTATAAACTGAGCAGAAGTATAAAAGCAGATTGGTTCTTAAAAACCATCGTCCTGCCAAATAAATATAAAGCAGAGATTAAGTCGCTGGACAGCTTACCAGCTTAGTAGCCGTTTTGAGTCTAATAAATTAAGAACGTCTACAGCATTGATAATCGACAATGCCCGAAATCATTTATACCAAATATTAGCTTAGGCACTTTAAGAAATTATTGTCAGACAAAAATTATATAATAAAACCTAAGTAATCCACTTCTGTCATTCAGGAGGAAACTATTTAGTTAGTAGCCAAATAGTTTCCTCCTGAATGACAGATGTGTACAACATAGCCTTATAATCAATCTCCAAGAAAAGAGTGCGCCATTAGTTTAAATAATTAGGCAAAAGGCCCTAATACGCTAGGGCCTAAGTTTGAGAAAGAAATTGTTAAAACCGGAACATAGAATTCGTGCCTCCTACTTTGCCCCCGAAGTTGCGAATATTATAGGTAAAGCTTACCAGGCCGTACCGGTTCAGAACGGTAGTTTGGTAATCTTCTATCATGTTTTCGCGAATTAACCGGTAATTACTGATGTTCTGGTTTAGCAAATCGTAAATGGCAAATTTAAGTTGACCCCGATCGTTTTTCAGGAATAAATAGGTAACAGCGGCATTAATCCGGTAGAAACTTTTTTGTACCCCCGGTACTGTGTTCGAGTTGTAGCGGTAATCTAGCTGCGACTCCCAAACCAGTTTGCGCGGCAGCCGGATAATAATTTCGGAACGCCAGTTGCGGGTAATAAAATGCCGGTTATCGAATGTATTTTTTTCGTAAGTGCTCCTTTGGCCGCTGATGGAATAATTTTGCGTCAGCTCAATTTTGTTATCTAGGTTCATGCGGCCTTCTATTGATGGGTATAAACCCCAGGTAACCGCATCGGATTTAAGGTTATTCAGCAGCACCAGGTTTTTATTATAACTCACCCTAAAGTTTGTACCAATAGAAAATTGATTTTTGTCGTTAAACTTATAATCTTTCATCACGCTGCCGTAAGTACTAACCTGCCAGATGCCGTCGGCGTTTACCGGCCGGGCCGTTTGCACCCCTTCCGAATTAAGGGTTCGCTCTTGCACAATGCCGTTTTTACTATTACCCCCATTTAAATACACGTTATAGTTCAGCAAGCGTTTGGTATCGTATTTCCGGTAACTCAGGTAAAAACGGTTATCTACAGATGGTTGCAGCGTTGGATTACCGTACTGAATAAATAATGGGTTGGTATTATCAATTACCGGCTGTAAATACCGGGCAAATGGTTCCTCCACGTAGGTGTTATAGCTGGCGTAAAATTCTTTCCAGCTAATACTTAGCGCGGGCCGGATGTAAGCGAAGTTTTGATTTAACTGGGGGCTTTTCTGAAACTGATTCTGAATAGCAATAGAATTAAACTCCAGGCCAGGATTAATACTTAATTCCTTTATTCGCCAACGCAAGCCGGTAGTTATCCCATTGCGCCAGCCCTGCCGTTTTATAAAATCCGATAATTCAGGAACGGGAATGTCGTAGACCGCTAAATCCGAAGCAGCGTTGTAGGTATTCAGAATATTATGATCGTTGAAGTAACGGGAATTCACCCGCAAAACAGCACTAATATTTTTGGTGAGTGGCTCGGTAAAATTCAAGGAATTCTGGATGAACAAATTAGACTGATCGTTCTCGCGTAGCTGGTTTAATAAAGAAGTAAAAGGTTGCGGCCGGTAAAAAGTATTTATAGCATTGTTGTATTGGTTGTTCAGGGTGGTATTTAGCGAATAATTCCCGTAAATATTAAACTGGCGGCCTTTTTTCTTGAATAGCTGGTCCAGGGCCAGGTTGGTAGAAAAACCGCTGACACCATTATCCATTCTTTGGTCGTTGTCGCTTTGGTTTATAAGTTCGTCAGGTTCTTCGGTAGTTAGGGTGCGGGCATTCTGCCGGGAATCGCTGGCGGCCCAAGTAACGCTGGGTGTAATGGTAATTTTTGTTAGCTCGCTCAATTGCCAGTCTAGTCGGCCACCTATTTTATGATTAAAATTTTGACTGGTTTGGTCGCGGGTGCGGCGGGTGTTCAGGGTCTGGTTAGGGAGCACCTGGTTCGAGTTGGTTAGCTGGTTTAAATCGGCGTTGATGTTACCGAAGAAATAAAGCAGATTTAGTTTAATTTTTTTGTGCAGAATGGTATTAAAATTAGCGCCGCCCCCACTCGATTGCTGAATGCCCTCCTGCGTGCCGCCAAAAGAAATATCGTTTAAAGCAAAGCCGCCGTCGCTCCGGATCATCATTGAATTTATGCCACTCCGGTTAAAGCCGCCAATCCTAGAAATATCTTCGAACCCAAAACCGGGCCGATTCAGGTTATTGGAGTAACCCAGCACACTTACCTGCATGGTATCTTTAAAAATATTAAGAATGCCACCGCCTTCGTAGCGGCCTGGCTGGCCAGCCCCGGCGTATATTTTACCAAAAGCACCTTTTTTAATTCCTTTTTTAAACTTTAAATTTATTACCTGCGGAATATCGTTGGCAGGCATATCGGGATTGCGGCGCAGGGCATCAGGGTCGTTCATTACCTGTACTTTCTCAATTACATCGGCCGGCAAATTACGGCTGGCTACTTTGGGATCGTCGCCGAAAAACTCTTTGCCGTCTACTAATATTTTATTTACGGCTTTGCCGTTTACGCTAATATTGCCGGCATTATCCACGGCCACGCCCGGTAATTTTTTCAGTAAATCTTCTACGAGGGCGGTGGGCAGGGTTTTAAAAGAGGCGGCGTTAAATTCCAAAGTATCTTTCCGGACCACAATCGGGGGAACTTCGGCGGTTACCAACACCTCGCTCAGCATTTTGGCAGATTCGCCCATGATTACCTCGCCTAAATCTGCTACGGTTTCGGTGGGGCTTAAAGTTAGTTCTTTGCGGTAAACACCAAAACCTGTCATCGACACGACCACCCGCAGGGGCACCTGCAACGGCAAACCCGGTGTTTTAAATAGTCCTTTATCGTCGCTTACCCTAAAAGTTACCAGCGTGGTATCTTGTGCACGGTAAACAGCCACCGTAGCATAAGGCAATGGCTTCTTACTCGCGTTATCGATAATTTTACCTTTTATTTCTCCTTTCTGGGCTTGGGCCGGACTAGGTAAACAAATCAGGAAAATAATACTGGCAAATACCAGGCGTAATACGTTTTTCATGGGTTGGGTTAATGGCTCGTTTTTTTGCCTTACAATGTTTTTATTATCTGCTACCATCCTTACCGGAACTGGTCAAATCCTCTTGTAAAGCGCAATCAACCCTATTACCCCGCTACTCCATACTTCAACAGTATTCTCCTGTTTGCACCCCAACCCAACCAATATAATAAACACCATTGCTGGTATTAGTCAGAAAATATTGCTCTTGCCAAAACTTAATGGCGCACCATATTTTTTCCTGCTTAAATACCATAAATTTCACAACTTTTCAAAGTTCTTTATCTAAGAAGATTATAATAAAACAGCCTTCTAACTTAAATAAAGCAATTATCTGCCCCTTTTTTCTGGCGCATGCGGCAGTTCTGTTACCTTTGCGCGAAAACGCACCGTTAATCCGGAAGTAAGCTAACGGACATTTGATTAATAAGCGGACCTTAAACCTATGATAAACACCATCATTTTTGACCTGGCAGCCGTTTTAATAGACTGGGACCCTAAATATTTATACCGGAAAATATTTAAGACAGAAGAAGAGGTAATGTACTTTCTTCAAAATATTTGCACCCCAGATTGGAATGAAGAACAGGATGCCGGTAGAACCATTGCGGAAGCTGAAGAATATTTAATTGCAAAATTTCCTGAACACGAAGAAAATATTCAGGCCTTTTACGGCCGCTACCCCGAAATGCTGGGCCAAGAAATTAGCGGAACTGTAACTATTCTGAGAAAATTAAAAGAAAGCCAAAAATACAAGTTGTATGCGCTTACCAACTGGTCGGCTGAGACTTTCCCGGTTGCTTTAGAAAAGTTTAGTTTTTTAACCTGGTTCGATGGAATTGTGGTTTCGGGTACCGAAAAAAACCGAAAGCCCTTTGCTTCATTTTACCAAACTTTACTGAACCGTTACCAAATAAAACCTACAACGGCAATATTTATTGATGATAATCCCCTTAATGTAAGAGGCGCCGAACAGGTCGGTATTTCTTCGATTCATTTTACTTCCCCGGAACAGTTGCGGCAAGCCCTGCAGGAAAAAAGTATTCTGGTTTAAGACTTTACCAAATATTCATTTTTAGGTTACAAGCCTTTTGGCAACACCTTATTTCGGGTGGCACTCTGCTGCCAGATGGCATTCATTACTTTAACTTTTTCAAGGTATTGTCCGGTTAAATCGTTCAGTTCCATTTCATCGGCATTAATCCGGTACAGGTGCCACCATGATTAAAATTTTATTCGGCCGTTTATCTGCTTTACCGGAAGTTTCGGTTACAGGGCTCCGGCACTGCGCTAAAATACCCAGCAAACCCAATCCAAACAGTAATCTATCGTAAAATGCTCGTTTTTGCATGGGTTGTATTTTGTTGTTTTTAATTATTCACCTACCCAAAAGCTTGCTGCTTTTTTTTAGATTTTAGTTAAAGAAAATGGCTTGTCTGCTGGTTTGGTGCCGCGGTTTTTGGCCGGTTGGCTGCCCATTTCGAATTGTAGCGTGCCGCCGTTTACAATATCCTGGTGCCGGATAAAATTAGCCGTATAAGGCTTTTGGTTTAAGGTTGCCGACTGAATATAGACTTGCTCTTGGCTGTTGTTTTTAGCCTCGATAATAAATTTTTTACCGTTTTCCAGGGTAATGGTTGCTTTCGGGAAAACGGGGCTGCCCATTAGGTATTCGTCGGTACCGGGGCAAACGCTGTAAAAACCTAAAGCGCTCAGCACGTACCACGACGAGGTTTGCCCCTGGTCTTCGTCGCCGGGATAACCGTTTTCGGTGGCATTGTACAATTTAGCCATAATGGTACGAGTTAGCCGTTGCGATTTCCAGGGCTCGCCGGCGTAGTTGTACAAATAAGGCATGTGCTGGATGGGCTGGTTACCGTGGGCATATTGGCCCATGTCGGCCATAACCATTTCGGTCATTTCGTGAATCAGGCCGCCATAAGTACCTACTTTAACTTTGTTGGGCACCGAAAGCACCGAATCTAATTTGGCCGTAAAGTTCTTTTCGCCGCCCATTAATCTTATTAAGCCTTGTACATCGTGAAAAACCGACCATTGGTAATGCCAGGCGTTGCCTTCGGTAAACGGCCCGCCCCATTCTATTGGGTCAAAATTTGGCATCCAGGCGCCATCCGGTTGCTTGCCCCGCATAAAGCCACGGGCAGCATCGTACACATTTTTATAGTTATACATTTGCCGCGCGAATACCTGCTCGTAAAAAGAGTTGTTCGTTAATTTGGCCAACTGGTAGCCGCAAAAATCATCGTAGGCATATTCCAAAGTTTTGGCGGTAGCTTCGCGGTATTTCGGGTAGGGCACGTAACCCAAGGTAAAATATTCTTTCCAGCCATCGCGCCCGTTTGCCGGCCCCCAGGGTCCTTTATTGGTAACTTCGTGGTGGTAGGCGGCCAAAGCTTTGGCGGGGTCAAACGTGCGGATTCCTTTTACCCAGGCATCGGCCAGTAAAGAAATGGCGTGGTTGCCAATCATGCTGCCGGCCTCTCCCGGATAAGACCACGATGCCAGCCAGCCGCATTGTTCCTGCGCATCCAGCAAAGCGCTTACGTAGCGGCCATGCATGGTGGGGTGCAAAATAGTATTCAATGGGAATTGCGCCCGGAAAGTGTCCCAAAAACCGGTATCGGTATATAAATATCCCTGGTGAATTTTACCGTCATAGGGGCTAAAATAATAAGGCTTACCGGCTTTATCTATTTCAAAAAATTGCCGCGAAAACAAACTGGCCCGGAAAAAACAAGAATAAAAAGTAGCTTTTTCGGCTTCGGTGCCGCCTTCCACGTAAATCCGGTTTAGGTGTTTGTTCCAAATATTGCCGGCCGCGGCTTTGGTATCTTCTAATCGTTTAAATTTACCTAGTTCCTGCTTAAGATTCAGTTCGGCCTGCTCCGGACTAATATAAGACGAGGCTACTTTGGCCTGCACCGCTTCACCATCCTTAAACTGCACATACGCGCCATAACCGTTACCTTCGGCAATTAAATTATTCGTTAATATTTCATTTTTCCGGTTTTCCCAGGTGCCGTGCGTTACAAAAGGCTTATCAAAAATTATAACAAAGTAGTTTTTAAAATTCTTTTGCAGTTCCCGTCCGTTGTGTACATATCCTATTATTTTCCGCTCTTTGGGAATAATTTTCACCATACTGGCCCCGGTATACCCATCCAGCACCAGGTAAGCGCCTTTTTTATTTTTCGGGAAAGAAAACCGGGTGTGTACGCCTCGCTCAGTTGGGGAAAGCTCGGTGGTAATGCCGTTATCCAGACTAACTTTATAATAATGCGGTTTGGCAATTTCGTTCTGATGACTAAACCGGGCAGCTCTTTTAAACTGATCAACCACTAACCCGCCGGTTACCGGCATGAGCGAAAACACCGCGTAATCGTTGGTCCAGGAGCTGCACTGGTGCGCCTGCTGAAAACCCCGGATGGAATCGGCAAAGAATTGGTATTTCCAGCCGTTGCCATTGCGACCGGTTTGGGGCGTCCAGGTGTGCATGGCAAAAGGCAAAGCGGTGGTTGGGTAGGTATTGCCGCGGGTTAATTCGTGTTTGGAATTGGTACCCTGCAACGTATTTACGTACTGCACCAAATCTGGCAAGCCCGCCGCTGATGCCACATATTGCCCAAGAACAAAGAATATAACTAAAGTAATTTTTACCCGCATACGATATTAAATTATTAGGCTATTATTTTTTAAAAATATTCTATGCCTCGGACCTGGGACCCCATTACTGAACATAAGTGTTTAGGGCCACGCGCCAGGAGGGCATGGTTGAAGGGTTCGGTAAGTAAATTTATATATTGGTTTAGTAATGCCTCATTAGCAAGTATGTTCTTGGCCAGCTACTAAACCAGTAAGAAGTTTTGCTTGATTTTAATAATGATTGCCGCCTTTTACTTGCATGGGCAACGTAAATACCGATTCAGAAGCGGTAATAAATAAGGTTTTCCGGTCTTTGCCCCCGAAAGTTACGTTGCCGGTCCAATTGGCCGGTACGGGTATATTCCCGATTTTCTTTCCGGCGGGGCTATAAACCGTAACCCCTCTGCCGGTCAGATAAATATTCCCGTGTTCGTCCAAAGTGATACCATCGGAACCCTGGTTTACAAAAAGCGTTTTTTCGGTTAAGGTACCATCGGGGGCAATGGTGTACTTATAAGTTTTGTTAGCTCTTATGTCGGCTACAAATAAATATTTACCATCGGGCGTGCCAATAATGCCGTTGGGTTGGGCCAAATCATCGGCTACCACCATTAATTCTTTCTTACGCGGCGCTAAATAATACACTTTTTGTCCTTCTATTTCGGGTTTTTGCCGCTCCCAATAATCGCGCTGGTAATACGGGTCGGTCAGGTAAATACCGCCTTTGGCATCTATCCATAAATCATTAGGGCCATTTAACTTCTGGCCCTGGTAATCGGTAACCAGTACCGTTATTTTGCCTTTGGGGCTGATAGACCACAATTGATTTTGTTCGTCGGCGCAGGCCAGCAAATTGCCTTTTTTATCGAAACCTAAACCATTGGCCCGGCCCGCCTTATCTAAAAATATTGAAAGTTTACCCGCGGTATCGTATTTCCAGATATTATTATTAGGCTGATCGGTGAAATAAATATTACCGGCTTTATCGGTGGCGGGGCCTTCGGTGAACTTAAATTGTTTGCTTATTAGCTGTGGCGTTGCATCGCCGGCCACTAATTGGCTCAGCGTTGAGTCCGCAGCCATTGCGGATTGGTTGGATAAAGGATTATTCATGCTGGTATATTGGTCTGTATGAAGGTTTAAACCAAATACTTCAACTGCCCCGAAAAGGATAACCCCAAGCATTACGCGGCTACCCATCTGATATTTCTTTTGCATACTCAACTGAATAATTCTTAACTAAAAGTTCTAATATTTACCAATATTCTCGCCATACCGGAGATGCAAGTAGTAGCTGGCTTTTACTAATATTACTTTTGTGTCAAACCCAGCCCGCCTGCATTTAAAATTTCGGGTAAAAGCACCGGCAAACTACCCGGATTTCAAAATATTTAAATTGCTGGATTCTGGGCATAATTGGCCCAGAGTTCGTCTAAAGATTTGCCGGTAAGCTTAACCCAGGTTTCGGGCGTATATGTTTTGTTGCGCAAAGCCTTGTCCAGTTCATCTACAATTTTCTTGTTTTCATTTTTCTCCAGCCATACCAAAAAGCGGGCGGTAATGCGGTAGCTGTTTTTATAATTATGCTTCGGGTCGAAAGGTGTTAAACTCCAGTTAGCCCCGGCATTATCCACCCCGTATTTATGCCGCACGTAATCGGTAATGCCTTCGGTTAGCCAACCCGGTCCGGCCCCGCGCGGATAGCTCTGCACAATATGAAAGACTTCGTGGGTAACCACATCAATATCGCCGGGGTTGGTAAGCATCCATTTGGGGCTGTACCGGATAATGCCGTGGCTGGCTGCCGCTACGCCTTTATAAGCCGGATCTATAACAAACGTTACCCGACGGGCCGTTTTGCGATTAAACCGTTTGGCTTCTTTGGGATAAACTTTAAAGAAAGCTTCGGTCATACGTTTTTGTATTTCTTCGCCGCTGGCGGCAAAGGCCGTATCGCGGTTAATAAATATGAGCGTGTACTTGCCTTTCGAGACCGAATCTTTGCTGATATAAGGCCCTATTTCCTGCCAGTTCCGGATTTGCGCCAGTGTAGGTTGACTGCTTAGGGCCAACACGAAAAGCGCTATCCCAAAAAGAATATTTTTCATATTATAATTAATTTATTAAATATTGGGGTATGTTATTCTAAGGAGCCCACTATTGTCATTCAGGAGGAACCTATGTGGTTACCTGCTAAATAGGTTCCTCCTGAATGACAATAGTGAATTGCTTAAACCTATATTTCTTAATATTTGCGAAACCTCAGTTATTAATTTAGCTAGCTTAATTATTTATTTTCATCCGAGAAAGAATAAGGATAATCGGCTTCCTGGGTACCGCGGCTGGTGTTGGGCTTTTCGTCCATGTCGAAAAAGAGCTTAGCGCCTTTGAAAATATCGCGGTGATCGACCCAATTCTTGGTGTAAGTTTTGCCGTTGAACTTTACTTTTCCGGCGTACCGGTTGGCAGCGCTGTTTTCCGGGGCTTCTATCACCAACTTTTTGCCGTTTTCCAGGGCTACGGTTACTTTCCGGAACAAAGGTGCGCCTAACACATATTGGTTAGAGGCGGGCGTTACGGGGTAAAAACCCAAAGCTGAGAAAACGTACCAGGCGGAAGTTTGCCCGTTGTCTTCGTCGCCGATGTAACCATCGGGTGTAGCCCGGTACATCCGGTCCATTACTTCGCGTACCCAATACTGCGTTTTCCAGGGCTGGCCGGCGTAGTTATACAAATAAGGCATGTGCTGAATGGGTTGGTTGCCGTGCGCATACTGGCCCATATTGGCAATCTGCATTTCCCGAATTTCGTGAATAACCCCGCCGTAATAAGATTCGTCGAAGACCGGTTGCATGGCAAACACCGAGTCGAGCATGGCCACAAACTGCTGTTTACCGCCCATTAAATTGGCTAGCCCTTTTATGTCGTGGAATACCGACCAGGAATAATGCCAACTGTTGCCTTCGGTAAAGGCATCGCCCCACTTAAACGGGTTAAAAGGCGTCATAAATTTACCGTCTTTGTTTTTACCGCGCATCAGTTTTGTTTCGGGGTCGAATAAATGCCGGTAGTTCTGGCTGCGTTTGGCGTACAAATTAATTTCGGATTGCGGACGGCCCAGCGCTTTGGCTAACTGATAAATGGCAAAATCGTCGTAAGCGTATTCTAAAGTGCGGGCGGCATTTTCATTGATTTTTACATCGTAAGGTACGTAGCCCAATTCTTTATAATATTCGGCACCTGCCCGGCCCACGGCGGTCATGGGTCCGGCGTTGTTGGCGCCTTTAATTAAAGCTTCGTAAAGAATATTAATATCATAGCCCCGCAGGCCTTTCAGGTAGGCTTCGCTTACCACGGAGGCCGAATTATTGCCCACCATAATATCCGCAAAACCAGGACTCGACCACTCGGGTAACCAGCCGCCTTCCTTAAAGTCATTTATCAAACCTTCCTGCATTTCTTTGTTAATGCTAGGGTAAGCAAAGTTCAGGAAAGGATACAAGGCCCGAAAGGTATCCCAAAAGCCGGTGCCGGCAAACATATAACCGGGCAGCGTTTTGCCGTTGTAAGGGCTGTAATGCACAATCTGGTTATTTGCATCCAGCTCATACATTTTGTGCGGGAAAAAGAGCGTGCGGTAAAAACAAGAATAAAAAGTACGCATCTGGTCGATGGTGCCACCTTCTACGGTAATACGGCCCAACGTTTTATTCCAGGTATCTTTTGCTTTTTGCTTGGTAGTTTCAAAGTCATCGCCGGCCAGTTCTCGTTTCAGGTTCAGTTCGGCCTGCGCCAAACTAATAAAAGAAGAAGCTACCCGCAGGTTTACTTTCTCGCCTTTGGTAGTCTTAAACCCGATAATGGCGCCAGCGTGGTTGGCGTTAATTTCCAGGGAATCTTTTACCAGTTTGTTGCCGTGCCAGGTGCGGGCGGTGGTAAAAGGTTTATCCAGGTAAATAACAAAATAATTTTTAAAGTTAGGCAGCGGTCCGCGGCTGTACCGGGTTGAGTAACCCACAATTTTTTTCTCCTGCGGCAATACTTTTATGTAAGATCCTTTGTCGAAGGCGTCTATTACTATAAAAGAGCTGTCCGATTTAGGATAGGTAAACCGAAACTGGGCAGCGCGTTCGGTGGGGGTTATTTCGGTGGTCACATCGGCATCGGCCAGGTACACGCTGTAATAGTAAGGTTTGGCTACTTCGGCTTTGTGCGAAAACCAACTGGCGCGGTCGTCCTGGTTAAACTTACGACGGCCGGTAACTGGCATAATGGAGAACTGGCCGTAATCGTTCATCCACGGTGAGGGCTGGTGGGTTTGTTTAAACCCTCTGATTTTATCGGCGGCATAAGTATAAGCCCAGCCGTTTCCCATTTGTCCGGTTTGGGGCGTCCAGAAATTCATACCCCAGGGCACCGCAATGGCCGGATACGTGTTGCCATTGGATAAACTCGGTTTAGAATCGGTTCCCATTAAAGGGTTTACCCACTCCACCGGATCAGTTACTTTGTCAATATATTGGGCTTGGACATTTCCCGCCAAAAGCAGGCCGAAGAATAGAAAAACTTTTTTCATTAATAAATTAAAAGACAAATAATTAGCTAAACACTTAATATTTTAGCTGATAATAAATATTACCCGCGGCTACTCCTGCTTGTAGAATCTCCGGCCTAAATTAGACCGGTTTTACCGTTAAAACAAAAAGTAAGTCGGCGCAAACTTAAGGGATTAAGGGAATATTGGTTCTATGCCGGTGCGCTTCTTTTTAACTAAAAACTGATAAACTAATTTTTTAATAACTTGAATACTTTGGAATAAGATGCTCTTTATTGAAGCTCTTCTGTTTTTCCGCTATAATCAGGATCTGGCACCATTGGTAGTGTTATCACTGCCAATTCAAATGCCTCTGCTAAACTACTTGCTGGTGAAAACACACAGCAAGGCCAACGTTTCCTCCTATTATTAAGCTAGACAGCTTTATCCGCAGCAGGTGCTTTCTGCCAAATTAGTTTTTAAATATTTGCTGATAAAAATCTAAACCTTCCTGGGCTAGTTCATCGGCGCTGTTGGCTAAAGGCCGCCAGATACAAGCAGCTTTGGCTAATTCTTTCGAGGGCGCACCAAAAGTTTCCAGCACCACGGCTCCCGTATAATTTATTTCGGCTAAAGCAGTTTTAATACCTGCCCAATCCAGGTGACCGGTGCCAGGCGTACCGCGGTCGCTTTCGTTGCCCTGCACATGGCACAATAAATCCTTACCTATTTGCCGGATGGCATTGGAAATATTTTTTTCTTCGATGTTAGCATGAAACGTATCGAGCGAAATTTTTACCTGGCTATGATTTACTTCCCGCACCAGCAAAAGCGCTTGATCTACGGTATTAATCATATCGGTCTCGAACCGGTTTAAAGGTTCTACGCCTAACAAAACGCCGTAATCTGCCGCAACCTGGCCGGCTTTTAACAGGTTTTGAATACACCAGCTCCGCTCCTGCTTTTTCTGGTCTTCGGATATTAGCCGGGTTTTGCCTACTGCCGAATAAAGCGGTCCGGTAAAAACAGGGCTTTCCATTTCAGCGGCAATTTCTATACAATCCGTAATATATTTTAAGCCATTTTCGCGGTTGGTCGCCACTTCGCTGGAAATATCCCGGTCCGGACCAAAAGCGCCGCTAATCGTAATTTTTAAATCCAAATCGCTGGCTCTTTGCTTTAACTCCGGCCAATTAATTAGATTTTTATCTTCCACGGCTACTTCTAAAATATCGTAGCCTATTTCTTTTACTTTACTAAGCAGGTTAAAATTATCTGTACCAAACGGAGAAACCCAAACAAATGTACTTACCCCAAACTGAATCATAAAAGTTGGTTAATTGAAAAAATAAAGGAGAACAGATTCAATCTCCATTCTCCTGTTCTGCGGCTATTTAGGCTTCTATGGCCGATGCTTTATTTGAAACCGTTTCATCCTGTTGTTCAAAATCGGGAATAAAAATGCGTTTACCATTGTTCATCGCCGATTCGTGGGCGCAAATTCCCGCGCAGGTATAATTGGCAGCCAAGGCAGCATCCACCGCCGAATCGCGGCCTTCCACAATAGCAGCCACAAACTCCTGCACCAAGTGCGGATGCGAGCCGCCGTGGCCGGCTCCTTGCAAGAACGAAACGTGATTCGGGTCGTCTATTTTTTCTCTTTTGGTATAGTGCTTAATCGGTTCAATTAATAATTCATCGGTATCGGGCACATTAATACGGCGGGCATTTTCGCCGCCGTCAAATATTACGTGTTCTTCGTCTTGTAATTGCTCCCACTCAAACGACATTTTGGTGCCGTATACATCGTAGCTTTCGCGGTATTGCCGTACCACATCAAACAAAGAACGTGTAGCTTCCGCTACTACATCCGAATCTTTTAAAGTAAACGTAGCTGTTTCCACGGCAAACGGCGAACCGTAACGGCTGGCCAAATCTTCGCTTAAGCGGCCGGAACCGTGGCAAACCACCGATTCGGCTTTGGTATTATTAATGCGCAACAACGGCGAAATAGCGTGGGTACCATTCAGCATGGGCGGATAGCCTTTCCAGTATTCGGCCCAGCCTTCCATGCTCATGTCTTGAATATGCGAGCCGCGCACAAACTGAATCCGGCCCAGTTGACCGGTTTCGGCCAGGTTTAAACCATATAAAAATTCGCGGGTATACAAAGCAGTTTCCATCATCATGTACACCTTACCCGATTTGCGCTTGGCTTCCACAATGGCTTTGCAATCTTCAACCGTCATGGCCATAGGTATAGTACAGGCGGTATGTTTGTTGGCGTTTAAAGAGGCCAAAGTCATTTTGGCGTGCTCCGGTACCGGTGTTACCACATGAATGGCATCTACATCGGCGCGTTGCGGTACATCTTCAAAATTTTCGAAACACAAATCCGGACTTAAGTTGTATTTAGCGGCTAATTCGTCTAAGGTTTGGCGATTGCGGGTACAAATACCTACGGCTTTAATATTGGGGTGACTTTGGTAAATTGGAATAAATTCTTTGCCAAAACCCATCCCCACAATTACAACGGTTATTTTTTTCTGCTCCATAGAACTAATTATATTTTTGGTTTAATAAATTATTAATTAAGGGTAATATTTTGCTGATGATAATATTTTAAGAACTTTCGCAAATAATACTACTAATTGGTTAATGCGCCTACATTATTGTAGTCATGTTGAGCCTGTCGAAACATCTAATAATTAATTTACAATGCTGTTATAGATCCTTCGACCAGCTCAGGATGACCAAAATTCGGTTTGAGCGCATTTTTATTTGATAGTGGTATTAATTTTAGAAAGTAATTCCTCCCCTTGCCCCCTCCAAAGGAGAACTTTCAATATTGTGTAAAAGGCCTGATTTTATTTTTTGGCGGCCCATTTAATTGCGTTGCGCAATAAGGTTTGGTACGGGGTAATATTATGCGATTCGGCATCGTGGCCTAAAGCAATTCCTACAATGCGGGCCTGTGGATTATTTACCACGAATACCGAAGGAAAAATCCGGTCGGAGCCGGCAACACTGGCATTGGCTAATACTTCTACGCCGGGTCCGTTGGGGTCGGTTTTAAAATAATAAAGTTCATCTTTTAAACTGAAGGCAGGTTCCACGCCTTTGGTAACCGGGTGGTTGGTGTTAATAATATTTACATTAAAATTACCGTACCGGTCGTGGCCGCGCGAGCCGCCGCTTGCCAGTTGCAAATTATATTCGGGCCAATCTTTCCAGTTATACCACAAAGCAGCGTGGCCCAACACCAAACCTTTACCGGATTTTACAAAATCAAAAATAGCTTGGCGTACCTGCGGGTTATTTATTGGTTGGTTGTTCGCCAGGTAAAGCACATCGGTCTGGGGCAAATAAGCCGCAATCGAATCGGTATTATCGGTATACCGCACGGTAGCAAAATTATCCCGGCGCAAGGTAGCCGCATCGGCTTGTTTATACCACTGGTTAAAATCGTGCGAGGCCCCGCCCCCAACCATTAGGGTACGAATGCTTTTTGCCTTGCCGGCACTACCCGAATTAACTTTACAATTATTGAACAAAAGTCCGCAAAAAAGTAAAATTAAACAGCTATTAAAGTGCGTACGCGCCAAGCGAACAGCAAAATTTTGATTATTTTTCATTGTGTTTTATTTGTTGTGCTGAAATATCAAAATAAGTAAAGCAAGTTAGGTAAGAACCAGAAATAATAAGCTTTTGCAACTGGCTTTTCTCTCTGGTTCCATCCACCCAAACCTGGATTTATTTGGCGTTAACTAAGCGCCTGAATTTATTTAGTAACTCTCAAAATTCCATTCATACCACGCCAGTGACCGGGGAAAGTACACACAAAAATATAGTCACCGGGTTGCGTGGGTGCGGTAAATTCCAGCGTAAAGCTTTCTTCCGGGTTTAATAATTTGGTAGCCCACAATACTTCTGATATTTGCGGTACATAATCTTTAGAGGCGCCATTTGGGTCGCGGGCCAAAGCATCGGCAGCATTGCCTACTTTTTGCAAAGTACCAGGTTTAATAATAACCAAATTGTGCTGCATGCCATCGGGGTTATCCAGGTTTAAAGTTACTTTCTGGCCCGCTTTAATATTAATTAACTTTTTATCAAACTGCATCACATGCTCTACCACTTTAATATTTATGGTAATGGGTTCGGCTGTTTTGGTGGCATTTTTAGATGCTTTGGCGGAAGTTGTTTTGGCAGTTTGATTATTAGCAGAACGCGTTGTTCTGGTTAGCGCAACTGTAGCATTTTGCAAATTACCGGCAAATCGGAAGGCCCCTTCGTATTCACCCATCCGGTTTTCGTTTTCTAGATCTTCGCCGGCTCGTAAGGGCTGATTTAATGATTGTGAAAACAAACCGGCGGCTTTGCCTTGGGCTACTTGCTGGTCGTTTATCGTAATCGTCATGGTACCATTATTGGCCAAACGGCTCACGAAATCAAATTTTTCGGGTAAAGGCTGCGTGGTAGTAGCTTTATAGGTTTTACCATTCTGTTTTACCACCATTTGCAGCTTTTTATTTTGGATGAACAAGCCATAACCGGCTTCCTGGCCACCCTGAGCTACAATTACGCCTTCTAAATCGCGGTTGCCTTTACTAATAGTGCCTTTTACAGTTATTTCTTTGCCGGCTACATCGGGCGGAAACTGCAGGGTACCGCGGCGGGGTAAAGTGTACACTTCGTTGCTTACGGCTTCTACGATGCGACTGGTTAAGTTAGATGCAGCAGCAGTAGCGGCCGATTTGTTTTTATCCGCTACAGCCAGAAAACCTGTTTCGTGCGTAATGGCCGCGGCCAGCAAAGCTTTGGTCAGCCAATCGTCCTGGGCATTTTCCGGCACCAGGCTGGCCTCGTAAATTTGTTTGCCCAGTTGCTCCGAAGCCGGGAAGTTTGTTAAAGCCAGGAAAGCTGCTTTACGGGTATTCAGGTTTTTATCTTTTAAAATAGTACTGCCCAAAATTGCTGCTTCTCCCTGCGCGTTCGTTGGTATAACTTCTACGGCGGCTTTTCTAACGCCGGCGGCCGGATGCGACAAAGCCTGGCTTACTACTTGTAAGGCTTCGGCGTTTGAGCCATCTAAAGCACCCATGCCGTGTAAAGTCCAGAGGGCATGTACCGCCGGGCTATTGAGGCCAATTTCATCTACCCGTTGGTTGGCTATTATTTTGTACAATCCTGGCAAAGCCGCTTTGTTTTTGCTTTCAACTAACAAACGTTGGGCATGCATGCGCCAGAACATATTATCGTTTTCGAGGGCGGCCAACAAACCGGGCACATCGTTAACTGATAACTTTATAGGGGCAACCGGTTTGGCTTTTTTGTAGACTACCCGGTAAATGCGGCCGTGGTTGGTATCGCGCAATTCGCTAACCATGGCATTCCCCTGCCCTCTTTTTTGCGGTTGCGGCGTGTTCGGCAGTACCAAACGGGCGGGAGCCTGGCCTTCCACAAAATCGTTGTGCTGAATAATAAAGTTGTACCAATCGGCGACCCAAACGGCCCCATCCGGACCAACTTCGGCGTGTACCGGCCCGAACCATTCATCCGAACTGGCCAATAAATTCCAGCCATCTTTTTCGGTAAAGCCGGCGCCGTCGGGTTCAATGATGGCATTATGAGTAAGTCTTACGGTGGGTTCGGTTACAAAGGCAATGCGGTTCCAATATTCTTTCGGGAAGTTACGGGCAGTATACAAATGGTGCCCGGCGGCGGCCGTAAAACCACCCAGTACGTCTACCTGCCGTAAGTTCGGCGTCATGGCGTGTACCTCGTAGTGGCCATCCAGTTTTTGTACTGGCTGCACCGAGTTCTGCGAAGCTGGCCGATTACCCCCTGTGGTATTTTGCGCGGTTAAAGCCGGCAAGGCAGGTAAGCTACGTTGCGCCAAACGGGCGGGCATGCCGTAGTAAGCACTATGGGTATTATTGGCGGTGGAAATAAACACGTTATTATCTTCGGAAAAACCTAAGCCCCAGGTATTGTTGCTGGTATTACCTAAAAACTCAAAGCCTTTGCCATCGGGGTTAAATTTGTAAACGCCGTTGCCAAACCGGTAAGCTTTTCCGTCTACGGTGCTGTTAAAACCAGCGTAGCCTACTACACCCCATATTTTATTGTCGAAGCCGTATTGTAAGTTAGAAGGGCCGGCGTGGGTATCGTTTTTGCCCCAGCCACTCATAATATTCTGGAACACATCGGCCTTATCGTCGCCGTTGGTATCTTTCATGAAAACAAAGTTCGGTGCCATCGAAACAATTACCCCCCCGTTAGAAAAAACCAAACTGGTCGGAATATTTAGTTTATCGGCAAAAACCGTGAACTTATCGGCTTTGCCATCACCGTCCGTATCTTCACAAATTTTAATGCGGTCGTTGGCTACACCGTCGGTTTCTTTAAAAGTGTTCGGATAATCTACAGATTCTACTACCCATAAACGGCCACGTTCATCCCAAGCCATCGAAATAGGGTTAATAATATCCGGCTCGGCGGCAAAAAGCTTTAATTCAAAATTAACGGGAACTTGTATTAATTTCTGCGATTGTTCGGGGGTGAGTGCCGGCTGTATGCTGGGCACTTCGTAGCGTTTGGTGAAATTAGAAATATTAATGTTGGCTGCTTTGTAAATATCTACTGCGGGCAAGTTTAACCGGGCAATTTGCGCTTGCACGTCTTTGCCTACGGCCCACATTACCCCGTTTTTTACCAGATTCAAAAATCCGGGATTGGTCCAGGTGCTGTCGTTGTGGCCGTAAGCGGTATAGAATACGCGGCCTTTGCCCAGGTTCCGAACCCAGGTATACGGTTCGGTGGTATTGCCCTCCGTCCGTTCCATCAGCACGGTCATGTCTTTATTCAAATTCTGGTGCACGTAGGTTTCATCCCAGGTAGAGAACTGGTTTAACCCTTCGGTTACCGGATGATATTTCTTTGCAATAGTGGCAGTAAACTTACCGGTTCCGTGCGATTTAAACTGACCACCAATGGTTTGTATGTACCAGTCGGAATTTTTGAAACAGCCGGAAGCCGAATGTAACGGAATTAAACCTTTACCACCTTCCACAAATGCCTGCAAAGCTTTTTCCTGGTCCGGTGCTAAATTGTCGTGGTTGGCATAAATAATTAACCCATCGTACTTAGCCAGATTTTCAGTGTTTAAATCCTGCAGGTTTACGGTGTAAGTAATATTAATGCCACTGTTAAACAAAGAAGTAGCGAGCCAGGGGGCATATTTACCGGAATCGTGGTGTTTGCTGGTGTGGCCTAAAAATAAGATTTCAGCTCTTCTGCCCTTGGTTCCATCTGATTTTTGCTGGGAAACACCGCCGCCGCTTTTGCTGGCTTTATTGGTACACCCATAAAAAATAGAACTAAGCAGAAGAAGCAATAATAAAGTTTTCCTCATCATAAATTTAAGTTTGGGGCGGTTTAAAAAGCAGCAACAAAAGCGCTGCTGCCTGTTATATAAGTGGTAGATATTTTAAAGGTACCTCGTATTTACAGAAAGCTTTAAGCAGTTTATTTCTTAATATTTGATATTAATCAAAATATACTTTTGATTAAATAATATAGCAGACAAACCGCGCCAACCAAGCTTTAACTCTGCATACACCCAATAATAAAATTAAAAAATATTAGGCGGAGTTGGTTTTGGTTTGCATAAAGCCACTATTATATTATTTTTAATTATCAGTTAAGCAACTATAACGCCTTGAGAATATTAAAACCTGGGTACAAACACGGCTGCTTAATTCCAAATCAGGTAACTAATGCTAAATCAAAAAGGTGGTATTCAGAAATTATTAATATTAACCTCAGAAAATGTGTACCCTCTTAATTATCAAATAATAATTTAAACTTCTAACTTGTAAAAAGAGGTGCAAAAAATAGCTAAAATCATTTCGTGCAACCGGTTGCGTAATATTAGAAAGGAAATCCTTTTAATGCAAATTTCTGCTTTACTTTTTTTGGCTGGAATCGCGAACAATTAAATCGGTAGAAAAAACTTTGCTCTCTACAGTAATAACATTGCTTTTAATTTGATTTAAGCACAATTGGGCAGCCGCTTCTCCGATTTGGAAAGCTGGTTGCACCAAAGTAGATAAGGCCGGCTCTACTACGGTAGCCATGGGTTCATTGCAAAAACCTACTACCGCTACCTGCTCCGGAATTTTAAGATTATTTTTTTTTAGGGCCATCATAGCCCCAATGGCCAAGGGATCGCAAAAGGCAAAAACGGCATCGGGCAATATACCTGTATCTAATAACTGCTGGGTAGCAGCAATCGCATTTTCTCTTTCCAAACCGGTATCGCAGGTAATTAGCAGTTCTTCCTGAAAAGGTATATTGTATTTGGCCAAGGCTGCTTTATAGCCGTTAACGCGGTTCTGGGATATTTTTAACAAAGGCGGACCGGCTAAATGGGCAATCTGGCGACGGCCTTGCAGAATCAGATGTTCTACGGCTTTAAAAGCGCCGGTGTAATCATCAATAATTACACTGCTGGCTTCCATATCAGGGCATACGCGGTCGAAAAAGATTACCGGAATATTTCTTTCCTGAAAAGCTTTAAAATGATCGGAGTTTTTGGTCTCGCTCGAAATTGAAACGAGCAAACCATCTACCTTGCTCGATAGTAAGGTTTGCGAGGCAATCACTTCGCGCTCGTACGACTCTGCCGATTGGCAAATAATAACTTTATAACCGGCTTTGTAGGCCAGTTCTTCGATGCCGGCAATTACCGTAGAAAAATAATAATGGGAAAGCAGCGGCACAATAACCCCAATGGTTTTGGTAGAGCGCTTAGATAAACTGGAAGCAATATTATTGGGGTGATAATTATATTTCTTGGCTAAATCCCGGACGGCTTTTTTGGTGGCTTCGCCAATAGAGGCATGATCGTTTAAGGCCCTGGAAACGGTTGACTTAGAAACATTTAATTCTTTAGCAATATCTATAATTGTGGTTTGCTTTATTTGCATTAGTCTCTCTTGCTATTCCCGTGCACGCTTAGGAATACTAGTATTAATTTAACATTGGTATTGCTGCTAGCTAAATAGTTAATCAAATTGCTCTTACTTAAACAGCCTCCGGTAAGTCTATATTTGCGCAGCTTCTAACTTCCAATATACTTACAATTATCAAAACAACAATTATTTTTTTGATAAAAACACCTCGGACCTTTGGATTAAACTGATTCCCAAATTAGAAAACTAATAATGAAGGCGACTGCACCTGCCGGAAATTAAGCTAAGCAAAACAACCACTCCTAACCCCTCCAAAGCTTAGGTGGGGAACTAAGTAATATTTTATTTAATAGTGAATTCCATAAAGAGAAAACGGAATTTATACCAAAACGATTATTACTTTTTGAGGAAAAAATAAAGCTGACTGGTAAAATATACCAGCCAGCTTTATTAAAAAATTAGCTTAAAGTTGAATCTTCTGAATAGCGGAATACAGCATATCTTCTACCCCGGCAATTTTTACCCCCACCCGGGCAAAAACATAATTTTGGGCCGGGGTAATGGCCGGTACAGTTGCACTTAAGTTAATACTATTTAAATCAATAATATTAGCGCCGCTTAAGTCTTTGGAAGCAATATTATTACCGCGGTCTACAAACGTAGTTTTATTAATGTACAAAGACACTCGTTCTACGTTCTTTGCATTCGCATCGGTAATAATTCTTTCGAGCTTAAAATTAGCGGTTATGTCGCGGGCAGAACTGGCAATTTGCGTATTCCGGATCATATAATAGGGCATCACCTCAATATCCAGTACCTGGTTTCCTTTTAAATCAACCATAATGGTATCGGACTGGGTAGTGGAATTTTGGATAGAGCGGAAAGGCCCTTGGGCCGATCGAATATTTAATTTATAAGTGGCGTTAAAGAGCACGGCAGAATATGAACCGTCCTGGTCAACGGCTACATCAATAGGGGCCCTTAATTGCCACCCCGGTTCCCATAGCTGCATATTTACTTCGTTGTAGCCAAGGTGTATAGGTTCGCCATTATAAACAATTCTACCTTCTAGTTTAGACTGGGGTGCCTCGTAGTTGTCTGTGTCGCAGGAGGCACAACCAATGCCTAAGACAAAACAAATCAGTACAAAAATCTTATTTTTCATATTATAATTTTTCTTTGAAATTTAACTTACTGATTAGGTTGTCTTACTAGCAGTGGATTATTACTAATGATAGCATCGCTAATTTGTGAATAGTAATTGCCCAACCGGAACCTATCTGGGTTGGTTGCCGGGTTAGGAATAACTACTCTGAATACCCAATCATATTTAGTTGGATCAGCCGGGTTGGTTAAATATCTATAAGGCCAAACACCAAACGGCATTGTACTTGCCTTTTCGGCCTTCCCTATGTTAGCATTAAGATCAGCAACAGTCATTCTGGAGCCATTCCAAACCACGTGGGCTAATCGCCAGCGTTTCATATCAAATAGCTGATGTCCCTCAAAGGCTAATTCCACTTTTCTTTCGTGTACTATACGATCAAAAGTAATATCAGCAGTTGTTAAGGGTTTAGTTAGCCCGGCTCTTGCCCGTACCTGATTCATATAATTGGCCGCTACATCTGGCTGACCCAATTCAAATGCAGCTTCGGCCGCATTAAGTAATACTTCAGCATAACGATAGCGTATCCACCAAACATCGCTGCGGGTACCAATTGTACCGGATCCTGGGTCCGGGTCCAAGTATTTCCTAATGTAGAAACCAGTTTGAGCTGTCCACTCCAAACCATCTATCGGGCCGCTAAAACCAACCACCTGCTCAGTAACCCCATCGCCATTTACATCCGCTCGCCCACCTATATTATTAGAAGTTATAATGCTGCCGTTAGGGCGCATGTAGCCAGCCCATATATCTACCTCTTTATTTTTAAATTGTGTACCAGGCAAAATAACCGTACCCCACAACCGCGCATCGCGACCCGCAAATAAATCGGTTGGGTTACTATAAAGAATCGGATTGCCACTGGCATCGTTTATAGGCAAAGGCGCAAAGGTATTATCCAGTTTTTCGAATTCTTGCACCAGATTCAACGTAGGATTTATCCGGCCTCCTTGCTGCTCTTCTGCCTGATAACGGGGTTGGTTCTCTATCGTAAACCCATGAGGTCTGCCACCTGCTAACGCAAAATCTTCTACCCAAATAGCTTCCGGATTATTTGCTTTTTCGTAGAATATACTGGCAAAGTTTTCGCCCAAATCAGGTTTATTCATATATAAACCGTAGCCGAGCGTCATTACTTCCTGCGCAGCTTTTAATGCCGTTTGGTAATAACCAATAGCCATATTAGCCGGAATACCTACTTGACCTCCTGGCAAGGATACCTCGGGCGTAGAAGCGCCGTATTTAGCAATGGAGGCAGCATATAAAGCAGCTCTGGCTTGCATAGCTAAGGCCGCGCCTTTTGTAGCCCTGGATTTGCTACCAAGCTCATTAGGAAGGGTTGCTTTAATTTCTTCTAACTCTTTAATGACAAAATCATAAACTTCGTGTTCTTTGGCCCGAGGATGACGCAGATAAGAGGGATCCCCACTTAAATCATAAGTTAAAGGCTCGGTAATTAAAGGAACGCCGCCCATTCTTTTTACGTGTTCGAAATAAATGCCGGCCCGAATAAAACGAGCTTCCGCCAAAAACCGGTCTCTAACAGTTGAATTAAGTGCTGTAGCCGCTGTGCATTTCTGAATAAACAAGTTTATTTCCCGGATGTAGCCATAATCCCACAAACCCCAGTTTCCATAGCCATAATCCGTGTTGCGGTGGCGCCCGTAATCGCCAGCATTTGAAGCAAAAGCTTCATCAAACTCCGTATAGTTAGCCCATCCTTCAATAGATTGAAAATCTGGGAAACGCATGTAAAGATTACTTAATACCGATAATACCAAGTTTGGGCTGGTCCAAACATCTTCATCCAGAAGAATATTGGTTGGCTTTTTATTCAAAAATTCCTCATCGTTACAACTGGAGCTACTAACCAATAGCCCAGTTAAGAATATATAAATATATTTTTTCATTTTGACTTTTATAAAGAAAGGTTTACCCCCAGGTTTACAAATTTATTCTGTGGATACTGCAGACCATTGGTATCCATAACCTCCGGATCTACCCCCAGATGGGCTACATTATCAATTGAGAACAGGTTGTAAGCATTTATATAAACGCGGGCTCTTTTTACTTTTACTCTGGTTAATAACGCTTCCGGTACGGTGTAGCCAATTTCCATTGTTCTGGCCCTCAGGTATTTGGCATTAATCAGCCAAAAATCAGATTGGCGGTTATTATTACTATGCCCCCCGTCGTTGAATCGCAAGGCCGGATATTTACCCGCTATCCAAGGGCTATCCATATTGAGTGGATCTTCCCTGTGCCATCTGTCTTCATAGATTGCTTTGAGTAAATTTCCGGTATTCTGATAAGGATTTCTCAGTTCGTTCTCTGCTAAGAAGGAATAGCCAGCACCGCCGGAGAAATCGGCTTTAACATCAAATCCTTTATAAGCAGCAGAGAAGTTTAAACCAAAGTTTAACATTGGGTTCCGGTCTCTCGGAAAGCCTATTGGTCTTTCATCATAGCCGTCAATTTTGCCGTCTTCATTCAAATCCTTATAGATCAAATCGCCAGGTAATAAAGTTCGGTTACCTTGTCCGTCAATGTTTACTGGGTAATTATTTATTTGCTCCTGAGACTCAAATTGGCCGGCAACCTGGTATCCCCAGAAAATACCGTTCCATCTATCTTCAGATTCATTTGTGTTCCGGTAATTATCCCAAGAGTTAGCATATCTGGGCTTATACCGTTTTAAATCACGACTCCTTGAATAGCCAACATTACCACCTATCCCAAATTCAACGTTGTTTATGTTACCGCTGTAGGACAAAGATACTTCACCGCCCATTTGGGCATCACTCCGTAAATTTTCAGCCGGTAATGTATAGCCTAATTCGCTTGGCACCAAAACATCATAACGGGTCTGAAACAAGCCGGAACGTTTCCGGTAGAAATAATCTACTGCACCTGATAACCGGCCGTTGAAAAAGCCATAATCCAAGCCAATATCAGTAATATGACTGGTAAACCATGAAATATTGGTAGTTGGTACCGCACGGTTCTGCTGGGCACCGGGAGTTATGACTCCGTTGAGAACGTTTACGCCTGACGGGTAAGTGTAGCCCACAATATGCTCGAAAGGAGTGAAACCATTTCCGATATCATCATCGCCTAATACACCGTATGATCCACGAAGTTTCAGGTCGGTTAAAGCAGTTAAGCCCAACGATTTGAAAAAGCTTTCTTCGGTAATGCGCCATCCCGCAGAAACGGAAGGGAAATTACCCCATCTTTGTTCGGGAGAAAATCTCCAGGAAGCATCTCTCCGGCCGGCAAATTCAAAATAATATTTATCGGCAAAATTATAGTTTACCCGCGCAATATAGCCTATACGGGCCTCTTCATTAATTCTATCGTCATAAACAGTAAGGTCCGCAAACTGAATTATCGGAAGGACGTTGGTTTTAGGAACAGGACGTGCCTCCGTAAAAAGGTTCCGGCGGGTTAATCTTTCGGCCACCAATGTACCGCCAATGGTGTGTTTACCAAAAGTATTGTTGTAATTTAATTGTCCTTGAACAGTAGTATTAAAAACCTTTTCATTAATCCTTTGCCGATAGGGGTTGGTGCTCCCGCCGGTTCTTACATATTCTTGTGTTGCCTCATTGTACGTATAAGCATCGTAGGTATATTCGTGGACATCCCTTACACGGTCTGCCAAATAATAAGAGTACAAGCCTTTAACCGAGAGCCCTTTAATGGGTAACTGGTATTCGGCGTTAAAATTAGTTTGCAGTACGCGCCAGGTATCTGCCAAGTATCCTGATATGGTTTTATTTAATATACCCCAGTTGGTATCGTTGTGGCCTATATCGTTTACATAAGCCGGATTGTCATTAGCATAGGGCCGCTCCGTAGGTCGATTTCGGAACAGCGCAAATCGCGGCGCCCAATAATCATCACCTCCTGGCACACCAGGGTTCTCCCGGTTTTCAATCCGGCCATTAATCTGAACCCCTACCTTAATACGATCTGATATTTTAGCATCCACGTTAGATTGGATGTTAGTTCGGTCAAAGGTAAACTCCCGGCCTAACACTGATTGCTGATCTAGCCTGGTTACAGATAAGTAATAATTTATTCTATCGGTACCGCCGGTAGCATTGGCATTAAGAGAGGTTAAGGGTGCATTAGGTTTAATAATAAAATCATACCAGTCGAAACTCTGATAACCTTTTTCGGTACCGGCTCGCCATTTGTCCAGCTCGGCTTGCGTAATACTCGTTCTTCCTAGTTGGTTCATTTCAGCATCTGCGCGGCCAGCCATCCACTCGTAAGCATTAACAGTCTCGGGAAACCGCGCCCAATTTTGCCAACCGGTATAGGCCGCAATGTTTAAGTTATTACTTCCGGCAGCACCTCTTTTAGTGGTAACCACAACTACCCCGTTAGCACCTCTGGAACCATACACGGCCGCTGAAGCATCTTTTAATATTGTGATACTTTCTATATCGTTTGGGGCTAAATTATTGAACTGACCGGCATCCTGCTGTATCCCGTCAATAACATATAAAGGGTTTCCCATATTCCGGATATTAATATTGGCACTGGCACCTGGGCGGCCATCCGGCATCCGGAAGGATACGCCAGGTATCTTACCGGCTAAGGCGGCACTAACAGTAGATGCATGTACCCGATCCAGGTCCTTACTAGTTACGGCCGAGACGGCACCCGTAATAGATTCTTTGGTTTGGGTCCCGTAGCCCACAACCACTACTTCCTGCAGGGCTTTGGCATCCGGCGCTAACGAAACGTTAACCACGGTGCGGTTACCAATGGGTACTTCCTGGGTAATATAACCCACAAAAGATACCACCAATATTCCGCCTTCGGCCGGGGCCGATAAAGTAAAATTACCGTTAGCATCGGTGGCAGTACCGTTGGTGGTGCCTTTAATTAACACGGTAACACCCGGCAAAACATCGTCTTTTTCTCCGATTACTTTACCCTTTAAATTCCGTTCCTGGGCAAATAGCTGACTGTTAGTTATACACAACAGCGCTGTGAGCAAGAGCAACAAATAAATCGGTTTCCCCTTAGGATTACCCGGGGCAGGGAGCACTTTTCTCGGTAAATTGTTGATCATGGTTGTAGATTTTAAGTTAATTTTTAGATGGTGGAAATTTTGTACTAGGCTTATATTTACATAAGCAACAAGCGTTTAGGTTGATAATAAAATTTTAAGGCAAGCAAAATGAGTAGCCTTACCTCCACGAGTTAGGGCTATATATCTGAAAGAAAAGCGCAACCGGTTGTATTTTTTAACACAACCGGTTGTGTTAGTTGCGCAACCGGTTGTCTAAAATAAGTTTGATTTTTTCGGAAAAGCAAAATATTAGATGAAATATTTTTCAGAAAGGAATCTTAAATATTAATTATCAAAAAAGATAATATTCAATATAAGTATCTTATATTTATAAATTAAACAAATTAAAAATGTGTTATACTTACAAATTGTCTGTATAAAGTTGATATTATTATAATTATTAAAAGCAATATAATCTTAAATATATGACATAAATATTTAATAGATAGGTGTAAAATCCTAAAATAACTTACTAAGTTTAAAACAACTGTTCAAATTTACTGGCAACGTATATCAATAATTAGCCAATTAGTATTAAAGCAAGTCATTGTTAAATTTAGCATGTGAACACCAATATTGTTATTTTAACAATAAATACTCAGAATAATAAATGGCAATCCTGCTCAGTTTTAAAAAAGCCTTTATTTGATTTAATTATATTGGGCAGGTACCTTTTTTACTGATTTTGGCAGAGTGTTGCCAAGGACTGTAGTTAAGATGATTAAACTTATAACTTTATGCTATTTAGCTTATGCAGAAGGGCAATTCGGGCAAATTCAAATATTGAATTAAATTATTTAAGGGCGGTTCCCTTAAAATATAGGGAGGCGTTTAAAAAAAGCTTAACATATTCAATACCTTCATGTTGCAAGAATCTTCTGACTTAAATAATCAGGAGGTTCTTGCAACATGAAGGATTTTGCATAAAGTGAAAAAGCCTTTCTTAACCGCAAATATTTAAAATATTACTCCAGCCAAACCGGTTGGGTAAAAGCGCCATTGGCCGCGGTATCCCAAACTTCCAGCCGCACCCATTTCCGGTTTTTTAAATCGGCCGAAAAATTAAACTGCTTACTGCCAAAAGCTTGGGTATCTTTTAGGTTAATGGTTTGGCGGTAAACCTGTTTGCCGTCGCCGGAAATTATTTCGGCAAAATTAAGCGGGAAGGTCCAGTTGGCGGTTAAGGAAATGGTGGCTTTGCCATTGCTTGGTAATTGAGCGGTTTCGCCGCTTTTTTGGTTATTTACGGTAAAAGCCGGCAACAACACCTCCCCCGTCGAGACAAAAAATTTACCTTTTTGCAGGGCATCTAACACCGGCTGCCAGCCATCTTTAAACTCCGGCATTTTGTCTAGTTGCAGGTAATTAATGTTCATATGGCCGTACAGTTCGTAATCCGGCTCAATTTTAAATAAATCGGCTTCGCCTAAGAGGTATTTTTTATCGCCAGCATTGGCCATATCGTCCAGCACATCCAGGGCGCGCTTGCCCAATCGGGGCTGCGATAAATCGGCGGGCAAATTTTTCCAGGCTGCACCAAAGAAAGTCTGGTTCTTATAAAAGTTTTCGGTCATGTATTTATCCGGAAACCCTACCGAGCCTTTGGTACGGGCGTGAGCGGTCCAGGCTATACCTTTTTCGGCTTCTAGTAACTGAAGCATATCGGCTTTACTGCCTACCCGGTAAACTTTTCCGTACTCCGGGTGCGGCTCTACAAAAGGCTGGTTTGGTTGCCGTGACTGAATCCAGTAAACCGGCTTGGGAAAAAAATTCATCCAGTGGCCGCCGTAATACACGTTGGCTTCTTCTCCGGGCAACAGCAAAAAATTACCGTTCGATAAGCGCGCGCATTCGTCAAACAACTTTTTAAACTCGGTTAACCGTCTGGGGCCTAAATCTTTGGGATTTCCTGCCAGGTGAAACTCGCCGGTAGCTACAATATTTACCCCGGTATTACGCAGCGCCTGCACAAAGCCCGGAAGTTCCGGTAAAGGTTTATGGGTTAATACATCATCAACGTGCTCCTGGTGAAAATGTGCGGCCAGGGTATAATGCCCATCAACCGCTTGGTAAGCATCGCCGTTGGTGAATTTCTTCACATCTTCCAGCACTTTTCCGTCTTTTTGGGTACTTAATAAACAAAAGAAATTTAACCGCTGCTGCGTTTTAGGCGGCGCATTAAACCATGGTACCCACCGCCGGTCGCCTAATAAATCGTGCCGGATGCCCAGTCCGTAGCCATCTACTAAATCCCGGTAACCGGTACCGTGCCAGACGTATTTTAAATTATAGACATTATCTAAAGGATAAAAATACTGATGCGGTGCCGGAAAAACAGCTAAACTACCGGCTTTTCCCTGCCCAATAATGGTGCGGTACTTAACAGCTAAATCCTGCGCGGCCTGGTTTGCGGCCAAAGCGCTCTGCACGTTGGTGGTTTTGGCATCGGCCCAGAAAACTTTTTCCCAGGTTTTATTTTTACTTACCAAACCCGCATCGTAAATAATAGCCGTAGAATCTGCTTCGGTAGCCAGCACGGCGGCAATATTTAACAAGGGGCTGCCATTATACAAAGTAATTTCCAGGTTACCCGTAAAATTGCCGGCGGTGGCCTGACCAATAATAATATTGGTTTGGCTGCCATCCGAAACTACTTGCACGTTTTTTTTGGTTAGCTTAACCGGAAAAGTTTGGTACGGCAAATAAGCCGTATTATCAAAAAATATATTCCAGCCGTTTTGCTTTACCAGGTCTCTTTTACCTACTGTTAGCAAAAACACCGGGTCTACTTCGGCGGCTATTTCTTTTACCTGCCCTTGTTGCTGTACCTGAATTTTCTGAAAAACCGGGGCATCCGGCTGCAGATTAAGCATTAAGCTACCTTTATCACCGTTACCAGTTGGCCAGGATACTTGCAGGGTATTATTTTGCTGCAGCACCTGCACGCCGCTTTTCTTATTAAACCTGGTGGTATTTACCGGTACCTGACCATAGGCGAAAACATAATTGTAGAGGCAAAAAACTAGTAACAAACAAAAGTGGCGTGGTGAGAGATGGATCATACGAAATATTCTTAAGTTATATGAAATAAGTGTGCGGTAATATATTTCGGTATTGGGCAGGCCTTAGAAGCGGCCCGGGGTTAATTTGGATAAATTATTTCGGCTTTGCTTCTGACCAGAATTGTTAAAAGGGCGTTTTGAGAAGCAAAGATTTTGCGGCAGTTTACTGGAATTGCCAAGATAATTTTCAGCAATAATAAAAGTATTTTCTATTTATAAGGTCAACGGCAGCAAATATTTTTTTTCAGCGTCTTTTTTCAGCAATAATTTTCCGGGCAAATAATTATTCGCATGCAACTGAACTTACCGCATCTATTATAAATTTATTCAGCTTTAATCGGCTTTAAAACGGCGTTATTCGTCAGGAGAAAAACATTTTCCTGAGTTCTGATTAGGTTACCTATTTTCAGACGGATGTTTTCGTTTTTGAGAAAATACCATTAACTATACGCCTCAATTCATTTAAGTACCGGCTGGCGAACCAGGTGAACCGGACAACTTACCAAATTAAAAGAACAAAAATTCATAAGTTTGAAATCGGCAAATTTTAGGAAACAGGAATAATATGGCTGCTACGGACCAATATATTTTAATGCTGGGCTGCTTCGACACCAAAGGCGAAGTTTTTGCTTACCTCCGCGAGTGCTTGCTGGCGCAGGGCGAACAGGTTATTACCCTAAACACCGGCGTAATGGGTACCACCAATTTATTTCCGGTTGATTATGAAGCAGAACAGGTGGCACTGGGTGCCGGCACCACCATTACCGAATTGCGCGAAAAGAAGGATCGGGGTTTTGCCGTGGAGGTGATGGGTAAAGGCGCTGCCCACATTGTAGCAACTTTAAGGCAAACCGGCAATATTAAAGCCATTATTGGTATGGGCGGCGGCGGCGGCACTTACATTGTGCTTTCGGCCATGCAGGCAATTCCGTTGGGCATTCCAAAACTTTGTTTAACCACACTAGCAACTAAAGATTTATCGCAACAAATAGGTATTAAAGATATTACTTTAATGCCCTCGGTGGTAGATTTGGCCGGCTTAAACAGTATGAGCCAGTTATTAATTAGCCAGGCGGCGGCAGCTGTTAGTGCCATGGCCAGGGTACCTGTTCCGTCGCGCAGCACCGCCGGCGGGGCCATAGCCATTAGCATGTTTGGCAATACCACACCATGCGTAGACCGCTGCAGTGCTTTGTTAAAAGAGCAAGGCTACGAGGTTTTCTCTTTTCATGCCACCGGAGTGGGCGGCCGCACCCTAGAAGCTTTAATCCGGGAAAATTATTTTAAAGCGGTGCTGGATATAACTACTACCGAACTGGCCGATGAGTTGTGCGGCGGAATTTTAAGTGCGGGTCCGGAGCGGTTAACCGCTGCCGCCGATATGGGTATTCCGCAAGTAGTGGTGCCGGGCTGTTTAGATATGGTAAATTTTGCCCAGCCAGATACCGTACCGGCGCATTACCAAACCCGAAAATTGTATAGCTGGGCACCCGATGTAACCCTGATGCGAACCAATGCCGAGGAAAACAGCCTATTGGGCGAAATGCTGGTACAAAAACTAAATAAATCTACTAATAAAGTTACCGTTGTTTTACCCTTAAAAGGAATTTCGCAGTTAGATGCCGCCGACGGCTTATTTTATGCACCAGAAGCCAACGAAGCTTTATTTAATTCTATAAAAGAGCACGCCCAGGAACCCATTAAAGTGCTGGAGGTAGATGCCCATATTAATGAAGATAAATTTGCAGAAATATTGGTAAAAGAACTGCTGGAAATACTGGAGAAAAATTCAGTAGCTACCAAATTAATAAATTAACAGAAAGCATGTATAACTGAGATTACGCAAAAAGTTTTTATTAGATAGTTTAAGAAACTCACATTTGTCATTCAGGAGGAAACTTGTTGGCTACTTACTAAATAGTTTCCTCCTGAATGACAGGTGTGAGTTCAAAATACCAAAGTTAGTATTACACATTGCTAAGTAACATCAATACTTAAATTTAAACAGGTAATTAAAACTACAAGCTAATATAATATTATGCCAAACCCATGGACCGGTAAGGGAAACCCTTACACCCGCCAAGAAGTAAGAGACCGTTTACAAGCAACTTTAAACCAGCAAAAAGCCATTATTGCAGCTGGCGCCGGAACTGGCATTAGCGCTAAATTTATTGAGAAAGGCGGCGCCGATTTAATTATTATTTACAACTCCGGTCGTTTCCGGATGGCCGGCCACGGCTCTACTGCCGGCTTAATGGCATACGGCGATGCCAATGCCGTGGCTATGGAAATTGGCGAGTTTGAAGTACTGCCCGTAGTAGAAGAAGTTCCGGTTATTTGCGGCGTACACGGCTCTGACCCCCGCCGCCGCATGTGGCACCATTTACTAAAAGTAAAAGAAATGGGCTTTTCCGGCATCAATAATTTTCCAACGCACTCCATTGTGGATGGGCACTTTCGTCAGGTACTAGAGGAGACCGGCATGGGCTTTATAAAGGAAGTAGAAATGGTGCAACTTGCTTCTAAAATGGATTTATTCTCGATTGTGTACGTAGCCAAACCTGAAGAAGCCCGGCAAATGGCCGAGGCTGGCGCGGATGCCATTATTGCGCACGTGGGTACTACCGTGGGCGGTTCTATTGGGGTGGTAGAGGCTACCTGTACCATGGATGATGCCGTGGAACGTACCCAAAAAATTATTGACGCTGCCGCAGAAGTAAACCCCAATACTTTCTTTCTGACGCACGGCGGCCCGGTTAATACTCCCGATGACGTGCGCGAAATATTAAGTAAAACCAGTGCGCATGGTTTTGTGGGCGCTTCTTCACTCGAACGCATGGGAGTAGAAGCTTCTTTAACCGAACTTACCGTAAAATTCAAATCAATTACTTTACCCGCTAGAAATTAAGAATAAGGTAACTGATACTATTATAAAACGGAACCTGCGCCTAAGTGTACATTATTGGTCATCCTGAGCCTGTCGAAGGATCTAATACAGTTATGGAAAAGGTAGAATTAGCTATTTCGACAAGCTCAACTGACCGCAATAACTTACGTGCCTTAACCAATTGATGATAGTATTATAACGGACTTGGCTAAAAAGCGTTTTTATGCTTTTTAGGTGGTGTTATAGGCAGTGGTTCTTTTTATAATGATTGTTTGTTTAGTTTTAAATACTTAACGTCAATTGCCCCACCGTTTTTGAATATCCTTGCTATTATATACTTCCCGCCTGCTTGTTGTTTGTCAAGAAAAGACCATTGTGCTGTCCGCATAAAAAATGGAATATTGTCACTGTTTGCGATTCCCTTGCCAGTTGTCTTTGCGTCAATAAAGTATTTTGTAGTCGTTAAGTCCTTTTCAAGAACTCTAAAATCATATTCAGATTTGTCTTCCCAAAGCACTCTATTTTCTCCAAATATTTGACAAAGCTGGTGATATAAAAACTCTTCTCCGATATTTCCTAATTCTTCATCAGGGTTGTCTTCTTGTTTGCTATTAAGCCATTCCATAAAATTAGATACTAACTTTGGGTTGTCAGCAATAATTTCTAAATCTTTATCTGACAATGAACTGTTGGCAAGTTTTGCTAATACTTCGCTTTTACCACTTATCTCAATATCAAAAGCATATTCTAATTCTTGTGGTGTTTTTGTATTAAGGTATAATTGCGATTTATTTAGTGAGAAGTATGGAAATAAGTTTATTAATGTTTCCTCTGAAATACCACAAGTAGTATACCAATTAAAAAGGTCTTTAAGTATTAGCAAAAAGTCTTCATCTTGAAAGTTTCCTTCATAATTTCTAAGTTCTTCATCTGTGTCCTTAGCCAATTTCTTAAATTCATAGATATCATCTTCGTCAACAAGGTTATCTATTTGTTCAAAGCCTTTATGAAGTAATACATCACGGCACTCCTTATTTGATAAGGAGTAGTAAATGTCTTTTAGTTTCTCATCATAGCCATCTTTAAGTCCTTTATGATCAATAACATCTAGTTGAATACCTTTTAGAAAGCAAAGTTGATTACTTTGATTTAATATTAGCTTATATTTATCAAGAAGTTTCTCTTCTTCTTGTGCTATAATCAATTTAATAAAATCAATAAGAAATTTAATTGCTTTTGTTTCATTCATTGAGTAGGCGGAGCAAAACTTTTCAAGCGAATCGACATCTTCACATATTTTTTTTGAGAGTTCTTCTAAGTCAAGTTTTTCTCCTGTGAATATTTCAAAATCTAAGGTTTCAAACCAACTTAGAGAATGTTCTCTTTTGGGCAACAAAGTTGGTATGGTTTTAAATGCAAAATTGTAAATATCTGTTGCCAATTCAGCATAATTTTTCGCCCTTTTATCTGCATAAGGAATATATACTTCGCTTAATGAAAGTCTTTTGTTTTCAATATTTAGGGCTTGATCTAATTCGACCATTTTAGTTTTATATAATCCTTCTTTAATTGGCTTGAAAATTGAATTTGTAAACCAATTCTTTATTGAATATTCATTAAATTTTGGATTGTTTAGAAAAGAAATATTAAAGGCATCTGTCCAGTCATATTCTTCAATTATTCCTAATAATCTCAAAAATGCGTCTTTAGCTTCTATTAACCTATCTCTGTTTTCTGTATCATAATCAGAAATTTCAATTCCATCTCGCTCTCTATTTGGTACAAACTTTTCACTGTGAATAACTACTGGGAAATTAAAATCGTCTGTGCCTACCATTGGGAATGCACAAAACAATAAAGGGCAGTTGTCAGGAAATGAAAGCAACTGAAATGTTTCTGCTTCTATGTGTTTGATTGGGAAAGCAATTTCAGTTTCTTCATCAATAATGTTTCCTATTAGTTTGTTTCCAATGTGTTTGCCGTTTTTATGGCAAATTGTTTGTATAATTATGAGGTCTTCAATATCATTTTCTACTTCCTCACGTTTGAACATTAGCTTAGTTGTTGTAGTCCTGTAGTCAATTACTTCAATTTCTGTCAATTGAGGTCTAAATGTCAAAACATATGGTATCAATTCCTTAAAACTTTCAATTCCATCATCAACAATTTCTTGTCCGTTTAAAGAAGAATAGGTATTGTCAACACTATAAGTAAATGAAGTTTGAAATTCATCTTCTGGAAGCTCATCAAGTTTTTCAAGGTTTTCCTTATACTCTGCTTCTGCGTCTTTTATTGATTGAATTAAAAAATCTTTATCGTTTCTTTGACGTCTGTCAAGGTGAAAGTTAAAACTGTAAAGTTGCTCGTCATCTTCAATTATGCCCTCAATTTTAATAATCTTGGAAAGTATATGAGTTGAAATAAAACCAGTTCCAAACTGTCCGATTACACTTTTTTTATGTGTTGCCTCATCATCTTTGGTCGAGTCGGGCATAATGAGATTATATGCTTCGTCCAATGAGAATGGTTTTCCATTGTGGCTGAATTTTAATTTGTCAGGAGTTATTTCAAACCTTGCTTTTACATTGTCGCCTAAATCACTTGCATTTTGAAGTAATTCCCACATCCATCTTTGTCGCAAGTCATTTGATTTGCTAAGGATAGGTTTTAAATGCTCCATTACCCTTTTGGCTGGAATACTATAACTCTTTTGGTCTTTAAGATTTTTGAGTTTATTCTGTATATTCATTTAGTGTAGTATCGTTTTACCATTGCCTATAGCTTTCCAATGGAACGCCACATGGCCAGCTCCTGGCTGAACCGGTTGTTTATTACCTCACATTTGGTATCAATGCGCATGGTGGGTCTGTTTTGCAGATTATAGGCCGGCCAGGCGGGTGCATTTTTCGCGGCGGGTTTACCGGTACGGGCAAAAGTAGTCCATAGCTCGGCAAAGTTACGCGAAGCCACAAATCTTTCGGGTTTATTACCGCCAAAGAAACTCTCTTTTGGTGCAGAACCACCGCGGGGCGGAATTTCATTGTTAAATTTAAAAGAAATATCCATGGCATGGGGCGTACCCATGGGGTAATCCGTGCCCGGAATCTTTTTCTCCGACTTATACCCAAAATTGTATAAATATACCGGCGCACCTTGTTGCTTCACCTTTTTTTCAGCAATCTCCACGGAACCTAATCCCATCATGGTAATAGAAGAAACCGCAATAAAAATATTGGCTGCCGTTGCGTTAGGCCTTGCTTTACGGTAAGTATCGATAATTTTTTTAGTATGCGGGCCGTATTGGGGTTCTAGTTTTTGCTGCAAACCCGCAAAATCAAGCGTAGCAAATTCGGTGTCTTTGCGCTCCCAGGCAAAAAAAGTGTATTCATCTTCGTTCCAGCCTACCAGCAAAGGTTTATTGCGCGATATTTGGGGTGCAGCGGGATCGAAAGGGTGGTGCGGTAATATTTTGCCATCTACCACCGGGCCAAAACCACCGTAGTTGCGGCGCATAAAACCCACACTCTTATTTTTTTCGATAAAAGGCGGCACAAACGGCAACTTGCTTTGCATATTTAATAAATCGGCCGCCGGTACAGCCAGCAATTTTCGCCAGTCTTTGGGGGCAATATTTAATTCTTTAAGCAGCATAGCCGTTGTTTCGGTGGCTATTTCCTTAGGGGTCATGCGTACACCGGGCCCGCTTTCAATAGATGCTTTGTTAAAATAAGGAGCCGCCGCGGGCATGGCATACAAACAAGCGGTTTTGGCTCCCCCACCCGACTCGCCCCAAATCATAACATTGTTGGGGTCGCCGCCAAATTGCGCTATGTTTTCCTGCACCCATTTTAAGCCCGCCACCATGTCCAGCAAACCCATATTACCCGAACCAGCATAATCGGCCCCGGCTATTTCGTCGAGGTACAGAAAGCCCAGTAAGCCTAACCGGTGATTGGTTTCAACCACTACCACATCAAAATTACGCGCCAGGTTGGTTCCATCCTGACTGGCTGAACCTCCCGAGCCAATCACAAAGCCACCGCCATGGTTGTAAAACATCACCGGACGCTTCTTGTTGTCGTTGGCCGGAGTCCAGACGTTCAGGAAAAGGCAATCCTCAGCCGGAGCGGGTTCATTTCGCCGGGGAGGCTGTATGGCAGGGGCGCCTAATTGTAAAGCTTCCCGTACACCCGTCCATGACTGGAGTGGTGCCGGCCGACGAAACCGATGGTCGCCGGAAACGCTGCCGGCATAAGGTATTCCTTTAAAAATATTCACACCCTCGCTCCTCAATCCACGAATTTTTCCGTGCGTAATTTCTACTTCTACAAAGTCGGCTGGCATGGACGATGCGGAAAAAGCATATTGCGGCAGGGAGAATGCGGCTGTAGCCAGCGTTAGTTGCGATAAAAAAGTTCTTCTGTTTATTGGGTTCATGGAACGAGCCTACTTAGCTTAATTTTGCAGCGCCGAAATGGATTATTTAAAAATAAATATACATGAATTTAAATGAGCTGCTTCATTAACCAGTAAAGTTTTTCTGCCGGCGTAATCCAATATATTTAATGGTCTACAATAGGATTTGAGTCTACAATAAGACTTGCATTTTAGGAATGAACCTTTTTAGCGTTCTAACCAATCTTACTTTGCTTCTTGCCCTGTTTACAGATTTTCCGCTCAATATTTCTGATTTCGGAGTGATAACAATAAAGAAAAATACAGCAATAATTTTAAGTAAGATAAAACAACCAGATTTTACTTGTATTAAGATTTAAAATTTTTAAATTTAAAATTTATATTTATATGTAAATTTTATATAAATGATACGGCTGCTCCTTTTGGTACCTATATTTTTATTGCTTTTAGCTTCTTGTCGGCCAATAGCTTTAACTACTTCTCCTGAAAAAGAGGCTTTAGTTATTGTGTTGCCAGAAAAAGCGCCGGTCAGAGTTGCCTTTGGGGCAAATAAATTAAAGGAAGCTTTGGCGAATGCAGGCTATCTGGTAGCAATAGTAACACCGGATAAGCCGCTAAAAAAAGGCTGGAAAATATTGGTGGCATATTCCAACGAAGCCACGCCAGTTAATGCTGCCGCTACCAATAACTTTAATGTTTCAGGCAAAGAAGGGTTTACCATTACTTCCACCGAAAACCTCCTGACCATAAAAGGAGCCGATGCTTCTGGTGCGCTATATGGCTGCCTGGAAGTAGCTGCTCAAGTGAAAAACAGCGGAAAACTTCCGGCAAACCTGCAACTAAGCGATCAGCCGCAGATGGTATTACGCGGCACGGCAATCGGTTTACAGAAACCCTATTACCTGCCCGGCCGCACCGTGTACGAGTACCCTTACACGCCAGAAACCTTCCCCTGGTTTTACGACAAAGCCTTGTGGGTGAAATATTTGGACATGTTAGTAGAAAATCGCTACAACTCGCTCTACCTCTGGAACGGCCACCCATTTGCCTCGCTGGTTAAGCTCCCGGATTACCCTTACGCGGTGGAAGTAGACGAAGCAACTTTTGCAAAGAACGAGGAAATGTTTCGCTTCCTGACCGAAGAAGCCGACAAGCGGGGAATTTGGGTAATTCAGATGTTTTATAATATTATTCTTTCCCAACCATTTGCCGAGAAGCACAACCTTAAAACGCAAGACCGGAATCGGCCTATTACGCACTTATTATCTGATTATACCCGCAAATCAATAGCAGCTTTTGTAGAAAAATACCCGAATGTAGGCTTGCTTATTACACTGGGGGAAGCCATGGAAGGAACCGGTCCGGATGATGTGGAATGGTTTACCAAAACGATTATACCGGGCGTGCAAGACGGATTAAAAGCCCGGGGGCAAACGGTAGAGCCACCCATTGTGCTGCGCGCCCACGATACCGATGCGCCCCGCGTGATGAAAGCCGCTATGCCAATTTATAAGAACTTGTACACCATGGCCAAATACAATGGCGAGGCGCTCACTACCTACACGCCCCGGGGCAAGTGGGCCGAACTGCACCGGAGCCTCAGCCGCATAGGAACTGTGCATTTGCAAAACGTGCATATTCTGGCAAACTTAGAGCCCTTCCGGTACAGTTCGCCGGACTTTATTCAGAAATCGGTTAAGGCCATGCACGAGGTATATGAATCAAACGGGTTGCACTTATTTCCGCAAGCCTCTTACTGGGATTGGCCATTTTCCGCCGATAAAACCCCGGTTCGGCTGTTGCAAATAAACCGCGACGGTATGTGGTACAAAGCCTGGGCGCGCTACGCCTGGAATTACAAAAGAAGCAGAACCGAGGAAGTAACTTATTGGAGCAACCTCTTAGCTGAAGAATTTGGTCTGCCAACCGATAAAGGAGCAGCGGTGCTGGAAGCCCAGGAACAAGCCGGCGAAATATCCCCGAAAATATTACGCCGCTTTGGTATAACTGATGGTAACCGCCAAACCATGACCTTAGGCATGTTAATGACGCAATTCATAAATCCTTTCCGGTACCGGGTATTTACGCTTTTGTACGAGTCGGAAGCACCGGAGGGGGAAATGATTATTCAGTACGCTGAGAAAGAATCTAAAAAAGAAAAGCACCTGGGAGAAACACCTTTACAGGTAGCCGAAGAAATAGTAGTACACGGCCAGCAAGCGGTAGCGGCCATTGAAAAAGCAGCTGGTGCCGTCACTAAAAATAAAAATGAATTTAACAGGCTCCGGAACGACATGTATTGCTACAACGCCATGGCCAGGCATTACTCCGAGAAGGTGAAAGCCGCTATAGCGGTATTGCGTTACAAATATTCTGAAGATATAACCGATTTGGAAAAAGCAGTACCTCACCTGGAAAACAGCGTGCAACACTATCGCGAATTCGTAAATTTAACCAAAGACACTTACCTGTACGCCAACAGCATGCAAACGCCACAACGTAAAATTCCGGTTCCGGCCGTAGATGGAACCTTTAAAACCTGGGCCGAAGTGCTGCCGGTATTTGAAAAAGAGCTCGATACTTTTAAGCAGCGCATCGATTCTCTAAAATCATCCGTTAAGGCAACCCCGGTTAAAATTATTCCTTTCAAAAATGCGCCGGTTACGCTACACTCCCAAACCAAAGGCGTTTATAGTTTGAGCCAAGAACAGCCAATATTTGCGGATACCACGGTACTTATTCAGGTGGTGGCACCGGAACTTAGGGGCCTGAAAGGATTTAAATATAGTAAAGCAGAGCAGGTAGCCAAAGGAACTACAATCCGGTTTACGGCGAGGCAGCCGGTAAAGCTGTTGGTGGGCTATTTTAACAAACAAGCCGGCTTTAGCGCCGACCCAGACCCAAACTTTGCAAAAGCGCCTGAACTGGAAACCGATGCCAGTGCCAGTGATTACGGGCAAAGTGAGATTAAAATTTCTAATGCCCTGGTGGCCGGCAATCTCCCGCCGGTAAATATTCATGCTTATGCTTTTAAAGCTGGTACGCACACCTTAAACCTACCCAAAGGCGCCTTACTATTACTGGGCTTCATCGATGGCACCCAAGAAATCCGGATGCGGGATGCGGGCTTAGCCGTAAGCGCTAAAAATATTGATTGGCTTTTTGAATAAACAATTTTTGAATACAGCTACTCCGGTTTAGCTTAATATTTTTATCAAATTTTATATCTACAAAACGCATTCGGGGCAAAATATTTCTTTAAAGCTTCAGAACTCCCCAAATAGCTCGTACACAAGCACTAACTTGTAGTATGCGCTTTGGCGCAGCTTTTATACCAGTGGGTATAATTATTATAAGTAAAAATTTTATTTCTGCTATATACAATATTTCATCTAATCTTCATTTAAGGACTTTAATTTAACAGCACCAAAACAATTTAGCCGGCCTGCGCCAGAGGTAAATTATGTGGTATTGGCAATGCTGGTATTTATACTTGCGGTTCTTGGCTTAGGTAATATTTGGCACTGAGCAATAAAAAAGCATGCCGCTTTATTATTTATATATGCTGCCAATATTATAAAGGCAGAAATTACAAACGCATTAACATAATAATTAACCTATATATTTGCATTTATATTAACTATAACTAAAACAACGCGTGAAACTTTTAAAATTTAATACCCTTGTTCTTTTATTAGCTCTTTTTGCCTTTGTTGGTTGCGATAAAGATAAAGAAGAAGTTACCCCCCTTAGCCCTGAGAAAGAAGTATTAATCGGTCACTGGAAATTATCTCATATTACGCAGGAAGGTACGCAGTACGAGGCCATAAATGATAGCCGGCTGATAATTGACAGAGGCGGCAGCAATTTAGGTGATGGTACTTACGCACTAAATTTATATTATCGGACAGTAGACACCAGCATTCCATACGGCTACTCAAACGGTGGAACGTGGGCGTTAAAAGATACCGATAAGTTAGTGCTAAACGGAGATGTTGATGCCCAATACAAGGTAAACAGCATAACCACCGACGCCTTAATTATTGAGCGGCACGAAAAAGTAGTTAATGCCAAAGGTCGATTTGTAATGAAACACCGCGAAAATGCCATAAACCCCACCGATAGCGTTAATGTAATGACGCAATCTCCGGTTGTGTACACCTTTGAAAAGAAGAAGTAATAATATTTTTGCCAATAGTTAATATTGGTATAACAATTTTTATTTACTCCTGAAAAGGCGATTTTGAACTGAATATGTTTGATGTATATCCAGTTCAGAATCGCCATTATTTTTTTCCGAATAATTGATACACCCTTGCCGTATCTGCCCGTACCGGACTAGCAGTTTTCCCAAGAGCGTTTATGGTGTATCAGAAACTAGCCTGCATGCGCAGTTGCAGGGTGTTGGCTTTTAAACCGTTGTTAAATAAAGAATAAACATAATTAAACATAACCCTGGTGTTGGAGTTGTAATACCAATTGAGGCCGGCGGTAACGTTGCTGAGGGTGTGTATAGGCTGCCTGGCCTCGCTTAAATCCAGGTAAGAAAACCGAAGCCCGGTTTCCCAGGCACCACTTAAACTACCCGTTCTATGCTTTTGGGTTAGTTTTATTGCCGAAAACCGGTTGCCACGGCTGCTGTAACTGCGGTAACCACCTTTCAGAAAATACGAAGTCATGAGATAAAAGCTTTTATGGAGTTGTGAGTTTTCGCCGTTACCTGCGGCAGCACTTTGGGGTAAATTTACCCTAGAACTAACCCACTCGCTCTGAATAGTTAAAGGACCTTTAGTGTAACCAATTTCGCCGACCAACTGATTTATCTTTCTTACGCCGGCAATCTCATGGGTTGCCATATATTCCGGCTCTGTATTTACTTCATTGTTGGGTTCTATGCTATATATAGAATTAATTGGCGTAAAATTATTGTACGAAAGGCCCAAATGCAGCAACCTGTTGTTACTAGCCACCAAAGGGGTATAAGCCCACCTGCTCGAAAAAGAATGATTGCCTTTGCCCTTCAGGTCATTTCCCAAATCATCGGTAATCCGGAACATACCGGCATAGCCCCGGAGCTTTTTGTTAAAGAACTGTTTTTGCACCATAATACCCGTATTGCGCGAAGGGCCAAAAGCACTGGTTAACGAACGCTCCATAAAAACAATGGCATTGCTGCTGGTCATTTCTTCTAAACCAAATGGTTCCCGAAAATGGCCAATCGTTAACTGTTCCAGGAAAGGAACTTCCAGAAAAGCAAAGTACATATCGGCAAATTCAATGGTTTCACCAAACGTAAATTCAAATTCGTAAGTAAAGGCCTTGTTAAGCGAACCTTCAAAACTTAGCCGGGCGCGCCTTACCTGTACTTTGGCAGAGGGTGTGCCAAATAAACTATCAAGCCCGGCCGATTGCCCCGTAAAGGCAACATCATAGTGCACCCTGCCGCCTACCGAAAAGCGGAACAAGCTATCCTGACTCTGAAAATTTAAGCCATCGTCCCAGTATGCTTGCAAATTAGATTGCGCATACGCACTATTCAGCATTAACACCCAAAAGAGTAGCAGTAATGTTTTTGTCATGATAAAAATTTCTACCCCAACCACTAAGAGCCCTTAGCTTATCTTTTTGCCTTGGCGGTGTATTTAGCCTGGTTGGGTTTGTTAAGCGCGTAAACCATACTAAAGCCAATGCTGCCTTGTGTATAAGCCGGCATAACCATTAGCTGCTTTTCCGCCAGTGCGGGTATGGTGTGCTTTATTTTTTGTTGAACCCACGGATAAACCGCATAAACCGCCTGGGTAGTTAAAATGCCCACGCCGGCTCCGGCCAGCACATCGGATAACCAATGTTTTTTATTCAGCATGCGTAAAGCGCCGGTGGCCGAGGCAAAGGCATAGCCGCCCACGCCATACCAAATGCTTACATCTTTGTACTCCTGCCACAAAATTGTTGCTTTGGAAAAAGCAGAACTTGTATGGCCCGAAGGAAAAGAATCGTCGTTGGAGCCATCGGGGCGATGTTCGCGGGTTAAAGTTTTAATATTGTTGGTAATAATGCCCGAAAGATAATCGGTGGTTAAGGCAATTATAGAAAGTTCTACGAGGTTATGCTTTCCTTTAATACCGGCTAAATTTAAGCCATAAACGGCCACCAGCGGCACTAAGCGGGTATGGTCATCTATAGTGGTCCTAAATCCTGCATGCTCTTCCATGATGTCTTCGTGAATCTCTGCATCATAATCAAAAATATGATTGCGGCCCAGGCCTACAAAACCGATGCCCACCAAAGCTGCCGGCAGCGCAAATCTTTTTACCTGCGGATTAAGTGCGTCGTATTTTTGGTTAACGGTGGCTAGCGGCACGGCTAACCGCTCTAAATTCTGGTTATAAAACAACCGTAAAGCCATTACCTTGCTTTCGAGGTTACCAGGGGTTTCGGGAATAAAAAGATTATTATTTAGTGCTTTACTTTGGGGTTCCGCTAGCGCGGCTTGGTAAAGGCTATCGGCTGTGAGCAGCGGCCGCACAGACAAAGGTGCCAGCGGTTCTGTTTGGGCAACGCTTAAATGAGAAATGAGCAAGAACAATCCTGAAAAGAGGCGGGTAATAATATAAGACATAAGGGTATCGTTTAAGTAATATCTAATCTTAAGTGTCTCGGCATACAGGTGTTTAGGGGCGTAAAGAAAAAATAGAAAAGGCGCACAAAACAGATGCTGCTTGCCTCCTATTTTTAAGTAAATACCATTGCAGCTAAAAATTGTTTAAATAAATAGCTATGGTTGCTAAGGTGTTTACTTATAGGTAACTAATCCTGATATTCAGAATAGTTAAGCATTAATTTTCCAGCTGCAGGAAGTTGCTCTCCTGGCCAAATTTTAATTCCAGTTTGCTGGCCAGTTCTATATCCTGCTGAGAATCATCTTTTTCCCAGCTAGTAATAAAATCAGCAGCATAGTTAGTTTGTACGTATTCTAATATTTTAGTAGGCACCACACTGTCGGGTATTTTATCTGTATGGCCATCTATTTCGGTACAGGCACCATCTTCATTAAAATCTAAAGAAGTACCATTACTTAAAATTACATCGTAGGTTTTTTCCAGAATATCGCTTTCTTTTTCTACGGACGCAATTCCTACACCGGCAAAGTGCGTGGAGATAAAATCTTTGGCGGGTTGGGGCAAATCGTTTTTGCTTATTATTTGCTCTTTCTCGCAGCCAAATAAGAACATGACAGCAAGCATACCCGCGCCTAAAAATATTTTGTTTCTCATACGTATTAATATTAAATTAAAATATATAAACTGCTTATTTGCTCTATTTTAGCCCGGCAAACAGGTTGCCGGCAGCTTCTGTATCTAATATTTTAAAACTTTTTTACGCCACCTTTTTAGCCAAGCGAATGAATATTTACGCAACCACAAGGATTATCAATATTTAAAGTAGCCAGCTCCTGCAAGGGCCACCATTTGTTAATAATGGTGAAAGACCTTCTTTATATTGCTTTTATAGTTGTAATTTTTAAGTACAATCAAAAGTAAAATCTAAAACTGGATAGAATTGGGAATGCTAAAGCAGCCCGAATATTTACCACAATTAATTTAGTTGTTCTAAAAGTGAAGCACCTGTGTAACTACCAACACTTTATATATTATTGACTTTTGCAGATTTGTGAAAATTTCTCTTTTGAGGTGAGAGATTAAAAGATTAAAACAACAACTTTGTAATAGCCCTGTATTATTTAAATAAAATAAATGCAATGGATTATATTCCGGAAAGGCAAAGCAAAAAAGCAATTAACCGTAACCAACTGGTTAATATTACCGCACAAATAATTTGCATTTTTGGCATAAGCCATGTTTTGCTGGGCTTACTCTTGTTTTATATTAATTTGCCCTTATTTCAGAGGTATATTGCTGAAGATGGGTACATCGAATATTTAACCGCTTTTTTCCTGCTATTCACTTCTTTTACCTGCCTCTACAAAGCATTTCATACACGAAACAAAATTGCCGTTGCCTTTTTTTGCCTGGCGGCTTTGCTATTCTTTTTTGGTTTTGGAGAAGAAATTTCCTGGGGACAACGGGTATTAGGTTTTGAAACCCCGGAAAAAATTAAAATGGCTAATTCGCAGCAAGAATTTAATCTGCATAATTTAAAAGTAGGCGAAGTTAAACTGAACAAACTAATTTTTGGGGTATTTATGTATTTTAGTTTGTTTGTTTACTTTCTGGTATTCAATATTTTATATAAAAATATTGCCTGGTTTCGTAAAATAATAAATATTACCGGTTTGCCTTTACCAGCCCCAACTTACAGCATTTGCTTTGTAGTATCTTTTCTGCTAGTGCTGTTAATTCAAAATAGCTGGAAATGGGAGTTAGATGAATTTGCGATGGCCTGCTTTGTTTTCCTGAGCTTTTATCGGCCTTATAACAGAAAGCTTCAACACCCGGAGCCGCTCTAAATATTTATTAAAAACCAGTTGTTCTAATGAGCTTCAGCCGTTTACGATAAGAATAAATAAGGGTAACTTAAAGTTAATCTAAGAGCGGAAAAAATTTGGGTTAAGTGATTTTATTAAGAATATTACTGACACTTTACTTAACGAAGTTGAACTTTTAAAATATTGCCTTTTTCTTTTTTTCCTTCGTTCGAGATATAAAGGTCGCCGGAGGGGCTAAAGGTTAGCCCCTCCGGTTGACCAAAAACAGTTTCGTCTAGCTTGTACCGCAATTTAAGCGAGCCATCGTTGTTTAAAATAAATAGTTGCGGGTTACTGGCTTCAATCAAATAAATCAATCCCGTAACCGGATCTATGGCAATTTCAGCCGGCCGTAGCGCCTTGTTCAGGTTTTCACCTTTATAATTAGCCAGCAAAGAATCGTGCAGATTTATTTTAAATACTGGTTCTGCTACAAACTTTTTTGTTTGCAGGTTAAAAGCGTAAATGCCTTTGTAGTCTTTCGTGCCGGCTTCGGCTCCTTTTATTACCAGCAATAAGCGGTTTTGCTTTTGGTCGTAAGCAATGCCTTCTACGTTGTTCTTCTTAGTTAAACCGGTACTATATTCCCGAATGCGAGGAGGCTTCCGGTCAATATTATCTACTTCAAATATTTTACCTTCGCTGCGCACCACATAAGCGGTTCTGCCCACCATTGCAATTCCTTCGTAGTCGGCGGCAGCGCCAAAAGTAACCTGCTTATCTATTTTGCCGGTACTGGTATTTAAAATAAATATTACGCCCGCCTCGTCCTGAACACAGGCAAATTGATTATTTCCCAAAAAGGCAATGCCCGATACTTCTTTTAGAATAGCCGGCACTTCCCACTTCTGGCGTATTGCTATGTCCGTAGAAGGCGCTTCTTTATTCCAATCGTCTTTTTTCTTTTTCTTCGCTTCCTGCGCCGGCGATTTTTTACCCGCATCAGCGGCTTTATTACCATCGCAGGAAAGTAAAAAAAATGCTAAAAGCATATTTGCGCAAATGCTGCGTATACCAGACATATATTATTCTTTTTAAGTTAAGTCTAATTATACTGGCCCTGGGCTGAGGAAGTTAATTTTAATTAATCCCAGTAAGTAATGGCGGTAGTTGCCTGGCCATCCTCTGCAAATACTTTCTTCAACTCCTGATTATTTTTTTCTAACTGCACCTGGAAAAATATTTTACCGTCTTTCTGTATTTTTTCCGCGTCATCTACCTTGTAATCGGCAAAACTTTTCTGCAGCGTACCCGAAAGCACCGCTGGTATTTCGGTTACCGGAATATCTTGTTTGTACATAACAATGTTACCGGAAGCATCTATTAAGGCCGTAAATTCGGTTTGGTTTACATCATAATCTGCTTCGTACAAATTTTTCTTTTTCTCCCATTCAATATCTACGGCATTGGGAAATTTAGCCATTAAAGCATTATTTACGAGTGCCGGTACCCGCTTGGCATTAATATCCTGGCTACAAGCTGCAAACCCACTACTTAGTAAAAGGCCTAAAAAAATAATAAACCGCATAGCTTTAAATTTTAAGTTTTAAATAAATTTTAATCAAAGCTCGGGCACAAAACCGGAAAAAAATGGGAATAGCCAGCAAAACAACTGTATTCCTTTATTTAAAAATCAATAGTTAATATTTACGGTCCGAAATGATTAACCTATAAAAAGTCTATTCTCATAAATAAACAGGTTACTAATAAATTTTTACGCTCCTACTTAATGGTTTCATTATCAGGATAGCTTATAAAATTTTTGTTGTGCTTTTAGTATTGATTTTTAGTACAACTAGAAGGAAATTTTGTAATGCCTTGCCACCATAATATTATATTTAAAAAATATTACAGATATTTAAAGTTCTCTTATCCTAAATTAATTTTATGAATAACAATAAAAAAGTTCTGATTATAACTGGTGATGCGGGTGAAAGTTTTGAAATCCTGTATGCCTCGCACCGGCTGCTGGAAGCCGGCTACCAACCTGTAATTGCCGCACCCGCTGTAAAACGAATGAACCTGGTGATGCACGATTTTGAACCGGGTTGGGATACCTATATAGAACGCCAAGGTTACCTGATAGAATCTGACCTTTCGTTTGACGATGTAAATCCGGCTGACTACCATTGCTTACTTATTCCGGGTGGCAGAGCGCCCGAGTTTTTACGCAATGATCAACGGGTACTTAATATTGTTAAAGCGTTTTATAACAGCAATAAATACATATTTGCTATTTGTCATGGCGTTCAGATATTGGTAACCGCTGGACTCGTAGATGGCCGTAAGATTGCTTGTTACGAACATGTAAAATTTGAAGTTGAATCTTGCGGTGGTATTTATGAGAATGTAGAACAGGCCGTTCAGGACGGAAGAATTGTTACTGGCAAAACCTGGCAGTCGCAGCCTGAATTTTACAAACTTGTATTTAACTGTCTTGAAAAAGCAAAAGAAACAGAACCGGAAACTCAGGTGGTTTTAAATTAACCATCGCGAGTGTTTGTTTGTAAGTAATAAAACCTCTAATCATTTACACCCATAATAAAGGGCTGCATGTTCCTGAATAAGTAAATTATTTAAACAGGCAGAAATTGCTAAGCGGGCATATACAATAAAAACTAAGGTCTATAAAAGAAATTTTATAAGGTAAATTTTACCGGGAAAAGATAAATATTTATTGCTGAATAATACCAAATAGTAAAAAGCAGTTTCCATAGCAGAAAAGAATAAATTATCTCACTTATCTGGGTCATTCTGGAAGAATTTTCTGATTAGATAACGCAGAAGATTCTTCTGGAATGGGCGAGTTAAACAGGACGCAAAAATAGCCTTCATCTATAGCAGGTTGTTCATGCTACTTGGAGTAGGATAATAGCAACTAGTTTAAATAATTTGCTCACTTAAAAAGCGATGCTGGTAAACTATGAGTTTAAATGCCCGATTTAGCGGAGCAAGCAAAACAAAAAAGCCTTTGAATGTATAATTCAAAGGCTTTTTTTTAATAAGTACTATCAGCAGAGAGGATGGGATTCGAACCATCTTCCCAAAGCCTTAATAATCAATAATTTACATTCTATCTATAATTCCTACTCCACGAATCACGCAAGAAAATTGACTGTACTCCTTTAATGGAATAAAATTACCACTATTTAGTATCTAACCAAAAGATTTACCTTTAAAAAAGCTATTCAAAATAAAAACTCTGTTTAGAAGAAAGGATTTCTCTCCATTTAAAGGGTATAATACTCCGGCAAAATTATACCACGAAATAAGTTTAGGAGTAATAACCTAAAAGAGTGGTAAAGATGAAAAAAGTAAGGAGAAAATTACAGTTGCATTCAAAGCCTAGGTAGTGCTAAAAGCATTAAAAAGTGCGGGAGACGTTAGCCGCCTTTTCATTTTGAAATATACCCGAATCAGATATCACATTGGAAGCAGGAGTTTGTTTTGAACTCCCAAGTAGTGTTCTCCTGGACAGTAGGAAAAGAACAAGAAAAAGAGATAAATCTAGAAGTGCTGTATGCTAAATTGGGTAGTTGGAGATGGAGCGGGATTAGACCCGAAGCTGACACACGTCTGCAGGTCAAAAAACGCTTGAATAAGAACGGACTATACCTGAGCACAAGTTAGTGATATGCCCGCACCATAATTTGAGCATTCGCCAACAATGCAATCTGCTCCCCCTTTGCAGGCAGGGCCGTTAAGTTCTAATTTTAGAGCCTAAATTGATTTAAATTTTTAGAAAATTAGAGTATGTTTTTTATCTAATTTTTAAATTTTTATTCAATTCCATAATAGCTCTTGAAATGAAAATTTCTCATACAATTAGAACTTAACAGCCCTGCCACTTTGCAGGGCTTTCTATTATGTGCCCGAGCAAGAGTATGCCAATAACCTCCGCATTTGCAATTGATGGATGCTCATATACAGTCGAGGTGCTGACGATGCAATCCAGGCTAGCATATTAGGGTCTTAAAGGGGGTACGAGCGGGTAAGAAGGCTAATGTGCTTGGCTACCATACGACCTATTTACCCCAGAAAGCATTTGACCCCACTGGGCGATAAGCAGTACATCTACCCTTATTTGCTTAGGAACCTGAAAGGGATATTCTTTCAGCCATTAAACAGATGAAAGCATCCGCTAGCGCCAAATTTTATCGGGCCATCAACAGTTTATTACTCGAAAGCTGTTGGCAGATAGGAAAGCTCATTTTGCAAGACGGACAACAGGGCACTTCCAGGGCAAGCTTTTGGAGAAAAGATATTAAAGAACCTGGCTCATGCGCACACTCAGAAATTCGGAAAGGGATTCAACGTCTGTAACCTAAATAACATGCGGGCATTTTTCTTGGCTTTTTCAATTTGGAACGCACTGCGGTCCAAATTGAGTTGGACACATTACCGCTCCTTTGCCGGCTAGAAGCAGAATAAAAGCGCCTCTACTATATCAGGTATTCGGTTGAAAACGGCTGAAATAATCGGGAACTGGAACGCAATATCTACACCTTGTACTTTGAGCGGAGCCTAGCAGAAAAGTCAGGGTAAAAGGAAAAAGAGCCAACAGCAGAGAAGATTGGAAAAACAGGAAAATAGCTCATCAAAGCCCCTTTGCTTTTTGAGTTTTTAGGGGTACTTGCAGGGGAAAAATTAACCGATAAAGTTATAGAAAACGCTCTTATACCCATCGAATCGGTCAACGACTTTTTGAAAAATATCTGCCAGATTGAGCATATCCGATACTGCTCTAAAACCAACTGGCTGGTTAATTTTAACCTCGGTTTAATCGTGTACTCCTTTTTGCCCAACAAACGAAAGCTCAAGTTTTAGCCTAAAATGCTTGATCTAATAATTAGAGTAGTATTAAATCGAACTCTTTTTAATTAAATAAATTAACTAGTGAGTTTCCTGAGATTTCTGCTGCTTGCTTTTGGTAGTTTTCTTTACAGAATAAGGTTTTGAAGGTAAGGCGAGTAACGGTATCTGGCTGCGATAAACCAATTGTTCCGATACGCTATTGTGGAAAATTCTCTCCAGCATATCTGGTTCATAAACAGATAATGCCAAGATATCAATTTGGTTTTCCCGCACAAAAGTTTCTATTCCGGCAATTATATCATTTTCTTTTATTTGCGAAAAGCTAAAGTTATTCTCTGGAAAATCTCTCTTTATTTTACGCAAAATTTGCTGGTCGCTCACCAAGTCGAGTTGATTTTCGCTTTTAATATTAAAGATGGCTATTGAGGAGCCAAGCGGTTCAGCAAATTTCACAAGCTGTTTCAAGTACATTGTTTCTTGGCTTTCAAAATTAGAAGCATAAGCTATAGTCTTTATAAATTTAAGCTGTACACCTGACGGAATTGCCAGAACTGGGCTAACCGCTTGTTTAATAAAGCTAGCGGTATTGGTACCAAAAATTTTATCGAGCCAATCATGCGCACCTTTTGTGCCCATTACAACCAAGTCAACTTGCTTGCTATAAACCAAATCGTTTAAAGGTTTGAGGAAAGGACCTGGCACACATATGGTTTCCACCTCTAAATTACTATCGAACCGTAAACGGATGTATTTAGCCAGATTTTGGAGCTTGTCTTGGTAATATGCTACCAATCTATTATCGGTTCTGCGGATGAAAGGATTACCAGGAAACTCTACTACATCTGGCTCTATGGCGTGCATTAGAATTAGTTTACTATTGGTAGATACGGCTATTCCAGCAGCGTAATTAATGGCATTAGCAGCATTAGTAGAAAAATCAGTGGGAACAAGAATCGTTTTCATGGTATTAGAAAGTTATAGTTCATATTTTTAAATCAAGGTAGCAGTTGTTTTCAAACAGGTTAGTATTCTGTCAACACCTGAAATTACAAAGGCTATAACCTATTTGTAATGATTTTAGTTAGTAAGTTGAGTGATACTAATCATCATTCCCTTTATTAAAAGAAATTAACCCCCATTTTTTTCAACTTAGCCTGTTTAAAATTAGCCATGTTTTCTTTTCTCGTTAAATCACCAATTAGGCATTAGCTTTCACTAATGAATAGAATGGAAGAAAAACAAGTGCTTTATTCCTGAAAAATGACAATATTTTTTTTCTGTACTTCTAACCTCAAGCCCCTCTTGCTACAGGCATGCCCATTACTACAGGCTATTATTTTACTAGGCCTATCCTACTCTAACAAAGCCCAGCCGGAAGCTTCTTTGAATTTTGATAGGCGGATGAAACAACTGAAAACCGGCTATGCCACCGTGCTGGCCATTTGGGCCGGGTTGAACCTTGTAACCGGGGGAATACTGATGTTTATTGCGACGGAGGACCAACTTTCTTATTTTTCTGCCATGAACAGTAGTTGGGGGGTGGTAAACTTGGGAGTCGCCTGGTTCCTCTATTCCCACCACAATGAGGTATTTAACCAGTCCCAGACAATCCTGCAACAAATGGATCACCAGCGGCACGCTGAAAAAATGATACTGTTCAGCATTGGCTTGAATTTAGCTTTTATTGCCAGTGGCTTTGCTTTACAGCTGCTTGGGCACACGTAAGATTGAGATGCTCTAATAAATACGGACAGTTGATTTGCTTACCTTAGCAAATCAAGATGAAAGAAAAAGCAGTAACAAAGAAGCGTCGTAAGTACGATGCTGGTTTCAAAGAAGAGGTTCTTAGAATGGTATCCAGTGGCCGTCCTGTGAACGAGATAGCTCAGAGTTTGGGCATAGGGGAAAACCTGATTTACAAGTGGAAGAGCCGGTATGTGCATATGGCTCATCAGCCTGAAGAATTGAAAGGAATAGATTTTGCGCAAGTGGAGGGACTTAATCGACGTATTCGGGAGTTAGAGACCGAGCGGGATATTTTAAAAAAAGCCTTGGCCATTTTCAGCCGGCAGACCTGAGTAAAACTTATGGTTTCATTAAAAGCCATAGTGGCAGTTGGCCGGTGCACACGCTTTGCCTGGTGTTGCGGGTGAGCCGCAGCGCCTACTACCGTTGGCTCACGACAGGTGATAAAGTAGACAAAAGGGAAGAAGAAATGGAAAGACTTATTCAGCAAACGTTTCTGGAACACCGCAGACGTTACGGAGTTCGTCGTTTAGTGGCTGAGTTACAGGATAAGGGCTTGGAGATAGGAGCTTATAAAGTGCGGCTGGTGTTACAAAAATATGGACTCAAGGCTATCCAGCCCCGCAGTTTTGTTCCCCGAACCACCAACAGCCGTCATCCTTACCCGATAAGTCCGAATCTGCTGTTGGACCTTGCTTTTCCCACGGCTCCAAACCAGGTGTAGGTAGGAGATATCACCTACATTCCCTTGGCCGGCGGCGGATTTCTCTATTTAGCTGTGTGGATGGACTTGTACTCAAGAAGAATTGTGGGCTGGAAATTGGAAGCGCAGATGCAGGAGGAGTTGGTGATAGCGGCCTTGAGGCAGGCGCTCGCCATCCGAATCATTGCCGAAGGAATGGTGCTGCACTCGGACCGGGGCGGACAGTACGCTGGTAAGGTGTTCAGGAAGTTGTTGGACCAGCATCAGATACGCTAGCGTATGAGCCGGGCCGACAATGCTTACGATAATGCTTTTATGGAGTCCTGCTTCAGCCGATTCAAAACAGAGCTGCTCGAAGACGGGGCTTTTGAAAATAAACAGGATGCCCAGACCGAGATCATTGAGTACATTGAAATGTACTACAACACCAAAAGAAGGCATTCGGCTTTAGGCTATAGGAGTCCTTTGAATTATGAAAACATACACTAACTTTATAACGCTTAAGCAAATTTACTGTCCGTCTTTTTCGACACACCTCAGTGAATGTCCTGGAACATGTCCTTACCATCAAGCAAGGTTTCTAACCTGCGAATCCTAAAAGTCAGAGAAATTTTTGGTTCGCTTGATGTTGGCTTAATTTCCCTTATTGGAATTGTTTTCATTTCCGTCTTGGTAACAAGAAATCCTGCAGGTATGAGACCTTAGCAGTGCGGGTAATGGGTTAAATGTATTCAACCAGGTTCAGCTGCTCTTTTAATAACTGGTACCGGGGGTCGTCCGACGCTACTTTGAACAGCGGGTGCTCAATAATAATGGCTACCGGCCCCATCCTTTTTTCAACACACAGAAATAAATAATAAAAAGCTTTATCTTTTTCGCCTAAGGACCACCAAATCATGGCTAAGTCGGCATCCAAAACCACTCCGGGTTCTTCCGCTTGCCGTCGCTCTATCTTACTAATACAGGCTAATGCTTTTTCGGTTTCTCCTAATTTTCCATAAGCACACCCTAATGATGTAAGCCCTTTTAAGGGATGCTTTGTTAATCGGTGGACTTCTTCAAATATTTCGGCAGCCTGCTGCCAATCTCCTTTATGGCCGGCACACCAGCCTTTTAATTCTAAAGCTACCGGCAGCTGCGGATGCAGGTCTAACAACCATTCAACTTGTTTTGATGCCTCATCCGTTCTTCCCGCATGGTTGTAAGCATCTACCAGGGACTTGTTAACTAGCAGCGACAAGGGGTCTACCTGCAAGGCTTTTTCCATAATAGTCACCGCTTCTTGCTTTTGCCCGATAATCATATAATAGAAAGAAAGCATCTGGTGAGCACCCGTGGTAGCCGGATTAAGTTCTATTGCTTTTAATAATGCATCATAGCCCTGTTGCCATTGCCAATCGTATAACAAATAAGCCGAACCCTTAGCCGCATATCCCATTGCCAGGGAATTATCCAGTTGTAATGCTTTATCACTATACAGATGTACCAATGCAAAAGCTTCCTTAGGTTGCATTTGGCCGGTTGCTCCCAGAAAAGTATAACCTGCTGCCGCCATAGCATAAGCCTGGGCATAATCTGGTTCAAGGGTAATGGCTTTTTCAAAACAGGCTATTGCTTTTTTTACATCCATGGGCGTTATTTTATTATGATAATGTAAGCCCTGCAAGAAAAGGGTATAAGCCTCCAGATTTTGGGTGGGTACCTTTACCAGTGTTTCCTCATGTTCTTTCGCCGTCAAATTCTCCCGCAGCTTATTGGCGATAATACTGCTAATCTCATCCTGCACCTGGAATATATCAGTTAGGTTCCGGTCATAATTTTCACTCCAGATATGATAACCGTCCGCGGCATTTATTAGCTGCGCGGTAATGCGTACCCGGTTTCCCGCTTTCCGCACACTTCCTTCCAATATTTTGTCTACGTTTAGCTGGATGCCAATTTCCCGTATATCCGTGTTCTTTCCTTTAAAAGCAAAAGCCGAGGTTCTGGAGGTTACCTGAAGACCATTAACTTTAGTTAGTGCATTGAGTAACTCTTCTGTAATACCGTCACTGAAGTATTCATTTTCAGCATCGGCACTCAGGTTTACAAAAGGCAGTACTGCCAAGCGATTAGTGGGCTCTTTGGTTTTTCCTCTTAGGACATCACGGGTGGGAACGACCAGACCTTTGTTATCGATAGCAAAAATGCGGACAGGCCTTATTATGTTCTTGAATTCAAAGTAGCCCATTTCCCGAGCGGAAAGGGTTTCCTGGTTTTTTATTTCGTCAAAAACCTTTTCTGAAATGAAAATAGAGCCCGGTACAGCAAGAGATTCAACCCTGGATGCCAGGTTAACGCCATCGCCATAAATAGTTTCTTCTTCTATGGAAATATCGCCCGAATGTATACCTATTCGCAAATCTACTTTAGGTTCCTGCCGTAAGGTTTGTTGTATAAGCAGGGCACATTTAACGCTATCAACTGCGCTGTTAAAAATGCTTAAAGCACCATCGCCATAGTATTGCAGAATTTTTCCATTATGTCCAGAGACAGAAGTTTCCAAAACTTGCTTTAGTCTGCGCCGCTTTTCTTTGGCTGATTGCTCGTTTTGTTGCATCAGAGCAGTATAACCAACCATGTCGGAAAACATTATGGCAGCAAGTTGACGCATACCTGAATTAGTTAAGATAAAGTTGAGTACTATTGCAGGTACGTCTTTCTACTTTATAGCCTATGTGGGTGTAGAACACCTACAAAAACTATTTAGAAATAATATATGAGTTAGAAAGTCCCATGCTTGGTTTCATTCCTATAAGATGATGTTGACGCTTATCCTTATTCTTCAGGATAAGTGCAAAGTCCAACAGTTATCGGGGTCAGGGTGAATATAATTAAATTTTTGGTTTTAAACAATTTTGAACCAGAATAGAATATATTAGAATTTTCTTACTTTAATCTAATATTTTATATCACTTGCTTTACCTGTCTTATTCTAGAGATTTTCTCTAAAAAGAACCTAATTATGATAAAGAAAAAGGCCTGGGCGTACCAGGTATTTTTTGCTGAATATCTAAATTAAAAAAGCAACTCGCGAAAAGCAACTCGCAAATCAAATTATTTTTGTGATTTTAAGACCGCATCCGAAAGATAAAACAAACCAGAGAACTCAAGTATAGTAGCAAGCAGCAGCATCTATTTTATAGTTTTCCATGTTCCGGAAAACTATAAAAAATCCAGAGAACAGCGCCAATTTAACATAAAACTTGTTATAAGCTTGTTGCCATTGCCCTTGGAAAAGGGTTGCTGTAATTAGTAAATATAGGTGGAAGTTCTTCCAAGAATTCGGTATGAATTAAACACCTGGGGTTTCCTTTTACCAAAAGGGGCTTTAGTTATGCTGCTTAACGAGAGCTATTAGATGGCTTAACGGATTAGAAAACCTTTTTATTATGCCCAAAATGGTTGGTAAGAGTTAAAGAAGACGGCCCGTTTAGCGGCGACTCTCTGAAATTACTAATTTTAAGGAAAATAATGCGGCAGTACCAAACAGGGTTTCTTGGGCGATAAACTTATCGTAATCATATGATAACTTAAAAATAACCTCCTAAAAAGGGTATCTGCGATTTACCTTCGTAAATTTAGATATGCAAGACCAAAAAATAATCTCTCTAGGATTTGAAACCAACCCAGGCTCTTGGAATGTGAGAGCTTCCCTTTTTGACTTAGATTTGACAAATAAATTTGAGCCCTATTTCAAAGAAGGTTATTCCGTAAAATCAATTACCCATCTTCAAACGATAGACCTGCCGGATAAACAAATTATTCAGATAGTAGTCCATTTAGATAAAAGGTAACCTGCTCCGTAAAGCTACCGCCTTACCATCACAGTACATCGTAAAACCCTTATTATGCTTCTGACAGGTGATGGATTGTAAATTCTAAAAGGTTACACTACCTTCTGAAACAAGTATCAACCGACACCTTATCTAGAATGCTTCGCTTTCCAGTCGATAAAGCTTTTATACCAGTACCAGATTAGCAAAGAAAAAGTAATTACTAACACCCCAAAATTAGCAACAGCAACCAAGTCTCCTTTCTGCTCCCTGGCCCAAGGCAGGATTATCCAGTTCAGGTGTAAAATAAGCCCTGCTATAAGGCTTACGCAAGAAAGAAGAGGAGTTGTTTTACTATCCATTACTTGGTTTGCTTCATTTATTTCCTCCCAAAGCAGCAAGCCCAATACTGCTACTAGTAAAATTAATATTAGGGCACTATGAATAAAGATTAGCTTTTCCATAAAAAATTTGCTATTTATAACAAAAAATAAAGCCGGTTGAAAACCGGCCTTATTAAATGATCAACAAACATGAAATAATTTCTAAGCTACTTATGAAACTACAGGTACAAATTAAGCTTGTTTACTTTAACGCTACGTAACCATAATATTAAGTAAGTATTAAATTATATTGCACCAAATAAGGCAGAAAAGAAAATAATTGAATTTAGAGATTTTATAATTATAAAATGCTAACCTTTACCAGTGCATATTTTATGTACTTTAAACGGTTAAAGAATCAGAAAATACCTGGCCAAACCGATCGGTAACTTCTATTTTTATTTCTTTTGCCTGACTAGATGGTTTGGCAAAGAATAGGTGGTCAGTTAAAGTAGGGTCCACAAATTTATGTTTTTGGGGTAACGCTGCTCCTGCATGTAATTCTACCGAAAGTGGATCAAGCCCCACCTCCCTTTTCATTTCTCCTTTATTATTGCCGTTTTCAAACCAGGTTACTTTCCATTCAGGGTCCCAATTCCAAACATTTACCACAATTTCGTCGGGCCGGTCAGGCACACTGCCTTTGGGATAAATCCGGAACTGATGGTTTTTATCTTTACCTACTGATTTATAATACCACTTTAAATCACTACCGTTTACCTCGTAAACGCCGTAGCCGCTGGGAGTGCCATCGGTACATATTGGTCCGGTCCACCAGGCCCCACAAACGGCACCGTGCGTGTGCTCAATAGTATTTTCTTCTAAAACTTTCTCGCACACATGTGTATGGCCCGACATGATGTGTGCTTTATAAGACTTTAAAATCCGGTATAACTCTGCCCTATTTGAAACCACACCACCAATGGCATCTTCCTTTAAATTATTCCGTCTTTTATTGCCACTGTTTACCGGGATGTGCAACGAAACCACTACGGTGGTGCCGGGCTTCACATAACTTAAATCCTGCTCCAGCCATTGCAATTGCTTTTCGGTGAGGTAACCAATATATTTCTTGGCGGTGCCGATAAAAAATACATCGTCTAGCACGACATAATGGATTTCACCCCGGTTAAAAGAATAATAACTTGGGCCAAACAAACTCTTAAAAGTTTGGGCCGAACCATCATCCGTTCGGGCTTTGATATCCATATCATGGTTACCAATTACCTGGAAGAAAGGAACACCAGTTACTTCCACAGCTTTCTTGTAATCATCGAACAGCTCAAATTTATCCCAAACCAGGTCGCCGCAGCCAATGGCGTGCATTAAGGTATTACTGCCATATTGCGCTACTAAGTTTTTCAAGTCCGGAGCCGAAACAGTTATTAATTGCTCAGCATCGCTTTTATCTATTATCTGCGGGTCAGCCCAAACCACAAAATTATGCTTAGTATCATCGGTAGTTAATTGTTGTAGTTCAAAATCGGTGGTAATGGCCGTGTTGCCGGCTTTGATGGGCTTAAAGAACTGGGTAATGCCTTTTTCCTGCGGAAAAGCATAACCCCGGGGAATAGATATATATACGAATTCGGAGGTAGCATTGCTGTTTAAAGCATACCGGCCAGCTTTATCAGTTAAAACAATATTTAGGCCATCGGTAACTGCCACGCCCGCAATGCCTTTGCCATTCTGATGAACCTTACCTTTTAAAGAAATAGGCGTTAGGTTGTATTTCTGCTCGTAACGGTTAGCTACTTGCTGCGCCTGAACGGTCGAAACAGGTAAACCTAATCCCAAACCAATAGTACCCAGGCTTTGTAAAAATTTTCTCCTAAACATGGTTTTATATTATTTATTTTTTGGCTTTAATCATTGAATAAGACATGTTTAACCTTAATGGTTATTAAGGATAAATTATTTATAAACTTATTGAAAAAGATTTTCACCTTTTTATAATTGCTTAATCATTGATTTAAGAGAAGCAAAGATATTTTAATGATGTTATGGTATGGTTAAGGATGTTTTACTGAATTGTAATGCTTTGTTATTAAGGTAAAATACCTCAGAAGAAGGATTTTTGAAATAGAAGGCTGGAGTGAAAGACATTACAATTTTAAATCCCATTTAAAAGTAAGAATATCATTTAACTTTATTAATTCTTCCTTATTTAATTAATTGAATTCGTTGCAGCATATACAAAGCGAAATACGTGTTAGTGGTTGCTTAACAAATTCTTGATAGAAGCTTAACTTCCAAAATGTATATTCCTGAGGGGTTTAGACTAAGTTTGTAATGCTTTGATGAGGGGCTTACAATTATTTGGTTGATAAAATCAAGAATATAAATGGACGGATTACTATTTACTATTTTAGAAAAACTGGTGGTATCAACCCTTAGTTACGAAGATAGTATAAATTGTCTTTACTATGTTGATACATTGATAGACAAAGATGAAAGTCCGGTGAGTTATATTAGATACCAACTTATTAAGATTAAGATTGAACTCCGATTAAGAGAAATAAAAAGAAGAAATCAGAGTGGTCAGCACTGTTAAGTAATTATTTTCCTTTTTACCCCGCAGTTCAGGCTTACTTAAAGAGCTATATTATTATCATTAAGGTACTTTCATAGTAAATAATTAACTACACTTTTCGTCTTATTTCATCCAAAATAATAGCTGCCGCCTTATCTACCTCATCTCTGGAGTAATCGGGGAAAAAATCAATAACACAAACAGAAAGGCGAAGGTCCAGCATGTGCGCGTAATGGATGCTAAAAAGTTGGTCTTTTTCGTTTACGTAATACTCCACTTTTTCTAACCCTGGCGATAAGGCACAACGCTCTAAAGTATGACAATAAAAAGTTTTCTCTTCTGTGACATACCCGCTTGTTATTACTTCTACCTGTTGCATGCTGGGCTTCATGTCACTAAAGAGCGTATTGAATTTTATAACTGCCATGATTTTCTGATTTAAGATTTTGATAAAGATACCCTACAGATTTCCTTCTCGCTGTTAAGAAATTGTTATCATTCACTGAGGCTCAGAATCCTAGATTTGTGAATGGTCCTGTTTAGCTATTCATAGAAGGGATTTTTGCCATCTGCTCGCTTTCTCTGATCCGGACTAACTCCTCTATCCGTTCCCAGGTGTTTTTTCAATTTTTCCGGTCGGTGTATGAGCTAATTCAACTTTATTATAATTAAAAACTTATACAATAATCAAATAAGTGCAAAATATAGAATCCCATAATAAAGATAGGAGACCTTTTCAGCTGAGAAGGCCTTCTTAAAATTTCCATTTCTATTTATAATTATTTTGCTACAGCTCTTAATACCGTTGGATTGGAAGTTGCAGCTGAATTTAAAGAAACACCTAGAAGCTGGCAAACTATGGGGGCAATGTCTTCCAGCCCCATCAGCGATAAAGTAGTTTTGGTCTTAAAACCAGACCCATAACCGATGAACCCAGTTTGTATTTCTTTAAAATCCGGAAAGTAACCATGGGTGCCCCCTTTCGCTGCTTTTAAAATTTCACCATCGGTAGCAGCACTCATGGTTACGCCAGGTACGGGCGCTAAAGCTAATTCAGCATTAGGGTCAGCGCCAATTTTAGCTAGTTCCGCCCGTTCTACTACCCGAAAAAGCTTTTTCTGTGATTCAGGTAATTCTGAAAGTATTTTTTTGACTTTGTTAAACGTTTTAATATCTTTTTTATCTTTCAGATATAAAAAGGCGGCAGCTCCGGAGGTATGAAATTTAGTTTTCCATTCTCCTTTTCCAATACCTATTAAGCCATTTCTAGCCAAGGCAATATTCGGCGAAAAGCTTTGATTAATATCCACAAAGCCATGGTCGCCGGTAACAATTACCGCGGTACTTTCTCTAATACCTGCCTTTTCAATGGCTTCTAAAATATTGCCCACCGCTCTATCAGCAGTAGCCACCGCTTTTCGTACGTGTTCGCCTTCCCGTCCTTCCACATGAGCTGCATGGTCTACGGTAAAAATATGAAAGGTTAATAGATTGGGTTTGTAGGTTTCGATTAGATAAGCTGCCATCCGGCTGCCGTTTTCGTCGGCAATCATGTAATCGCTGTTTAAATCTTTTTCCTGGAGTTTACCCGTGGCATTTTGCTCAATCTCCTCAAACAAGCCCTTTGGGAAAGCTCCTTTGCGAATGGGAGATACCCGGTCTACAGTTTTATCTATCGACCATACTTCCGGAATGTTATAATCTACGGGAGCCCCCGCAGATACAGGCCAGAAAACAGAGGCTGACTTTAAGCCGGCTTTATGCACGGCATCCCATAAAGTTTCGGTTTTAATTAAGTTTTCTTCCCAGTACCAACGTCCGGTTGGGCCATCTGGCTCAAATGGGGCATTGTAGTAAATTCCGTGTTGAGCGGGCATAACCCCGGTAAGAATGGTGGTATGAGATGGATAGGTTACACTTGGAAAAACACCACGCACACCATTTGCCTGCACGCCACTCATGGCCATTTGACGTAGGTTAGGCGCGGCCCAGGAATTATCTTGATAAAATTCTGGGCGGAATCCATCGATACTGATGATTATTACGTGCTTGGCCAATTGGCTAAATGCCTGACCAGAAATAAAAAGGCTCAGGCATATAAATGATAGTAAATGTTTTATGGTTAAGCGATACATGTTAGCGTAGGTATTAATAAGTTTTATGCTGACCAGCAATTTTTTAAATAATTGGCTTTGAATAGTGCCTTAAGGTTTTGGTTTAAAAATAAAGAGAGCTTCTTTTGTGGCTCTCTTTATTTTTAGTTGTTATGGTATTAGAAAGAATACCGGGCACCTAATTGAATCTGGTAAGGGTTACCGTTGAGGCCGGATACCCCACTGGCCCGGTTCACGTTGTAAACAAATCGTTGGGTTGCCTGATCGAAGCTTCTGATGGAGTACAGGTTTTGCTTGCCCAGATTGTGGCCAATGCCCCAGTCCCGGTTAAATAGATTTCCTACGTTGAAAATATCAACCGAAGCTTCCAGGCCGTGATTGTTAAATAACTTAAACCGTTTGGCAAGCCTAACATCGAATACGCCGTAAAAATCATTAATACCGCCGTTGCGCTCCGCCACTTGACCTAGATTCTGACGAATGTAATTTTTAATGCTTTCTTCCGCATCTGGGTTGTCCAGAATGGCCTGAATGCCCGTGCGCAGATATTCCGGCACTTCATTATTATTAGGGTCGTAGATGAAAGCCAGGTCGTTTGAAGAAACAAAATCACCGTTAGTGTTGCCGCTTACCGCCAAAGAATAGCGCGTGCCGCCAATACCCGAGTAACGCACGCTGAACGTGGTTCCCCAAACACTTGGCGCTGTGCCATAAAATACCACCTTGTTCCGGAACTGATTATCTGCATAACTCATCCGGCTTAGGTCTCTGGGGTCATCTTCTACCATTAAAGCCAAAGTAGCGGTGTTGGCCACGTTACCGTTGTAAGAAGTATTGTCTTTAGAGTCGTTCCAGGTGTACGAAGCTGTAATTTGTCCGTCCCGGAAATACCGATAAGTTCCGTCTATTACTACGGCATATTGGTCTTTTCTACCTTTGCTGTTTAACTCAAGCACCCGACCTACCTGGGTGGTTTTTCGGCTGTTTACCCAGTTAACGATGCCTTTATCCGTAATGGTCGAGGCCGGTACATAAACACCCCGGTTTCCTTCTGGTACTATCCGGAAGTAGGGTTCTTCCACCATATTGCGGTCAACGTACATATAGTTGTTACGTGCCCAAGAAGCATAGCCGCTCACCCCCATGCGTAACCGGTCGCTGAAAAAGTGGTTAAGCGAGAAATTGGTTTTATAAACAACCGGCACTTTAGCATCTTTGCTGTTGGTGTTAATCGTTAATAACCTATCTATGCTGGGATTGCTAAAAAGCTCAGTTCCTGGGGCAGTGGCTGGGTTTTCGCGGTAGCCCGGAAAGTTGGGCTGTGGTACTAAATCTCCCTGAATTTCCACCGAAGCTACCCTGGTTCCGTCGAACAACATGTTGTTGATCATGGAATACGGGTTTAAAGCCGAACCAAAAACACCGGCTCCAAAACGGATAATATCCCTGCTTTGCTCATTCACGTCCCAGGTAAACTGTACGCGGGGCTGCAACTGGGTCGTATTAATTACATTATCGGTACGCAAACCCAGTTTATTAAATACCAGCGGGCTAATATTGGCTTTGTTCAGGTAGCGGGTATTATCCAGTCGCAAACCCGCCATCACATCCAGCCCAGGGGCTAGAGTAGTTTCCATTTGCGCGTAAGCGCCAGTAGCTAAAGAATTCACCACGTTGCTGGGGTCGGCCAGCAAATTAATTTCCCGGGCGTACCGGTATGGCGTCTGGTTTCTAAAGTTTTCCAGACCGTTAAAGTAAAAACGACCGTTCATTTCACTGCCATACAAGGAATGCATCCGGTTGTACATCAGGTCTAAGCCAAAAGTATAATTGATTTTGCCGGTATTGTAATAGAAATTATCTACTAGCTGCACCACATTGCCCTTAAACCATTCCGGCGAAAAACGCTGTCCGCCAATCTGAATAGAATTAAAGTAGGTGTTGGTTCCGGAAACTGATTCTACGTTTTCAACGATGGCCCGTGGTATTCCATCCGAAGGAAGTTCCGGACTCGGAATAACGGCTTCGTCCTGGAAGAAATGCTGTACTTTAAATTCGTTGGTTATTTTGGGGGTCAGGCTTGACCGTAGCGAAAGCATTAAACTGTTGTCTAATTTCTTCCGGTCGATGTACGATTCCAGGGCATTAATACCGGAGTTGTCGCCTTCTGATAAAAGGTCGTTTTCGCGCACGAGGTTGTTGCGCAAGGTTAAAAGATGCTTGTTATTTAACTGCCAGTCAATCCGGGCAAAAACAGCGTCGGTTCCTTTGGTTTTGCCAAATGCGCCAAACTGCGGATTGTTCGAAACCCCGTATTTATCGCGGGCAATATCCAGGAAGTTATCGAGCGTTTCCTGGGTTACCCGGTTGGCGGCTTCGTCGGCGGCCGACTGGATGTTGGCAATAAACAGCGGGCGGGAATCGGCCTGGTGGTCCCAGGCAACAAAGAAGTGCGCTTTGTCTTTTAAAATGGGCCCACCTAAGGAGAATCCATACTGATTCGTGGAGAAGTCCTGGGTTCTTCTGTTTCCTCTTGGGTCATAGGGGCTCGAAAGCCAATCGGTCCGCGTGAAGTTAAAGGCACTACCCGACAGCTTGTTCGTACCGGATTTGGTTACTGTGCTAATGGTACCGCCACCACTACGGCCCATGGTTACATCGTATTCATTGGTTACTACTTTAAATTCGCGAATTGCTTCCATTGAAATGGAATAAGCACTGGACGTAGAACCACCGGCAATGGTACCGCGCGAAGTCATTCCATCCACAGTAAAGTTGGTAGAGGAAGCAAGCTGCCCGCCCAAACTCGTACCGTTACTTAAAGGCGAAAGATCTATTAAAGAAGTAAAATTACGGCCATTTACCGGCAATTTGGCAATATCTTTGGCAGTAACAGGTGTAGAAGCTCCCAAGTTTGGAACGGTGCTTTTTAGCGTATTAGCAGCTATAATTTCAACCGCCTGCAGTTCGGTGGCGCTGGGTGCTATTTGGAAATTCAGCCGCAACTGGTCCCCCTGGCTAAGGGCGTAACCGGTTTTCTTTTGTTGGCTAAAACCAATATAAGATACCGTAACCGAATAGGGCGACCCCAGAGGCAATTGTTTAATAATGTAGTCGCCATTTAGGTCGGTTACGGTTCCGGCCTGAAACCCGGTAGATTCATTTCTGACCAATACCGTAGCTCCGATTATGGGGCCGGAATTTACTTCAGTTACTTTCCCAATAATAGTTGCTTCATTACCTTGCCCAAACAAAGGTACGTACGAAGAAAATAAGATGGTAAGCAATACCATACATCCTGTAAATAGTTGTTTCATTTTTGTTGATTTAAGGAGTGATAATTGTAGTAAAATCAGGTTAAATCTTTCCTTTAATACCTTCGAGAGTGTGGTGCAGCAGTTTTGGGAGGGTAGGATTAATTAATTCATAATAAAGCTCCAATGCTTCAACACCACCCAATGGCCATATTTTGAAATGTTCTGGTAAGCGTTATTGGATATTGGTCAGAGATGTTTTTAGATTGATTAAACCTGTTTTTATGCTCGTAAAAGTAGGTCGGCAATGTTAAGGCTGTATTAACCGATAATTATAAAACTATTAAATAACCTAATGTTTCATTTCAGCCATGCTTTTCGTCATGGCGGGTTTTGTAGGGTTGACCGGTGCGGAGGAGTAAGGGATTGTTCAGGTTGAAACAGCTGGAGAATATGACAATCCTCTTTTGCAGGCCTGAAGTTTCGCTAGCAGAGGTGATACACTAAGATTAAATACCATTATTCATTAAAGCTACCGTCCTAGAAAACCTCTTGGCAGTTTCTAGTCCTAAAACAAGTTGACAGAACTTTCTCAAAAAAGGACGGAATTATGCGATTGAAAAAGACCTCGTTCTAGCAAATCTTTTTGCTGTAAACTAATTTCATAAAGCCATCTCAAAAAGGAGCGCGGAATTATAATTCGTGAGATGAATGAGCTGAGACAAACAAGTAGGAGTAATTTCTAACAATAAACAGGTAGTTAGTCCTTAAGGTCCAACGCACTTTTCCTTCCATTTAGGAATATGCTATCGCAGAGAAAGCACCAAGAAACCCTTTAATTTAGGCTCGAATCACCGTAATCACAATTAGCGGCTTCGTTGAAGGTCCAGAACTGCTGTACCTCTACGACAGCCTGATACTTATTCTTCAGCTTATTTACAGTTTCATCAAATATAGCTCGGTTGCTTTCATCCTGGTAGATAACACGGGCTACTTTCTTCAAGCAAGAGGCGGCGCCTGCGGGTTCCGTAAAATTGTACATTGGTTTCCCAAAACAATTAATTTAACACCAATGTTCTAAGTAAAGCGCCAACTTTGTAGTTAGGTGACAAATTAAATATTGTTTTATGCAGGATACTTCTAGCAGCTTTCATACAGAAGAAGGTTTAAAAAGAGAAATAGGACTTTGGGGGCTGACTTCAAATATTATAAATGTTGTCATTGGCTCCGGCATATTTGTTTTGCCAGCTGTAGTTAGCCAGGGACTGGGAGCCGCTGGAATACTGGCTTACCTGTTTTGTGGATTCCTCATAACCATAATCATGCTTTGCTTTGCCGAGGTAGGAAGTAAAGTAACCATGACGGGAGGTGCTTACGCTTACATTGAAGCAGCCTTTGGGAAATACTTTGGCTTTCTAACCGCAAACCTATTTATTTTTGGGGCTTCCTTGATGGCAACGGCGGCGGTTGCCAATGCACTTGCTGATACTTTGTCTTACTTGATGCCAGTATTTGGAAATAAACTATTTAGAGCAGGTTTTTTTATCTTCATGTTTTCGGGTTTAACAATCATAAATGTACTCGGAGTAAAGCAAGGGATTACCCTGGTAAAACTTACAACTATTGCCAAATTGACACCGTTATTACTATTGATTATTTGGGGAACAACAGAAGTCTCTGTGCAGAACCTAAAATGGGATAGAGCACCATCAATAAATGATTTTGGCACCATTTCACTTATTTTATTTTTTGCCTTTCAGGGAGCAGAAAATGGTTTAAGCGTCAGTGGGGAGGTTAAAAACCCTAAAAAAACAATCCCTAACGGAATCTTTCTGAGTTTATCCGTTATTCTTTTACTTTATATGGCAGTGCAACTGGTTTCTCAGGGAATTCTGGGTGACTCATTTCCCGATTATAAAGCGGCTCCCTTAGCTGAGGTGGCCAAAAGAATAATAGGTCCTTTCGGAGTGACATTAATGATAATTGGGGCTTCCATCTCAATGTTTGGTTATTTAAGTGGCGACCTATTAAATATGCCTAGGGTGTTATTCCGTTCTGCCAAAGACGGGGTAATTCCTATAAGACCATTAGCGCTTATACATCCGAAATTTGCTACTCCCTATGTTTCTGTAATATCATTTACAGCTTTAGGCTGTTTTCTGGCTATTACGGGTGAATTCAAACAGTTAGCAATCTTATCCTCCTCGTCTGTGCTTTTAATATATTTAGGTGTTGCCTTAGCGGTAATTAAGTTAAGGATAAAGAATAAGGCTGACCCCTCATCCTTTCAAATTTATGGGGGATATACTGTTCCAATTCTGGCAGTTGTAACAATTATCTGGTTCCTATCAAACCTTACAAAATCGGAAATGATTGGAATATTTATTACCCCTGTAGTATTAAGTTTATTGTTCTACCTACTAAAGTATTTCAAAACTCGTCGTTCCAGAATTTACGTGTAAAAAGTAAATAATTGTTTTGTTTTTGAAATCAATTCAAAAGAAAGGGTTAGGAGTTACAGGTCTCTCTTTAACCCTTAACCGTGTAGGTACGCCTGAAAACAGAACAGTTTAATAGGAGAGAACACCTTGGTTTTAGAACATAGAAGGAAAACAGCCATACTGATTTTGTTTAGCATAACTGGACTTATATGGCAGCTACCGTCTTGCATATTTTTGAAGTTGTGCAACTCATTTAATAAAATATGAATAATGAAAGCTTCAACTATAAGAAGTCAATTGCTGTTCTTATTCCTTATATCTCTATTGTTTATAAGCTGCCAGAAAGATGATATTAAGGCAGCTTTCAAGGGTTATTTAGTTTTCGGACACTTTTATGGCGAGTGTGCCGGAGGAGAGAATTGTGTTGAGAATTATAAACTGGACCAAAATCAGTTATTGCAAGACACGAAAGACCTTTATCCCTCTTTTTCTAAATTTTACGAAGGTAATTATGTAAAATTAAGGCTGTCGCAGTTTAATATTGCAAAAGATTTAATCCATAACTTTCCCCGTGATTTATGCAAAGAGTCCGATAAAGTGATTGGGCAACCGGATGCGGGTGACTGGGGCGGACTTTACCTTGAGTTCAAACACAAGGGAAAAAGAAAGTTCTGGTTGTTAGACAGAAAAAAAGTAATGTTCCAACTAAGTATCATGAATTCATTGATGAAGTGGTTGAAACCATTAACAATATTCAATAATCCCTTAGTTTAACATCCTATGTATGTCCGGAATCGGCAAAGGTTCTTTTCTCCCTTTTATAAAGTTAATTAAGCAGCTAGTTCAAACCCGAAAACACTTCTGGTATAAAACGGCACCCAGTACATAAGGGCAGTAGGGAAGAAATAAAACTGCTACCTGGTCCTTTTTTTCCTACTACCCAAACCTAAGTGCTGTTTCTTTCGTTCCAGAACCTGGTGCTGCAACTGTCCGATTTGTTGCTTCTACTCTATTTGATTGATTGCTTTGGTTTTGCCACCTTATTCTTCAGCTGGAGGGTTTAACCGGTTTTGAGCTTCTTCTATGGATTTGTGCAACTTGGCCCGGAGCCAATCCAGGGGCGGCAGTTCCGTTAAATAAGTGGCTACGTGAATACCGGACTTATCTAATTTCAAGAGCTCAATCATTTCGTCGCTTTTTTCGGCACATAAAAGCAATCCTAATGGTGGGTTCTCTCCCTCCTGCCGTTCGTATTTGTTTAACCAGCGCAGATAAAGCTCTAACTGGCTTTTGTATTCCGGTTTGAATTTTCCCAACTTTAATTCAATGGCTACTAACCGCTTCAATTTGCGGTGATAAAACAGCAGGTCCATGTAATAATCTTCTTGGTCGATAGTAATTCTTTTTTGCCGGGCCAGGACGGCAAAATCGCTGCCGAACTCTAAGATAAAATGCTGCAGTTTCACCAGTATAGCCGTCTCTAAATCTTTCTCGGCAAAAGTATTTTCCAGTCCCAGGAAGTCGAGCATATAGGGGTCTTTGAGAAATAAATCTACACTCATCACTCTCGCTTCCCGCAGATGCTTTAAGTCGTGGTAAATGGTATCCGCTGGCTTTTTGCTAATGGCGGTCTGTTCGAAAAGCAGGCTGTTTATCCGTCTGCCCAATTCGCGCACACTCCAACCTTTGTTGGCGTACATGGTGAGGTAGAATTCTCTCTTCAGGGCATCTTTGAGTTTAATGATTTCCACCAGGTGCGACCAGGATAATTTTGACGACAGTGTCGTCAAAATGTGTTCGTCCGGAAAAGGTAAACTCCTGAAATAGTTTTACACCAAATGTATAACACCATAAATGTGCTTGTAGAGTTAATTACAAATCAACATGCCGGATAGTAAACAACGGCCCGCTACCAAGATGCTAGTAAAAAGGGGTGTATTCGGGAGAAATTTCCCAGCTCTTTTTCCCTGATTTTACCTTTCTTTTAATACAGGATTAAACTTGGGGCTCTCCGGTACTCCAAGGATTGAAAATTTAATTGTTTGATTGTTTGCAAAGAGGTCTAGCCTATCCAGACCTTTTTGCTTCATTATTATCCTGTAACTAAAGCCTTCCAGTAGTTTATCCTTAGCAAAATCGGTAATTTTTTACTTGCTAGTTCTGCTTACTTCAGAATTTTGCAACAAGCGAGCTGTTCAATGAGAGTAGTAATTAGCTTAGAAAGCACAGAATAGGGGCCTATTTGTAATGCAGGTATAAGTTATATAAAATTTGTAGTAATAATCAAGTCAGTATATAAATATCAGACTTCATCATCAAAATTCTTTAGGCTTTCTTATTTATAATTAATCTAAATAAAATTTGCTCTTTTCCATTTACCTCCTACATTTGCAATAATTTAAAATTATTCTAAATAAAAGAAGCTTTGACTCAACATACCAATTTCATCAAGGCCCTGTTACTAATTCTGACGTTCATTAGCTTACCTAAGACTGGCTGGGCTCAAGGCCAAGACAAAGCCACCGTTTTCGGTAAAGTAAGTTCCGCTACCGGCGAGGTTCTGATTGGGGTTAGCGTAGCGTTGAAAGATGCGAATATAGGCACTACAACGGATGAAAAAGGCCAGTTCAGAATTTCAGGAATTTCAGCCGGCAATTACGTCTTAACCCTCAGCTACATCGGATTTGAAACGCAGGAGCAGCCCATACAACTAGGAGAATCCCAAAACCTGGAGCTAAACCTCAGGCTTATAAACAAGGCTTTCGTAATGAATAGCGTTGAGATTGTGGGCAAAACAGCTACCAAGGAAATCAACGAACAGCCCTATGCCGTGACGGCTATCTCGGTAAAGGAATTACAAAACAGCTCTTCGGACGCCAAAGAGGTATTGAACCGGGTTTCCGGGGTGAAGGTATTGGAGGAAGGCGGCCTGGGTTCTAACTTAAGTTTTACCCTAAATGGTTTTTCCGGTGACCAGGTAAAGTTCTTCCTGGATGGCATTCCAATGGATAATTTCTCTTCTTCTTTGAGCCTGAGCGATATTCCGGTTAACACCATAGACCGGCTGGAGGTTTACAAAGGCGTGGTGCCGGTTTGGTTAGGCACCGATGCCCTGGGCGGAGCCGTTAATATTATTACCAATAAAAAGAATAACTTCCTGGATGCTTCGTATTCGGTTGGCTCTTTCAATACCCATCGTCTTTCTATAAACGGGGCTTATACCAACCCCACCAGCGGTTTTACTCTCCGGGGAACTGCCAACTATAATTATTCCGACAACAACTACAAGGTTTGGGTACCCATTAAAAAAGGCAACAACGTGATAGATTCGGCGGAGGTAAAACGCTTCCACGACCGCTACCGCTCCGGCACCTTGAAGTTAGAAACAGGTTGGGTGGACCAGAAGTTTGCGGATAACTTCTTGTTTGGAATTATTGCCACCGGCAACGACAAACAGGTGCAAACAGGTGCTACCATGAGCAGCGTTTATGGCGGCATCACCCGCAACAGCCAATCCATCGTACCTACCTTAAAATACAGCAAAGAAAATCTTTTTCTTAAAGGATTAAATGTTAGTTTTTCCAGCGCTTTTAATAGGACCAAAAGCGAGGTAATTGATACCCTGCGCGGCGTGCAGTATAACTGGTTAGGTGAAGCCACTTATACGCCCGGCTCTACCGATGGGGAATTAAACCGCACCTTTACTACCCTAACCGACAACGACTTTAATAGTCAGTTTAATACCAGTTACGCATTTGGCCCTAAAGTATCGTTAGCTTTCAATTATGCCTTATCTTATTTCGCCCGCGAAAGTTTTGATACCGAAAACCCGGACCGGATTGAGAATAAATTTCCGAAATCGCTAACCAAACAATTGGCGGGACTTGCGTTTAAGTTCGACCCTACTGAAAAATGGAGCACCACCGTTTTCGGCAAGTTTTACTACTTAAACGCCAAAACCAGCAAGCAGTATGATTTTGCGCAAGATAACCAACGCATAGATGCTTTCGAGTCTCAGAAGGAAAACATTGGCTACGGGATTGCCTCTACCTATTTTTTGCTGCCAAAACTACAGCTAAAGGCTTCCTATGAACACACTTACCGGATGCCCTGGGCCACTGAAATATTCGGCGATGGCTTGTTCACCACCCCTAACCCTGATTTAGGTCCAGAGCAAAGCAATAACGTTAACGCCGGGGCCGCTTACGGCTTCAATCTAGGCCCGGATCACCAGTTTAACCTAGAAAGCAGCTTTATATACCGCGCCGCAAACGACCTAATCTACCAGGTAGTAAAAGTAGCCAGCCCGGAAACCTATTACGATAACCTTAGCAAAACTCGTACGGTGGGGATAGAAGGTGGCCTACGCTACCGCTGGCGCGAAACTTTTAACATGGGCGGCAGCATGACTTTTCAGGATATTACTGACCAGGCTGATTTTGTTTTTAATGAGTCTTACACCAATACGGGCTACCAAAAGAATTTCCAGAAAGATTTCCGGGTTCCCAATATTCCCTACTTGTTCGGCAACGCTAATGCCGGCCTGACTTTCAAAAACGTGCTTACCGAAAAATCAGTATGGGGCATTAATTACTACTTTAATTTTGTGGAGCAGTATTTCCTGAGCTGGGCCGAGTTGGGCTCCAGAGACTTCAAAAAAGTAATTCCCAGGCAATATTCCCATAACCTGGAGCTTTCCTATAGCCTGAAGCAGGGGAAATATAATATTACGGCCGAATGCCGCAATTTAACCGATGCCCTCCTCTACGATAAGTATTACCTCCAGAAACCGGGCCGGGCCTTTTACTTAAAATTACGATACGTTCTTTAACCTTAACTAACCTTTAACTACCATTAATTAAAATATATGTTCTCTATTACACAAGTAAAAAAGCTGGCTTTGCCGATGCTGAGCCTCGGGGCCGCGCTTACCTTTACCTCTTGCAGCGAAGATGATGATACTAAAAATGCCGGTACGCAGGGCGACCAGTTTGTAATGTCACTGGCTATTCAGGGTAGCAATAATACTTTTACGTATTACACCGTACCGTTTGCCGATGTTATGACGGGTTCCCTATCGGCGCAGGGGAAAGGCATTGAGCAACCTGGTTATTTCGATTTTACCCAAATAGGTAATACCATTTACAGCATTGGCGGCCTGGATGATGTGAATGTAGTAGGCATTACCAAAACGGCAACCGGCGAACTGCAACAGTTAGGCAATATTTCGTTTGCCAACAGCCTCTCTGATATTATACAGGCTGATGCCAATACACTGGTAGCCGTGGAAATGAGTTCAAACTCTAACATGGTAAAATTTCACACCATCAATGCCAATACCGTAACGGTTACCAGCACCAAGCAGCACCCGGTTTCTAACCTGACCAATCTTTCGGCACCGTCTTATTCCGGTATGCGCATTAGCGGTAACCAGCTTTTCCTGAGCTATTACATTAGCGACCCAACCACTTTTGCCACGCCGCATACTAACGAAGCGCAGGTAGCGGTTTATTCTTATCCGGCCTTGGAGTTCCAGAAAGTTATTTCCGATACGCGCACCGGACCAGCGGGCGGTTTTAACACCAAAACTGGTCTGATAAAAGACGAGCAAGGCAATATTTACGCCTTATCTAACTCGAACCCGGCCAACGGCTACAGCCAAACCACCAAAAAAGGCGGTATTCTGCGCATTGCCAGCGGCCAAACCACCTTCGACCAGAATTACTTCTTTGATGTGGAAGCCGTTACCGGCGGTAAAAATATTTCACACTTAAAGTATTTGGGCAACGGGAAAGCCTTAGCCGAAATCAACGCGGAAGCAAACGCGAACCAAGCCAGATGGTCGGATGGCCCGCTGAAAACCGCCATTGTTGACCTGAACGCCAAAATCGTAACCTATATTAATGGTTTGCCCCAACATGCTGGTAACGGTCGCCGTTTGGCCGCCTTGCAGGATGGCAATGCCGTGTATATGGCCATTCCGGAAGGAAACGGCATTTATGTGTACAAAATAGATACGCAAAACCACACGGCTACCAAAGGCGCTGAAGTACAGGCCAACTTTGTAGCCGGATTCTCCAAGCTTTAAGATTAACGAATTATACCAGCTTTAATATCCATCATTAAGGCTGGTATTTTCTTTTACTTTTTCTAATTGTAGTGCAACATGATAAGCAAAAAAACGAACAACCCGGGTGTATTCAGACGCTTAAATGATTGGCTCCACCTCTGGCTGGGCTTGATTTCAGGTATTGTGGTGTTTATTGTGAGCATTACGGGTTGTTTTTACGCTTTTCAGCAAGAAATTAAAGATGCCTTAGAGCCCTGGCGGTTTGTAGAGGTGCAGGAAAAAAGTTTTGTGCCGCCCAGTCAGTTGCTCGATACCGCTATGGCTTACATGCCCGGCAGCAAACCCACCGGCCTTACCTATAGCAACCGGGAGGGCGCCGCCGCCGTTGGGTTCAGCAGCTTTGAAAATGGGGAACGTAGTTTTACGGCTATTTTCCTAAATCCTTATACCGGCGAATTTTTGCAGAAACAACAATCCATAGGCAAAGGGGAATTCGACTTTTTCCGGTTCATTATTGATGGGCACCGTGCCCTTTGGCTGCCCTGCGAGATTGGCCGTCCAATTGTAGGGATTTGTACGCTTATTTTCCTTGTGTTGCTGATTACCGGCCTGGTGATGTGGTGGCCAAAGCGTTGGAATAAATCCAATATTGATAAGAGTTTAAAAATCAGGTGGAATGGTAGCTTTAAACGGGTAAACTACGATTTGCACAATGTAGTTGGTTTTTACAGCCTGCTACTGGCTTTTGTGCTGGGCGTAACCGGATTGGTTTGGAGCTTTAAGTGGTTTGAAGATGGCCTGTACTACGTAACTTCCGGCGGACAGGAGAAGCCAGGGCACCACCATCCGCATTCCGATGTTACCAAAACTGGCTTACTGGCCAACAATACAGTTTCGGTGCTCGACCAGGCGTGGTATAAAACCTTAGCGGTAGAACCAAACGTGCAGGGCATGTACATGACCCCGATTCTGGAAGACAAGGAAGATGCCATTGAAATTATTGCCTACCAGGCTCACGGCTCCTGGTACAACCGGAACGAATATTACTACGACCAGTACACGCTGGAGCTTTTCCGTGTGCAAGGCGACCGTTATGCAGAAGCGGGCTTTGCCGACCAATTATCCATGCTTAACTACGACATCCACATTGGGGCCGTATGGGGATTACCGGGCAAAATTCTGGCTTTCTGCATTAGCTTAATTTGTGCCAGCTTACCCATTACCGGGTTTTTGGTGTGGTGGAATAAAAAGAAGAAGCCCAAGAAAAAAGTTAATCCACTTAAAAGTTCTGAGAATATTAAAGCAAGAAATCCCAACGTCGCCACAGTTTAAAAGCTTTCGTTAACAAATATTATTTGCTTATCATTTCACTTTCAGTCAAGAGCAGTAAGGCAGTCTTACTAAATAATCAGCTCCATCAGGTTCAAATGCGCCTAAATTAGAGGAAAATAATGATGTGTCAGGTTAAACGCTTATATCAAAATAAATTCGGGGAGATAACCCAATGTGCTTGTTCTGCCCGCATTCAGCTCAGTTTTGGCAATTTTGTTTTAGGATTATCCGAGTCCGAACTGGAGGTGCTACAAGTGTATATACCTCCATTATATGAACAGGAAAAGCAGTCAGGACTGCCAGCAAATGAACGAAATATATTTCTTTCCCCTTCTGTTCATCACCTCATGCTGGCTTTTAGCTTAGAAGAACTCGCTGGATTAATGGATTTAATCCATCAAGCATCACTTGTTCTTCAAATAAAAAATATATTGAAAGAGAGCTAAGGTAAAACCAGGCCTTAAGCCAAGGATATTGGTATTTTTATATGTTACTTAAAACTACTTATAAACCAATACTATTAAATTGCCAGTAAGTAATGGGTTACAAAAAAACAATCTTATCTTTGTCCTAGGTTTAGAACACCTGTGCTTTGGAATTAAGTGTACCGGTTTAAAAATTATATCACCATTTTTCTGTTACTGCTGTTTATGCGGATATTAACTCCGGACGCAGCCGTTCTGGCGTTGCATGCCCACGAACATACCGAGGATGTGCACGAGAAAATGGACAATGGCTTTAAACTGGATAAAAAGCACACCCACTGTCATACCGATAATCTTTTCAATTCGCCTTATTCTCCTGAATGGGCCACAAAAATAGCGGCTCCAATTATTACCATTACTGATACCTATTCGGCCAACCATTCCTACATCTGGAAATTTACTTTCCCGAACAATACCGATTTACGCGGTCCCCCAGTAGCCTAACCTATCTTTTTTTCTTGTCCGGAACTACTATGAATACTGGTAGTCGCTTAAGGTTATATTTAGTTTAACCCCACTACTTCTTTTTTAAATTTCCCCGGACCAGGAAAACCACTCATTCTTTCATTTTTATTAAGTCCTGACTTTTTGCTGTATAGCAGAAAGCAGTGTGTTGTTTTACTATTCTCAGAATGGTGCTAAAAAACCTTTTTGCAGGACTGCTATGGCTGTCCCAAATTCCTGTTGTTGCCCAAAAATTGCCGGCAAGTAATAACTGCGGTTTAACCTTAGCGGGCAAAATAACTAACCAGCACCGGGACGAACCTTTGCCGGCGGCAACTATTATACTGGAAGAACTAAACCAGGCCATCCAAACTGATATGGCAGGTAATTACCATTTTCATGATTTATGCCCGGGCGTATATCACATAAAAACAACTTACGTAGGTTTTGACCCCATCCGCCTGGAAGTACGTTTAGCCGCGCCAGCCATCCGGAACTTAAAGTTACACCCGAATACAACCGAATTAGGTACCGTACAAATATCCGGGAACCGGGTGGCACCGCCACCTACCCAGGCAACCGGCATAATAACTGGCGAAGCTTTAGAAAGTACGCGGGGCGAATCGTTGGGCCGAGTATTGGAGCAAGTGGCCGGAGTAACTACCCTTAATACCGGGCCAAGCATTTCTAAACCTATCATTCACGGGTTGCATAGTAACCGGGTGCTGCTGCTGAATAATGGCGTACGGCAGGAAGGGCAGCAATGGGGTGCGGAGCACGCGCCGGAAATTGACCCGAATATTGTCTCAACCCTAACGGTGGTAAAAGGCGCCGCAGGTGTCCGGTTTGGTTCTGATGCCATTGGCGGGGTAGTATTGGTAGAACCCGCTCCCTTGCGCGATTCGGTAGGTACAGATGCAACCATAAACCTGGTGGGCAGGAGCAATAGCCGCATGGGCAATATGGGCGCTACGGTTAATCATAATTCTGCCAAACTACCGGCTTTAAGTTGGCGGCTGCAAGGAACGTTAAAGAAAGGCGGCAATGCTAAAACGCCGGATTACTATTTAAAAAATACCGGCTTTTCCGAACACAACTTTTCGGCAACAATAGGCTACCGACAGGGAAGGTATGGCTTAGAATTATATTACAGCCAGTTTAATACCCGGTTAGGCATTTTATCGGCAGCCCATATTGGCAACCCAACTGATTTGTTGCGGGCTATTGAAAGTCCGGTACCACTGGAAACCTCCAACTTTAGCTATAAAATTAACCGTCCTTACCAGCAAGTAAACCACGATTTGCTGAAGCTTTCCGGTTATATCCGCACGGGAGAAGCAGGGCGCTTGACCTGGGTCTCTTCTTTTCAGGATAATAAAAGAGCCGAATACGACAAACACCTGCCGCGCAACAATGAATTGGCCGCCTTAAACCGGCCCGAATTAAGTTTACAATTACAAACTTTTTCGAATGAACTGGCTTGGGAACATCGCCCTTATAAAAACATAACCGGCACCATTGGGCTTTCCGGCATGGTGCAGCGCAACCAATATCAAGGCCGGTTTTTTATTCCGAATTACTACAATTATACCAGTGGCCTATTCTGGCTGGAACGGTGGCGGAAAGCGAAATGGCAATTGGAAGCCGGCACCCGTTACGATTACCGCTTACTGGATGTGGTGCTTTATGAAAAAAATATCCGGACAGAACCGCAATTTACCTATCATAATTTTTCCGGCACGCTGGGCGGAATTTACGAGCTAAATCATTATGTAACTTTTAGTTTGAATGCTGGTACGGCGTTTCGGGCCCCAAGCGCGAACGAGCTTTTCAGTAGGGGGCGGCATCACGCTACTATTGAAATCGGAGACCGCAATTTGAAGTCGGAAAACGCTTATAAATTAGTAGCCACCGCCACGTACAGGAGCGAAAAAAAGTTAAACGGCGAATTAAGCTTTTACCATAGTTATATCCGGAATTATATTTTCCTGGAACCGGTATTTCCGCCTGAGTTAACCGTAGCGGGGACTTTCCTGGCGTTCCGGCATACCCAAACCAATGCCACCTTTAAAGGGGCCGACTTAAGCCTATCGTATGGGTTTACCGATGCCTTTTCGGCTCAGGTCAAGGCTTCTCTGGTTTGGGCTTATAACTTTAAAAAAGACGACTATTTAATTTTTACGCCCGCTAACCGTTTAGATGCGCACCTGCGCTACGAGCCGGTTCAGGCGAAAGGTACTTTTTTGCAGGTTGGGGGCTTGCTGGTAGCGCGTCAAAACCGGGTGCCGGCAGATTTGGAACCAAACTTAACCCCAGGTGAAGATGCCGCAACACTATTTATGCCGAAAAATGGCGACTTCATACCGCCTCCGCCCGGGTACTTTCTATTGCAGGCCAGCTTGGGAACTACTATTAATATCAAAAATCAGCCCGTAGAAATAAGCTTTACCGGCCATAATTTATTAAACCAATCTTACCGCGAATACCTGAACCGCTTCCGCTACTTCGCCGATGAAATGGGCCGCAATGTAGTGCTGCGGGTGCGGGTGCCTTTAAACTTTAATTCAAAATAATTTCACTTAACCTTTAAATTTTAAAACCATGTTAACCAATCAATTTAACATTCAGAAGAAACATTTAGTTAAACCTGCCTTTGTGCTGCTCCTGGCCGCCGGAATACTCAGCAGTTGCCAAAACAACGACGAAGACCAAGCGCCGCTAAATGAATCGGAGCTTATTACCACAGTTACTTTAACCATGCAGGAAGTGGGCACCAGTAATACGGTAACCGCTACTTTCCGCGACCCGGACGGCGAAGGCGGCAATGCCCCTACCAAGTTTGATGAGATTGTACTAAAGCCCAATGCCGTTTACAATACGGCTATTACTTTGAAAAATGAATCGGTTACGCCGGCCGAAGATATAACCAGCGAAATTGAAGAAGAAGCTGATGACCACCAGTTTTTTTATACCCCTACTGCCGGTTTAAATGTAACGGTTGCATACGAAGACAAAGACAGTAAAAATTTACCTATCGGGTTAAAAACCAAAATTACCACAGGTGCCGCCAGCACTGGCAAATTAAAAGTTACTCTGAAACACCAGGCCGGCACTAAGAACAACGCCATTACTACCGGCGAAACCGATGTGGAACTGGATTTTACCACCAAAGTGCAGTAAGCAAAACCGCTAATTACCTTTTATTTCAATTAATACAATTTCCATTTTTTCACTTTAAACCTTAAAATTTTATGAAACAAAACTTGAGCAAAACTATTTTATGCGCTTTAGCAGTAGCCTTATTCGCTTCCTGCGAAAAAGATGAGCACGACCATAACCACCAACCCGATGTGGCAAATAAAGAATTTGAATTTGTGCGATTGCTCACGGCCGATGGCGCTTCTACCAAAATAACCCAGGTAAAACCGGCCGATGGCACCACACTTGCGTTTGATGCCAAATACCCCAATGCGAATTTATATACCACGGCTTCGGGCCGGTACACCGCCTTGCTATTTGGTAATCTGAACTTGGTAGAATTCTTCGACAGCGGTCTGGAATTACACGCTGACCACGTTGATATGAAAGGCACGCCTAAGTTTGCAGCTATTAGCGGCGAAGGCCTAAAACCTACGCATTTTAAATCGAAAGGCAACGAAGCGATTGTTTTTAACGATGGCGACGGTACTTTAAGCATTGCTAAAGAAGCCAACTTTCATACGCCGGGCGCTAAAATGCAGGTAATAAATGCTGGCTTACAACCGCACCACGGCGCTATGGTTAAGTTTAACAATGGCAACTATGGCGTTACTATTACCGATAATGCTTCTACTTTGTCCGGACCGCACGGGGTAAAAATTATTAACGCCACAGGTGCCGAAGTGGCTGCATCTACCTTGCCAACCAGCCGGATTCATGGCAATGCTACCGATGGCGCTAACGCGGTATTCGGGGCCGATGGAGGTGCTTTGGTCTTAACGCAAACCGGTCAACAGCGACTTATTTCTAATCCGGCTGGTTTTGGTACGGTGCGGGTAGGAACGGTCTTGTACGCCGAAGCAGCCAAGAAATTTATTGGCTATACCAATCTGAAAGGAATTTATTTTATTGATATCACGGCCAACCAGTTTACACCTATTTTTGAAAGCACCAATATTATGCAGTGTAAGCTGGATAAAGCGGGCAAAAACCTGTTGGTATTGCTTTTAGATGGTACATTAAAAGTTTATGATTTAGCCACTGGTAATCTCAAAAAAGAAGGCATGGTTATTCCGGCTACAACTGCTACCGAAACACTTAAACCGGTTCTGGAAGCTACTGAAAAATTTGCCTATATCGCTATGCCGGCTTTAGGCGAAGTACACCAGATTTTATTAGCTGATTTTTCGAAGGTTACTAAAATTAAAGTTTCGGCCCAGCCTACTAAACTGGTTATTATGGGATACGAATCCAATGAATCACACTAAATATTAATTTAAAACTTAGTGTAAATCATTTATAATTCATTTTAAGAATATTCCTTGAATCGTTTTAAGAAGCCAGTTTCTTACGTGTTGTTGCTCCTGTTTATCCGGATTATGCTGCCGGAAAAGACGGTATTGCAATTACACCGCCACGCACATACGGAGGATAGGCACGTCAGAAACGATTATGGGTTTAAACTGGATACTAAACATACCCACTGTCATATTGACGAATTGTATAATGCAGGCTTTGTGCCGGAAATATTTCCAGCAATCCAAGCTCCTGCTTTAATTTTTGCTGATACTTATTCCGCTAATCTTTCCTACCGCTGTAAATATATTTTCCCCGATAACACCTACCTGAGAGGGCCACCTATCAGCCAGGTCCGATAATAATCCGGCTATTCCGTTCAGAGTAGTAGCGTGTTCCTAAATATTACTTAAAAACTAATTTTTACTTTTTCACTTATCCGCCACCAACTTTTCATCCAATCCGGGTGAGCTTGCTATTAGTATGCCCTTTAAAACAAGATAAAGCGAGCATTTTCAGGTGCAAGGCTTTATTTATATTTTTTAAAATCAAATGAGAAAACTGCTTTTTTATATAACCCTTTTATTAGTTACCGCAACTAGCTTGCACGCGAAACCTAAACCATTCTTATTTAACCAAAAACAAATTAAGCCGGGTACAAAGCAAGCCTTTTTATTGCCGGTAATTACCGCTACCGATAGTACTTTCATTCCGGTAACGGTATTTCATGGCATTAAATCAGGTCCGGTATTAGGTATAACGGCTGGGGTACACGGTTTAGAATATGCCCCCATTATGGCCGCTCAGGCATTAAACCAGGAACTGGACCCAACTAAAATGAGCGGTACAGTAATATTAGTGCAATTGGCCAACGTGCCGGGCTTTCTGAACCGCAGTTTGCGCGTAAACCCATTGGATAATAAAAACCTGAACCGCGTTTTTCCGGGAAAAGCTAATAGCACCAGTACCGATAAAATAGCCTGGATTATATCAAACCAAATTATCGCCCGCTGCAACTATTTTTTAGACGTGCACGATGGCGATGCCAACGGCGATTTAAGGCCCTATTCAGGTTATTATAATTACTTTGATAAACCAGCGGTATCAGAAAAAGCGAAGCAAATGGCCCTGGCTTTGGGCTTCGATTTTATAGTTCAGTTTGGCAATGAACAAAGTTTAACCGAAGCCAGCATTTACTGTTCCCGCGAAGCTACCAAGCGTAATATTCCGGCCGCCGATATAGAATGTGGCGGCAAAGGCCGGGTAGATGAAAAAAACGTGTTGCAGATTCAGGCAGCTATTAAAAGTTTAATGCGCCACCTGGGTATTTTGGAAGGCCAGCCTAACGCTGTACAAAACCCGGCATTCATAGCCAAGCGCACCACAGTTAATAGCGAACATACCGGCATTTTCTACAGCGATTTTACCAGTGGCGATTACGTAAAAAAAGGCATGCAACTTGGCTTTACCACCGATTTTTTCGGGAATAAAATAGGCTATGTTACCTGCCCGATAGATGGCATTATTCTTTACAAAACCTTTAACCCCCCCATTAAAAAAGGCGATGGCTTATTTAACATCGGGCACATTCAATAATCTTTTTTATCAAAAAAGACTCTATATTGTCTTGAAATATGATTGGGTTAACTTCAATAGGGATTAAAACAATCGGTCAATGTTTTTCAGGCAGAGGCATTGACCAAAATGACGGAAAAATGATACTGAAAAAGACCTGGTGTTGCAGGTCTTTTTTGTTGAATTTATATCTTAATAACACATCTCAAAAATCATCCTTTTTTTGAATTCTGAGAAGAGTAGGTGGGACTTTACATAATCGGACTTATTGGCCATTTATCGAAATCTTTTACAACTTGGAAAGACTACATTCAGCATTTGTCTATTTTACTCCAACTCAAATGAAAGAAATACTAAGATATCAACCCTTAGCAGTTTATTATTTTGTCCGTCTTGAGGTACAAGTCCAATAGACTGGTATTTATTACTGTTTTTTTGTAAATTACCCCCATGGTAGCAATAGAAACCCTCAACCAGAACCACCAAGTTAGGCACCACAATGCCATTACCAATGCGAGGCATGAGCTTTCCGCAGTTCAGTTAGATATCTACTTTATGCTTCTCTCCAAGCTGAAGCCAGGAGTTACTAGTGGAACAAAGTACAATATTGATGTAAATGAAATGGAAAGGCTTGTTGGGCGCCAGTGGGATGAGGATGACCTTCAGGAAGCAACAGATGACCTAATCGAACAAGTATTTAAAATAGAAGAAGCGGATGGATTGTTGTATGTACCCCTAATCAGTAGGGCGGAATACTTGCCCGAACAGGGCCAGATACAACTTTCTATAAACGAACCAATAAAGCCTTTTTTAGTGGATCTAAGAGGTAACTTTACCAGCTTTTCCTTGGTTTGCGCCCTGCGGATGACTGCTGCCGATGCCAAATGGCTCTACGTGCAGTTTTCAAAGTGGAAAGGTTTTGGTTTCGTTTCTTATGAGGTAAAGGAGTTAATAGAAATATTAAACCTGGAGTACCCGGACGATACCAGTCCGGACCAGGATGAGTATTGGGAGCAGTTTAATGAAAATAGTTTGGAACCAGCCCTCCGGCAAATAAACGAACAAGCTGACCTTCGGATTAGCTACGCCACCGAAAAGGAGGGCAAAGCTGTTAAGAAGCTAAATTTTACCATTAAGCAGGCAGTACCTTCTTAGATTATTTTGCTTCTAAAAGCAGGAGCGTATGACCGGTAGGAAATGCTTTCTTGCGGGATATTTTCGCAGCACCTGGGCTACTATTAATATTAGGTTTTTACTACCTCTTACACTCCCCCTCAAATATTAAAAAAGCCAGGAACCTACTCTTATTTTACCTCCAGGTTTGTCTGGCGTTGACCAAGGTTCTTTTTCTCCCCTTTGTAAAGTTGCAGCAGAAGTTAACGAAAACCGGAATACAGCCCAGTTTTCAAATCCGGTACCCCTTGCATTCGGGCAGTAGGGATTAAATTGAACAGCTACCTAGTCCTTTTTTCCCCCACCGCCCAATACTTCCATTCCGGCGTTGGGGCTCTACCCTGGCCCAATCCCGCTCTCGGATGGCGGCTACGCTGGCGTTCTTGACAACATGGCCATAAACAAAACTTTCTTACTGCTTGGTTGCCCGTTTAAAGTCAATCAGGTGGTTAAATGCCTGATGAGATGTTGAATTTGTTTTTAATGCTCCCCTCCTATTAACTGTTTCACAATTATCATCTCCCCCCTATTCTACACTAATAGAATCAAAAAATTAAAGAATTTTAATTGCTCTGTTATTTAGGAAAAGCAATAAGGATATGCATAGAAATACTAAAATGCTTTTAAGGAAGTCCAAAGATTTAGCAGAAATTCTTTAATCATATTTTAATATACATTTAACAGCAAGTTAATTTCGATATAACATTTTACAGCCGAGCCTTAATGCTGTAGAGTGTACAACCATTGCCAGCACCATTGGGCTTAAGTTAAGATAAATGATAAACGACCAGAAAGTACCTGAAAAAGTCAATCATAGTAACTTTTATGTCCTTTAAAGTAGGCAAATGAAATTAAAAGATAAAATTGAGCTCGTCCGCAACCAACTCCCTTTGCCCTCTGAAGTAGCGGCAGAAGAGATTGTTTACACTTTGAAACACCACCAGTTTATTAATAGCATCAAACCGCATTATCCACAAATGGTACTTACCTGCGAAACGCAACTCACCTTTAAAAAGGAGTACGTAGCCGATATGGCCATTGGATGGAACTTTGTAAAACGGGTGGATTAGACATATCTTTTAATTATATGGGGTGTTGCTTTACCTAGCAATTAAAAGATTCGAATCATCATTAAATATCTTAAGCTAAGCCATGCCATTCCAGCCCTAGGATAAACTTAGTCCTTTCGGATAATTCGTCCGGAAGAACTTGGCTAGGGTAATTATTTACGACAGCTGTTTTCCTATCTTTTATTACTCATTTAATAGAATCAAAGAAATAGTAGATTCCTCAAAACCACCATTAGCCCCTACCCTGTGGCTCGGAAATAATGCTGTTCAATTTTGGAAAATACGCTTTCTTTAACATGAACTGTGTTAAAAGTCAAGCTTCTTAGGCGGAAATAGTAGTAAAATCAGGGCGGTAGGGAATACCAGATTTTACAATGGCAAAAGCTTGTTTGAGCAGCTTGTTGCAGACCGCA
>NZ_VWSF01000002.1:318042-483101 GCF_008629685.1 Adhaeribacter rhizoryzae | reverse complement strand
GGCATTTGCTCTAAGTATTGTTGCTGCCCGTTAGCGTACAGGAAAACTTTGGCGCCCACGCCAGCCGTGTTTTGGCCGCTGCCCGCCAGTTGCAGTTGCAAGTAGTGGTGGCTTAGTTGCTTATCGGATTGGTTCTGGTAAATAAAGGCGGGCTGGTTCAGGTTATTCGTAATCAGGTCTAAGTCGCCGTCATTGTCCAGGTCGGCGTAGGCCGCTCCACTGCTAGTAGCAGCTTGGTTTAAACCCCAGGAAGCACTATTATTGGTAAAGGTAAGATTACCGTTATTTTTATAGATATAATTTTTAAGGTTAGTGGCCGGTATCTGATGCACCAGGTCCAGTACATCGGTCCGTTGCAGGCGCCCCCCTTTTTGTTGCGCATACGAATTGGAGTATTTTACAAAATCAAGGTTGGTAAAATCGCGCAATACCCCATTGGTTACCAGAAGGTCTTTCCAGCCATCGTTGTCGTAATCGGCAAACAAAGAAGCCCAGCTCCAATCGGTGTTAGATATTCCCGCCAATTGCCCTATTTCGCTGAAAGTGCCATTGCCATTGTTTACGTGCAGCATATTGCGCATGTACTGGTAATAAAAACCGGTTTTTACATTCAAGTCGAACTTCTCGTAATTATCCGGCGATACCAATAACTTTTGTCTTCGGTTATCTTCCGGCAACATGTCCAGGGTATAAATATCCGGTAAGGCATCGTTATTAATATCGGCAATATCGTTTCCCATCGAAAACTGGGAAGTATGCCCTAGGCTTTTCTGGATTTGGTTGCTGAAGGTGCCGTTTTTATTATTGATATACAGAAAATCCGGAATGGTATAATCGTTAGATACGTAAATATCCGGCCAGCCATCCTGATTAATATCGGCGGCACCGGCACCTAACCCATAAGTAAGTTCCGAACTCTGTACCCCCGCCCTTTCGGTAACATCTTTAAACTTGTTTTTATCGTTCCGGAACAAGCGTACCCCAATCTGCGGATCGGGCGTCTGAAGAATATTGGAAGTGGTTATTTCGTCTAATACCGGGGCCGGATTAGGGTTATGGTTCAGCAGAAACATATCCAGGTCGCCATCCCGGTCATAATCAAAAAAGTTAGCGCTGGTGCTAAAGGCAGCATTGGTTAGGCCATACTGGGCAGCTTGCTCGGTAAACATCGGAATTCCGTTGGCATCGGGCCCTTGGTTTATAAATAATTGGGGTGTTCTTTTTTCTTCGGGTAGTTTACCGGAGTAACAAACAAAAATATCCAGCCGGTTATCGCCGTTTACATCGGCCATGGTTACACCTGTCTTCCAGGGTCCTTCCCGACCAGCTACACCGGCCTGCGCAGTAATATCGGCAAATTGCATATTGCCTTTGTTCAGGTACAGGCGATTAGACACCATGTTTCCCGAAAAATAAATATCGTCCAAACCATCGCCGTTTATATCACCTACCGCTACGCCGCCGCCGTTATAAAAATATTCGTACATGAGCACATTGGTATTTAGCCCTTCGGAGAGCGTATTGGCAAAGGTAACGCCCGTTCTTTCGGTGGGTAATAAAACAAATAGCGGGTTAGCAATTGTTTTAGAAGCTTCAGGTTCTTCTTTGTTAGTTGATTGCTGTTGGCAGCTTACCGTACAAAAAAGCCCCAGAGACAGCAATAGACAGGAAATAAACTTAAACCGGAATAACATGTTAATTTGCAAAACGATGTAAAAAAAAATCTATGCCGGTAGGTACCGGCATAGATTTTAAATAAACTAAAAACATAAACTAGTAACCAGGGTTTTGAACCAGTTCTGTATTGCGATTCATTTCATCCCGATGAATAGGTAACCAATACATTTTATCGTTCCAGGCACGGTTTTCTTTTCCTGGGTCAATTTCAAACACAGAATAAGAATAATTATAGCTGGTAGGATCGTATCTATAGATTGAAACTTCTTTGCCCTGCTTTAAGGCACCAAATATGGTAATACCATTCGCCTTACGGGCTAAAGTAGTTGGGGCAATCATCCAACGGCGAGCATCGTGGTAACGCTGCTCTTCAAACACCATTTCTACCCGGCGCTCGTTCCGGTAACGCTGACGGAGGGCATCACCGGTTTCTGTAACGGCTGGCATACCCGCCCGGAAACGCACTTTGTTCAGCCAGGTTTTGGCTTCTTCATCCTGACCTAATTCAATACAAGCTTCTACATAGTTTAACAAAGCCTCGGTGTACCGGAAAAACGGCCAGGGAACTTGCTGCCAGGTGTTCTGGTCCACAATAGCCGGATTCGGATCGGTAAATTTGCGCATGTAGTAACCAGTATAACTACCGTTCCAGTCTTCAATAGAACTCTTGCGGGTATCCAAACCAAAATGGATTTCTTTTTTTCCACCGCGGATTACCTCGTAGCTACCAGTCTGGATTTGGTTAAGCGGGTCTAAAGCTTTTGCGGCATTTGATGGCCGTACTTTCCAAGGTGAACCTTCTACCAGGAAAGTTGAATAGAAACGTGGATCACGGTTATCATAAGGCGCTGAAGCTTGCGCTGGATTGCTCCAGTTAAACTTGGTTCCATCCATCATTTCATAATCATCAATAAGGTGCTGAATAGGTGTGTTACCAGCCCAGTTATTGTAGCCATTTGGTCCGTTATATAAACCTTGGCGACCCCCATTTTCTTGTTTGGAGTTTATAAAATAACGGGCAAAAAGCAGTTCTCTTTCGCCACCGTTCCGGGCTAAAGCCACATTCATATAATTGGTGGTTCCTTGTTCCTTAGATTCTGGTGCAGTTAAGTCTAACTTATAACCATAACCTGGTAAATCCAACACTGCTTTGGCAGCATCTTTAGCTTTTTGCCACCGCTCGGTACGGCTTCCGCCAACAATCGCTAACAATTCGGGGTGAGCGTAAGCAGCCATAACGCTGGATTTAGCTTTAGCCGTATTGGCATCGTATAAATCACTGGCTGCGTAAAGCAGCATACGCGATTTAAGCGCTAATGCTGCTGCCTTTGAAGCCCGGCCTGCAACCATGTTTTTACCTTCCAGTAACTTAGCGGCCTCTTCAGCGTCTTTAACAATAAAGTTAATACACTCTTCCATGGTATTGCGCTTGGCCATATAGGTTTCTTCACCTAACTTATAAACCCGGTCTACGATTACAGCACCACCGTAGTAGCGCACCACTTGGTGGTGATAGTAAGCTCTCAAAAATAAAGCTTCTCCTTTTAACCGATCTACCAAAGTAGGGTCGTTAAACTTAGGCGTTTGCAGGTTTTCTAAAGCCAGGTTAGCTGCCCGAATACGAAGGTATAAGTTTGCGAATTGAATAGGCGTGTTTGTCCTTCCTGGAGCGGCTGGGTTCGAACGGGATTCGGTAATGGTGGTTATATCCCGGCCCGGGTGCGTAAAAATAGCTTCATCGGTGTAAGAGGCCAGCATTTCTTCGTCAAAACCGCCGTTACCAACTCCCGCATATATTTCCGATACAAATGCTTCGGTTAAACCGGCATCCGACCAAACCGCAGTTTCAGACACCTGGTCTAATGGCTGCGTATTAACAAAATCGTCGTTACAACCCGTAACCATCAGAGATCCGATGAGGGCCGCAAAACAAATATTTTTTATTTTATTCATTATTTCTAATCTGATTAAATTTTAGAATGTAACCGATACACCGCCGCTCAAAATGCGAGACTGTGGATAATACTGTCCGTTGGTATTGTCGGTCTCCGGATCGTAAATTTTCATTTTATCCCAGGTAAGAATATTAAGGCCATTAACATAAACCCGTAAATTGTTTAACCCGGCCCGGCTAGATAAAGCAGCTGGAAGCGTGTAACCTAATTCCAGGTTTTTTAACCGGATATAATCGGTATCGCGCAGCCAATAAGTGTTATTAAATGAATAATACTGGTCGCCACGGTTAGTAATGCGCGGATGTTCGCTGCTAGGATTCTCTACTGTCCAGCGGTTATCGTGGATGTATTGCAGGTAATTACCAATGTTACCCATTTCACCGGTGTAGATGTATTGTTTAGCACCGGCCGCACCCTGGAACAGGATAGATAAGTCGAAGTTTTTGAAAGAACCACCTAAAACCACGCCACCCTGGAACGGCGGAATATTGGTTACATCGGTACGAACCTGATCATCAGGAGTAATTTTTCCGTCGGGCACTCTTGTAAAATTGCCGGCAGCATCGCGTCCACCAATATCTTTGTACTTCATGTCGCCAGGGCGAAGCTGGTTAACAAGGGCTTTGTAATCAATTGTGTTAGCATCAATTTCGGCCTGATCTTTAAATACACCGTCGTACTGGTAAGTCAGGAAGGTATTCATAGGCATACCGGTAGCACGTTGCCAGTCAGGTGCACCAGGTGCTTCATCGCGGAATATAATTTTGTTTCTGGCGTAACCACCATTAACACTTACATTATATTTAAACTCGCCTACCTGGTTTTGGTAACCAATATTGTATTCAAAACCTTTATTAGATACTTCGCCAAAATTGGTTAGCGGAGCAGTAATACCAGTACTTTGCGGGAAAGAAGCAGATCTGGCAGCCAGGATATTGGTCCGTTTGTTGTAGAACGCATCAAACTCAAAGCTAAAACGACCATCAAATGCCGAGCCTTCTAAACCAATGTTGGAGTTGTTGGCAATTTCCCAGGTAATGGTATTATTCGGAATACGGGTTTCATACACAGTTTTGGTTTCTACGTTGTTCAGGATGTAAGTCCGGAAACCAAAAGTAGACAAGTAAGCATACCGACCTACGTCGTCGTTACCCAACTGACCCCAAGAACCACGTAATTTCAGGTAATTAATAGCCGGAACACTGTTTTTAAAGAAACTTTCTTCAGAAATTACCCAACCACCCATAACGCCTGGGAAGAAGCCGTAACGCGTATCCTGCGGGAAAATATCGGAACCATCGTAGCGCCACAGGAATTCCAGTAAGTATTTTTCTTTAAAGTTATAAGCCACCCGACCAAAGTAGTTAATACGGGCTTGCTCAAACGCACCACCATTGTTATTCTTTTCTAAATCGCCACCGGCAAATATCTGGTCAACGGCTGGAGAAATAAAGTAACGACGGAAAGCACTAAAATTATCGCCTGAAATGGTTTCGCGGTTAGTACCGGCTAATAAAGTAAGGCCATGGTTTTCGCCAAATTTGCGTTCGTAGTTTAAAACACCGCCTAATAAAATATTTAATCTGTTAGAAGTGCTTTGGTCTAAACGGGGTTCAGATGGGCCACGCTTGGTTGCTATCAGATTTGGATTACCGTTAGCATCAACACCAGTGCCGCGTTGGTACAAAGTCCAGGGAATTTGCCAGGTTTTACCGTTGTCTATGCGCTTATCTATAGCGGCTGTTCCGGTAAATTTAAGGCCTTCTACGCCAGGTATTAAAATATCTAAGGCACCGTTTGTTTGGAAGAAATCGCGTTTATCCCGCTGATAACCGCTTAAATCGGTAGTAATAACAACTGGGTTTTCGCCGTTTTCAATATCCGGACCAGGTACACCATTAGGCCAGTAAGCTTGTTCCTGTGGTTTACCACGCATCTGCATCCGGAATATAGCACTGGCTGGGCGGGTTGGGAACATACGCAATTCTTCCCGGCCTAATAAACCAATAGATGCTTTAATATACTTGTTTATAGTAGCATCGAGGTTAACCCGAATATCGTACTGCTTGTAACCGGTAGCAGAATTTTTGTAATAACCATCCTGATTCTGGTAGCCCATTGAAGCTAAATATTTCAGGTTATCGGTACCACCGGTTACCTGTAAATTGTGGCGAGCCTGCGGCGACCAGGTTTTTAAAGTAGCTTTATACCAATCGGTGTTGGGGTGCAGCCAAGGGTCGGTGCCATTGCGATAAAGTTCTATATCATTCGGGGTAAAGGGTGCATTACGCACTGTACCATTAGGCCGGGTATAAGTACCAGTTTTCTTATAAGCTTCGGTAGCGGCAGCCCACTCCGAAACTGGCAATTCATACACGTTCAAATCGTTCAGCATGCCGGTATATTCAGCCGAACTGGTTAAGTCCGGAATAACAGTTGGCTGCGAAAAACCCTGATTGAAGTCATAAGAAAGGGTTGGCTTTCCGGTTTTACCACGCTTGGTAGTAATCAGGATTACGCCGTTGGCAGCCCGGGAGCCGTAAATAGCAGCGGCCGCATCTTTCAATACCGAAACACTTTCGATATCTTTTGGATTAATACGGTCCAAGCCACCTTCCCGGCCAGGAATACCATCAATAACAACTAAGGCGCTGTTATTATTTAAAGTATTAGAACCCCGAATCCGGATAGCAGAGCCATCGTAACCAGGCTCACCGCTACGGTTTACCGCAACCACACCCGGCAAACGACCAGCTAAGGAGTTAGATAAGTTAACGGTTGGAGATTTTACCAGTTCAGCACCTTTTACAGCAGCTACCGAACCAGTTACGGTTTCTTTCTTCTGTACACCGTATCCTACTACTACTACTTCTTCCAGCGCTTTTGCATCTGGCGCTAAGGTAATATTAATGGTGGTACGATTGTTTACTGCAATTTCTTGCGTTTGATAACCAATAAAAGACACTACTAAAGTACCGGAAGTATTGGCCAGATTTAAGGCATAATTACCATTGGCATCGGTGGCAGTACCATTAGAGGTACCTTTCACCAGTACAGTTACACCGGGCAAGCCATCACCGTTTTCGGCAATGACTCTCCCTTTTACGGCGAGACCTTGTGCCTGGGCACCGGTCACAGCCAGAAGAAAAAGGTGCAGTATTAAGAAATACTTGAACCCTTTAAGTAAAGGTTGTTTCATAATTGTTTTGGTTTGGTGGAAAATTGTTTAATTGACTAATAAAAAAAATAAAAGCAAGACGCTAACACTAAATGAGTTAGCTAAAATTTGGATAGTTAATTAAGAACAAGCGTGTTTCATATAAGGGTAATTTTAACAATTAAAAATTGTCCTAATTTATAGAGTATAATCAGAGAATCAAGGGATGAGAAAAAATTTAGATAACTATTACTATATTCCCCCGGACAATGAATTAATAACAAGGTTTATATGTAAACATTAGAAAAATTACAACAACCTTTGAGTGCAATACAATACTTTTTAATTTATATACCAATATCTTTATAAATTTTATTATTTAATCAAAAAAGCTTCGATTCAGAACTTTGTTATTATAAATATATAAATAATTTATTATATTCTGTATACACTTATAAGTATTTTACTTCCTAAAGTCATCTCCCCTATTTTAAACCAGACCTACTTTGTAAAACTAAATTATAATTACAGCACGCTGCTATTTGTGCCTTAAGTAACTTTGTAGGGTAGCTTTTTAATGCTTGATGCTAATAAGTAAGAAATGATGTAAGAACTAGAGGATTATTAGGCTAAAAATATAAACAAGACGGCTACCAAATACCTTTAAATAAACTTACAGCCTTAATGGTATAATGCTGCTTCGTCATACAGTGGCAATCCTTGCGTGGCTTATCCGGTTGCCGATAGTGTTTATTACATATGTAAGGCTATACAGCATCACGATATTGTAACCAATAATTATTTATTTAGCTTACTAAATTAAGCGTTAAAATTAAAAGCGTAAAATATTAAGAGCGCTTAAACAAAAAGCCGGCACGTAAACGGCAAACTCAATCTATAATATGCAGGAATATTTAATAAGAGAAGCAACTGAATCTGATCTGGCCGAAATAACCGCGTTGGCGAACTGTTATGTATACGATAAGCTTTCGGCACCAGAGCGCGGTGATGGATTTCTGACCGGCCGGTTTGAGCTTAATGCCATGCGTAAAATGGTAACATCAGCTAACAGCCTGGTTACTATTTATCAGCAGCAATTAGTGGGCTTTGTTATTAACTCAAAATTACCTCATCAGGACTACCCGCCCCTGATACAAGCAATGGCTCAAAAATTTCCGGCAATAAATTACCAGAATAAGCCGCTTACCTCCTATAATTATTTTTATTACGGTCCGGTTTTGGTCAGCAAACCCCACCGTGGCCAAGGCCTGCTATCCCGCATGTTCGGGCAAACCCAAAAACTACTTTGTGGTAAATACGATATCGGCGTCGCCTTTATTCACACCCAGAACCAAAATTCCTTACATATTCATACTCACAACTTAGGCATGGAAGTAGTTGGGCAATTTTCTTTCGACGAAAATAATTACCATATCCTGGTTTTTCCGGTGGGCTAAATAATATTTAAGATTAAGTTTGTCCGGAGCATTTATTGCATTAACCAACCCAAAATATTACATGAAAAAATTTACCCGCTTTTCCTTTTTTGTACTACTAGCAATATTAGTTGTTTCCCAGAAAGCCAGCGCGGTAGCACTGCCGGCTATTTTCTCCGACCACATGGTGCTGCAGCAAAATGCCGAAGTAACCATTTGGGGCTGGGCTAGTCCCGGGGAGGAGGTAACAGTAACCGGCAGTTGGGATAAAAATGCCGTAAAAATTAAAGCCAATAATTTAGCACAATGGCAAATTAAAATTAATACGCCGGCCGCCGGCGGACCACATACGCTAACGGTAAAAGGCTACAACACCATTGTAGTGCAAGATATTTTAATGGGCGAAGTTTGGCTATGCTCCGGCCAATCGAATATGGAATGGACTACCCGCGCCGGCGTAGATAACGTACAGCCGGAAATCGCGAAAGCCAATTACCTGTCTATTCGTTTTTTTACTGTGCCCCGCCGGTCCGCAGACGGACCCCAGTTAGATGTAGAGGCGCAGTGGGTAGTTTGCACACCCGAAACAATGCCCAATTTTAGTGCGGTGGGTTATTTCTTCGGCCAAAAAATTCACGAAAACCTGAAAGCACCCGTTGGCCTGATAAATAGCAGTTGGGGCGGCACGCCCGCCGAAATTTGGGTCAATGCCAAAGCAATTACTGAAAATAAAACGCTGGCCGAAGCCGCCGCTAAATTAAAAGAAGAACCCTACGGACCGAATAAACCCGGCAAAGCTTTTAACGCCATGCTTGCCCCGCTTATTCCGTACCGGATTGCCGGTGCACTTTGGTACCAAGGCGAATCGAATACCAGCAATCCGCAAAATTACGAACAGTTGCTGCCGGCCTTAATTCAAAACTGGCGTTCTGAGTGGGGTTACGCGTTTCCGTTTTACTATGTGCAGATTGCACCTTATAGCTACGGCAATAACCAAAACGGCGTGTTGTTGCGCGATGCCCAACGCAAAACCTTAAGCGTACCCAATACCGGCATGGTTGTAATCAGCGATATCGGCAATATTAAAGATATTCACCCCCGCAATAAAATACCGGTTGGCCAACGGTTGGCTAATTGGGCTTTAAATAATACGTATGGTAAAAAAGAAATAATTTATTCCGGACCACTGTATAAAAGTATGCAGGTAGAAGGAAATAAAATCCGGATTTCTTTTGATCATACAGAACCGGGTTTAGTTGCGAAAGATAAAGCATTAACCCTTTTCGAAATTGCCGGCGCCGACCAAAATTTTGTACCAGCCACGGCCAAAATATTGGGCAGTACAGTAGTAGTACAAGCAAAATCGGTAAAAAACCCGGTGGCCGTACGCTTTGCCTGGAACAACACCGCCGAACCCAATTTATTTAACAAAGCTGGCTTACCAGCTTCTAGCTTCCGCACCGACGATTGGCCAATTAAGTAAAGTATTCCTTTACTAAAACAACAAGGCCAACGCTAATAGCAGTTGGTCTTGTTGTTTTTGCGGGCCTTACCCGCCCTAAATTTCTTAAGCAGGAACCAAATAATTTATTCAGGACTTTCGCAAAACTATCCAAAGTACTCCTTCGGAGGGGGCAAGGGGGAGGATTTACCAGGTTAAAAAACTAATTTGAGAAAGCCCTGCTATTATTACTTTTAAAGTCTACCGGCCAAAGTCGTCCTGCACCCGCACAATATCTTCTTCATCAGATGGATTGGCCGCATCGGTATGTTGCCAGATTTCGGCTAAAACACCCCAATCGGCCAGGCCTACCAGCCGGTGCCTCTCGCCTTGCTTCAGGGTAATTAAGGAGCTAACTTCGTGGGTTTTTACTTCACCTTGTTCATCGGTTTGGCTGGTTGCCACTCCTACTGTACCCTGAATTACTTTCCAGATTTCGGCCCGCCGGAAATGATATTGCCACGAAAGGCGTTTTTGGGGCGCTACTACTAATATTTTAGGACTTAACTTTCCGGAAATCCGCAAGGTATCTACCGACAAACCATCGAAGTAGTTATCGGCAAATTGCTGGGCCTGGTCTTCGTTTATCACAAAAAATCCACCCCAGGGTCGTGTCTGGTCTTGTTTATCAATAATAAATCCTTGGTCTTGTAATTTTTGCTCAATTTCCCGGAATAAGGTTTCTTTTGTCTTTTCGGTAGCCATTCTGTTTTATCAATATAAATTAAGGTTTAGCGCTATATTAGGTATTAAGGGTAAACCCGGTTTCAGTTTTAAATATGATGTGGCAATATAAAAAATTATTCTGCCGGCAACAGCACTTAATAATGCTTTACTGTTGCTAATAGCGGTTGCGAAAGGTAACACGAAAGCTCTTACTCAGGTTTGTATTAGTAAACCACCTAACTGCCACAATGTCCGCTGCAATATTTTGCTCAGTATATATTTTTAATAAGCGCTGCTGCCCGACAGTTGTTAAAACACGTGCTGAAATCTTAACGCTATTTTTGTTACGAAGCTGGTTTTAATGATTTTGCTAATTTTCACCTCATTTTGCGGCAATAAACAGGTGTATTGCAAAAGAATTCTGATAAGCGTAATCTGGTAATCATATTTTTATTTAACTTACCCACTAAGTATAGAATATTTAATATTATAAGTTTAACAATAATAAATTATTAAACCTTATTGGCACTGATTTTGTTAACACTGTTATAATTAATAACAAAAATAATGGGCATTGTAGAACGAAAACAAAGACAACGGGAGGAAGTGCGGGATGGCATTTTGCGGGCGGCCTGGGCTTTGGTGCAGGAAGAAGGCTGGCAATCGCTTTCGATCCGGAAAATTGCCGATGCCATTGAATACAGTGTACCGGTAATTTACAGCCACTTCGAAAACAAAGATGCAATTTTGCAGGAGTTTACGAAAGAAGGTTTCCGGAAATTAAATAACGCGTTGGATGAATCTGGAGCGCAAGAAAAAAATCCGGCAGCAGGATTAATGCTCATGGCCAAAGCTTACTGGCATTTTGCCTTTCAAAATAAAGAATATTACCAGCTTATGTACGGGTTAGGCATGCCTACCTGCGAAAAAGTGCGGCAAGTTCCGGAGTTAAGTAAATTCACCGATTTACTGCATGGCGCGGTAAAAAATTTGATCACCAACAGCAAAAATGCCGAAACGGATTCTTTCTTAAAATTTCATACCTTCTGGTCGATGCTGCACGGCTTGGTTTCTATTAACATGGTAGAACGTACAGCTTGTCCGGATAGCTTACACGAACTGGTTTTGGAAGATGCCGTACGCGGATTTATTAAAAATATTCAGGACTAAAAGGTTAAGTAGTTTTATGTTTAAGAGTTTGCGGGGGCTTTATCCAAAATAACGGCATTTAATTCAACTATTTTTTTTGTATCTTTGTTAACACTGTTATAATTTATAACGTACATATTTTTTTCACCTAATTACTTAAAAAAACAAACACATAAATATTTATTATTAGAACTATGGATTTAATACAGGCTTTAAACTGGCGCTATGCTGCCAAACGTATGAATGGCCAAAAAGTACCCCAACAAAAAATAGATAATATATTAGAAGCAACCCGGTTAGCACCTTCTTCTATGGGTTTGCAGCCTTACTCCGTTTTGGTAATTGAAGACGAAGACCTGCGAAAAGAAATTCAGCGGGTAGCCAATAACCAGCCGCAGATTGTGGAAGCCTCGCACCTGCTGGTTTTTGCGGCCTGGGATAATATTTCGGAAGCGCAGGTAAACGACTACATTAATAATACCGCTGAAACGCGCGGCGTTACCTTAGAGTCGCTGGATGGCTTTAAAAATATTTTGCTGGGCATTGCCCACCACAACACGCAAGAACAAAATTACCAATGGGCCGCCCGCCAGGCTTATATTGCTTTCGGAACAGCTATTGCCGCAGCGGCTACCGAACAAGTAGATGCTACGCCCATGGAAGGCTTTAATGCCGCTGCCCTCGACGAACTGCTGAACCTGAAAGAAAAAGGTTTGCGTAGTGTAACTTTACTGCCGCTGGGTTACCGCGATACCGAAAACGATTGGTTGGCTAGCCAGAAAAAGGTGCGCCGCGAAAAAGAAGGATTTTTTCTGCACCTGCAACAAGTAGCTTAATTTAACTTTAATTTATGTTAAAGAAAAGAGTCTTTGGGATTAACTTTAATCCAGAAGACTCTTTTCTTTTAAACTAAAAATAAAAACTTTAAATAATGAGAAGCATCAAGAAAATACATAAAGCTGTTTCGGCACCCATTGGCAATCTGGTAACCTACCGTGCCTTGCCTACGCCCGCCCTCGAAATTGGTGAACTCGATCCTTTCCTGTTCCTGAACCACCACGGTCCGCAGCAATATCCGGCCCGCAACAGCGGTTTACCTTTTGGTCCGCACCCGCACCGGGGCTTCGAAACCGTTACTTTTATTCTGGCAGGCGATATTATGCACAAAGACACAGGTGGCTACGAAAGTACCATAAAAGCGGGTGGCATTCAGTGGATGACAGCCGGCCGGGGCCTGATTCACGCCGAAGTTTCGTCGGATGAATTTATGGCGAATGGTGGCGACCTGGAAATATTGCAGCTTTGGGTAAACCTGCCCGCCCGCTACAAAATGACCGAACCCAACTATATTGGTTTACAGAAAGAAGATATTCCTAAAATTACGCTGGATGAAGGCAAAGTTATTCTTGATGTAGTCTCGGGCCGGTGGGAGGATGTGCCCGCGTCTATTCAATCTTTAACCGATATTCAGTTATACACCGTGTACTTTAAAGTTGGTGGCAAACTAACCACCCAGATACCCGCAACGCACACTATTTTCCTGTACGTGGTTCGGGGCGAATTAAATATTAACGGCCAAACGGTAACCAAGCTTAACCTCGTAGAATTTAACCAAGACGCGGAAGACCTTATTATTGAAGCAACTACCGACAGCATCATATTATTTGGCCACGCGCAACCTTTCAACGAACCGGTTGTAGCTTACGGCCCATTTGTGATGAATTCGGAAAAAGAAATTCAGGAAGCTTACCAGGATTACCAGGAAGGTAAATTTGGTATTTGGCAAGATTAGATTCAAATAACCCATAGGAAGCTTATAAAGCCGGATTTTCTTAAAAAACAAAAACCGCTGCCTTTTATCCGGTAGCGGTTTTTTATTGTCATCAGCTATCAAAGCCTGAATAATACCTTGATAAAACGAAACTTGCGCTTAAGTGTTTGCTACTGGGTCATCCTGAGTTTGTCGAAGGATCTATTAAAACTACGAGAAAATAAATTCAGCTATTTCGACAGGCACAACATAACTGCAATATTTTAAGCGCAATGCCCAAATAATAATAGTTTAATGAAGCAGGTTAACGATTATTTTTTAGAAGCATTATAATTAACTGAACGGGTACAAAAATCATTTACCAATTCACGCTTATGTAAAAATTAAGTTCAGTGCAGTAAATTCGATTTATTGCCTTTATAAATATTAATTATTTTATGCTTAATATTAAGGCTTCCGAACTGGCTCGCCAACGGAAAAATTAACCATTTACCACAAGTTGTTACATGAAAAAACCACTACTCTGGGCTGCCTGTGTTCTGGCCATGCTGGGCGGCGCTACAGGTTTTACCGCCATTAATCCCAACCTCGGTCCCGTACCGCAAAAAGCTAATCTTAAACTTGCACCAGGCTTTTCGGCCACCATTGTAGCCGATGGCTTAGGCGCTGCCCGCCACCTGGTGGTTAGCAAAACCGGCGATGTATACGTAAAGCTGTCGAAATTAAAAGACGGCAAAGGCATACTGCACCTGCGCGATACCGATAAAAACGGCACTCTGGATAAACAAACCGCCTTTGGCGATCACCCCGGCACCGGCATAGCTATTAAAAACGGATATTTGTATTCGGCCTCCAACACCGGTGTTTACCGCTATCCGCTCAACGCCAAAGAAGAAGTAACGCAAACCAATCAGCCGGAAGAAATTGTAAAAGGGTTGGTAGCCAAAACCCGCGATGTATCTAAATCTATTACGCTCGATAATAAAGGAAATATTTACGTAACGGTGGGTTCTCCGGATGAAACCTGTTTCGACGCTAATACCGGCAAAGGCATTATGCCTTGTCCGCTCCTGGATTCGGTGGGTGGCATCTGGCAGTTTAAAACCAATAAAAAGAGCCAAAGCTACGCCGATGCGGTGCATTATGCTACCGGTTTAAAAAACGTAGTGGGCCTGAACTGGAACAACCAGACCAATACCTTATTTGCCATGATGCACGGCCGCGGACAATTTCACGAAAGATTTCCGCAATATTACACGCCCCAGCATTCGGCCGAGCTGCCCGCCGAAACCATGTTCGAAATTAAAGCGGCCGGTGCCGATGGTGGCTGGCCTTACGTATATTACGACCACAAGCAAAAGAAAAAAATGCTAACCCCGGAATACGGCGGCGATGGTAAAAAAACCGGCGGCGAAAAAGCCTTAGACCCCGTAGCAGCTTTCCCGGCCCATTTAGGCCCCAATGCCTTATTGTTTTATACCGGCACCATGTTTCCGGAAAAATACCGCAACGGCGCATTTATTGCTTTTCATGGCAAATCCTCGGAACTGCAAAAAGGTTATTTGGTAGCTTTTGTGCCGTTTAAAAACGGAAAACCATTCGGCGATTACGAAATATTTGCCGATAACTTTGCCGGCGTAGACCTGGTGCAACCCACTGGCCCTATTCAGCACCGCCCCTGCGGTTTGGCCCAGGGCCCCGATGGCGCTTTGTACGTTTCCGATGACTTGGGAGGTACTATTTTCCGGATTGCTTATTCAGCTAAAAAAACCGAAACCGCGAAAAAGAACTAAAGGCAAAATAATATTTTCAACAACTAAATAAAGCAGAAAACAGGGTACAAAAGCCGAGGCAAGCCCTGTTTTCTGATTTTAGTTAAAGAGAAATTAATCTCGCAGCTATATTTTTATAATTACCGCTTGCAGTTGACCTTCCGAAACAAGGGACAAGCTACCCGGAATAATTGGCGCTAATTTTTGATTTTGCATTTTGTAATTAAGCCGCTCGGGTGCCCTCTATTTAGCTATCTTGATTTAATATAAATTAAACTGATGCAGTATAAATTAAACATTATTATTTTCGCGCTTTTATTTTCGATTACAAGCGTGGATTTATTTGGACAGGTAAAAGCTCCTGCACCCGCAGGCGTTAAGGTTGGCGTATACAAAAATCCGTTGGCCGTTTCGTTAGGCGATCCTTATGTATTATACGATGCTCCCAGCAAGCTTTACTATATGTACGGCACCGGCGGCGGAGCCAAAGATGGTTTTGCAACTTATTCTTCGCCGGATTTAGTAAACTGGAAAAACGAAGGGCAGGTATATTTTGGTAATAAACCAGATACCTGGGGCATTCACTCTTTTTGGGCACCAGAAGTGTACCGGGTTAAAAACAAATATTACATGTTTTACAGCGCCCAATGGCGCGATAATCCTACCAAAGAACTTGAAAATTTCCGGATTGGCGTGGCCGTAGCCGATAAACCAACCGGCCCTTTCCGCGACATGGGCAACAAACCTATTTTCGACCCGGGCTACCCGATAATAGATGCCAATGTTTATTTCGATAAAAACGGCAAAACGTATTTATATTATTCCAGGTGTTGCTACAAGCACCCGGTACAAAGCGAAGTAGCCGATTGGGCTAAGAAAATAGGCTTGTATAACGAGATTGAAGAAAGCTGGGTGTACGGCATAGAACTAAAACCAGACTTTAGCGGCACCATTGGCGAATCGGTATTGCTGCTGCGCCCACCCGTTAAAATGAACGATGCCCAGGCCGAATGGGAAAGCCGTTCTGTAACTTCCAAAGAAGTAAACCGCCGCTGGACCGAAGGCTCTTACACCTTTAAACACGGCGACACTTATTACATGATGTATTCGGCTAACCACTTTGGCGGCGAAAATTATGCGGTTGGTTATGCTACTGCCAAAAGCCCTTTAGGCCCATATAAAAAGGCTGCCAATAATCCGGTTCTGGAGAAAAATACCCAAAAAGGCGGCAATGTAACCGGTACCGGCCACAACAGCATTGCGTTTTCGCCGGATGGCAAGCAAATGTTTTGCGTGTACCACGGCCGCACAACCAAAACCGGTAAAGACCGGGTAGTTTTCATCGATAAAATGGAAATTCAGAAAGACGGAAAGTTAGTTGTACTGGGCCCCAGCACCAATCCCAAGCCATTGCCTTTAGGAAAATAAAATTTAAAATTGAATGACTTCCGCCCTGGCCGGTTTTATTACCGGCGAGCAAAACGGCTTAGTCATTATTACCTTTGATAATCAAACAAAGCACTCTCTAAAATACATTACCTAATCTTTTGCCTATAATATTTTAGCAAAGAATATTCGATAAAAATTTAGCCAGCAGATTTTATCTCCGGCAAAAAAGCTTTAGAATAATCCGGATATTTCCTTTATTAGCCAAATATTACCACTGCCCTATTATTTATTCTGTTAATCTGCCACTATGCCCTATTTTAATATTAACCGACGCAATTTTATTAAAGGGGCAACGGCCTCGCTAGCCTTAACCGCTATTGGTGCCCAGGCAGTAGATTTAAGCAGTTTAGCCCCAAAACCCTACCGGGTAGGTTTAATAGGTACGGGCTGGTACGGCAAAAGCGATTTGTTCCGGCTGATACAAGTAGCCCCCGTAGAGGTAGTGGCCCTTTGCGATCCGGATCAGAACCAACTGGAAGAGGCCGCTAAATTGGTAAGTCAGCGGTTAAAAACCCGCAAAGCGCCGCGCCTGTACAGCGATTACCGGAAACTGCTTTCTGAGAACAAACTGGATATTGTATTAATTGGTACCCCCGACCATTGGCATGCCTTGCAAACTATTGCCGCCTTGAAAGCCGGGGCGCACGTTTACGTACAAAAACCCATTAGCGTAGATGTAATTGAAGGCGAAGCTATGGTAGCAGCTGCCCGCAAATATAACCGGGTAGTACAGGTAGGTACCCAACGCAAAAGCACCCCGCATTTAATTCATGCGAAAAAAAATGTAGTAGATGCCGGCTTGCTCGGGAAAATATCGCATGTAGAAATGTGCTGTTATTACCACATGCGCAACAACGGCAATCCGCCAACGCAGCCGGTACCCGCGTTTTTTGATTATGATATGTGGACAGGACCGGCTCCGCTACGACCTTACGATGGGCTACCGCATATTAGGTGGTGGCGTACTTTTATGGAATACGGCAACGGCATTATGGGCGATATGTGCATCCACATGCTCGACACGGTGCGGTGGATGTTAGGATTGGGCTGGCCCAAACGCATTAGTTCTACCGGTGGCATTTACGTACAGAAAGAAGGCAAATCCAATATTGCCGATACCCAAACGGCGCTGTTTGAGTACGACGGACTGAATTGTGTCTGGCAGCACCGGAGTTGGGGCGCCCCGGCTAATCCGGAATATCCGTGGGCGTTTACGTTGTACGGCGACAAAGGCACCTTAATTGCCAGCACCATGCAATACGATTTTATTCCGCAGGATAAAGACGGCCAGAAAATTCACCAGGATGTGGTGTACGAAAAAGAAAAATATCCCGAAGATTTAACCGAAGAACGCATTGAACTGAATGCCGCACCGGCTACGCGCCTGCACATGCTCGATTTCCTGGCGGCCATAAAAAACAAAACCAAACCCGTAGCCGACATAGAAGAAGGGCATATTTCTACGGCTAGTTGTATTTTGGCCAACTTATCAATGCAAGTGGGAAGGCCATTGGTGTATGACCCGGTTAAACGTGAAATTGTCGGCGATTCCGAAGCTACAGCCCTGCTCACCCGCCCTTACCGGCAGCCGTGGGTGCATCCAGATCCGAAAATGGTCTAGTTTTTTTATTTAGGAAAATAAATATAAGAGTTCTAACTACATATTTCTTCCCAGGCTTCACCTTTGTCCATTTTACACCTAGTACTAATTTTTTCATAATATCCTTTAATATTTAAATTAATTATTACTATGGCTTTATTTTTATTTCTAATAGCAGCTATTGTTTCTTTTTATTGGATTTTCAAAGTTACAGAAAGAAATGATAACCGTAAAAAGTCAAAGCATGATGATTTCAGGAAGAGGACATTAAAAGTTGAATATGATTATTATATGAGGCTATCTGATATTGCTAAAAAATATCGTATTTTGGATAAAGATTATCGAAAATATTCAGATATTCAACTTAGAGAAATGCATTCATCTTTACCTGATACAGAATTTTTTACATCTTCTCATAATTTATACCATGAATATTTTTCTCTTCATTGTAAAATTATTATTCTATTAAGAGAAGAAAATTTAACTTTAGAAAATGGCCTTTATTATTCAGATATTGAATTAACATATGACTATAAGATTAAATATAAAAAGGTTGTATCTGAATTATTTAAAATAATAAATGAGAAGAGAATAGAATATGATCTTTATGGATTTGAAGTTAGCCCTGTAATTGATTCTCTTCCTAAAAGTTATTAGAATACTTTAACTAAATAGTTTATCATGAGCCCATCTGACGCTCTTTAAGTGAAACGCAACGCGTGACACGCATCTGCGCGTATCATTCTAAAAAAGAATATTATGTATTTGTCAGGTGATTCTCAAATGACACGACAAAACACGAATTTAGTTTATGGTAGATTATTGACAGTCAATAACTTTTTACCTAATAAATTTATCATAACAACGTGTAATATTTGGAATACACTTTCGGCTAAATTCAATTGCAATCCCACATCAGATTAAAGGTTTAACATGTAATAGTGGACGTACAAATAGTCAGAATAGTTAAAGATAAAAATTCTAAAGGTGAAAATTTAAAATAAATATTCATGTCAAATATGTTTAAAGATTTATACTATTTTGAATGGGCAGAACTCTTTGATTTCGAGGAAGAAACTGAAATTGGTATTGAAGCATTTAAAGCCATTTGCTCTAACCAAGAAAATTTCGTTTTATTAGCACAAAAAGAATTTGAAAAAAGTTGGAAGGATGATGCATGTTTAAATTCAATGGATCCAGAAAATTATAACGGATATTATAGAAATGTTTTTAAAAGAGAAGAGATAGTTTTAAAGGAGATTCAAAGAAGGCAAAGATACGCAAATATCATTTCTATATTCTCTTTTTTTGAAGGCCGCTTACAATCTATCTGCAACCGAATTGAATCTAAGTTAAATTTTATAATAAAAGTTGATGATTTAGGAGACAAAGCCGATTTGATGAGATATTGGAAATATCTGACAAAGGTTTTACAAATTGAAAAACAAAATGTAGAACAATACTTCACACCTCTAAATCAACGGAAAGAAGTAAGAAATATTATTGTTCATCAAGAAGGTTTAGTTAATAGCAAGCAAAGAAATCGAGTTAATTTTCATGGTCTAAGAGTAGAACCCTTTAAAGAAGATTATCTTCAATATCCAATAGGATATGAGCCTAAAGAGCGGATTGAAATTGACTATATTTATATAGAGTGCTTATTAGAGAATGTTAGTAAATTTTTTAAAAAGGCACTAATAGCAATTGATATTAGATGCAATCAAATTAGATGTTCCAAATAAGATTTTATATCTAATCTCTCAAAGGATGCCTTCTCAAAACTTATAATAATAAAATCTAAATATTTCCTGTTTTTATAAGTTTGGCAATTCTACTTCAACCTAAAAGACTGTGGTTCCAAACCCAACGCCAAAGCAATATGCCCCTGGTGGTGGGCAATATGCCAGGTAGCCATATAAAAAAATTGTTTCAGGCTTAAATAGATTTTCCGGACCGGGTGGTAAAAACTTTTGGAAAGTGTACTCTCGTATAGGGTTTTCACCAGGAAAACAAAACGGGGCGTAATAGCCGACAGCATCGCCAAAGAATCCTGGATGGGAGCCTGGGCCGCGTCGGGGGTGCGGGCCCAGTCATCCATCAGTATAGTCGTGTATACAAAGTTTTCCTCAGTCAGCGCTTTCTTCAGGCGCAGGAAATTAAGCAAGTGGATATCGGCTACGTGGTGTACTAATTGCCGAATGGTCCAGCTACCCGGCCGGTACGTTTTCTCGCAATCTGCTTCCGATAAGTTAATTAAAGGCTGCGCAAACTTTGTTGGCGCCTGCTCCATAAAATTTATCAGAAAATTAATTTCCGCCATAGTGTAATCGGGTTGCGGCTGAAAACGACCGATTGGGTAAAGTAAATGTTCCATCGTATTAGTTAACAAGTAAGGATAAAATATTAAACTTTAACTTTTTTCCAGTTTCCGCGCCGGAACAAAACAATGCCCGCCAGGGAAATGGATGTTTCGGCTACCGGTATCGATATAAAAACCCCCATCGGCCCCATGTCCAGCCCTTTTGAAAGCACATAAGCCAACGGAATTTGAAAAAGCCAGAAGCCACATAAATTTACCCAGGTGGGTGTCCAGGTATCGCCGGCCCCGTTAAAAGCGTTAATTAGTACCATACCAATGCCGTAGAAAATATACCCCACGCTCATAATCTGGATAGCCTGCACAGCCACTGCCTGAATTTGTTGGTCGTTCGTGAAAAATGAAACAAATATTTCGGCGCCGGCAAAGCTAATAATGGTAATTAATACCATAAACACCACATTATATTTGGCCGTGGTTAAAACCGCTTGTTCGGCGCGTTGCACCTGATTTGCTCCCAGATTTTGCCCCACCAACGTAGAAGCCGCATTACTTAAGCCCCAGGCCGGCAGCATAAAAAACATGAGCAATCGCAAAGCGGTTTGGTAACCCGCCGAGCCATGATCGCCGCCAGTAGTGGCCACCAGTTGCGCCAGAAAAATCCAGCTACAAGAGGCAATTACAAACTGCAATACGGCCGGTGCGGCTATCTGGCTCAATGCTTTTATCTGCAGCCAATCCGGAATAAACTGCGAAGCTTTAATTTTTAAGGTATTTTGCCCGTTGGCAAGATGATAAACCTGGTAAGCCACGCCCAATCCGCGCCCGATGGTGGTGGCAATAGCAGCGCCGGTCAACCCAAAAGCCGGAATGGGACCTAACCCGTTTATAAAAATCGGGCACAATATTATGTTTATGCCGTTGGCTACCCACAAGCTTTTCATGGCAATAGCAGCGTTACCGGCGCCCCGGAAAATACCGTTTATTAAAAACAGCAACATAATAAATATACTGCTGCCCATCATTATTTGCATAAACGGCGTACCAGCTTCGGCTGCCCCCACCGATGCCCCCATTAGTATTAATATTTCGGTAGCAAAAATTAAACCCGCCAGACTTAAAACGGCGTTGATGGCACTAGCAATTAAAATGGCCTGCATACCCGCTTTGGCCGCCGCTACCGGGTCTTTTTCGCCGACCCGGCGGGCTACTACGGCGGTAGCCGCCATACTAATACCAATGGCCAAAGAATATATTACCGTTAAAACCGATTCGGTGAGGCCTACCGCTTGGATGGCGTAGCTGCTGTTGTGCAGGTGCCCCACAAAATATAGATCTACCAAAGCAAATACCGATTCCAGAATCATTTCGAGCATCATGGGAATGGCCAGTAATATTACCGAGCGCCGGATGCTGCCAACGGTATAATCTATTTCGCCGCCTTGCAGCGATTGCTTGATGATAGAAAAAAAAGAAGATAGGTTCTCCTGCGTTGTTCCAGTTTGCGACATGATAAAGAAAATAAGATTACAAGAAAATTCTGGCAGGTTGTGGTAACGCTGCCATTTTATTAGCCGGAAGAAAGGGTGCCCTTAGCTAAATGAACAGGGCTGCTAATACAATCATAGTCTTAGAAGCTGGAACACAAATATATATCCTTTATCTATACGTAAGCAAAGTTTATTTAATAAATAATATTCTTTTACCTAGCCGGTTTCAGAATCAAAATGTTTCTGTAAATTATGCTCCGTCTTATCCACCACAAATAATAGTTGATAGTACATGAAAAACGAAATTATTTCCCGGCGGCAGTTCCTGGGTTCTTCTGCGCTGGCAATAGGCGGGTTAGCCTTGGCGGCCAGCCCTGCTTTTGGCGTTCCGGCCTACATTAAAAACCTGGGCAAACCCAATTCCTTGTTCAATGGTGTGCAAATTGGTGCCATTAGTTATTCCTGGCGCAGTATGCCCAGCAGTGCCGAACAAGTGCTGCAATATTGTATAGATTGTAATATTAGTGCTCTGGAATTAATGGGCCCGGCCGCCGAAGCTTTTGCCGGCGCACCGGAAGCGCCGGCTCGTCCGGGCGGTGGCGCTGGTGGCCAGCGCCCGCAGTTAACCCCCGAACAAAGAGCCGAGCAAGAAGAATATATAAAAAAAATGGCAGCCTGGCGGGCCAGCGTACCCATGGCTAAGTTTGAACAACTCCGGAAAATGTATAAAGATGCCGGCGTTAGCATTTACGCTTACAAACCAAGCGCTTTAGGCGCCAACAACACCGATGCCGAAGTAGATTACGCTTGCCGGGCGGCCAAAGCTTTAGGCGCCACGCACGCCACCGTAGAACTACCCAACAGCCCTGACCAAACCAAGCGGCTGAGCGATATTGCCGCCCGCAACAAAGTGTATATTGGTTACCACGGCCATACCCAGCAAACCTTCGATTGGTGGGATACAGCTTTGAGCCAATCTAAATACAACGCCATTAATTTTGACATGGGCCACTACGTGGCTGCCGGCTTTGATCCAATTCCGTTTATTCAGGCCAAGCACAGCAATATATTAAGCATGCACACCAAAGACCGGAAATCAAAAGCCAACGGCGGGGCAAACGTTCCGTGGGGCGAAGGTGATACACCCATAGCGGCAGCGCTGCAACTCATGAAAAAGAATAAATACAAATTCCCCGCTACCATCGAGTTGGAGTACCCCGTTCCGGAAGGTTCGGATGCAGTAAAAGAAACTGCTAAATGCGTAGAGTTTGCCCGGAAAGCCCTGGAAGCGAAAGGCTAAAATCCGGCAAAAAAATAAATATTTAAAACTAGCTAATAAAATATTGCTTGAGGCTTTTACAACAGGAAAGCGGTGTAGAAAAAATCCTGCACTGCTTTCCTGTTTTAGCGAATATCCAACTAATGAAAAAAAGCATACTCTTAATTTTATTCCTAACCACACTCCTACACCTAACCAAAGCGCAAACCTGGCGCAGCGAATTATACCCGGCCAATTGGCAGGAACCAACCAAAGCTAATTTTTACTCCGATAAATTAATCCAAGATTTTTCGTACGCCGGCTACCACCGGGGCGAGCAGGAAATACCCGTAAAAACCCAAAACTTAGTAGATGTAACCAAAGCGCCTTACAACGCCGATAATACCGGCAAAATAGATGTTACTAATATTCTGCAAAAAGCCCTGGATGATATTGGCGCAAAACCCGGCGGCGGCATTGTGTACCTGCCCAAAGGCACTTACCAGGTAAGCCCACAAGGCCAAAATAATTATTGTTTGCTTATCCGGCATTCGAATGTGGTATTAAGAGGTTTCGGCTCCGGCCATACGTTTATTTATAATGCTTCTACTGCCATGCGGGGCAAAGCCATTATTAAAATTGATAACGGCAATTCCTGGGCCACCGACGGCACCAACAAGCAAGCCATTACCAGCAATTTAATGAGCCCGACCAGAATTATTCCGGTGCAAAATACCGCTGGGTTTAAGGTAGGCGATTTGGTAATCATCCGGAATTATATTAACAATGATTGGGTTGCCGAACACAACATGCTTGAATATTGGCAGGACAAAGGCAATAATTTAACCGGGCAACTGTATTGCCGCGAAATAATGGCCATAAACCCTAAAACAAAAGAAATTACCGTAGATATTCCCATCCGATACGCCCTGAAAACCGCCCATGGTGCTGCCGTATACAAAGCACCCGCCATGCTGACCGAAGTAGGCATAGAAGATGTAGCCCTGGGCAACCGCCAAAATTTTACCGTAGGCGACTGGAGTGAAGAATCTTACAACAAACCCGCCAACGGTTCTTACCAAAGCCACGATTCCTGGGCCATTGCTATGGCGCAGGTTTACAACGGCTGGATTCAGCGGGTAGCTTCTTATACGCCGCCGGGCAATACTTCCGGCGCTCATTTATTATCTAACGGCATTAAAGTGTGGCAAACCAAAAACGTGAGTATTCTAAACTGCCATTATAAAAACCCGCAGTTTGGTGGTGGTGGCGGTAACGGCTACATGTACCGGGTAATGGGCAACGAAACCTTATTACAGGATTGCATTGCCGAGAATAACCGCCACGGATTTGTAATGTCGCACATGACGGCTTCGGGTAATGTATTTTACCGCTGCCTCGATAAAAATACCGGCCGCCAGACCGGACTTACCGGCCAGGAGAAAACCAGCGGCAGCGGCTCCGACCACCACATGCACTTCAGCCATTCTAATTTATTTGACCAGTGCCACGTAGAGAACAGCTTTTTTGCGGCGGGCTGGCGCAAATGGGGCGGTGCAACCATCCACGGGCTCACGGCCGCCCACAGCCTTTATTGGAATTTAACCAGCATTGGCAGCCAGGCACAGGCGGTACAAACACAACAAGGCCGCTACGGCTACGTTATTGGCACATCGGGTAATAAACCGGAAGTTAGTACGGCGGTGTGGCAACCCGGCACCGAAAAAGTTACCGACCCCGTGGATCATGTGGAGGGCCTTGGTAACGGTAGTTCGTTAATGCCGCAATCGCTTTACCAGGACCAGAAAAGCAAACGTTTAGCTAAGGTTAAAAACAGCAATCAGCAAAAATAAACCTTAACCGGTGCTGCTCTTAACTATTTATTTAAGGCATTAAGCCGTATAAATAAGTCATTTAAGCACTTAAACTTTACTTGGGCAATTTGTAACCTTAATTTAGCACCAGTTACAGAAACTAACCAATATGAGTTAACCACCAGCCTAATCGTTATTAAGCGTTCATATAAAAAGGTTGGGTGGTTAAAATATTAGAATTTTAAATATTAGTTAATTTGCCTTTAATGCTAACAATTATGAATAAGATTACCAGATTAACTTGGGCTTTAATATTTTTGGTACTGCTGCAAGGCGTTATTGCCTGTGAAGAAGATAAACCCGAGCCGGCAGTAGAGGAAGCAGGTAAAATTACGGCCATTATGTTTGATTTTCTGGCCGAAGGCAAAGGCAAACAAGATGTATCGGTGCAGTTCCGGGATAATAACGGCATTAACGGCAAGCAATCTTCTACGCCGCTGCGGCTTCAGGCCAATACTATTTATACCGGAAAAATAACTTTACTGGACGAAAGCGAAACGCCAAATAAGGAAGTAACATCGGCCTATACGATTACTTACCTGGAAAGCGGGACAGACATAATTATTACCAAAAACGGCCAGCAATTACGCGTAGAAACCAAAGCCGCTACCACTAATACGGATGGAGTATTACGCATTGAAATGAAACAAAATAACAACGTGCAAAAAATTTCTTTCCCGGTATTAATTAGTCAGTAAATTTTAGCTGTAGCTGGCGTGAGCGGCAATTTCAAAAAAGCTGAGGTCTTATTTAAGACTAATAAATAATCGTAACCGCCTGTCTTTATAAGCCATGTGCCTTATTCTTTAACAATAAAGAATAAGGCACATGGCTTTTTTGTGTGCTTCAACCGGAATATTTTACCTGCATTAAACCTACGGTATTAGTTTAACCTGTTAAAAACGGCCGTTCACCGGTTTATTTAATAAATATTATAGAAAAATAAATTTTAGCGGCGTAAATTAACCTGGAAACTATATAATGAGGAGCATCCTTAACAATGCCTGGCCGCTCCTGGTCGTTACACGTATAAACTAATCGAGTTGTTAATTTAAACGAATATACCAATGGCAATATTTTTAACATTTATACTAGCAGCCGCCCTGGGCTATATCTACGGGCACTATATCCGGCCGAAACAATTATTGCGCAGCGCCATACAAGAAGTAAGGCAGAAATGTGTAGCTGTGCTGGAAGGCGGCCACAAAGGCCTTTACCGCACCATTATTACCGATAATAACCAATCGTCGGAGTTGGTAGTGGAAGTAAAAGAGCTGGCGGTTACCAAAACCGGACAGGTAAAGGTGCAATATTTAAGCGCGTATTATAAAAATCCGGAATTCCGGACCAAAAAAGGCGATGCCCTGTTAAAAGAAGTTCAGGATTTACTAGGCGATTATTTGCCGCAAGACGCAATAGAATGGTACGAAAACAACCATCGCCAGGAAAATATTAAACAATACCTGAACGACCTTACCATTACCCACTACAACTTACTCTGATAACACTATGAAAAACACCGATATAACTCCCCTCGAAAATAAAGAACTGGTAAAGCAAAAAGCGCAGGTAATTGCCAAAACCATAGACCCCACCAAGCCCGAAACCCTGACCAACTTTGGCGTAGAAACGCAACGTAAGTTAGGCTATTATTCTAACGAACTGCTAACCCGCGTAAAAGTAAAAGATTCGGGCGATGCCGGGGCCGCCATAAACGAATTGCTGACCCAGATAAACATGATAAAAGTGGACGAAGCGGAAAACCCAACCTTCGCTTCCCGCATTCCTTTTATTAAAAAGTTTGTCGATAAATCTAAGAAAATAGCCAGCCAGTATAAATCGGTGGCGGAAAACGTAGATGAAGTAGTAATTAAGCTGGAAAAAACCCGGCAGAGTTTGTTAAAAGATACTACTGGCCTGGAAGTAATGTTTAACCAGGCCGTAGAATATATTCAGGAGGTACGCGCCGTAATGGCTGCCGGCAAGCTAAAGATAGAGGAAATTGATCAGCAGCTAATTCCGCGTTTGCAAGCCGAGGTAGAAACAAGTGACCAGGACGAAATTGCGGTGCAACGGCTCAGCGACATGATTGCGTTTAAAGACCGGCTGGAGAAAAAGGTGCATGATTTTACCTTATCCCACACCATTGCCACGCAGGCCATGCCGCAAATTCGCATGATTCAGACGACCAACGAAGTATTGGCCCAAAAAATCCAAAGCTCCGTAGATACCGTTATTCCGGTTTGGCGCCAGCAGGTAGCCATTGCGTTAGGCCTGGAAAAACAGCGCAAAGCCCTCGAAATTCAGAAAAAAATAACCGATACTACCAACCAGATGTTGCTGAAAAACGCTGAATTGCTAAAAGCCAACGTAGTTACGGCAGCCAAAGAAAACGAGCGCGGCATAGTAGATGTAGAAACCCTGAAAAAAGTAAACCGCGATATGATTGAAACCCTGGAAGCCGTTATTAAAGTATCGGAAGAAGGCAGCAAAATGCGGGCCGCGGCCGTAACCGAACTGGCAACGGTGCAAGAAGAACTGAACCGCAAAATTATTGGCACCCTGGGCCAACCCAAAACCATTGAAGCATAAGCATGACCCCACGTGAACAAAATAAAGAATATTCTCCAGTACGCATCCTGACTCCCGAGCAGGATGCGCTGCTGGATTTATATATAAAAAAACTGGATGATTATTTTGAAGAATTAAAAGCAGCAGAAAATATTCAGGTTGAAATAGAAACGCTGCACCTTAAACGAATTTTAACCAAATGATACAATGGGTGCGATCGGTTTTGGGCTTCGAAGAGGTATCTGGTAAAAGAACGGTGTTAGGCAACCCGGTACCGCTGGATTTAAAGGACGCCCAGCATGTGCATAATTCCGATAAACGGCTTAAGCTTTTGCAAACGTTGTGCAACCAGTACAAAGGCACACCGCACGAGCTTAAAATAAACCAGGTTTACGAAAAAACAAAAAATATTCATACTTACCTCGTAGATCAAAAAAAAGCTACTGCGCTGGAAATATTTCACCTGCAAAATACCGACCATTTTATAAATACATTCGCCTTAATAAGAGCCACCCACGGTAAAAACAAAGTTCCTAAAACCGCTACTATTGCCGCAGACGAAGATAATACCGGAAACGTAGTTATAGGCCGGGCCGGCCAGAGCAGCAGTTATACGCGTGCCTATAAAGCACCGCGCACAAATATTAACGCTACCCACATACCGGCCGCCGGCTTAGCCATACCGGCTATTGCCATTGACACGTTTTCGCGTATAAATTATGTGCGGTTTGATGCCAGCGGCGATCAGAGTTCCTACGAAATTGGTTTTACTTCCTCTTACCAGGATAAAGAATATTTTCTGGCCACCATTGCTACCCGCATCGGGCTCTATAAACCCGATATTACTTACGTGGGCAATACCCAGGTACTGTTACCAGATACTAGCGGGAGCAGCCAGGCCGGCTACGTACCCGTAATTAACTGGCGGGGCAGCATGTACGCCGTAAGTTTATCCGATTATCGGCTTTTTCCGGTAAGAATAAACCGTAACAACACTTAAAACTATTTGCTTATGACTACTAAAATTGATATAATGCAATCGGGGTGAGTGCGCAAGTAATAATTATTTATGAATATCTACAGTTATGATTGGTGGGAAGTTCTTATCTTTTTAATTCTGTTAGAATTAGCAGGCGTTTTAATGGCCTATGTATTAATGAATATTTGGTCCGGCAAGTATTCTAAAGGCGGCAGCGGCCGCCGCAAAAAAAATATTTTTACGCACGGCCGCAAACGCCACGATTAATTCCCAGTCCAGCTGTTCGCTTTATTGGCCCTTTGCTCCTTTAACGCTGCATTCAACCACCAGCCGTGTACCCTAATATTAAAGCTTGCTCGTTCTTAAATTCACCTATTCCTACAAATTTCCCGAAAGCATTTTTTAAAGCACCTAAATATTATACCACGCTTACCATTATAGTTATATTTTCACCTCCTAAGTAATTCCGGCTTTTTACAAATCAGTTTTTTTGAAAAACAAATACCGGCGATTCTAAATTTTGATCGTCCTCGGCATATTCGTAAAAAAGCTTATCGCCATTAAATTCTTTTAGTTGGTAATAGCCGGTACGTGGTTCTAACTCCTCGGCGGCGGCTGGCCGGGTTTTATCTTCTTTGGGGCAAGTGCCCGATTTGCCGTTTTTTACGGTTCTGAAACTACCTGTTTCGGGGTAAAAGGTAAATTTCTGGTTGCTTTCGAATTTAATTCTGCCCTGTTGATGCGTATAGATTTCGGTTACACAGTTAGAGCCATTGCGCAAGCCTAAATATTGCTGAAACTCCATCCAGTCCTGACCATCTTTTACAAAAAATTTGTATTGCCGGCCGGCTTCTATTTCCTTGCCTACTTCGTTGCCATCCGGGTCGTAATAAGACAACGGGCCAGCACTGCCCCAGAACCAAACCCCACTTTTTAAATCGGCCGGAATGGTGCCGCTCCACTTTTCTTTTGCCGGTTCCCCCTGTGGTGTTACCGAATTTTCGTCGCAACTAATAAAGGCCACTAAAGCCAGCAAGCTATAACATAGAATAATTACTTTTTTCATAGTGTTAGATAATTAAGGGATCGTGTTGTTATGTATAATCCAAAATTACCTCTTAGAAAAGAGTAAAACCTGCGCAGTAATCGGCAACTTTAAAACTAAGTAGTTCTACTTAAACTTACTTCCGGCTACTAACCCAAAATAGCTGCGCTTAAGCATGCCTAAAAAAGCAAATGGCCGCTCTTACGATGTGGCCATTAGACTCTATTTAAAAAGTGACAATATTTATTTTATAACCCCAATTACAAATTTCTTTTCTTCAGTTCTTTTACCGCATAATAAGCCGCGCGCGCGGTTAAAGCCATGTAGGTTAAAGAAGGGTTCTGGGTAGCGGTAGAAGTCATACAAGCGCCATCGGTCACGAATACGTTTTTGCAGGCGTGCATCTGGTTCCAGCTGTTCAGGATAGAAGTTTTGGGGTCTTTGCCCATCCGGGCGCCGCCCATTTCGTGAATATCCAGGCCCGGTGCCTGTTTGGAATCGGAGGTGGTAATATTTTTGAAACCGGCTTTGGTAAACATATCCGAAATCTGCTCCAGGTAATCCTTTACCATTTTCTCGTCGTTGTCGTCGTAGCCAATATTGAACCGTAATTGCGGTATGCCCCATTCGTCTTTCAGCGCCGGGTCCAGGCTTAGCGTACTGGTTTCTTTCGGTATGGTTTCGCCCATCATGTGGCTGCCCACACTCCAGTTGCCTAATTTCGGCGTTAATAAATTTTCTTTTAACTCTGCGCCTAAGCCGTTGCGGCTTTGGTACTGCCCCCGGTTGGCGCTAAACCCAGCCGCATAACCCCGTAAGAAGTCGGTTTCTTGTTTAAACACGTTCCGGAAACGGGGAATATACCCACTGGTCGGCCGACGACCATCGGTGGTGGTATCTAAAAAGCCCTCGTAAGAACCCGATACCCGCGCCCGGTAATTATGGAAGGCCACGTATTTGCCCAACACCCCACTGTCATTGCCCAGGCCATTCGGGAAACGGCTGGAAGTTGAATTCAGTAATATTAAATTGGTATTAATGGCCGCGGCATTTACAAAAATAATGGGTGCGTAAAACTCAATGGCTTCTTTGGTAATTGCATCAATTATCCTTACCCCGGTGGCTTTGCCTTTGCGGTCGTCGTAAATAATAGATTGCACCACGGCCTGCGGGCGCATGGTTAAGTTACCGGTTTTAGCGGCCCAAGGCAAAGTAGAAGCATTGCTGCTAAAATAACCGCCGTAGGGGCAGCCTCGCTGGCACAACACCCGGTTCTGGCATTTGCCCCGCCCCTGCTGGTGATGAATGGCTTGGGGTTCGGTTAAGTGGGCACACCGCGAAATAATCACGTGCCGGTCCTGATATTTAGATTTTACCTGGTCTTTAAAATATTTCTCGACGCAGTTTAACTCCAGCGGTGGTAAAAACTCGCCATCCGGCAACTCCGGCAAGCCATCTTTGTTACCCGATATACCGGCAAATTTCTCGACATAGCTGTACCAGGGGGCAATATCTTTATACCGGATGGGCCAGTCTACGGCAAAACCATCGCGGGCCGGACCTTCAAAATCAAAATCGCTCCAGCGCTGGGTATGGCGGGCCCACAGCAACGATTTGCCGCCCACCTGGTAGCCTCTAATCCAATCGAAAGGTTTTTCCTGCACGTACGGGTGCTCCTGGTCTTTCACAAAAAAATGCATGGCATCTTCGCGGAAAGCATAGCACCGGCTGATAATGGGGTTAGCTTTGGTAATTTCCAGGGGCACTTGGCCGCGGTGTTCAAACTCCCACGGGTTTTTAAAGGTGGTAGGGTAATCGGTTACGTGTTTTACATCGCGGCCGCGCTCCAGTACCAGGGTTTTCAGGCCTTTGCCGGTAAGTTCCTTGGCGGCCCAGCCACCACTAATGCCCGAACCAATTACAATGGCGTCGTACGTGCGGTTTTTGATGCTATCGGTATTTAAATTTGCCATTTGGGGTGTAATAACTTTATTTTTTAGCGGATGCAGTTACCGGAAAACAGCCATTGTACCGGCCCGGCACCAGTTCGTATTTATAAACCTCACGCATCACGTATTCAGAGTTTAAATATCCCTGAATGGTTATATTTTTTAAGAAAGGGAAAAACGGCTCTTTTTCGGGGGGTAATATTTTAGCAACTTCTTCGCGGGCTTTTAATATTTCCAGGCGCTGGGCAGGGGTGCAGGTAACAAACGACTTGCCGTAACTTGCTCTTACAGTTTCGTCTAGTTCTTTCAGTCCCTCTACAAAGCGGTTCTGGGCCGATTTCTCGTAACAGTCGGTGAGCATGGTCAGGATAAACCGGTGTACACCTAAATCTTTTGCTCCCGGGGTATTGGTGGCCGGAATGATGGTTTCTACTATTTCTGCCAATAAAGCTTGCTGGTCCGGGGAAACCAACCAATTGGAGTTGCTGGAGAGGATATCTGCATTCCAGGCTTTGGCCCAGGCGGGTAATGCAATGGTGCCGCCCATTACCAGAGCCAGGCTTTTTAAAGCCGTTCGTCTTTTCATAAATGTAAAAAAGAAAATATTAAGCTAAAGTTCAAATTGCAGTGGTAAGAAAATGTCTGATTTCTTGTAAAATCATGAATATTTTTTGTCAATCTTTTGAAAGATTCCATCTTTCAATGGGCGGGTGCTAACTACTTTTAAAAGCCTAAGTTTGCTCAAGGCCGCGGGCCCCGTTTGGTCATTCGGGCTGCTCATCTTTCCTTTCCTCCTCCGTCGGAATGCTGCGCACCGGAAACCTGAAAGGCCCTCATCGCCCAAACTAGTGTAGTTTGCTTCGTAGCTGCTGCCTTTCTAGGTTCAATTATTATCACATAATAAATATTCCCTACAAAGCTATTCTGCTATATTCCGGTTCGGCCGAACTCCTTCCCTAATTTAGGGCTACGATTAGGACACAAATTTTTGGGCCAGGGTCCACCCGTGCAAGATATGCTGGAAGTAATTCCAACCGCGCAAAAGGGTAATCACCCCCGCCTGCTTTTCGTGGGGTTTCCACCCGCCTAATCGGGCTATTATCCAGTAGCACCATTGTAAAGAGTCTTGGGGGTAAGGATTCCGCTGCTTGGCTGTTTTTCCTTCATAGCGTTTTTGTAAAGCCTGCATACAAGCGACTTCCTGCTGGGTAAAGCTTTCTGCCAGCGGCACGGCTTCTTTCTGTTTAGAAGCCAGGTGCAAGAGCATTATCTTGCTAGCGGCAAACAAAGCCAGCAGCGTGAGTTGCACTAAAGCTTTGCCGGTTTCTAAATCCAGCAGTTCCACCTGCAAGCCTTTCTGCTTTAACAGCCGGAAGACCTGCTCAATGTTCCAGCGTAAACTATACCAGTAGATTAGCTGCTGCGCCTGTTGTTGCGTTTGGATGGCATGGGTCGTGAGCAAGCGCCAGTAAATGGGCGCTTTCCCGGCGGGTGCATCTATTTCCTTGGCTTCTACCACATACAGGGCTTTGCCCACGCCTTTCATAACTAACCCCACTTTTGCCCAGCGTAAAGCCACTACCGCTTGCCTGGCTACGCGGCCGCGGCGGGTTTCGCCCGCTAGTTGTAGCTGGTAGCGTCCCCCTTCCGGCAGGCTGGTCAGTAAAGTAGAAAGCTTGCCGGCACCGTTGACCAGCAGGCGGTCAGCATTCGAGCGCACCAGCAAATGGGTCTGGTTGTCGGGCACTTGTAAAAACAACTCGCTAATGTCGCCTTCCCGGTCACAGATAATGGTCAACGCGCTGGCCTTTGCCAACACCTGCTTACTGGCTTGAGCAGCCTGAATCCAGCGGTAGCTTTCTTTCTCTTCTATGGGCTGCTTTTGATACTGCCTTTGCTTTCTATCTGGCGCCATTGCTTCTCTACTCCAGACCTGCACATGGCTGTAGCCCAGGCAGCGGCCAGTATCCGCTTGCACCACCAGCGAAGGATGCAGGAAAAAGCCTAAGGACTGCTTATCTCCAATCACCCCGAGCTGCTGCTGGTCGGAAATGTTGTGCCGGTTGCGTTCAAAGTTAGGTTGGGTCGTATCCTGAAATACTAAATAATGCGCCCCCACCTCCACTTGCCGCCCACAGTCCGCTTGCAAGTACGAAATGATTTGACTGGTCTGCAAACGGGGGTTATGCAGCAGACGGTAGTAACTCCGCTGCTCGGCTTCGCTCGCACTTAGCTGATGTATCACCACACTTTGCTTTTCTATTATCTTTTCTACTACTTGCTTGACCCGTCGCTCTATCCGAATATTGCTAAATATTGCATCTGCCATTTACCCCCAACAGCTCCCCGCTCCATTTTGTGTCCTAATCGTAGCCCTAATTTAGGGAAGGTGCCCGGAGGGCGGAAGGGTTATTCTGCGCCAGCAGAAAAGCAAGGGTCAGATGCAAAGGTGAAAACTATCGAATAGAACAATCTAATATTCTAAATTCCTAAACAGTCTCCAGCTTTACCTTTTGTTTATCCCGGACCCGGTAAACTTTAAGCAGGGTAATAATTAAAAGCACCAGCGCTACGGCCACACCCGCCGTATAAGCAATTTCAACCGGGAGACTAAACCCTTCGGGGGCAACTAAAATATGAGCGGTTACCACGGCACTCATAAAAACCGCCGGCACCAGCGATACCCAGAAATTCTTTTTTTCCTGAATCAGGTAAGCCGTTACCATCCACAACACAACAGTAGCCAGGGTTTGGTTGGTCCAGGCAAAATACCGCCAAACCGTACCAAAATCAATAAAGGTTAAAGCTAATCCGGCCGCAAATAACGGAATACTAATCAGGAAGCGGTTACGGAAGGAAGCCTGGTTTAATTTCAGAAAATCGGCTACAATTAAACGGGCACTCCGGAAAGCGGTATCACCGGAAGTAATAGGCGCGGCTACCACGCCCAGAAGCGCCAGAAACCCACCTAATTTTCCTAAGAGTGAATTAGATATTTCGTTTACTACAAAAGCCGCGTTGCCGTTTTGCTGGGTCATTACCTCGTTTAATTCGCGTACACCACCAAAGAAGCTCATGCTAATAGCCGCCCAGATTAATGCCAGCACGCCTTCGGTAATCATGGCGCCGTAAAAAATAGTGCGACCCTGTTTCTCGTTGGTCATGCAGCGGGCCATCATCGGCGACTGCGATGCATGAAAACCCGAAATAGCCCCGCAGGCAATGGTTACAAAAACCATCGGGAAAATAGGAAACTGCGCCGGGTTCACGTGCATGTTACTTAAATTCGCCATATTTATTTCGGGAATGGCCAGGCCATTTTTTAGCATTACTACGGTAATACCCAAGGCCATAAACAACAAGGCAAAACCAAACAGCGGGTATATTTTACCAATTAATTTATCGATGGGCAGAATGGTAGAAAGCACGTAATAAACAAAAATCAGGCCTATCCAAAGAGCCATATTGCCGGAGCCGGTCATACTATCCAGAATTTTCGCCGGTCCCATAATAAATACGGCGCCTACCATAATCATCAGCAGCAAGGTAAAAAGGCGCATAAACTGTTTCATGCCATTGCCTAAATAATAGCCGGTAAGTTCGGTAATGCTTTCGCCTTTATGCCGCAACGACAGCATGCCCGAAAAATAATCGTGTACCCCACCGGCAAATATCGAACCCAGCACAATCCAGATAAAAGCCATTGGCCCCCACATGGCACCGGCTACTGCCCCGAAAATAGGCCCCAGGCCGGCAATATTTAAAAACTGGATCAGGAATATTTTCCAGGCCGGCATGGGCACAAAGTCTACCCCATCAGTCATGGTCAGGGCTGGCGTCGGGCGTTCGGGTTTAATCCCGAATATGCGCTCTATTACTTTCGAATACAGAAAATATCCGACCACTAAGGCAACAACAGAAAGACAGAATGAAATCATAGCAAAGGTTGGTGGATAAGTAAAAAATTAGCCCAAAGTAAGCATTTTTAACTTTACTTTGGGCTTTAACCGCATATTTCTACAAGGCTTTTTTCGGCTGACTCAGAGTTTGCTTATCTTGCTCCAAGCGACCTTTCAGTTGCTCATAATCCAGGTCCTGTACGGCAATATTTTTATCGATGGCCATGACGGCGGCGGTAGCGGCACTTTGCCCCAGAATCATAAACACCGGCTCCATGCGGATAGAACCATAAGCAATGTGAGAACTGGATACGCAAACCGGCACCAATAAATTCTGGCATTCTGCTTTCTTCGGAATGATTGCGCCGTAGCTAATCTGGTAAGGATTTTTTAAGCCAATGCCAATATCGCCTTCATTTTGTACAAACCCGTCGGGCTTTACGTAGCGCTGAATATTGTGGGAATCTAAAGAATAAGAGCCCATGCCAACCGGGTTGGGAACCGGTTTCTTGCCTACCGTTTCGTTTTCCGTCATCACGTAATCGCTTACCATGCGGCGGGCTTCGCGCACGTAAATCTGGTGCGGCCAGTTACCATTATCTTTAAACTCGTCTTTGGCCAGGCCCCAGGTTTTTAGTTCCTGCTGCATATCGGCCGGCACCCGCGCATCGGTGGTCATGAAATACATTAAGCCTTTCTGGTAGTTTTCGTGTTCTTTAATTATCTCGCGCCGCCGTTCATAACTAGCTTCCGGGTAATCCCAGTTCATCCCAATGTAGTCGGTACTAACCGGGCCGTGGTTGTTGGTATCGGTTTTGCGGTTCGGAATCGGGTCGAATTTGCGGAATAATTCGCGCCAGCCGGAGGCAAAAACGCGGCCTAATAATTCGTAGCGGGCTGGGTCGTAGCCCTCGGGTTTTGGAAAAGGTACGCGGTTATCGGGGTGGTTCGAGAGGCACATCCGGAAATTATAGGCCTGTACTTTCTTATCACCCTCCCCTTTCACGCCGGGGTCTTCAGCCGAAATGAGTGGCAACAAGCCGCTGCTTTTATCGCCGGGCGTTTTATACGGGTCGATGTTGGTTTTAAAATAATGGTCGTGGTGCAACACACCGGTTTGCACGCCGTTGTGTTCTTCGCCGTATAAACTGTTGGCTTCCCGGCCTACGTGGTAGCTCACCCCGGCCGCCGCCATTAAATCGCCTTCGTAGGTAGCATCAATAAACATTTTACCACTAAAGGTTTTGCCGCTGAGGGTTTGAATAGAAGTAATTTTTCCGTCTTCTTTTTTCACGCCGCTTTCCCGGTTCAGCCATTCGTCGCGGAATATTTTTAATTTATTTTCCTTCGCAAAATCTTCGAACACTGCTTCGGCGGCGTGGGGCTCAAATATCCACATGGTGCGTTCGCTACCATCAATAGCCGGAGTGCCCTGGCCTTTGTTGCCATATTCTTCTTGCTTCTGCCATTGCCAGGCATCTGCTTTCTGGTAATGCATATAAATGCGGTGGTAAAACTCCCGGGCCAGGCCGCCAATTACTTCTTTTTTGCCGGTATCGGTAAAGCCCAACCCACCCGACGATAAACCACCCAGGTGTTTATCCGGTGATACCACCAGTACCGTTTTGCCCATGCGGGCGGCTTGTACGGCGGCCGTAATAGCAGCGGAATTGCCGCCGTAAACAATTACATCGGCCTGGTAAGCCTGGTTGCCCGCCTGGTTTTTGTTTCGGGTTGCCTCGCCCCCACAGGAAAACAAGCCCAAACAGAAGAGTAAACAGATAACATAAAGTTGATTTTTTAGCATAGAAAAAGTTTTAAAGGATTATTATACTTAATTAAATTTCTATTTTGATTTTGCCTGGGCAGCATTTGCCCAGGCATAGATTAATTACCAGAAATTAAGGTGCCGGAACCAATAAGATAGCATCGGCCACCACTACCCCATCGGCATCTTTATTTGATATTTTAACATAGGCCTGGTTACCTTTGGCAAAGTTATAAGTACCCAAAGACGCCCACTCACCGGAGGTTTGGCCTACCACCTGAATATCGGCTTTGTTAATTGAAATATCTTTCTGCTGTTTGCCGTCGAAAATCTGGAGATGGGTGTTGGTGCTCGCATTCGGAAGTTTCGGGAAATAAGCATACACCTGGTACCGGCCCGCTTTGCTGATAGTGGGCGTAAATTGTACGGACTGGGTTCCGGAAGCATTTGCTTCACTGGTTAAATAGGTTGGGCCGTAGCCACCTTTGTTATTCGTAGCCCAAGAACCGGTTACTTTGGTAGTTTGGGTATTATCGTTATCTACCAGTATTTCGGGCGTGCTGCCATCGGCCAGCGGATTAGCGGCTAATATTGCCTGTAGCTTTTTAATATTAACCTGTTGCACGGGTTGTTTGGCATCAATGGCCATGCTGGCCGCAACGGCCGCCGACTGGCCGAGCACCATAAATACCGGCTCCATCCGGATAGAACCATAAGCAATGTGCGTAGCCGATAAACAAACCGGCACAAATAAATTAACAGCATCTTTTTGCTTGGGAATAATGGCGCGGTACGAAATAGGATACGGCCCAAAGCCACCTTCTTCTACGTTCCCTTCGTTTTTAACCATGCCATTTACTACCTGCCGGTCGCAGTTGTGCGAGTCCATGGTATAAGCTGCCATTCCCACGCCATCCTGTACTACTTCGCGGCCCTGGCAATGGTGCTGGGTCATCACCAGTTCACCAACCAGGCGCCGGGCTTCGCGCACGTAAAGCTGATGTGTCCAGTGACCGTTTTTGGTGTATTCGTCTTTCGGATAGCCCCACTTTTTCATTTCGGCCCGAATGTGGTCCGGTACGCGGGGATCGTTGCCTACAAAATACAAAAGACCTTTAGTGTAATCTACGTGTTCGTTCCAGATTTTAGCCCGGGTGGCATAATCGGCTTCGGGGTAATCCCAGTTCATGCCAATCATGTCGGTTGAGAAACCGTTGCGGTTGTTAATATCGGTTTTGCCGTTGGGCATCAGGCTCCAGATAAAGCCACTGCTTAAAGAAGTCCAGGGTTTTTTCTCCATTAACCGAACTAATAATTCGTACTTCTTAGGATCATAATTGGCCGGCTGGGTAATGGGTAACTGGTTTTCGGGTACATTGGTCAGGGCAATCCGGAAATTGTAAGCCTGTACTTTTTTATCGCCGCTGCCCGCCGGCTTTAATTCGGAATTATGAATACCCCATAATAGCCCGCTTTTAGGATCGCCGGGTACCACGTAGGGGTCAATACCGTCCGGAAACTGGTGGCCATTCATGAGCTGCACGCCGTTAAAGGTTTCGTTGTACTGGCTGTTGGCTTCGCGGCCTACGGTAAACGATACGCCGGCCCGGGCCATTAAATCGCCCTCGTACGTACAATCCATAAACATTTTGGCCCGCACAATTTTATTCGTGGCGGCTTGGGGCTGATAAGAATTTTCGAGCGTAATTTCTTTAATTAGGTTCCCGGTTTTTTGCGCGCGTACGATCCGGTTCTCGTACAGTACATTTACCTGGCCGCGCTTAATATATTCCTGAAATAGCGCTTCCGCTACCTTGGGTTCGAAAGTCCATTGTTCAAATTTACCGTAGTGTTGCCCAATGCGCCGGTAGAAATCGCGGGCCAAACCCGTAATAGCGTATTTATTTCCAATATCGGTATAACCCAACCCGCCTGAACTCATGCCACCCAGATTGCGGCCCGGCTCAATCAGCAAAACGCTTTTGCCCATTTTCTTAGCGGTATAAGCCGCAATTACGCCCGCCGAGGTACCGCCGTAAATACAAATATCTACCTCGGTTATATTATTTTGCTGTGCCCTTGATGGAAAGTGTAAGCAGAACAAGCTCAAAAACAGCATTATTGCTGTAAGTTTCTTTTTGTATCCCATTTAGTCGGTTTTTTATTCAGTTAGTTAAAAACAGTAAGTTATGCTGCAACTCCGGTTCTCGTGCTTAACCGGAGTTGCAGGTGCTTAACTAAACTTTTGGGTTTTCTCTAATAGCATTTTCAAATATTCTACTTGCGAAAACTATTAATACTTAGGGTTCTGCTCTAAATTGGTATTGGTGAGCACTTCAATGTTCGGGATAGGCCATAAATAATCGCGCGCGGCATCAAAGGCTCTGAGTTCCACTACCCGCATATCGGCTCTGTTTGGTACAGTTGCATAGTTTGGCGTTCCGTTGGCATCAATGGCTGGAGCAGTGGCTAATAAGCCCTTCGGAATACGACCGTAAAAGGTGCCATTCATTACCTGGTCGGCAATTTTCCAGCGCCGGATGTCGTACAAACGCAAGCCTTCGTTCGCCAGCTCATATTTGCGTTCCTTGCGCACAACCGACCGCAATTCTGCCTGAGTTTTACCCGGTTCAATGGCCGGCATATTTACCGATGGCCGTTGCCTAACCGCATTAATGGCATCGTAAACCGATGGGTCGAGTTGCCCCAATTCAATTTTTGCTTCAGCGTAATTCAGCAGTACTTCGGCATAACGGGCCGCAATAATATTCAGCTCGGAGTTCACAACATCGGCCTGATCAATGATATCGGTGTATTTGCGCCAGCAATAACCGGTAAAAGTTGCAAAGGCATGGGTAGCCTCTACATTATCTACCCGTCTGGCGGGTGTGGTGCTAAAATCAGTTGTTTTTAAGCTGTCTTTATTCGTTTCGAACTTAATATTTAAAAAGGTAGAACCGGGTAAAGCTACAGTATAGCCCAAACGGGGGTCGCGGTTAACAAAAGGGTTAAGCGGGTTATAAAGCGGCGATTTATCAATCGTTAATCCGTCGGTACATTCGTAGGCATCAATCAGCACCTGGCCGGGTACTTTGTTAGAATTACCCCGGCCCATGCGCGAAAAGAAACACTGGGGTACGGTGTGCGTCCGGATGCCTCTTAAATATTGGTAAGCAAAAATAATTTCGGTTGAATTTTGCCCGGCGTAGGTAAACAACTGCCCAAAATTAGGATGTAATTTATGGTAGTTTAAATCCATTACATCTTTAGCGGCTTTAGCGGCTACTTCCCATTTGCCATTATACAAAGCCGTTCTGGATTTTATGGCCAGCGCCGCTCCTTTCGTAGCCCGGCCATTATTCTGGGCATCGTAACTAACCGGTAAATCGGCCGCGGCTTCTTCCAGTTCGGTTAAAATAAAATTTACCACTTCTTCTTTAGAACTTTTAGGCAGCGATGCTTCTTCTAATTTCAAAGTTTTGGTTACCAACGGAATGCCTCCAAAAAGCTCCACTAAATGCGAGTAATTAAACGCACGTAAAAAACGGGCTTCGGCTTTGGTGCGGGCATACAGTTGGGGCGTTGTTTTGTCTTTTACTTTATCAATATTATCGAGCAGGAAATTGCACCGGCCAATATCGGTGTATGCCTGTTGCCAAACATTGCGCACAAAACCATTATTGCTGGCATGGCTGCCTTTTCCTATTTGCTGCAAATCGCTGTTATTCCGGTCCCAGCTTATATCAGCCGCATTATCTAACAACATGGGCAACGGCAGGTTATCGCTGGGGTGCACCGCTAAAGAACTGTAACAGGCATTAATGGCCAATAACAACTCGCTCTCGTTCGTGAAAAACGAAGCGTCGGAAGGGCCTTCCAGGGGATATTTTTCTAAATAATCATCGCAGGATGGGGCGGTAAACAGCAAACCGAGACCCAGAACCCAATATTTTATTTTCTGTAACATTTTATCTTCTGATTAAAAATTAACATCAACACCAAAACTGTAAACTTTCACCTGCGGATATCCATTGCCAATACCCACGGGCGTTTCTACATCGTAGCCTTTCCAGAATTTATCCAGCGTAAAGAGGTTTTGGCCATTTACATAAAGACGCAGGTTTTTCATGCCTACCCGCTGCACTAAAGAAGTCGGGAGTTTATAGCCTAGCTGTAAATTTTTCAGGCGCAGGTAAGAAGCATCTTTTAGCCAGAATCTCGATACTTTTTCGTTGTTGGCTTCGCTAAAGGCCAGGCGGGGGAAAGTAGCATTTGGGGTTGCGGGAGTCCAGTGGTCTTTGTGCTGTTCCTGCACCGTACCGCCTAAGAAGAAAGGCATAATGCCTTGCTGCCACAGGAATCCGTCAGACTTACCTACACCCTGGAAGAAAACATTTAAATTAAATCCTTTGTAGGTGGCGTTGATGGTAGTACCAAAAGTTAAACGCGGAATAGTGCTGCCAATAATTACGTTGTCGTTGTCGTTAATAATACCGTCGTTGTTCTGGTCTTTGTACTTAATATCGCCGGGTTTAATGGTTCCGAATTGTTTGGCGTGGGCGGCCACCTCGTCCTCGCTCTGGAAAAAGCCTTCAGCTTCTAACCCAAAGATGGAATTTATGGGGTTACCCTCCCGGCTAACTGTCAGGCCGGTCCGGTTTACGCCGCGCAAGTCCACTACTTCATTTATTACATCCGACAGGTTGAAACTTACATCGTAATTAAAATCTTTAACTGCGCCCCGGTAAGTAAGCCCCATTTCCCAACCGGTGTTGTTAACCACGCCCACATTTTGCGAAGGTGCTGCTAAACCAATAATCAGGGGTACATCTAAGGTGTATAAAATATCGCGGGTTTGCCGAAAATAATAATCGCCGGTAAAAGACAAATTATCTAACAAGGTCAGGTCAATTCCGAAATCCGTCATTTCGGTGGTTTCCCAAGAGATATCGGAGTTAGCCAGGGTATTGAGCGCGGCGGTATTTACAATTTGTTTACCCAGTGTATAAGAGCCTAAATTTATGAAGGAGGTGAACGGATAATTACCAATATTCTGGTTACCCAACCGGCCCCAGGAACCCCGGAATTTTAATTCGTTAACTACGTTTTTCAACGGTTCCATAAAAGCTTCTTCGGAGATGCGCCAGCCTGCCGATACCGACGGGAAGAAGCCGTATTTATTGCCGGTGGCAAAACGCGAAGAACCATCGTAACGACCGTTTACTTCTAACAAATATTTCTGGTTATAATCGTAGTTAATCCGCCCGAAAAAGGATTGCAGGGCCCACTCGGCCCCACCGCCCCGCGCTTGTTGGTTATTGGCCGAGCCGGTATTCAGCACCGGATAATCCGGCAGAATAAAATTATCGCGGAAAGCCGATACAATATTGTTGCGGTAATCTTCGCGAGAAGCACCTAATAATAATTTCAGGCCATGGCCGCCAAGAGTTTTAGTAGCCGTTAGGGTGCCCCGGAAATTATTGTAAAAGGCCTGGTTGCGCTCCTCGGTGAGGGTGCTTCTGGCCGGAACCAGGAAACTTACCGCACCGTTTGGTTTATAGGTTTGTACCGACCGGTTAAAGTCGCTGTTGTTCGATTGGGCAAACCGGGGCGCTGCCGTTAACTCCAGTTGCAGCCATTCTGCAGGTGTATAATTAAGCGAAACATTTAATTGCGCCGATGGACTGTTGTTTTTACGTTCTCCGCCAATGCGGCTAAACGCAATCGGGTTATCGCCGTTCCAGCCTTCGCCCCAGGTGCCATCCGAATTAATGCCAAGCTGGTTAGCCGGAATCCGGTTCATCCAATGAAAAACATCGGAAGTTCCCCGGCCCGGTTCGGTGGTATGGGCGCTTACCAGTTGTAAGTCAAACTTCATGTTAAACTTATCCGAAAACAAAATATCGGCATTGTTACGCAAAGTAAAGCGTTTGAAATTAGAGCTTTCGATAAGCCCCTGCTGGTCGAAATAGCCCAAGGAAGTCAGAAAACGAATTTTTTCGCCCCCGCCATTCAGGCTGATAAAATGGCTTTGCATGGCACCCGAACCGGTTATTACTTCTTTTTGCCAGTCGGTATCGGGGTATAAATCGCGGTTAGCAGGTCCTTCGGTGCGATATTTATCTATTAAGGCATCGGAATAAAGCGCGGCCCGGCCTACGTTTACATAAGCTTCGTTGGTTAATAACATGTGATCGATGGCATTAACCATATCGGGCATATTGGTAGGGGTCTGAAACCCGCCGTAACCGTTGTAACCAATGCTGAGCTGGTTGCCCTTTGCCCGCTTGGTGGTTACTAAAATAACCCCGTTTGCCGCCCGGGAACCATAAATAGAAGCCGAAGCAGCATCTTTCAACACCGAAATAGATTCAATTAAATTAGGATCGATGTTATTAATAGAGCCCTCAATACCGTCTATCAAAACCAACGGGTTAGAATCACTCAGTGTTCCTATTCCCCTAATCCGGATGGTACCCGCATCGCCGCCGGGCCGGCCGGAGCTTTGGGTAACGGTTACCCCGGGGGCTACTCCCTGCAAAGCGGCCGAAGTTTGCCCGATTGGCCGGGAAGTTAAAGCTTCGGAAGAAACGGTAGCCACGGCTCCGGTCAGGTTCACTTTCTTTTGAGTACCAAATCCTACCACTACTACTTCTTCCAGCGCCTTGGCATCTTCTTCTAAGGTAATATTTAATGTACCGCCCGCTGGCGGCACCGCCACTTCTTTGGTAGCAAAACCAATAAAGGAAAATATTAAAGTACCGCCAGCATCCGGCACCGATAAGGTATAATCACCGCCAGAACCCGTTGTGGCCCCCACCGAGGTTCCTTTTAACAGTACGGTTACCCCCGGCAAACCTTCTCCTTTGGCAGAAGTTACTTTACCCGAAATTACTTTATCCACTAATATTCCAGAAGATGGTTTGGATAAAGGCTTTTCGGCTGGTTTTGGTTGCGGCCGGACCGGAACTATAATATAATCGTTGGCCGATATTTTTTCGAAGGTAAGCTGGTGCGGCGCCAGTAATTTGGTAAGGGATTCGTCAATATTTTTGGTCTGACCTTCCAGCGCTTTTAAATCACTCACAATCGGTAACAACAGCTCACTATCGTAGTTAAAGGTTATGTTATGCTGCTTCTCGAAAGCGGTTAATATTTTTGCCAAAGATTGGCGGCTACTTTCTTTGCCGGTACTCCTTTGTTTGGTCAAGCCCCGGTTAAGGGCGGTAAGTACCTGCGCCCTGGCCGGGGGCATGAGGCCGGCAGACCAAATTACCAGCATTAATAGCGGTAGTTTGCGTAAGGGTTTTAACATAATTTTAGATGTTTGTGGTGAATAATAAATTAGGTGATTAGGTAAGGGCTGGACGAAAAACTTACGCCGGTTTTATGGTAATATGCCGGCCTTTCTTTTCGATGGTTAATCTGAAAGACTTCTCGATAGCGGTTAAAAGCAGATCTATTTTCTTAGGATGGCCAGAGCCAGTGAAACGACGGGTGGCCAGGGCTGGGTCGGTAAAAGTTACCTGATACCCATAGGTATCTTTTAAAACCCGTGCTACTTCGGAAAGCGGCGTATCTACAAAAACAATTTTATGCTGCAGGAATGCACTATAAAGCGCCGGGTTATGAACAGTACGTTTATTTAAACGGCGGTCCGGGCCCAATTCTACCAGTTCCCCTGGTTTCATAATTGCTTCGGTTCCTTTCGGGGAGCTCTCTGAGCCATTTTCCTCCCCATGTGCATCCGCAACGGCTACTTTCACCTTTCCTTCGCTCAGCACCACCCTGGTTTTCCGAGGCCGGTTAGTCAGCACAAATTTTGTTCCCAGCACTTCCACGTTTACCCCATCTGAAGCCTGAACCCGAAATTGCTGGTGATTTTGCGTATGCGTAACCGAAAAGTAGGCTTCGCCCTGTAACTTCACTTCCCGTACTGAGGAAGCATCCCAGGAACTGGCGTAACTTAAAACCGAATTCCCGTTTAAAACCACTTTAGAATTATCGGGCAAAGTAACGGTACGGATTTCGCCGAAGCCCGTAGCAACCCGAATTTGGGTACTTTCGGTTTTCTGAAACTTCCACAAAGCCAGGCCGGCAAATAAAACGCCTATAAATATTGCGGCCACCCGCAGCCAGTTAATCTGGTTATTGGTAACCGGCCTTTCTTCCGGTACCAGCGGTATTACTTTTGTATCCTGGGTGCGGACTTCAATATTGTTCCAGATATGATTTACCTTTTCGGCCGGTAATACAACTGGTTTAAAATCAAGAGATAAAAGTAACTCACGGGCTTTTTTAACTTCGTGTTGCTTATTTGGGTGGGCTAACAACCAATTTTGCCAGAACTTTTCATTTTCCGGATTGGGTTGTAATACCCAGCTTTGAAAATAATCGTCTAGTAAAAAATCGGGTGCGGTAAATCCGGTATAATCCATCTGAAAGAAAATATTGCCTGTATACAGCTGCTTTTATATAGCAAAGGGCCAAAGGCTATAAATTCCATCAATATTTTTCAGACTTTTTTAAATATTTCACTTTTTCTAAGAATCAAACCTAACCATTACACTTTTTTGAATTAACAGGGCATAAACCTGAACTTTAATAAAGTACAATATTGGAAGGTTAGTAGTTATGGGATTTAAGCTGCTGGTGTAGGATAATTTAAAGCGGAAAAAACATGAGCAGGAAAAGCGACAGGTTAAATACCTGCACGTGTTCCCGCAATTCCTCTATTGCTTTAGAAATAAGATTATAAGTCGATTTTATTTGCAGCCCCATAATATCAGCTATTTCCTGAAAACTGAGGTTATCGTAAAACCTTAAATAAATAGCTTCCTGTTGGCGTTTGGTTAAAGCCAGTAAGGCTTGCTGCATTCTTTCCCGCTGATTTTCCTCTATGCTGGCCACTATCAGAGAATATTCCGGCGAAGCTTCGGCTGTAAGTTGTTCATAAGCAAAGCTCGTACTTAATTTATTTTTTCGGTTACCAGCTTCCAGTTCCTGGTGTATTCGGCGGCGTAAAGATTTAAACAAATAATATTTAATATTATTTGTAGCGCTTAAATTTTCTTTGTTGTGCCATAAGTAAATAAACAGCTCCTGAATGCAATCTTCTACTACCTGGTTATCTGCACAAATTTTAGTGCCGTAACTAAATAATGCCTGAATATGATTTTGATATAATTCGGCAAAGGCATTCCTATTCCCAGATTTAAATAACTCCCAGCAGTTTTCATCATTAGCCGAAAAGGCTGGTGATGCACTGAAATTTGGTTGCGCCAGAGGGAGCTCCATAGGCAGAAAACACGTTAGGTTTATTGCAGTTTCCTTGTTGCGGGTAATCCGCCGGATTTGTATTGAAAGTTCTCTAAATGTAGATTTTATCAGCCTAAAAAGCAACCGGTAAAAAAAGGTTTAAAAGAATGGGGCAGCAGTTAACACCCGGATGCAGGTGGCTTAATTTATTTAAAGAAATAGTTTTAACGGTTATGCTGTAATAAATTCAATTCCAAAACTGCTCTATAAAAGATTTTAATTTTGGGGAATATTATAAATATATTTAACATTGAGTTAGGTTAATAAAATTACAATTTCCGGCTCCCTGATTTTATTGCTTTTAGCCCAGGCAAGCCAAATTAGCAGCTAACCCATTATTTTGCCTTACAGAAATATAGCAATGCTTCAGAAACCCTACTTACCTTTTAGGCCGGGTAATTTATATTATTTGCGCTGCTTTAAAACCCCAATTTTTTTATTTTCGATGATACCATTTATGCTTAAAAGCATACCCGACCTAACCTTTGTTTAAGCCAGGTTTAAAAATATTAACTATGCCCTTAATAAGAGCTATTTTTTGCTCTAACTAAACCCAATACCGCGTACCTGCATGAAGAACTTTTACCTTTTATTTTTAATAATATTTAGCTGCCTCCCGGCTTTTGCCCAGAAAAAAAATGAAGCTTACCAATTACAACTGCGCAAAACTACTTTACCCGTAGAAGTAGATGGCCTAATGAATGAGGAAGCCTGGCAAAACACCGATGTCGCCAAAGATTTTTTTATGGTGTTGCCCATGGATACCAGCCGGGCTAAAACGCGCACCGAAGTACGCATGACTTACGACGACAAAAACCTGTACCTGATTGCGCTTTGCTACCACGCCTTACCCGGCCCATACTACGTAGAGTCTTTGCGCCGCGATTTTTCTTTCGGTAAAAACGATAACTTCCTGCTCTTTATGGACCCCTTTGACGACCAAACCAACGGATTTTCGTTTGGGGCCAATGCGGCTGGAGCCCAATGGGATGGCACCATGCACAGCGGCAGCGCCGTAGACCTGAACTGGGACAATAAATGGGTTTCGAAAGTAACCAACGATGCCGAGAAATGGGTGTTCGAAATGGCCATTCCGTTTACCACCATCCGCTACAAAAAAGATATTACCCGCTGGGGCATTAATTTCAGTCGTCTGGATTTAAAAACCACCGAAAAATCGAGCTGGACGCCCATTCCCCGGCAGTTCCCAACGGCTTCGCTGGCCTACACCGGCAACCTGGTTTGGGATCAACCGCCGCCGTCTACCGGGGCAAATATTTCGGTAATTCCGTACGTGCTGGGCGGCGGCGTAAAAAATTACGAACAAAATAAACCCGTTGATTATTTGCGCAAAGCCGGCGCCGATGTAAAAATAGGCATCACCTCGGCCTTAAATTTAGATTTAACCATTAACCCCGATTTCAGCCAGGTAGATGTAGACCGCCAGGTTACCAACCTCGAACGCTTTGAATTATTCTTTCCGGAGCGCCGCCAGTTCTTTCTCGAAAACGCCGATTTATTCGCCAACTTCGGCTACGCTAATATCCGGCCTTTCTTCTCGCGGCGCATTGGCCTTAACGTACCCATTCGGGCCGGCGCCCGTCTCAGCGGCAAAATAAACAAAGACTGGCGCATTGGGCTAATGGATATGCAAACCGCCAGCGTAGATGAAACCGGCTTACCCGCGCAGAATTTTGCTATTATGTCGTTGCAGCGCCGGGTATTTGCCCGCTCTAATATTGGGCTCTTGTTTGTAAACAAAGAATCGCTCAACTACCATCCAAAACAAGATACCGCCGCTCCTAACGCTTACACCCGCTTTAACCGCAACGTGGGATTAGAGTATAACCTGGCTTCGGCAAATAACGTCTGGACCGGTAAAGCTTTTGTGCTGAAATCTTTCACGCCCGATAAATCGGGGCAAGATTTGGTACAAGCAGCTCACTTGCAATACAAAAGTCGCAAATGGGATATATTGCTGCAGGAAGAATACGTAGGCAAAAACTTTACCGCCGAAGTAGGTTATGTGCCCCGTAATAATTATTATAAAATTAACCCGGTTGCAAGCCGGTTCTTTTTCCCGAAAAGCGGCCGCATTCTGAGCCACGGGCCTAAGCTAAGTACCATCCAATATTTCGACGATAAGTTTAAATCGACGGATTACCTGAATACTTTAGCTTATGCGTTTGCTTTCCGGACCCAAAGTACGTTTGCGGTAACGCTGGTAGATGAATATGTAAAATTATTACAGCCCTTCGACCCAACCAACACCGGCCGCGAAACTTTAGCCCGCGGCACCCGCCACCACTGGAAAGCCTGGCGCACCGAATATTTCTCGAAACCCCAAAGCGTATTTACATACGCCTTTAGCACCCGCTCGGGCAGTTATTATGCCGATGGTAGCCTAACAAACGTAGCCGGCGAAGTTGGTTATCGCTTTCAGCCTTACGTAAAACTGTTGGCCAACGCCAGTTACAACGATATTCGCCTGCCCGAACCTTGGGGAAATACCAATTTCTGGCTGGTGGGCTCGCAACTGGATTTAACCCTGACAAACAAAATATTCTTTTCCAGCTTTTTCCAGTACAACGAGCAAACCAACAATATTAACCTGAACACGCGTTTTCAGTGGCGCTACCAGCCTGCCTCCGACCTCTTTATTGTGTACACCGATAATTACCTCCCGGCTCCATTTTCGGTCCGGAACCGGGCCCTGGTACTAAAGCTAACTTATTGGTGGAATAGGTAATATTTTCTACTTAAAATATTGCTGGTTTGGGCAATAAAGCTTATTTGAAAAAAATTAAAACAACCACCCCCACCCCTCCTAAACTTAGGCGGGGAGCCCGGCTGAAGTAAAGCTTAGGCCTATCCAATGCATTAGCCTTAACTCCTTACCTAATTTAGGGAAGGTGCCCGGAGGACGGAAGGGTTAATTTCAGCCAGGAGAAAGGCTAACTAATCATTGAAAAAACTAATATTTTGAAATCACTTGCAAAACCCATAATATGGATGTTGATTTTTTAACGGCGCAATCTTTTAACTAGAATTATTTTGAATAAAATATAACTAACTACAAACAAGCAACATACAACCATAACCACCATTCTCACCACCCAAAAACAAGCTATTAAATGAATAAACTTTACACTACTCCCGCGGCTATTAATACCCCCCAGCTAACGGATAATAAAATACAGCGCTACTTATCGCTGGATGTGTTGCGGGGCATGACCATTGCCCTGATGATTGTGGTAAATACGCCCGGCAGTTGGGAAACCATTTACCCGCCTTTCCGGCACGCCCCCTGGCACGGCTTTACCGTTACTGACCTTGTTTTCCCTACTTTTCTGTTTGTGGTAGGTAATGCCCTCAGCTTTAGCATGCGCAAGTTTCAGGGCCACGACAGTGAATTTTTGAAAAAAATATTTAAACGAACGGCCTTAATCTTCTTAATTGGCCTTTTCCTCAATGCTTTTCCGTTTGTAACCCGCGTTAACGGAGAATTAACCTTAATTGATTTTTCGGGCATTCGAATATTTGGCGTATTGCAGCGGATTGCCCTTTGCTATGGTATTGCGGCTCTGGTTATTCATTATTTTAAGGCGCCCGGCGCTTTAATATTTAGCGGGCTAGCCTTACTGGGCTACTGGGCTATTATGTATATTTTCGGCGATCAACCCGACCCGTATACGTTGCCCGGCAATGCTGCCTTAAAACTGGATTTATGGCTTCTATCGGAAAAAAATGTTTACCAGGGCTACGGCATTCCTTTCGATCCCGAAGGTTTATTAAGTACTTTGCCGGCTGTAGTTAATGTATTAGGCGGTTATTTTGCCGGACGATTTATTCAGAGAAGTGGTAATAATAAAAACACGGTAATGCGGCTGGCGCTGGCCGGTGTTGTGCTTACCGCACTTGGTTTAATTTGGGATATTTTATTTCCAATAAATAAACCTATCTGGACCAGCTCTTACGTGGTTTATACCATTGGGCTGGATTTGCTCATATTAGCCACCATTATGCTGCTGATTGAAGTAGCCAATTTTAAAAGCTGGACTTACTTTTTTGAAGCTTTCGGCAAAAACCCTTTGTTCATTTATGCCTTGTCGGGGGTGCTAATCGAAACCTTGGGCTTAATTCGGGTAGATGGCCGGGGCTTACCCGGATGGTTGTACCAAAACCTTTTTACCTCCTGGCTTTCCGGCGAAAATGCCTCGCTGCTCTTTGCCATAACCTATATGTTGCTGCTCTGGCTAGTGGCTTACCTGATGGATAAAAAGAAAATTTATCTGAAAATTTAAGGCTAAGGTCAGAATTTCCTTTTTAAACCGTTAGCATTGTAAAACCATTTGTAAAAACCACGTTCAGCAGCATGAGAAAAATACTTGCCGGCACTTTTTTACTTAGTCATTTATTAACCATAGGCTGTTCGCAGGCCTCCCGCGAAGTAAAAACTTCTACCCAAACCATTACAGCCGCAACCCAAGCCCAAAATAATCCGCTTAAACTAACCTTAGAATTAAAAGATAACCGCTACCAAAATAAACCGCAGTCGAGGTTAGAACTGACCATAGCCAATACCGGCGAACAGGCTTTGCCGGCCAAAGGCTGGAAAATATTTTTTAACAGCAGCCGTCTCCGCACCGCCGACTCCACGGTAATACAGGTAAAACATTACAACGGCGATTTGTATTACCTGGCTCCCGGCTCTAAATTTAAAGAAATAGCCCCCGGCAAATCAGCTAAAATAGAAATAGCGGGCCGTTCTTTCCGCAACTATACCGATTTCCCATTGGGCTTATACCTGGTACTGGATAATAACCCGAAAAAAGGAATGCCGGTTGCCTTTGAAATAAAACCGGGTACGCACTTCCAGCAATCGGAACAGGCACTGGCTGCCAAAATATTTAAAGAAAACCAGATTATTCAGAATATTCCGGCCGAAAAATTAACCAAGGTATTCCCTACCCCGGTTACTTACCAGGAAAAAGGCCAACCATTTATTCTGAACGAAGAAACCATTATTGTAGCGGATAAAGACTTTCAGCGCGAGGCCGAAAGTTTAGCCCAAACCTTGCAAGGAATAATGGGCACCAAACCTGCTATTCAGAACCAGGGCAACGGCAAAGCTATCCGGCTACGCAAAGCTCAAAATATTCCATCAGAAGGTTACGAGTTAAAAGTAAACCCGAACGGTATTGAAATTATTGCTTCGGCACCGGCCGGCGCTTTTTACGGCATTCAATCGTTAAAAACCTTGCTGCCCGCATCGGCTTTTGCAGGCCGGGTAAATGCCGTAACCGTATCGGGTTTGGAAGTGAAAGATGCGCCGCGGTTTGGCTACCGGGGTTTCCAGATGGATATGGCCCGTAATTTTCAGCCGAAAGCGGAAGTGCTGAAGGTGCTGGATGTTATGGCGCTATACAAAATGAACGTGTTTCATTTTCATTTCAGCGAAGACGAAGGCTGGCGTTTAGAAATTCCGTCGTTGCCTGAACTAACTACCGTAGGCGCTACCCGCTTGCACGACCCCGAAAGTAAAACCGGTTTATTGCCTTCTTACGGCTCAGGGCCCGACAACACCACCGCGGCCGGTACTGGCTTTTATTCCCGCACCGATTTTATCGAAATATTAAAATACGCCCGCGACCGCCATATTCGGGTAATTCCGGAAATTGAATCGCCGGGCCACGCCCGGGCCGCCATTAAAGCCATGGATGCCCGCTACGAGCGCCTAATAAAAGAAGGTAAAAAAGCCGAAGCCGAGCGTTACCTCCTCCGGGATTTAAACGACAAATCTACTTACCGTTCGGTGCAAGGCTGGAACGACAACGTAATAGATGTATCGCTACCCTCGACCTATAACTTTTTAGAAACAGTGGTAGATGATATACGCGCCATGTACAAAGAAGCCGACGCCCCTTTAACCACCATTCACTTTGGCGGCGACGAAGTTCCCGGCGGAGTTTGGGCAAAATCGCCGGCGGTTAAAGCTTTAATGAGCAAAGATAAATCAATTAAAACCGTTGATGATTTGTGGTATTATTATTTTGGCAAAGTAAACCAGTTGGTTAAAGCGCGTAACTTATATTTATCGGGTTGGGAAGAAATTGGCCTGAAAAAAGTAGTACAGAACGGCAAAGTAAACTGGATACCGAACGAAACATTTGCTAACCAGAACTTTCACGTAAACGTCTGGAAAAACAGTCCGGGTTCCGGAGCCGAAGATTTAGCTTACCGCATGGCCAACGCCGGCTACAAAGTAATATTAACGGGTGTTACCCACCTCTACCTCGATTTAGCTTATAATACCTCGTACTACGAGCCGGGGCAATACTGGGGTGGTTACGTAGACCTGGAGAAGCCCTTCTATTTTATTCCGTACGATTATTTGCGCAATTTAAGAGAAGACGATAACGGCAACCCCATTAACCGCGCCACTATTAAAAGCAAAGAACCATTAACTGCCAAAGGTCGGGCCAATATTGTGGGTATGGAAGCGCCGCTCTGGTCCGAAACCAACCGGTCGCCGCAGGACTTTGAATACAAGATGCTACCCAAATTGCTGAGTGTGGCCGAACGCGCCTGGTCAAAAGACCCGGCCTGGGCTACCGAGAAAGATGCTACTAAAGGCCAAAATATGTATAACCAGGCCTGGTCGGAGTTTGTGAATGTGGTGGCCAAACGAGAATTGCCGCGCCTGGATGTTTACAGCGGTGGTTTTAATTATCGTATTCCTACCCCGGGTGCTGTTATCCAGGATGGCAAAGTTACCGCCAACGTGCAGTTCCCAGGATATACCATCCGGTACACCACCGATGGCTCGGAACCTACTGCCACCAGCCCCGAATATACCCAACCAGTTACCGCCCAAGGCACTATTAAGTTAAAAGCCTTTAACCCGGCTGGCCGGAGTAGCAGCACCGTTACTTTGGAGAATAAATAAAACTAGCATTAAAATTAAAATTGATAGTTGTGCAACTGGCCGAGTCGGATGACCGGCCAGTTGCATTTTAATTAAAATGTAATTCAAAAATCTGCTAAAGAAAGTAAAGTAGCTTATACCCGCCCGCCCTTGTAAAATGAGTAAAGAGCCGTAAATACCCCCGTAGCATTAAATATATAGGCCAGTTGCAGGTTAAAATAAGATATATTAATACTTAACAAAACCAAAGCGAACCCCGAAAGCCAGAGAAGCCCCATTTTACCAGGATTCTGGCTTGCCTGTATTGGGAGAGTTGTTTTAAACCCAATCAGATGGAGCAGTTTGGGAGCTTCGGCCAACAGCAATAATAAATTGAGCACCAAGAAAACCGCTATTACATAAGGGGTGCCCTGCCAATCCAGCGAAATGGTTATAACCAGAATATTTAACAGCATCGGCAGTAAACTGATGGCACCTAACGTGCGATAGCGCAGGGTTAGTAATAAAAAGCCAATGGTTACCTGCGCATAGGCCACAAAGCGGGCGAACAAACCCAAATTATATTCTTCCAGGCGGGCTTCGAGCCAAACCGGCCCAATTAACCCAGGAAACTTATGTTCGAAAAATAGCTTAGCTAAGCCCGAAGAGAAAAAAATAAAGCCCAGGAAAATACTAATGCCGTTCAGTACGAAGGCTTTTTTATTTACCTGTTTAAAAGCAAAGTGGGAAACATGAGCATCAACTTGGGTTTCCATATTTAAAACTTTAATTTCATTTCTTTACGACCGGTAATTGCAATATTACTATGCTACTTTAATTAGGCTTATGAACTCACTTGTGTCATTCAGGAGGAACCTATGTAGCAGGTAGCCAAATAGTTTCCTCCTGAATGACACGAGTGGGTTGCTTAGGCTTCAATTTTCCAAACTTCAATAATTTTAACTTGAAATCCATTGAAAATGAATATCCTTCCCTACTATTAGCTATACTTAAATATGCTCGCCTAAAGATTTGAGTTGGTAGAATACTCTTTCCATGAGCCGCAAATCTTCGGTAATGATTTCGGCGTTTCCCTGCATTTCCTGCTTAAATAGCAGTTTTTTGTTGTAACTGGTTTTTAAGCCTTGGGGCAAAGTAATTTCGATGGCGTACATATTATCTTTGGGTACCAGCGATATAGATTTTACTTTTCCGTACACGGTTCCAAATTCCTCGAACGGAAAGTTTTGGAGGTAAATATTCACTTTCTGGCCGGTTTTTACCTTACCGGAGTTCTGAATGGGCATTAATACTTTTCCGATAACTGCTTCCTGCTTATCCGGCACAATTACCATCACCTCGTCGCCGGCATTTACAAACTGGTTGCTGCTCCAGAATTTCAAGTACGTGAGTTTGCCGGCCACCGGGGCTTTAAGTAAATATTTTTGCTCCCAGTTGGCTAAAGCGCCGGACAAGGTTTTGTAAGCTTCGGTTAAGTTCAGCTCGTATTGTTTTTGCTTTTCCTCGTTCTGGATTTCTAATAAGGTTAGGGCTTTTTGTAATTCCGAGAGCCGGATGCGGGTGCCGGCAATGCTGGTTTCCAGTTGTTCGAAACTGCGCCGGGTGCGGATTAGCTCGCGTTCGTTATCTTCCAGTTGTTTGTCGGCAATTACTTTGTCTTTATAAAGCGTTAGGTTACGGTCGTAATCTTTTTGCACCAGCCCCACTTCGGTTTTAGAAATAGTTTTTTCTTTTTGCTGATTGGCTAATAAATTGGTGTATTCCTGTACTTCCTGCCGGGTAGAACTTATTTCTTTCGCTACCGGGTCCAGCCTTTTGAAAAGCGCCAGTTCATTATACGCCCGGTAAAAAACGGCGTAATCTTTTTGCAACTCGCCCAAATTAACATTGTCCGGCAAGTTCAGGCTTTGGTCTGTTACCAGGTTGGTGTACGGAACCGTCTGTAAGGTATTTATCAGGCTGAGCACATCTTTGCTATTTGCGGGGTTTTCGATAATACCCAGAATGGCGCCTTCGGCTACTTGTTCATTTTCTTTGTAGGCCAGGTGCATGATTTTACCGCTGACGCGGGCCACCAATCGGGCCGGCGGATTCGAGGTGGTTAATACTACATTCGAGGTGAGCACATCGGGGTATTTTATCAGCCAGCTCAGGCTTAAAAATATTACCATTGTCAGAAAGATGCAGGTCGTGCCCCACCGGATTAGCCAGTGCGGAATGTGCGCCATTACTTCCCGTACTTCATCGCTCCGCTCCAGCGCCTGGTCTATTTTGCTATATCCATCCATTTTAGTAATTTCTTTTAGATTTCTAACTGCCTAATCTGATTTTTTTAATTGCCCAGTTCCAGTTGATTTTTTACCAGGGTATAGTAGGCGCCTTTGGTTTGGGTTAAATATTCGTGCGAGCCGCTTTCAATAATGCGGCCGTGTTCCATCACCAGCACCTGGTCAGCGCTTTTTACGGTGCTCAGCCGGTGCGCAATTACTACCACCGTCCGGCCGATGTAAAACTCTTCTAAGCGCCGCATGATAATTTTTTCGTTGTTGGCATCCAGGGCGCTGGTCGCTTCGTCAAAAAACAAAAACTCCGGATTTTTATAAACTGCCCGGGCAATCAGGATGCGCTGTTTCTCGCCGCCGCTCAGCGAAATACCATCGCCGCCAATTTTGGTGTTATAGCCCAGCGGTAAAGCCTCAATCAGGCCTTCAATATTGGCTACCCGCACTGCGTGCAGTAATCGTTCCCGGTCGATGGAACTGTTGGAGTCAGATTCAGTAATATTGCGGGCAATGGTATCGGCGAAAATAAAACCGTCCTGCATCACGGCGCCGCATTGTTCCCGCCAAGCCTTGGCACTGATATTATTCAGGTTAATATTGCCTACCTGAATTTTGCCTTTGGTGGGCGCATAAAACTTCAGCAACAACTTTAGCAGCGTTGTTTTGCCGCTGCCGCTGGCACCCACAATGGCCGTTACTTTACCTTCGGGAATATAAAAATCCAGGTCTTTCAAAATTTCGGGCGCGTGCGGCCCACCGTAGCTGAAGCTGACATTGTTAATATGAATGTCTTTGTTGTAAGCCGGAATCAGAGCGGTTTTATCGGCGCTGGTATCTTCCTCTTCTTCCTTGTCGTGAATTTCTCCTAAACGCTGTAAGCTGAGCGAGGCATCCTGGGCGGCCCGGGTAAACGTGATAAAATTATTGATGGGCTCGTTTAATTGACCAATTATATATTGCACGGCCAGCATCATACCCAGGGTCATATCACCTTCGATAACGGCTTTGGCCGAGAAAAACGTGATGAGAATATTTTTAACCTGGTTGATAAAATTACCGCCCAAACTTTGGAACTGCGACACGCCAAGTCCTTTGAGCGAGGTTTTAAAAAGTTTTACCTGCGTAGCCTCCCATTCCCAGCGTCTTCTTTTTTCGGAGTTGTTCAATTTAATTTCCTGCATCCCCTGAATCAGTTGCAGCAGGTTGCTCCGGTTTTCCGATTCCTGGCTGTAGCGTTTAAAATCGAGGGTGGCTCTTTTCTTCATAAAGAATAATACCCACACCGCATAAAGCGCCGCTCCCACCAAAAATATCACCAGAATAGAAATATCATAGAAGGCCAGGATGGTACCGAAAACTACCAGGTTAACAATCGAGAAAAGCGTATTCAGGGTGGTGGAAGATAAAAAAGCTTCCACCCGGTTGTGGTCTTCAATCCGCTGCATCAAATCGCCGGTCATTTTGGAATCGAAAAAAGCAATGGGCAGCTTCATTACTTTTATCAGGAAATCCGAAATAAGCGAAATATTCATGCGGGAGCCCACGTGCAGCAAAATCCAGCTCCGGATAACTTCCACCATCGATTGCGAAAAGAACAGCATGAGTTGCGCAACCAGAATAAGGTAAATAAAATCAATATCCTGGTTTTTGATGCCGTAATCAACCACGCCTTGCGTCAAGAAAGGTAAGGTTAGTTGCAAGACGCTGGCGACTACCAGGCCAATAAACAACTGGTAAATATACCGGGTGTAAGGTTTCAGGTAAGGCAGCAGCAGTTTAATACCTTGTTTGCTTTTTTCCTGCTTGTCTTCTTTCTCGTAAAATTCGGGGGTAGGCTCTAATAATAAAGCAATACCTTCTTCGGCCGCGTTCTTATTTTTTCCCAGCCAGCCGTTCAGAAATTCTTCTTTGGTATAAGTAACCAGCCCAAAACCCGGATCAGCAACAAATACTTTATCCTTGCTGATTTTATAGAGCACCACAAAATGCTTTTGCCGCCAATGCACAATGCAAGGCAGCAGCATACTATTTTGTAAGGCAGTATATTTAATTTTAACGGCCAGGGTGCGCATGCCAATGGTTTCGGCGGCATCGGATAAGCCTATCAGCGAAACGCCTTCGCGCGAAGTGTAGCTTTTTTCCCGGAGGTAATCGGCGCTAAATACCCGACCGTGGTGGGCCGCAATCATTTTCAGGCAGGTGGGCCCGCAATCCATCTCGTCGAGCTGCCGGTAAAAAGGAAATTTTTTCATGCTATTTGTGCTTGGTTATTGGGTTAAGGGCTTCTTTCTGTCGCTATCGCGAGCGTCCCGCTCGTGATGTTTTCATCCGGCCTCTGGCCGCTGTAACCGGTAGTTTATTTATTTACACATGCCAGAGGCCTTAGGAATGAAGGCACGAGCGGGACGCTCGCGCCAGCAAAGAATCCGCAATATTATTCTAAAATGGGCGGCTCCAGGGTTAGGATAGAAGGCATGGGAATGGCATTGCTTAAGCGGAGCATTTGGTAGCCGATACCCGCAATACCCGTCATAAAACCCGGAATTTCGATATTTTGGGCGGTACCGCAAAGCCAGCCGTGTTCCTGCATGCTTTGCAAGAGCACCTGGGCAATTTTCCCGGCTTTAATTTTTAAGGCATCGTCTTCGAAAATAGCCGCCGCATCGGCCAATAATTCCAGGTTGCCGAAGTCGCCGTGGCAAAGCGAATGGTTACGGCCGAAGCCTTGGTGGGTAGTGGTTTGAATAGCCGCTTCTATTTCTTCTACCACCTGGTTGTCGTGGAGGAAGTCTAGCATTTTTAGGCGGGCTAAGCCAATGCCGGCGGCACCGGTACACCAGGCTACCATGTCGTTGTGCGATTCGGGGGTAGAAGAACTGGCTTTCCGCAGATCCAGCCAATTATTGCGCTCGGGTACAAACAAGGTTCTTTCGTACGCAATACCTTCCAGGGCCAGCGTTTTAAATTGCTCTTGCCGGGTAAGCAGGTATAATTTAGCTAAGGCATAGGCAATGCCGGCGTTGCCGTGGGCAAAACCAGCCAGCGGTTGCTGGTGTTCTATTTTCCAGGCTTTACCGGTGGGCATGGCAATTGCGTTTTCTTCTAAGTGCCGGCCTAACTTAATTGCCAGGTTTGAAGTAGCTGCGGCGGGGCGCACCCGGTACAAAGCCAGCAAACTTAAAATCATGCCGGCCGAACCCGTAACAATATCTACATCTTTACCGGCTGGCAAATACGGATCTAAAAACCCGATTACCGCTTCGGCCCGGTCGAGTAAATCTGCGCGCTGCCACAATATTCCCAAATGGGTGTAGAGGTAAATAATGCCTACCCAGCCATCAAACATACCCAGCCGCTTCACAAAATTATCGGCCATGTAGTCATCGGTGGTAGAAATAACGGTGTTCAACGATTGCTGGGCTAAGCGGGTATATTTGGGTTCGCCGGTAACGTGGCCCAGGTAAGCCAAAAACAAGGTTACGCCCGGCAAGCCGCTGTATAAATCCATCGCCAGCGGATTAATGTCGTAGTTCTTGCCTCTTAAAACCAGGCCAATCCAGTTGGCATTATCTTCGGTTATAAAGGCCAGCGACTGCAACCGATCTCCTATATTTTTGGCGGCAGCTATTAAGCTTTCTTCAGTAGCTTCGGTGGTTAATTTTTGGGCTAAATAATTTATACTAGCGGTATGATGCTGTTCTACGGGGGCCGATGACGAAAGCGAAGCCCGGATAAACCAGCATTGCTTTTCGCAATCGGCGGCGCTTAAGTTTTCTATTTTGTAGCGCACTTGCTCCAGGCCGGTGGCTTCGTAAAAATCGGTTACACTTTGGTTATCATCGAGCCACAAACTTTTGGCGTTGGGTTTGGTTACGAAAACCGGTATGTCCATTTTATGCAGGGCTGCTTGCTCCGCATCAATTACTTTTTCCACGTCGGGCCGACCAGGGGCTTCTTCCCAGAGTTTATCAAATAAAATATCGCGCTCGTATGCATCCCTTAGAAAATCGGGGTGAAAGCTGGCATATAATATTTGGGTATAAGTGGCGGTTTGCCGGTACATTACCCGGATGTGGTCGTTGGCAAACATATCCAAAATACTGCCTGCGGCTAACAATTCGGCTTTGCTTTGTAGTATTATTTGGTAGGTATGCCGGAAGCCGGCTTCAATCTGATCGGCATATTGGAAATAGTCAGATTTTTCGCCTTGCAGCAAGGCCACGTTCTTAGAACCCTGGTACACAATCTGCTGCTGCACCAATTTCATTTCGTCGGTAGCGTCGGCAATCCAGACGGGGGCAGCCATGGGGCTTAGTTTACCGGCAGAATCGTTCAAGCCGCCCACATCAATGCCTTCGTTTTGGTCGTTTAAATACAGGCGCATGGGCAGCAATTGTACTTTCAGCACCGAAAGTTCGAGCTGATTAAATATATCGGAATACACCCCGTGGTTTTTGTGTACCATGTTGGGGTGAAACAAAGATTCTATGTCAATAAGCACCGGATGTTCGCCGGCCGCAATAATATTTTCTAAGTGAAAATCAGTGGCGTTGATGCTGTAAAGAATGGCTAATAAACTGCCGTAGCGTTCGTAATATTGCTCTAATTCTGCTTTGGATTGGCAGGCAGTATGTTCAATAAATTCTACCCAACCGTAAGTTTCACGGTTCAGAATGGTTAATATTCTAAAAGGATTGGTTACGCCTTTTTGGTTGTACCACTGCAATAATTCCTGAAAATGGGCTTCTACCGCCAATGGTCGGGGTTTGTACACTACTTTTTTGCCCGAAACAAAAGTTACGATGGTTACGGTTTGGCCGCCCCGGTGCCGGTCGCCGGCACTCGTAATTATTTTATTTATGGTATCGTTTTCCGCAATGCCAAAAACCGACAATAGTTGGGTCCAGTCGGTGTGCAATCTTTCTAAAAACAAGCTACTATTTTGGTACCAGCTATCGAGGTAATCGCTGATTTGCCGGATTAATACCGGATATTCCTCGGCCAGGGCCTGGCGGCGTTCCGGCGTTCTGATTAGCTTAATAAAACTATTAAATCTTTCTGCGGGGGTTTCGCCGGTTAGTTCGTCTTTCAGCCGGGCAATATTCATTTCCAGCACCAAGGTGCGGTTTACCATTTCGTACAACTTCGCCGGAATATTATCGACCAGGTGGTTTTTAATATTTTCTATGGCAAAAGCATGGCCCCACTTACCAGCAGCAACGTTCGCATCAATAGTATTGGTTAACCGCTGCACCGCTTCCCGAATTAAAGGTTCTACAAAATCCAGGAAACCGGCTACCGGTACCCGGCTCAAATATTTTTCGGAGAAGTACGTGTAGTTTTCGGCAATATCGGTGTTTAACTGGGCGAGCTTTTGCTGTAAACTAATCTGGTTAAAAGAAATAAAATCTTTTAAAATATTGGTTGGTGCGCCGGTAAGGTTAATAAATTCTGCCTCGGTTAAGTTATATTTTTGCAGTTTCTTCCCAAAATATTCCCCCTCCGAAAACGGGTACCGCGCTTTCCATTTCTCGGCCAGTTTAGAGGAGGCCTCCGGCCCGGATGGGAACGCAACGTTTATATTTTTTACGAAAGCAGCTCTTTCTTTCAGGGTTAAGGCTTTTAACAGGCAGTTTGTATCTAGTTTCATAGTTCTGGTTGGTGAATAGTTCGGCGGAAAAAGGTTTAGAGCGGGAGAAAAAAACAATAGAAGTAAGAAAGACAAGCGCCGGCAAGTAATAGGTTACTTTGTTGGGATATCTTCTTACTTCTATTATTTATGAGGTTGGTGTTAATTTAAGTTGGCGGTAAAACGCGCCTTAAACTTAGGCGGTGTTATTACCAGTAGTATGGGTTGCAAGAATAACCACCATTGCACTCCCCGCTAACCGAGCAGAACCAGCCAGAAGAAGGACGGCCGCCAGAAATATTGCGCAGGGCAATGTTGTCCAGTAATGCGTTAGAATCGTTTACTGGGTTTTCAGGAAGAGATTTTAATTGCTCTTCGGTTAAAGTGGCTCTGTAAGCAGCATCTTTCCAAGCCCGGATTACATCTACATTATTTTTCATAGTTTTGTCTTTGCCTCCTGTCCCGTTATTACACCGCGTAACAACTTCGTTTTGGCTGATTCAAACATACTATGCGGCCTACCCGTTTTGAAAATAATTAAAAATGAATGACCGAAGCTAAACGTTGAGTGGCTAAAAATTAAAGTTGAAAGCCGGTAAATAAGGGTTTGCACATACCGGCGAAAGACAGCCGTAATCAGGGGAATATTTATATTTGGGGCTCTTCCTTCGCCCAGTAAGGATTAAATTAGCTGATTTTTTTAGCGCTTACATAAGATAAATTCAGGTAGCTGACTGGTTTTGGTTTGAATTAAATCCAATATCTACGTTCCGGTGCAGAGGCGTTTTCTAAATTATTATGGTAAAGTAAATTCAGATCCCATATCACTCATCTTACCTATTCGAACATAACGAACACACCCCACACTAATCTTAAAGACTTGTGTGGGGTGTTTAAACATGAGAATAATCTAAATTAAATCTTAAACCTAAGGGCTTACCTTAAAAAGAAACTTTCCCTTTCCAGAAAGCAATGCGTTGGCGGTTCCAGGTATAACAAGCTATTAAATGGCCATCCTGGTAAAAAATATCGGGGTAAGAAAGCTCGGTTTTTTCCTGTCCTTTTTGCTCAATATCAAAAGTAGTAGGCCAGGTTTTACCATTGTCGGTAGATACGGCCACGGTTATGGGGTAACGTTTGCCCCAGTTTTCGCCGACCGGGTTGTATATTACGGCAATGGTATCACCGGCTATTTGGGTAACATCAATGCCACTGTTATTATTCGGGAGGTCGGTGGGGTAAATGGGACTCCAGGTTTTACCGAAATCGTCGGAGTCGCTGCGGCAGATTTTACCACCCGAACTGCGCATGAGCATGTGCACCTGCCCTGGTTTAGATTCCCAAAAAGCTGGCTGAATAACGCCTTCGCCTTTTACTACGCTGCGGTCGAGGGGCAGTTTGCCCGTTGAAGTCCATGTTTTGCCGCCATCAGTACTCCGGTCGATAAAGACATCCCAAACTTTGTTGCGCTCAATAGAAGCCGGCGCCAGCCAGGTACCATCCGATAACACCAAGGGCTGGTTCCGAACCGGGCCGCGCCCGCCTTTATCGCCCGGCACCAGTTCGGTAGGCTTGCTCCAGGTTTTGCCCTGGTCATCGGAGTGCTGCACCCAGGTTTCCCAGTAATCTATTTCTTTGCCTACTTTAAAATACAGGTAAACCCGGCCATCCGGCCCGTTAAACAATACCGGGTTCCAGTGCGCATCGTTCCGGACTTTTACGGCCTGGTATGGTTTCGACCAGTTGCCGGGTTGCCCGTGTGCCATCCAAATACCTACATCATCATTTTTTTCGTGCGAACCGGCAAACCAAGCCACCAGGTAATTGTTATTTTTTAAGCCTATCATGGTAGAAGCATGGCATTGCGGAAAAGGCCGATCATCTTCAAAAATATGTTCGTACAAAATTGTTTTAACTACCGGAGCTGTCGCCGTCGCATTTTCTTTATCCGTGGTCGGCTGAGATACGCCACTAGTTTTAGGAGATGTGCAGGAAAAGGCTATTCCGCAAAATAAAAAAAGCAAGGCACCACTAAATAAATGCTTCATCAGGCTCTAGGATTTGGTTTATTTACTTTTTAAGCAATTACAAGATTTACATCGAAAAAAGGTAAAATATTGGCAGAAACAGGTTGGAATTAACTTTCAGACAGTAAGCTTAACTATTGCGGTTAAATATAACCGGCTTCTGCTATTATTTCTAAAATCCGGGAATAAAATGGCGCTGATTGTTTAAAAATATTTTAAGTTCTTGCGGCGCTATGCATAATAATTTATAGTATTATACCTTTATTAAAATTACTATTCAACATCCAAACATTCACCCTTATTTTATTAATTTATGAAGTATGTAAATAATATGCTTTGGGCCTGCTTGCTGGCGGTAACGTGGCTGCCGGTTAGCCTGGCCCAAACCAAAACTGGCGGTAGCGCGGCTGCCAATCAGGTAAAAACGGCCAATGGCGTGCTGGAAGGCACCACCGAACAAAGCGGCATCCGCAGTTTTAAAGGCGTACCGTTTGCGGCCCCGCCAGTTGGCAATTTACGCTGGCGCGAACCCCAACCCGCAAAAAATTGGCAGGGCGTGCGCAAAGCCACCCAATTTGGCCCCAGAGCCATGCAACTGGCCTTATTCGGCGACATGAATTTCCGGTCGAATGGCATGAACGAAGATTGCTTGTATTTGAACGTGTGGACGCCGGCTAAAACCGGAAAAGAAAAACTGCCGGTGCTGGTATATTTTTACGGTGGTGGCTTTGTGGCCGGCGATGGTTCGGAGCCGCGTTACGATGGGGAGAGCATGGCCCAACAAGGCATGGTAGCCGTAACGGTTAATTACCGGCTGGGCGTGTTCGGGTTTATGACGCACCCCGAATTAACCAAAGAATCGCCGAACAAAGCATCGGGTAATTATGGCCTGCTAGACCAAAGCGCTGCTTTAAAATGGGTTAAACAAAATATTGCGGCTTTTGGCGGTGACCCGTCCAAAGTAACCATTGCCGGCGAATCAGCGGGTTCTTATTCGGTAAGTGCCCAGATGGCTTCGCCGTTATCTAAAAACCTGATTGCGGGGGCTATTGGCGAAAGTGGTTCTTTGTTATCGCTGCAACCAACTACCCCCTTGGCGCAATCTGAGCAGAACGGGGTAACTTTTGCAACCAGCTTAGGTGCTAATTCGCTGGCTGCCTTACGGGCTCTTCCTGCCGACCAGTTACTACAAGCTACCAGCAAACCCGGCACGCCCCGCTTTTCGGTGGTAGTAGATGGGTATTTCTTCCCCAAAGCGCCCTCCGAAATATTCACGAGCGGTCAGCAAGCCAAAGTACCTTTGCTGGCGGGCTGGAACTCCGAAGAGTCTGGTTTCCGGGGTATTCTGGGACAAGAGGCACCCACTCCGGAAAATTACAAGAAAGCTTTGGAAAAACAGTTTGGCGAACGGGCCAGCGACGTGCTTAAAGCATATCCTGCCACCACCGAAGACGAAGTAATACAGGCTGCCACCGCCCTCGCCGGCGACCGTTTTATTGGCTACAGCACCTGGAAATTAATAGATGTACACGCACAAACCAGCGGCAAACTGGTTTACCGCTACATGTATTCCCGTCCGCGCCCCGAAATGACACCCGAAATGGGTAATGCTACGCCCGGTTTAGCCGGTGGCGTTATCCGGAACGCCGATCCGAACGTAAAAAAAGCACCACCGGCTCGCGGCGCGGTACATTCCGCCGAAATTGAATATGCCATGGGTAACCTGGCTACGAACAAAGTTTACGCCTGGACGCCCGAAGACTATAAAATTTCGAAACTAATGCAAAGCTATTTTGCCAACTTTATTAAATCCGGCAACCCCAACGGTCAGGGCTTACCTACCTGGCCCGCCCTTAAACCCGGCAGCCCGGCCCCGGTTATGAACATAGACGTAAATACCCGCCTGGAAACCGATAAAAACCGCGAGCGCTATTTACTGCTGGAAGAGCTCGCAAAAAAATAGATTTATTCTGTAAAATTATTTAATGCCCCTTTGAAGTAGAATATTCTATTCTCCTCTTCAAAGGGGCTTTTTATTTTTCTCTAATTTTGTTACAAATATTGTTGTAGTCTGGAATAATATTATTCCAATTCCCACGTGCCGGCACCCCATTGGGCTAAAGCTTTGAAAACCAGCTTAAATTTACTATATTTAAAAAGTAAAAGCTTCTCTAAAACTTCTAAGCCGGATGAAAAAATTATTGATTTTTAGCTTTATTTTTTTGTTTCTGGCCGCCTGTGGTCAGGAATCTTCGCCGGAAGGCCGCATGACCATGAAGGTAGAGGATTTACAAAAGCAACTCGACAGCCTGAAATCGCAAAACGCTGCTATACTGGATAGTTTGGGCAAGATTAATGAAGCTTTGCAAGCTCAAAAAAGTAAATAATTGGCCTTTGCCGGCTTAGCGCTTAATTCTGCTTTTAGTTAAATATTTAAGGAAGTAAGTTGCTTTTGTAGTGAGGCTAATTAATAGAGTGGCAAAATAATTATTTTCAAACCCAGCTTACGGTCGTGTGCTACGGAGGTAAGCATAAATCTATACGCTATGAAAATATTTACACTACTATTATTCTTTGCTCTCGGGCAGGCAACCGTTTATGCCCAAACCGATACCACCTACTGGCGGCGTTCCTTTTCTTCAGGCCTTAACTTAAACCAGGCTACTTTCAGCGACAATTGGCGGGCCGGCGGCATTAATTCCATTGCCATTGGCCTATTCAGCAACGGCAAAGCCGATTTTAAGCGGGAACGCATATCCTGGGACAATGAAATGCAGCTCCAGTACGGTTTATTCCGGAACAAGGGCCAGGATACCCGCAAAAACCTCGACCGCATTTTCCTCGATACCAAATACGGTTACAGCATCAGCTCCGACTGGAACACCTTTGTTTCGGCTAATTTTTTGTCGCAGTTCGACCGGGGCTTTGAATATGATGTAGATAGCCTGCCGGATAACCGGCGGTTAATTTCAAATTTTTTATCGCCTGGCTTTCTCACCTTTGCGCTAGGTTTGGAGTTTAAACCGGTAGATTGGTTCTCGGTTCGGTTTAGCCCGTTTGCCCCCCGCTTTACTTTTCTCACCGACCAGAACGTGCGGCCAAACCCAAACGAGGTGGTATACGGTGTGCCGGTAGGTCGCCGGGTGCGGCAGGAATGGCTGGCGGCCCAAATTCTAGCCAACCTGAATAAAGATATTGCCACTAACCTAAACCTGAAATTGCTTTACCTGGGCTTTGCCAATTACGAAACCCTGGCCTGGCGCAACATCGACCACCGGCTGGATGCCGTAATTACCGCCAAAGTTAACCGCCTGATAAGTGTAAATATTACCGGCGTGGCCTTATACGACCGCGACCAGGACCACCAAATTCAATACAGCCAGGCACTTGCCCTCGGAGTTATATATAACATCCAGAATTTTACCGATAAAAAATAATTACCCTAACTTTCATTTAAATAGCCGTTTCGGGCATTGGCAATAAATTTTTAAGGAAGAAATACCTTTGACCTGAATATATTTTCCCCGGCTGCTATTGGGGCCAGCACCCCCCCGGAATTTGGACTTAAACCGGCCTGTATGAAGCAAATATTAACTTAAAATGCTTATATTTAAGTAGGTATAAATAACTCATGCCATGAAAACTACTTTAACTTCTGAAAACCCGGCTGCTATAAAAATAATTAACCGCACCGATGCTGATTTAATCATCCAGAATATAAAAAAGGAGTTGCAAACCTGGAAATTGAAAAACTTTTTATACCATTTGCTGGTGGGGGTGCTGGGTACCGTTGCCATTCTCGGTTCGGTAATTGTTTCGGTTTATTTAGATACCCGCTCCGAAATATTAACCGCCGAAAGACTAAAATTAATTGCCATTGCCTCTACCGTTTCTTTATCTATTTTATCGGCTTTTAATATTATTTCTAAAACCAACAATTATATTGCAGCCTGCGATTTAATGCAGGTTGCCTTATTTAAACACAATGCCAGGCTCATTAACCTGGGTACTTTAATTGAGGTCTATGATAAAGCAAATAAAATTATTGGCGGCATTAATTTTAACTTCGATAAAAACTTTACCGGCGCTCCGGGCAAAACCGTGGTTTCGGTAGATACCGCAGAGGAGATGCCGGTAGTTGAAAATGAACGTATTCCGGCTGATGAAACAGACAGCGACTTAGAAGCAAAAGAATTAGAGGCGAAAGAGAATATCCCCGCTAAAAGCAAAAACCAAAGCAATTTATTTAAAACAAACGCCGGCAAATCCACCCCCCCAGCTGCCGGTTCGCAGGCAAACCTACCCATAACATCCGCCGAACCGGCCCCGGTAAAATCCGAAGCCATCATTAATACCGATGAGGTTTCGGTAATGGTATCGGAAAAATAATAGTACGTATCTGCCCCTAAAATCAGTACGCCTGCGCTATACCCGCGTACCTGGCTAATTAAAACCAGGCATAAACAGCCTGCTATAACCTATATTTAAAACAAACTTATTTTTAGTTTTGCGTACCAGCAGAAAGCGCAAAATATACAGCGCTTTATTGCTGTGCTATTATTTCTGCGGATAATTCCGCTACCCAAAGAAATATTTAATCCGAAAACAACAAAACAAAACTATGGAACACAGACAACTAGGCGCATCGGGGTTATTTGTACCGGTATTAAGTTTTGGTACGGCTACTTTTGGCGGCGGTACCGATTTTTTTAAAGCCTGGGGCAGCACCCAGGTAGCCGAAGCCACCCGGATGGTAGATATTTGTATGGAAGCCGGCGTTAATTTCTTCGATACGGCCAATACTTATTCGCAGGGTTTATCCGAAGAAATATTAGGGAAAGCCATTGCGGGTAAACGGGATAAAATGATTATTTCTACCAAAGCAACCTTCCCGTTTGGCGAAGGGCCTCATAACCAGGGTTCCTCGCGATGGCACTTAATTAAACAAGTGGAAGGCAGCTTAAAACGCCTGGGCACCGATTACATTGATATTTACCACATGCATGGTTTCGACGGCAATACGCCCGTAGAAGAAACCCTAAATACTTTAAACGGGCTGGTGCAAAGCGGCAAAGTGCGCTACCTGGCAGCTTCTAATTTTTCGGGCTGGCATTTAATGAAGTCGTTGGCCGTTTCGGAAAAATATGGCTGGAGTCGCTATGTAGGCCACCAGGTGTATTATTCTTTGGCGAACCGGGAATATGAGTGGGAACTGATGCCTTTGGCCCTGGACCAGCAGGTAGGCGGTATTATTTGGTCGCCGTTGGCCGCCGGACGCTTGGGCGGTAAATACCGGCGCAACCAACCTTTACCGGCAGAAAGCCGCGTCGCGCAAGGCGGCAGCCCGGTACCCCAGGCGGTGGTAAACGAAGAAGTGTTCTACAATACCTTGGATGTAATGGATGAGATTGCCGAAGAAACCGGTAAAACCGTGGCCCAAGTAGCCATTAATTGGCTGCTGCAACGCCCTACCGTTGCCAGCATTATTATTGGTGCCCGCAACGAAGAACAACTCCGGCAAAATTTAGGCGCTCTTGGCTGGAACCTAACCGTGGAGCAAGTAAAAAGGCTCGATAAAGCCAGCGAAGTGCCCCCCATTTACCCGTACTGGCACCAACGGCAAAACACCAAACTCAACCCACTGCCAAAATTTTATAAGTAAAATATTTAACGAATTAAATATTGCCGACTATCGCGAGCGTCTCGCTCGTGAGGTTTTCTTCCGGCCTCTGGCCGCTTAATCTTTTGTTCATTATCACCGGCCTGTCTCCCGACAGGCCGCTTTTTTGTAGCCCGTTATTAACACCGGGTAAATCCTCCCCTACCCCCTCCAAAGGGGGACTTTGGGCTATTGTGGATTGATAGGTCGTCTTTTTGTAGTTGGCGTTTGTTGAAGAAAAGCCGAAAGGTTGGTTAGGAGAGGTGTAAGGGGGTAGTAAAATAGGATCCTTATTAAAATATTAACTCTGAAAATCCTTATTCCAACAATGCTGCGTAAAGAAAAACACAAAAGCCGCCTTAGGAAACGCATTAGCGGTAAAAGCCCCATCAGCCTAGTCCCCCTTTGGAGGGGGTAGGGGGAGGATTTTCACCCAAATACCAACAAATTGCCGATTACAACGGAATATTTTACCTCCTATTTTTACGCCCCCTACTCTCCTTTCTCCCACCTTGTATAAGAAAATAACTACTTTCCTCCCTCCTCCAGCCAATTCACCTTCGGATATTTAGCTGCTAATTCCGGACGAAGTACCGAGTAATCTTCGCGCCAGAAACGATTAATATCTATAACTACCGCCAGTGGTTTTAAATCAGGGGTGAGCAGGTGGAGTTCTACGGGCATGTCGCCGGCATCTACGTGGGGATGCTCGGTCCAGCCAAGTACGTCTTGCAGCCGGATTTCGAGGCGCGGCGGGGCGGCGTTGGGCTGATAGTCCAGTTCCATTCCGGAGCCGTCGGGCAGCACGATAGTAGTTGGCGCCAGTTGTTCCAGACGGGCTTTTTTATCCACATCTAATTGCTTTTGTAATATTGGTAGTAACTCGATTTCCCGGAGGTCTGCGGGTACTTCCACGTCGGTGAGGTAAGGCCGGAGCCATTCGGGGTTGGTCATAAGCAAAGTGGGCGTACTCACGTCAGGCCAGGCTTCCTGGGGACGCCACTTGCGCAGACTCAGTACCCGGCGCTGCCATTGCGTTACGGCTTCGGAAAAATTCAGCAGTTGTTCTCCTTCTTTTTTAATCGCTTCCATAATGGCGGGTACCCGGTGTTTATCGTCGGGGGGTGGCAGGGGTTTGCTTTGCAGCACGATGGAGCCGATGCGCAAGTCGCGGGTCGCGGTGAGTTCGCCGTCGGTAGTATCCCAGGTAACCACATCCTGCTGTTTCACGAGCGGGGCCAGGTCGCGGGGATTCAGCGGCGAGGCCAGGAATATTTTACCCATGCCCTGCCGGGCATCGAGTTGGGCCACGGCCAGCCAGGGCTCGTGCGCCAGATCGTCGCGGTGACCGGCCTGGGCGTAGCTGCCGTTGGCAAGCTGGAATTGCGCGTTGTTGCCGGGGCGGGCGTAAGCAATGCGTTCGGGGTAACAGTGGGCCAGCAGCACGCCGGTTTCATACGGGTCTACGGTACCATTATCCAATGAAATATTAAATAGCCGGCGGTACGAAGCAGCAATCTTTTCTATTTTTTTCAACGCTTTGCCACCTACGTTTTCCTGCCGGTACCGGCCCAAGGCTTCTACCCTTAAATTTAGATCAATGCCGGTATCGCGGGGCAGCGGGTCGCGCTCTTCCAGCACGGCGGCAATATCGGTGGCTAAAGGCAACTGACCAGTTTCTTCGGCTTTGAGCAGCATGTGGGCGATGCGCGGGTGGGTAGGCAGCGCGTGCATTTTTTCGCCGTGGGGCGTAATGCGGCCGTTCTCCAGGGCGTGCAACTGGTGCAGCGTATCGGAAGCTTGTTGCAAAGAGGCGCGCGGCGGCGGGTTCAGCCAGGTTAAACTCCTTATATCGATAATGCCCCAGCGGGCCATATCCAACACCAGCGGCGCCAAATCGGCTTCCATTATTTCGGGGGTGCGGTGGGGTGTCAGGCGCTCGTGGGCAGCAGCGGTCCAGAGGCGGTAACAGGTACCGGGCCCCAAACGGCCGGCCCGGCCGGCGCGCTGGTCGGCGGCGTCTTTGGAAATACGGATGGTTTCGAGGCGCGACAAACCCGAATTCGGGTCAAAGCGCGAAGTCTTACCAAAGCCCGTATCTACTACTACTGTTATGCCCTCAATGGTTAAGCTGGTTTCGGCAATAGAAGTCGCCAAAACTACTTTGCGTTTGCCCTGACGGTCGGGCATCAGGGCGGCGTATTGCTTGCCTGGCGGCAGCTTGCCAAATAACGGGTGAATGGCTACGTCGCGCACCTGCCGCCGTAAAATACCCTCCACCTTTTTAATGTCGCCTTCGCCGGGTAAAAACACCAGCACGTCGCCGGTTTTTTCGCGCAGGGCCCGCTGCACGGCCCGGGCGGTCATTTCGGGCAAGAGCATTTCATCGAGTTCGCCGGCATAAATAGTCTCTACCGGGTATTGCCGGCCCATGCTCTGGGCCACCGGGGCTTTTAGCAAAGTAGTTAACGTGGGCATATCCAACGTGGCCGACATCACCAAAATGCGCAAATCGGGCCGGCGGGTAAGCTGGGCTTCGTGGCACAAGGCCATGGCTACATCGGCGTGGATGCTGCGCTCGTGAAATTCATCGAATATTACCAAGCCTACCCCCGATAAAGCATTATCCGAATGAATCATGCGGGTTAAGATGCCTTCAGTTACCACCTCTATGCGGGTTTTAGCGGAAATCTGGTTCTCGAAACGAATACGGTAACCGACGGTCTGGCCTACCTCCTCACCCAGTAAAAACGCCATGCGTTCGGCAATGGTACGGGCGGCTAAGCGCCGGGGCTCCAGCATTATTATTTTCTGGCCGGTTAACCAGGCTTCTTCAAACAAAGCCAGCGGCAGCAAAGTACTTTTACCCGCGCCCGGCGGCGCGTTTACTATCAGCGTGTTTTTAGCTGATAACTGTTCTTTTACTGCGGGTATTATTTCCCGAACGGGTAAGTCTATGTTAAATGGGTTGAAAGGCAAGGGAATTAACTTTTGTACAGTAGATAATTACGTAAACCAGTAAGGTTTAAACCGGGCAAATATCGGTAATTCTTTTGGGTTTGTATTGGTTCGCTCCTATTGCGGTGGGCTGTTTGGTATTGGCTGCTGGTAATGGGGAGAAATTTCTTTTGATTAGGGTTAAACGTTGGTGTTTTTCGGTAAGTCCTCCCCCTACCCCCTCCAAAGGGGGACTTACCGGTAATGCAGCTTTATACGAAAATGCTTTTAAAGGAGGTTTTCTCAGATAATTTGCTAACGGGTTGCCCAACCGGCGCACAGTTAACTACAACCAGATTAAAGGTTATTTCCCTATCCGCTAACCTCAATAAAGGCTAATATTTTAGCCCAGACTGCGAACGCTAACGCCCCAGAACCACACGGATTGCGAACGTCCCCCTTTGGAGGGGGCCAGGGGGAGGATTGCCGGGTAAACCCGAATTATTATTCTTTTTAACCGAACAGAATATCTAATCCAACAACTAACTACTATTATAAATAATTGAGGAGATTGCACCAATTATCACCAACAGCAAACCATTTACAACCTAAAATATTCAAATAAAAAACTAGTATAATACAATTAAATTATATATATTTATTTACGCCCTTACTGCTAATTAATTACCAACTAAATAATTACCCATTTTTCTCTAAAAGAGCCAATACTCGGAAGCTTAGCCTATAACCAACCGGCTATAATAGCTGGCAGTTGGTTGTGGGTGTAAATAAGAGCGTTCCAACTTGCTTATTTAGGAAGGGTAGATTTCCTGTAAAAGAGGAGATTACCAGGGCCGCCCCAATCAGCTAAGCATAACCGTTTGTTTACCCTTACCCGATAGTTTAAAATTTTAAAACCCATCACCATGAATACGCTGCTGTTTATTATTACTGCCAACGGGGGTTTTTACTACGACCTGTTTTATTTGCTGGCTTTTCTGGTGGGGTATATTTTGCTGATTTGGATTGGCGTTAAACAGCAATACAACCTGGCGGTTTGGCTGTTGGTATTGGCGGCGACGCGGTTGCTGTTTATTCTGGGCACCAAACTGTTTTCGTTTTCGGGGCAAGAGTGGCAGGTGCTGCTGAACCAACATTATTTACCGCCGGCTACGGGCAAAACATTGCTGGGCGGCTTGCTGCTGGTAAGTGTGGGGTACTTTGGTATTAAAAAACTACTTCGGCTAAAAACCGAAACCCTCGATGCTTTTGCCCTGGTTATTCCGTTATCGATTACGTTACAGCGGCCGGGCTGTTTTTTAGCGGGCTGCTGCTACGGCAACGTGACAACGGTGCCCTGGGGCGTGCAATATTTACCCGGCACGCTGCCGCATTACCACCAGTTTCAGGCCGGGTTAATACAAGCGCCGGAATTATATTCGTTGCCGGTGCATCCTACGCAATTGTACGAAGCCCTGAACGGCTTGCTGGTGGTGGGCATTTTACTGTTGGTACGGCGGTATGTTAAAGCTCCTGGCAATTACCTTACGCTATCTTTTATTCTGTACTGTTTCTTCCGGTTTTTCAGCGAGTTTATGCGGTCGCCGCTGGCCCATGCCAACGGAGGCACGATGGTGGGCGGACTGATAAAAATACAATGGTGTTTGCTGGCGGCTATTTTGGGGTTAAGCGTTTTATTTATCTTCCGCGAAAAATATACCAAACCAACGTCGGCCACCAACCAGCCGCCGGCTATGGCGGTAATGCTGATGCTGTTAGCGGGCCTGGTAGGCATTACCTGGGGGTTGCGCAACTGGCTTACGTTTATCGAGCTGCTGGCCATTAACATGGCCCTGGTGCCGGCCGTGGTGTTTGTAAGCATATATTTTTTCCGGCATATATTTTTACCGCCGTTCCGCTGGCTGGCGCTGGGCATTTTAGTGTTGCCTTTGTTACTCATGAGCCAGACCTTGCCCCCTGCGCCCGAAGGCGCGCAACCCGATAAAAATAAAATCAGTTCGTTTAGTTCTTTTAAAGTGGGCTTTGCTACCGGTAAGTACCAGAACGACCACTCCGTAATTCTGAGCCGGGGCACCGACCCCAACAGTTCCTGTGATGATCAGAGTATTACCAAATATTACCAGCAAAAATATACCCTGCAAGGGGCCGGTTACGCTTATACCAAAAAAAGAGAAGATACCGAAGTAACCTACGGCCTGAATGCGTTTGCGGGTAAACACCAGGAAACAGAAGTCCCCGACAACATCACCTTTAAGCAACCGGTAAAAACCACCTTATTCGGGGTAAACCCTTATATTAGTTATAATGCCAAATGGGTTGGTTTGGGCGGCGGTTTGGTAGTAGGCAATTTACTAATCTCCCGCGAAAACCAGGACAAAGAAGGCACTAAGCCGCCTACCTCAGCCAATATTAAAACACCTATATACCCGCAGGCCTCTATCCGGGTAGGCCCTATCCGGTATTTTTTTATGGATTACCAACTAGCCCAGCAGTTTCCTTCGGCTTTACCGGGTTTGCGGCACCAGTTAGGGGTTGGCAGCGGCTTTGGCCTCCGGAACGGCAGTTTTTTACGGGGTGGCATAACGGGCATGGATGATAAATTTGTGAGCGGCCAAATTATATTGCAAAACCGGATAGTGCTGGAACCGCTCTACCTCTGGGGCACCTCACATACCCCCTACGAAAGAAGCCAGCGCCAATTTTCTTTGGGTTTGCATTATCGGTTTAACTACCAGGGAGGCAAATAAAATTGGGGGTTGGATCAACAAACATTTCAGCTTTATTAAACCTAGTCAACTGTACAGAACTTACGGTTTGGCCTATCTTTCCGGCCATCTTTACTCCATGTGTTTGGTTAGCTTGTGGCCGGCTATGCGCCGGAGTTCCAGCACAACTATTTTCTACCCGGTTAATCAGGTTTATTAAAAAATAGTCAGATGCAGCAAGGTACTTTTTTCGACTCCCGGCGACGCGTTTACAATCAGCGTGTTTTTAGAAGCAACTTGTTCTTTTACTTCGGGTATTAACTCACGGCAGGGTAAGTCTATTTGGAATGGGTTGAAAGGCAAAAGAATATTGCTTACAAATTAATTATAGGCAAATTTATAGACTTTTGCTGATTTTAATGATATAACCATGCTTAAACTTAACAATATTGCTCTTATTATAGCTTTTCATGATTATTCTACTTTGGAGTATATTATATTTTAGTAATTCATGAATAGGCTTATAATACTCTTAATACATAAGTTATTAATACCTGCCATATATTTATCTTGATGAACTTAATGAGTTATTAATAAATAAGGTTAATGAACCTATTGCTAATAGAGATAATGATAATAAATTTGCGATTCGCGAATCGCGAATTAAGAATAGTAATAATGAAGAAGCATAATGGAATGCGGCCGCAGGATATTGTAGTGTTGCTAAAGATAGTAGCATACAATAATAAAGAATGGCGTAATATTGATGTAGCTCATGATATTCATATAAGTCCTTCTGAAGTCTCTGAAGCATTAAACAGATGTAAGATTGCCGGACTTATTGATTCTAAAAAAAGGAAAGTAAATCTTAATTCCTTCTATGAGTTTATTATATACGGTTTAAAGTATGTTTTTCCTGTCGAACCAGGTGCAGTTGTTAAAGGAGTTCCTACTGCACATTCTGCATCGCCTATAAAAGATTATATTGCAGCAGGTAACGATATCTATGTTTGGCCTTATGCTAAAGGTACTGTTCGTGGACAAGCTATTGAACCACTTTATAATACTTTACCTCAAATTGTACAGCAAGATGATATATTTTATGAGTTACTAGCTATTGTAGATACTTTCCGAGTAGGCCGGGTACGGGAAATAAATATTGCCACAGAAGAATTAAAGAAACGATTGCTAAATGACTAATACTAATATTACAATGCTACAAACTGTTGCAAACGGTTTAGGAGATTTAAAAAATGAAATGGTTTTTGTAGGAGGTGCCGTAGCTGAATTATATGCGGAAAACCCGGCTATATCTGATATTAGGCCAACAATCGATGTAGATTGCGTAATCGAATTAAGTTCCAGAATAGCACATGTGCAACTGGAAGAAGATTTAAGGGCAAGAGGATTTACAAACGATTCCTCCCCTGGAGCCCCTATTTGCAGATGGATATATAAGGGAGTAATAGTAGATGTAATGCCAACAGACGAAAAAGTATTAGGCTTTAGTAATAAGTGGTATCCGGAAGGGATTGAAACGAAAATAGTAAAAAAACTGCCAGACGAAACAGAAATAGCTGTATTTTCTCCGGCCTATTATATAGCTGCAAAGTTAGAAGCCCATAAAAATAGAGGTGGCAAGGATTTGAGACAAAGCCACGATTTTGAAGATATTATATATATCTTGGATAACTGCCCAAACATTTTAGAAGACATTACCAATTCAAGTAATACAGTAAAAATGTATTTAAAAGGAGAATTTACAAGCTTATTAAATAATAAAAATTTAACAGAAGGAGTTGAAAGTGCTTTACCGTATGGCTCAGGAGAAGAAGCTACTGATATTATTTTGGAACTAATACAAGGTATTGCAGAGATTCAATAATGGAGCAAAAGGAACATTTAGATAATTTACCTAAAGGTTGGGTATGGTCAAATATTTCAGAGTTATTTATAATCATTGGAGGTGGAACACCTTCAAAAAAGCACGCAAGATATTGGGGAGGAGATATCAAATGGGCCTCAGTTAAAGATATCAAATCACAATTTATAACAGAAACAATTGATAAAATCACGAATGAGGGATTAAAGCAAAGCAATACAAATCTTGCAAGTAATGGGGATATAATTTTAGTAACAAGAATATCTCCGGGCCAAGTATCAATAGCAAAGGACAAAATTTCTATCAATCAGGACTTAAAAATTTTAAAGCTTTTCGGAGGGGTAATTCCATCTTTTGTATATTTTTTAATTAAAACTAATAATCAAAAGTTTATTTCAAAGGCAAGTGGTACAACAGTAAAAGGTCTGAAAGTATCGGATCTTAACAAGATTAAACTTCCATTACCTCCAATAAAAGAACAAAGTAGAATTATTATCAAAATAGAAGAACTTTTCAGTGAAATAGATCATGCTCATAAAAATTTACAAAAGGCGAAGGATGATTTATATATATATAGACAGAGCGTATTAAAAAGTGCCTTTGATGGGAAATTAACAGCTAATTGGAGAACATTTAATACATCTGCAAATGCGCTGGATGAATTACAGTCAATTCAAAAAGAAAGACAAAAGGAATATAACCTGAAAATAAAACAGAAGCAAAATAAAAAACCAAAAGCTGATTACGATTTTGTATTTGAGCAAGATACTGAAATATCCACATGGGCAAATGCTAAGCTTGAGAATCTAATTGACATAAACGCCCGAATAGGTTGGCGAGGATTAACACAAAAAGAATATACTAGAGAGGGTCCCCTATTTCTTTCAGTACATGCATTAAACTATGGCAAAAACGTAGTTTTTCATGAAGCAAATCATATCACACAGGAAAGGTATGATGAAAGTCCTGAAATAAAATTACAAGTTAATGATATACTGTTATGTAAAGATGGAGCCGGAATAGGGAAAGTAGGAATAATCAATCATTTACCTGCAGATGCTACTGTAAACTCATCCTTATTAGTTATAAAAGCACGAGAAGCATTTAATCCGACCTTTTTGTATTATTTCTTCACTGGCCCAACAATACAGAAACTTGTAAATGAAAAAATTTCAGGAAGCGCGATTCCTCATTTATTTCAAAAAGATATCAAAAACTTTAATTTAAAAGTACCTCCAATTGAAGAGCAAAATAAAATAGTTGAAATACTAGAAACAAGATTCACTTTAATTGAAAACCTTGAAAAGGTAATAAATAAAAGTTTAAAGGATATTGAGTTATTTAAACATTCAACACTTAAAAAAGCTTTCGAGGGGAATTTAGTAAATCAAGATGCATTAGATGAACCTGCAAATATTTTATTAGAACGGATTAAGATTGAAAAAGAGGCATATCTAAAAGCACAAAAAGAAGCAGAAAAATCAAAGCCTAAAAAGGAAAAGCTTATGGAATCAAAGAAAATAGTTTTAAATATTCTTAAAGAAGCTGAAAGACCAATTTCGGCTTTAGAACTTTGGCAATCATCAATACACGAAGATGATGTGGAAAGCTTTTACAATGAGATAAAGAATATTTACAGCCTAATAACTGAATATAAACAGGAAACTGAATCATTTTTAACCCTAAATAATGAAGATAGATAAAGTTCATATAAAAGGAGAATTCAAAAACTTAAAAGATTTTTATTTTGAATTTGATCAAGATGCAACAGAGACAGTTCTATTAGGCTTAAATGCAACTGGTAAATCTAATTTCATGGAAGCCCTGGTAATTATTTTCCGGGACTTAGATTTAGAAACCCCTCCAAAGCTTCAAAAGAAAGGACAAACATTAGAGTATTACATAAGATATAATTGTAGAGAAAAAAATATAGAAATAGAATATTCGGTCAGAGATGGTTATACTTTTATTGTTGATGGAGAGAAACTACGCTCTAAAAATCAATTCTTTAAAAATAAGAATACTTATTTACCTAGCCATGTATTTGTCTATTATTCAGGATTAAGCGAGCGGCTAAAATCATTATATGCAGAACATAAGCTTTTGCAATTTAAAAAAATGATGACCCCAGGACTGAAATACGAAGACTTTAATGAAATGCCCCGAATATTTTTAGTAGAGCCTATACATGCAAGTTTAGCACTAATAGCCTTTTATTTATTTCCAGAAAGAGAAAATGAAACTATAGAGTTCCTGAAAAACGAATTAAACATAGTTGATTTTGGTTCTGCTTTATTCATGCTAAAACAGCCTAATTGGTCAAAGTCTAGGCAAGGAGACGAAAGATTTTGGCATACTAATGGGCTAGTCAGAAGGTTTATTGAAGATTTATGGAATTTCGCTATTGCGCCTATATTTTTCAAAGAAACTGTTAAAGGCGCATTAAATAAAAGAGAATCTCTTCAAAGATTATTTTTATTCATTAAAGACAAAGCCACATTTAGTTCTTTAGTTGAGATGAAGATGTATAAAAGCAAAATACCTTTGTTTAATGCATTATGCAGTTTACACTATTCAGAATTAGTTGATGACCAAGATGTAAGGATTAAAGTTGTGAAAGAAAATATTCCTGGAGAGCTTGTAATGGGAGAATTGAGCGAAGGGGAAAAACAATTAATAACTGTTCTTGGGCTATTAAAATTCACTAAAGACGATGAAGCACTAATCTTATTAGATGAGCCAGACACACATTTAAATCCATTATGGAAATGGAAGTACCTCGAATTTTTAAATAATGTTGTTCATAAATCTGATAAAACTCAGGTTGTGTTTTGTACGCATGATCCATTAGTTATCGGAAGCATGGATAAAAAGCAGGTACGGGTATTTAAAAGAAATAATAAATACGAAACAACAGTTATTGAACCTGATGTAAGTCCTGAAGGAATGGGTGTAGCAGCAATATTAACCAGCGAACTGTTTGGACTACCTACTATTCTTGATAAAAAAACACAAGAAAAGCTTAACCGGAAAAGGTATTTACAAGGCCGCTTAATGCGAGACGCACTTAGTAATGTTGAAAATGAAGAATACCAAAAACTAAAGTTAGAATTAGAGGAGTTTGGGTTTTATGAAGAAGTTGAGGATAAATGGTTTAAATATTATTTGGCTGAGATGTCGAAATTAGACGCTTTTGAAAAAACAGAATTATCGGAAGCTGAAAAACAGATGCTGGCAGAACAAAGTGCAAAAGCTGCAGATCGTGTTTTGAAGTTAATGGAAAAGGATGGATTAAGATGAGGGTTATAAATCTCGATCAATTAGAAGAAGTATTTGATAGTCTAAACGGAAACAGGAAAGGAAGTTTCGATACTTGGCTTGAGAAAGCTGAAAAATGCTTAGAAGAAATCAGGTCTATGAGTAAGGAAGATAGAAGTACATATTGGTCTCGTAATAATATTTGGAGAGAATTGTACCCAGCCCTCTCAAAGCTGTCCGGTCATAAATGTTGGTACTCAGAAGCTCCTGAAAATTCTAGTGAATGGGAAATTGATCATTACAGACCCAAGGCAGAATCAAGATCTGAAGAAGGAACAATTGTTAGGGAAGATGGTTATTGGTGGTTATCATATAAATGGGAAAATTTTCGCTTGGCAGGTTCATTAGTCAACAAGCTTAGAAAAGATAGATTTGATTCAAATGGGGAAGTTTATGGAAAAGGCAGCTTTTTCCCACTAGAAACTGAAGACATTGCTCAACCCGAAGATGAAGATTGCAACTGTGAAAGGCCATTGCTAATTGATCCAATTAAACCAAGGGATGTTACTTTAATATCTTTTGATAAAAATGGAGATCCTTTCCCAACCTATAATGAAAATGAAAGCAAGTTCTATCATAAAAAAGCTATGCTTTCGATTAAATATTATGGTTTAGACCACAAACCTTTATCTAGAGGTCGAAGAAAGATTTGGGCTAACTGTGAAATGGTAGTAAAAAAAGCCCATAATTATATAAAAAATAATATAAATGACCCTGTAAGAAGGGATGAAAAGATTGACGAATGTTTTTTACAATTGTCCAAATACTCTAGATATACAGAACCATATTCTATGATTGTTAGAAATTTCGTAAAGGAAAAATTAAAGGATAAGGAGTATAGCTGGCTCAAAGAAGTTGAACGCGTTTTAGTCTAAGCAGATTATGGAAACCAATATATTAGTAGCAAAAATCTGGTCATTTTGTGATACCCTTAGAGACGACGGGCTCGGGTACGGTGATTATTTGGAACAGCTTACTTTTTTGCTTTTTCTTAAAATGGCAGATGAGAAGAAATCACAATACAACTTACCTAAAGGTTGTACCTGGCAAGTACTAAAATCTGGAACTCAAATAATAGAAACATATGAAAAAATCTTAAAGACCCTTGCAAACTCTGGCGGAATGCTGGAGAAAATATTTGCCGGAGCTCAAAATAAAATTCACGACTCTGTAAAACTCAAAAAGTTGGTAAAACTTATTGATGAAGAGAACTGGTCAACAACAGACACAGATATAAAGGGAGATATTTATGAATCGTTGTTGCAAAAAAACGCAGAAAGTAGTGGTGCCGGCCAATATTTCACACCACGCTCAGTAATTACGGCTATGGTTGATTGTATACAACCAAGACCTAAAGAAACTATTGCTGATCCGTCTTGTGGTACTGGAGGCTTTTTTCTTGGTGCTTTACAATATTTAAAGCCTTCTATTTCAACAGTTGAAGAGTCTAACTTTTTAAAGTTTAAAACCTTTCATGGTTGGGAGATTGAAAAGTCCACGGCTCGTTTATGTTTAATGAATCTTTTCCTTCATGGAATTGGCGATTTAAAGGAAACTCCTGATATCGAGGTAACAGATAGCTTAAAAAGAAAAAATGGGCAGGTTGAGGAAGATGAAAAAGTAGATATAGTTTTAGCTAATCCACCATTTGGTGTCAGTAGTAGCGACATTCCTACCACTGATGAAAAACAAGCAGCTAAAGATGGTTATTTTTTAAGAAAGGATTTTTGGGTTACAACTAGTAATAAACAACTGGCATTTCTACAACATATTGTAACTATGCTTAAAGATGATGGTCGGGCTGCAGTAGTACTTCCTGATAATGTTTTATTTGAAGGTGGTGCAGGTGAAACCATACGGAAAAAACTTTTGGAAGAAACGGATCTACATACAATTTTAAGACTTCCGACAGGAATTTTTTATGCTCAAGGAGTAAAAGCCAATGTGCTCTTCTTCGATAAAGGAAGAAAAACAAAAGAAATATGGTTTTACGATTATCGTACAAATATTAGACATACACCTAAAAAGAATCCATTACGTTCCGAACATTTATTTGATTTTGTAAAAAATTATCAACCAAATAATCGGGTTGAAACCTGGAATGCTGAGACTGAAGATGGACGTTGGCGAAAGTATAGTTATGAAGAGATAATTACTAGAGATAAGACAAACTTAGATATTACCTGGCTTAAAAATGAGAATCTAATAGATTTAGAAAATCTACCAGAGCCAGATGTTTTAATAGACGAAATAATTGAAAATATAGAAAGTGCTTTAGCCAGTTTTAGAACAATTAAGGAAAATATAGAATAATTTTTCAAGTATTTCTCTACATACTATAAGTTAAAATTTGTTTTTAATCCTACTCCAAGTTACCGCTTCGCTCAAATTTGGAGTATAGCCTTTTTTAACAAAACTACCTAAGTATTAAAACAAAGAACAGCAAAACAAATTTTGCTTTGGCTGCCATTACCTCATTTCTGACAATAAGAATCTCGCGGTACTTCTTTGTGGGTGCTAATGGCAATTCGGTTCCAGGCATTTAATAAAAAAAGCCGCTGGGTGGTTTCGCCGTGTTTCAGGGCGTCTTTGGTGTGCATATCAATACAAAAGGCACAGCCGTTTATTTGCGAAGCCCTTATTTTTATCAGCTCTTTGTGGTTTTAGATAATGCGGTGCCGGCCAGGTAAGTTTCCAGCCCCATCAGGGCTTTGCCCGCCAGGGGTTGGGTGGCCAGAATGTCGATGCGCTTTTCCATTGGTTTTAAGTTTTTATGGGTATTAATTTTATGATGCACCAAAGGTAGGCAACGCGCACCCCAAAAAACTTAAACTGGTTTAAGAACGCTTTTTACTTCTGATTTCGCTTAGGTACTCCGGGGTAAAACCTAAAAAAGAGGCGAGTAAATATTGCGGTATGCGCTGCACAAAGTCCGGGTAATGGTCCAGGAAATGGTAAAACAATTCTTCGCGCGACAAATCGTATAAGTATTTAATGCGCATTTGCGAGGCGGCATAGGCACGCTGGTAAATCATCCGGAAATATCGCTCCAGTTTGGGGTGCTGGTGCAGCAAGGCTTCCTGCGCCTAGTAATTAATACACAATAGTTCGGCGGGTTCTACGGCTTGTATAAAAAATGCGCTGGGCAGCTGCTTTTCGTAAGCAATATTATCGGTGAGCCACCAGTTTTCGATGGCAAATTCGGTGGTTTGTTCTACGCCTTTCTCGTTTATAAAAAATTTACGGAGGCAGCCTTTCAACACAAAATAATGGTGCTTACACACCTCTCCGGCCGTTAGCAAATTTTCTTTCTTGCGCACCTGCATCGGTTCAAAATACCCGCAAACGTCCGTAAATTCTCCGGGGCTTATGGTTATAAATTTATCTAAGTGGTTTTTAAATATTCCTGACATGGCAAATGGCTTAGGCTACCTAAAACTAGAAATTAAATGCACTTGGTAAAATAGTTTCGGGCTGGCTGCGCCCCACCTGTTGCAAGTTTAGCTATAGCGTAATTGGTGGCTTTTTAACAGCCAATTTTTAACTAGCGCAGGTTGAAAACCAGCCAATATTTCTACTTCTGTATACCGCCGCGCGCAATACAAAAGTATTCTTTATGCTTATGCTCGTGAACGGAGATTATTCTTAACCTAAACCCTAAATGTCAGCGGCACAACCGATTTATTAATTCGCTTTGCTCCGGGTATAGCGGCCCTAAGTCTTTTGCTTTAGCCATCTCGAAATCCCTAAAATCGAAACCCGGCGCTACCGTACAGCCCACCAGCGCAAACGTTGTTCCGGGCGCGGGCTCCGAAGCAAACCAGGCACCCGCCGGTACCACTGCCTGAAAAATTTCGCCGTTCGCCAGGTCCGGGCCCAGTTGCAGGCGGGTGTACTGGCCGCTGGGGTCCAGCACATGAATATAAAGCGGCCCGCCGGCGTAAAAATGCCAGCCTTCGTCGCTTTTAATCCGATGAAAAGCCGAAAACTCCCCGGCTGGCAATAAAAAATAAATAGCCGTGGCAAAACTCCGGTTGCCGGTGGTTGGCCCAAAACGCGCGGGTAAACCGGCGTTGGGAATATTTTCAGTAGCCCGGTAGGTTTCGCGGTAATATCCACCTTCGGGATGCGGTAATAAATTTAAGTGTTGTATGTAATCCTGGGCAGTCATCGGCAAAAAGGTTGGGTAATATTTTACCCCGAAAGAAAAGCATAATTTGGGTGTTTGCGGTATGGCCGCTGTAAAATATTTTAAACCGGCTGCCGGTTGTTCCCTTATTATGCGGCTGGTGGTGGGTGGCGCATCCAGTTGGGCTGGGGCCGCATTCCGCAACCCGGTATGCCGTTTAACAACCTAATGTTACTGCCCCCCGAACTTACTTTACGCACCACTAAAAGCGGCGTGCGCCTGTTTAGCGTGCCGGTAAAAGAAATTGAAGCTTTATTTACCAAAGTACAACAAGCCCAAAACCTCACCCCCGCCCAAGCCAGCCAGCAACTGCAAGCTTTTAACGCCTCCGACCGCCTGCGCCTGAAAACCACCATCTAGCTCAGCCACGCCACCAGTGCCGGCCTCAACCTGTTCGGCCAGTGCCTCCTCGATTACGACCTGAATGCTAACCTAGTAAACGGCATTTTTTACTCACCCGAAAACATGACCAGCACCGAAATTACCGCCGACATTTACCTCGACCGCACCTCCGTAGAAGTTTTCATCGACGGCGGTGCCTACTCCTATTCCATGGCCCGCAAACCTGACAGTAAAAACAAAGAAGGTTTCCATTTCTGGGGCAATCATATTCAAGTCAAAAACCTGGAAGTTTATTCGGTAAAATCTTTCTGGAAGTAGCGGTTTAGTAGTTAATGGGTGCTCTTGTGGGTTGTGGTTAGGCTGGTAAGTTCTGGTTTGATTGAAGTAGGAATACTTTTAGGAGGTGCGGGCGTTTAGGTAGTTGTTCTGCGGCATTTGGTTGGGCAGCGGTAGTTGTCCTCCCCCTACCCCCTCCAAAGGGGGACAGCTCCGGGCTAGCTTTTTAAGATATTTAACTGGTATTGCCCTGCAACTACTTTTACTCGGAGGTTCTAGCATTAATATTCCTGTGCTGCTTTTACTTAGCCTTTTATAGTTTGTTATATTTAGCTAGTGCTCTACCAATTTAATTTCTAGAACTAAAAGTAAAATAATTACCTTCTTAAAAAAAGCAGGAGGCAAGATGAGCAAGCTAAAAGCAAAGATACAGTTAAGTGCAGCCGAAGTAGCCAGGCTGCAGTTATTGGTACACAAGGGTAAACATTCAGTAAGAAAGATTAAACGAGCCCAAATACTTCTCCAGCTCCATGATGGGAAGAAACATATAAGTGTTGCAGAAGCAGTAGGCGTAAGCTTGGCTACAGTATATAATATTCACGACCGCTATTTGGCCGGCCAGCTAAATGCTTTGGAGGAAAAGGCTCGTGCTGGTCAGCCACGGAAAGTAACCCCGTCGGTAGAAGCTGCCGTGACCCGTATTGCCGGTAGCGAATCTCCGGAAGGAAAGGCTCGCTGGACTGTATCCCTGATAAATGCGCGGATGGTAGAGCTGGGTCATGCACTAAATGATGAAACAGTCCGGCTAATCTTAAAAAAAGCAAGCTTAAGCCTTGGCTGAAGAAGCAGTGGTGCATTGGTAAGCTAGACGGGCAGTATTTAGCCAATATGGAGGATGTGCTGGATTTATATGCACAGGAGCCGGCCTTTAGGAAGGCAAGAATCTGCTTTGATGAAAGGCCTTGTCAGCTGCTGGGGCAAGTAGTAGCTCCTTTGCCCATGAAAGCTGGAAAGCCAGAAAAGCAAGACTATGAGTATACCCGCCAAGGTAGAGCTGTTATTCTCTTAGCCTATGATATAGATACCGGACAGCGGTATGTTCAGGTAAGAGAGCAGCGCACTAAAAAAGATTATGCCGAGTTTATGGAGTGGCTGGCAAAGGCGCATTATTCACAGGTAGAACAAATCGAACTGGTGCAAGATAATTTGAATACGCACACCTATGGCGCTTTCTATGACCATTTGCCTGCTGAGCAAGCAAGAGCATTAGCTCAGAAGTTCAACTTTCATTTCACTCCTAAGCATGGTAGCTGGCTTAATATGGCCGAGATAGAATTTTCCTCCTTAGCCCGTGAGTGCCTGGATAGAAGAATTGAAAGTGTAGAAAGGCTCCAGCAAGAGGTCGTGGTCTGGAGTGAAAACCGTAATGCTAAAGCTACTAAGATTCATTGGAGCTTTACGGTGAATACAGCCAGACTAAAGATGCTCAGCCAGTATGCAGATGTAAATGAAGCCAACTCCACTTATAATAATTAATTTGGTAGAGCACTAGTTATATTTTACCTAAGTGTGTTTCTGTGGCATTAGCTACGCTTAACTAGAGGTTACTCCAATATATTCATCTTTTACAAAACAATTTGCTACAAAACCACAACTGATAAATTATCATCAGCCCAAGTCCCCCTTTGGAGGGGGTAAGGGGGAGGATTACTTATCCTGCTCCAACAATACCTCCTGCGTACACGGTTTATTCAGCTTCCACTATAATTGCTTCCTCCAAAAACTACAGCACAGCAAAGCTTAACATTTTATATCAGCTTTAGCAGAATTGCTGCTTACAGCCGGTCCAACAACTTTAACTATTTACTGTAGTGATGATTCGTGTTCCAATCTAAAATTCTTACCCTCAAAAATAAGAACATCGATGTCTTACAACTAATAATGTTAGTAAATACATTATTTGTCTGAATTAAATATTTGCTAATTTTGGAAGCATTATAAATATTATTGCCTATTATCTAGGATAAACATTTAATATTTGTTTCTAAAACCTTGCTGCAAGTATTAAAACTAAAAATAATAGTAAAAAAATATTTAAGATCGCTAAAAATAGACAAGCTTTCTGTCTGGTTTAAATACAGGGCAAACATGCAGGCTTATAAGGTTCTATTTGATTGAACACAGTTTACCAAAAAGAATGCCTTAAGACTTAAAAGTCGAAAGCTGATTTATTTTCTGAATAATCTAAAATCTAAAATTCCACATGCGAGCAGAATATTTACTCATTATTTCACCTTCAACTTCTGTTAGAGATGTAGTACTCTATTTAAAGAAGCAACTCGGTAATAAAATAAATGATTATCCTGGCCGCTACTCTCAACCTCATATTTCCATTTTATGGGTTGAGCTAGATGATAGTCTGGAGCATCAATTATTCAGTTCGTTATTTAAGATATTAGCTTTGGAAAGCCCGATAGTCTTAACCACTAATGGTATTAAATATTTCCCTTCAAGTAAAACCATATATCTGGGAATTGAAGAAACTAGTTCGTTCGAGCAAATGAGCAGGAACATCGGGAAAAGTTCTTTTATAGTTGGTTTGCCAGCAGAGTTCAGAAGTTCAACGTATGTACCGCACCTTACTATTAATAGGAATTTAGAGCACAGCTTTGATTTTGCCCGCGATTATTTTGGAGAATATTCTTATAAAGAAAGCTTTACGGCTTCTTCTGCTCTTTTATTGAAAAGATACGATGGCGGCAGGTATTTTCCGGTGCAGGAATTTCCTTTTTGCGCAGTACTTTCGGGGCAGCTTCCCATGTTTACACCACCTATCTACGTTTAATAGCAGCAGCAGCTTATAACTTTTATTCACTGTCTTTTGAGCTTATACCTAATTTAAAGGCGGCTGGCATCTTTAAAATTACTGCTACCATTGTTAAATGGCATGCGCGGGAATAAATATTTATTATGGGGTAATTTAATAAAAAAAGGGTGAATATTTATTCACCCTTTTTTTTGCTTCTGCTATTAACAGCCGCTACTATTATTACTTTACCAACTTAGGTAATTGGGCTTCAAACAATACGGCAAATTCCTGGGCCGATAAAATATGACCTTGTTTTTGTGCACTGTTAGCTAAATTATAAGCCCATTGGGCTGCAGCAATTCTTTGGGTAGGAGTACCGTGGTGGCTGGTGCTGGTAAAAGAACAATCGCCAATATTAAAAAATACCTGCAAGAATTGTTGTACCCTTTTCCACTGCATAGCTGCCCCTCTGGCATGCGACAAATAATAAGCAGCGTACGCATCGGCCATTAGTTCGGTCCGGCGGGTAGCTTCGGGCGTTCTAGGACCAGCGGTAAACAAGTTTAAATCAAACTGAATGTGATGGGCAAACTCATGCGCCAAAATGGCCTGTGGTGCAATATCAGCGAAGCCAACGGCGGCAAAAGAATCCATAATACCATCGCCCATAATAATTTTGTCTGGGATTATACCATAACCAGGTAAATTAAACCCTTGCTGGGCAAAAGCATTATAAGTAAAAATAGGGTGATTGCCCTTGCGGTATTGCGGGAATGCATCAACTAAGGCTAATACAAAATCGGCATAAAATGCGGCATCTTCTTCGTTCATACCATAAGCGGCAGTATAAGTTCTGATAAGTTTATCGCGATCCTGTAACATGTTGCCGTGCATGGCCGCCATAATAATATTATCAGATTCGATATTCCAAAAGCGCTTTAAATCTTTAAAGGTTTTGGTTAGCCGTTGCGTGTACTCGCCATTTACCCCATAATATTGGTTTTCGGAACTGTTCTCGAAAACCAAGGCATCGTAAGTAGGTAAATTAAGCATATCCAAATCAATGGCATAGTTAATAACCGTCCGGTTCCAATCGGCAAGTTGCTGGTCTAGCCAAATATTGGTGGGCGTATTATCGTTGCAAGGAGTAGGGGCAATAGCATTAATGGCCCGCTGCGCCATTTCGCGGTACTGTTGGTCGGTGGTGATTAAAAGATTTGAACCTTGTTTTAGTTGCTTGGCAGCATCGGCCGGCAACGCAGCCCGCAACTTGGCCAGATTTTCCTGGGCAGCTACCGAAAGCTGCGAATTTTGTTCTGTTGCGGTAGGCGTAACTGAAAGATCAGACTCTGTTTTACAACCATTTAATAAAATAAAAGAACAGGCAATTGCTGCCGTAAAAAGTTTAAGCTGTTTCATGTAGTTTGCTGGTAATCTAAATAAAGTTAAAAAAGTTAAAAAAAAATAATAGGGTGAAAAATTTTAGATAAAAGGTAATTATTTACATATGCTTTTTAAATATTAAGTTAAATAAAATATTCGGGAGCATAATTTAATGAATAATTTTTAATTACTTGGTTTTAAATATAATAATTTAAACAAATTTTTCAAAAATCTTATTCCAGCAGAGCTGTTGCATCAATTTTCAAGATTGTATTATGCTCATTCTCAACCCATTTGCGAAACCAGAATGGCTTTAATTAATTATTAAAATAATTATAACAACTATCTTAATTTTGCATTTAATTTTTAATAATCAGGACAGGCAGTATGGGAACTTATACAAATCTGGTTTAAGCTTAGTTCCTGTTTTGGGCTGGCTTTTGAAATAGCTGTTAAATTTTTAAGCAAGGTTATGCCGGATTAGCTTTTAGTGGTTAATGGCGCAAAGCCTAATTGCGGCCTACGCCGTATAGGCTTACAAAACTAACTTGTTAATCAAAAGAGCGCTCCCTATCTTAGAGCCCGGCTGCAATAAGTTAAAACAAGCGCTTACTAAAATAAATTATTCCTAACTCCTTAAATTAACATAAAGAATACCTAATGGCTTCCGGACTACTTGCTTTATTAGATGATATATCGGCCCTTGTAAAAGTTAGTGCGGCCAGCCTCGACGACGTGCCCACGCAAGTTGCCAAAACTACGGGTAAGGTATCGGGTATTGTAATCGACGATACCGCCGTTACGCCTAAGTACGTAGTTGGCCTGGACCCTTCGCGCGAGCTCACCATTATTTGGCAGATTGCTAAAAAATCGCTCATTAATAAAATTGTTTTTTTAAGTCCGGCAGCGCTCTTGCTCGGGTTCTTTGCGCCCTGGGCCATTCAGCCTATTTTAATGCTGGGTGGTGCTTATTTGTGTTTCGAAGGCTACGAAAAGGTGCATTCTATGTTTAGCCACCACGCCGAAGAACACCCGGAAAGCGAGGAAATAGAAGTAATTACGCCCGAGGAATTGGAAAAAGAGCGGGTTACCAGCGCCGTGCGTACCGATGTTATTTTATCCGCAGAAATTATGGCCATTGCTTACAGCCAGGTAACCGGCCAACCTTTGGTAAACCAGATAATTGTGATGCTGGCGGTAGCGGTATTTATTACGGCGGCCGTTTATGGGTTTGTGGGCTTAATTGTAAAAGCCGATGATTTTGGCGTGCACCTCGCCAAAGGGAAAAATAGCCCAACGGTGCAGAATATTGGGCGCGGTATTGTAAAGTTTATGCCCAGCTTTTTAAAAATATTGGGTTATGTGGGTACGGCCGCCATGTTATGGGTAGGCTTTGAAATTATAACCCACGGCGTGCCATTTCTGCATCATTTGCTCGAAAATATTGAACATGCGCTCGCGGGTGTACCTATTCTGGCCTGGTTAGCGGTGGTGGTGCTTTGCTTAATTGGCGGCCTTATTTTGGGTTTTATTATTGAAAAAATAGTGGCGCTGGTACGGAAAATATTAAAAAAACAACCGCAGAAAGTTTAAGCCGGCATAATGCCCTGGTTATAATTTTTTGCGCTGTAAGGCAATAATAAAGAAAGGCGCTGTTGCGCCTTTCTTTATTATTGCTTTGTTCGTTGCGGTACCTGTACGTATCGGGCCGGCCCACTGATGAGTTGGTATAAATTTGCCGGCTTAGCCTTACCCCAAAATAGGACACGTTCGGGCAGAGAAATATTCCGGAACTCCGCCCTTACTAGCCAATATTTTTAAGTTAATTCGCAAAATAAGCTGCGTATTTTTTGGGCAATTCGGGCAGTTTTTTAATCTTAATATCTTTGTAAAAAACTTCGGCGGCTTCGCTCTGCAATTGTAATTTTCCTTTAGCCAACGGAATAATTTTGCCGTTATCAACGTACCGCGAGTTTTGAAGTACCATTACCACGTGTCCGTTTACCAGGTGCAGGCTTTTATCGCCGTAGGTAATTAATTCTATTTCGGTCCATTCGCCGTTGGGGCTTTCGTGGTCTTCGCTGCGCAAACAAAAGCCGCTTAGGTTGGTACCTTTGCCCAAAGGCAGAAAAGGCTGCCTGGCACTGGCTACGGTGTTCATGGCCCCTTCGGGCAGGAAAGCCCGAATATCAATGGCCGAAGAAGAGATGGTCCAGTAATCGCCCATGTGGCCTTCCATTATTTGAAACTCCTGCCCCAGCATCCAGGCCCGCCAATAATCTACGCCGCTTTCGCCCACCGAATGGTAAACAATGCCGGAATCTTTGAGCAGGTTGGTACGGGGTTCCCACTTTTTTTCGCCCCATTTCACTTTTAGTTTTAAATGGTAATTTTCGTATTCTTGTTTCGTAAAAACACAGCCGTATATTTCGCCGCTGATGTGCAAGATTGACTCACCGTTTTTTTCAATTACCGAAAAAACCTGGCTCTCATTTTTATTATAGCCAATTGGTTCGATGGGCAAGCCCTCGGCATCTTTGGGTACCTGGCCGTTGTAACCTACTTTGTGGCGGTAACTCAGGTACATGCCCCATTTACTTAAATCTTTGTCCAGTAAATCTTCCCAATCGTTCTTCGGCTGAAAAGATACAAAACTGCTTAACGCACACCAGATTAACCCCAAAAAAACTAAAGTATTTTTTTTCATAGTAGTTGTAATAAAAGGTAAAAACAATAACCGGCCACTTTACGCAACCGGTAAATAAACCCGGAAACTTAAACGGCTATAAGCTTAATAAAGAATGTTTTATTTACTTCAAAGGTAAGGCGGGCAGCACCGGAGGCTGTGGTAAAAATCCGTTATTTTTTAGTAGAAATATATACAAATGCGCGCACGATGCGGCAATTATTGGCATAATCTAAAACCAATAAAAAGTAGCGCACCAACCGCTTTCCCCGTAAACTATTTTATAAATGAAAGCTTAATTTATTCCGGAAGCCACGGCGTTCAGAATAACAGACTGGTTAATTATTTTTCCGGAAGTATACGCAGAACGTGGAGCCTTCTTCTAGTTTACTTTCTACGGTTATTTTGCCGCCGGCATTATCTACTATTCGTTTTACCATATACAAACCAATACCTGAGCCTTCTACGTGGTCGTGGAAGCGCCGGAACATGGAGAATAATTTGGCCTGGTTAGCCGGGCTCAATCCTAAACCGTTGTCTTGTACAGTAAGTACCAAATAGGCTTCTTCGGCAAAAAAACTTACTTGTACCAGGGGTGTCCGGTGGGGGTGGCGGTATTTAATGGCATTGGAGAGCAAATTGTACACAATGCTGCGTAAATTTTTCGGGGAGAAAGAAAGCGGTAAGCTGTGGTCAATATTTATCTGAACCTGGGCGCCGGTTTCTTCGATTAGTGCGGCTAAATCTAATTGTACTTCTGCTACTACTTCGGCCACTTGCACTAAGGTGGCTTCGGTGTTATCGCCTTTTGGCAGCTTCGATATTTCGGTGAGGTTAAAGATAGTTTTCTTAAACCTATCAATGGCATCGCGGATTAATGTAATTAGCTGGGGCGTATCGCCGGTTTGGTAACTTTCGGCGGGAAGTTCCAGCAGCAATTCTTCCAGCAGCATTTCAATATTAGAGATGGGTGCTTTTAAATCGTGGGAGGCCGCGTAAATAAAATTATCCAGATCGATGTTGGTGTGCGTGAGTTGCTCGTTGGCCCGGCTTAACTCCTGGTTGGCTAATTGCAAATGCTGGTTAGCTTGCGCCAGTTCTTTAGCCATTTCGCGGGTTTCCTGCGCACTTTGCTCTACGCGCAGCCGGGCTTCCACCTGTTCGGTAACATCACTAACCAGGGTATAAAAGCCAACTACTTCGCCTTCGCGTACATCGGGCACGTAGCTGGTTCTAATGTGTTTGGTAAAGCCTTCGCGATAAGGCATAACGGCTTCAAAATCGAGTCGCTCGCCCGCTAAAACCCGGTTTATGTAACCTTCTGCGTTCCGGTAAGCTTTTTCACCAATCACATCCAGCAATTTACGGCCTATTAAATCCTGGGATTTCACCAGAAACCAAGCTTCGTAAGCCCGGTTGGCAAACTGGTAGCGTCGTTCTTTATCAATATACCCAATTAATACGGGTAAAGCATCGGTTATAAGCTGTAGTTGCTGGGCATTCGCTTCTATGGCTTTGCGGGTTTTTACCTGTTCGGTAACTTCATGGGCAAAAACCATAATACTGTCTATTACGCCTTCGCGATTGCGGTGGGCTAAGCACGTAAAAGTCCAGTAAATTTCTTCCATGGGGCCACTTTCGTACCGGGCCATGCTTAACAGTATTTCCTGGCCTATATATTTTTCGCCGGTTTGATAAACCCGCTGCAACTGTCCGGGAATGGCGGTATAGGCCAGTTCGGGCAGCGCATCCAGCAGCGGTTTACCCAGCAACATCCGGCCCGGAAAAATTTGCTGGTAAACCGGGTTAATTAAGGCAAAGGTTAAGTCGGGTCCGGTCAGGATGCAGATGGCCGAAGGCGCGTGCATCATTAAATCTTCGAGTTGGTGCCATTGCTGCTTGGTTTCGGCTTGGGCCTGGTGCAATTCCTGGGTTCTGGCGATTACCCGTTTTTCCAGGTCCTGGTTTAATACGTGCAAGGCCGCCGCACTTTTTTCTAACTGGTGCCGGGCATCAACAAAATTGGTTACATCCAGCGCAAAAATCAGGATGCCGTTAATTTTTTGCTGCTTATCGTAAATAGCCTGGTAAATAAAATTCCAGTAAATATCTTCGGGCTCCTGGTTCTCGAAACGGGCAACCGGAATTAATATTTCTTTGCCTTCAAAGGTTTCGCCCGTGTTATAAACCTTGTAAATAATATCGTAAACCACCGAATTCCGGAGTTCGGGTAAAGCCCGAAATAATGGCAAGCCCACGAGTTCGCGCCCCGGAAATAATTGTTGGTAAGCGGCATTTATGTCTTTGTATACTAAATCGGGGCCTTCCAGAATAGCCATAGCAGCCGGAGCCTGATCAAACAAGCGTTCCAGGCGCATCCGCTGCAGTTCGGCCTGGGCATTGGCCGCCTGCTCCCGGGCCTGGCTTTCCAAGAGTTGCAGTCGCGCTTTTTCGGCTTCGGTTACATTAGCGGTTTCGTGAATAATACACAGCAGTTTGCCGTTTTGGTCTAATAGCGGCGTGTTGGAAGTACGCCAGTAACGTTCAAGAAAGAAGCCGGCTTTATTCGGGTCCGGAATATCGTACCGGTAAACGGCCATCTGGTGGGTTTTACCATTGGCAAGTGCTTGCTGAATAGAGGCCTGCAGGTTGGCGGTGGGCGAAGCGCCGTCCTGCGCCGGATTATCCGGGAATATTCTAAAAACCTGCTTCCCAATAATATTTTCCCGCAACGTTAAGGTTTCGCGCAGGTAAGAATCAGTAGCCGCTTTAATAATCAGGTCCGGCGACAGCACCATAGCCAGATTGGCCTGCTTCTCGAAAACTTTAGTAAAAAGAAATGCTTCCCCGGTGGGTTCGGCCTCCGGATTAGCAGATACGTTATCAATCATGCAATATTTGCCCAATGGTAAGTATAACCTAACCCCTTACGTATTTTCTTTAATTTGGCTTAGGCTACCCTTCAAAACTAAATAAATTCTGTTTACCCAGCTGCAATCAACAAAGAAATTAAAGCTAATAGTTACAGAATTCCGGAAAATCTAGTGCTTCGCCAAACTAAAAATTAGAAATTATAAATTATGAATGATTATCAAATTAGCTATTTACACTTTGATGAATGAGTTCCCTAATGATTATTAAGGTGAAGCTCTAGGGCGAAAGTTTTACAACCACCTTCCCAATTGTTTTGCCCCGCTGAAACAAACCAATAGCCTCCTGCATTTGATTAAAATTATAAACGTGACCAATATATTGGGGCGCTAATTCCAGAGCCAGAAGCCCTTGCAACATCTGGTGCATTAAATCGGTTTGCTCGTACAGGTAAATCAGGTTAAAACCCATCAGCGATTTATTCTGAGTGGGTAACCTTAAAGGGTCTATTTTGGGTCGCCGGAAAAATTTCCAGAGGAGTTGGGGGTAATTGGGTTTGGCGCTGTGGCTGGAGAAACTGGCATTGCCGTATACCACCATGCGACCCATTGGGGCCATGGCTTGCCAGCCTTGCCGCAATATTTTACCCCCAATGCATTCCATAATCAGGCGCAGGGGCCGGTTACCCAAGGTATTTAGTAAATTTTGGTAAAAATTATTATCCCGCAAAATTAACGCATCGTAAGCTTCCTGCTCCTGCAAAAACTTTACTTTAGCTGGCTGCCCCACGGTACCAATGGTATAAGCGCCTATTTTTTTACAGATGCGGTTGGCCAGAATACCCACTCCGCCGGCTGCACTGTGGATGAGCACCGTCATGTTGGGTTGCAAATTGCCTAATTCTATAAGCGCATAATATGCGGTAAGCCCTTGCACCAGAAATCCGGCGCCTTCTTCAAAATTCCAGTTAGCCGGCAGCGGAATTACGTAGCGCTGCTGAATATTTAAATGCGATACATAGCCGCCAAACTTGGTAGCACCCATTACTTTATCGCCTACTTTCCATTCGGTTACACTCGTTCCGACGGCTATTATTTCGCCGGAAAATTCCAGGCCCGGAATAAAAGAACCTTTGGGTGTGGCACTGTACAAGCCCTGCATGGCAAAAATATCGGCGAAATTAAGTCCAATGGCTTTTACCTGCACGCATACTTCATCGGGTTGGGGCGGGGCCAGGCTTTCGGATTGTAGTTTTAAATCTTTAATAGACCCGGCCTTGGGCATGCGGTAAACCTGACGTTCTAACATAAATAATATTTATATATTAAACAGATTTAGATATTATTAAAGTCAAAACGTGTGGGCAGGGCTTATGTTCCTGGGTTCAGTACATAGGCTTTATTTTGTGGGAAAAACAGTTGTCGCAAACTACCCGGTTATTGTCGTTTTTGCACCGCCTATTTTTGGTGAACTGCCGGTATATTAGCAGAAACCATCTTAACATTTATTAGCTATGGAAAAGATGCAGCACAACCAGCCCAAAATTACGCCTTTCCTGTGGTTCGATAATAAAGCCGGAAAGGCATTTGGATCTTACTTAACAATATAGCGTATTGCAACAGGCGGCAGCACCGGAACTTCTGGTACCCGCTCAACTGGTAAGTAATTTATTTTTAAAATATTAGTATTAATTTTTACGAACCTATATAACCCGGAATAAATCATGCAAAATTACCAGGCTGCTAATGTAGACGAATACCTGAACGCCATTCCGGATAAAATGCGCCCTGCCCTAGCCCAGTTGCGGGCTACCATTAAAGCCGCCGCACCACTAGCCGAAGAAGCTATCAGCTACATGATGCCTGGTTATAAATATTTGGGCCCGCTGATTTACTTTGCCGCTTTAAAGAATAATTTGGCTTTGTACGGCATCAGTAAGGCTATTCTGGAATTATTCAAAACCGAGCTGCAGCATTTTAAAATTTCCGGCACGGCCATTCATTTCACCCCGGAACAGCCGCTTCCTGCCAGCCTGGTACAGAAAATAGTAGCCGAAAGAATTCGGGAGAACGAAGAAAGAAATGCTGTTAAAATATTAGCCTTAAAGGCCAAAAAGCAGAAACGTTTGGCTAAACCAAATAATTTAGATAATCAGGGAAAATGAAGCGGGTCTGTAATGTTCGTTTCGCTACGCAAGGTCTACCATTATTTTAGACTAAAAGAGTCGGCGTGATGGCAATTAATTTAGCAGCTTATATAATTTCAAAATCTCTTTATAATTACTAATTCACCCTTTTGCGTTCTTCCTCCGACCCAGTGTTTCTTCTGTTCAACACTTTTAAGTATTTATTGCCAAAGTTGCGGGTATAAATAAGCCGGAATACGCGGGGTTCAAACCTGACCGTAAGATCTACATCCTGGTTTAATGCGGGATTTCTATTTACAAAAGCTAAACGCCGGGTCCAAAATAAGTCGGAACCGGTTAACCGAAAGGTGCCCTTGTCATTTTTAAGTTTTTTCTGGATTCCCGCATTAAAATAACCGGTTGGTTTATGGTAACCAATTCCCATTGGCGCACGGGTTTGAAAAAAGTAAGCCAGTTCAAAAGTAATACCTTTGGGCAAAGTAAAACTTTGGGTTGTGTTTACTTGACCGTACCGGCCGCTAATCTTTATTTCTTCGCCCTGGTAATTGGTTTTGTTTTGCTGCCAGTTTACCATTAGGTTATTTTGCATTTGCCACCAGGCATTAATCTTAGCCGGGAAATTTAAATTTACAGAATAAGTATCAGCATCTCTGATGTTTTCTTTTGTGGTAAACTGTACATTTTTCTCCGGGTCTACGCGTATGGCCCAGGATATTGCATTATAGTCATGACTGTACTGAAAGGAAAGCAAATATTGCTTTTTTAACTGATAAGAAGCCTGCAAAGCATTGGTTAAGGTTGGCCTTAATTTATCGTTACCGGAAACAAAAGAATAAGGGTCCCAGAAGTTGACAAAAGGAGCTAAATCGTTGAAGGTGGGGCGGGTAATCCGGCGGCTGTAAGAAAATTGCAGGCCATGGTCAGGGTTTAGTTCGTGGGTAATGAAAATACTCGGAAACAGATTGTGGTACCGCCTATTTATTAAATTTTCCTTATCTACTACGGTGGTCAGGTTAGTGTAAGTAAATTCCCAGCGCAGACCCGTTTGCAATTTGGTTTTTGCATTTAGCTGGTGGCTGAAGTTTACATAAGCCGCGCCTATATTTTCCAGCATTTTAACATTTTGCCCCAGTTCCGGATCAATCTGCCAGTTTTCATTAATCAGCCGGTTAAATTCTACTTTATTATTTAACCGGGATGTGGTTCCTTTCAGGCCTGTTTCCAGTTTAGAATCTTTACTTAATACGGTACTGAAATCAGCTTTCCCTACCCACATGTGAATGGGCGTAAGCTTGCTGTTATTCATTTGTTCCTGCGCCTGAGAATTTTCATTAAAATAATTGTAATCGTTTTCATACCAATGCGGATTGCTGTGGTGATAAAACAAGTAGTCCAGATCAATATTTATAGATTGGTCACTGTTAAATACATGTTGCAGGTTAAGGTTACCCATTAAGTTACGCCAATGGTTTATTTCATGGTCTTGCATGTAAACATGGGTAACTACCTCCTGATCGTGTTTTATATGCGCGTTATTTTTACAATACTGGTGCCAGTTGTTATTAAACCCACTTACCAGCCCCCCAATCGTAGTTTTAGGGTTTGGGGTATAATCAAACCCAAATCTGCTGTTATAGCTTGCCTGGTAAGAATATCGTTTAGAATGGGTGTTACTTTCTTTTAACTGGCCCTGATTAACTACACGTCGGTTGTTTTGTATCTGAAACATAAAATGGTCATAGGAAAAAGCAGCATCACCGAAAAGATTCAGTTTGCGCGTACGGTGATTAAGGTTGGCCGAAGCGCCGGCTTTTTCGTACCAGCCGTGGCCTACATTACCGGAATAGGACCCATTGGTGCCCATATTTTGGCTTTTACTTAAAACAATATTAATAATACCTGCATTTCCTTCGGCATCGTACTGGGCCGATGGCGTGGTAATAAGTTCTATCTTCTCAATATTGCCGGCCTGCATGCTATTGAGCATCTGCATAACCGCTTCGGTGGGTAAGCGCGAAATTTTACCGTTTACCATTACCACTACTCCCGTTTTGCCGCTCATAGCTATGCTATTTTGTTGCCGGTTTACATTTACCCCGGGCGCTCGCTCTAGTACGTCCAAAGCTGTACCACCCGCAGCAGTTATGCTGTTTTGCACATTCACCACCAACCGGTCCAGGTGTTGTTCCAATAAAGGTTTCTTTTCCGTTACCGATACCTCCTGTAATTCCCGGGTCCTGCCAGCCAAAACCAGGGTATTTAATTGTATAACCTGCTTTTCAGAATGTATAGTGAATGTTTTACTGTAGGTTTGTTTATACCCCACCGCCGAAATTGAAACCAAATAAGGACCAGGTTTAACGTTCTCGAAACGGTACAAGCCGGTTTCGCCGGATAACATACCTTTTACCAACGCAGAATCATGGGCGCTTAATAACAATACATTAGCAAACGGAAACGCTTTACCCGATTCTTCCTGTACCTGGCCATTAATCAGGGTTTGCCCAGATGCCTGTAAACTAAACAAGAAACAAAATCCAAGAAAATACAGGCTAAAATTTCTAAAAGTATGCTTCATGTAAACAGATAAGAGGCAGTAGAGAATAAGCAGGACAGTAGCAACGGGAAACAATATTGGTTAGCGCAATATACCGGGAGGCAGCATGGGAATAGGAAGAAGTACCTGTAGATGAGCCTTATTAGCTTATCTAACTGAGAATTATTTTTGTTATTTTAATAAATACTAGTGATATAACAAGATAAAATTTATGTATGAATTTTCAATACCTTTTTTGTTAAATTTTTAAAAATAAAATCCAATTTAGTTGCAGCCGGATAAACAAGCAGGAAATAGCTGGTACGTACATATTTCTATCCGCACATAATTAGCCTAACATTCTTGTTAATAATTCGAAAAATTTAAGCTTTATTAGGAGAATAATTCTACCGTATTATTAAACTATCCTGGCCTCAAACGCGCTTACGCATGTATCTTCTGCCGAAACTTTATACTTGTTTACTCTTAATAATATTTAAAGCTTTTCTGCCGGGTTATAGCCAGGATAAAACGCAAAACACTAGTAAAACCTTAACTAATGAAGTTAAAGTTACGGGTGGCATTATTTCGGGCAGCCAGGCATCTACCGGCATTCGCGCCTACAAAGGCATACCGTTTGCTGCCCCGCCAGTAGGCGAATTGCGCTGGCAAGCGCCGCAGCCGGTAAAACCCTGGTCGGGTGTGCGTTCTTGTACTGTCTTTGGCCCAAGCCCCATGCAAAGAGAACCCGCCCCTTTTAGTATGTGGAGTGCGGAATTTCTGATCCAAAAAGAACCCATCAGCGAAGATTGCTTGTACTTGAACGTTTGGACCGGAGCCAAAACCGCGGGCGAAAAGCGGCCGGTAATCGTCTGGATTTACGGTGGCGGTTTTAACAGCGGCGGCACCAACGTACCCATTTACGACGGCGAAGCCATGGCCCGGAAAGGAGTTGTATTTGTGAGTGTAAACTACCGGGTTGGCATTTTTGGCTTTTTTGCGCATCCGGAACTTACAAAAGAATCGGGCCGGAATGCCTCGGGTAATTATGGCTTGCTGGATCAAGTGGCTGGTTTGCGTTGGGTGCAGCAAAATATTAGCGCTTTTGGCGGCGATCCGCAAAACGTAACCATTTCGGGACAATCGGCAGGTTCGATGAGTGTAAACTTGTTGGTAGCTTCACCGCTTGCTAAAAATTTATTTACCAAAGCCATTGCCCAGAGCGGCGCTTCCTTTACGCGCAAAAGCCTCTCATTGGCCCAAGCCGAACAGGAAGGTTTAAAAATGGCCGAAAAACTAAATGCTTCTACCCTGGCTCAATTACGAAAAATGCCGGCCAATGAACTACAACAAAAAGGGCAAGGCTCCCGCCCTATTGTAGACGGCTACTTTTTGCCCGACGATGTAGCCGCTATTTTTGCTGCCGGCAAAGCCAATAAAGTAGCTTTATTAACGGGTTGGAACGAAAACGAAGGTTTATCGGGACAAATTAAAAGCGCCGCCGAATTCCGGCAGCAGGTCGAAGCTGAATACGGAACAGCAGCCAAAACTTTTCTGCAATATTACCCGGCCACCAATGATAAAGAAGCCGAGTTTTCGCAACAAAATTTATCGCGGGATTTAACTTTTGGCTTACAAAATTATACCTGGGCCAATGTGCAGGCGCAGCAAGGTAAACTACCGGTTTATGTGTATCGGTTTGCCCGCATTGTACCGGCTACCGGCGAGTATAAAAAATACGGCGCTTTCCATACCGGCGAAGTGCCATACGCTTATAACAACCTGAAATTTGTAGATCGCCCCTGGGAACCCGCTGATCACCAATTAGCCAATATTATGTCAAGCTACTGGGTAAATTTTGCCACCAAAGGAAATCCAAACGGTCCTGGCTTACCAGAGTGGCCCTCCTACACCCTCACCGGCAAAAAGATTATGGTACTGGATACTAAACTCCAAGCAAAACCAATTCCGGATAAAGCGGCTTTAGATTTTTTGTACAAAGCAACCGTTAAAAATTAAAGAAAGCAGCAGTACATTTTATAAGCCCTGAAGGGGCGTGCTACCCTAGCCCAGGGTGCAGCCCTGGGTATTAGTAGTAAGTTCAACTAAGCCCTGAAAGGGCGAAATTTCTTTAATATTAAATATTCCGCCCTTTCAGGGCTCATGAAATATCCCGGTTCTTCTTTCCGATGGGCTTCACCCATCGCTGATTTATTACGCCCCGCTGGGGCTAAAAAATCAGGTAAGCTATACGGTTACTTCGAAGTTTCCTCTAATAAAAACCATAATTCCTGAACTCCGCCGTGCTAAACTTAGTTGTGCTATCTTTGCGCACTTTTAAAATGTATATGACGCCTAAAAAATATTATTCGCTTATCCTAATTCTGGGTTTCCTGACGGCCTTGGGTCCGTTTTCCATTGATATGTATTTACCGGGGTTTCCGGCCATTGCCGCCGATTTAAAAACTTCGGTGGCCGATGTTTCACTTTCGTTATCGAGTTTCTTTATTGGTATTTCGGCGGGTCAATTATTATATGGCCCCTTGCTGGACCGGTTTGGGCGCAAAAAGCCGTTGTATATTGGTTTAGTAATTTACCTGTTTGCATCGCTGGCTTGTGCCTTTGCTACAACCATTGAAGCTTTAATTTTGCTCCGATTTATTCAGGCGGTGGGTAGTTGTGCGGCGGCAGTAGGTTCGGTGGCCATGGTGCGCGATTTATTTCCGGTAAAAGATAGTGCCAAGGTATTTTCGTCGCTGATGTTAGTGGTGGGCGTTTCGCCGATGGTGGCTCCAACGGTTGGCGGTTACGTAACGGCTGGTTTTGGCTGGGAAGCCGTATTCCTGGTTTTGGCCGGAATGGCCGCGCTCATAATAATGGCCGTTTATATTGGTTTACCCGAGAGCAGCCGACCTGACCCGTCTATTTCGCTTAAACCCAAACCCATTCTAACTAATTTTTACGCGGTAATCCGGGAGCCGAGTTTTTACACCTATGCGTTAGCGGGGGCGGTTTCGTTTGCCGGCTTGCTGGCTTATGTGGCCGGATCGCCGTTGCTGTTTATGGAAATATTTGGAGTAAACGAAAAACAATACGGCTGGATATTCGCTTTCCTGTCGATTGGCTTAATTGGCGCCAGCCAGGTAAATACTTTTTTGCTGAAACGCTACCGCAGCCAGACTATTATTAAAACCGCACTTATTTGCCAAACCCTTATTGCCTTTGCTTTACTGGGCGGCATGAGCTTAAATATACTCGGATTAGCTGGCACAGTGGCGCTGTTATTTCTTTTCTTAAGCAGCCTGGGTTTTACGTTTCCGAATGCTTCGGCCCTGGCCATGGCGGCTTTTGCAAAAAATGCCGGCAGCGCCAGTGCACTAATGGGAGCGGCCCAAATGGGTATTGGGGCTTTGGCCACGGTAGCTTTAAGTTTATTTAACAGCCGTACGGCCTTGCCCATGGCCGGTATTATGGCAACGTCTGCTTTGCTGGCATTTATTATTTTGTTGCTCGGCCGCAAAGGCATCCCGGCTAGTGCTGATCCGGATGCTGAAGCTGTACCGGTTTTTCATTAATTTTAATTTATTCGTAAAACAGTTGTACTGATTAAACCTCACAGGTCTTTAAGCCTGTGAGGTTTCTTTAAGTGTAGTTTTTAATAATTTACTTCTTTTCCTTTATAAATTCAGCAGCAGGTTGGCTTGCAGAATAGATTCTTCTAAACCCGCATTTCCCGCTACGTTTTTCCAGTAGCGCCACTCGGTTCCTAAAAATATTTTATTAGGCTTACCCCAAGCGTTACCTAAGTCGTAGAAAAGTTGCGGCTGGGTTAAATATTGCGTTCTGCCGGGCCCCCGGTCACCAATAAAATCCATAAAACCCCTAAAGCGAAAACGTGCTTTTACAGCAACCGGTAAAACAATATCCCAACTAGGAGTAAATTGGTAGGTGCCGTGGTACTGGCCCCCGTGCTGTTTGTAGTAATATGTTTCGAGTTGCAATAAACCCGAACCGGGAATCCGGAACCGGAAAGCCGGGCCGGCGGTGTATACAAAAAAATCTTCGGAGCCGCCAAACAACACGTTTATTCCGCCTGCCAACGCTACATCGCTAAGGGGTCCACTTTTAATTTCGCGGCCGAAAGCCCGGCTTAAACTTACTTTCGGGTACCACTCCAGGTACAAGCTCGGGCTTTGCAGGCTAACATCGTTAAATAAATCAGCGAAGCCAAAATGCTCCAGGGCCCCATATCCGCCAAAGTGCTCCAGCGTAACGGTAGCTAAATCGCCGGATTGCTTTAAGTTTCGCCCGTAGAGGAACTGCACATTGGTTCCGCCCTGGTAAATTACTTGCGCCGTGGCGGGCAAACCAACCAACCCCAACCAACTTAATAAAAGCCAACTCAAAAATTTGCTGCTAGCACAATACCTTAATTTGGTAACGCCTGAATACATAGTGCAATATTTTTAATACAATTTGCTGGGTGTTAAATCTACTGACGTGCGCCACTTACCACATATAAATATTAAATACGAACTGTTTGTTTTCCTGTTTAAGCTGGGGTAAATACTGCCATTATCATCCGGAATATAATTACTACCTATTCATTAAAAGCAATGCTTAAGCGTTGTTGCCAAAGAAATATTTGGCTATGGTTTAAACTGCACGATGGTATTAAAATATTGATTTAAAATAGTTTATGACAATATTTTATTCATAAGCTTTTCATAATGACAATAATTTAAGAGACTTTAATGCCTTTTTAAGCATATTCTTTTTCAGGAAGCAGGCCTGCAACATATTAATGCTGTTTTTAAAAAATTTATCTATCATATATTTTAAACCACTACCAAAAATTTTCTGAAAGGTGAGCCGGCAGAATGAGAACAACTAGTATCTGAAATTTCCAATGCTTACCAGGCAGTTTTAAAAGCCCTAACAGCTACTTAGCTATAATTGCTGCTGCTAATAAATTTGCCTTTAAAATATCTTGCTAAACCAATTAAACAGCGGGTAGGATTTCTTACTAATTAAATGTTATCTGGTATTATTCTGGTAAACCAATTTTAAAATTTTATTTCTGGTAACCAGTAACCGCTATACCCGATCCCCAATCTGTACCATTAAAGCTACTTTTACAGGCACCTTTCTAATTTACAGGAGCCCCAACTTTAGCCAAGGCTCCAACACATATTTAAAAATATATTAAAAAATACATATTTAAATATTTGAATATTAAATATCCTTTTTCTATTTTTGGTAAAGAAAGTTTAGTAGGTACGGAAAGCGCTGGCTGAACTGCCACATTGGGCTAAACCCAGCATAACACCTTTCACCGGCACCACAGGCGGCCAGTTATATTAAGTTATTATGAATCAGAAACTAACATCAGTTGTATTTGTAACCCATAACCGAAAAGAGCTGCTGCAGCAAGCGATTCTGGCTATAAAAAGCCAATCTGTACCCGTAGAAGTTATTGTAATGGACGATGCTTCTACCGACGGCACCGCTGAAATGGTGCTAGCCCACTTTCCCGAGGTTATTTATTCCCGTTCGGATATAATTCTGGGGCCTTCTTACCAACGGAATGAAGGCGCTAAAAGAGCGACTTCTGATGTTATTGTTTTTTTAGATGATGATACCGTCGTGCAAAACAGGTTTACCATTGCCGATACCCTCCGGGATTTTGATAAGCTTGATATTGGTGCTGTTGCCATGCCGTTTATTAATATTCTGCAGAACAATAAAATACAAACTGGCGCCCCCGACAACAACGAAGCTTACTTGCTGCACTCATTTGTAGCCGCTGCCTTTGCCATAAAACGCGATTTATTTTTACAGCTAGGTGGTTTTAGAGCCGAATATTTTTACATGGGCGAAGAAGGCGACCTGTGCATCCGGTTGTTAGCTGCCGGTTATTATATTAAAGCCGGTACGGCTTGCCCGGCCCACCACTACCAACCCGCTAACCGCGTTTCTTACCGCGCCGATTATTACGGCCGTCGTAACGATATATTTTTCTTATACCTCAACTCGCCCCGCAAATACTTGTGGCCCAATATTGCCGGCACTATTCTCAAAGGTTTATTCTGGGGCGTAAAAGTGGGTCGGGTAAAAAATATGTGCGCGGGCATTGCCGCCGGTTTGGCAGCCTTATGCCGTCCCGAGTACCGTAACCTGAAAAACCCGGTAGAGCATAGCGTATTTCTAAAATTTAATTACCTCAAAAAGAAAGAGCCATTGCCTTTCAGCCGCTTGTTCTAAAATAAAATTTATTACTCTCGGTCAAGGTTCTGGCATACTTTCGGGCTTCAAACTATCTATAATATTTAATATTTACCTGGTGATGCTCTTGGGTTATCGCCGCTTTATTTTACCAGAATGCAAACCCCAAAACCAAAACTCCGATACCTGGAATTAGACGCCTTAAGAGGTATTGCTGCCTTGTTCGTAGTATTTTTTCATTTTACTATTTACCGCCCGGAAGCTAATTACGGCTTTGGTCTGGGCGTTACCGGCGTCGATTTATTTTTTATTATCAGTGGGTTTGTAATATTGCTTACCTTAGAAAAAACTAAAAGCTGGCAGGATTTTGCCGTTAGCCGTTTTTCGCGTTTATATCCAACTTACTGGGCCTGCGCTGCTTTTACTGCCTTGTTAATTTTTGTTTGGCATATCTGGCTCGGTAAAGAAAAAATGTACATCCAGTGGCTCGATAACCAAGATTCCGCCGCGGGTTTGCTCGGTCAGTTTCTGGCTAACCTTACCATGTTTCAGCATTATTTAAGGGTACCTGACCTCGACGGCCCGTACTGGACCATGCTTATTGAAATGCTGTTTTACTTTTATATGGCAGGTATATTTGTAAGTAAAAAGTTAAAGCAAGTCGAAAATATTGGTACCATTACCTTGGTGCCCATTATTATATACAGCTTGCCTTTTTTTGCCAATAACTTTGCGCTGGCGCATAAAATTCTGGAGAAAGCTCTACCTCTCATTAATTATTTTCCGCTGTTTTTAGCCGGCATTATTTTTTACAAAATTAAATTCGAAGGGCCTACGGTACGCCGGTACCTACTAATTGTTATCTGTTACCTGAGCCAATTATCTTTATTCGACGATGGCAGCAAATCTGATATTTACCTGGCATTTACCCCGTATAGTTACATGCTTACCTTCTACTTTATCTTATTCATGCTGTATGTAAATAATTTTTTAGGATTCATCGTAAATCGCGTTACCTTATTTTTAGGCGAGGTATCTTTTAGTTTGTACCTGATTCACCAATATATTAGCATTGCTATTGTTTTGCCGGTGCTGATGCAGGAATTTAACTTAAACTTCTGGCTGGCTTCGGCTATTACGCTGGGCGTAGCTTTAATATTAGCTACCCTGGTAAACCATTTTATCGAAAAGCCCGCTATGAACTATATTCGTCGTAAATACAAGCGCAACTCTAAAGCTACAGACAAAGCTGTACCCCAATTGGCTTATAACAGTTAAGTTGGGTTTAAAAAAGCTAAACCCCGGCGGGTTGACTGTGCTGCTGTCACAGATAACCCGCCGGGGTTTTTACATTATATGCTTTATATGAATGCTAGCTTGTGAATGGCAGGTGCCAGTTGCTTACAACATTAACGGAATGGGTTGCAGTACTTCTCTGCGTAAAACCACTCCGGATTTTAATTTTGGTTTTCTTGCTTTTACTACCGGATAACACAGGAATTTATCTTTTAGCGCTGCTTCATCAAAATCCGGATTTTCTGCTACATCTATCGCGTAAAAATCCTCCGTTTCTTTATGCTGCACCGGAAAAAACCTTGTCAGATCTAATTTCAAAAATAAATCCTGCCCCTTTTTCATTTTTAGAAAAGCTTAAAATTTATTTAAATTCAAAGTTCTGCTTAAGCCGTTTAGCTTAAAACTTAACCCTACTATCCATTTAAATTTTCAGAAAAGTTAAAGCCTATATTTTTAAACAAACTATTAGTTCTTAAAATAGTACTCATTTTTTCTTTCTACCAAAATACAAGTTTAACCTATTCGTGGTTCTATATATTTCCAAAATTGCGTATAAGTACCTGAAATTTAAGTATCTACCCGTATACGTAAGATTATCTTTAACATTTATCAGCATTTTTTCAGCGAATGAATAGAAATAAAAAAGTTAGCGCACTTTACTCTTTAACTAAATATTCATACTCCGGGTGCTTTTGCAGGTAATTTTGCATATATGGGCATAGTGGCACCAGCTTCAACTTTTGGTCGGCAATATATTCTAATACAAATTTCGATAATGCTGCAGCTATTCCGCGACCTTCCAGTTCTTTGGGTACTTCGGTGTGCAGCACCGTTATTACGTGTGGCCGCAATTTATAATGTACAAAAGCAGTTTTGCCATCTATGGTAGTTTCAAACCGCTGATTTTCCGGGTTATTGATAATTTCTAACTCCACTATATTCAGGCTTAGCTTAAAGGCATTATTCAAATATGGTTCCTTTGGTAAATATTTGCCGGGCCAAGTTAATTTCTTGGGGCAGAATGGTATGGGGCCGACCTTTATAAATTTTTTTCGTTACGGCAGCGCCCATCTCTTCCATAATTCTTTCGGTTTCGTTTACCCGGCTTACCGGTACGTGCGGGTCAGGGTCGCCGGTAGTTATTAATACGGGTGTATTATTAAAATTACCCTGGTAATTGGTGTTATCGAGTTGCTGCCCGATTAAGCCGCCCGTAAACAATAGCAAACCGCCGTACGGTTGGGCATGCCGCGTAGCATATTCTGAGGCAAGACAAGCCCCCTGCGAGAATCCCAATAAATATATTTGTTCGCTGCGAATACCTTGTTCCTGAATCTTTTTAATTACTTCGTCCAGTACGGCTAACGCCGAATCTAAGGCTGGTTGGTTATGGGCTGCTGGCGCCATAAAGCTGTAGGGGTACCAGCTGTGGTTGGTAGCCTGCGGTGCAAAAAGCGTAAAATCAGCCACCGGCAAGTTATTTGCCAACGACAAAATGCTTTCGGCGGTGGCGCCCCGGCCGTGTACCATCACTAAAGCCTTTCGGGTTTCGGTTAAAGGCTGCCCTTGGGTAATTACTTTTTTTTGATGGGTGTACATAAATCAGGTTTTAGTTATTAGGGGTAACTTTTTAAGTTTAATAATAAGATTAAGCTTTTTCTTTTAGCGTAACGAAAATGGATTTCCGGACGGCGGACAATAAATTGCGGGTTCGGTGGCCTTTGCCGGTAGTATCTTCTACTAGCAAAATATCGCCGGCTTTAAATATTTGTTTCTCGCCCAAAGAAGTTTGAATTTCTATTTCGCCGTCGAGCAAAATAATATATTGTCGGGCCGGTGCCCGATGAAAGTCATAGTCATAAGTCGGCAGCACCTTCCTAAAAATAATACTTTCTACGGCTTCGGGCTCCGACAAAAAGCCAATATCGCCGGCTGCAGCCAAAGGTTTGCTAATATTTTCGAAATGGCTTTCACCGTTTTCGTCGGCGAAAACGCGGGTAATACTAAATTCTTCCATAGTGGCAAACTGGTTATATTACTTTAAAAACAAGCCAGATTTCAACTTGTTAAAGCATCTTGCCGGCCCAAATACCGGCAAGTTTTGCTTAAATAGTTTAATAATCCTTCGCAGAAAACAATTTTATTTATTGCTTAATCCAGTTTAGGCAACACGGCTTCAATCTGGGCGCGGCGTGGTTCGTACTGTGGCGGCAGTAATAAACCAGAACCTAATTTATCCCAAGGTTCATCAATGCCGAAGCCCGGATTATCGGTAGCAATTTCGAATAACACGCCACCCGGCTCCCGGAAATACAGCGAGTAAAAATAATTACGATCGATTTTTTGCGTGATGCTATGGCCGGCCTGGGCCACTTTCTGTTGGAACTGCATCAGCACGTCTTCGTTTTTTACCCGGAAAGCAATGTGGTGATTGGTACCAGCCCCGCCAATACCACGCGCTTCGTTTGGTAACTGCACCAAATCTACAATGCCCGCCGAATCAACAGCATCGGTAATGTAGCGGTAGCGGTTACCACTTTGTTCCAGCAACTGGTAACCAAAAATATCGGTCAGGATAGCGGCCGTAGCCGCAATATCTTTCAGGGTTAAGGTAACGCCGTGAAATCCTTTGATGGCTACCTCGGCTTTTATTTCATCAGTTTCCCAAGGCACCCGGTTATCGGCATTTTTGGGCACTACCAATTCCAGCTTTAAACCGTCCGGGTCAAGGAAAGTTAAATACGGCTCGCCAAATTTTTCGGAAGGCTTGTTGTAAATAACGTTATACTTTTCGAACCGGTTAATCCAGAAATCGAAACTGTTGGCGGGCACGGCATAAGCAATATTTGTAGCCATACCAGTACCGGCGCTGCCCCGGCGGGCGCCTTCGTACGGAAAAAACGTTAAAATAGTGCCCGCGCTACCTTTTTTATCACCATAATATAAATGGTAAGTACCCGGGTCGTCGAAGTTAACGGTTTTTTTCAGCAGCCGCAGGCCCAATACTTTGGTATAAAAATCTAAATTTTTTTTGGCCATACCGGCTATTGCCGTAATATGATGCAGGCCTAATATGTTGTTTTCCATGATTTCCAGATTTATATTTTATCAATTTTGTTTTACAAGCTGAACTTCAGCCTGAATTTTAATCTCGTTGCTTACTACTACGCTGCCGGCTTCGGTAACGGCATTCCAGGTTAAGCCAAATTCTTTGCGGCTGATTTTGCCAGTTACGGTAAAGCCGGCTTTGGTTTGGCCATAAGGGTCTACCACAATGCCGCCAAACTCAACCTTAACAGTTACGGGTTTAGTAATGCCCCTAATAGTTAAATCGCCGTGTAACTTATAATCACTGCCACCTACATTTTCGTACTTTCTGCCTTCAAACCGCAGTTTGCCGTGGTTTTCAGCATCAAAGAAGTCAGCCGATTTTAAATGGGTATCGCGCTGGTCGTTATTGGTGTTAATAGAGTTTACATCGGCGGTAAACACGACGCTTTCGGCGCTGGTAAACTGGTCATCGGCCGTTTCGGCTTCTACGGTAAATTGCTGAAAATACCCGGTTACGGTGGTAATCATCAGGTGTTTAACTTTAAACTGAACTTCGCTGTGTGTGGGATCTGCTACCCATTTTATAGTTGCCATAATATTTATTTCTTTTTGGTTTTACGTTCTATTTAATTTTCAATTCAAATGTACATACATTTAATGTATATACATATATTATTCCAAAAAAGTTTAAAATAATTTTTTATTCGTTTAAATCAGACTTGAATGCCGTTAACTACCGGCAAACCAAAGCGGTGCTTCGGGCTTATATACCCCACACATATTCTGGTAATACCGAAATAGAAATTTTATCGCCGCTTGTAAATTGGTTAGTATGGGTTTTTACCTTAATTATTGCATTCTCCGCCTCTATTTCGAGTTCATAGTAAGAGCCAAAAAATATTGCCTGGGTTATTTTTGCCGGCAGGCCTACTCCCCCATTTTCGGAAATCTGAATATGCTCCGGGCGAACTAAGATATTTTGCTTTGCGGTTGGCAGGTCTGTTAACCCGGTGAGCGGCAAAGTTAAAGCAGCGGGTAATAAATTGTAGTCGCCGAATAACGAAGCTACATATTCATTAGTAGGCCGGTAATAAATTTCTTGGGGCGAGCCTTGTTGTATTAATTGCCCGTCTTTCATTACCAGAATATCATCGGCCCACGATAAGGTATCCAGCGGGTCGTGCGAAATTAAGACCAGGGTAATGCCTAATTTTTCGCCAATATTCCGGATAACTTTTTTTAAGATTTGTTTATGGCCAATATCCAGGTTCGAAAAAGGCTCATCTAGTAATAACAATTTAGGCGCAGTTAATAATAATTTAGCCAGGGCAATGCGTTGACGTTCGCCGCCCGATAGTTGGTTGGTTTGCCGGGGCAGCAAATAATCGATGTGGCAAACCTGGTACAAGGTACTGGCTTCGGTGGCCGATAATTTATTGGCGTAACTTAAAACCTGCTCTACCCGCAAAAAAGGCGGCAATTCAAACTGCTGCGATAAATACGCAATGCCCGGATGGCCTGGCACCAAGGTTTCGGCCGGTCCCCATACTTTTTTGCCCTGGAACCGCACTTCGCCGGTATCGGGCTGCACCAGGCCCGCAATAATTTGCAGCAAAGTACTTTTGCCCGAACCAGTTTCGCCGGCAACGGCAATTTTTTGCAGCGGTTGCTGGGTAAAGCTAATTTCTTTTAAAGCAAAACTTCTTTCTTCGCGAATACTGATTTGGGATACGGTTAATAAACTCATAGGCAGCCGAAAGTAGTAATTGTGTTTTTACCGGCGCCGAATTTACCTAAATCTGCCCAAATGCAGTTATAAATAATTTATCTGTTCTGTATCCGGCATAGCAGTTTACTTTCTTCGAGAAAGAAAACGAATAGAAGGCTTTCCTAAATTTGCCAGGCAGGCATAAAGCAAACGGGTAAGAAGTAAGGCGGCAATTGCTTGGGGTTAAACTTTAAGGCGGTAATATTTTCTGCCGGCAACAGCAGTTCTACCCCGGAAGCCAAAAGCACCAGATTTGAGCTATTTTGCCAATATAAATATTGCTTAAAGCTGTTTTTTTAGTGCTATCCTCTACTTTGAATAAATTTTACTTTAACTTGCTAGCTATCAATTATTCGCATTTTAGAATATTTTATTAACCAATAATTATCTTAAAACTATGAACATTACCTTAGACCAAGCAAAAAACGCCATTAAGGCCGCCATGGCAAAAGCCGACGAATTAGGCGTAAAAATGAATATTGCCGTGGTAGATTCCGGCGCAAACCTTACGGCTTTTGCCCGCATGGACGGCGCTTGGCTGGGCTCCGTGGATATTTCCATTAAAAAAGCCCGTACTGCCCGCTTCTTTGATATGAACACCGGCGAAATAGGCAACCTCTCGCAACCCGGTGGCTCTTTGTATAATATTGAACACTCCAACAACGGCCTGATTACTTTTCCGGGCGGCATTCCCATCCGTGCTGGTTCCGGTGAAATTATAGGTGCCATTGGCGTTTCCGGCAGTACCGTAGAAGATGACCACGCGGTGGCCGAAGCCGGTATAAAGGCAATCAGCTAAATAATTACCTACAAAACCAACTGCACCTTCAGCGCAAATAATAGAACTTTGAGTCGAAAGGCCTGCGCCGCTAATTTATAATTAGAAACCGGCAAAGAAGCTTGAGTTAAGTCTTCTTTGCCGGTCTGAGCGCTTTTGCCAGGTACATTTCATTACTTAATTAATTATGCTAATGCTCCTTAACGATATTCCATAAATAATCTGGTCTTGCTGTTTATCTTTTGAAAGATTCCATCTTTCAATGCTGGGGTGCTAACTGTTAGTTGCTGTTTAAGTTTGCTCAAGGCCGCGAGGCCCCGTTTGGTCATTCGGGCTGCTCATCTTTCCTTTCCTCCTCCGTCGGAATGCTGCGCACCGGAAACCCAGAAGAGCATCTTCCAGAAGGCCCTCATCGCCCAAACTGATGTAGTTTGCTCCGTAGCTACGGCTTTTCTATAAATCATTATTAAAGATTAAACCTTACCAACAAAGCAAATCCGCACCTTTCCGGTTCGGCCGAACACCTTTCCTAATTTAGGGAAGGTGCCCGGAGGGCGGAAGGGTTAATCTGCCTTAGAAGAAAAACCGCACCGGCACAAGCTAAACAGGACGAAAAAGTACCACTCAATACCAAAGAACTCTGAATGCACAACAAAGAACCTTGATTTTAAAATAATGCCATAACAACCTTCCTATGGAATATTGATTATAGGAATTGGTATTACCTAAACGCGGTGGCTAGCTCTAGCAGGGCAAAAATATTTACTTAAACCAGTGCCAGCACACCTTAATTACTTAGCTGGTAGTTCATAAAGACTTACGTTTACATCTAAGCCATTGTACGTAAGTAACTCCTTGCCCATGCCCGAAAATTTATGCTGTAGCTTAACACCATCTACCAAATCGGCATAATAATAAGCTGGGGTACCTACTATTTCCCCTATTTTATTGGCGTAAAACTTATTATATACTACCCAAACTCTTTTATTCTTTTTTAGCCTGTCAAAATCAGGTTCTAACTTACGGAAATACTCTTCTGTACTCCCCGACTGATAACGCACATCTTTTCCTATGATGGCACTATATTTTAAGTTGCAGAAATCTTTGTAAAACTTATAAGTATGTTGGGCATTCCAGTAAATATAAACTACATCGCCGGGCTGGAAATGTTCGTTAATATACAGAAAAGCTTCGCGATGGTAAGCCTTTTTGTAGCCCCCAAATAAATGCGGGTTTATAACCTGATTAACAGAACTTATTAGGGGAATAACAAATAATAAAAATGGCAGACTATATAGTACCGTTTTGCGCGCCGGTAAAAGAGAAAGTAAGTAAGTTACCCCCGCAGCAATAAAAAGCACGAACAGCGGCGCCAGAAACACAACCAGCCTTTCGTAAAAAGGATAAATTTTGAGCCCGGATGCCAGGAGTGTTAAAAACAACGGCAGCAGCAGCACCCACAATAATTTTTGGTTTTGTTTATAAAAGGCCAATACGCCGGCTCCTAAAAATAAAAGCGGCAAAACCGGCAATCTGGCAACAAAATTTAGTATTGGGTTATGGAGGTGCGGTGCTTGCCATAATAACCCTAAAGGATAAAAAAGCATTTTGTATAAAGTACTGCCAAACCATTCTAAATCGGCCAGAGAAGTTGGCGGCAATGGCATAAAACCACCTTCATTCTGAAACCAGATTACCAACCACTCCGAATTGGCGTGTTCGTTGGTAAACAAGTAATAATTAAGGGCAAAACTGAGTAGCCAGATAATGCCGGTAGCTACGGTGCGGAAAAGCGCCCGCCAGTTTTTTTGGCTTAGGTAATAAATACCCATACCGCCAGCCATGCCGGCTAAAATAAATATAGCCGCATACGAAAACCAAATAAGAACAGCACCCCAACAACCCCACCACAAAGCAGCTTTTATATGTTGCCTGTAATGGTATTGGTTATACAAGTGCAGGGCTATAATGGTGGCCAGCAACTCTGTGCTGTATTGCTTTATTTCTACGGCATGGTAAACCAGTGGTGGCGCCAAAGCCAATATACCCACTGCCACTGCTACCCCCACGGGCTTAAGCAATTTCCGGCAAACCGATACAAACAAGAACAAAGACGCTATACCCGCCAATAATGGTACCAGGCGCAGCGCCATTTCGTGTTTACCCAAAATTACTACACAAAGCCGTACCAGCCACAAAAATCCAATAGGCGCTTTTTGTTCGTAATCCAGAGCCGGCGCGGTTAATTCCCAGAAACTCATCCGGGTTAGGCTGCTGGCCAGGTAAATTTCATCAACCCATAAAGATCGATTATCCAGAAAATGAAAAAGGCGTAAGCCAACGCCAAGAGCTAACCAAATTAGTACCAGGTATTTCCATTTACCCAACCAGGCATAAATTTTACTTTGCATGTATCGCACCAATGGTTCCTTTTATTCTCTTCCGGAACGGATAACGCGCGTATTTCTTGCCCTAAGTAATATTAAATTTATATTACTAAATCAGTAAATATTTAAAATTCAGTTAATTAACAGAAATATAAAGGCTGTTAAGTTCAGGCAAATACGGGGCTGTAGTTGCTGTTACGGCAATAAAGGAGCACAATAATTAAGGCAATAAGTACGTGCTGTGCCTGTAAATATAATAGGTTATAAATATGGGGTAAGTGGGTAACAAGCCACCGGGTTAAGCCGCTAATAATAAAAAAAACGCAATAAGCTTTAGGACTTAGACTTGAATTTCAAGGTAAGTTTAGATTTCTGCAGGGTAATGTAATCTAGTAAAGCATAAATAAAAATTACAATGCTTACCATTTCCAAGGACTCTTCAATGGTAGTAAATAGGTTGTAAACTAAATTCCTGCCGTAAAACTTTTCAATATAACCTTCTATTAATTCGCATCCAATCGCCCCAGAAACAAAAAGAAATCCTGCTAAAAAAAATAAATTCCTGGTTTTTACGGGTAAGGCCAGTACAAAACGGAAACAGTATACCACTACGCCTAAAAATAAAACAGAATACGGTATAACCCAGGCATAATACAGAAAACCAGGTAAATCAGGCACCCTGCTCCGGATAGTTAGAATTATTTCTTCGTGAATTTGCGTGGCTTCATCAAAGCACAGAAAAACGAAAATACAGCCTAATACAAACCAAAACCTTTTATTATTTCTGCTGGCCGTATTTTCAGAAATTCTGCGAATATAAAAAATAAGGCCGGCCGCAGCTAACAGATTTATAGCCGATATAAAAGAAGGAAAGTTGGCTTCGTTATTAAAATTAAAGTATTTATCTAATAAAATAACCACCCGATTGCTCTCCGGAATAGTAAAATTTAAGGTAAGCGCAACCACATGGGCAATAAACAATAACAAAATTATTAGAAGAAGAAATTTAGCAACTGCCTTCGGCGTTAAACTATACTTATCTTTTTTAGTTGCTTTAGCGGTATCTAAATCTGAAGCACTAATTAAATGAACCGAATCGAGTAAATTATTCTTCATACACAGGCACATTAAAATAATATGAATTTAAAAAATTTATTCTAATAAAAAATAAAAAATTCATATTTTACAAATATAGCTAATTAAATATATTTATTAACTATAAACAGGATTTTAATTTAGAAGTAGCTTAATACTAAGTTGGCTAAAGGTATATTACTATATAAAAGTATATAACCCTGCTTACCAAAACAACTTTTTCTGTTATTCCAAAGCTTTTCGGCGGTGTAGTTATTGGTACATTTACTTAAAACAACCTAACAACAGACATTTTGTTACAAGCATAAAATTATGCCTTTCAGCAGCTTATAACCAACATAACAACTTTCGCATAAGCAGGCTAATAACTTTAAACAGAATAAATATTATTTAAAACACTTCAGGTTTACAGTTAATATTTAACTTTTGAATGAAGCTAAAATTGCCATTACTATTCGCCCATATAAATTTAAAATAAATGCTGCTGTTCCGGCAAAAACCAACCAATGCCAATTATTATATAGGCAATAATTGACTAAATATTTAACTACAGGCATTTCTATTAAATATTGTGAACCCCACGCCGTTAATATTCGTTTTGTTCTCTTTGCCTGTAAGTACCCAAAATGAATCGAAAACAACATATAATTATAATACTGATTTTAGGAGCGCTTTCTACTATCAGCCCTTTTTCTATTGACATGTATTTGCCGGGCTTTCCGGCCATTGCCGCCGACCTGAATACAACCATTGATCAGGTGCAGTTATCGCTTACCAGTTACCTGATTGGCATTGCGGCCGGTCAGTTGTTGTATGGACCGCTGCTAGATAGGTTTGGACGTAAACGGCCGCTTTACGCCGGAATGGCTTTGTATATTTTATCTTCGTTAGGTTGTGCTTTAACCACCTCTGCCGAAACCTTAATATTAATGCGCTTTTTACAAGCAATTGGCGGCTGTGCCGGTATGGTAGCTGCCATGGCGCTGGTGCGCGATTTATTTCCGGTAACCGAAACGGCTAAGGTATTATCGCTGCTAACACTAGTAATCGCGGTTTCGCCAATGATAGCACCTACCTTGGGCGCTTATGTGACTGCTACGGCAGGCTGGCACTACGTTTTTATAATATTGGCGGTTATTGCGGCTTTAATTGTGGTGGGCATTTATACCGCTTTGCCCAACGGCGTTCAGCCGGATACTTCTTTATCGTTGCGACCCAAAGCCGTATTAACTAACTTTTACAGTGTCATAAAAAATCCGCAGTTCCTAACGTATACCTTGGCGGGCGGCATTGGCTCAGCGGCCCCTTTTGCCTACATTGCCGGTTCGCCGGATGTTTTCCTGAATATTTATAAAGTAAGCGAACAGGAATACGGTTGGATATTTGCTTTTCTGGCGGCAGCCATGATTGGTTCTACCCAGGTTAATACCTTGTTGCTGCGGCGTTTTACGAGCGAACAATTAATAAAAGTTGCTTTAACCGGCCAAACCATTATTGGCACTTTACTGGTTATAGGAACCATAGGCGGGTGGTACCAGCAATACAGCTTAATTCTGCTGCTTTTTTTGTTTTTATGCGGACAAGGTTTAAACGTACCGAACGCCTCGGCATTATCGCTGGCGCCATTTGCTAAACAAGCCGGTAGCGCCTCGGCATTAATGGGCAGTACCCGTATGGGTATGGGCGCGCTGGCATCGGCAACGGTAAGCTTTTTACACAATGGCACTACCCTGCCCATGGTTGGAGTAATGGCTTTTTGTGTTATTGCGGGCTTAATAATATTGCTAATTGGCCTTAAGCTTTCTGCTGCTGCTCCCGAAATAGTGGCCCAGATTGGTCCGCCGGAAATTAAAGAAGCAACGGCTTTAGGCGAAGTAAAATTATAAAGTAAGCGCCGGAAATTAATCTAGTTTAGTTTCTGCTGAACTCAACTAATTTAATTTCCGGCCCTAATTACTAATTAATTAAATGCCTTTCCGGTTAAGTTTTTCATCGTGGAGGTTATCCAGAGAAATAGCCTTTGCCTTCCAGAGAAGGTATTTGGTAATTTGGAGTACATAATAGCCGGCTATTGTACCAATGGTATTGTACATTAAATCATCTACATCGGCAATGCCCAGCGTAAACACAAATTGAATTACCTCGGCCAAAAAGCTGATTAAAAACCCGGATATTGCTACTTTTTTTAAGGTATTTAATTTATTAAAAACCAGCGGCGCTAGAAATCCCCAGGGCATTAACAGCACCAGGTTACCCAATACGTTCATTAAAAATATATCCCGAAATTCGCCACCGTGCGGGGTGTACCGGTACGTGAAATATTTTTTAAACATATCAAACGTACTGTGAAATGGCACGATATGGTCATCTGGATTAACAAAATAGGTGTCCCGGTCGGTGGTACCTACCTGAAAAAAAAGCACCCAAACAAGCGCTATTAAATAAAGGCACAAACTTACGGCAAAGAAAAACTTAAGCTGGTAATTACTTAATCCGGAATTAATCATTTTACTTACTTATAATATTTTCAGGCATTTGCCGGTGCTACCCTTTAAAATACCTGGCTGAAACAAAGCTGCCCGTAACCTTACCGGCAACAGTTGGCGCTGCTTTAAACCAAAACAGTTTAGTACTTATTATTTGGCTGCTTGGTTTTATTTTTTTACTGCTGATGCGGGTTAAAGTTGTGGCTGCGCGGGCCCAGCACGGTTTAGATTATACCTGCCCTATTCGCCCAAAAACCTGCTATTTTTAATAAACAGCCTATATTTTGCTGGCCAACAAAGGCATTGCTAAGCTTTTATGGTTTCGGGGAAGGCTTTGCGTTTAATTAACCCGAATATAACGGAGATAGAAGGCAATAAAACTTTTTCGGAATACAGAATATTGAAGGCTTTGTTTAATACCTGCCAGTTTTCTTTTTTTACCAGCCGCGGAATAACTTTTAAAATAACCTTTACGCAATCAGCCGCTTTTCTTTTAATTAAGGCATCTATATCAATTTCAGAAAAATCGAGCTTATAAAGGTTTTGCTTTTTAATGCCTTTGTAGAAATAATAATCTTCGAAATAATTGCTTAGGTTTTTCATTACCGAGGCCGTAGTCTGATTTTCGTGCACCCGGAAATAAGAAAGCGCTTCGGGAATAATGTAGCAATCTCCTACCGATAGTTGCCGCAGCCACATATCCCAATCGGTTAGGTAAGTAAATTCTGAACGGAAACCGCCTACAACTGGTAAGTTAGCCCGCCGGAACATAACCGAAGTAGGTTCACCTATCCAGTTTACATCGTTAAGCGAGTGGTAAGCAACCGTTTTACCTTTTTGCAGGTGCGTAAGCGGCAATTGCCAAATATAATTTTTGAATCCAAATATTGCCCGGTTAGACGTAACCAAGGCCACATTCGGGTATTGGTCCATAACTTGCACGTATTGTGCTAATAAAGCCGGATGAAATTTATCATCGGAACACAAATATTTAATGTATTCGCCCTGCGCATATTCCAAGCACTTATTAAAATTACCTACCAGCCCAATATTGGTTTTATTTTTATAGTAGGTAATCCGCTTGTCGCTTAAATAGGCAGCAATTACTTGTTCACTGTTATCGGTCGAGCAGTTATCTACAATTATTAATTCAAAATCAGTGTAGGTCTGATTTAATACACTTTGTATTGCTTCATCCAGAAAATGAGCTGAATTGTAGGTTGGGATTAAAACCGATACTTTGGGCGAAACACGCATTATTTTTTCTTATTATTTATAATATAAATAACATACTGTATAACTAAATTAATAAAAATCAATTTAAATATATAGTATATAGTTTAATTTATTAGCCGTTAAATTAAAACACCCTAATACTGGCCTGGTAAGAGCCTAATGGTAAGTTTATTAAATTAGCCGGTGCTCTTTACCCGGAGCAATATTTTACCACTTTTGGCATAAATATTAGCAACAGCTTTCCAGGCCATAAATTATTGGCTATTTTTTTCCTGTAAATTTTTAATAAAGCAGTTATTACCGTTTGTTTGCTTTTAGGTTATTAGCAAGCGCTTATTTTGGCAGCAGGTTGCGGCCGTAAAGCAACCCTTTAAGCTTTAATTTTAAACCATTGACAGGCTCTTCTATTTACTGCCGGCAATTACTTTGTAACCAGGGCCCAGGCTTTGTCTTTATCCGAAAGGATGGGGTTCTTTTCCAGCCAATTAATATTTAACGCCGGATCGTTCCACAATAATCCGCCTTCGGTACTTACATTATAGTCGTTGTCGGCCAGGTACAGCATAACGGTGTTATTGGTTAAGGTAAGGTAACCGGTAGCAAAACCGCGGGGTATAGCAACGGCTCTTTTGGGGTTATCGAGTACTACCGTGCTGGCTTGCAGATAAGTCGGCGAATCGGGTCTGACATCGACAAAAGCTACTTGTGCTGCCCCGTTTATTACCCGGAATACTTTAGACTCGGCATTATCGCCGTGCTGAAAATGCAAGCCCCGCAAAGTATGTTTCTCGGCGGAGGTTACATAATTAATCTGCTTTACCGTGTAATCGCTTAAAAAGCTGTTATCGGTATTAAATACTTTTAAAAATACTCCGCGTTCGTCTTCGAAATAATGCGATTCGAATAAAAAAGCACCGCCGGGAAATAGATCTAATTTTTTCATAACAAGCTAAAACGGTATTGGTAAATACTGTGGTTGCTTTACTGTCATCAGCAAACTAACTAGGATTTATACAGCAATTTCGTTCTAATATTTAGTAAGGTTAATTAATGTATCAGGTTGCTCGTGCCTTATTTCACACCGGGTAAAACAGCAGGAATTCTATCCTAAACTGACAAATCCGGCTTAAATTATTACCCATAAACCAGGCCGCACCGCTTTTGTAAAAAATTATTTGTAGCTGATGCAGCCTGGTAGTTATATGGCAATTATTTCAGGCAAAATCTTCAATAGAACGGGGTTAAGCCCGTTCTATAATTAAAGAATATTACCCTTCGATTAAGCAGTCAGGGTATCGGCTACCGGGGCGCTGGGCAATTCGGCAAAAGCGTAGCGGAAATCGAACAAACGTTTGCTGGTAATTAAAGCTTTGTTTTGCTTAAACTCGGCCCAACTGGTTAATAATACCAGTTCGTCGGCTTGTTCTACCAATTCGGGCAGGGTATCTACGTAAGTAATGGGTAAGTTATATTCTTTCGCAAATACTTCGTTGGCCATTGGGTCGTAAGCCAGAATTTCGGTGTAGCCTTTTTCCAGTAATTTCTCGATGATGAATTTACTTGGGCTCAGGCGCACATCGTCGGAACCGCTTTTGAAGGCTAAACCCAGAATACCAATTTTCCTGCTGGTTGGTACCACTGCCGCAATTTTATCGGCCACAAAATCTTTAATTTCTTCGTTAATCTGCAGGTTGCCTTCCAATATTTTTGGCATAAAACCGTGCTCCTGGGCAATGCTGCTGAGGGCAGCGGTATCTTTAGGCAGGCAGTAACCACCGTAACCGCAACCTGGGTATACGTAGCTGGCCATAGCCGCCGGCTGACCGCTCCAGCGCTTGTCCTGGTGCAAAATTTTAAAAGCACCCGGCACATCAATATCACCAATATGCTCGGCAATCATAGCCATCTCGTTCGAGAAGCTGATGAGCGTAGAAAGCAGCGTATTAGATAAATATTTAATAAACTCAGCAGAGTTGTAAGTAACGTAATGTACCGGTGCGTTGAAAGGCAGATACAACTGGTTCAGAATTTCTTTCGAACGCTCGTCTTCTACCCCAATTACCACGCGATCCGGGTTCATAAAATCGTCCCAGGCGTAACCTTCGCGCAAAAACTCCGGGTTAGAAGCCAAGCCGATTGGTTTGTTGTATTGGCTGTTTAACTCGTCTACGTAAGGTTTAACTTTTTTAGAAACCGTAGAAGGCGGAACGGTAGATTTGGTTACGATTACCTTAAAATCGCCCTGGCTTACTTCAAAAATGCTTTTAACGGCGTCTAACAAGTAAGTTAAGTTTGCGCTGCCATCGGGGTTGCCCGGCGTACCCACGCAAATAATAACGGCTTTGCTGTCGTTAACGGCCTCAGCCAAAGAAGCATCTACAATAAAATTCTGGCCCAGTTCGTCGCGCAATACTTCATCTAAGTGCGGTTCGTAAAACGGCACTTCGTATTTTTTAATGCTGTTTACCCGCTCCTGGTTTACATCAATTCCGTAAACTTTGAAGCCTTTTTTGCTGAAGCCTAAAGCGGTAGTTAAGCCAACAAATCCTAATCCTAATACTGTGATCATACTAATTTACCGTTGTTAATGTGCAAAAATTCTAAGTAACGCTTAATACCGTCTTCAACCAGCACGGCTGGGCTATAATTTAAGATCGTTCTGGCTTTGGTAATATCCGGACAGCGGCGGTTCGGGTTATCGGTTAAATATTCTTTATCAGCGGATTGGCTGAAAGAAATCTGGCCCTGGTAATCGAAAATTTCTTTACCGTTGCGGTTGAATATTTCGGCAAACTCGCGCACCGATAATTCCGGGTTGTCCATGCCAATATTAAATACATCAAACTCGCCGTGCAGCAACACTTTTAAATAACCGTTAATGGCATCGGAAATGTAGCAGAAAGTACGGGTTGGGGTACCATCCGATAATATTTCTAAGTCACGTCCTTCAATTACAGCTTTGGCAAAATCAGCGGGCAGGCGTTTATCGTTGATGTTCATTCCAGGACCGTAGTTGTTAAATGGCCGCGCAATGCCGATTGGCATGTTGTATTTCTGGGCGAACAGGTAGCAAAGGGTTTCGCCGAAACGCTTGGCTTCGTCGTAACAAGCCCGTGGCCCGATTGAGGCTACGTTACCGCGGTAATCTTCTTTGGTCGGAATAAATTCCGGGAACGGATCGCCGTAAATTTCGCTGCTGGAGAAGAACAGGAAGCCTCTTAATTGCTTTTCGGCATAAAAATCAAGTAAACGACGCAAGCCGGTAATATTGGCATCTACGGTTTCAATCGGATAAATCCGGTAGAAAGTAGGCGAAGCAATAGAAGCCATGTGAATCACAATATCGGCTTCGGCGGCACCCGGTACGTTTTCTACCGAATCGGTGATAACGTTAAATTCATAAAGTTTTATCAGGTCCGGATTGCTGTCTACTAAATTATCTAACCAATCTTTGGTGCCGGTCAGGAAGTTTTCGAGGGCGATAATTTGCTTAATCTGCAGTTCTTCGGCAAAATGCGAAAAGAAGTGCATGAAATAATAGCCCAGGAAACCACCGCACCCGGTTAACAGAATAGTGGAATTCCGCAGCTTGTCCTTTTCAGGCCCCGATAGCTTTTCGTAAATAGCTACCATGTCTTCTTGCAGGATCCGGTTATCGGTTCCGGCTTTTGTAGTTTGTATCATTTTTAAAGTGCTAATTTTTAATGTGCTGTTTTGTGAGTGGGATTCTGTTTTTGAGAATATTAACGGATAAGATATAGTCGCTTTAAAACCGCAACCAATTACCCGTTAAATTTTCAGAAAAAACATGGCCCTAAATAAAGTTTATGTTAAATGTTAAGCTTCTACGGTTTTGGCCTGATATTCTGGGAAAAATAATTGGGTTTGTTCGCGGTATAAGCGCTGTACCAGGTTATCGGCCGGCAATTCTATATCGTCGAAGGTAATTACATCGTCGCGCGATAAATCGCGTTTCAGGGTAGCGCCTTCTGCTAAACCAACCGGCAATAAATTTTCCTGGCGCGCGGTAGTGGCATTTTCGCATTGGCCATAAGTATCGTAACCGCCTAAACCATCCAGTACTTTACCGGCTTTTAGATCGGTTTTGGCAAAGGTTACTACTTCTACTACCGGACCAGCAATTGGCGCCATAATAATATCCTGGAACAATACCATGCGGGCAATTGAAATCGGAATTTCGAAGTAAATCAGGTGATACGGGGTATAGAAGCTATAAAGCGGACCAGGACCTAATTTGCCGTACTCTAAATAATGCTTGGTTTTAGGGTCGTCGGTAGTAGCAAACACGAATACGCCGGGTCCGGGTTTCGGACCAACTACGTAATCTACCACGCCGCCTTTACTTTTTAAATCTTCTATATCGTACATGGTTACCATGTCGTCGATGTGGCCGTTGTAGTTCAGGCCAATCATGCCGCGTTTGGCAACACCCATGCCGGTAGCATTGGCTACGCAGGCCTGCTCGATAGATATTTTAGTACCGTCGGCAAACTGGGTTACCATTTCGGGAGTAAGTTGCCAGCGGGCGGCAAAACTAGCCTGGGTAGTGGGGTTGCGGTAAAAATCCTGCAAGCCTTTAATATTACCGCAAATCAGCGGCGTTAAACCCAATCCTTTTACAAACCGGAATAAATTCATAATTACACCCGGCTGGTCACCGTCGGCGCCGCTCAGCATTACACTGGCTTTATCGGCGTAAACTTTCAAAATTGGTCCTACCAACGCATCAACCTCGGGGTTAAACAGCAATACGTGCTTTTTGTTTTCGATGGCTTTCATTACCAAGTTAGCCGCATAATGCACGGTACCGGTACATTCTACCAATAAATCAAGCCCTTCGAGTTCGCACAGCAGTTCGCCGTTTTCGGTTACGGCTAAACCGCCCGCCGAAACAACGGCCTGCAAATCGGCTAAATTATCGCAAACCTGGGCCGTATGGCCGGTATATTCGTAAGCTTCCTGGGCTTTGCTTAAGGTACGGTTGGCAATAACAGCAATCTCCATACCGGGGGTATAGCGCATTACCTGGTTTACCAGCCCTTTGGCCATTTCGCCGGCACCCCACAACCCTACCCGGATTGGCTTGCCTGCTTTTTCGCGTTCCTGTAAATATTTATCTACTATTATCATTCTATAAAGCGTTAATGCGTATGGTTAGGAAATGTATATTTTGTATGCGTAACTTCTAAATAATTTAAACTTAACTAAAGCTGTAGCCGCGTTTAATAGCCCGTAATGGTTTTTAAAATTACTTTCTCCGAAAAAGCAATAGAAACCCCTTGCCTCAGCAACGACCAATTTTTCTTTTGCTTGAGCTTTGGAATAAGCCGGTAAATAGCTCGCCCGCATTTAAAAGCCTTTTTCTTAATTAAGCTGTCAACATCAAGCTCCTGAAAATTCACTTTGTAGTCGTTCTGCTTTTTAATGGCTTTAAACAAGTAATATTCCTCAAACAAGTTCGATGAATTCTGCATAACCAATGCTGTTACCTGGTTGGCATGCAGCCTAAAGTAAGACAACACTTCCGGAATCATGTAGCAGTCGCCGGTGGTTAATAACCGCAACCACATATCCCAATCCGGGAAATATTTATAATCGGTTTTAAATAAGCCAACTTGTAAGCCCGACCGCCGGAACATAACGGTTGTGGGTTCGCCTATCCAGTTCCAATCCTGCAACGACCGGTATATTATTTCTTTACCCGAACGCAACCCCGTAAAAGGCGGCAGTTCCGGCTTAAAGCGGGTTTCCCCAAAATATTCGCGGTAAGAACTCACTAGCGCTACCTGCGGATTTTGCTCCATTACCGCCACAAACTTTTTAAGTAAGTCGGGGTGAAATTTATCGTCGGAGCATAAATATTTTAGGTAAGTACCCTGGGCGTATTCGAGGCATTTATTCCAGTTACCTACCATGCCCAGGTTGGTAGTATTTTTATAATAACAAACCCGCGCATCCTGCAGGTAAGGCTTTACTACGGCTTCGGTATTATCCGTCGATTGATTATCAACAATTATTAATTCAAAATCCGTAAAAGTCTGATTTAAAACACTTTGAATGGTTTCATCCAGAAATTGCGCATTGTTATAAGTAGGCACTAAAACAGAAACAACAGGCATGTTTCTCATAATATTCAATTAAAACTTACTGGGCACTAAACAAATAAAAGCTTTTTAAAACGAACCGGTATATAGCCCGAAAATTCGTTTTTCAGGAAAACCAGCCACACAAAAATTCCAAACGCGACAGAAAGCATAAACGCCAGCAGAGTAAAATTAAGCCAGGTAACTTCTACCCCTTGCATAATATTATTACTTACAAAATAAGCAGCTACCCCCAACAAACTTATACCGGCCATGGGCAGCAAAATGGGTTTAAATAAATATTCGAGTAAGTTTATGCGCATAAATTTAATGGCGGTATAAGGAATAAACCACATGGAGGTGCAGAAACCCGCAATAATGGTAGCCACTAAAATGCCTATAATGCCAAATTGTTTTCCCAGGAAAATAGTTAAACCCAGGTTAACGCCGGCCTCTATAATCGAAACTACACTAAAACCTTTAACCAAACCGGCGCCATTGAGGCAAACGGCACTTACGTGCTGAATAGAATGCGTAACCATTAACACCAGCGTTAAAACCAGTACGGTATACCCGGCAAAGTTGCTTTCGCCTACCCACAATTTTATAAACCAATGATCCAGAATAAGCACCAGCCAGAAAGCCGAAATAATGCAGCATACCGTAATAAGCAATAATTTCTGGTGTACTTGCTTAAACTTATCGCCGCCTTCTTTAGACACAATCTCGACCATGGCCGGATACGCGTTATCGGTTATTTTAAAAACCAGGTTCATGCAAATTTCCGGTATTTTGGCCGTTAAGTAATAAATAGTTACGGTAGTAAGCGAAACAAACGAACCAATAAAAAAACGGTCGGTAAAAAATATAATCTGAACGGCAATGGCATTTAAAAACAGGAAAAAGCCAAAGCTAAACATTTGCCCAAGCAGCTCTTTATCGAAATACTTAGGCCGAATGCGAAGGTACCCGTAATATTTCCGGAGCAGGTAAAAAGTAACGACTATGCTAATAACCGTACTAATAATATTGGTGTAAACAAAAGACCACAACCCTTGCTCGAAATAAAGAAATATTACCGGCAGTATTAAGTTAAGTAACCCAATAATAAAACCGGTTGTATTGGATAACAACTGCCGCTGGTGCGCATAAAAAATACTGCTAAACACCTTTAACGGAAACTGCAACCCGATAAAAATACTTAAGGTAAAAGCAATACTCACGGCTACATCGCTCAACCGGGCATTCATTTCGAAAAATTGCGGCAAAAAGGGCGATAACGATATACCCGCCACAATTACCAGAATGCCTAATATAGAGTAAGTAAAAAAGCTGGTTGAAATAATTCGGTTAACAGAAGTTTGGGTAGCTTCATCTTCGCCGCGGCTGGTAGCCAGGTACCGGGCAACGGCACTACCCAGGCCAAAATCAAACATCGATAAATAACCTACTATCTGAAAAAGAATAGTAGATAAACCGTATTCTTCCTTATCTAAAAATTTTAAAATAAAAGGGGTAGTAACCATACCCAGCAACATGGAAATAACCATGAACAACTGAGAAGAAACGGAACCCCAGAAAGCAGATTTTACCCTGGACATTTTTATTTATTGTAAACTAATATTAAAGCTGTTACTAAAATTTAGTAACAGCTTTAATATTTTATGAAAAATAGAGCTGTTACGCTTCTTTTTGTTTAAAAGATTAACAAATTTATTGAAGATTAACATATCTATTTCTTTTTTTATGAAGAACTTTACTATTATGCTAAATCCGGAACGGCCATCCGTGGTTAACACTGCTTAGCTTTATTCCGGTTACTAATTAATGCCTGGCTAAACTTCTTCCTGCGGCAATAACTAAATCGTCTTTTGCTTAAATAATATATTAATTAATAAGAATTAGCTCTGGCCAACGAATCAGAAAAAATGCGGCTGTACCAAGGCGCTTTGCCGCTCTGCCACATTTCTTCCAGCACTACTTTGTCGCGCAGGGTATCCATTGGCTGCCAGAAACCGGTATGCCGGTAAGCCGATAATTCACCGTCGCGGGCCAAACCTTCCAGCGGTTCCCGTTCCCAGGTAGTATCGTCGCCATCGATATAATCTATTACGCCAGGCTCCAGCACAAAAAAGCCGCCGTTAATCCAGGGCATTTCGCCGCCGGTTGGCTTTTCCATAAAAGTATTAATGCGGGCATCGCTGTTGCCTAAGTTAAAAGTACCAAACCGGCCCGGCTGCTGCACGGCGGTTAACGTAGCCAACGTACCTTGCTCCTGGTGAAATTTAATAGAAGCCGTAATGTCAATATCGCTTAAGCCATCGCCGTAAGTTAAGCAGAAGGTTTCGTTACCAATATAATCTTTAACCCGCTTCAAACGGCCGCCGGTCATGGAGTTTTGCCCGGTATGCACCAAGGTAACTTTCCAGTCTTCGGTGTTATTCTTGTGCACTTCCATGCTGTTGGTGCGCATATCAAAGGTTACATCAGAATTGTAGAGCGCGTAATTGGCAAAATATTCTTTTATCATGTGCCCCTTGTAGCCACAGCAAATAATAAATTCGTTGATGCCGTAAGAAGAATAAATTTTCATGATATGCCACAATATGGGCTTACCACCTATTTCTACCATTGGTTTAGGCCGTATGCCGCTTTCTTCACTAATTCTGGTACCATAGCCACCGGCAAGTAATACTGCTTTCATCTGAATATTTATTTTTTTAGTAAGTGTTTGTTGCTGATTATTAATATTATAGAGCTGATTTAAATATTATTCTGAAGTAATCAGGTTTGCTTTTTCTTTTACCATTACCAGCTTACACAAAATATTTTCTGGTTGTTTAACAAATTTATAATAATATATCTGTGTTAAAGCCTAAAGTTTAAGAGCCTAAATATAGCGCATTTCTAATATTATATCCTAATAAAATTAAAAATATTTTTGTAAAAGCACTAATCCGGAAAGAAATTATACAACAATTAACAGAATCTTGCTAGTTTTTCATAATACAACGCGTTATACAGGCTTAACAACTGCAACGCCCAGCTAACTTTGCTTAAACGTAAAAAAACCTGCTAAACCCAAAAGCATTTAAAAAACCACGGTTTTAACTAACACTTCTTTACTGAATTCGTATGAAGCCTGCATCTTAAGATTTTCCTGCCGTTTACCTGATTTCTTGTACAATGGTTTAACTTTTAATAAATTAAATTATGCTAATATTTTAATTTATTAATAATCAGTAAATTAAATTTGTGCGTTCGTAGGCTGCCTTAAGAAATTACAGAAGCAACATCTATTCTGTTTGGTTAAAAATTTGGTTGCTACCGGTTGTTTAAAAAATTGCTACCCGCCAGTGAAACAAAAATTTATTTGATGCAGTAAAGGTAAGAAAATAAGATTTAAATATTTAAATATTAAAATTAATTAATATTTTTGGTTACAAATTTATATCTTTACATTTGTTGAAGAATTATAAGTAGAACCTATTTTATACTTTTTATAAAGAATCTTTTTTTCGGCGGCAAGTACTGATAAAATTTATTAATTAAGCGCAACAGATTACAAGCTGCCTACAGAACAAAGCAGTATAGATTATTACCCCAATGTAAGCCAGCATGCTTCGTTAAAGAATAATTTAAACAAGCTTAATATTTTTTGAGCCGATTAGCTTAATGTGAATTAAAGCATTAAAGTTAAAAGTAATTTAAAAGAACGTACTATAAAAAATTATATTAAGGTAAAAACGGGGAAAGAAGTGTAAATTTGAACTTGCAATTTATATGAGATTCTTTCCGCAATATTTTAATGGGTAACCACAACTATAATTGCCTAAGCTTAATTATTAACCAATAACCACTAAATAAACCAAAAGTTAAATTCAATGAAATTATTAAAACAAGCTGTTTATTTATTAACTGCCTTACTATTAATTTCTTCGTGTAATTCCGGTAAAAAACTTATTTTACTCCAGGACCAACAAGCCGATGCCCTGAACCAGCAAAACGAGCTAATTAAATCTTTTACCTTAAAAGAAGCTGACTACCTGATAAAAGAAGAGGACCGCATGATGATTAATATATTCAGCATGACGGAAGAAAGATTTAACTTTTTACAAGACCGGCCCGATGTAGAAGTAACCGTAGACAGCAAAGGTCAGATTGATTTGCCGGTAATTGGTTTAGTAAAAGTAAGCGGCTTAACTATTGCCAATGCCGAAAAGAAAATAAAAACCGCCGCCACCGATTACCTGAAAAACCCCAGAATTGCCATTAAATTGTTAAACTTTAATTATACGGTTATTGGCGAAGTAGGCCGGCAAGGCACCATTAATGCCCTGGACCCTAAAATTAACGTGCTCGAAGCTATTGGCCAGGCCGGTGGTTTTACCGAGTTTGCCGACCGGGGAAATGTAAGATTAATCCGGAGCGAAAACGGTAAAGCCAATATTTACCAGTTAAATGTATTAGAAGATAACTTGTTGTTATCGGAAAAATTCTTTTTGCAGCCCAACGATGTTATTTTGGTAAATCCTACCAAGAAAAGAACCACCAACCAAGAGCGTTTAAGCACCATCAGCATTATTCTCTCTATTGTTACCAGTTTAAGTTTCGTGCTGTTACGGTTTAATAATTAAATTTACTTTTGCCTAAAATGTCGGTACAGGCTCCCGTAAACCAGAAGGTAAACTTATCTAAATACAACAACGATTGGTATAATCCGGGTGGTTCGGCTTTAAAACGCACCATCTGGTTTTTTATCAACGGGCTAATATTTATTAATCCGCTAGTGCCGGTAAATGGCCTTAAAATTTGGTTGCTGCGGCTATTTGGAGCTAAGGTAGGGCAAGGAGTGGTAATTAAGCCTAATGTAAATATTAAATATCCCTGGCTTTTAACTATTGGCAACCACGTTTGGGTTGGCGAAAAAGTTTGGATAGACAGTTTAGCACCCATTATAATACACGATCATGTTACCCTATCGCAGGGGGCTATGCTGCTCACCGGCAGCCATAATTACAAAGCCCAAACCTTTGATTTAATGGTAAATAAAATTATTTTAGAAGAAGGGGTATGGATTGGCGCCCAGGCAGTAGTTTGCCCGGGTGTTACTTGTTATACCCACAGCATATTGGCGGTTGGCTCGGTGGCCACCACCAACCTGGAACCTTATTTTATTTACCAGGGCAACCCGGCCGAAAAAAAGCGAGAACGGATTATTAACGCTTAATTATTAACACCCAATAGCAAGTACCCGTTTATAACAGCTAGCGCAAAATTATAACCCCATAAATTACAATAAATTTTAAGCCAATGTGAAGAAGCATTACCAAAACAAAGATTAAGCTTGGTTTAAAACCTGATTATTACAAGCATACTGTTTTTTAGCAGTTAAATCTTTTTTCTGAACCAGCAGAAAAAAGAAAATTTACAAAAACAGCCGGCATTACGGTTACTTGGCTTGTAAATTGCTGCAACAAAAACAAAAAAATAGAATTACGGCATCTGGTAAAAAGAATTTATTATTATTTAGCTTTTAACAATGGATTTATTGCAACCTCCCCGAGTCAATAAAAAGACCACCTTTAAAAACCGTTTGTTACTGAAAAGATTACTTGCCCACAAATATCTTTTTCTGGTAAGTGTTTTGCTTTTCCTGACAGGCGGCTATTTTCATAACCTGTATACCCCACCCGTTTATATGGTTAAATCCTCGGTGCTGGTAAAAGAAGCAGACCCCGGCCAGACCGATATGGCGCATATTTTATATGAGAAACAAGGCTCTGTGGAGGCTCCACCCAAAAACATGGCCGATGAAATTGCCATTTTAAAATCGTACCCATTTATTTACCGCACCATGCGGACATTGAATTTCCGGGTTTCTTATTACACCAAAGACCGGTTAACTACCCGCGAAATGTATGAAAAACTACCGTTCCGGGTTTCGTTTATAGATTCTACCTTAACCAATACGGTAACCGGCTCCCCTTTCCAGATTACGTTTATCGATAAAAATTATTACACCCTGGAAAACGAAGGTTACCAGTTAACCAAAGAAAATCCGCAATGGAAAACCCAGCACAAGGTGGGCGAAACGGTAACGGTAAACGGCAATCCTATTTTAGTAGAAGTAACACCTGATTTTGACCCGGCCCAGCATGCCCGTAAACCGTTCGAGTTTATTATTCACGACTGGAGCGATTTGGTAATGAGTGCGAAGGCCAATGTTTCTATTTTGTTTCCCGAGAACGAAAGTTCGGTACTGGATATTTATTACGAAACCAGCATTCCGCAAAAAGGCATTGATTTCTTAAATGCTTATACCCAGCAATATATAGATTACAAGTACGAAAACAAAAACAAGGCTGCTACCCAAACCCTCGATTTTATTGACGAACAGCTAACCGCTTTCAGAAGTACATTAACCCAGATTGAAAAACAAAAAGAAGCTTTTAAAGCCGAAAACACTTACTCAGAGGCAAACTCCATGACCGACCGCGGGCTTACAGCTTTATCGGAATTGGAGAATAGCAAAGCTGCCTTAATTGTTAGTGAGCGTTATTACAACTCTATTCTGGAATCGCTCCGGTCAGAGCGTAACTTAGATCGGTTGGTGGTTCCTTCGTCTATTGGTATTAACGATCCGCTTCTGAATAATTTAATAAACCAGTTAGTAGAGCTGCAAATAGAAAGAAACAGTTTCTCAAGTGGTGGCCAAACCAAAAACCCGGTTTACCAGGAGCTTACTATTAAAATAAATAATATTAAAAGAACCCTCCGGGAAAACCTGAACAGTTTACTGGCTTCTAACCGCATTCAAATAAACCAAATTAATTCCCGTAGCCGCACCTTCCAGGAAAGCGTAAATCAGGTACCAAAAGCCGAAAGACAGTTTGTAAACATCGATAGGTTGTATACCTTAAACAGCACTATTTACCAGTTGCTGTTGCAGAAAAAAGTTGAGGCTGGTATTATTAAGGCTTCGGCTACTATCCAAAACCGGGTTATTGAACCGGCTTATAACGAAAGTGGCGCTCCTATTCAGCCTAAGAAAACGAATACTTATATTTTGGCTTTGCTCTTAGGTTTAGGTTTGCCTTTTGCTTTTGTTTGGTTAAAAGGTGCCCTCAATAACAAAATTGTTTCTAAAGACGATGTGATGAGTCTTACGTCGATGCCGGTTTTGGGTACCATTTACCACAACACCACTTCCTCGCCGTATGCCATTACCACCAATTCCAGAACGGCTATTTCAGAGTCGTTCCGGGTGTTGCGGTCTACGCTTAATTCTATGAGTGTAAACAAGTCTTCGCAGGTTTTATTGGTTACTTCTACCAGCAGCGGTGAAGGTAAAACCTTTAACTCCATCAATATTGCTTCATCGCTGGCCCTGGCCCGCAAGAAAACAATATTGCTTAACCTCGACCTCCGGATTTACAGCCAGTTGCATAAATTAATGAAGCAGGAAGTTGGGATGAGTTCTTATTTAAACGGCGACGTGGCTATTAAAGACATTATTTTCCCGACGGATAACCCGATGCTGGATACCATTGCGACCGGCCCATTGCCAAATAACCCCGCTGAGTTAATTCTGGATGACCGGTTCCCGCTTTTAATTAACCACCTGCGCGATAACTACGACTACATTATCATCGATAGTCCGCCGCTGGGTATTGTTTCAGATCCGTTTATTATTGCCCGCTACACCGATTTAAATATTCTGGTAATTCGTCAGAACTATACGCCTAAAGATAAACTGGTTGAGCTGGACTCGATGTACCAAGAAGGCAGAATTAGAAATGTAGGTATTATTTTGAACGACGTACCGGCCAGCAACGATAAATACCAGTACGGTTACTTCTCTGAAGACAAAAAGAAAGTTAAAGCTTTATAAGCATTCACTTCTTACGTTGGGTATAAATAACCGGTAGGCAATATTTTTGCTTACCGGTTTTACCTAAAATATTGTGGTTAAGCTTTTGCATTAGTTTATATAATAAAATTTAAGGCCTTAGGCAAAATCTAATTTAAAAGATTACCTCAGCGCCCCTCCTTGCGGCAAGTTTTTTCTTTTACCCGAATGAGCATTTCTACTCCAACCTTTAACTTAAAAAGTTTTTTAACAGGCCCTGGTTTTTTGAGGTTGGTCTTAGCCTTAATTGTGGTTTTTCACCATAATACCAAATATTTAAAAATAGGCGAGTTTGCGGTATTTGCTTTTTTTATGCTAAGCGGCTACTGGATTCATAAGATGTATAAAGAAAAATACGACTTACTGGAAAGCCCTTATTATTCTTTTATTACTAGCCGCTGGCTCCGCATATATCCTACCTATATTTTTAATTTATTATTAGTATTCTTAATCATATTTGTTTTTAAGTGGTCGCCGGAAGGCTTGCAAGCTTACCAGGAAGGTGGCGATGCCCGTTTTTGGTTTAGCAATATTGCTTTACTCACTTACAACCAATTACCGGTACCGCTCATGTTTCTGGTGCCGGCCTGGTCGCTGGATATTGAATTGCAGTTTTATATTGTATTTCCGCTCATCTTTTTAGCTTTATCCCGCACCAAATCGGTTTGGGTATACCTGGCTTGTTTTTTAATCTCGGTTTTAGCCAATACCGTTTTTCACGATATTTTTAAAGGTACAGTTGTAACGGGTATTCATTTTTTCCTCGTCGGCTCGTTGCTGTACATTACCAATTACAAGCCTGGTAAAAACACCGTGTATATTTCGGCTTTATTATTTCTGGCTTTATTAAGCGTAAACTACCTGCACCCGGGTTTGCGGGCCAATATGTTTGCCAGTAACCGCGACCTGATGTGGCTGGGTATGAACTACCACGAACTATTTAATACTGCGCTGGCCATAGTAATTATTCCAATTCTGGCAGCTAACGTAAAGCAACCCAGTCCGCCCACCGACCGGCTAATGGGAAATTTATCTTATGATATTTACCTGTTTCACTGGGTACTGGCACTGCCCTATAATTTCTTTTTTGCGCACCTGCCGTTTGGGCAACGGTTGCCGTATTTCTTTATTTACTTTTTAATAACCCTGGGGGGCAGTTATCTTATTTACAAGTTTATTGATGAGCCGGTAGAACGCCTGCGCAAAAAATGGCTGAAAGAAACGAAAAAGCCGGTAAGCCTGGAAGTACAAGAAATAAGGTAACCTTAATTAAGCTATTTGTCAGCGGCATATTTGCCCCAATGCAGCATTCATGAAAACACCTGAAATTATATCATTTCATCCGGGGAAACAACATAATCTGGAACAAGCGTACCAGTTAGCCAAATCGTTTAAAAATTACAAGCATATAACCAGCCTGTATTTTGATGCGCAAACGGTAAAGTTCTGGGAAAAAGTATTGCCCAAAGTGGGCGCCAATCTAAAAAAGCGGTCGGCACCTTTGGCCGGCGCATTCGTAGATACCAATCCCTTACTGGAAGTTAAAATGCTGCTGAAGCGCAAGCTGGGTTATAAAGCCAAAAACGCCGATTACCTGGACCGGAACGAGAACTTTCAGGAATGGATTATTAGAAATTATGCGCCGCCCAAAATTTGCATTGGCTATGATACCTCCAGTTGGGTAGTTTTCGAAAAATGGAAAAACAAGTCTTTCCTGGTATTAGATTTATCAATTGCTATTCCGCAGTATAAATTAACCCTGGCCAAAGAATATAATTCGGATGCCGAATTTATTTATAACCAAACCAAAGACGATGGCCCGAGCTATGATATTTATACTAAAGAATTAGAACTAGCCGATTTAATTCTCTGCGGCTCTGAGTTTGTGCGGGATTCGTGTTTATCGGTGGGTACCGATCCGGCTAAGCTGGTAGTACTCCCCTACGGTGCCGATTTAAATAAATTCAGCAACAAAGAAAGTCAGCTACAAAATGAGGGCAAACTAAAAATTGCTTTTATTGGGGCGATTAATTACCGCAAAGGAGCCGATGTGGTGTTAAAAGCCTGGGGAAATATAGTAAAAGAATTTCCGCAAGCCGAGCTTCATTTTTACGGCAACGTGCAGATGGAAGTATCTGCAACGGTGGAGCGGGTAGTTTACCACGGCTTCATTCACCAGGATAGTTTGGTACAAGAGTTAAAAACTGCTCAGATATCTATTTTACCTAGTTTTTTAGAAGGCAGTTCGCTGGCTATTTACCAATCAATGGCTATGGGTTTAGCGGTAATTACCACGCCCAACACCGGCAGTATTATCGAGCATAACAAAAACGGCTTACTGGTGCGTTACGGTTCGGTAGCGGAAACCACCGATGCGCTGCGCCTGCTCCTGCAAGATAAATTACTACGAACCCGGCTGGCAACAACCGCCCAGGCCGATATTCAGGAATATTCCTGGGATACTTACGGTAATAAGTTAAACAGCTTGCTCCAGAGTGTACTGCAAAAACAGCGTATTTTAAAGTAATATTATTTGGCTACTAACCCGAAAAACAGTTACCAATATTAATAACAGCAATATATATTAATGCAAACCGCAGCAGAAACGATGCTGACTGCGCTTACCGGCAAATGGCAATTTTATAGTTACCTTTACAGCACCAAAATTACCCGACCGACCATTTTATTATGAGTGAATTATTTTTGTATTTATTTTTTTTCCTGTGCGGCGGCCTCTTTCTGAAAACAGTTCTGGAGCCTCGGCTCATTTTTGAATATCCTTATTTTCTGGCTGGTATCTTTATTATTTTTCTGGTACCCCAAATGATTATTCTGTACAACCAACCCTACCTGGTGCCCAACCGGAACTTAACGCCTATTTTTAGCATGAGTTTTTTATGTCTGGCCATGGGTACGCTGGGGTATTACGTAGCGCCGGCTATTAAACTCGGGAATAATTTAAATGTACCGCTAAACCTAAATAAGCTTAAAATAATTGGCGTGGTGTACATGCTTTTGGGCTATTTCTTTCTTTTCCTGATTAATCGCGAATTAGGTAACTCCGAAGAAGTAGAAACGCAGCTATCCGGTTCGGTTACCATATATTTTATGTTCTTTAACGTAATTTATATTGCCTTTCCTATATTTCTCTATTTTAGTTTCCGGAAGCCCAGTTTTATTAATATTTTCTTAACCGTATTATCGGCTTTACCTACCTTAAACCTTATTATTTTTGCCGGCCGCCGCGAACCAACTGCCCTCTTTGTACTATCTATTGCCCTTACCATGTTTTACCAAAGAGGGTTTACGCCGCCACGGGCCGCAATTGTAGGCATTATTGTTTTTGCCATGTTAATTATTCCGGCCATTGGCGATTACCGCGAGAAAGCCGAAGAAGACCCCTGGCTGGCCCTTACCACCTTAGATTTACAAAAAAGTTTTAAAAATTACTTTAAAATAGAAGAAGATGAAGTGCTGGAACTGGCAGTAGCGGCGCACGTACTGGACTCTTACTCTTTCCACGGCGAATATACCTACGGCGCGAGTTACTGGAACGAAATGGTATTCAGGTATGTACCCGGCCAGTTATTAGGCACCGACTTTAAAGAATCGCTGTACATTGGCGAACGATCCGTAATATACCGCAACGGTTACGAACGGCCGCCTGGCATTACCATTACCGGTTTGGCCGATAGTTTTCAGCAGTTTAGTTACTTTGGCTTTATTTTCTTTTTCTTTTTAGGGGGCCTATTCCGGTATTTATGGAAATTATCGGTAGAACATGGCAACTTGCTGGTGCAAATATTGTACATGCTCTGCTTTATTCAAGCCTTGCTGTCGGTGACGCACTCTACGGTTGTTTTCTTGCCCGGTATATTTTTTAGTTTTATTGCCCTTTGGGGCGCGGCGTTGTATGCAAAAGCCGAAACCGAAGATTAATTTTCAGGGGTGTGAATATTATTTCATTACCTGATTTAAGTTGCATCATGGTTTTGCCTGTAACTTCCCGTTTCATTAAAATTTAAATATTATTTCTTCCGAATGAAAGTAGCGGTTTTATTTGACCGGTTTGGTCCTTATCATATTGCCCGTTTAGAAGCCGCAGCTAAATATGTAACGGTTATTCCCATAGAAGTTTCCGGCGAAACCAGTGAGTACCAATGGGACAAAGTGGAAAGCAAAGTGCTGAAAAACCGCATTACGCTATTTGCTCAAAAAGAAAGCACTTCTATACCGGCCATTCAGTTGCGTCAGACTTTGGCCCAGGAGTTAAATAAAGTAAAACCCGATGTTGTGGCCGTTAACGGCTGGTCCGATAGGTCTGCGTTGAGTGCGCTGGCGTGGTGCCTCGAAAACAAGGTACCGGCCGTAGTAATGAGCGAGAGTGCTGCCGGTGACGAAAAGCGCAGCTGGTGGAAAGAATTTATTAAACAAAATATTGTTAGCCGGTTCTCGGCCGGTTTGGTGGGCGGCATCCGGCACGCCGATTACCTGCAGGAATTAGGCATGCCCAAACCAAATATTTTTATTGGCTACGATGTAGTTGATAATGATTATTTTCAGCGCGAAGCCGATAAAGCCCGCAGCCAGCGCGCTTTTTGGCAACAGCAAAAAAATCTTCCAGAAAACTACTTTTTAATTGTAAGCCGCTTTATCCAGAAAAAGAACTTACCCTTTGTTATAAAAGCTTACCACGATTACCTGAAAAATGCCAACGGCCAAGCCTGGGATTTATATATCCTCGGCGATGGACCATTAAAACCGCAGTTGCTGCAATTAACAAATGAGTTGGGCCTGCAACACAAAGTACATTTTGAAGGATTTAAGCAGTACAACGAATTACCTATATATTTTGGCTTAGCTAAAGCTTTTGTGCATGCCAGTACCACCGAACAATGGGGATTGGTAGTAAACGAAGCCATGGCCGCCGGTTTACCGGTGGTTATTTCGGAGCGTTGTAATTGCGTACCAGAGTTGGTACATACGAGCCGCAACGGCTACGTTATTGACCCCAACAACCAGCAAGCACTTACGCAAATAATGACCTCGCTTTCTAATGGCCAGGATAACCCGGAAAAAATGGGACAGGAAAGCCGAAAAATTGTAGCCACGCTAAACGCAGATGCTTTCGGGCAGGGAATCCGGAATGCTGCCCAGGCAGCCCAAAATACCCCCCGGAAAAGAATGGGCTTACTTTCAAATTTCCTGCTGAAAAGAATGATAAACCGGTAAAATATTGCCTTTAGAACTTACTATTAATTTTACAACACCATGACCGTGTCTTTTGACCGGCCATTTGCTTTTGAAAAAATGCTGCTCAAAATCAGGAACGGTGCAGGTCAGTATAGCAGTTTAATAAAAGGCTATATATTGTCACTAGGCTTAAAGCAAAGGAAATATTTCTCTACTCCCGCTTTTTAGCTTTGGCTTCCAGTACCATGGCATCAATTAAAAAACGGAACCAGAACCCCTGGAGTAAATGGAAAACCAACCCTATTTTGCCATCTAAAAAGCCTAGCTTAAAAAAGTAGCGGTAAAAGAAATATAAGAAGCTGCGCATAAACAACGGCGATTTCTGAAAAACTTTACTCTTAAACCACCGGCGCCGCTCAATTGGCGTCCCGAATAAATTAGCTTTTACATCGCCTTTTTCGGTGGTGGCCGAAATAATTTCGCTGGCTTCGAAAGCTGCCCAACGGGCATGGCCCATGGTAAAGTTCTGCAGCGTATCGGTTACAGTATCAATAATATCGGTACCGGCTTTCACTACTTCGGTTACGCCATCAACAACAAAGTGCTGGTCGTAAACTTTGTCTTCGCATTTGCCTTTGGTGGTGCGGTACAGCCGCAAATGATAATTCGGGTAATGACCGCCGTAACGAATCCATTTACCTAAAAACATAGTTCTACGGCTAAACATATAACCATCTACCTGGCGGGTAGGGTCAAAATTATTATTTAACCACTGCACCAGTTCGGGGGTAAAGCGCTCGCCGGCATCTAGGTGAAATACCCACTCGGTATTGTACGGGTTATTGGCTTGCGCCCAGTTGCGTTGTCGCGAATAATTTTCGAAAGGATTTTGTTTATAAGCCAAGCCCCGCTGCTCTATAATTTCTAGAGTGCGGTCTTTAGAGCCGGAATCCACAACAAAAATGGGAGCCTCTACCCCGTTCAGGCTGTCTAAACAAAGCGGTAAATTAGCCTCCTCGTTAAAACTAAGAATGATTATGGTAAATCGTGCATTCATATCTTCACACCAACCAGCTAAACCATGAACTAGATAAACTGGTTGCTCCTGTTTTACATTAAATCAGTAACCTGCCTGTTGTTATTAATCAAATAATATTGTTGCGGGAGCCTGGCCGCCATTGGCCACCCACTCGTAAACCTGTGCCATTTGCTGGGCAATTTTATCCCAGGTATATTTCTGCAGTACCAGGTCGTAGCCGTTTTGCCCTAATTCCTGCCGCTGGTCATCGGTTAACGAAAACAAGTGCTGTAGTCCGGCCGCAATGTTGGTAGGGTTTGGTTCTATTTTAATGGCCGCATTGGCCTCGTAGCCTTCGGGTATATTACAGGCCGGCGTTATTACGGCCGGCACTTTGTAAGACCAGGCCTCCAGAATGGCCATCGGTAAACCCTCACTCAACGAAGGTAAAATAAATGCATCGGCGTGCGTAAAGGCCAGGTGCTTTTCCTGGTTAAATAACGGCCCCGTAAAGATAATACTGTTTTCTAAACCCAGCTCCCGTACTTTGTTCTTCAACGATTGGGCATATTCATTATCGCCCCAGCCCGCTATTACCAGGCACCAATCCGGGTGCTGGCTTAAGGTTGCCCAGGCTTCCAGCATATTTTCGATGCCTTTTTTGGGGTGCAAGCGGCTAATGAATAATACTACTTTGCGGTTATTTGTTTGCGCGTACCAGGCCGGCTTTTGCGTTACGGGTTTCGTATCGGGCAAATCTACCCCATTCGGAATAATACTTACCGGATTGGTTAGCCCAAACTTACGAATGTCCTGGTATTCTTTGTAGGTATGGGCATGTATGCAGTTCGCGTTTTTCAGGCAACGCCCTTCGTACAGAAACGTTACGATCTTCTTTTTCCAGCCGGCATTTTGCAAAGCCCAAGGCTCCAGCATGCCGTGTATGGTAACCACGTAAGGCTTACCTGCACTAAACCAATGATTGGTAACCACGGAGGTATACATCCAAAGTACCTGCAAATGACCAACCTGGCAATTGCTTTTAACTACGGCATTTTTAAGCGCCGGCGAATACCGGAATGCGTGCGGACCAATAGAAGGATAGGTATAAACCTTAATAGATTCCCAGCGAGGTAAATCATGCTGGGTATTTTCGTCGTTCTGCCCGTAAACCTCTACTTCGCAACCCACAGCGGTTAGCGATTTTGCCAAGGCTAGCTCTACTTCAAAAATCCCACCGGAGCTTCTGGAAACAGACGGCGTAATAAAAGCAACTTTCATTAATATGCGTTATCCTGGTTTAATACTGCGCCTAAGTTTTGCAATAAGGCTTTGTATTAAAAGGTAAATTTATTATTTGTAAAAATTTAAGATTGATAGCGCCAAGTAATTTGCCAGGCCAATTTTAGATGTAAGATTACTAATTTTTTCTTTTAATTCAGAAGAATATTGTAATTAAAATATATTTCTTTCTGTTTTTGCTTGCTAACGTTAATTCTTAAGGCTGTGAAACTTAAATTGTTTAGTTATAAGCGTCAATAGTAAATATTAAAAACACTATAAAACGCTTTCCCGACTTTCTGTTTTAAAATTACAGCAAACTTCTAATTTCCAGAATTGCTTAAAATAACCAGCGCCCTGCAATTTAAATCTTAAGGCAATAACGAACGCTTCAAAAATTTATTAACAGATATACTATTTTAAATATATTAAATTTAAAATATTACAATTTTATCCACCCCTTCTTCAAAAATCTTTATTTTTAATCTATCAGCTTGAATAAAAGGCAAAAAAGCCCTTATTTTACCATCTAACTGGATTTATAGTTTATTTTCTGTAACTAATTTTAAGCCGGAACAGTTTAAGCGAAGTAAAATCTGGAAGTGTGCTCTTTTTAACTTAGCAAACACGCAAAAAAAGCACCTTCAGATTAACAAGGATTTTTCAAAAGCCATGCCGCCTAAGGTTCTAAATTATATAGAACCGGAAGAAGATTCTCGTTTAAAGATTGGATGAATCTGTCAGGACTAATCCTTATTTTGAAAAAGCTATGAATGATCAAAACTTAGTGGCATCTAAAACCCAATTAGATGATTTACTTACCGTTATTATTTCTACCAAAAACCGCTGGCCCGATTTACAAAAAGCCCTTTTAAGCCTTAGAAATCAAACCCTTAAACACCAGGTGCTGGTTTTAGATGATAATTCTGACGATGGCACTTATGAAAACGTAAAAAATCTGTTTCCGGAGGTAACCTTACATTCTTATACCGAATCGGCCGGGTACATTGTGCGCCGGAACGAGGCGGTTAAAATGGCCAAAACACCTTACGTATTATCTATTGATGATGACTGTGTTTTAGAAAATCCTACCATTTTATACCAGATTGCTGATTTTTGTGTTGAGAATAATTCCGCCGCAGTAGCCTGGCCTTACATAGATGCCAACTTATCGCCGGAGGTGCACGATGTAGCCCCCAACGATGGCTTATGGCAATCGCATTCGTTTAAGGGCTGCTCTTTTGTGGTTAAGCGCGATATATTTTTACAAGTAGGCGGCTTTAGAACTTCTTTCTTTCATCAGGGCGAAGAAGAAGATTATTGTATCCGGTTGCTGGACTTGGGTTACCCGGTATTTTTAGGGAAAGGCAGCGCCATTCATCATTACGAATCGCCGAAACGTAGCTGGGACCGCATGGATTTTTATGGCAGCCGCAACCTTATGCTGTTTGCCATATTTAACGTGCCGCTAAAATATTTACCTATTCAGTTAGCGGGCAGCGCTATAAAAAGTTTTATGTACGGCTTTAAAATTAAGCGGCCTTACCAAAAAACCCGGGGCGTATTGTATGGCTTTCTGGATGGGCTTAAACTGGCCATGAAAGAACGCAAACCAGTTTCTACGGAGACTTATTTAAAATACCGCGAGCTTAAAAAACATTATCAGCCCTACGCGTAAAAGCGCCAATATCACCAACTAATCAAAAAAAGCAAAAGCGGGCTGCCAGATACAAAATATCCGGCAGGCCGCTTCCCGTTTATACAACCAGTTAATTTTATCTAACTAATACCATTATTAAACAGGTCCTGCGCTTAGGTGTTTACTACTAGGTCATCCTGAGCTTGTCGAAGGATCTATCATAACTAAATAAAAGTAGATTCAGCTATTTCGACAGGCTCAACAGGACCGCTATATTTTAACCGCACTACCTAAATAATATTGGTACAATAATAATATTGGTACAATAAATCTACTACCGCAAAAATCAACCAATAACTGCTTAAACAGCGGCAGTAATAGATCGGGCCCTGAATATCCCTGTGGTATCAATTAAAAACTCCTTCAGGCGTACTTTCAGGTATTTAAATACGTCGGGTTTGTTAAGCTTAAAGTCAACGTATTTTTGCTGGGTGGCGTACGGCGAAAGCCGCAGGTAATCATGATAAATATACCTAAGGCGGTTAGTACAGGTCATGAGCCAAGGCTTATTTTGGGTCGTATAATGAATTATTACCTTATCCTGGATAAAAGCATCAAACTCCTGGCGGGTTAGGTATTTGGGGATGTCGTAAAAAGTAATGTTAAACCGGTTACTTACCTTTACAATATTATTTTGCAGCAAAGCATTTAAAGCATCCTGGTCGGCCCACTCAATCCGCTCCGGAAAATCATGCAAGTATTGCAAAGCTTTTTCCAGAATGTGCTGGCTTTTCCACAGCTCTGTGTTTATCAGCATTACGCCCGCATTAAAATAATGGCCTGCTGTATTTATGCCTAAATCGGGGCGCAAGCTTATTTTGGCATCAAGGGCGGCCGCGGCTGGTACTGCATCTACATTAACCCGGTACAGTTCTGCCAGGTTTCCCACTACCACGGTATCGGTATCAATGTAAAGGAGTTTTTTTATTTCCTGGGGTACCAGCGATGGGAAAAACAACCGGTAATAAGTAGCCGCTGAAAAATGCACATTATCTGGCAATACCAGCGTTTCTACTTTTGCTTTATCTAGTTCGTAAAAAAAAATCTGGCTTTGGTTCTGCTGAACAAAACGGGTTATTTTTTCCCGTTCGCGGGTATCTACGCCGGCGGCAATGGCGTGCAATACAATTTTATTCTCTTTGTTATTCTTAAAAATAGAAGTTATTAATACGTAAAAAGGAATAATAAAATTTTGGTCGAAAGCTAACGCTACGTGTATTTTGTTTTCTGGCACTACCATTTCAATTCTAAATCAATCACTAAAAACAAATTTAAATTAAAAGCGCTTTAATCAGCTTAAAATATTTACAAAACCTAGCCTTACACTCAATTTTAAAAGAATAAGCTTTTTTTAACGAAAGTAGCTACGCTCCACAGGGCCGGGTTCATTTTTTTACCCACTAGCTTTTTAATAATTTGCTTCGCCTCGTGCTCCAAGTTTCCCATACCTAATAAAGCAGCAAAACGCGCCTGTTCCAGCAAAGGTTTAGATTGCCACTGCCGATACCGTTGCATTACCGGCCCGGTTAAAGCTTCTACCCAAGCCTGGGCAATAGTTTCTTCGGTGTATAAAGCTGCTTTTCGCTGGCCATTCTGTACCAGTTTAGCATACAAAGCAGGGTTATCGCGTAATTTTAAAATAGCAGCTATTGCTTCGTCGGGGGTGGCCGCCAGCAAATAATCTTCGCCGGGAGTTCCTACTTGCTTAAAAGCCGAATCGTGCCCCCCGATAAACGGTATATTGGCGTGCCAGGCACCAAATAATTTAGTAGGAGGTTTGGTATTGAAGGGCTGCTTATCAAAACTGCGGATTCCTACCAATATATCTATGGTGCTTAAATCGTGCCAGGAGCCGCCCGCCAACGTAACAAATTCTATCTGGTGTGGCTCCAGTAAGCTCTTCCAGGTATCGGTAGTTCCGGCTAAATTGCCGTTAAAAGCTTCGCCGGCGTAAGCTACCCGCTTAACGCTGTTGCGGGCTGCATCTCTTTTTATAAGGCCGGGCTGTACCCAGTGCGGCAAAAAAGATACGTTATGACCTAACTGATTTTTATTTTGCACCAAATGATAATGTGCCCAGCGACGGCCCGGATAATCGGCTCGCACACACACAATAAACGCCGAAGAATCGCCTCTTTGCTGCAACAACTGGTCGGAATGAATAATATTAATGGCACCCGGCAGCATCCGGTTAGATAACTGAATAGGTAACTTGCTGCGCTTTAACAGAATATGGTAGGTTTGCAGGCACCAGTTTAAATCCCCACGGGTATATACTTTTACGGCAGATTCGGCATCGAGGCGCAAATATTCAGCTAGGGCAACATCTGAACAATCTATTACAAAATTAAACCTGGGGGAGGTCATGAACTAAATTAAGGTTGTTAGTACAGATTGATTTTGACAAAAGGCAGGCATACACAGTACTCCTGAAAATACAAATCAGCAATTAAGCTGAATGAAACGTAATAGGTTTACCATAAAATATTCTCTTCAACTATTAAGCGCAAGCCAATTTTTTTATTAAGTAAACAAAAACAAACCTGGTTTTCTTCCGGACAAAGATACACACCATCTGCAATAAACAGTATTTACCTAAAATCCGACATAAATATAGTTGTTTTTATATACTTACTTCAATTATTTATTATTTTTTTCATTTATTTTAATTAATGCTCTGCAAAATATCTCTGGAATTAACTTAAACAAACCCGGAACAAAACACTAGTATTAGTTCGGCTTTTGAAAAAGTCTTAAAACTTACATTAACTTGTTTTCTGGATTAACCCTCATAAGTTTAGCCAGGGAACAAGTTAATTATTACTTATTCTTTAAAACTCCTTCTTTACTAAAACGGGCTAATAAATTTTAAACCACTAGATAGAATTTAGGTTTAGATTTTAAATTCCTTATTGCTCCTTTACATTACTTACCTCCTCTTTCAATATTATAACGCTACCATCCTGCCGGTACCAGTTGGGCTCATTTAAAAATACCTTAAGTAGTTAAAGCAAATATTCATAAAAACCACATTCTACATTAAATCATATTTTCTTAAAACCTATAATTGGCTTTATATCACACAACCCCTTCTTGCCTTGCGTTAAAAACGTATTTTCTAACTTTAATCAAGCTCAGACAAGAGCTAAAAACAAGCATATTACGGATATTATGCGAATTATTTAAGCCTACTCGTTAGCTTAACAAAGCAGCAACACCGCAATACGGCATATAAACAATTTCAATTCTTTATATTAATCTCAAACCCCCCGTATATACAAAAAATTGCAATTTTCCCCTGTACTACAATTCAAATATTTCTTCCAAAATAAATTCTACATACATCTATTTCGTTGTAGCAACTTAAAAGTTACAATAGAAAATATAAATTTTTAAAGAAAATAAGCTTTTTTTAGCCATATTTTTGCACTATAAAAAATTAAGCTCTAGTTTAGAGCCGTGGAAACAAAATAAGCATAGGCTTAGCTTTAAATTTTAGTAAATGAACAATTTTAATATAACCATAATAAATATTTATACAGCTTCATAAAAATAATTATATTAATATATAAAAACCTGTCCAAACGCACTTTAAAAGCCAAATAAAAGCATCAAAATCAAGAATTATATAACAAAAGGCATCTAAATAATAAGCACACCTCAATTTAGTACAAATAAAATCACCTTAGTAATTAATTTATAAATAGATATTTCATGGAGCATACCTCTACAAAAACGTTTACTTCACTAACTAGTGGCCCTACCTTCCGGCCCAGCAACCGGAACAAAAAATACCAGAAGCAATCAGTTTGGCAGCCGTATTCGCGCATGTTATTGGTGTTTGCTTTAGTTCTAGGCAATGCATTTTATAGTTTGGCCCAGGCAACTTACCCTACCATGGCGCGGTTTGCTAAACCCAGCCCCGAACCAGCTGCCCCCGGCGATGCTTTTACGCCTCCTATGAGCGGTACCGCTCCGGCATTGGCTCCCCAAGGTGCTGAATGGACCCGCTCAGCCGGACCAGATGAATCTATTGTATTAACAGGTGTTAATTTATCGCGGCATGCCGGTACCGACGAAGGGAAGGATAGCCGCTTTTTGGTTTTTGGCCGCGGTGGTGTGCAAAAAGAAGCCCGCATTCAGCGTGTAGAAACCGATAAAGCTATTATTACTTTACCTAAAGATTTACCTTCCTGGTCGATGTATCTAATTTGGCCAGGTAACGAAGCTGGCTATGGTCAGCCGATTGCTATTAACCAGACCGATGCCTGGTGGGTTGGTCCGGACAAAGCTACCCAGGGACAGACAATATCGGTTTTTGGCCGGAACCTGGCGCAGAACAACGATACGTTACGTTCATATGTGTATATTAAACCAGTGGGCAGTGCCGGTCAGTGGGCAACTGTTACGCAGGTTAACCCTTATAAAGTAGATTTTACAGTTCCGGCTGGTTTAGGCAACGGCGAATACGAAGTTTGGGTGCATAACGGGCACGGCGGCCAGTACGGCTGGAGCGGACCACAAAAATTAACTGTTTATAACGGCCCACAATGGACAAACACTATTTTTAACGTTAAAAATTACGGTGCTACCGGCAACGGTTACACCGACGATACAGATGCTATTCGTAAAGCCATGTTAGCTGCCAGAAGCAGCCTGGGTGCTACTGTTTATTTTCCGGCTGGGGTTTATATGATGAGCAACAACCTGCAAGCCTACAGCAACATGCAATTAAAAGGCGATGGCCCGGATAAATCCGTTTTGAAATGTGCAGCTAACTACTCTTCATCGGCCATGTCGCTTATTTTTGGTTCGGTACAAACTTTTGCCATTACAGATTTAGGTTTCGATGGCAATAATAATTTTCGGGGTACGCTGGATAAACCTATTTTCCTGCGGGGCAGTACCGACATTTGGATTACCAATGCGCGCTTTGCATTTGCCGGTTACAACGTTATGGATTTACACAGCTGCCGGTACGTATTCTTAAACAAAACCGAACATATTGGTATTTCTTCCTTCCTGGGCGATTGTTCTCAATTATTTATTGATCGCAACAATATTAAAATGACCAACGATTCTGATATGGCGCTGCACTCCTGGAGTGGCTCCGGTATTAGCATGACCCGGACTACTGCCAGAGACTTAGATAATTCTAACCTATACAGTGGTGCTGGCTGGGGTAAAGGTCGTGTTTTTACCGGCAATGGCACTTGGGGCAGTAACCGCAATACCTATTTAGGCAATAACGTAACTTACGACCTAACGCCACGCCCGGCAGCCGATGTAGACCAGAACTCTGGTGAGCAATTTTTATGGGAAGGCAACCTGGGCCAGTGGGCTGGTTACGCCAGTTCTTCAACCGACATTACTACTAGCGTACCTGGCTACAGCATTACGGCTCAGAATAAATTGTACGCCGTAATTGTAAAAGGAAAAGGTATTGGCCAATCGCGCCGGGTTGTTGCCAACAATGGAGGTAATATTACTTTAAACGAGCCCTGGAACGTAATTCCGGATGCCAGCAGCTACATTGTTATAGGCCACTTCATCGACCGGATTGCGGTTTACAACAACTATTTAGACGGTAAACCACGCGCGGTAACTAACCCCGACCATATTGCCGCTGCCGGTATTGAGCCTTTTGGCGGTGCTATGAATTTTATTGCTGCTAATAATACCCTGCACGAATTGCGCCAGGGTGTAGCCAACTGGTCTACGCAACACGCTACCGGTTTAGACCCTAACTTTTTTAGCATGTATACCAATAATAAAATGGTAAACTGCCGGTGGGGTATTTACAACCAATTAATATTAACCCGCCCCGAAGGTACCGCCGTACTGGGTACTACTTACCGTAAAAACGATATTCAGGGCGCTGCCGTGGCTGGTATTCATACCTCTGTTTCTACATCTGCCAACAACTCGCTTAATGCCGATGTTTTTGAATTTAACTCTTTAAGCAATCTGCCCCAGGGCTTATCTTCTTCATCAACTGGTATTATGAACCAGTTCTTCTATAAAAATAACTTTAACGCAATAGGTGGTTATGGCCTGACCATTACACCTAAAATGGCCCTGCGGGAAAACACTTACCAAGGCGTAAGTGCCCTGTACAAAGGCGGTTTACAAGGTACTACCGTAGAAGCGCCCCTGCACGTAATTGATATGGCAGGTACAGCCGGCGGCGGGTTGGTAAAAACTGATTTTACGTTGAAAAACTCTACTATTGCGGCCATGAACTGGGTTGCAACCAGCAACGCTTCCTGGCTTACTATTGGCACCAGCAGTGGTACCATTCCGGATGAACGCTGCACCAGCTTGGTGGAATTAGTAGCGAACCCAATTGGTTTAACAGTTGGCACGCACACTGCTACCATTACTGTAACCGTTGGCGACCAAATTAAAAAATATACGGTATCATTAAAACTTACAACTCCGCAAAACGGGGTAACCATCACCGCTCCTGCTGCCAACAACGTATTTTCTACCGGCGAACAGATTACTATTACCGCCAATGCTACGGATCAGAATGCAGGGGTTACCAAAGTAGAGTTCTTTAACGGTACAATAAAATTAGGCGAAGATTTAACCAGCCCTTACAGCTTTACCTGGAGCAATGCGCCCGCTGGCACTTTTAACTTAACAGCCAAGTCTACGAACAGTGCTGGCGCCAGTACTACTTCGGCCGCGGTTATTATTACAGTGAGCGAAAACAAAGCTCCTACTGTAAATATTACTTCTCCTTTAACAGCTACTACTTTTGCCGCGCCTGCCAGCATTACCATTAATGCCAATGCCACCGATACCGATGGTACCATTAGCAAAGTAGAATTTTTTAACGGTACTATAAAATTAGGCGAAGATGTAACCAGCCCTTATTCTTTTAACTGGTACAATGTTGCTATTGGTTCGTACGTGATTACCGCTAAAGCTACCGATAACGCTGGTGCAGTTACGACTTCGGCACCTGCTATAACTACCGTTTTGGTAAATACCACGCCTTCTGTAGCCATAACCGCACCCGGTAACAACGCCCAGATTAAGGCCCCTACCAACGTTTATATTCTTGCCAATGCCGAACTAACCAATGGTAATATCAGCAAAGTAGAGTTCTTTAACGGCGCTACCAAAATTGGTGAAAAAACAGTAGCTCCTTACGAAATGTATTGGATGAATCCTGCAACTGGCACCTATACGATTACCGCTAAGGCAATTGGCAATACTGGTACTACCACTACATCGGCTCCGGTTACCATAACTGTAGTAAACAGTGCTACGCTTATTAATACCGCTCCTTCTGTAAGCATTGCTTCACCAGGCAGCACCACCAATTTTACCGCTCCAGCAAATATTAACATTAATGCAAATGCCGCAGATATTGATGGCATGGTTACCAAAGTAGAGTTCTTCTATGGCACCATTAAATTAGGCGAAGATGTAACTAGTCCGTTTAGCTTTACCTGGACTAACGTACCAGCTGGCTCTTATGCTTTAACCGCTCGGGCTACCGATAATACCGGCACTACGGTAACTTCTGCCCCGGTAAATATTGCCGTAAAAACCTCCAACACTACCAGCAACGCATTGCCAATAGTAGCAATTACTTCGCCAAGCACCGGCGCTGCCTTTACTGCCCCGTCTACCATTACCCTGAGTGCTAATGCTACAGATAATGATGGCACTATTAGTAAAGTAGAGTTCTTTAATGGTTCGGTAAAATTAGGCGAAGATGTAACCAGCCCTTACAGCTTTACCTGGAATAACGTAGCTGCCGGTAATTATACCGTATCGGCTCGCGCTACCGACAATACAGGTGCAATTGCTACCTCTGCCGGAATAAACCTGGTGGTTAATGCCGCGGCCGCTCCCGTAGCACCAACGGTAACGCTTACCAGCCCTACTACCAATACCAGCTTTACGGCTCAGGCAAATATTACTTTAGCAGCCAATGCCACTGACGCAGATGGTACAGTAGTAAAAGTAGAGTTTTATAACGGTGCTACTAAGTTAGGTGAAGTTGTAACCAGCCCTTATAATTTTACCTGGAGCAATGTACCGGCTGGTTCTTATACCTTAACCGCTAAGGCCTACGACAATGCTGGTTTAACTACCACCTCAAACATAGTAACCTTACAAGTTAATGCACCAGTAATTCCAGTAGCACCAACTGTTTCTATTACTTCACCGGTTACTGGCACCAGCCTGGTTGCTCCTGCCAACTTAACTATAACCGCCAATGCCGCCGATACAGATGGTTCTGTGAGTAAAGTAACCTTCTTTAATGGTGGTGTAAAATTAGGCGAAGACTTAACCAGCCCTTATACTTTCTCGTGGGCTAATGTAGCGGCCGGTAACTATACCATTACCGCTGTTGCCACCGATAATGCCGGACTTACCACTACCTCGGCAGCAGTACAAGTAACCGTAAAGGCGCCAGTATTGGTTGCCCCAACCGTAAATATTACTTCTCCTTTAACGGCTGCTACTTACACCGCCCCGGCCAGCATTATAATTAATGCCAATGCTACAGATAATGATGGCACTATCAGTAAAGTAGAGTTCTTTAACGGTACCGTAAAATTAGGCGAAGATGTAACCAGCCCTTACAGCTTTACCTGGAATAACGTAGCCGCCGGTAATTATACCTTAACTGCCAAAGCCACCGATAACAACGGGTTAACAGCTGATGCCGCAGGCGTTAATGTAGTAGTAAAAGCACCAGTTATACCGCTAGCCCCAACCGTAGCAGTAACATCACCAAGCTCTGGCGCCACCTTTACAGCTCCGGCTACAATTACGCTTACTGCCAACGCCGCCGATACTGATGGAACCGTAACCAAAGTTGAATTTTATAACGGTACTACTAAATTAGGGGAAGACGCAACTGCTCCGTATGCCTTCACCTGGACTAATGTTGCCGCCGGCTCTTACGTAATAACTGCCAAAGCTATTGATAACACAGGTTTAGTTACAACTTCAGCCGCAGTAAATATTACAGCCAAAGCTTTAGCAGCACCTAGCGTTGCCATCACTTCACCTTTGAATGCTGCTGTTCTTCAGGCTCCGGCTACTGTAAATATTGCCGCCAATGCCTCAGACGTAGATGGTTCAGTAGTTAAAGTAGAATTTTACAATGGTGCTACTAAAATCGGCGAAGACTTAACCAGCCCTTATAACTTTACCTGGAGCAATGTGAGCGCGGGTACGTATACCTTAACGGCTAAGGCAACCGACAACAACGGTCTGTTTACCACTTCGGCTCCGGTTACTATTACCGTAAAGGCTCCCGCAGCCCCAACGGTAGCGCTTACCAGCCCAACTACCAATACCAGCTTTACGGCTCCGGCAAATATTACCTTAGCCGCCAATGCTACCGACACAGATGGCACAATAATAAAAGTAGAGTTTTATAACGGTACTACTAAGTTAGGCGAAGATGTAACCAGCCCTTATAATTTTACCTGGAGCAATGTGCCAGCTGGCTCTTACACCCTAACTGCTAAGGCCTACGACAATACCGGACTAAGCAGCACATCGGCAGCCATTAATATTAATGTAGTAGCTAATAATGCCCCTAACTTTACTATTAATATTACCTCGCCACTTGCCGGCACCCAGTACAAGGGCACTACAAACATTTTAATTAACACCAGCATTTCTTCGGCTATAGGAACAATTAAAAAAGTAGAGTTCTATAACGGTAACGTTAAAATAGGAGAAGACCTTACCAATCCGTTTAGTTTTACCTGGAACAACTTAACAGCCGGCACTTATACCTTAACCGCTAAAGCCACCAATAAAGCTGGTCAAAGCGCAACATCACAGCCAGTAGTGGTAACCGTGAACACCGGTTTAGTAAATGGAATTATCTCACCAATAGTAGATTCGAATTATAAAACAGCTACTGGCGGTATATCGTGGCAATATTGGAATAATGTACCAGGCTGGTACGGCCCAGGCCAACTACCTGTAAACAATACACCTACGGGCAGCAAAATATTAACTTCATTTGCAGCACCGGTTAACATGGGCGATAATTATGGTACCCGCATAAGAGGTTATGTGATACCGCCTACCACCGGAGAGTACGTGTTTTACATTGCCGGCGACGACCAAGCCGACTTATATTTAAGTACATCAGCAGATCCGAATCAGAAAAAAATGATTGCTTACTTAAGCCGGCCAACGGCGGCTAACAAGTTCACCGACCATGCCTCACAACAATCTAAAACAGTTACCCTGCAAGCTGGCAAACGGTACTACATCGAGGCTTTACACAAAGAAGGTACTGGCCTTGATCACGTATCGGTTGGTTGGAAATTGCCAAATGGCACCTTACAAGGTCCTATTGCCGGAACTTACTTAGCACCTTTTGAAACTGGTTTAAATATTGTAGCCACAAGCAACCAGTCTGCTGAGCAGTTAAGCGCATCTGTTAATACGGCCCAGGTTAGTGCGTATCCGAACCCGGCTCAGAGCAGAACTACAATTGAGTTCACGCTGGTGCAGAACGAAGATTACAAAATCCAGATTTTTGACCTGAAAGGTAACTTGATAAAAACCTTGCAATCTGGCAAAGCCAAGGCAAACGAAGCAGTAAAAGTTACCTGGGAAGTTGGCAATTTGCCAAAGGGTATCTACAATGCTACTGTAACTACCAACAGCCAAGTTAAAACTACTCGGATTGTAATTCAATAACCTAAGCAGCCGGTCTGGCTATTAAACACAAGCCCTAACCAATAAATTTTGGTTAGGGCTTTTTGTTTATACCTACCTGGCCACCTTAAAATATTTATTTACGTGGTCAGCAGCAGAGAGCAAAAAACTTCATAGAAAAAATAGTGCAGCTAAATACATAAGTCAGCGGTCTGCCTGTACGGGCGTCTTTTAACAGCCAAAACATAATTTAAGCAGTTGTTTAACTTGGTGAATCCGGGTATGTAAAGCTAATAATTGGGAAATTAGGCAGGTAAACCAAGTTGCTTATGTTCTTAGGACTGCCTTACCAACATTTTTAATCTAATTTTAATCTAATTTTAACACCAATGCTATTTACCCGCTAATCTAAATTTTTTCAAGAGAAAGTAATCCTTACTTAACCCATTTAATCCCCATAACAATATTAAAATATTCAATAAAAAGTATTTTCTATTTAAAATTTTACAATCAGACTAAATTTAAATACTTATCTAATTATAATAATTTTCGCTTATATAATTGAAAGAATCTTTTAGGCTAATTTCGGCTTAAAATAAAAATTGTAGCTTAAAAAGTATAGCTATTTTCTATATCTACAAATCCTTTTTTAGTACTATATCTTATTTTATATTACTAAATTCTTGTATGAACAAATAAAAATATAATTTTTCTATAAACATATAATATTTAGATACTTATATATTATACTTAAAATCAAAGACACATTTCCCCAATATTTTTTCAGATGTAGCTGATTAAATTTTTACAAGTAGCCATTCTACATAAATTATAATAAACGCCCTGTTTTTTGCATTTTTTTAAAAAATTTACTGGCATTTTGGTTTTAATTTTTTATACAGTAGGTTTGCGGCGGTAAAATCAAGGCTATCATAGTTTACAAACTTTTAATTTACGTTATGTACTATGTAAAGTTTCGACAAAGTCGATACGGTTAAAAAAAAATAAAAAGTGCAATCAGTAATCGTTAAAGGGCACCAACCCGATTTATTGCTTATTTACTGAAACAGAAAAGCTTACAAAAAAAGGCGCTAAATATTGTTTCAGCATTTTTTTTAGCTCTGTTCAGAATTTCAGGTGCGGTTGCAACCTTTAAATGCATTAGTTTTTCACCGCTTATTTTAAGAACTCATTTTTTATTTACAGAAAGACTAACCGGAATTAATCTTTATAAGGAGAAGCAAGAAATTTACCATCAGGCTTTCCCTTGGGGTTAAACCAGTAAAACTAGAGAATATCCAAATTACCCTTACCCAATACTAAATACTTAAGCTATCGAAAAAAACCACTACACAAACCTAAACCTTAATTAAAACCCGTTCTATAATGTCCTTAATACTACCCAAAACACAGCCTGGCAAACGACAGCAAAGCCTACGCCTTTTAATCGTTCTGCTACTCACTTGGGGCAATTTCCTAACCCTTGAAGCGCAAACTACTTACCCTGCCCCACAGCGCTTTACTAAACCTAGTCCCGAACCAGCCGCTCCCGGCGATGCATTTACCCCTCCCGTAAACGGTACTGCTTCTACTTCCGCTCCCCAAGCCGCAGAGTGGACCCGCACTGCCGGCCCCGATGAATCTATTGTTCTTACCGGGGTAAATTTTTCGAGGTACACCGGAGCCGATGCCGGGAAAGACACTCGCTTTATGATCTATGGCCGAAATTCTACCCAAAAAGAGGCCCGCATTCAACGCTTAGATAATGACAAAACCATCTTAACCCTTCCGAAAGATTTACCGGGATGGTCGATGTATTTAATTTGGCCGGGCAACGAAGCTGGGTACGGCAACCCAATTGCGGTAAATAAAACCGATGTTTGGTGGGCTGGTCCCGATAAAGCTACCCGCAACCAAACGGTTTCGGTATTTGGCCGGAATTTGGCGCAAAACAACGATACACTCCGCTCTTATATTTACCTGAAACCAGTAGGTGGTGGCGGTCAGTGGGTTAATGTAACCGATGTAAACCCTTACCGGGTAGATTTTACTGTACCAGCCGGTTTACCGAACGGCGAATACGAAATTTGGGCGCACAACGGCCACGGTGGCCAGTATGGCTGGAGCGGTCCTCAAAAAATAACTATTTACGACGGCCCCCAATGGACCAATACTGTTTTTAACGTAAAAAATTACGGTGCGGCCGGTAACGGTTATAATAACGATACTGATGCTATCCGGAAAGCCATTGATGCCGCCCGTCAATCGCCGGGGGCTACGGTTTACTTTCCGGCCGGTACTTACATGATTTCCAGTTACCTGCACATCTATAATGATGTAAAGTGGAAAGGAGATGGCAGAAGCAACACCATTATTAAATGTGCTCCTACCTTTAACTCCGAATACGGCATGGTATTCGGTAACGTGGCCCGGACTTTCTCTATTAGCGATATGGGCTTCGATACCAATAATAATTTCCGGGGCAACCGCGATAAACCAGTAATTCTGCGCGATTGCCAGGATGTTTGGATACACAATGTGCGCTTTAATTTTAAAGGCTTTAACCTGCTGGACCTGCACAACAGCCGCCGAGTATTTATGACGAATACCGACCACATTGGTATTTCTACCTTCCTGGGTAATTGCTCCCAATTATTCATTGATCGGAATAATTTTTACATGACCAACGATAGCGACATGGCCCTTCACACCTGGGGTGGGGGTGGCATTAGCATGACCCGCTCTACCTGCCGCGACTTAGATAATTCAAACCTTTCGAGCGGCGCTGGCTGGGGTAAAGGCCGTTTCTTTGTGGGTAATGGCTCGTGGGGTAGCAACCACCTTACGTATTTAGCTAATAATATTACCTACGATCTTACCCCCCGCCCGGCCGGCGATGTAGACCAGAACTCCGGTGAGCAATTTTTATGGGAAGGTAACCTGGCCTCTTGGGCGGGCTATCCGTCTTCTTCTAGCGCTACTTCTACTACCCTGAATGGCCTGAGCGGTTATACCAACGAATCTAACTCTAAGTATGTAGCTATTGTAAAAGGAAAAGGTTTGGGTCAGACCCGTCGGATAATTACTAACAGTGGTGGCGTTATAACCCTGGATGAACCCTGGAACGTGATTCCGGATGCCAGCAGTTACATAGTAGTAGGTGATTTTGCCGACCGCATTGCCATTTACAAAAATTCATTCGATGGCAAAGCCCGCGCTTCTACCAGTCCTACCCACGTTGCGGCAGCGGCGATAGAACCATTTGGAGGCTCTTTTAACGTAATTGCCGATAACAATACAATGACTGATTTACAGCAAGGTATTGCTAACTTTTCTACGCAGCACACCACGGGTATGGACCCCAACTTCTTTAATTTATTTACCAATAACACCATGCGCAATGTAAAATGGGGCATGTATAACGAAGTAGGGCGTTTCTCCAGAAATGAAGGCACCTTTATGCTGGGTATAACTTACCGGAATAATACCGTAGAATCGGCGGTCTCGGCTGGATTTTATAACAGCTTGCCCCAGTCTGCCGATGTTTTAAACGCCAGTGTTTACGAACATAATGCCATTAACAATGCACCAGAAGGTTTAATAACTTCTAAAGAAGGCTTATCTAATTTGCTCTTCTATAAAAATAACTTTAATGGTGTAAGCAAAGCTTTACCTACTACTACTAAAATGGCTCTCCGGGAAAATTCTTATGCCGGCGTTGGTAAGTTTTACGATGGCACACTGCCCGGAGCTATAATAGAAGCACCCTTACACGTTGTTGAAATAGAAGGTAAAGCCGGCGGCAGCGTTGTAAAGAGCAATTTTGTGCTATATAACTCTGGTTATACCGCCATGAACTGGGCCGCAACCAGCAGTGCTGGCTGGCTTACTTTATCGGCCAATGGTGGTACTATCGAAAACGAACGGGAAATTGCATTAATAGAGCTAAGTGCTAATCCGGCTGGGTTACCGGTAGGCTTACACAGAGCTACCATTTCGGTAACTGCCGGTGCCATTACCGAAAAATATACAGTTGAATTTGATTTAACGGCACCTACCAACGGGGTTACCATTACTGCACCAACTGCTAATGCTACGTTTGCCGCATCCGATCAAATTAATATTACCGCAACTGCCACAGACGCTAACGCAGCAGTAACCAAAGTTGAATTCTTTGCCGGTTCTACCAAATTAGGCGAGGATTTAACCAGCCCGTACAGTTTTAACTGGACCAATGCCCCGGCCGGAACCCACGCGTTAACCGCTAAAGCTACTAATAGCACCGGACAGGTTACCACCTCAGCCGTAGTTAGTGTAACTAAAACCAATAATAACGAACCTACTATTACGTTAACGGCACCAACTGGTGGCAGTAAATTTGCCGCGCCGGCTAGTATTACTATTACGGCTAATGCTTCTGATACGGATGGTACCATTGCCAAGGTTGAATTTTACAACGGCAATACAAAAATTGGCGAGGATACCTCCAGCCCTTATGCCTTTGACTGGTATAACGTTGATATAGGAACCTATGCCATTACTGCTAAAGCCATTGATAATGCTGGTGGCTCCGCAACTTCAGCCCCGGTTATGGTTTCGGTGTTAACGGCTACCGTACCTACCGTAGCTATTGTTACCCCCGGCGAAAACAGTACCCATTTTTACCCGACCAACGTGCGTATTTTAGCAAACGCAGAATTAACGAACGGTAACATTAGCCGGGTAGAATTTTACGCAAACGGTAACAAAATTGCGGATCGGGGCTATGCTCCTTTCGAAATTCACTGGATGAATATTCCAACGGGTACTTATACTGTTACGGCCCGGGCTATTGGCTCTAACGGCGTGGCCGGAACCTCAGCCCCCGTAAAATTTAATGTTGTTAACCTGGGTACACTTATAAATACAGCGCCAACCGTTAGCATTGCCTCTCCTACTTCCACCAATAGCTTTAAAGCACCAGCCGGTATTAATATTACCGCCAATGCATCCGATGCTAACGGTTCTATTAGTAAAGTAGAATATTTTTATGGCACTACTAAACTAGGAGAAAGTACCACCGCACCTTATACCTTTAACTGGAGCAACGTAACTACCGGCACTTACGAAATAACGGCCAAAGCCACTGATAATGCTGGTACTTCAACTACTTCTGCGCCTGTGAAAGTAACGGTTGGCACATCTAACACCATAAGCGCTGCTTTGCCTACGGTAAATATTACCTCGCCAACCGCCAGCACCAACTTGTTAGCGCCGGCTGTTGTTACTATTACCGCCAATGCAGTAGATTCCGATGGCACCATTAGTAAGGTTGAGTTTTACCAGGGCGGCATTAAACTAGGCGAAGATACCAGCAGTCCGTATAGTTTTACGTGGCTTAACGTGCTAGCAGGCGTTTATCCAATAACTGCTCGGGCCATTGATAATTCCGGACTATCGTCCACTTCGGCCCCAGTAAATATTACCGTACAGCTTCCTATATTAACGCCAGCTCCTGCTCCGTCGGCTCCGGTAGTAACGCTAACCAGCCCGAGTGCCAACAGCAACTTTACGGCGCCAGCCAATATTACCATTGCGGCGAATGCCAGCAGTACCGATGGCAGCATTAGCAAAGTAGAGTTCTTCAACGGCAGCACGAAAGTAGGCGAAGATATAACTAGCCCGTACAGCTTCACCTGGAGCAATGTTAGTGCCGGTACCTATACCTTAACCGCCAGAGCCACCAATAATGTTGGTCAAACCACTACATCGGCTCCGGTTAATGTGAATGTAAACGCAATTAAGGCACCAGAGCCTACGCCAGAGGCAAACCCAGATTCGGCACCGGTCGCAGAAGGCTTGTCTGTGACGCTTACAGCTCCTATTGCAAACAGCACCCAGGTAATACCAACAAATCTTTATTTGTCAGCCAAAGTTACTTCAGACGAAGGAACCATCCGAAGAGTAGAGTTTTATAATGGTACTACCAGATTAGGCGAAAAAACCTGGGCCCCTTACGAAGCTTATTATATAAATGCACCTGCCGGTAATTATAGCATTACTGCTAAGGTTACAAGCTCAACCGGTGCTACAGCTATTTCGGCTCCGGTTACAGTTACAGTTTTAACGCAGAATGGTACCACGCCAGCTCCTGCTCCGTCGGCTCCAGAAGTAGCACTAACCAGCCCAAGTGCCAACAGCAGCTTTACAGCACCAGCCAGTATTACCATTGCGGCGAATGCCAGCAGTACCGATGGCAGCATTAGTAAAGTAGAGTTCTTCAACGGCAGCTCAAAGGTAGGCGAAGATTTAACCAGTCCTTATAGCTTTACCTGGAGCAATGTTAGCGCCGGCAGCTATACCTTAACCGCCAGAGCTACTAATAATGTGGGACAAACCACTACATCGGCCCCGGTTAATGTTAATGTAACACCGGTTATAACACCGGCTCCAGCCCCGGCTCCTAGCACGGCTTGTTCGGGTACCGGCAGTATATCCTGGGATTATTGGGCCAATGTTCCGGCCTGGTATAACATAGACCAAATACCGGTTAACAACACACCTACTGCTTCCAGAAAAATGACTTCGTTTAGCAGCCCAACCAATATTGGCGATTATTTTGGTGCCCGCTTACGCGGCTATATTTGTCCGCCGGTATCTGGTAACTATGTGTTTTACATTGCCGGCGACGACCAAGCTGACTTGTTTATCAGTACCGACGATAATCCTGCCAATAAAACCCATATTGCTCATTTAAGCAGTACTACCGGTATTGAGCAATACGATAAAGATGCTTCGCAGCAATCTAAAACTATTTATTTGCAAGCCGGCAGACGCTATTATATTGAAGCCTTACACAAAGAAGGCGTTGGTTTAGATAATGTAAGCGTAGCCTGGAAATTGCCGAATGGCACCATGCAGGCCCCTATTGCCGGTGCCCACTTAATGCCATTTGAATCATCTAGCTTACTAAGCAGCAGAAGTGCCGATTCTTCTTTGGAAATTTTCGCTGGCGGTACAACGGGTCAAACGTTAAGCGCTTACCCTAACCCGTTTAGCAACGGTACGTCTATTCAGTTCTCCTTACCTACCGAAGAAGCTTATACCTTAAGTATTTTTGATATGAAAGGCTCGCTGATTAAAACCCTGCAACAAGGCAAAGCCAAAGCCAACGAATTGGTTCAAGTACAATGGGAGGCCGGCAATATTCCTGCTGGTATTTATATTGCTAAACTCGTAACCAAAAGCGGTGTTCAGAATATTAAAATTGTACGGGAGTAGTTTCTAACCTTGTATTTACCGGTATTTAACAAACAGCCGGTATATTTCTAAAAAAGCCCTAACCCAATAAAGTGGTTAGGGCTTTTTTTATGGTAGTCGGGCAAGAGAGCAAAACCAAATTCCTGAATTAAAATACGGCTGTTTCTTTAATTGTGGTTCACACCTGCTTTAGCCACAACTTGCTTTAAACAGATTTTTACGGCCTGTATAAACCTGGTTGAACAGAGTAATGCCAAATAGAATAAAAAGCCTTGCATAGAGAGAACTCAAATCATTGTAGCCCTTCCAGTCATTCTGTTAAGAATCTTCTGCTTAGAAAGGGTTACAGGTAAATTCCAGGCTTGGTTTATTACCTGTTTATCCAACTCATACACAAGATTCTTTTGGAATTCTTTGAATTCTATAGAATGACTGGGTGTGGAGGAAAGCCATTTTCTAGGCTGCTATGGAACAGCATATTTACTATTTGGTATAAGCTTCAGATGCGGAAAGGGGAATATTTATTTCTTAATTACTGTTCAGTTTTAAAAACACTTTCTTGCCGAGGAATATTTATTCTTAGTAGCAGGAGAATAAGAAATTATCTGCCGCCAGTAATTAACTGGTAAAAAGAAGTTGCCTTTTGCCGCAGAAATGTTCCTACCATAAGGCTAATTATAATGGTAATAATTGGTGCCAGAAAATATACCAGGATAGACGTAAATTCAGTATTGCCAATCAGGAAAATTAGTCCTTTTTTAAAAATAGTCAGGATTGGTTCATGAAAAGCAAAAATGAAAAAAGACAAGGAAAACAAATTGAAATATTTCTTATCGCCAAAGCTTTGGCCTTTAAATAATACATCGTAGAAATACCAGATGGCAAATACCCCAAGCGCAGCGCTGGTTTTCTGGAGGGCAACGTAAGTTGTTAAAGGTACGGCATCTATTAAAATGGTTTGTACGAGTAGCAGCACCAACCATAATATTAACGCTACAATACCTGCTCTCGGGAAATAACAGGCCAGGTAATTTTTATGCTGTAAACCCAGGAAAGCACCCAATGAAAAAAACACCACGCCCAAGCCAAACTCAAACCCAAGCACCAGCGGGTACGGAAAATTAAAAAACCACAACAAAGCCGCCAGCACTATCCAAACAAGTTTTAAATATTTGGTTAAGAAGTAAATTACCGGCGATAATATTACCAGCACCAGTAAAGACTTAATAAACCAAAGCTGATAAGGAACAGGATTTAACAAAATGGTATCGGCTAGTTTTGCCCCAGAAAAGTTTTTAACTGGTTCGTTGCGGAAAAAATTTTCGGCGTAAGGCAGATTTTGTAGCGTAAAAAACAAAAGCAATCCAAAAACAGACCAGAATAAATAAGGAATAACCAAAGATTTAAAACGCCGGCGATATTTGGTTAAAATGCCTTGCAGCGAAAAGTCGGGCTTTAAAAAAAATAAATACCCCGAAAGTAAAAAAAACAGGGGCACCGCTACCCGGGCAATGCCATTGGTAATAAAATTCTGGACAAATAAATTTACTTCGTTTTCGGTGTGTAAGGTTTCGGTTTTAAAATTTACTATTACATTATAAGAATGCAGAAAAACAACTAAAATCATTGCAAAAAACTGAATGACTTTAATTTTTTCACTTAGGTATTTATTCATGCCAAACTATTTTCTACCCCGCTAAAAGGCAAAGCAATATTATTGCTCCAAACCGGAGAAACAATATTGCTCTAAAAATTTAATTAATTTATATATGCGTTTTTAGTGAACAAACCGCTAAAACTACTGGCCAGCTATTTTTATAAAATAAGCATGTTATAAAATTACTTAACTATTGCGTTTAGCCGGCCTTATGCGCTACCCTTTCATTTTCTCGACTGGTATGGCCAAGGTGTTAGAGGATGCTTCTTTTATTTTAGAGAAATTTTGCAGATCATCGGCATTGTACATGACGTAATTATTGTCGTTAAATAACTTCGAAATATAACCAACGTTTTCATCGCCTACTTCTACTAAAACTTTAGGCCGGGCCGTTTGCATGAGTTCCTGGGCACCTTCCAGCACAAATTTTTCGGCTCCTTCTACGTCAATCTTCAGGAAATCTGGTTTAGCATAATGCTGCAGTAAATAATCCAGCGTAACGGTAGGTACCTTGTAAGTTTCCCGTACACCTCCGGTTTGGTTAGAACCCTGTGAAGTAACTATGTGATTGGTAGCCCGGGCTCTTTCGGCAATATTAAATTCTACCAAACCATTATAATTAGAAATAGCGAGCGGCAAAATATCAACGGTATATTCGCGGTTTAGGGCAGCCGATTTTTTTACCAGATTAGCCATTACAATATCGGCTTCAACTGCCAGACACTTACCGTTCCGGCCGGCTTTAGCTATAGCAGCAAAGGTAAACAACCCAATATTTGCGCCAATATCCCAAATTACATCGTCTTGCTGAATAAAGTTAATCGCAATGTTATAAAGCATGGGATCAATATTATCCAAATTCAGTTTCCAGTATTTCAGGCCGCCTTCGGGGGTTACAAACATGGGTAAAGAGTTAAACTCTTTAGGAAGATTACGTTTTAATATTACTCCCCTGCTTAATCTTTCTGTAATTGTTCTAATCATATAGTTTAGCTATAACTAAAAGCTTTTTTAAATAAACTTATTATTTAATGCGTTTTTTAAAACATAATACGTTAAACGCTGAATCTTTTATGCTAGTAAAATATATTTTTTACCAAGCTTTATTTTTCAAATTCTGATTTACTAAACCTGAATTTTACTTGTTTACAATTTAGTGGTGTCTTAAAAAAAGGTTTAGGTTCGGGCGAAATATAAAATAAAAACTATATTCCGTTTTCAATATTACGTACAAAATTTGAATTTCACGAAAAGATTTTATTTTACGCTACTAGAATTCAAAATAAGTTTATCTGCTCTGGCATTAACCAAACCGAAGCAATCTGCTAAATATTTATTAGCCAATACGTTACTAATATTATGACTAAGCATTAATAACCGTTCCTTTCTTAACTTCCTGCTTATTAATATACAGCAAAACTTTAGGAATGCTTATTAAAATATAGCCCGCCAGTACTACTATCAGAAACAAATAATTAATGCTAAAATGAAGAAACCCCAGAATGCCAACTATAAAAAACAGGTTAAAGCAATATAAGGTACAGGAAGCAGATTTATGGTTTAGGCCGAGGTTCAGCAACAAATGATGAATATGGTTTCTATCGGCGTGAAACGGCGATTTTCCGCTGAAAACCCTTACGATAAAAACCCGCAACGTATCGGCTAGCGGCACAATAAGAATAGCCATTGCAATAACGGGCGTAGGCAAATATAATTTGGCTGATGCATCGAGCAAAATAGGGGTATCTAGCAATTGCACGCACATAATGGCGAGTAAAAAACCAGTAAACAAAGAGCCGCAATCGCCCATGAATATTTTAGCGGGCGCAAAATTAAATTTCAGGAAGGCCAGCAAAGCGCCTACCAGGGCAAACGCTACGGCTGCCCAGCCAATTTGGCCGCTATACCAAAATAAAGAACCAAATGCTCCCGCGCTAATAATACCAATACCGCCGGCCAGCCCATCGATGCCATCTATTAAATTAAAGGCGTTTATGATTACGATAAAGGCAAAAAGTGTTAACCCAAAACTTACCAGATACGGCAGTTCATACAGGCCTAGTAATCCCTGCAAATTATAAATCCGGATGTTGCCGTAATAAATAATTAACCCTGAAGCTACCAGTTCGCCTATTAATTTCTTTACAGGCCTGATTGCAACAATATCATCCTGAATGCCAATCATAAATACGATTACCATTGATAAGATGAACCATCGCATTAAATTGGCCGGAATAAGATCGACCCAAAACAAAACGGAAAAAAAAGTACCGGCAAAGATGGCTATACCTCCCAAGGCCGGAATCATTTTTTGGTGGTGTTTTCTTTCGTCCGGCTCATCAAATAATTTACGCGTATGCGCTATCCGTATTACTGATGGAATTACAAAATAGGTAATCAGAAATGCGGTTAAAAAGCTGGTAAAAATTTCAAACATAATAATTCCTTAAAAACCCTCTACATTACTTTATGCCAGCAGCAAAAAATTACTGGTGTTTACAATTGCTAATATTTATTTTTAAATATATAGCTTATCACCAGGCGCAAGCCTTTCAGGCTTTTTATTCACCAAGAAGATCTAACTTCTTTTTGAGTAGCAGTAGTTTTAGAAAAAATACGGGTAACTTGTTTAAGCATGCGCAGTTCAGGCGAAACAATGGCAAACTGCTGCAGTTTACGCAAAGGCTTCAGCATTAAGGTATAAAGCTTCGGGTTCAGCTTGTTGTACTCCCAGGCTAATCTATCTTC
>NZ_VWSF01000002.1:266853-317944 GCF_008629685.1 Adhaeribacter rhizoryzae | reverse complement strand
ACTTGTTTAAGCATGCGCAGTTCAGGCGAAACAATGGCAAACTGCTGCAGTTTACGCAAAGGCTTCAGCATTAAGGTATAAAGCTTCGGGTTCAGCTTGTTGTACTCCCAGGCTAATCTATCTTCCCGGTTGGCTTTAAACCGGTTCAATAAACTGGCATTACTCACCCCTCCGGCCCGCATCTTCACCAATGTTTCCGGTATGTAAGCCACCGATATTTTAAACCGGTGAATAAAGCGCAGCATCAACTCGTAATCGGCCGCTGATTTTAAGCGCACATCAAACTGGCTGTACTTCTGGTACACGCTCCGCTGCACAAAAAAGGTCGGGTGCGGCGGCATCCAGCCTTCCAGGAAACTGCCTTCTTTGTACTGCCCGGATTTCCAGTAACGTACTATCTTGTTTACGTCGCTGGCATCTACGTACGCCAAATCGCTGTACACGCTTTCTACCTGCTGCTCCTGGAAAGTACGGGCTACTTTGCTCAACACCTGCTGGTCAGTATAAAAATCATCAGAGTTTAAGATGCCGATAATATCGCCGGTTGCCAGCTGTACACCTTTGTTCATGGCATCGTAAATGCCTTTGTCCGGCTCGCTTATCCAACGGATGCTCGGGTGGTCGTAAGACCGAATAATGTCTAAGGTCCCGTCCGTGGATTGCCCGTCTACTAAGATGTATTCAAAATCGGCGTAGTCCTGCGACAACACCGAGTCTATCGTGTCCCGTATCGTAGAACTGCTGTTGTAAGAAACCGTAATTATCGAAATCTTCATTTTCAGAAATATTATTAATCAAAAATAAGCCTAATATGCCTAAGAAACCTAACAAAAGTTAAACCACAAATTGTTTTCTTTATAGAAAGTTCAGAAATGCTTAACTTTTCTGGTATACTGTTTTATTTTGGCACTATTTAGCAATTAATTTCCATATATTCAAATTATCTAATATTATTTTAACTATTCTTTTTGTTCTGCCGCTTAAAGCCACAAAATAATATTATAAGATTACTATTTTTTAGGTTGTCCGGAGCATTATTTCTTCGGGCTGATAAGAGTTACTACTACGCTATTTCGGGTAAGATTAATGCAGACTGCGGGTAATAGATAAGCTGTAAAAAATATAGATCTGATAAAAATTTAATTAAAGCCCAACCTACTATTACCGGCTTGTAACTATTTGGTAACTTGCCCGGCAGCCGCATACTCATTTAAAGTACGGCTTTGTTATTCAGGATTAAAGAGAAAGCAAAATATTCGGGTTTAGGATTAAATAAAAATGTACCCTGTGCTATTCCGGAAGCAAGTGGCTCCCTTTAAAACAGGCAGTGGCCAGCTAAATATTTTGCTTTTAAATACTGGGCACATACTACAAACCCTCCTGAATAAAAATAAAAAAAGAAGTACCCTGTACTTCCTTTCTTTTACGACTTATATTAAAAAAATAGTGAACAGCTTAAAATGTCCGTTTGGCATGCCGACCCCGCAATATTAATCGGGCAATTAATTTCACGGCTTGTTTAAGCATGCGCAGTTCAGGCGAAACAATGGCAAACTGCTGCAGTTTACGCAAAGGCTTCAGCATTAAGGTATAAAGCTTCGGGTTCAGCTTGTTGTACTCCCAGGCTAATCTATCTTCCCGGTTGGCTTTAAACCGGTTCAATAAACTGGCATTACTCACCCCTCCGGCCCGCATCTTCACCAATGTTTCCGGTATGTAAGCCACCGATATTTTAAACCGGTGAATAAAGCGCAGCATCAACTCGTAATCGGCCGCTGATTTTAAGCGCACATCAAACTGGCTGTACTTCTGGTACACGCTCCGCTGCACAAAAAAGGTCGGGTGCGGCGGCATCCAGCCTTCCAGGAAACTGCCTTCTTTGTACTGCCCGGATTTCCAGTAACGTACTATCTTGTTTACGTCGCTGGCATCTACGTACGCCAAATCGCTGTACACGCTTTCTACCTGCTGCTCCTGGAAAGTACGGGCTACTTTGCTCAACACCTGCTGGTCAGTATAAAAATCATCAGAGTTTAAGATGCCGATAATATCGCCGGTTGCCAGTTGTACGCCTTTGTTCATGGCATCGTAAATGCCTTTGTCCGGCTCGCTTATCCAACGGATGCTCGGGTGGTCGTAAGACCGAATAATGTCTAAGGTCCCGTCCGTGGATTGCCCGTCTACTAAGATGTATTCAAAATCGGCGTAGTCCTGCGACAACACCGAGTCTATCGTGTCCCGTATCGTAGAACTGCTGTTGTAAGAAACCGTAATTATCGAAATCTTCATGATAATAACTTTAATGGTGTTAGTAGATAGCCCGCTTTGTAATAAAATTTATAGCGATATCAATACTGTTGTAACAATAATCAAACCAGATCTAAACAGTTAGTTATTGTTTCATTTTATTGATGTCGTCGAATAGTTAATTAAAATACTAATTAAATAATATTTCAGATAAAAACAAATATAGCTAAATTATTTTCAAACAATTCAGGCAATATTTACGATTAAATAAGAAAGAGGTTTACATATTTAAATATAAATATTAAAATTTATTATTATTATATTTTGAATTAATTTGCATAACAAATCTTATACTCTAAGCCTAAAAATTAACCGGACAAGATAAATTAAGGTAATTAAGCGAACCCTTTAATTATACGGCACCTGTATTTATTATTTATATTAGTTGGAGCTAAATTCACCTTAGTCTTACCCTATTGTTGTTGCTTTAAGCAAAGGCCTAAAAAATCGCGTATTTTGTTAAAAGGTTTAACACGCTAATATTACTATGGGTAAAACCAACGGGTGAGCAGCGTATAACTATAAAATATAATGTAAAACACTGGCAGTTTTGTATAATAAAGCTATTGCATACCCTTTATTCTACTTTTTAGCAGCAAGGTTTTTTGCTTTCCGAAGTAACATATTTAGTATACGCTAAAAAGCTAATCTTAGACTTTATTACTACATCTTCTTCTGATAGGTAGCTTACCCATTTAGCGCAGTGTTTGGTAAGAAATACTAATGCAACACTATTTTGGCCCACGCAGTAGTACAGATTTATACTGAAAAATAGAAATTAATACTTAATCTGAAGAAAGCATTTTGCGATTTTATCAATAATTTATTATTTTTAATACTACTTAATAAGGCGTATGCAAGATATAGATAAAAATATTCGAATATTATTGTACTAAAATAATTAAAAGTAAAATGGTAGTTCAGAATAAAGTAGATGAGGTAAGCCTTAGTAAATTAAATCAGTTTGATTGCCAGGAATACCTGTCGCATTTGCGCCAGTCGTTAGGGCAAGCGCAAAAAAAGGCCGTAATGAATGAAATGCGCCGAACCATCCATATTATTGAAAACCGTTTGCGTAAACTGAACGAGAGCAGATAATAAAAATAACGTTATTGTTAGTACCAGGTTAATTAAACCTTCTCTTTTTACTTCCGGCGTAATAATCCGTATACCTTAGTTTATTGGCTAAGGCCATAATGTAACTCCTTTCCAATCCGTTTAAACAACGGCTTTTTTATTATCCGGTTGAAATTTTTGGTTAGGCATAGCCATCACATTATATAACAGGTTGTATGTCCAAGCTAAGGGTATAAGCTTCGGAACAACCATAATTTTACGCAAACTGCATACTTTCCGCTTTCCTGCCTATTCAGCAAAATTCAAATAGCTGCAACACATCTTTAAAAGGCTTATTAAAGCATTTAGCGAAGTTCCTTAAGAAGCCTGTCTGTAAGTCAAAAAATTATTTATTTAACCCCCTGCCACTACAGAACTTCTAGTATGTAAATAAAAGATTTATTAACTAATATTAAATATATATATTTTTATATATTTGTACTGAAATTTAAATTAAGGTTATAAAATTTTATACTTAAACATCTCTTATGAGAACCACACACCTCCGGTTCCTGATCTTGCCAACTACTTTGGCCTTTGCCATTCCATTAATTATGCTGCTTTTGCCGGTTCAGCGGTATTTTTCTTTTTTGCCGTTGTTTAGCGGCGAACTTACCTGGCCCATTGGTGTTACTTTTGGCAGCATAGCTACGCCATTGCTGCTGCTAGCGGGAATTATGGTTACTCTGGCTGCTTTTAAAGAATATCAGCAAACGAACCTTGTACAGCAAAACATCCACACCTCTGAGAAAGAGCGGCTTCATGCCGAAGTAGCCACCCGGTATATTCTGGAATTGTTTACCCTGTTTAAACAAGAAAACGAAAAGTTTTGCCCCGAAGAAGTAGAAAAAGCCCTGAAAACAATTTTGGAGTCTCACCAGAATTACCACAACGGGCAAATTCCACCACTTATTTTTACCAGCCACTTACGATATACGCTGAAAACTTCACCGGTGGGTCAGCACCTGCACCACATTACGCGGCTGCTAACCCAATTAATTAAAGTAGTGCGCAGCAAGCAACCCACTTTGCCCCCCGACGAATACGCGTTAATACTTTCCTTTCTCGATGGTTTTAATACGGCTATTTATCCAAAGTTAAAAGCGCTGGTACAGCTTAATCATACTTGCGACCTTTGCGGGGCTAATCCTTACGAATATTTTGTAGGTAAAGACCAACTTACCGCCTTGAACAAGGCCTTAGAAAGTATAAATAGTATGCCTTACAAAGTTTAACAGAGAAGTATCAGCAAACAAGTAAAAAGCGGCATTCTGTTTACTTTAATAGTAATATTGATTACTGTTAAGGTTATAAATGTATAGTGCGTGTTATTACAGGTTTCAAAGTTTGATGACAACTAATTCTTTGTAAACATTATTAAATATATAACCAAAAATTTATAAACACTCAAGTAGTTCTAAGATCAGTTCAAAAAGCCTTTCTATGCAAATAGAGGCACTTTTTATTATATTAATAATAATATTTAAAATAATATTGCAAATTAAAGAACGTTTTTTGTATAATAGGATGTTGAACCTTCAATTCTTATTTAAATCTGTTTAATTAAACATCTAACATATATCATAAATAAGGCTTGCTGTTTATTTGTTTCTCACAGAATTAAGTAAGATAAATATTTAATAATCATAGAATATCTGATAGTCAGCTTTTACTCATCTAAAGAGTATAATGGTTCGGCGCGCAAAATTAACGATTAATCGAAACTTTATACAATCATCTCTTTATTAAGCCATATTTGTAACAGTAAACTATTACCTAATTAATAAATCCCTTGAACAACTTACAATTTAAAACAAAACGCCTCTTGTCGCTGGCTAGGCCCCAGGTATTAGCAAACCTAATAATCAACTAAACACCATTAAAAAACTATTTATGATTAAACACTTACCCCCCATTCTTTTAAGGGAAAACTCCAGGTGCTACGGCATCCTGCTTTTCCTATTCTTTAGTTTATTCCTCACGGCCGGCGCTTTTGCGCAAACGGTTACAACTGATAAGTTAGATTACCAACCGGGTGATATTGTTAAAGTAACTGGTACAGGATGGCAACCAGGTGAAACCGTGCAATTGCATTTTGATGAAACCCCTGCTGTTTGTGCTAATGGTCATAATCGTTATGCAGTAGCTGATGCAAATGGGAACATTTATAATGATCAATATCTAATTGAAATTAGACATTTAGGTGTTTCATTTGTTTTGACGGCTACAGGACAAACATCTCTATTAACTGCTCAAACTAAATTTACTGATGGTGGTTTTCAATTTGCAGCATCCGGTCTCCCAACTGGGACATCAGTAACAGTTAATTTTACCTCTGGAAATTCTCCTGGAACTGCAACTTTTACACCGCCATTAACGGCTGGAAGTACAGCTTCAAATAATACAGTTATTACTGTAAATAGCTTCACTCCAACCTTTATTGTGACTCCTTCTATTAGTTATTCTATTCTTAATTATAGTTATAGAGTAGGTACTAATTTGTCTCCAACTACTCAACAGACACGCAATTCATTCACCGCAGGCCCAAATAATGAAGCAAGTGCTATTTTATTTACGGCAAATTATGGTGCTTTAGAAGTAAGTAAAGTAGAGGGTTCTTACGGCGAAACAGTTTCACTAACTGCTACCTTTTATTCAAATTACCAAATCACGCCTAAAACAACACTAAATAATAAGCCTATTACATTTAAGATAGGAAATACAATTGTAGGAACAGTAAATACTAATGCAAATGGGATTGCTACACTTACCGGAGTTAATTTGGAAAATAGAAATGTTGGTAATTATACAATAACAGCATCATTTACAGGAGAAACAAATACTTATTTGCCAATTGAAGGAACTGGTGAATTAGTTATTACCAAAGCTAACCAGACCATTGCCTTTGCTCCTTTAGCAGGTAAGACGTTCGGTGATGCACCGTTTACTGTATCGGCTTCCGCTACTTCTGGTGATGCTGTAAGCTTCGCCATTGTAAGTGGTCCGGCTTCTATCAACACTACCACCAACACCATCACCATCACTGGTGCCGGTGATGTAACCGTAAGAGCTTCTCAGGCTGGTAATACTAATTACAATGCGGCTGAAAACGTAGATAGAACCTTCACGGTAGCCAAAGCTAACCAGACCATTGCCTTTGCTCCTTTAGCAGGTAAGACGTTCGGTGATGCACCGTTTACTGTATCGGCTTCCGCTACTTCTGGTGATGCTGTAAGCTTCGCCATTGTAAGTGGTCCGGCTTCTATCAACACTACCACCAACACCATCACCATCACTGGTGCCGGTGATGTAACCGTAAGAGCTTCTCAGGCTGGTAATACTAATTACAATGCGGCTGAAAACGTAGATAGAACCTTCACGGTAGCCAAAGCTAACCCTGTAATTACATGGACACCGAATCCGTTAGCACCTATCACTTACGGTACAGACTTGACTGGTAAACTGAATGCTACTGCTTCTTTCGGTAGTGCTGCTGTTGCTGGTACTTTTGTCTACAAGAAAGGCACTGATGTAATCACTTCTTCAACTGTTCTTTCTGCTGGTAATGCTCAAGAATTATCAGTTGTATTTACTCCAACTAACGGAACTAACTACAACAATGCTTCTAGTAGAAATAGTATAGATGTGACTTGTGTAACTGTTAATGCTTCTGCAAACAGTACACCACAAGCTGTTAAGAGCACTGCAACAACAATCTCTATCAAAGTAACAAATAGTGTTACAGGTACAATTGCAGTTGGAGTTCCAGTCACTTTATATTTAGATCAACGTACTCCAATGGTATGTAAATCTGATGCTCAAGGTTTTGCCAAGTTTGATGTTGGAGTTTTACAAACCGATGTTTATAAGATAAAGGCAGTCACGGAATGTGGAGAAGATGTAGCCTATCTTCCTATTTATGATCCAAATGGTGGTTTTGTAACTGGTGGTGGTTGGATTAATTCTCCTGCAGGTGCTCTTAAGGCAGATGTTTCAAAAACTGGAAAAGCTAACTTTGGTTTTGTTGCTAAATACAAAAAAGGAACAACCATCCCGGATGGGCAAACTGAATTCCAATTCCAAGCTGGTAATCTAAACTTTAATAGCAACGCTTACGATGATATGCGTTTAGTTATTGCTACTTATAAAGCTAATTATACCGGTACTGGTAAAATTAACGGAGATGGGAACTATGGTTTCATGGTATCAGGAATTGATGGCCAGATTAATGGTGGAGGCGGTGTAGATAAGTTCCGTATTAAGATTTGGGATAAGGATAAAAACGATTTGGTAGTTTACGATAATAATGTTCCAACTAGTTCTACTGACGTTACTACCACTGACATTAACGCAGTCCCTGCATCAGCTTTGGCTGGCGGTTCAATTGTGATCCATGAAGCCAAAACTAATGGTAAATCCGAACGCGTAGCTACCGAAGCCGAAGTATTCACCGGTACCGAAGAAACCAAACTGACCAGCTATCCAAATCCGTTCACCAACCAGGCTACTATTGAGTTCGCCTTGGATACCGATGAAGAATATAACCTGATGGTTTACAGTGTACGTGGTTCTTTGGTAAAAGCTTTGAAATCTGGTAAAGCTCAGGCGAAGACTCCGGTTAAGGTACAATGGGGCGATGCTACTACACCGGCTGGTGTGTACATTATCCGGTTAACTACCAAAAGCGGTGTTAAAACCCTGCGGATAGTAAAAGACTAACTATACCGTTCTAATTAAAAACCAAAAGCCCCTTGCTTTAAAAGTAAGGGGCTTTTTTATGTTCTAAAGCTAAATCCTATCCGGTCTTACACGGTCTTTCCCACATGGTCTATAAGCAGCAACTGCTGTTTAGGGAATAAAATTAGTTTATCTTATATTTTATTTAATTTTGTTAATTATAATATTTGCAGTTCTTACATACTTGCATCAAGTATTAATTAGTTTTTAGACGAAGGTTAAGGAATATTTTACGGAGTTCTTGCCCATAAATTAAGGGCAAATTTATTAAACCAAAATAACTTAGTGCATCCTGGCAAGAATAAATATAAAGTATGCACGTTATGACCTAAATATGCTGAACACCGAAACTACTATACTGCTGGAAAACCCTACCCAGGAACTGGAACTGGAAACCTGTTCGGTATTGATATACCGGCGACTCTCATTTATGCAGGTTCTCTGGAAAGCCAGCATTTCGCCGAAAGAGTATCGGGCTAATATTTTGCAGGTACTGCAAATTGTAAAAAAGTTAAAAATTAAATATTTGCTCAGCGATGCCCACCAACTCGCCCTCGTTAATAACAACGAATGGTTTCTGGAAGTTTGTGGCCCTATACTGACCAAATCCGGAATAGAAAAATTGGCGCGTATTGTTCCGTATAACCCAACTTCTATTACCCAAAGCAAAAAGCTGCTCGAAGTAATAGAACTTAGGGGCCAAAATAAGAAACCGGCTTTCGTATTCGAGGCTTTTACCGATTTAGACGATGCTTTTCACTGGCTCGAAATAAAACAACCCGGCTTTTCTGGTAACTACTAATCAGCCCGATTTAACATCTTAACAGGTAACCGATTCAAAATTATCCGGTTGCTGCTCTCTTCATGCCCTATTTTAAATTAATGAATAAATCATTCTTGTTCATATAAGTTTGATTTCTCCCAGAAGTGCAATCCTTTTCCGGCTAATAAATTTCATAAATGCTAGCCAAAACTGTTGCTTATAAAATATTGCCTAATCTCAACCTTTGCTCTTCCTAATTCTGAACCCAAATCGTCCGTAACGTTCTACAAAACAACTGCATCAACTTAAGTTTTTTTTTAATCTTGAAGTGTTCTTAGCTATGAGCTGGGTAGTTGGCTTAATGGCTTTTCGAATAAAAATAGTCGAATTGCTTAACTGCCAACCGAATTTCCCGTTAAAACAAGAAAGTACACTACCAGGTACTTTAACAGTATAGTTCAATTTTTAAAGAAAATACTATGAATAGAAGAGATGAGGAAAATAACCGCCGCGACCGCGACAATCGTGAAAACCGTAGCGGCAACCGGAATATGGGCCAGGACCAGGAATCTATGTATAGAGGAGCTTACCGTTTCGACGACCACCGTACTACCCGCGACCAGTACGGCGACCGGCACGATAACCACCAGGACGACCGGGGACAAGCTAACCAACGCAATACTTACGGACAATCCAATAATTATGGCAATATGGGCAGTTACGGCGGCGCCCAAGGATTTGGTTCTTCCCGGGGCGGCCGGGGTCACCGCGAAGAAAACCGGTCCGGCTTCGATTCTACCAGCGGACATGGCCGTCATACCGTACCTGGCAACAACCGCCAGATATACGGCGCTTATTGGGATAAAAACAGCTTTAGCGACCGTGACCACGACCGTTTTTCGGAAGAGCACCGGGAACACCGCCAAGACCCCAACCGCGATTTACGCCGCGACGATAACAACCAGGAAGATAACAGCCGGTACGAAATTTACGATACCTCGCAGAGCTTTTATAACTCCATGCCCGAACAAACTTCTATCAGCTACAACCCCAACCACCGGATAGACGAAGATTTCCGCCGCGACCAGGAACGTGATTATGGCTCAAACCAACGTCCGCGTAACCGCCAGGGCAGCGGCAATGACCAAGATCGCCATTACGGCACCGACTATAACGAAAGAAATGAAGGCAACATGGCTGGTTCATCAAGCAGGGGTTACGATGGCCAGCGCGGCGACGAAGATCGTTCGCGCCACTACGACCCAATGAGCGGCAGCGTTAACCGTGACCCCAGCCGTAACCGCAACAACGACCGTGCTGATCGCGAGAACCGGGACCGTCAACGGGGAGGTTACGACGGCAACAACCGCCACCGCAACGAACGGGATCAGAACCGGTAAGTAAAAACAGACAAAAAAAATATTACTGGCCATAGTCGATTACTGATGGTCGGTAATATTTTTTTTTAATAGCACGTATACTCTTTTGAAAAACCAGGAAATTTAAGACACCGAGCCGTTCTTCTTTAATTTGGCTCTAATTTATCAGACCTGTTATTAATAATAAGGCTAATCTTATATTGCTGCTACTCATAGCTTCTGATCAAAGAAATATTCTTGTGCTTAACTGCTACTAAACAACAGTATGCCACTAGAATATCCGGAATATTTCATCTTTTTGCTGTAGCCGTTTCGTTTATTATAATCAGCCTGAAAGCCTCTCCCCTACTTAACCGGTTTAGGCGGCTATTAATCTTTTTAGCTGTTAGGCCGTATGGCAAAATAGCAAACTAAAAATATATGCAAGACAACAGACACATTTACGGCCACAACGAAGATGAAGTGTGGCAGCAACTTGCCCAGGATTTAACCCAGAACCCTGATTTATTACAATACCAGGCAATTATTCACCAGCAAAACAAAGAAATTGCCCTGGATATTGATATAGACTTAGGTGGCGGCTTTGAAGGAGGTTTTGCCACCACCATTTTTAGTGCCCCCTTCCGGAACCCCGATGGTTTCAGGTTTGCGTTACACGAAGAAAGCTTTTTCGACGATTTAGGGAAATTTTTCGGGATGCAGGATATACAAATTGGCTACCCCGATTTTGACGAGCGCATAATTGTTAAAACCACCGACGAATCGCGGGTACGCACCATTTTTACCGACGATGACACCCGCGCAGCTTTATTAAGCCTGAAAGACTTTACTTACGAGATTGTATTACCCGACGATGGCGATACCGAAACTAATGATTCGAGGCTGGAGTTAATTATTGAGGAAGGCATAACCGATCCTGTGCGCTTACGCCAACTCTACCATATTTTCTTCGCTACGCTAAACCTGATAGATCCTTTCAGCTTATAAAATTCGAAAACAAAAAGCTGGTTTCTATATTCATTAATTAATATTTGCAGAAAACTTTGATTTAGCTAAATATTCAAGCATTTTTCTAGCCTTACGATTAAAACCTATATATTCGCAATATTAAACTAATTATTTTAGTAATTAAAACTAAATATATTAGCTTAAATTCATATATTTACCCTATGGAAACAGCGGATAATTATATGAAAGGCCGGGGCGCTCAGTTCAATCCGGCCAATCCTTACCTAAAAAAGGAATATGTAACCGAACATCCCTAAGGCTTGGATGAGCCTTTCCTGCAAAATACGCCTACCGAATTTTTTACGGAGCACCCGCGTAAAATTGTAAACTCCGTCGAAAGTCCTGATTTGGGTTTATCTTATTCTATGAATCCGTACCAAGGCTGCGAGCACGGCTGTATATACTGTTACGCCCGCAATACACACCAATACTGGGGTTACGGTGCCGGGCTGGATTTTGAGCGTAAAATTATTATTAAGGAAAATGCACCGGAAATTCTGATCCAGCAACTCGAACATCCTAAATGGGAAGTCCGGCCAATTATGCTGGCTGGCAACACCGATTGCTATCAGCCAATTGAAAAAGAGAAGAAACTAACCCGTCGCTTATTACAGGTTTTACTGCAATATCGTCATCCGGTAAGCCTCATCACCAAAAACGCTTTAATATTGCGGGATTTAGATATATTACAAGAACTGAATGCGCTGGATTTAGTACACGTCAATATTTCGGTAACTACCTTGGATGAACACCTGCGCCAGAAACTAGAACCGCGCACGGCCACTGCGGTCCGCCGCCTGGAAGTAATCCGGCAGTTAGCTTTGGCCAATATTCCGGTAAATGTAATGGTAGCGCCTATTATTCCGGGTTTAACCGATCATGAAATGCCTAAGATTATGCAGGCTGCGGCACAAAACGGAGCTGTTTCCGCGGCCTATAATATTGTGCGCCTAAACGGGGCCATAGGTGGCATCTTTGAAGATTGGATAAAAAAACCTTTCCGGAACGTGCCGACAAAGTATTAAAGCAGATTGCCGCGTGCCACGGAGGAAACCTAAACGATAGCGTTTACGGTCGGCGTATGACTGGTGAAGGCAGATTAGCTGAATTTATCGGCAATTTATTCCGGGTCAGCCGTACTAAATATTTTAAAGAACTACAGATGAAGCCTTTTCGCTTCGACTTATTTTGCCGGCGAAGCGGTAATCAGCTTTCGCTCTTTTCGTAAAAAATATTAAATCAGAAAAAACAGATAATATTATTCCTGAACATCTCTCTGTTCCATGTATTCCCATACCCATTCTTCACTAGCCCCAATTACTACGGCATACACCAGCATAATGGTATAAACCACCGCCAGAATAATGCTTAGCGGAATATTAAAGATAAAAGCAAAAAGGGTTGTTCTTACCGGGTGCAGTTTGTTTTTCATTTTGGTGGAGGCATACATGAAAAACAAAAGATTGAAGGCTACTGCTAATGCTATAAAATTTATCAGGTCTAACATGCGCTTAAAAAATGGTGGCTGCTGCTGTTTTAACTTTATTAACTGCTTACAAAGATTTGCAACTGGATAAACCTTTGAAACTGCATAACTAACCAAATATAAAAAATAAAAGTTTATAAAATCAAACCTTTACAGTAACAAAATTAAAAAAAAAACGTAAATCACTGATTATTTATACATTACAAAATTAATATATAAATAAATTTGATTAAAATAAAAAGCCAGATTTTAAATAATCTGGCTTTTATAGTATTAATGCCTTATCTTAAAATATAAATCTTACCGTAATCTTTCTTAAACGACTTATCGCCAGCGGTATTGCGGTGCTTAAAATCCTGGTCGCCGGTGTCCATTATTACCCGGTACAGGTACACGCCATTGGCTAATTTATCGCCAAATTCATCGGTTCCGTCCCAGGCGAATTCGCTTATGTTATTGCCAATTTTAAGCGGGCCCAGTTCATCTTTCATAATTTCGCGCACCACCTTACCCGTTACTGTCATAATCTGAATTTTCATATCCTGCGGAATGGTGCTGCCGGTTAAGGTAAAAACAAACCGGGTTTTGCTGGAGAAAGGATTCGGGTACGGGTAAAAATGAGAAACAGCCGATTCGTTTATTACCTCAAAGTTAATGGTGTAAGGTTCAAAACCTGCTTTATTCTCGGCAACATCACGGCCCTGCACCCGCAACGTATATACGCCATCGGGCAAGTTCTTAGGAGAATATTCTAACCGGAAATCGTTGTTTTTATCGGCGGTAAAATATTTAATATCGTTTCCGGCAAGATTTACCGGCGTAAAGTCAGAAGCTCCGGGCACTTTCACAAACACTTCCATGTGGCTGGGGTCTTTCAGGAAAGTATACTGGTCCTCATCTTTCAGCGTCATGCTAATTAATGGGTTTGGCGAAACAATATCGCCATCCAGAATATGCTGGCCATCGAATACCACATCCAGCACTGGGTGCAGGTTAGTATTTAAAGCAAAAGGTACTTCCAGCGTATTATTAAAGTAATATTGCTCTGGCCGCAGCATCGGGTTTTGCGTTAGGGGGTTTACCGTTACCCGTAGCGTATAATTGCCGGTCAGGTTATTGGTGGCAAAAGTGTACGGGATAATGATAGTTTCGTCTTTGGCTACGGCTTTCAGCTTCACATCTTTGCTAAAGCCATTGGCGCCAATCAAGGTTACCCGTGCCAGCAAAGAATCGGCAAAATTATGGTTAGAAATATTCTGAAAAGCAACCTGCGCGTCTATTTTACCTTTCAGGGCTTGCGTAGCAAAACTGTTATAATTATCTAAACCTATTACATCTGGCCGCACAATGCCTTCTGGTACCCCCGTGTAATGCACACGCCACTCTTCTAACTGGGGCGCGCTGGCGTCTACGCTATCAACCAAGGTTAAACTTAATTGTAAATACGGGTATATATTGGCATCTATAGCCGAAATATCCAGGTTCCGCGCTTTTACGTTGGAATATAGCACCCGCTCGTTTTTACCTTCTACATCTAAACCACTTACTTTAAGGGTATACCTATCGGAACCAGCGCCGTTTTTGCGTACGGCATGATACAAGGTTTGCCAGTTTGTAGCCGGCCCAATCAGGGTAGATGTAAGGCTGCCTTTATTACCAAAACCAGAAATATTATAATTAAGCTCTATTGTTTGTAAAGCAGGGTCGGTACTATTGGCGGTAAGTTCTTGCGCAGTGCCGGCCGCTGCTCCTTTTTGCCCAATTAAAGCAAGCGGCGCTCCCGAAGCCAGATTTTCAATTAATTTAGAACCCACTGCTCGAAATGCATTTTTTAACTCGATAGGGAAATCGGCAAAAGGTACTGGGTTTATGGTAACCATGGCAACGTAATAACCTGTTGGCACGGCTTCTAAAAACCGACGCAGGTAATCTCGCCGGGCAGCTTGCCGTAAATCGCCGAAGAAGTACAATGCCTGCGATAACTCACCACACCGGGAAGTAGCAATAGAAGTCGGCATTACGTACGGTTCTAAGGTTCGATTATTAAATACCTCAATTAATATATTGGGCACCCCCATAGAACAATTATCGGTAGCTGCATTTAAATTATTAAAGAAAATGCCGTACCGTAGCCGGTCAGTAGAAATATTGCCTGGAATGGTGCGTAAGCTTAAGCTTTTGGTAATTGGTGCAAACTCCCATTGGCGCTTCTGATCGTTTATGTTTACCTGGTTCGTACGCGCCTTGGTAAACTGCCCGGGCTGACTTTGCGACCAACCTTCCGGGCCTGCCGGTATAAACCGGAAAGAACTTTCGCCCCAAATGGTATCTGCACTCGCGATTATTTCTTTGGGCCGGAAGCGCCAATAATATACCAAACTGTCGTTGGGTGCCACTTCCGACAATAATTTAACCGTCCAGGAAGGTAGTGAACCAGCGGTTATTTCCTGCGTTTGCTTAACCGGGCTGTTAAATGTACGGGTAGTATCCAGTTCAAACGTATAAAGTCGGCTAGGTTGCAGCAGATTACTGGCCTGACCTATTAATTTTACTTCTGGCGTATTTACAATAGCATATTCAACCGGCATTAAAGGGCGAGAACCGGTAGCCGGAAAATTATATTCAAACTGAACGGTATTGTTACTTTCATCCAGCTCATCAACCGTGTTTTCGGCATCTACCATTATTTTAAAGGTATTAATACCAGCTACACGGCCCTGGGTAGATGAAAACACAAAAGATATGGTATCCTGATTATAAATTGGCGGATAAAGCTCCGAAATAACTTCTACCTGATCGTTGCGGGTAACCTTAATTTTAAAAGAATCCTGGGTAGCTTTACCTAAGTTTTTTACCGGTATTAAAATCCGGAAACTTTCGGAATTAGCAGTAACGGTTTCCTGTTCGTTAATGGGCGCAATGCTAATGTTATTATTCTTGAGCGCATAATCTGGTTTATCTGGGCCAAACAAAACAACTGCCGGGTCGGCTTGCATCACCATTTCTACCGCCGTAGAAACCAGTTGTTCGTTGCCGGACTCAGCGGTTCGTTTTACCACCTCCTGGTTAATAACCCCCACCGACTTGCCGTAAAAATCTGGTTCGGTAAAAGCTATAGTATAAAAATTACGGCTATATATATGCAAGGGAGTGGTATAACCAAAAGCCGAATGGGCAATAAAAATAAGTGCTCCTTTTTGGGGGGCTAAAATCCAGTCTTCGCCAAAAGAACGGGCACTGGTAGCACTGAAGGTATTACCGGAAAAACACCCGTTAAGTAAAATCATGGGGTATTTGCCTGTATTATTATAATTATTAACCGGGTTAGTGGCATATCCTATATCAACATCCGGAATACTGGGCGAAGAGTGTCCGAAAAAGGTAATCAGCGATAAACCATTATTTACCTGGCTCGAAACATTAATATAGCTGGTAGAGGAAGTAGAACCGGCGCGGGAAAAGCTTTCAACCAATGCTCCGTAGAGCGGGTTTTCGGCCGTGTTTTCGTAAGACCGCAAATAATTTCTGAAAAGGTTTTGCTCCTGCAGGTTAATACCGCCGCCCAAATGCAAAATATTCTTGCGCCATTCGGCATTTTGCGGAGTAGCTTCGTGTTGTTTTACTTTTTCTAAATAAGCGGCTACATCAGTTGCATTAACTGCCGAAACACGACCGGTTGCCACTTTCGGGAAGAAGGATCGGTTTTGAAAATCGGCAGTGAACACAATATCGGAACCTGGTGCACCACCAGTAGGCACCAAATCCTGCACCGGATAACCTTTAGGATTGTTCCGGAACCCACTACCGCCGTAATCCGGTTCAATGCCTTTTCCTAATAAAAATAAGTATTGCGGTTTACCATTAGCTAATAAATACTGCATTAGCCGCCGGATAGCTGTCGCTGACCGATCTCCGTAATGAAACTGATCGTATAATTGGTCAGCATAAAAAACCAAAGTATCGTGTTTACCTCCAGCCGTCGAGGCGCGGTATTCGGCGTAGGCTTTTACCGGATTAGGATAATTGGCTACGGGTTTGGCCAAAAATTTATTACTAACTATAACAAACCCAGCTTTTGCCGGATTAATCTGCCTAAACGTTTTACGCCCCGCGTTTAAAGGGGTAAAATATTTCCCATCGGTGGTAATTAAAACTTTGCGCTGTTTACCCGGCGAGCCATTTAAAACAAAACCCCGCTGGCTACCTACTGTAGAGATACTCGTTCGGATAATATTTTCTTTATCGGTAATGTCATATGCTACACTATTGGCCGATGGGTTATCAAATACCAGAAAGGAAGGCGTGGTTTTGTTTGAATCGGCGGGTGAAACAAATAAATCTTTGCTGGTAAGAATATTTTTGCGGGGATAACGAACTTTCACGTAGGATAACCTGATTAAATCGGCTACGCCGCCGGCCGGAACCTGCGTATTAACTTTAACCCGCACATTTAAATTACCTGTAGTACTAATTTCATCAAACTGCACGGGGTATTTAAGCTTAACATGATCAAAAGTGCCAAACTTGTGGTTGGCCACTAGTATTCTTTCGGCTCCCGATGGGGCAATAATAGAAACGGTAACATCATGGTCGATGTAAAAAGAACCAACTATAGCAATTTCTACGGTAGGTACCGGCCCGGTTCTTTCCAGGTTAAACAAAGAATCTACCCGCACATTATAAGGGTTGCGCAAAGCCCGGTTACCGGCCTGTACGCCAAAAAAATCAGAAAAAAAACCTTCTGCTTTATCGCCCCAAGGCATTTGGCTATCGTTCCAGGCAATACCCCGGGAATAATGCGAGGTAATTAAGGTAAGCCGGGTCTGGTAGTGCCAGGATTCGGGGGTAATATTACTGGCGTCGGTGCTCTGGTTAGTTACTCTTTTGCCGTTAGCTGCCGAAACAGTTAAAAAATAGGCAGCAGTATCGGTGTATATACTATGGTAATCGTGTACTTTGTAGGCGGGGCTTTGGTAAAGTTCTACGTCGGTTTTGCCATCGTTGCGTTCTCCGTAAAACTCCACATAATCACCGGCATCTAAACGTCCGTCGGTTTCGCCGTTTACAAATAAAGGTACCTCTTTGCCCTTTCTGAATAATTGTAACTTTTGCGGATTAGCCGATGATAAACCCGCATTATTTAAAAAGTTATAATCGAGCCGATGAATACCGTTCCGGATAACCTTTATTTTATAATACGTTTGGGAATAATTAATCCATTCGTTGCCATAATTTTGCGCCTGCACCTTACCAGCAACAGCTAAACTAAGCAGTAAAAAGAATAAAATATTGATTTTAATTTTATGGGTAATAGTGTTCATATACACTTTAAATATTAATCGAAAGAATAACCCAAAGAAACAATTACTGACGAGAGCCGGACGTTGCTGGAAAAATTATTAGTAGGGGTAGTGTCGGCAATGCGGGTTAACGCCAAATCTAGTTTTAAGCCGTTGGAGGCAATACCTACTCCAAAATTGGGCTGAAATTTCCAGCTTTGCGTATAATCAAAGTTCCGGACCTGCTGCACATTATTAATCCCGGTCCGCACAAATACCAGTCGGTTATAATTTACTTCCAAACCTAAATGCGGGTCCAGAGAAAGTACCTCAGAATCCAGTAAAACATTGCGCCGGCCATCAAAAGTAAAATCTAAATCGGCGGCTACCAGGGCTCCTACTTTATCGTTAAATTTAATATAATGCGCTACGCCGGCTACCAAACGAGGCAGCGTTATTTCTACACTGCTTTTAATCAGCAAGCTGTCGCCGGTTATGGCGGCTACTTCCCTAAATTCATCGGGGTTATGCACCCAGGCATTAAAAGTGGTGGTAATATCTTTGGCCATTAAACCAAACTGCCACCCCTGGCGCTCAAGTTGTACGCCGGCATCCAGCCCAAAACCATAAGCATTGGCAAACTGCCCCACATTGCGATAAATTATTTTAGCCGAGCCGCCCACGCGCAAACCTTTTATAAGATTGCTTTTACGGGCATAAGAAAGCAGCAAAGCATAATCGGCTACCGAAAACAACTTAATATTATCGTAATTAATATACCCGTACTCATTTACTAAGTTGCGGGTATCGGCAATATCATCTACCCCGGTGCGGATAATTGAAACGGCAAACGCGCTGGTGCTATCTAAAGGCGCGGCATACGTGGCAAAATCGTTTTTAACAATGCCGGCAAAAAGTTCGGAGTGCATCAGGGCTACGTTGTGCTTGTTGGGCAATTGCAACAACCCGGCCGGATTCCAGAAGCCGGCTGTAGCATCGTTAGCAATAGCCGACTGTACATTGCCCATGCCCAAAGCACGGCCGCCTACCCCAATATTTAAAAATTCATTACTGTATTTGGGGGTGCGAACCTGGGCATTAGCCTGCATACAAGCTATACCAACTAAAATGCAGCACAGCTTGGCTATTCTATAAAACATACGCGGTGTAAAAAATATAATAATAATGCTCCCTTTTCTTTAGCTTTCTGCGTGCAAATTACGAATAAATAATTTAATATACAGAAGAGTAGTTCCAGAAATTATCCAATATTTTTTTATAAGTATTATCTGTATAAAGCAGCAAAACACTTAGTAGTTAACACCTGCCCAACACAACCTTCTTTTAACGTTTCTGGCTACTCCTGCTTATATCCAAATCTGGGCTAAATTTAAGTTGTACTGCTAATTATGAAACAAAAATATTTTACATCCAGTACCTTGCTTTACATAGTACCTTCTATTATATTTGTCTTATTAATAAATCGTAACCAGCATGAAAGTAGAAAACACACAGGTACAAATGCGGAAGGGAATTCTCGAATTCTGCATTTTGGAGATTATCTCCCGGGGTGAAGTCTATGCTTCAGATATGCTTGATGAGTTAACGGCAGCCAAAATGATTGTGGTTGAGGGTACCCTATATCCGTTGCTAACCCGGCTTAAAAACGCAGGACTTCTGGATTATACATGGGTCGAATCTTCTTCGGGCCCGCCGCGCAAATATTACAAGCTTACCGAGGTTGGCAAAGAGTTTCTGGCGCAACTCCGACAAACCTGGCTGGAGGTGGTAGCCTCTATCGAACATATTACCAAAAAAAATAAAGCATCTTAAAACAATGAAAAAGAATATCAGCATCAACTTACAAGGCATGATTTTTCATATAGAAGAAGATGGCTATGAACAGCTCAGCCAATATTTGGCCGCTATTAAAGCTTATTTCTCGGCGTACGCCGGGCACGAAGAAATAATAGCCGATATTGAAGCCCGGATTGCCGAAATATTCTTCTCAAAGTTATCGCCTACCAAACAGGTAATTACCCGCGAAGATGTGCAGGCCCTGGTAGCCCAAATGGGCAGCGTAAAAGACTTCCAAACGTTAGAAGAAGATGAACCCGAATTTGCCACCGGTTCCACGAACCAGCAGCAACAGGCTTATTCTTCAACAGCCGGTTCTTCAAATGGCGGCCCAACCACAGAACCTACCGCCGGCCGGCGCATTCATCGCGATGAAAACCGTAAAGTATTGGGCGGGGTAGCAGCCGGCATTGCCAATTACCTGAACGTAGACCCGCTTTGGATACGTTTGGTATTTGTAGTGCTTACTTTATTATTTGCCATTCCGGGCGGTGCGCCGGCCGGTATTATTATAGTGGCTTATATTCTGTGCTGGGTGGCTTTTCCGCGGAGCTATGACTTACCCGAAAGTACCACTAAAAAATTGTTCCGGAACCCCGACGATAAAAAGCTGGGCGGCGTAGCCAGTGGTATGGCCTCTTACTTTGGCTTGGATGTAGCAGTTATCCGGTTATTATTCTTAATTTCTTTCTTCATGGGCGGTTTTGGCCTCGTGGCATATATTATCCTCTGGATAATATTGCCCGAGGCAAACTCGATTACTGACCGTGTGCAGATGCAGGGAAACCCGATTACGCTTAACAGTATTGAAGAATCGCTGAAAAACAACCTGTACATGCGCGATGAATACGGCCGCGAAAGCAATTTAGCCCGGGCGGTATTATTTCCGGTGCGGTTTGTAGCGCAGGTCTTTGGCGTTTTAGCCCGCTTTTTAGGCCCTTTAATTTCGTTTCTGATAGCGCTAATCCGGATATTGGCCGGTGTGCTGCTCATCTTAATTGCCGGTTCTTTTATTTTTGCCTTAATCTTAATGGCCTTCACTGTTTCAGGCCTCATAGATGGTTCTGAATTTATTGGTACCGATGTTCCTTTCGCCCTATTTACAAACACCTACCCTGTTTATGGCTTAATAGCCGGCTTTTTTGCTGGCCTTATTCCAGCAATATTTATTTTTGTTTTAGCGCTTGGTTTGCTGCTTAAACGCTTTTATTTACGTCCGGCAATAGGCTGGTCGTTCTTCGGCATCTGGATTCTGAGCATTTTTGTGCTGGTACTTTCTATTATTCAGTTTCGCAATAATTTCCGCGAATCTGGCGAATATATTGTTCATAAAGATTTTCCGGTAACTGCATACCAAACCGTTTTATTAAAAGCCCGCGACACCGACTCTTTTCGGAACGGTTACGCCAATATAGAAGTGCAAAGTTACCCTGGCAACACCGTTAAGTTAATACAGGAATTTCGGGCCAAAGGTAAAACCGAAGCCGAAGCGGCCCACAATGCCACCATGGTTAGCTACCGGGCCACCCAGCAAGACTCTACCATCACTTTTGATTATAACTATAAATTTAAACCCAACGCTATTTACCGGGAGCAATATTTAGCTTTAAAATTATTATTGCCCGAAAACAAAAATTTCCGGGTAACCGAAAGTTTTGCCCGCTTGCTTCCTTCCTCTGCCTTCGATCGCGAATATGGTAACGAAGAAATTAGCAACTACCTGTGGCAGGTAAAAAAAGATGGTTTTGTTTGCCTCGACTGCCCTCCGATTGATACAACTGCAACCGACCCGGATGCACCCGAAGCCGAGTGGGAGACCGAAAACCGGGCCTACCTGGACTCGCCGCTGCGCAACGAAAACGACTACGGCAACGATAACCGTACTTTTAATAACCAAGACTTTAGCCGGGTACAGGTAAGTGGTATTTACCATGTAAGAGTGCGGCGGGGCGATAACTTTTCGATAGCTGCCCGCGGAAACAACGATGAACTGCGGGAATTGGAAATAAGCCAGAATGGCGACCGCTTAGAAATAAAGCCACGAAACAGCCGCTTTCGCTTTTCGCTCGCCGACCGCGAACCCGTGCTAATTACGGTTGTAATGCCGGAACTTAACGAGTTAAATTTGTCGGGTGCCGTAAAAGCCGAAGCCAGTGGCTTTACTACCGATGCTTTTCGCCTGAACCAGTCCGGCGCGGTGCAAAGTGCCCTATCGGTTAAGTGCGATATTTTAGATATTGATTTAAGCGGCGCGAGTGAAACTTCCGTAGCTGGTAGTGGTCAGCACATTAGAATAGAGGCTGCCGGTGCCTGTCAGGTACGGGCAGGTGGTTTTAAAGCAACAAACGCCGAGGTAGATTTGGCTGGTGCCAGCAGCGCCCGAATATTTGTAACCGAGCATTTAAGAGCCGATGTTTCTGGTCCCAGCAACTTAACTTATAAAGGCAACCCTAAAACCGTAGACGCCGACCAATCTGGTATGGGCAGCATTGAAGAAGATTAAGTTTTTTTAGAACAAAGAATTTTCTGGTTGCCATTTAAACTAAACCAGTTATTAATAATAAACCAGTTGAAATAGAACTATGAAAATTACTTAACCTGTTAGCTCGTATGGCCTGATGCAGCCATATGGGTTAGCAGGTTTAAGTTTTTAAAGCTGATTAAATATAGTTAGATCTGTCCTTCCGAATGTACTTAATTTGCTTGTACCGGCATAAACCCCAGCTTCTTTCCTTTTTCTAATAAAAAAGCAAAAGCTTGGTCATATTCATTTCTAATTTCCCCTTCCAGGATTGCCTCAGTAATAGCCTCTTTTAAAATACCAACTTCGCGCGAAGGCTTTAAATTAAAAGTTTCCATAATTATTTCGCCGGTAATTACGGGCTGAAAGTTGCGTAACTTATCACTTTCTTCTACTTGCTTTAATTTTTCTTCTACTTTGGTAAAGTTCTGCAAATAGCGTTTTACCCGGTTATGGTCTTTGGAAGTAATATCGGCTTTGCACAATTGCATGAGCGCATCAATATCTTCGCCGGCCTCAAACAATAAACGACGCACCGCCGACTCCGTAACCGTTTCTTTTACCAGGGCTATAGGGCGTAGGTGCAGTTTTACCAGTTTTTGTACAAACTTCATGTGCTCGTTTAGCGGCAGCTTTAACTCCTGAAACAGCCGGGGCACCATGCGGGCGCCTTTGTCTTCGTGTCCGTGAAAAGTCCAGCCTACTTTAGGATGGTAGCGCTTGGTATCGGGCTTGGCTATATCGTGCATAATGGCAGCCCACCGCAACCACAAATCCTTCGATACTTTGGTTATATTATCTAATACTTGTAAGGTATGGTAAAAATTATCTTTGTGGGTGTTGCCGTTAATAGTATCAACGCCTTGCAAAGCCGTCATTTTCGGAAATATTAGCTGTAACAAGCCCGCCTGAAACAATAATTTAAAACCGTAAGAAGGCGTATCTGCCAGAATAATTTTGTTCAACTCATCAATAATGCGCTCTTTTGAAATAATCTCGATGCGGTTTTTATTGGCTATTATGGCATCAAAGGTATCGGGTTCAATATCGAAATGTAGTTGGGTAGCAAACCGGATGGCGCGCAACATGCGCAAAGGGTCGTCGGAAAAAGTAATACCGGCCTCTAACGGCGTACGGATGGTCTTGCGTTTAATATCCTGCATACCGCCAAACATATCAACGAGTTGGCCAAAATCAGTTTTATTCAGACTAATTCCTAAAGCATTAATCGTAAAATCACGGCGTTTTAAATCATCCTCTAATGTACCGGCTTCTACCTCGGGTTTGCGCGAATGCCGCTGGTACGATTCTTTGCGGGCACCTACAAACTCTACTTCCCAATCGCCGGCCCGCAGCATAGCGGTGCCAAAGTTTTTAAAAACTGTAACCTTGGGGTTTCCCGGCAATGCTTTAGATACGGCTTCTGCCAGTTTAATGCCATTGCCTACGCAAACCACATCAATATCTTTAGAAGGCCGCTTTAATACCAGGTCACGGACAAAGCCCCCAATAACATAGGCCGGCATTTCCAATGCCGCCGCCGCTTCGGCAACTATTTTAAATATTTTATGGTCGGGAAGTTGAACAGTATTCATGAAAAGGGGAAACCAAAAGTTTCAGCAATTTTTAGATTGGCAAGTAAACCGTAAAATTAGGCGATAAACATTAAAACGCTATTTTATTTCCTGGCACAACTCTATCAGAACGCCATTGGCACTTTTGGGATGCACAAAACAAACCAATTTATTATCGGCACCCGGTTTTGGAATATCGCTTAATAATAGAAACCCTTCATTTTTTAAACGTTCCATTTCGGCCAGAATGTCATCTACTTCAAAAGCTATGTGATGAATACCTTCGCCGTGCTTGTCTAAATATTTGGCAATGGGGCTATCGGCACTCAAAGCTTCGAGTAATTCTATTTTGGAATTTCCAACCCTAAAAAAAGAAGTTGATACCTGCTCCGACTCTACCACCTCGGTTTTATAAGGTTCCTGACCCAGCAATTTATAAAACAAGCCGTTGGCGGCACTAAAATCTTTTACGGCAATGCCAATGTGTTCTATGTTCTTCATTTTGATTTATTCTAAATAAGTATATATTTTTAGCTGATAATTCTGTATTTTTGCGCGTAAAATAAAACTATTACCAGTGTAAAGGTGTTTTTATTACACGACCATACGCTAAATATTTAAGGAAATACTATGTTAAAGTTACCTATATACCTCGATAACAACGCCACCACGCCCATGGACCCGCGGGTATTGGAAGCGATGATTCCGTACATGACCGAACACTTCGGCAATGCGGCTTCTCGTAATCACCCTTTTGGGTGGGCTGCCGAAGAGGCCGTTGATTATGCCCGCGAACAAATTGCGGCCCTGATTAACTGTAATCCAAAAGAAATTATTTTCACCTCGGGCGCTACCGAATCTGACAACCTGGCTATTAAAGGGGTGTTCGAAATGTATGCTTCCAAAGGAAATCATATTATTACGGCTACTACCGAACACAAAGCAGTTCTGGATACCTGTAAGCACATTGAGAAACTGGGTGGCAAGGTAACTTACCTGCCCGTTGATGCCGAAGGTTTAATTAACTTGCAAGAACTGGAAGCCGCTATAACCGATAAAACCATTTTAATTGCCATCATGTACGGCAATAACGAAGTGGGCGTTCTGCAACCTATCCGCGAAATTTCGGCTATGGCCAAAAAACGCGGTATTCTGTTTATGACCGATGGTACCCAGGCCGTAGGTAAAATACCGGTTGACGTAGAAGCTGACGGCATTGACCTGATGGCCTTTACTGGCCATAAAATGTACGGCCCGAAAGGTATAGGTGCCCTGTATGTGCGCCGAAAAAACCCACGCGTTAAAGTTACAGCTCAGATGGACGGTGGCGGCCACGAGCGCGGTATGCGTTCTGGTACCCTTAACGTGCCTGGCATTGTTGGTTTAGGCAAAGCCTGCGAACTGGCCCGCCTGGAAATGCAACGCGATATTGAGCATACTTCCCGTCTGCGCGACCGCCTGGAAAAAGAGTTATTAAAAATTGAAGAATCTTACGTAAACGGTTCGCGCGAACACCGCCTGCCGCACGTTACCAATATTTCTTTTAAATACGTAGAAGGCGAAGGCCTGATGATGGGCGTGAAAGATTTAGCTGTATCTTCTGGTTCGGCTTGTACTTCAGCCTCTTTGGAACCTTCTTACGTGTTAAAAGCTTTAGGCTTAAGCGATGACCTGGCACACTCTTCGTTGCGCTTTGGCTTAAGCCGCTTTACCACCGATGAGCAGATAGATTACGCTATCAGCCACGTAACCGAAGCGGTTAATAAGCTGCGTGAAATGTCGCCGTTGTGGGAAATGTTTAAAGAAGGCATCGACCTGAACTCTATTGAGTGGGCTGAGCACTAATAATATTAAATTAGAAATTATGAATTATAAATTAGAAATGGTTCTGGCACTTAACACTATAATGTTCAGGTCCAGCAACCTAAATCATTCTAATTTATAATTCGTATTTCTAAGTAATTCATAATTTTTAATTCATAATTTTTAATTGATAAAGAAATGGCTTATTCAGATAAAGTAATTGATCATTACAGCAACCCACGTAACGTAGGTACGCTGGATAAATCTAAAGCCAATGTTGGTACTGGCTTAGTTGGCGCCCCTGAGTGTGGCGACGTAATGCGTTTGCAAATTGAAGTAGACGAAAACCAGGTTATTACCGACGCTAAATTCAAAACCTTTGGTTGTGGTTCTGCCATTGCGTCATCTTCTTTAGCCACCGAATGGTTAAAAGGTAAATCTATTAATGCTGCTTTATCCATCGATAACATGGAAATTGTGGAAGAACTGGCCTTACCACCGGTAAAAATTCACTGCTCGGTATTAGCCGAAGATGCGATTAAAGCTGCTATTAACGACTACCGGGTGAAAAATGGCTTACCCGCTCTAGAAGAAGCGAAAGCGCATCACTAATAATAATTAGTAACCCATCTGGGTTATTTAACGCAAAAAGCAGACTAGCCCCTTACCGGAATTTGGTCTGCTTTTTGCAATTAATATTTTAAAGAAAGAAGCGGCAATTCTGACATAAATGTAGTTAGAAACAACTTCCTAAAATTGCAAAGCCATGATAACAGTATCAGATTTAGCCAAAGAAAAAGTAGAAAAGCTGAAAGCCGATGCCCAACTGACCGATAGTTTTCGTTTGCGGGCTTCAGTGGCTGGCGGTGGCTGCTCTGGCTTATCGTACAAACTCGACTTTGACGACGAAGTAAAACCAATGGACCAGGAGTTTGAAGACAAAGGCGTAAAGATAGTAGTAGATATGAAAAGCTTCCTGTACCTGGCCGGTACCGAACTTAATTTTTCAGATGGCCTAAACGGTAAAGGCTTTTACTTCGATAACCCGAATGCTTCGCGTACCTGCGGTTGCGGCGACAGCTTCTCGGTATAATTTCATTTAAATAGATAAACCTGTTTGTAGAACGGGTTTTAAAGCAATAAGCAAAGTGCTGGTTCCCTAAGAATTGGCGCTTTTTGTTTTAAAATATTCGGTTCTAAACCTCATAGTTTCATTTAACCAAACCTACCCCTTGCACCAAGGTTTGTGCCCTCACAAACCTTCGGAATAGCGTCAACATCCAATTTTCTTCCGGTTTGTGAGGGCACAAACCAAGGAGTGGAGGAACGAAGAAGCAAACCAGATTATTCTTTACAAAAAATTTTTCCCTATCAGAACAAACATAAAAAGCCGCTCTTGTTTAAGAGCGGCTTTACAATATTAAATATTACCTGGATATTAAAAAGTACAGAGCAAAGCAATATAATCTTTAACTCACCAAGGTCTGTGCCCTCACAGACCTTCAGTATAGCGGTAGCAATTGGTTTCCTTTCGGTTTGTGAGGGCACAAACCGAAGAGCAGTTATAGCTGATGAAAAAAAGGCGATTAAGCCTTTCAAGATGAATTTTACCAGCACCAGAACAATCATAAAAAAAGCCACTCTTTAAAATAAGAGCGGCTTTTTTTACGCGTTTGAGATCTTTAATTAATTATTAAAAGGTGCAAAGCGAGGCAATGTAATCTTTACTGCCATCGGTTACCCAAGCATCTAACTGCGCTGGATCTTTCATTTGCTGGCCGCGCAAACGTGGCACCGCAATATACCCGCACTGAATATCGGTTAAGCCCGACATATCACTCCAGAGTTTTTCGATTTGGGCTACCGGGTAAATATCTTCCTGGCCGTGTCCCCAGCGGTATTTAACATCTTTAATGGTAACGTAAGTCGGCATCCGGTGTGCTACTTTCCGAACAGCCTTCGCCAGCAATGCCGCATCGCCTTTTAAATCCTGGCGGGTAAGCCCGAATAATGCTAACAGCGGATCTACCTGAATCCAGGTGGTCATGGTGTTATAATAGCTTAGGTTCAGTTCGTCTTCTTCGCGAGGCTGCGCCAACCCTTCAAGTAAGCGTACGTGGCCGTTTACGCGGGCTAACCCGCCACCCCGGTCCTCAATGCGACGCGGTACCACTTCAAAAGTCAGTACATTGCCCGAGGCCAGGTGATGCCCCAAAGCAGCCGGGTTTATGTCGGCGCCTAAGGTATCAATATTATGCAGCATAATGGTTTCTACCTGCGGATTCTCATCAAGGAGTTTAGCTAAAGTACCGTTGCGCAGGAGGTTCGATACTTCGTACCAGTGGCCTAACGGTGAGAACCGTTGCGAGGCAATATTATCGACGTAATCGGTACCTTCGCCTTTACCTCTGGCCCAATTAATCATCGACTGCCGTACCGATTCCCGTACTTTTTGCTTGTTTTCGTCGAGGGTTTCTTGCGGCATTTCTTCCCACATAAAGCGTAAATCACGCTCCATCGGAACAAAGCGTTGCCCAATAGAACGGCCCGGCGACAAGTAAACTGGTCCATTGTACCCAAAATTATCCGTTTGGTTTAGCTTCCTTTCAATAGGCTTGTGCGTGAGGTAACTGGTAGCTACCAGGTGCGGAATAACGGCCTGATATTTTTCGCCTACCGTGCGGGTCTTAGCCAAGTGGATTTCCAGGAAGCTGCGATGCACGCCATCTATTTCTACAAACGGATTTAGGGCTTTAATTACCCCGGCCCCTTTGGTCCAGCGGCTACCTACCCCGGCGGCCAAACTTAATACCCCAACTTTGCCGGCTTTGATGGCTTCTTCGCCAATATTTGATTCGGCAGTTAATTCTTCCAGTTGCACCACATCGGTTGAGCGCACATCTTCAATGGTAGTTTCGGCGTGCAAACGGTTACGCGACAACCCAATACGGCCTTTCTGCAGCTCTTCGCGTATTTCTTCGTGCTGAATAAAATCAAAGCCGTTTTCTTTTTTAATGCGGTCCGATTTGTCGTTTTCGTCGCTGCGGTTGCTTTGCGAGGATGGGTCAGATACTTTAAATAAGTTGCTGACAATGGTTCGTAGCAGCGGATACGCCAAGTGGTGCTGCTCCGCTAAAGTCGTAAAATGGTCAATTTCGGCCCGGCGAATGTAAGAAATGGCATTAGGATCTTTGCGGACCAGTTCCGACACATGGATACCGTAATATTGCTCCGGCATTAGCGCTTCGGCGCCTTCGTGCAACGACGACCAGGTGCCGCGTTGGTTAATGCGCCAGTTGTACACCACTGGTTCCATGGCAAAAGGCAAAGCATCCGACAGCTCCGCTTTGGTAGTACGCAATAAATCCAGCACCCGCATTTTGTAATGCTCGTACTTTTCGGGGTTTACAAACATACCCATACCGCCGCCCGACATACCACCCAGCATCAGGAAGCCATAATAATCAGCGCCAAATTCTTTTTTAGCTTTGGCAATAATTTGTTCGGTAAAGTAAGTAGAAGCCCACGGAATTATGGTTTTAATGGGGTATTCCCAGTTGCGGGCCGTGTTAGCACCTAACTTCTGAATATCGCCTTCTTTTAAGGCCCCCAGAATATTATCGAATATTTGGTTCGTTTGCTGACGTGCTTCCCATTCTCTATCGCCGCGCAGCAGGTACTTTTCGGTTACCATTTCCAGGATTGGGCCTACGTTAGAGGCCATGCCTCCGTGCATCAATACCAGCGAGTTGGTAATTTTATCGGAGATGTCCGGGTGAATAGCTTCGCCTTGTAAAACCCGGTGACGGGGCAATAAAGTACCGCGGCTAATACCGGCTTCAGGATCACCTGCCTGGGCAAACGTACCCGTAATGGCTTTGATGCCCGGCCAAACCCCGCCAGAATCCTGCCAACCACCACCCGAACCGCCAATCCATTCGCCCAATATAGCGCGGGAAGCTACCAACCGACGCTCGCTTTCTTCCAGACCACCCACCAGGTTTTTGGTTTGGCCGGTTGCCCGCATGAGTAAGCTAATAATTGAACCTAATAAATTGGTAGAAACCGCAAAACGCGAACCCTTCGGAATATCGTTTACCTTGGTTACTACTTCAATGCCCATGCCAGGCGCCACCATCCGGGATAATATTTTCTCCAGCGATTGGTTAGTTCCTTCAAAGGACGGTGGGATTAAACCCGAAGCAATAACCCCGGCTTTTACCAAACTCAGGTAATCGTTACCGAAGTTAAATAAATCGGCCAGGTCATGAATATCTTTAGTCGTGTTCAGGTCGATGCTGGTGAGGCGGAGCACCGGTTCTTCGATAACCCGGATGTAGGTTTGCAGCGGCGGTTTAATTTCTTTGTCGCGACCAAATACACCCAAATCAATCGAAATATTAATAACCCGTGCGCCTTCCGGGTAATCCATGCCTAAAAAGAAAATATCAGACCAGCCGCTGTGCGTTAAGTCCATGCGCACGGATGTTTGCTCTTCCAGAACCGGGTAAAACAAACTGTTTTCGGCCCGTTGCAATAGTTTCGGGTGAATCTTGATAGGGTGCTCATCCTGGTGCCCTACCCGGAACATCCACTGGTTGCCTTTGCTGGACCGCACACTTTTGCGCACCTGGTCGGCCAGAATCTGGAACGACAAATGATGATAGCTATCAGCCAGGCCGCTAAACAAGGTAGCATTGGGACCGTGCAGTTTAACTTCCTGCAAAAATGTGGTAATCGCCTGCTCAAAACGCCGACCCAATAAATCTTCGAAACCAGCGTAAGGAATTTTGCCGGTAGCCGGTACATCTTTTGCTTCCATCAGGAAGAAGCGGTAACCGGAGTATAGGAACAGAATAGCCCGTACTTTCTCGTAAAGGTTAGGGGTATTTTTCCGAAAGTCATCCAACTCCTGCAGGGCCCGGAATAATTCTGCGGAAGAAAACGCCTGAGCCATTTGATGAAATGAGCGGTTTCTAACTTCCGGGTCTGGTGAAGTAATGGTATTTATAAAAATATTCATGAAGCCTTAATTCTTAAACATGCCAGCCCAGATACAGCTATTCTAATAACTATTCTGTTTTGCCGGCACTAAATATTTTTAGTTAAGTTGACGCAGATTAGCTTCGGCCAGCAATTCTACCAACGTGGTTAAGGTTTCGTCGTGGGCCTCACCGGCCAAACCCAACGCAATCTGGGCTTGCAGCATGCCTAACTTTTTGCTTAAATCGTAGCGGTTGCCTTTTACTTCCAGAGCCAGGTATTTATCGGTGGCAGCCAGTTCCTGCAAAGCCGGCGTTAACTGAATATTGGTTTCGCCGGTGTTCAGGTGTTTTTCCAGAATATCAAAAACGGCCGGCACTAAAACGTGCATCCCGAAGAAGCATAAATAATAGCCCATGCGCAAGCCAGGAGTTTGCAACTCCAGTTCGGCTACGCTCAGCGACGGCTTTTCAATTATTTTATCTATCTGGTAAACGCCGGGTTGGTTGGGCAAGTGCTTACCGGTTAAAGTACCGTAGCGGCTTATCTGGTGCTCGACTGTCGGGTTTACCGCCGATACCGAACAATTTTCCTGCAAGGCTATTTCTATTAACTGAGCTGCACAACGTTTTTCGCGTAGGTTCGAAACGTATAAATAATCGCCGAGCAACAGCAAAAACGGTTCGTTGTTTACGAAATTACGGGCGCAGTAAACCGCTTGTCCGTAGCCCAATGCTTCGGTTTGTTCTACAAACTGGATGCGGCTGGTTAAATGGTCAATTTTTTCGGCTTCTTCGCGGGCCCATTGTACGCCTTTATAAGATTTCAGCAAATTATTCCGGAGCGAAGTAAAAGCCTCCTGGTAACGAGATCCATCGCCGGGCGCACAAACCACACAAATTTCTTCGATGCCACTGGCAAATGCTTCTTCACAAATAATCTGGATAGCCGGTTTGTGCAAACCATCAATATCAATTACGGGCAACATGGCTTTCTGAACCGTATCGGCTACCGGGTAAAGTCTTTCGCCCCGGGCCGCAGCCGTAATTACTGCTTTTTTTATTCTCATAATAAATGAATAGGGTACAATATTAACAGCGCAAATTTACAGAATATTTAAATAACCTAATATTATACCGGTATATATATTGTTAAACTTACAAGCTAAAAACTAGTTTCCTTACCTATTTTTTAACCCCAATAATCCTAATTAAAGGAATTTGCAGGAAGCAAAGAGCAGGCAATAAAAAAGCCACTTACCAGTTTTACCTTGTAAGTGGCTGATTTTAAAGTGGGCCCACTTGGAATCGAACCAAGCACCTACTGATTATGAGTCAGTTGCTCTAACCGAATGAGCTATAGGCCCGTCAAAAAGAATTTTGGTTCTCTTTGATTTTGGAGGTGCAATTCTACATATTTGCACCGCATTTTCCAAACAATTATTTAACCTTTTTAGAATAAATTTGAATTGTATGCTACCAGACGGCATTAAAAATATTATTTTCGACTTAGGCGGTGTTATTATTAATATCAAATTTCAGTTATCGTTGGATGCTTTTCAGAAACTGAGTAAAAGCGGCAAGGTGCTGGAATTTACACAAAAACAGCAATCGGCTTTGTTCGATGCCTACGAAACCGGCCGTATTTCTGATGCTGAATTTCGGGCCGGCCTCCGGGAACATTATGAAATAGAAGCTACTGATGAAGAAATAGATGCCGCCTGGAACGCGCTGCTGCTGGATATTCCGGCCGAACGCATTGAGTTGTTACAAGCGTTAGGCAAAAAATACCGGCTGTTTTTGCTCAGCAATACCAATGCTATTCATTTGGTAAAATTCACCCAAATTGTAGCTGATAACTTTACCATTCCGAGCCTCGACTCCTTGTTCGAGAAAACGTATTATTCGCACCTGATAGGGCAACGTAAGCCCGATGCCATCGTATTTGAGCAGATATTGGCCCAGAATAATTTACAGGCAGGCGAAACACTTTTTGTCGACGACAGCATACAACACATTGAGGGGGCGAAAACCGTAGGGTTACACACGTTATTTCTGGCGCCTCCCCTTACCATAAACGAGGCTTTTAAAGATGCTTTATAAAAAAGCAAAGGGGTACGCCCTGCATATATTTTTATTTTTACTCACTTTATTCACTACCACCATTGCCGGAGCCGAATGGCTTTACGGGCGGCCTATTTATGGCTATGCGCCCGATAGCGAGTTGGTGCAATGGATGGACTGGCAGCACGCAAAAGGCGGTTTATTATTTTCTTTACCGTTTTTATTTGTTCTGACTTGCCATGAGTTTGGGCATTATTTTACAGCGCGGTATTACAAAATTCGGGTAACGCTGCCTTACTACATTCCTATGTGGCTGGGGTTTACCTCTACCATTGGTACCATGGGTGCCTTTATCCGGATTAAAGACCGAATATTTTCGAAGAAAGAGTTTTTTGATGTGGGTATTGCGGGCCCGCTGGCTGGGTTTGTGGTAGCTTTGCCTTTGCTGTACTACGGTTTTACCCATTTACCTGAGCCCGAATATATTTTTCAGATTCACCCGGCTTACGAGCAATATGGCTTAAACTATCCGCAGTACGTGTATAAAAACACCTTGGGCACCATTACGTTAGGCGATAATTTATTATTTCTGTTTTTTGAAAACTATGTGGCCGATGCCCGACTGTTACCAAATAAGTACGAGTTAATTCATTACCCGCTGCTGTTTGCCGGCTATTTATCTTTATTTTTCACAGCGCTGAATTTATTACCTATCGGGCAACTCGATGGGGGGCATATTTTGTACGGTTTAATTGGGTACCGCAATTTTAACCGGTTGTCGCCGGTGCTGTTTTTCGTATTTATTCTTTACGCCGGCTTAGGAATATTATCGCCTGATACGCCCATGGAAACAGCCCAATGGGCTTACCCAACTTATGCAATTTACCTATTCCTGGTATTTCAGCGCACCGTACCGCATATAAAATATGCCTTTATGCTAATAGCTGTAACAATGGCGATCCAGTTTGGTTTGGCCTGGTTATTTCCCGATTTAAACGGTTATCCGGGCTGGCTTTTGTTCGGGCTGATTTTGTCGCGGTTTTTAGGAATATTTCACCCGCCGGCTCCCGACGAACGGCCCCTCTCAACGGGGCGGAAAGTTTTAGGTTGTGTAGCGCTGCTGGTTTTTATTTTGTGCTTCTCGCCTACCCCTTTGGTAATAAAATAAGGTTTATGCCCATACATAAATTTTAAGCCAATATATAAACGGGAGCGCCTAAGCTAAACCTTATCCTACTTTATTGGAATAGCTAATCCTCTTTAAACAAGAGAATTAGCTATTCCAATGTGTTTGAAAGCGGGAAGATTAAATTATAGAATACTTTTCCTGACTTTTGGGCAGCCAATATAATTGCCCTTTCTTTAAGCATTATAGGCCAAAATACCACCGGTTAAGTTGCGGACATTCTTAAAACCTTGCTGTTCCAGGAAAGCTTTGGCCGAAGCTGAACGCGCACCAGAACGGCAATGCACAATTACTTCCTGCTCTTTGTAATCTTCTAAATCATCTAAACGGGTTGGCAGGGCACCCAACGGAATATTGATGGCGCCAATATTTTGTTCGGCGTACTCGTAAGGTTCGCGTACATCAATTACCACTAAATCCGGTTCCTGGGCCATCCGTTCTTTTAATTCGGCGGGCGTTATATCTTGGGCCATTAGTTTTAAAACTAGTTAGTTAAAATTATTTTTTTAGTGATGGCAATATTTTTTTGAGTAAAGCGCAGTAAATAAAGTCCTTTAGACAAATTATTCAGATTTAACTGATTGCCAGCCTCAGCTTTGGTTTTACAAAAAATTACTTTACCCGCTACATCGGTCAGGCAAACTTGCTGGTAATTACCGGCTATGTTAATTAATCCCGTGCTGGGGTTCGGGAATATATTTAAAGCTTTTTCTGGGTCGGGCTGCTGAATGGGCTCTTCGGGTTCTTCGGGGCTGGATAATACATTGCCCATCACGGGGCGCATGAGCAAAGCCCCTTTTTCATCGGTAAAACTAAGCCAGCCGCCACCATTGTTATGATATATTTGGCCCAAGGCTTCTTCGTTTAAATCAAATCCTATATTCACAAAATCGGGCACTGACGAGGTTAAGCTATAGCCAATATAGAATTGGTTTCTAACGGCTACCGGCGTAGGAAAAGTAATTTCGTAAAACCGGTTTAAAGAATCGATGGGCGGTATGGTAAACGTTTTTTGGGTAGCCGAAGCACCGGCCGGGCTGCCATTTTCATCGGTCCAGATCCGAAAATTTATAACCGTGCCGGGCACATTGGTTTTGGTTAAGTAAACCCGAATGGCGGTTACGTTATCGGGCATATTTAAATCGAAGCGGTAAGCTAATTGCCGGGAGCCAAAATTATTCAGTGAGAAATTGGTTTCGGCGGTACCATCGTCGTAAGCAAAATAATCGCCCAGCACCGTAATCCGCGACACAGTATCGTTTTGCCGGAGGCGGGCATTTGTTTCGCGGGTACTTAAAAAGAGTGAATGTTTTATTTCGAGGAAATTACCGGCATTGCTAATTGCAGTTGCGTTTGGTTTACCGTTAATTAAATATTGCTGCACCAATGGTTCAATAGCCGCATTACCCCGCAAAAAAGTATCGGCGGGCGTTACCGGATTTATGCCTTTTACATAGCCCCGCCAGGCAATAGGCGCAAACAGGTTATTAAAATTATTAATTCGGGTAAAAGCCGAGTCGTTAGTTTCGGCTTGGGGCTGCGCGAAAAAATGCGGTGCCGGCATGGCGGTATACCTTTTTAGCAACGAATTAAGGTTCTGGCTAATGGCTACATCGCGCAAATCAGGAGCCGACGCCCGCCGGTTTCTATCCAGGTAAATATAATCCAGGTTCCAGGTATCGCCGGTTCCCCGCTGCAGGCCAGAACTCCGGAAACGAAACTGAAAGCCCTGGTGAAAATAACTGGCATTCGTAATGGGCAATATTACGCGGGCAAAATTGGTGCGCAAGTTTGCCCCGGGCTGCCGCCAGACTTGTTGCCAATTACCGGTGCGGTCTTTAAATTCCAGTTCCAGAAAAGAAGGCTGACTTTCGGAATTGATTTCCGGGAAGCCGCCCAAGCCGCCAGCCTGCCAGTAAAAACTGATGTAAACCGAATCGGTGGGGTTTAAATTATTTAAGCGGATAGGTTTGGACGTAAGGGTATCGGTGTAGCCGTAGGTAGCAGTGGGGCTGTATGGCCGGCCGGCCGCATCAACGCCTTCAAAAGTAGCTACATGCACCGAGGGCGGATTTACCCCAAACTGGTTATTAACGTGAACACCCCCGCCCTTTTGCCAATAACCAGCACTAGGTACGCCGGTATAAGCGGCAAAATCATCGAAAAAAGGCAAGCTTACCGTATCGCCTTCGGCATTCGTGCGGGCGTGGCGGGTAAGCGAAGTTTTGGCCGATTGCGTAACCGGATAAGATTCTAAAGGCGTAATAACCTGCCCCCAACTATTCAAAACAAAACCCAGCGAGCAGAAGAGCCCTATCAGAAACTTTGGCATCTTACGTATGATAGAATTTGGCAATAGGCAAAAATATTCAGTAATATGTTTACGGAAAATTTAACTAAATATTGCTAAACAGATTCATTTTCGGTAGCATCCATAAATTACTGCTCTTGCTATAAAATAAATTATTCAATGGCCGGCGCCGGATTGGCACCAACTACCCAAATATCTACCAATTCACCTACCCGTATTTTGGCACCTGGCGTAGATATAGGCCGTTGGCGAACCACGGTACCTTCAGGTTCGCCGTTAGGGGCAGCAATATATTGAACGGCTCCCATTTGCAAACCGGCACCAACCAGCAACGTAGTAGCTTCGTCGGCAGGCATGCCTACCACATTCGGCACCTGAAACTCGGCATTACCCAAGCCATCGCCTACTACTAAGTCTACAGATGAACCTTTCGGGATGAGATCACCCGCTGCTATTTCCTTACCTTTTAACAGTTGTTTTAACACTGCGTTCTGGGCTAAATCCGGCACAAATTCTATTTTACCCACCTGCAAATCAGAAGTTTTCAGAATCATTTGGGCATTTTTCAAGGAAAGATCAACCAGCTTGGGCATTTTAATCATGGGCGCAGTTTTCATGTTATAGGTGATATAAATCTTGCGATCTTCTTTCACCTTAGCGCCCGGCTGCGGATCTTGTTTGGTAACGGTAAACGGCTCTTTGGTTGAACTGTAGCTGGAGTCGCTTACATAATATTGCAGCGAATGCTCCGCCAAAAAATCTTCAATTTCGTTCAGCTTCATGCCTTCTACTTTGGGTACCGTTATGGTTTCGCCGTGGTTGGTAGTAGACGGCAGGTAAACAAAGAAGAAGAAAAACAACATTAAAGCTACAATAATAATAATAACGGCTATGTGCTTGATAACGTCGCCTAAAGAATCTGCTTTAAAAAACACTGTTTATTTGGTTTTAATTTTAAATTAAAGTCTGTGGCCCCTAACCTGCCGCAACCTGTTACTGGTTACATCAGCTAAACGTTAGGTAAGGCTTTGTTTATATTAGAAACAAAAGTACTAATATCTACATTCTTTCTTTTGTTATGCGAAAAAAATCCTGTAAACCATTTTAATATATATTTTGCCAGTTGCCAATAAATGGCAGAAAGGTTGGCAGCTTGCTCCAAATTATTTTACCAGGAGATTTATATACTTAAGCCTTGGGATTGAAAGCTTCTTTTCGCAAAATATTATACATTTGCCCAGCTTCACGTAAAAGCTAATTCCACCTGTTCTAAAAAATATAAGAAATACTATGAAGACAGTAGACCAGTATAATTTTGCCGGCAAACGTGCCCTGATTCGGGTAGATTTTAACGTGCCCCTAAACGATCAATACGAAATTACCGACGATACCCGCATCCGGGCCGCCGTACCTACTATTCAGAAAATATTAAACGATGGCGGCGCGGTTATTTTAATGTCGCACCTGGGCCGGCCCAAAAATGGCCCCACCGAAAAATATTCGTTGCGGCACCTGGTTCCGCACCTTTCCCGGGCTTTTAATACCGACGTAAAATTTGCTCCGGATTGTATTGGGCCCGAAGCTTACGAATTAGCCCAAAGCCTGCAACCCGGCCAGATTTTATTATTAGAAAACCTGCGTTTTTATCCCGAAGAAGAAAAAGGCGACGTAGCTTTCGCGGAAAAATTAAGCAAACTGGGCGATGTATACGTGAACGATGCCTTTGGTACCGCTCACCGCGCCCACGCCTCTACCGCCGTTATTGCCCAGTTCTTCCCGCAAGATAAAATGACCGGCTACGTGATGCAGGCCGAACTGGAAAATGCCAAGCGGGTGCTGGACAATGTAGAACGGCCTTACACCGCCATAATGGGCGGTGCTAAAATATCCGACAAAATATTAATTATTGAGCGCCTGCTGGATAAAGTTGATAACCTGATTATTGGCGGTGGCATGTCTTATACCTTCTCGAAGGCTGAAGGCGGCGAAATTGGTAATTCTTTGCTGGAAGCCGATAAAACGGACTTAGCATTGGAGCTGATAAACAAGGCCCGGGAAAAAGGAGTTAATCTTTATTTGCCCGAAGATTCGATTATTGCCAATGCTTTCAGCAACGATGCCGATACCGATATTAAACACAACCACCACATACCCGCTACCTGGATGGGCCTGGATATTGGACCCGAAGCCCGCGAACAATTTGCCGAGGTCATCCGGAATTCGCGTACTATTCTCTGGAATGGCCCCATGGGCGTATTTGAAATGTCGAATTTCTCGCTGGGTACCCAAACCGTTGCCGAAGCCGTGGTAGAAGCGACCCGCAACGGCGCTTTCTCGTTAATTGGCGGCGGCGACTCAGCGGCGGCAGTTAACCAGTTTGGCTACGGCAACGATGTTTCTTACGTATCTACGGGTGGTGGCGCTTTGCTGGAATATATGGAAGGTAAAACCCTGCCGGGTGTAGCGGCTTTAGAAACGGTTTATTAGTTTAATAAAGAAGAACTCTGAATATTAGAAAATCCCCGACTTATTCAGTTGGGGATTTTTGTTTATTAGGTTTTAATGTAAAAGGGCTGAGTTTGTCTTTTGAAAGAATTCATCTTTCAATGCGGAGGTGCTAACTAAATATAGAAGCCTAAGTTTGCTCTTGGCCGCGAGGCCCCGTTTGGTCATTCGGGCTGCTCATCTTTCCTTTCCTCCTACGTCGGAATGCTGCGCACCGGAAACCTGAAAGGCCTCATCGCCCAAACTGACGTAGTTTGCTTCGTAGCTACGGCCTTTCTGTTTTATTTAAATTTTGGCTGTTTTACTTACTGATGTTACGCAATAATTTGGGAAAGATAAACTTTTGGTATCTTGAGCCCACTCGTGTTATTCAGGAGGAAACTATTTGGCTGCCTGCTACATAGTTTCTTCCTGAATGACAAGATTGGATGACTTGAACTTTTATTTCTTTTGCTTTTGCGTAAAAGCAGTCACTCAGAAATTCTTAAAGAAGTAGACTCTAGTAGCTTATTGCTTCACCTTATCAAAAAAAAAGAATAAATATTAAACTGCGCTACTTAACCCATTTTAATTTACCATCGGCTTCGTACTGCACCTGTCCTACTTCCAGTAACTGGCTGATTACGTCCGAAATATAATTCGTGTCTTTGGTATTAAGTTGTTGGGCGAGTTCGTTTGGGTGCAAATTGGTTTCGTTTAGGAATATTTGTATTTGCTGGCGCAACTGTTCCCGAATAGTTTGCGCGCGTTTCGCTTTGCGCTGCTGCAAACAATAATCGCAGATGCGGCACGCCTCATCCGAAATCTCTCCGAAATATTCGAGCAACAGTTGGGTGCGGCATTTATTCTGGGTAAAAGCGTACCGAATAACCGCTTCCATTTTATCCTGGGCATTTTTCCGGAGAGTATTGTACCGTTTAGTATTAATAGGTAAATCAGCGGCATCGTAGCGCTGGGTGGTAAAAACTACCTGGGGTTTATCGCGCAGCGGTTCGTAAATCAGAATACCCCGCTGGTGCAAATACAACAGGATTTTTTTAATGTTAGGGATATTGGTTTGCAGCTTTTCGGCCAGGGCTTTTTCCGATATTTTTACAAACATGGTGTACACGTTGCCGCCGTAAATGCGCAAAATCATTTTTAGCAAAGGATCATGCTCCGGGTTAGCTACCTGAAATTTATATAACTCTTCGTGCGCAGTGGTAATTAATATTTTAGATGGCGAAAAATAAGCATCGTTCAGTTGCAGAAAACCTTCGGTTTGTAGTTTTTGCAAAGCATAATGCGCCTCCAGGGCTCTTAGTTTATAAGTTCGGGTAAAATCTTCCAGATCAAAATCGAACGACTGAAAGGCTCCACTCCCTACGGCTAACTGGTAATAATTGGCCAAACATTGATAAACCTTTCGTAAAATTTCGATGGGTGGATTAGCTTCTGCCACTTTGTTCCGCAATATTTCTGCATCGTTGGGTCCCCGCAAAAGCGTAGCATAAGCATATTTTTCGTCGCGCCCGGCCCGGCCAGCTTCCTGGTAATAAGCTTCAAGCGATTCAGGCATATCTAAATGCACCACCAGCCGCACATCGGGTTTATCAATACCCATTCCAAAGGCATTGGTGGCTACCATAACAGTAATTTTACCTTGTAACCACTCGGTTTGTACCCGGTGGCGCTCCTGGTGCGTTAAGCCAGCGTGGTAAGCCGCGGCCGAAATCCGGTATTGACTCAAATATTTGGCTATTTCTACCGTAAGCCGACGCGTACCCGCGTAAACAATAGCTGTGCCCGGCACGCCCTCTAAAATGCTGCGCAAACGGCCGGGTTTATCTTCAGTTTCGAGGCAAGAATAAGATAAATTAGCGCGGGCAAAACTTTTCTGGAAAACCTGGCCGTTCCGGAACTGTAATTTCTCCTGAATATCAGTTTTTACCTCGGCGGTAGCGGTAGCTGTAAGCGCAATAACGGGCACATTCGGCAATAATTCCCGTAGCTCGGCAATTTGCAGGTAAGGCGGCCGGAACTCGTAACCCCAAGCTGAAATACAATGGGCTTCGTCTACGGCAATCAGGCTCACCTTCATGCGAGTTACCCGCTCCCGGAAAATATCAGTCAGCAGGCGCTCCGGCGACAAATACAGAAACTTAACGTTGCCGTAAACGCAATTATCCAAGGCAATGTCTATTTCGCGCTTGTGCAAACCCGAATGAATAGCTATAGCCGGAATTTCGCGCCGCTGCAGTTGGGCTACCTGGTCTTTCATGAGGGCTACCAACGGCGAAATAACCAAACACAGCCCATCTTTAGCCAAAGCCGGCACCTGAAAACAAATAGATTTTCCGCCCCCGGTAGGCAGCAAGGCCAACGTATCATGCCCCGCCAGCACCGAATTAACAATATCTTCCTGTAAAGGCCGGAATTTATCGTACCCCCAATATTTATTTAATATTTCTCTTACTGCCAACACCATTCACTTAAAACAAAAAGCGAAGTTACGTGAATGGCCGGAATAGTAAGAACCCGCTTAACGCTAAAAATAATTACCGCTAGCGTACTTTCCTGAAATGATAAGCTAAACCAATGGCGCTAAAAACATTAACCAAATAACAGGATATAAAAACAAAAAACCCGGTTCGTTAAGAACCGGGTTTTGCAGGAGACTATTTTTATTGTATATATTTTTTAAGCAGCGGCAGATTGCTCTTCGCGCTCTTCAATTACTTTTCTAAGCTTGGCAATAGCTTGTATAGCCCGCTCTTCGTCTAGTTTATTAATATTCAGGAGCATTTTAGTTTTCTCCTGACGGGTAATTACCGGGTTGTTTAACAACCTGATAATTTCTTCTTTTTGCTTAGCCGAGGCATATTTTACACCATTAGATACCGCTGGTTCAGCTACTACCGTTTGCGGCGCATCTTCCGGAACAGCCTTAATAGCTGGTTTAGCCGCTGCCGCTACCGGCTGCTGTTCAACCTTAACTTCGGGCGTATTGCCGTTATAGTCCATTTCTTCGGCCGGCGTAGGCTCGTAACCCGCCGCCCGAATAATCCAGGCCAGAATATTGCGGTAAGCTTTACCAATTGCCCGGGTTTGCGCCATAGATGCTATCGCAAATTCCTGGTAAAATTTCTTGCCTTGTTCTTTATTCGAGCAGATAGCAAAGCCAGCGCCTACTACTTGTTCGGTACGCAGGTTTAATAGGTTAACCTTGGCCTGGTACTTCAACTCGGTATCGGTGCTCACGTTTATCACGTGCTCAACTACCGGCAGAATACCCAAACGAGAACCTGCGTATTGCCAGCCTTCTACGTTTACATACTCTTTGCCCTGTATATTCTGATACAGTTTGTTCTCTTTAATGAACTTAGCCAGATCTATTGCCAGGTGCATGGTCTCGTCAGACTTCGCAATATCGTAGCTCTCGATTTTGTTCTTCTTAACCAATTTGTTATCCATATTTTCCTGATTCATCTCTTTTTATCTTATATAGTATTTAAACGTAATATACTAAATATAAGTGCAAAATAAGAGTACTTTTTTATAAATTATTCACACTGATAATCAACAACTTATCTATTATATTCTATTCTTATAAAAATAATTTCTCTTTGTTTACTTAATAAATTTCGAATTGCTAAAATATTTAGTTTTAAGCTGTTTCTTATATATTTATACGAAACAGAATAAAATAAGACAACAGATAAAATGATAAAGAGGAGCGGTTAGTTATAATAACCGATACATTATATTATGTTCAGGTTTTAGATATTTAGAATATTTGCTCCTGGCCTTGGGGCTTTCCCTCAAAATTATATTGCCCTAAGTGGAAACTACTTGCGGTGAGCACTCAATAAGGTGAGATTAAAGCCTAAGTAACCCACTCGTGTCATTTAGGAGGAAACTATGTAGCAGGCAGCCAAATAGTTTCCTCCTGAATGACACGAGTGGGCATCGTAGCCTTATATAAAGTATATAGGCAAATTAACTTTTAACTAAGAATAATTCCGTCCTTCATTACCAGCTTGCGGTCGGCCATATTAGCGAGCTGCTCGTTGTGGGTAATAATTACAAAAGTTTGGTTTAGCTGTTGGCGGAGGCGGAAAAATATTTCGTGTAATTCCTGGGCGTTAGCCGAATCGAGGTTGCCGCTGGGCTCATCGGCAAATATTATTTCGGGGGAGTTAATTAAAGCGCGGGCCACGGCCGTACGTTGTTGCTCGCCGCCCGACATTTCGGAAGGTTTGTGGTCGAGGCGATGGCCCAGGTTCAGCATTTTAAGCAAATCGGCTGCCCGTTTTTTAACCTCATCTTCGGGGTTATTCGCTAAAAAACCCGGCAAACATACGTTTTCCAAAGCGGTAAACTCGGGCAATAAATTATGAAACTGAAATATAAAACCAATATGCTGGTTCCGGAAACGGGCCAGTTGATTGCCATTAAAAGCATTTACAAGCTGTCCGCTAAAGCGCACCTCTCCTTGGTCAGCATTGTCTAAAGTACCTAAAATATGCAACAACGTGCTTTTCCCGGCTCCGGAAGCCCCCACAATAGAAACAACTTCTCCTTGCTGAATGGTAAGATCGATGCCTTTTAATACTTGCAACGATCCGTAGGCTTTGTGTATGTTGGTAGCTTGTAGCAATGTTCTTAATTTAATATTTGGGCAAATTTACAATATTGCCGCTATTCTTTTTTAAAACCTTGTTGGGCAATCTTAATACGAACCTGCCGAAATAAGTTTAGCTAAATAAATAGCAAATAAAAATATTAACTCAGCCCTTGCGTAATATCCATTTTCCGAAACTTTTTAAATATGGGTAATGGCTTCAAAAAACTTCTTAAAAACTGCTAAGTTGTTAAGCTTAAATTAATTGGTAAAGCCAGAAAAAGAAAAAGAGCCTGTGCAGGCTCTTTTTAAATCTTTGGTGTTAATTATCAGTAGGAATATAAAATTTATTTGTCGGTTAATTGCGGCTTTTGTAATAACTTCTGAAACACAGTTACCATGTTTTCAGCGGCTTGCTGCCAATCTAATGGTTCTGATTCTGTTTCAGCCACAGCTAATTCCGGCGTAGCAGCGGTTTGGGCAGTTGGTTCAGCAATAGTAGGTTCGTTAGTTGCCGTTACCACTGTCTCTTCTTCTTCTTTTTCTTCGGCCGTAAACGGTTCATCTAAGCGGTACAAACTCCGGATTTTTGAAGCCGGAATATCGTAACGGGTTTCAATAGCGTTTACCAGGCTTTCGGATTGGGCAATAATTAAATCGGCTTTTTCCAGAGCTTGTTTCTCTATTTCGTAAGCCCAGCCTTTGCTATCGGGGCCACCCCGCTCTTCGCAAAGCGATTGTACGTGTACTACCAATAATTTACCGCTCACCAGTTTCAGTTCTATCCCGGCCAGGTAAGTCATCCAGTCGTAAGCATAAATAACATCGTAATGTTTTTGCGATGCCAAACGGGTGGCATAACGGGCAAAATGAATTACCTGTGTATTATAATCTAACTGCGTAAAATCAGTCTGCCCGAAAATATTCAACGTTTCAACTGGTTCGGTTGGCACAGCATCCGTGCGTTCACCGGCTAATTCTCCTACCGCTTCCGCTTCACCTGGTTGTTCGTAAGCCGGCGTAACAAGTTCTTCCTGCCCGGTATAGGTTGGCGCGCCGTACGGCTTTATTTCGGGCTGCGGCACCGCCTGATGCCCAAATACCTGGTAATCTGGTTTAGAAACAGCAACCGGGGTTTCCTGCAGGTTAATATTGTTTAATCCGGTTAGTTCTACGTTGCTTAAAACGTATTGCGGATCCGCTTTTGGCAAAATAAGCGATAAATTAACTTGTGCGGCTAATTCCTTAGCCAGTTCATAACAAGCAACACCCGAGTCGCCGGCCACCAAAGGCGGAAATTCCCAACCTAATAGTAGTACATCTAACTTTTTCATATAATTTATTTAAATAGATTCTGCTTTCCGGACGAATTTAAAATATTAATATTCTTGTATATTAGACAAAAATAATATTACCTTGGGTGAGGGGTTATTATTTTCTTTTATTTTGCGCTTTTATTGCCGTATCAAAACTACTGTACAAGTATTAATTTTAAAAGCTGATTCAAAAAGAATTAAGCTTTTTAGTTAATTACCCGTATACTATTTTGTTTTTCAAATTTAGTGATAAAATTGATACAACAATAAAAAAATTTTAAATATTTACGTATTTAGCTAAATATTTTCTTTTGATATAGGCAAAACACCTGAATATTTATTCAGTTTTGGTTTTTATTAAGATTTTTTTCAACAGTACCAGCTAATTATGCGAGATCCGATACAAGAAACTAATTACATGCTGAATGACCTGGTGAACAGAAAAGAAAATCTATTCCCAGGTAAAATTATAGATTACCAGCAAGAAGAAAATAAGTTTCATTTCTATACCAATACCGATGTTATTTTGTTTGTACAGGTATTAAACCCTAAGATAATCCGTTTCCGGTACGCTGCTGATGGCAATTTTCCACCGGATTTTTCTTATGCCCGCGATCCTGATTTTACGCCCGAACTGCCTTTGCTGGAGTTTATTGCCCACCCCGATTTTTTCCAACTTTCCACCGACCAGGTGGTGTGCCTTATTCAGAAAGAAGGCATGCATATCCGGATATTAGACAAAGCCGGCAATACCATTATGGACGATGAAAAAGGTTACCATTGGGAGTACGACCTGCATACCGGCAATAATATTGTAAAAATGAGCAAGTGGGTGCAGAGTGGCGAGCATTATTACGGCTTAGGCGATAAATCTTGTAATATGAATTTACGGGGACGCCGGCTGCAAAACTGGAGTAGCGATACCTATGGTTATAGCCGCAACTCCGACCCGCTGTACAAAAATGTGCCTTTTTATATTGGCCTGCACCAGAAAATTGCTTACGGAATATTCTTTGACAACACCTTCCGGACGTATTTTGATTTTGCCCACGAGCGTTCTAATGTAACCAGTTTTTGGGCCCACGGCGAAGAAATGAATTATTATTTTATTTACGGGCCAAGCTTAATAGAAGTATCAGAACAATACGCTTTTTTAACCGGTCGCCCCGAAATGCCGCCGCTTTGGGCTTTAGGCTACCAGCAATGCAAGTGGAGCTATTACCCAGAACAAACTTTTAAAGCCATTGCCAGCGGTTTCCGGGAACGCCAAATTCCCTGCGATGCCCTTTACCTCGATATTGACTACATGGATGGTTTCCGGTGTTTTACCTGGAACAAAGAATATTTCCCGGACCCGCAACGCATGATTCGTGAATTGGCGGCCGATGGTTTTAAAACAGTAATAATTATTGACCCAGGCATTAAAATAGATAAAAACTATTGGATATACCAGGAAGGATGTGCGCAGGATTATTTTTGTCGACGCAGCGACGGCCCATTTATGAAGGGTTCGGTATGGCCCGGCTTATGCCATTTCCCGGATTATACCCACCCCGAGGTGCGCGACTGGTGGGCCAATTTGTTTAAAGAACTGATTACCGTTGACGGTGTTAGAGGCGTGTGGAACGATATGAACGAACCAGCGGTATTTGAGCAAGGCACTTTCCCCGACGATGTACGGTTTAACTACGACGGCCAACCTTGCAGCCACCGCAAAGCTCATAATATTTACGGTATGCAAATGGCCCGCGCCACTTACCAGGGTGTTAAAAAATTCTGTTACCCTAACCGGCCACTGGTAATTACTCGTTCGGCTTTCTCGGGTACGCAACGCTTTTCGGCTACCTGGACCGGCGATAACGTAGCTTCCTGGGATCATCTTTGGATGGCTAATATTCAGTGCCAACGCCTCAGTATTTCGGGAATGTCGTTTGTTGGCTCCGATATTGGCGGATTTATCGAAACTCCAACCGGCGAACTCTACATCCGCTGGCTACAATTAGGCATTTTTCACCCTTTTTGCCGCACCCACTCTTCCGGCGACCACGGCGATCAGGAACCCTGGTCTTTTGGCGAGGAATATACCCAACTGGCCAAAAAATTTATAGAACTGCGTTACCAGTTGCTGCCCTATATTTATACTGCTTTCTGGCAACACATTACGTATGGCACGCCCATGTTACGGCCCCTGCCTTTCTTAAACCAGGACGATACCGAATCATATCACCGCATGGCTGAATTTGGCTTAGGCGATAATTTACTGATTTGCCCGATAACCCAACCCGAAGTAGATGGCCGCTGGCTGTACGTACCCAGTGGCACGTGGTATTATTACTGGGACGATGCCGAAGTGGTGGGCGGAAAAGAAGTTTGGGCCAACGCAAAACTCGATCGCATTCCGCTTTACGTGCGGGCCGGTGCTGTACTGCCGTTTTACCCGGTAATGCAATACGTAGGCGAAATAGAAATTACCCAACTTACCTTACACGTTTATTTTGTTCAGGGTAGTGTGTCCAGTGTTTTATACGAAGATGCCGGCGATGGCTATGATTACGAAAAAGGTATTTGCTCCGAGAAAATATTTCTGGTAACTGGCAGCAATACAGGTTTATCTATTTCGCAGGAAGTAAAAGGAAGTTATGCGCCTATCTACACTACATACAATATTGTGTTACATGGTTTACCTTTCGTGCTTAAAACCGTTGAAGTAGATGGCGTACTGATAACCCCAGAACCAAATCCGGAATCTGCAGCAGAAACAGAACAGCGGGAAAATAAATTACCCGAAATACTGGTAAGCAAAGATTTTGAACAAATAAATATTCAAGGCATTATTCCGGAGTCAGCTGAACCTGATGCGCTCATAAATCCGGAATAAATAAAACCGCAATAAATAAAAAAGGTGGAGTTGCAGCTCCACCTTTTTTGTCCCTGAAAATTATATTATTAAGCGTTGCGGTTATTGGCATTTAAATCGGTAAAAGCTTCTTTTAACCGCGCAATAAATACTTTTTCGCCTTCGCGCAGCCAAACCCGTGGGTCGTAATATTTTTTATTAGGAGAATCTTCGCCTTCGGGGTTACCAATCTGGTCTTGCAAAAAGTCTTTTTTGGCTTCGTAGTAATTTTTAATACCTTCCCAGAAAGCCCACTGCATGTCGGTATCAATATTCATTTTAACGGCGCCGTATTCAATGGCTTCGGTAATTTTGTGTTTTTCAGAACCAGAACCACCGTGGAATACAAAGTTTACGGAGTTAGGATTGGTGCCAAATTTCTCCTGAATATATTCCTGCGAATTTTTCAGAATTTCGGGACGCAGCTCTACGTTACCTGGTTTATAAACGCCGTGCACGTTGCCAAAAGCCGCCGCAATGGTAAAGCGCTTGCTAATTTTGCTTAACACTTCGTAGGCATAAGCTACTTCTTCGGGTTGGGTATATAAATGCGCGCTGTCTACATCTGAGTTATCTACGCCATCTTCTTCACCACCGGTTACACCCAGTTCAATTTCTACGGTCATGCCTAGTTTATCCATCCGCTCCAGGTACCGGGCGCAAGTTTCTACGTTCTCGTTCAGCGGCTCTTCCGATAAATCCAGCATGTGCGAGCTGAACAACGGTTTTCCGTGCTCGGCAAAATATTTTTCGCCGGCATCCAGCAAACCATCTATCCAGGGCAATAATTTTTTAGCAGCGTGGTCGGTGTGCAAAATTACCGGTACACCGTAGGCTTCGGCCATTAAATGTACGTGCTGGGCGCCCGAGATAGCACCGGCAATAGCGGCTTTCTGCTGGTCGTTAGCTAAACCTTTACCGGCAAAAAACTGAGCACCGCCGTGCGAAAACTGAATAATTACTGGTGAATTTACAGCTCTGGCAGTTTCCAGAACGGCATTTACCGAGTTAGTACCGATTACGTTTACAGCCGGCAGGGCAAAATTATTCTCGTTCGCGTAGTTAAATAGTTCTGTTACTTCGTCCCCGAATAATACCCCGGGCCGGAATTTGGTGGTCACTTCACTCATTTTTCTAATTATTAGGAATTACTATTTAATTATAATTAATAAAACAGATCGGGTGTTTTATTTTAAAGTTTCAATACTAAACCTATTTTATTTAAATTAAAAGCAAAACCGTAAAATTCATTATGTTAGGAGTTCAGAAAGCGTAAACTTTTACGATACCTTTAAGAATTGCTGGTAATTTTAGTTAAGTGCTGCAAGTAAATGGCTTTGGCTTCTTCTAATTTTTGTATAATCTCTTGCCGTTGCCGACGGATATTATTTACTAAACTACTCCGGCGATAAAATAGCGCTACAAATTTGAGATAACTACGCGTTAGCCGCAAGCGGTAACTGTAATGCAAAGAAAGCAACCCGCTTATGGGCAGCGACACCGCAAAAAGTAAACAAGCGCCTATATTATTGTGCCAGCTATAAAAAGCCCATATTAATAAAGCATAATAAATAGGGAAGGTAAAAATGCCAGTCGTCATCATAATGGGTGCCCGAAACTCTTCTTCCCTGGTAATAACTGTGGCCATTTTATCGGGTATATAATAAGGTATGTAGTTGGTAAGCAAACCCCAGCAGAAAACCGGCAACCCTAACAACAAAAACAGCATAGCCGGCACACTTTTCCGGCGAAGGCCCGTATTTTCCAGCGTATTATTCAGAAATATATCCTGCAGGCCCAGCTTTTTTAAACTAAGAGCATACTGGTGAATTTTTTTGCTAATATTTCTGACACGCTCCGGCTCATGCTGGTTAAAATAACGGATACTCTCGGCAATGGCTTTGGTTAACACAAACTGGTCTTCCTGCTCCTGGCTTAAATTAAATTCGGCAGCTAAATTGGTATTATAAATAGCGCTAATGCGGGCTACCAGCTCATCTTCTTCCGGCGAATCTACGGTTACCAATAAATCTTCGAGTTGATGGCGCAAATAATCTGTTAGCTGCTGCACTGTATTTATTGGATCTTGCTGGTAAGCCTGGGCATAAGCAGCTACCCGAATGGGTTCTCCTATATTAATAAATAAATCGCTTCTGAACCGCGTAGGTTCGGAGTAGTTAAGCCCAACTGGTAACAGCAGCACTTCGCTGCCGTTGGGTTCCTGCGCCAGTGTACCCAAAGCTATGCGGGCAGTTCCGGTTTTTAAGGGCCGCAAGCACCGTTCGTTGTAACTATTGCCTTCCGGAAAAATTAAGAGCGTACCCCGCTGGTTTAAAAACCGGAAACATTGTTCAAAAGTCTGGTTGTTATTGCCAGATGATGCCACTCCATCTTCCCGCCGGTAAACAGGAATCAGGTTCATGCGCTGAAGCAGCCATTTATAAAACGGCGTACTAAACAAGGTGCTTTTAGCTAAAAAATTAACTTCTGGTTTAATAACTGCCGCAATGGCAATTGGGTCCATAAAAGTATTGGGGTGGTTGGCAGCAATGAGCAAAGGCCCATTAACCGGAATAAGACTTTTATTACTAACTACTATCCGGCGAAAGAAAATACGCAGGGCTATTTTAAAGATGATCTTGAGAAAAGCGTAAAACATGCCGCGAAGAAACTAAATCAGATTAGGCTATTCTCCTAAATATAAAGTTAAGCCGGCATATATCCGCATCATGTATGGGTTTTATGCATAACGATTACAACTTACGCTTTTCAGGTATTTCCTCCCGATACTACTCATATATATAATAAATAAAAACTCAAACTGATAAACTTTGCCCAATATTTTAGAATACTTATACATTTTAAGAGCCATATTTTAATTATTTGCCAATATTTTCAAAAACACACCTCCAATTTCAACCATATCTTCCCTAACACTTAAACAACTTTAATATCTTCCTTTAAAAATTTTACACTATTTACCTTAAAATCATTTTAATTTTAATTTACCCTTTAAATATTAAGGCATATCTCTTGAAAATTCATAAATTTTTCTGATATGGCATATTTTTTTAGGCATTTTTAAACACATTAATATATATTTGATAAAATTTACATTAATAAACAACCAAAAAAACAAAAGCATGAAAGAAAAACTATCTATCGTCCCTTTCACAACGCTGCTCCTGGTTAGCATCCTTGGAGTGGTATTTTCAGGTATACCTGGCACAATTTCTACCGAAGGCATTATTGCGGGCGATGTAGCCTGGATGTTGGCTGCCTCTGCCCTGGTATTACTCATGACGCCCGGCCTGGCTTTGTTCTACGGCGGGATGGTGAATGCCAAGAACGTTATTTCGACCATGCTCCAAAGCTTTATTTGCATGGGCATTATTAGT